>JBCCCG010000011.1:0-169913 GCA_039033595.1 Planctomycetota bacterium | reverse complement strand
GGAGTTCTACGACCTCGCGGCCGAGATGGTGCCCGAAGATCGCCTAGGGGAATTGCTCGGCTTGTACCCGCTGGAGAACTACGCAGACCCTGCGGCCACACGGATCGCGGGTTCGCGGTTGACCTGCGACACCGGCGGGCCGGGGAACGGGCCGTCCGCCGACCGACTCTTCGGGGTTGCCGGGCGGGCGGGCGGGGCAGAGGGGCTCGCGGCCGGCTCCCACAGCCGCGGCTTGGCCGGCGTCGCGCCGGGGCTCTCGCCCGTGCCCCCGCAAGCCTGCAGCAACAGCGCACCGACGCACAGCCCAAAGAAGATCGCGATCCATCGCATGGCCTTGGTGTAACACGTCCGCCCCACTTCGGCAATCCCGTGCCGCAAGTAACCGGACTCCGCGCGATTCGGGTTGGAGTCCACGGCCCCGTCCCGCGGATCACCGCCTGCGGATCGGTAAGTTCGTGAACACGGTGAAGTAGTAAATTTGAGCCGCGCAGCTGAGCAGCAATTGGTGGCCCGCACCGCACATCCTAGTCTGAACCAATGCACCCCGGCGCGGGTATGATGGCTCGATGCTAACCGCACGGACGCGAAAACGCTGGCGACTGCCGGCTCCGCCGGAAGATCTCTCCGCCGGCGAATCGGCCGCGGGGGCGGAGTTCCCTGGATTTCCGCCGCTGCTCGCCCGGCTGCTCCGGCAGCGCGGCCACGCCGACCCCGAGGCCGCCCGGCGTTTCCTCCAGCCCAAGCTCACCGACCTCGACGACCCGGCCGCGCTGCCCGGTTGTGCCGCCGCCGCGGCACGCCTCGCCCGGGCCGTGGCCGAGCAGCAGCCGGTCGTGATCTACGGCGACTACGATGTCGACGGCGTCACCGCCTCTGCCATCCTCTGGCACACGCTCACCGCGCTGGGCCACCGGGCCGTGACCACCTACGTCCCGCACCGCCTCGACGAGGGCTACGGCCTCAACGCCGAGGCGTTCACGCAGTTCGCCGACGCCGGCAGCCACCCCGAGAAACCTTTGGTCATCTCCGTCGACTGCGGCATCACCGCCGTCGATGTCGCCGCCCACGCCAAGTCGCTCGGCCTCGAACTGATCATCACCGACCACCACCAATTCGACCCGGAGAACCTGCCCGACGCGGCCGCCCTCGTGCACCCCGAGCTCGAAGACGCTGACGACCCCACGCCGCTCTGCGGCGCCGGCGTCGCGTTCAAGGTCGCCTGGCAAACCGCCCGCACCCACCACAACACCGACTCGCTGCCCGACGCGGTCAAACGGCTCATGCTCGACCTGCTCGCGTTCGCGGCGCTCGGCACGGTCGCCGACGTCGTGCCGCTGGTCGGCGAGAACCGCGTCATCACCGTCCACGGCCTGTCGCGGATCAAGCACACCGGCTTCGTCGGCCTCAACGCCCTGATCGACGCCGCCGAGCTCCGGGCCGAGAAGGTCGACGCGTACCACGTCGGTTTCGTGCTCGGCCCCCGGCTCAACGCCTGCGGCCGGATGGGCCACGCCAAGGAAGCCGTCGAGCTGCTCACCCGCGCCGACGCCGTCCGCGCCGCGCAGCTCGCGGATTTTCTTACGAAGGAACACGACCGCCGCCGGGCGACGGAGCGACGCATCGTCGAGCAGGCCAAGGCGATGGTGGTCGAACGCGGCGACGACACGGACGACCGTCGCGCCATCGTGCTGGCCCACGAGGACTGGCACCCCGGCGTCATCGGCATCGTCGCGTCCCGCCTCGTCGAGACCTTCCACCGCCCGACCATCCTGCTGGGCATCGACCGCGACAAGAACCAGGCCAAAGGCTCGGGCCGCAGCATCGACGGCGTCGACCTCCACGCCGCGATGCAATCGTGCGCCGACCACTGCACCCGATTCGGCGGCCACGCGATGGCGGCGGGTCTCACGCTGCCCCCGGACCACATCGACGCTTACCGCGAGCAACTCGTCACGGCGGTCAACGGATTAATGCCGGTCGATGAGCTGACGCCGGAGGTCCGCATCGACGCCGAGGTCGAGCTGTGCGATTGCCAGCTGCCGCTGTTCAACCAGCTCGAACGCCTCGCCCCGTTCGGCCGCTCCAACCCCAAGCCGCGCCTGCTGGTCCGCGGCGCAATCCTCGCCCGTCCCGGCCAACGCATGGGCGGCGGCGGCAAACACCTGAGCCTGTCGCTGCGGGACGACCACGGCACGGGCGTCCGCGCCGTGGGCTTCGGCTTCGGCGATCTCGCCGAAGAACTCCCCGCCGGCGTCGCGGTCGATGTGGTTTTCCAACCCAAGACCAACACCTGGCGCGGCGTCACCTCGCCGGAGCTGCACCTCGTGGACGTGCGGGTGGTCGTGTCGGCGTGATTCATGATCGGGTTGAGCGGCGTCGGCAATCTGGAGTGGGAATATCGCTGGCCCTCGGCGTGAAGGCATGATCAAGAAGACCCTTCGGTTTCTTTGGCGACGAAAGTTTTTGACTCTCGTGGCGTTCGTTCTACTTGGGTTCTCGATCACGCCGATGATTGTTCTGACCCGGACCTACGGGATCGTCCACGCCGATGCGTTGCCATCGGCGCTGCCGGGGACGCCGGTGCTGGAAAAACAGACCGAGTCGTTCACCTGCGGCGTCCACGCGCTCGGCACGGTCTACCGCGCCTACGGCCTCGACCCGGAAAGCGAGCGCATCCGGTGGCGGCTGGGCGTGGACACCAAGGCCGTGTTCTGGAAGCAGGACACCACCGGGGCGTTGCACCCGGACATGTACATGGTCCTCACGCAGGACTACTTCGAGATCGGATCGCTGGACATGAGCGACGCGGCGTCGTGGCCTTCGTTGCTGGACCACTTGGAGTCGGGCCACCTGGCGGTCCTGCTTATCGCCCGCCGTGAGAACGGCAACCTGCACTGGGTCGTCGCCACCGAGGCGGTGGGGGAGCGGGTCCGGGTGTACGACTCTTTGTTTGAAGAGCCGTACCTCGAAGACGAGGGTTTCGGGTCGGAGCACGTGGTCTCCGCCATGCTGGTGCGGCCGACGGCGGACCGGGCACAGGCGATGTCTTCCTTCGCGGCCCACCGCGAAGGCTCTTCCGTCCTGCTCGCGGCGGGCAAACGCATCCGTGCGTTGGTGGCGGACACGGACGCGACGCCCGGCGGTTAGGGCATACGCCCGAGGCGATAGATTGCAGAACGAGGTGCATAGAAAAAGCCCACGGCTTGAACCCGTGGGCTTGCGGTGGTGGTGGGTTTGATTAAGAGACTTACGCCCCGGTCGGGCCGAGGACCATCTCGTCGACGCTCTGGCCGGCGGGGACCATGGGGTAGACGTGCTCGTGTTTTTCCACGAGCGCGTCGAGTACGGCCGGGCCGTCGTAGGCGAGGAACTCGTCCATCACCTTCGGCAGGTCTTCGAGCTTGGTCACGCGGAACGCGCCGCAGTGCATCGCCTCGATCAGTTTGCAGAAGTCGGGGTTGTGCATCTCGGTGTGGCTGTAGCGTTCCTCGTAGAACAGGTCCTGCCACTGCTTGACCATGCCCTGGAAGTCGTTGTTGAGGATGATGGTCTTGGCGGGGATCTTGTACTGGGCGGCGGTGGTCATCTCCATCGCGGTCATGGAGAAGCTGCCGTCGCCGTCGATGTTGACGACCTGGCGGGGCTGGCGGCCTTCTTTTTCCGCTTCGACCATCTCGCCGAGCTGGGCGCCGACGGACGACGGCACGCCGAAGCCCATGGTCCCCAGGCCGCCGGAGGTCAGCCACTGGCGCGGAGTCTTGTACTTGTAGAAGTGGGCGGCCCACATCTGGTGCTGGCCGACACCGGTGGTGATGATCGCTTCGCCGTTGGACGACTTGTAGAGCTGCTCGATCACGGCCTGGGGCTTGAGGTGGAACTCGCGCTCGTCGTGGTCGTAGCGGTACGGGTGGTCGCGCTTCCACGCGGCGAGCTGGTCGAACCACGCCTGGCGAGCGCTGGGCTTGAGCAGCGGCAGCAGGAGCTCGAGGTTCTTGCGGGCGTCGCCCTCGACGCCGATGGTCACGGGCACGGCCTTGTTGATGTTCTCCGGGGCGATGTCGAAGTGGATGATGCCGCCGCGGCCCTCACGCTCGGCGGCGCGGGCGGCGGGGGCGAACTTGGCCACGTTACCGGTGACGCGGTCGTCGAACCGGGCGCCGATCGACACGACGCAGTCGGCGTGGTGCATGGCCCAGTTGGCGTAGGCCGCGCCGTGCATGCCGAGCATGTCGAGGTTGTACTTGTCGTTGGTCTGGTCGAAGGCGCCCAGGCCCTGGAGCGTGGTGGTCACGGGGATGTTGCCCGCCTCGACGCACTGCTTGAGGGCCCCGGTCGCGCCCGAGAGGATCGCGCCCTGGCCGACGTAGAACAGCGGCTTCTCCGCGGCGTTGATCATGTCGGCGGCGCGCTGGATTTCCGAAGACGTGCCGGCCTCACGGATGTGGTAGCCCGGCAGGTGCGGCTCGGCGTAGACCGGCTCGTCGAGCACGCTGGCGGTCACGTCCTTAGGCAGGTCCACGAACACCGGGCCGGGCCGGCCCGAGGTGGCGATGAAGAAGGCCTGGTTGATCGCGCGGGGGATGTCGCGGACGTGCTTGACCAGCACGTTCCACTTGGTGCACGGCCGGGTGATGCCGGTCATGTCGGCTTCCTGGAACGCGTCGGTGCCGATGGCGGAGGTGGCGACCTGTCCTGCGAAGACGATCAGCGGCGTGCCGTCCATCAGCGCGTCCTGGAGCGGGGTGACGGTGTTGGTCGCGCCGGGGCCCGAGGTCACGAGCACGATGCCGGGCTTGCCGGTGACCCGGGCGTAGCCCTGGCCCATGTGGCCGGCGCCCTGCTCGTGGCGGGAGAGGATGAACTTGAACTCCCGCGACTCGTGGATGGCGTCGAAGACGGGCAGGATCGCGCCGCCGGGGTAGCCGAAGATCGTATCGACGCCGTGCTCTTTCATCATGGCGTGGAAGATCTGGGCGCCGGTCATGCCGCGGTACTGGTCGGTGGGCTTGCCGTGGGTCGGCGGGGCGACGTCGGCGGCGTTGAGGTGCTGTTTTTTCTGTTGCTGAGGAGCCATGGTGGGGCTTTCGGGGTCGGGTGGTCTGGAACTGGTCGGTTTGCGGTCTGTTTCCGGTGGACTGGTCTGGTGGCTTTTTTCCCGGCGGCCCTCGTCGGGTGGCGGGGCGGGCGGTCTTGAAGACGGATCAACGCTCAGCCGTTCGGCGGAGGTTGGCGATCTGGGTCTTGGTGGGGGCGTGCCGGCGAGAGGGGCGGGAGCGGGTCCTCCGCTCAGCTAACGACGACGCCGACGACGAGGAAGCCGCCCGCGGGGGTCGTGATGAGGTTGGACAGAGCGTTTGCCATGGTGCAGGAGTATATCGGCCCGCCGGGCGGGGGGTCAATAACTGGGATCGAGAATTCTCGGGCTCTTTCGCGTTCATCCGGGTGTTTTCGGGCCTATTTCACGCCAAACCGGCCGCCCGCCCCCGGAAAGTCTGAGCAAGGGCGGCCGGCCGTGGCGCGGATCGTCGGGTTGTCGCGGGAGCCCCGTCTTCAATCCCGGACGGCAAACCCGGCCCGGACGTAGTCGTTCACGGCCGGGGCGGTAAACCGTGGGTCCCACTGGTTCCGCTGGCGGTTGCGCACGTGTCCGAGAAACGCCTCGAACGAAGCATCTATCCCAGTGTGCCCCAGGCTGGCCATGTAGCTCGCGACGTCGCGGTCGGGGTCGACCCAGTCCGGGTTGTCGGCCTCGTTGCCCTCGAAGCGGTCGAGCGTCGCGGCCCGGTTGATCTTCATCGACAGCCGCTCGTGGGCCTTCGGGTCGTGGGCCTCGTCGGGCTTGGACATCACGAACGGCCAGCGGTAGACCTTGTTGCCGACCACGCTGGCCCGGAACGGCCGGTTGTTCAGCCAGCGCATCCCGTTCTTGGACCAGTCGACGTGGATCGCCGCGGCGTGCTTGAACGTGCCGTGCTTCTGGCTGACGATGTTGCCGGTGACCACGGCGTCGAGGCACGGGTTGACGCCGATGCCCTGGCCGCGGTCTTCGTCCTTGTCGGTGCCCATGTTGATCGAGTGCAGCACGACGTTGTTCTTCACGACGCTGGGGTTGCGGCCGACGTAGAACGCCAGCGGGTTGCGGACGAACAGGCAGTCTTCGACGGTGCCGCCGGGGCGGACCTGCAGGCCGTGGGCCGAGCCGCGGGTGATGATGTCGCGGCGGACGGCGACGCCGGTGCAGTCGGCCTGGATGTAGATGTTGTGGTTGAACTTGGTGCGCTTGGCGCCGCCGACGTTCTCGGCCCAGCCGTTGTGGTCCCAGACGTTGTCTTCGAGCGTCAGGCCCTTGATGTATTCGGCGTAGAGCCCGGAGCTGTGGCCGGCGATCTTCTTGTCCCAGTGCCCGAAGCTGTCGACGACGATGTTGCGGCGGATGGTGATGTTCTCGGCCGGGCCCCAGTCCTTGCCCGACTGGACGACGAGCGCGAACTTGAACGCCTCGAACTTGCAGTCTTCGATGAGGATGTGCCGTGACCGCCCGAGCAATCCGATGGCCGACTGCTTCCAGCGATCGGGCGTGAGCGCCGCGCTGCTGCGAGCGTCGAGCGCCTGCTTGCGGTGCATGGCGACGATGTGGAGCCCCTGGAACGCGACGAAGTCGACGCGGTCCTTGAACGCCTTGCTGGCCCAGCGGTCGGCGGGGCTGAGGAAGATCGGCCGGGGCCCTTCGCCGTAGACGCCGAAGACCATCGGCTTCTTCGGGCTCTGGCCGGACTTGTTCAGCGTGCCCAGGTTGCCGACGAACGTGTCGCCGGCTTTGAACAGCAGATGGTCGGCGGCGTCGTTGCGGAGCTTCTTGTAACCCGCTTGCGGGGTGCGGAGCGGCGCTTCGGGGGTGAGGCCGGTGTTGCGGTCGTTGCCGTCGGCCGCGACGTAGTAGACGCGGGTGTCGTCGGTGGGCTTGAACACGGTGAAGCCCGCGGCGGCCGCGGCGTTAGCGTCGGTATCGTTGTCGGCGTCGGTTTCCGGCGTCGGGGTCGGCGTGGCCTGGGCCAGCGCGTCCACCGCGCGGCGCAGGGCTTGGCGCTCGGCCGCGGCGGCGTCGAGCCGGGCGTGGTGCTCGTCGAGACGCTGGGTCAGTTCGGCGGCGTCGACTTGGACATCCACTTGCGTCGACACGGTGGCGGTGCCGTCGAGGGTTTGGGCCGGCGTGGCGTAACTGGCCAGGATTGCGGCCGCGGCCAGGGCCGCCCACCGCCAGACGCTGGTCTTATGAGGTTGAGACATCGGGCGAGACACGGGCGCGGGGTGAGGCATCGGGCGGGCTCCAAACCGGGTTAAAGGTGGTACACGTCGGCGGGCCCGGGGGTTCGTGGGCCGCGCCTCCATCTGGGGACGCGGCGCACGTTTTGTGCGCCGAACCGCACCCTCGCCCGACCTCATCGTCGATTAAAACCAACCACTTCAATGCCTTAGAATCTTACGCCGATCCGCCCGCGGTGCGCGGTTTTTGTGGCGTGTTGTGCGCACAATCCTCGCGCCCGGGTCCTGCGCCTCACGGCTTCTTTCGGGGGCGCATGAACCGCGGGAGGAAGTAGAGCAGGCCCGTGAGCGTCTGCACGCTGTTGAGCATGTGGTCGATCAGGATGTTGAGTGTCTGCTCGGTGTCGGAGATGGCGGGGCGTTGGCAGGTGGCGAAGTAGCGCTGCTCGACGCGCCGCCAGCCGTTCCACAGATCCTGGTAGATGCGGGCGGTCTGATCGCCGGTGAGCACGGGGCTGAGCCGGATGCCCCCGGCCGTGACGCGGGACAGCGGCTTCTCCAGTTCGCCCACGTGGGCCTGGTACCGCTGCCGCCAGGTCGAGTCGGGGTGGGTGCAGCACTGGTGGAAGACGTGCGACGGCGACTGGTTCGGGTGCCGGGTCAGGAAGTCGCGGTACGCCTCGGCCCCGAGCCGGCGCTTGGCCGCGGCCAGCGCGGTGAGCTTGCGCGGGTGGGCCGACTCGAGCGCGCCTTCTTTGAGCCAGGTCAGGTCTTCTTCGAGCTGCGCGAGCGCGTCGCGCAGCTTCTGGGCCACGCCGTGGGGCAGCTCCTGCGGCGTCGGCGCCGCCGCGGCGCGATCGGCCTCGGTCACGGGGCGCGGCCCCAGGTAGTCCACCAACGCCACGGTGATGTTGTCGGGCCCGCCCGCCTCGTTCGCCGCCTCCACCAACGCCCGGGCCGCCGCCTCGGGGTCGGCGTGCTTCGAGAGCAACCCGTGCACCGCCGCGTCATTGAGCGGATCGGTCAGCCCGTCGGTGCACAACAGCAGACGATCGCCGACCCGCAGCGGCAGCGACGCGACCGTGGGTTCGAGCGTGCGCGGCGAGCCGATGTATTGCATCAGCAGGCGGCGGTGCCCCACGTCCAGCAGGTCGCCGGTCTTCGATTCGGTCTGGAACTTCTGGCGGGTGTGGGTGTGGTCGGCCGTGAGCGGCATGAGCTTGCCCTCACGCAGCAGGTACAGCCGCGAGTCGCCGGCGTGGAGGTAAAACACCGTGCGGGCATCGAGCAGCGCCGCGACCATCGTGCAGCCCATGCCGACCAGCGCCGGCACGGCCTGGCTGTGCTCGTACATCTGCTGGTTCATCTCGACCGACGCCTCGACGAGCAGCTTCTTGAGCGTGTCTTCGTTGAGGGTCTTCAGGCCCCGGAGTTGGCGCCGCAGCGCGTGGGCCGTGGAGTGCGAGACGATCTGCGACGCCGCCTCGCCCGACGGCCGACCGCCCACCCCATCGCACACGACGAACAACCCCATCCGCGCTTCGGCCGCCACCGCGTCTTCGTTCGCCAGCCGCTTGCGGCCGACGTCGGTCAGCATCGCGTGGTTGAGGTAAGGCAAAGAACTGGGCATCGGGCCTCATATGATAGCGGTTGGCCACTACCCAAGACCGGGCCGATAACCGGCGGGTTTCCCACGGCCGTTGCTCCGTGATCAGCACGTGGCCACGCGCCGCATGCGCACGTGCGGGCCGTGGTGGGGCACATCGAAAACGCCGCCCACCGCGGTCCAGCCGTGGCGTTCGTAGAAGCGCTGCGCGGGGACCCGGGCGTTGCACCACAGCGCCTCGTGGGGCATGCGGCGGGCGACCGCCGCGAGCAGCATCGCGCCGATGCCCTGGTTGCGGTGTGTCTCGGCGACGGCCATGCCGCGGAGCTGGTGCGTCCACGCGTCGTCGCCCGGCATGGGCCTGACCATCAGCGAAACGCAGCCGACCACCGCGTCGAAACCTTCCTCGTCGCTGATCGCCGCGAGGTGCCGGGTGGTTTCGTCGTGGTCGCCGTCGAAGTGGGCGGCGTCCATCGGCCGGCCGTCGCGCAGCACTTCGGCCCGCAACGGCAGGACCGCGTCGAACGTCGCCGCCTCCACCCAGATCACCACGACAATCCCAGTTGCCGGCGCAGCGTTTCGAGCAGCCGGGCGGTGCCGAGCGATTCGTCGGGCGTGATCGGGAGCGGCGCGCGGCCGGCGACCGCGTCGGCGAACGCGTCGGCTTCGAGGCCGTACAGCGGCGCGTCGGCGTCGACGGACACGATCCTCGGCTCGGGCGGGCCGGCCTTGCCCGTTGCCACATCCTGCTTCGGCGGCGTCTGCCCGGAGACGATGTACGTGGCGTCTCGTTGCGGCGGCTTCCACGGCACGGGGACTTGTAGGTGCCCGTCGGTGCCGCCGAGGTGGGCGGTGTTGTCGAGCTGCACCGTCATCCCGAACGTCAGCGCCGCGGTGATCGGCCCGGCGAGCGGCGGGTGGGGCGAGCCCGGGTCGGCGGGAAACTTCAGGATGACGCAGCCGTAGTCGTCGACGCCCGTGTCGTGCAGATTGCCGACGATCCGCGCTTCCTCGATCACCGGCGCCCGGCCGGTGATGAGGCGGCAGAAGTCGAGGCAGTAACAGCCGATGTCCATCAACGCCCCGCCGCCGATCGCGGGGTCGAAGCGCACGTTGCCGTCGACCCGGGTGGTGCGGTAGCAGAAGCTGGCGCGGATGGTTTTAAGGGCACCGACCGTGCCGCGCCGCACCTCGTCGACCACGGCCACCGTCAGCGGGTGGCCGCGGTACATGAACGCTTCCATGAGCATTCGGCCGGTAGCGTCCGCCGCGGCGAACATCCGCGTCGCCTCGTCGGCGTTCATCGCCAGAGGTTTCTCACAGAGCACGTGCTTGCCGGCTTCGAGCGCCTTGATCGTCCACTCGGCGTGCAGGTGGTTTGGCAGCGAGACGTACACCGCCTCGATCGAGTCGTCGCGAATCAATGCTTCGTAGCTGGGGTGGCATCGTTCCGCGGTAAGCCCGAAACGCTTGCCGAACGCGGCGGCGGAGTCGGCCGAGCGCGAGCCCACGGCCGCGACCACGCTGCGCTGCGCCCCCGCCACACCCTCGGCGAACTGCCCGGCGATGTTGCCCGTGCCCAGGATGCCTAACCGGAGGCGTGGTTCCATGGCCGGGAGTGTACGATATCTCGATGAAATCCACGCCCCTGTTTGCCGTGCTCTGTCTGCTCGTGACCCCCACCCACGCCGAGGAGCCCATCATCCCGCCCGACGCGGTCGTCGAGACCGTCAGCACCGGCGGCTTCAGCTTCACCGAAGGCCCGGCCCTGGCGCCCGACGGGTCGATCTACTTCAGCGACATCCCCAACAACCGCATCCACCGCTACGACCCCGCCACCGGCGAGACGACACTCTTCACCGACGACTCGGGCGGGGCGAACGGGCTGGTGTTCATCGGCGGATATCTGTACGCCTGCGCGGGCAAGAGCCGCAGCGTTGACGTCTACACCGGCGGTCCCAAGGCCGACACTCGGTGGAGCATCGACGATCGGCCCGCGGCTCATCACATCGGGCACTTCGAGGGCAAGCGATTCAACAGCCCGAACGATATCGCGCAGGCCTCCGAGACCATCTTCTTCACGGATCCGCGCTACGGCAACCGTGACGGATTGGAGCTACCCACCGAAGCGGTTTTTGCTCTGACCGACAGCGGCATCGAAGAACAGTTTGCCGTCACACGTGTTATCGATAATCTCGTCCGGCCCAACGGCATCGGCGTGTCGCCCGACCGTCAAGTCCTCTATGTCAACGACAACGGCGACAAAAAAATCTGGGCCTACCCGATCCTTGAATCGGCCAAGCTCGGCGAAGGTCGGCTGCTCAACGACCTGGCCGACCTCGGCGGGCCCGACGGCATGACCGTCGGCCCCCGCGGACGCATCTACACCACGATCTACGGCAAAGGGGTCTTGATCCTTTCTCCCGAGGGCGAACGCCTCGGCTTCCTCGAGACCGGCCCGCAGACGACCAACTGTACGTTCGGGGCCGACGGGAAGACGCTGTATGTCACCGCCGAGAAGAGCCTGAAACGGGTGGTGCTCAACACCGGCGGACCGATCGGGCAGCCCTGATCGCCAAAACTTTCATAAACACAGACGCCGCCCGGGACCCCGCGGGCGACGCTGTGCAAATGGAGTTAGGAGAATGAATCGTCATTGGAATGCGGCGACGGTCCAGAGCTTCGAGTACTGCTCGCAGTGGATGATGATCGAGGCGTAGTCGTCGAGGTTGGTCCCGGCGGGGATCGCCAAGGTCTGCGCGCCCTTGTGGCTCTTGAGCAGCCCGACCTTGAGCGCGCCCCGGGTGGCGTTCTTGTTGTTGAGCTGCTTCGGGCTCTTGGGTGAAAGGAAGATCTTGAGGTCGGGCGCCTTCTTGGTTTTAAACTTGCTGTCGAGCTTGACCGAGAGCTGCTCGCCGTTCTGGACGATCGACCACGTACCCGAGGCCTTGTAGTTCTTCTTGGTCCACTTCCCGGTGTACTGGGTCGTGGTCGCGGCCAGAGCGGTGCCCGCGAGCAGGGTGAGCAGGACGGCGAAGGTGACGGTACGGGGTGTTATCGCTTTCATGAACGTATAGCCTCCGGGGCCGGCAATCTATTCCCGGGGCGGTGAATCGTTGCTTGGATAACGCGAAAAGACCTGGGTTACGCCACAGAACGGCGACGTCTCTGCGCATTCCAACGCGTGATCCGCGGGAGCACCCGGCCGAATAACCACGCGAAAACCGGTAGCGCGATCAGGTCGTCGATCCACCCGACCCCGAAAAAGAGGTCCGGCACCGCGTCGATCGGAAACGCGATGTAGCCCAGTGACGCCGCGATGAACGACAGCTTGCCCCACCACGGCACCGACCGATCCCGCAGGACCTTCCAGAACATCAGGGCCCGGCCGATCGGGCCGATCTTGCCAAAACACGCCATAAGCACAGGCCCTGTTTGAAAACCTTGTTCTTCGCGAAAAGATGATACACCTTCCCGACGCAAGGCATCGTCTCGATTGGCTCAAGCAGCGCCCGCCGGTTTGAACGCGCCGCGGTCGATCTGTTGCTGGAACATCTCGACCACGGTTTCTTCGAGTGGACGGTAGACCATGCCCAGCTCGTTGCGGCTCTTGCTGTTATCACCGACCCACCGCAGCCCGACGTTCTTGCTGACCGTCTGGCGGGTCATCCGCTTGTCAATGATCGGCCCGACCAGCCAGACCAGCCACTTGGGCATCGCGCGTTTGGGGATCGGGTATTGGTCACCAAAACGCTCGCGCAAGATCTGTGCGACCTCCAGGAAGCCGCTGTTGTGGCCGGACGTGATGTACCGCCCGCTCGCCGCGGGGTGGAACGCAACGAGCAGGTGCATCTCCGCGACGTCGCGCACGTCGACCACACCCATACCCAAGTCCAGCGTGCCGGACCTCATCGTGCCGTCTCCGTTCTGCCGGATGAACGAGATCGACTCGCCCGAAGCGTCCGGATTCGTCGCCGGACCGAGCACGAACGACGGGTTTACCGTACCCATCGTCCAACGGCCCTGCGCTTCGGCGATCTTCCACGCCTCTTTCTCCGCCATCGTTTTCGAGTACGAGTAGGCCTGGTGGCGCAAAGAAGAACTGGTATTCCAGATCGCCTCGGTAAAGGTGCCGTCCGGAGTTTTCTTCAGGTCGATGTTGTCGCCGTAGATCGCCGCGCAGCTGCTGGTCACGACGGCCCGCTCCACGCTGGGCGTCTGGTTGACCTGTTCCAGGACATTCCGCGTCCCCTGGACCGCCGGGTCAACCAGGTCCTTCTGCGGGTCTTCGACGCCGAGGACGAACGGCGAAGCGGTGTGGAAGACCACCGCGCATCCGTCCATCGCCTCGGCGTACGAGCCGGGCTGCATGAGGTCGCTCTTGAAATACTTGATCGTTCCGGGCGACGTCTCGACCATCGCGTCCAGATGCTTGAGCTTGTCGGCCTTCGACGGGTCGCGTACCGCGGCGTGAACCGTAAAGCCTTCTTCGAGAAGGCGCTTGATGACCCAGCCGGCGACGTAACCGGTCGCGCCGGTCACCAGCGCGGTCTTGATTTCAGGGAACCGCAACATCGCGGGCCTCCGGGCGAGTGGTGTCGTCACTTCACAGTTTAGCGGCGTGATACGCCACACCGCCCGCACAAACGATGGCCCCGTCGGCAAAGAGATGGATTGTTCGAGTCGTACGGCTGCCCGGTGTAACCCCGGGTGATGCCCCGCCCGCCGCGCGGGCGTGAGCCACAGGCAAGCACATGTAGCGTCCCAGCGCGGACGAACGCTTTAAGCTTGCCCGACCAAGCGGTATCGCATCCCGAGGTTCAGGATCTTCTGCAGCAGCGGTTCGTAGTGGATCCCGTCGACCTCGGCCGACTCGGCGAAGTCCTCGCCGAACATGAGCTGGGGGTTCGGGTTCGCTTCGAGCAGGAAGATCTTCCCGTCGGGGTCGAGGCGGAAGTCGAGGCGGGCGTAGCCCGAGAGCTGCAGCGCGCGGTAGACCCGTTTGGCCAGGCGGGGCAGTTCGGCGGCGACGTTGCCGGGCAGGTCGGCGGCCGGGCCCGTCGTGAGGTTGATCTTCTTCTGGTAGTCCTCGTCCCACTTGACCTTGCTGGTGGCGATGCGCGGCGCCCCCTCGCGGAGGTCGGTGAAGTGGACCTCCCAGATGGGCAGGGTCTGCAGTCGGTCGTTGCCCAGGACGCCGAGGTAGAGCTCGCGCCCGTCGATGTAGCGCTCGACCAGCGCGTCGGTGCGTAGCTGGCGGTGGATAAACCGGATGCGTTCGGTGAGCTTCTCGTCGTCGTGGACGACCGACGCCTGCGAGATGCCGACGCTGCCCTCTTCGGTGAGCGACTTGACGATGAGCGGGAACTCGAGGCGTTTGGGTCGGCGGACCTTCGTGTTCGGTCGGCCGAGCGGGAACACGTGGAACGCGGGCACCGGGATGCGGTGGTACCGACAGATCATCTTCGACACGGCTTTGTTGTGCGCGAGCATGAGCCCGCGCGGGTTGCAGCCGGTGTAGGGCAGGCGGACCATCTCGAGGTACGACGCGATGTGGGCGTCGAACACCCCGACGCCGGCGAACTCTTCGAGCAGGTTGAACGCGATGTCGGGCTCGAGGGTGTCGATGGCGGTCTTGACGATCGCCAGGTCCGAGCCGATGCCGATGGGCCAGACGGTGTGGCCCATGTCGCGGAGCGTGGCGCACACGTCGAACTCGGTCTTGAACGGCGCGACCTCCGCGTCGCTGAGCCCCTCGATCGAATCGGGAGGGATCAGGCTCTCGTGGCAGAGCAGCAGGATGCGGAGTTTCTTTTTCATGGGCGGGGGTGAACCGCGGAGGCGCGGAGAACACGAGGCAAGACAATGAGTAGAGACACTATCTGGTGCTGCCGAATCGTTTGCGGCCGTCTTTGGGTAGCGGAACGTTGAAGTTGATGAGCAGGCCGAGGGGGCATGCGGGATCTCAGATATCCGATGATCTAGGCTTCATGGATCGGGGCGCGTTGATTGTCGGCTTTAAGTTCGAAAAGGATTTGGCTGTTCCCGACCCACGGGTTGATTCGCCTGGGCCGACGGCGTGGTCTTGGTATGTCATGGATATCGGCGATTCGGAGGCAAAAGGGATGTTTCGTAATCGTGGCTCAACTTCCATCGCCCGGAGGCAGACCGATTCGAGTTGGCCCGGTCCGATATGGCGGTGCACTTCGATCGCAGCCCCGATAACGTCGTGGACCGATGATTCAATCTCGTCACCTCGCTCCAAGCTCTTCTCACTTATTTCCTGGATGCCTTGCTTCGTGTTCTTCGTGGTTTAGCCGCGGTTCACAGCGCCACCGGGTGATGCCCCGACAACATGTAGTTCATCGTCTGGACCGTGACCATCATCATCGCTTCGTTCTTGGCCTTGGTCTCGGGCACCGCGAGGCGGAGGTTGAGTTCTTTGCAGCGGTCGATCATGTCGCGCAGGACCTGGTCGATGGTGTAGGCGTGGGTGCCGGTCCAGCGGGCGACCGCGTCGCGCAGCTCGGGGCGGATGCGGCGCAGGAAGCTCGCGGCGGTGGGGCGGTGGGCGTAACGCGGCTCGGTAGAAAATAGCTTGCGCAGGTCGGCGTCGAAAAATTCGGGGAACTCATCGGCGTACCGCAACCGCTTGCTGCGGTAGTGCTCGCGCAGCGTCCGGCGGTCCTGCGAGAGCGGTTCGACTTGTCGGCGGCTGCGCACCGGCGTGGGGCCGGGCGACGCGGCGATCTCCTGCATGAGCTCGTCGACGTACTCGAGCTTCTGCATCGCCGGCCAGCCGCGGTAGTGCGACTTCCACCGCGAGCTCTGGAGCCACACGGCGAACGTCTCGGCGAAGTCCTCGGCCGGGTGGGCCTGGGCGTACCAGCCGTCGAGGTGGGTGACGAACTTGCGCGAGTTGGGCCGGGGCTTGTACGCATCGGGATACGGCTCGGCGAAGCTGCCGAACAACTCGCGCCAGCGCTTGCGGCGGTGCAGCCGATAGGCGGTGTCGATGCAGTGGCCCGCTTCGTGGCGGAGGATGCGGAGGCAGGAGGTTTCCGTGCCGCCCTCGACGTCGAGCATCTGGGTTTTCTCGAGGCGCTTGAGCCGTGGCCGGGCGAGGTAGAACGGGATCGCGATGCCCGGCACGCCGTCGGGGCTGAACCACTCGCTGCTGAGCCAGCAGTGCGGCCGGAAGTGGGCCAGGCCCTTGGCGGCGAGGTCGTCGTACAGCCGATCGATCCGCCCGGCGAGTTCGCCTTCGATCTTCAGGCCCAGGTCGCAGAAGCGCAGGTCCAACAGGTCGGTGTCGCTGTACCGCGACCACGCACGGGGGCCGGGCGTCGATACGGTGCGCGTCTTGGATCGGGCGGGGGCGGGGCTCATGCCGTCACAGAGTGTAGTGCGGCGCGGCCGAGCGATGCCAGCGCCGCGGGCATCGCCCCGGGGCGTGTGCGGACGGCACCCCGGCCGGGGGTTATTCGGCCGCCGCGTCGAGCAGACGTTGCCCGGCCTCGGCGGTGTTCAGTTCGCTCTTACCGACGCCGGGTTGAGCCCCGGCGGCTACGGCCTCGGCCTGCGCATCGGGGTAATTGGACACGAGCATCATCCGCGGCGGGTCGTCCTGGGCGGCGAACGTCTCGATCATCTTCAAGCTGGTGGGGTGGTCGAAGCGGCCTTCGAGGACCCGGTTGATGAGCAGCAGGCTACGGCCGTTCAGGTAGTCGCCGAGCTCGGCTTGGCGGTTGACCCGGGCGATCTCGGTGTCCGGCAGCAGTTGCTTGGCCCAGCTGCCGAGGACCGGGCTGTCGAGGCCGCAGTGGCCCACGAGAACGACGTGCGTGACGGGGCCGGCCGGAGTGGTCGTATCATTCATGAGTGAGTTTAGGTCGACGGTTTAAAAAAATCTTGATCCCGAAGAAATAAGGCGGGAGGTTTGGGGGTTATGTACATGATGGCACGATGAACGCCAGCACAACTCGCCCCACCCCTCAGGCCCGCGGAGTACTGCCCAGTCCCGCGGGCTTTTATTATGGAGTCGCCTCGATCAGGAAGGCTGGCGGGACGGCCTCCTTCCAGCCGGGACGGTTGGAGATCGGCCCTAGCTTACCGATTCGACCAGTGCGATCATCTCGCGCATCGCGGCGGTGTCGTCGGGGCGTTCGAGTTGGTCGAACACGCCGGCGAGGTTCTGCAGGATGCGGGTGAGCCACTGAGTGTGGGTTGCGGGGCGGAGCAGCGCATCGTCGCGGGCCACGGCCCCGCCGGCGATCTGTTCGAGCCGGGCAAACGCGTCGTCCCGCGTGAGCATCTTGCCGCCGTCGAACGGGTCGATGAGCATGAGTGGACCGCCGGCGTGCTGGGCCGGCGCGTCCGCCCCCGTGCCTGGCGTTGGCGACCCGTCGCGTACAGCGGCGAGGAAGTGCCCGGGCATGTTGATGCCCCAGACCCGCAGCCCGACACTCTCGAGCACGCACTTGTACAGCAGCACCAGCGTGATCGGGAGTCCCAGCCGGGTCTTGAGCACCCGCGGGAGGTAGCTGTTGAACGGGCTGTAGTAGTCTTGGGTGTTGCCGGCGAAACGGGCTTCGTCGAAGAGCACGGCGTGGGCGTGCGCGAGCAACGCGCGCGGCTGGTGGCCCTGGACGCGTTCGGCGATGCCGCCGGCCAGGGCGTCGATCTGCGCCTCGACGTCGTCCATGTCCGCGTCGTCGAGCTGGTGCATCGACACCGCCACGGAGCACCGCAGCAGCCCCCGGGTCGTGTCGAGCGCTCCGAGCTCCGCCGCCAACGCCTCGAACGCGCGGGGCCGGCAGTGCAGAGGCGTGGGCTCGGGCGGGTTCATGAGATTCACATCGATGGGCGCAACGGTGACGACTCAACCGGCACGCCAAGGCGTTGTTACACCTCGGCGGCGGCCTCGGCTTTTTCGGCGGCCCGCAGGGCCTGGTCGGCTTCCTTGCGGGCGAGCCGCGCCTGACGGAACGAGCGGATGCCCAGCACCAGGTAGCCGATGCACACGCCCCCGGTGGTCAGGAAGGAGAACATCTTGAGCACGGTGGTGTCAGGGTCGCCCAGGTTGGCCAGCATCATCACGACTTTATAGATGCAGTAGGCCCCGAGGATCAGGGCGAGCACGAGCGCCCCGTGGACCGAGTGTTTGCGGAGTTTGGACGAGCACGCCATGCCGCCGAGGATCAGGAACAGCCCGCCGATGAACGCGGGGATCAGGGCCGTGACGCTGCGTTCGCCTTGCTGCAGCGAGAACGACAGGATGCCGATCAGGTTGAGGGCGACGCCCAGGGCGAGCGTCATCAGGGGCATGAAGTATTTTTTCACGTCGTCAGCTCCTTGCGGCTTTAGTGTAGACGATTCAGTCGAGCGTGCGGATGGCCGCGAGGTGTTGGAGGTAGGCGGCGGGCAGGCCGTGGTGGGTCGCGCCGCGGAGGATCGCCCCGAGGTACTTCTTCGACGGCGGTGTGGGCCCGGCGGGGTCGGCGATGGCGAAGTAGGTCAAGACCTCCGCGCGGCGGCCGTCATCCAACACCACGCCGATGCGCTCACGCCGGTACATGCCCTCGTCCACGGCTTCGTAGCGGTCGAGCGCCGCGAGGTCCGCGTCGTCGATCGTGTAGACCACGCCGTGGACGTGCGCGTTCGGGTCGTCGTCGCTGTGCGCGTCGCGACCGCCGGACGGGGCGACCGGCTCGATGCCCGCGACGCCACCGTTCCAATCGCCGTCGGACCGCAACGGGAACACCAGCCGGTGATCCGCCAGCACCGCCCGGCCGACGCGGGTGGACGAGGGGCAGCGCCGTTTCATCTGAACCGGGTCGAGGTTCGAGCCGTAAGCAAAGTAAGCGTGTGGCATGGTGGGCGCTGTTTTACGCGAAAACCCGGCTTCCGGCACCGTTCGGACGGCTTGGGCTATGATGTCGGTTTACGGTTCGCCGATGCGCCGTGATCCGTATAAAAGTAAACCCAACCTTTTTGGAGACCTGCCTTCATGTTTATCCCGACGAAGACGAGTGCCGTGTTTTGTCTGACCGCCGGTCTGCTGTTGCCCTTGGCGGGCCCCGCGTGGGCCGACCACCACGCCGAGGCCGAGCCGGTGGAAGCCGCGGCAGAGGCCGTGGAAGAGGCGGCGGCCGCCGCCGTTGAAGCGGTGGAAGAAATGACTGAGGGTGAGGCCGCCGAAACCGTCGTGGCCCAGAGCCCTTTCGATAACCCCATCGACGAGCTGAGCTACGCCATCGGCGTGGACATCGGCAGCGGCATCCGCAGCCAGGACATCGAGATCAACCCCGAACTCCTCGCCGAGGCGTTCGTCTCGGCGTACACCGAGGGCGATCTCAAGATGACCAGCGAGCAGTGCATGGCCGCGATCCAGCGTTTCCAACAGGAAATGCAGATGAAGCAGATGGAAAAGATGATGGCCGAGCAGCAGGCCGCGATCGCCGAGAACACCGCCGCCGCCGAGGCGTTCTTCGCCGAAAACATCACCAAGGAAGGCGTCCAACAGACCGAGTCGGGCCTGCAGTACCAGATCGTCGAACTCGGCGACGGCCCCAAGCCCGGCCCGACCGATCAGGTCACGATCCACTACAAAGGCCAGCTGCTCGACGGCTCGGTGTTCGACTCGTCGTACGACCGGGGCGAGCCGGTCACCGTCGGCGTCGACCAGTTCGTCACCGGCTTTGCCGAGGGGCTACAACTGATGCCGGTCGGTTCCAAGGGCAAGCTGTTCATCCCCGGCGAGATCGCCTACGGCCTGCAGGGCGGACCGGGCGGCCCCAACGCCACGCTAATCTTCGACGTCGAGATCATCGCCGCCGAGCCGACGCCGACCGAACTCGAACCGCTGGGCGACTGATCCCGCGGCCGCCGGACGGCGACTTCCGAAAAGCGCAAAGCCCGCCGTGGATCCACGGCGGGCTTTTTCGTGCGCGGGTCCCGTGGTTGGCACGGCCCCGCCCGGCGACGTTACGATACGGCTTATGCGAGAACTGACCCTGCCCGCCCCGTTGATGCTGCTGCCCGGACTCGGGGCCGACGCCCAGGTGTTCGCGCCGCAGCGTGCCGCCTTCGGCGACGCGGTCCACGTGCCCGACTGGATCGACCCCGAAGACGCCGGCGAGAGCCTGGGGCGGTACGCCCAACGCTGGGCCGAGTCGGTTAACGCGGTGGTGGATGGCTTCGACGCCGATCGGCCGTGGTTCCTCGGCGGGATTTCCATGGGCGGGATGATCGCGTTGGAGCTGGTGCCGCACCTGCGGCGCAAGCCGACGGCGGTGCTGCTGATGGCTTCGGCCCGGTCGACGCCGAACCTGCCTTGGTATCTGGATGCGATCGCGTCGGCTTTCGGCTGGCTCTCGCCGTCGGCGGTGGCCCGCATCGTCCGCTGGGGCGCGATCCCCTACGGCATCCGTGACGGGCTGGACGACGGCGGCTACAAGCTGCTGCTCAAGATGGCCAAGGCCGCCGACCCGTTGCGGCTCAAGTGGGCGATCGGCGCGGCGTCGGAATGGACCTATCCCGGACCACCCGACGCGCTCGACGACGGCCAACCTTTCCCGCCCGTCCACCAGATCCACGGCCAGGACGACTGGCTGTTCCCCGTGCGTGAGCAAGACTGCGACCGCGTCGTTGAGAACGGCCGTCACGTGCTCAACCTCAGCCACGCGACGACGATCAACCGCTGGCTGTTCGACCATATCACCGCCCACTGCGGCGTCGATAACGCCGGCACGCCCCGGGTCGAGGACCCGGACCTGACGGTGCGTCGTCGGCCCGAGTTCGCGTCGCTTTACTAAATTAGGTTCGATAACGAATCGCTTCGCCCCCGCCCCGGGACCCCCGGCCGCGTGGGGTTACCACGACGGCCAGAGGATGTCGTTGCGCAGGTAGTTTCCGCGGTCGTAGCCGTCGAAGAACTCGTCGACGAGCGGGTGATCGATCTCGTCGTCGCCTTCGTCGGGCAGCAGGTTTTCCTGCGCGACGTAGGTGTTGCCGGTCGAATCGTGGACCAGGATGTGGTACCACGGCTGATCGGTGTCCGGCTGCGTGGCGTTGGCTTGGTACCAGGCCTCGTCGGCGTGACAGCTCACATCAAAATCAACCACGACGCCGCGATAGCCGTAACGCCGGTGACGGACGCGTTGCCCGATCGTGTAAGCGGGCAGCTCGTCGGGGAAGTAGTCGGGGATCTCGGTGGGTTTGGGAAGGCTCATGGGGGTTCCTTTCGTCTGTGGGACAAACGTATACCAACCCATCGCTATTCCATACGACATAGGGTATCCCCGGGTTCAGGGCTAACGATTACGGTTTAGACCCCAGTTGCCACGGCTCCGAAACATCCAGCCCCTCGTCGTAAATGTGCTCCGGCGGATACGGCCGGGGAAGCGTTTTCCGCGGCGGCGGCAACTCGTAAAAACGGTTGTACGGCACCCGGTCCGTGCGCGACAGCGCCCGGGCCGTCTCCCGGATACGCACATCGACGATGCCGTTCTGCGCCGCCCGCGGATCGAAGAACACGTAGCCGTTGATGCCGATGTAAGCAAAGCTGTCGTCACGGTTCACGCGCGCCACGCCCCGGCTGAAGGGCTCGGCCGAATCGAATTGTGGCGGGATCGCCATCCGCCCGGTGCGGTCGATAAAACCGATCTTGCCCTCGGCCTTGACCATCGCCAAGGTCTCGTCGAAGTCGTCCGCCTCTTCGTACTGCGGCGGCACGACGAACACGTAACGGCGATCGATGTAGCCCCACTTGCCGTTGAGCTTTACCGCGGCCAGGCCGTTGGTGAAGTCCCGGGCGTCTTCGTACATCGGCTCGACCACGACGCGGAACCGCTGATCCAGATACCCCCACTTCCCGCCGGCTTGGAAGCAGGCGAGGTTGTCGTTGAAATCGCCCAGGTATTCGATGCCGCCCGTCGGGTCGATGAACACCAGCCGACCGGCCAGGTTGAGATACGCCCAGCGGCCGTTGTACTGCGGGACGGCCTGGGCCTCCGCGAGGTCGATCTCGACGTTGACCAACTCGGCGTGCGGTTTGTAGCCGTCGCCGCCCGACCCTCTTGTCCCGTCGGGTTCCCCGTGGCCGCCCGCTGCGCCGGGGCCGGCCGCGTTGTCCGCCAGCCGCACCGCCGCGAACCCGTCGTGGAACGAGCGCGCCGCCGTGAACGCCAACGGCGTGACCAGTTTCATCCGCAGGTCGAGATAGCCGCACCGGTCGCCCACCTGAACCGCCGCCCGGCCGTCCTTGAAGCGCAGCGCCGCGTTGAACTCGGGCTGGTGGCGGACGTCCCGGGCCTGGTCCAAAAACCCGTAGCCCCCGCCGGGCCCCTGGAACACCGCGAACCCTTCCTGGAACCGGTCGAGTTCGTCGAACACCGGCGGGAACCGCCAGTCGCCGTTGCCCTGCAGAAACCCGGTCTTGCCGTCGAGCGTCCCCCGCGCCAAACCCTCGAAGCCGTCGTCCGTCCAGTCGTAGAGCGGCGGGGCGGTCAGTCGGATCCTCTGGTTGATCAGGCCGTAGAAACCGTTGATGTTCACGGGCAAGAGCTCGTCGGTGAAACCACTGCGGGAGAGCTTGATCGGGTCGGGCCGGGTCGCGCTGCCGAAGACCAAGTCGTTTTTTACACCGATCTGCGCCGACGCGCCGCCCGCAGCCGCCACGGACCACGTGAGAGCGGCCGCAAGCGACGCCGCCCGAATCGTGCACCCGAGCCGGCTTCCGATAAACGATCGTTCACACGTCATGGGCCATTCTCCGGAGAAGGCGGGTCCGAGAAAACATCAAACCCACCCGGCTGCATCATAGGCCCCCGACTTACAGATCGATACGGCCGGTTTCGATCAAGCCCGACTAGCGTTAACCCGAAGTAACAGTAGTTGTTCACCCGCGAGGGGGTCAGGAACCAACCACGCCGTGCAACCGATTTACCCATCTGATCCGAAAACGGTTCTGCAAAAATACATCAGCCAAGCCCTGGGCGAGACCACGCCGAGGGCCTCGGAAGATTTCTGCCAGGCCGCGGGCCGCGTCCTGGCGCTATGCGGCCACGCCCTGGGCGCCGATCAGGCGTACGTGGTTGAAACCTCCGACGACGCCGGCCGGGTGTTGGCGGGATTCGGCGCCGGCGCGGTGATCTGCAGTTCCGACGCTCTTCAGTCCGCCGCGGCGCCCGTCGCGTCTCTGTGGGAGTCGGCCCTTATCAACGGCGCGTTCACCGACGACCCGCAGATGATCGCGCGGCCGTTCAGCCTCGACGGCCGCACCGTGGGCGTCGTGCTGTTCTGTTGGGACAACGCACGAGAAACCGATGGGGCCGAATCGCAGCACGATCTGGTCGAGGTCTGCGCCCAGTGGGTCAGCGGTGAGTGGTCACGCCGCGTGGAGCGTCGCCGCGAGAACACGCTCAACGAGCACCGCTACCGGGCCGTGGTCGAGGGGGCAAGCGACGGCTTGTTTGAGTGGGACCTGATCTCCAACGAGGTCAGCTACTCCCTGCGCTGGAAGCAGATGCTGGGGCTCGACGCCAACGAAGTGATGACCGCGCCCGACGTGTGGTTTAACCTGGTCGACTCGTCGGACCTCGCGCAACTCGAAGCCGACCTGGCGATGTGCCTGGCGGGCCAGACCGCGTCGCTGCGCAACCAGCACCGGCTGGTGAACGCCGAGGGCGAGCACCGGTGGATGCTCTGCCGCGGCGAACTGATCTGCGACGAAGACGGCACGCCGCTGCGGCTGGTCGGGTCGCTCAGCGACACGACCGAGTTCAAGATGGCCGAGGACAAGCTCCGCCACGCCGCCGAGCACGACAAGCTCACCGACCTGCCCAACCGCGCCACCGTCCACGCCCGGATCGAACACGCCATCCGCCGCCACCGTTTGACCGGGGGGCGACGCCGCTACGCCTTCATGTTCCTGGACTTCGACCGCTTCAAGAAGATCAACGACAGCCTCGGCCACGACGCCGGCGACCAGCTGCTGATCCAGATCGCCGAGCGGCTGCGCGGTGAAGTCCGGCTGACCGACACCGCGGCCCGCATCGGCGGCGACGAGTTCGTGATCCTGCTCGAAGAGATCGAGAGCTTCGAAGCCGTGGTCCGCGTCGCCGACCGTCTGTTGGAAGTCTTCAGCCGGCCGTTCAACATCGACGGCTCGGAGGTCACCTCCACCGCCAGCATCGGCATCGTCGATGGCGGGGCGGGCTACGAGAGCGCCGACGACGTCATCCGCGACGCCGACTCGGCGATGTACCACGCCAAGAACCTGGGCAAAGCCCGCTACGCGATCTTTGACCAGGACATGCAAGACGAATCGCTCAAACGCCTCGAGCTCGAACGCGAGCTGCGGCAGGCCATCGGCACCGACCAGATGTTCATGGTCTATCAGCCGATCGTCAGCGTCGAAGACGGCACGCCCTGCGGCTTCGAGTCGCTGGTGCGGTGGGAACACCCCGAGCTCGGCGTGGTCCGGCCCGATCACTTCATCCACGTGGCCGAGGAAACCGGCCTGATCGTGCCGTTGGGCGAGTTTATCCTCGACCAGGCCTGCCGCGACATCCTGCGCATCCGCGAAGCGATGCCCGAGCTCGACCTGACGATGAACGTCAACCTGTCCCGCCGACAACTCGTCCACCCCGACATCGTGGACATGATCTGCGACACCGTCGCCGCGACCGGGGTCGCGCCCTCGCTGATCAAGCTCGAGATCACCGAGTCGGTCATCATGGACGCCAACGCCGCGGTCCTGCCTGTGCTCGAACAGCTGCGGGAGCGGGGATTCCAACTAGCGATGGACGATTTCGGCACCGGGCACTCGTCGCTGTCGAACCTGCACCAGTTCCCGATCCACGTGCTCAAGATCGACCGGTCGTTCGTCAAGAGCCTGGACAAGCACGTCGAGTTTGCCGCGGTGATCCAGGCGATCGTGACGCTTGCGCAGACCCTCGGGCTCAGCGTCGTCGCCGAGGGCATCGAGACGATGGAGCAGCTGGCCGTGCTGCAGGCGCTCAACTGCGATCAGTTGCAGGGGTACCTCTTCGCGCAGCCGCTGAAGATCGAAAACGCCCTGGATTTTCTGCGGAACCCGCGGCCGCTGCGGCTGTCCGCGTGAGCGTGGATTTTGTGGATTCTCAGTGGTTCCGGCCCGCCCGGGCTTGCGGCCGGAGTGACGCCGTCCAACAATGCCCCCGTGTCTGATCTCGCCCCCGACGACGGACGTGTGTTGATTGCCCCGGGCGTCCGCGTGGACCCGGCGGCGCTGTCGTTTACGTTCGCCCGCGGCGGCGGACCGGGCGGGCAGAACGTCAACAAGGTGAACACCCACGCGGTCCTGACGGTGTCCTTGGATGCGTTGGCCGGGGCTATGCCCGGCTGGGCGATCGAGAGGCTGCGCGAGATCGCCGGGCGTTACCTGGCGGCCGGCCCCGACCGGCTCGTGATCCACGCCGCCGACAGCCGCAGCCAACTGACCAACCGGCGGTCGTGCCTGGCCAAGCTGCGTCACCTGATCGTCGAGGCCACGGACCGCCCGCGCATCCGCCGCCCGACCCGCCCATCGGCCGGCGCGGTGCAGCGCCGCATCGATAACAAGAAACACCGCTCGCGGGTCAAGGCGCTGCGCAGGCCGCCGGAGTAAGCCCTTTTGCTTAGCGTGGTGTTTTTGGTGCGGAAGTGGCCGACGCCGATCGCTTTCCGCTAGAGATCTCCGCCGCAGCGGTCGCAGTACTTTGCCTTGCGGTCGTGTCCGACCTTCATGCAGTGGGGGCAGGTCTCGGTGTTGTGGTGGCGTGATTTGCCGACCGCGATCTCGGCGCTGATGATGCCGGTGGGCACGATGATCAGGCTGTAGCCGAAGACCATCATGAGCGAAGCGATAAGTTTGCCCAGCGGCGTGAGCGGCGAGATGTCGCCGTAGCCAACCGTCGTCATCGTCACGATCGCCCAGTAGATGCCGTCGGGGATGCTGTGGAACCCCGCGGCCGGGCCCTCGACCAGGTGCATCAGCGCCCCCATGATCGTGACGCTGATGATCACGGTGAAAAGAAACACCGTGATCTTCGCCCGGCTGGCCAGCAGGCCCTCGCGCAGCGCCTCGGCCTCACCGAGGTAACGGCCCAGCTTGAAGATCCGGAACACCCGCAGCAAACGCAGGCCGCGGATGACCAGCAACTCCTGCGAACCCGGGATCAACAGGCTGATGTACGACGGAAGGATCGCCAGCAGGTCGACGATCCCGAAGAAGCTGAACACGTAACGCAGCGGGCGGCGCACGCAGATCAGTCGCAAGACGTATTCGATCGTGAACAGCACCGTGAACGACCACTCGGCAACGCGGAGGGCCGTGTGGTACTGGGCGTCGATCGATTCCACGCTCTCCAACATCACCGCCAGCACGCTGGCCAGGATCGCGATGAGCAGCAGGACATCGAATAATTTCCCGGCGGGAGACTCGGCCTCGAAAATGATGTCGTGCAGCCGCCTCTGCCACGGCCGAAGCCCTTGATTTTCGGGTTGATCGCTCACGCCGGTATTATCGGCCAGCCCGCGGGGTTTTATACAAACCGCGGATACTCATAGAAAACTACGAATTGCGTAAAGTGGGGTGTTTCGTGTAAACTCTTTCCCCCCGTTTGCAAACCAGTCGATTCAATTCTGATAAAGGACCGAATTTTGCCGAATCTCAACAGCATCTTGGGCGAGGAAATCCGCCGTTTAGCCCGCAAGGAAATCCGCAGCCAGGTGGGCCCCACGCAAAAAATCGTAGCGAAGTACCGCAGCGACATCGCCGAGCTTAAACGCCGCGTCGGCGAGCTCGAACGGCGGCTAAGCTTTGTGGAAAAGCAGGAAAAGAAGCGGCTCACCACGGCCCCGGAGCCGTCGGATTCCGATACCCAGCGCCCGCGTTTCAGCCCCGGTTGGGTCAAGAAACACCGCGATAAACTCGGCCTGAGTGCCGCGGACTACGGCCAACTGGTTGGCGTGTCGGGCCTGACGATCTACAACTGGGAAAAAGGCAGTTCCTCTCCCCGCGAGAAGCAACTCCTGGCGTGGGGCGAGATCCGAGGGCTCGGAAAACGCGAAGCGATCAAGCGCCTTGAATTGATCGAAGAATAACAAATCGTCGCGCCCCGACGGTTGCCGAAATTTTAAATCCGTAGAGGCCCCGGTTTTCGCCGGGGCTTTTCTATCGGTTGGGTTGAGCGTCGCGTTGCCGGCGGAGAGCCGGCGGCAGGCCTCAATCGCCGTGCTTCTGCCGCAAGCGCCCGCTGAGACGCAGCAGCAGGTGGACGCGTTCAAACTCGTCGACGACCTCGTCGCGCACCGCGAGCACCGGGTCGGCCGGAGGCGGGGCGAGCACGGCGGCGTCGCCCAGGACCTTGCGCGCCATGCCGCGGTACCGGCTGAGCGTGCGGTCGCCGAAGCACGACACCGGCGCAAAATCTTCGGCCAGCCACCACGTCACCGGCACGCGGAACCCCGCGTTGATCGGGGCCTTGACCACCAGCGCCGCGTGCTCCTCGCTACGCAGCAGGAAACGCAGGTCGATGCAACCCGGGTTCGCTTCGGCGACACGCTGCATCGCGGCGCCCTGCAGCGCGCAGTCGCCGCACCAGGTGCCCGTGAGGCACAGCACGTGCATCTTCCGCGTGAACCCGCGGACCAGCTCGTCCTGCGCCGTGGTCAGCGCGGTCTGGGCGTACCGCTGGTCCCACGGCGGGCGGTGTCCGTCGGCTTCGCCGCGGGCCACGAAGTCGGCGTAGGGCAGGGCTTGGTTGAAGTGGCGTTGCAACAGTTCTGGTTGGTCCATCAGCATGGAAGAAGTTTACCCGACCGTCACAACCGAAAGCGCTTACCAATTCCCATTCACGCCCCGGTTTTTACTGGACCTAGGGCAAACCGTATTGGACTCTTGAGGCAATGTTCCGAGACGATCCATATGTCCCGCGGCGGCCCGCGTCCGCCTTCACCCTTGTCGAAGTCCTGATCGTGGTGGTGATCCTCGGCGTGCTCGCGTCGATCGTGATCCCGCAGTTCGCCGACGCGACCGCCCAGTCGAACCGGTCGGTCTTTGCCGCGAACATCAAGGAATACGCCAAGGCGGCCCAGCTGTTCCGCTTCGACACCGGCGAGTACCTGGAGGACTCGGCGTCGGGCGCCGTGCCGACAGGGTTCGACAACTACATCGACGCGACCAAGTGGCAGGCCGGCACGCCCATCGGTGGGGTCTGGGACGCGGAATACCAAGACGTCGGGGGGTTCACGTCGGCGGTCGGCGTCCACTTTAACGGGACCGGCTCCACCCGCGACGATCTGTACATGACCAGCATCGACGAACTCATCGACGACGGCGACCTGGCGATCGGGGTGTTCCGAAGAATCGCCGACGGTCGCTACTACTACATCATCAGGGAGTAGCCGGCCCAGCACGGGGACTTGGCGTCTCGGGCGCGGAGGGTATGTATATCAAGCGTGTCCGATCGTCGGAGAGCAGCCTCAGCCGCTCGGCGCTGACGTGGTAAGTTTCGATCTGGCCCAGGGTCTCGAGGTACCGCTGTTCCTGTTGCATGAGCCCAGGCGGGTCGTCGAGGAACACGCGGGTCGAGCCGAGCGCCGCGAAGCGGATCACGCCGGGTCCGGGGCGCTCGTAGGTGCCGAAGAACCGGTTGCCCCCGCTGCGTCCGGCGACCCGTCCGTCGTCGGCGAGGGTCAGGGTGGGCGTGTGCTCGGGCAGCGGGCGTTGGCCGTCAAGGCGGACCAAGGTCCAGTCCCGCCCGAGCGCGTCGTCCCAGTCGCCCGGCCCCGCGACGCAGCCCGTCAAGGCCAGCCCCAAGCCCAAACATACGATGCCGGCCGCCGCGTTCATAGCCGCTCTCCGGGCAGCGCGGGCAACAGCCCCGGCGGCTCGCTTTGTGGCGTGCCCGGCTCCGGGTTGGTCCGCTCGGGTACCGGCACCGGGACGAACTCGGGCACGACTTCGCCCGTGCCGTCCTGGCTGGCGTCGAGGTCGATCGCCACGGCCATCCGCTTGAGCAGCAGCCGCGCGGTCGCCTCGGACCCCGACAAGCCCACGTCGATCTGAAACTCGGTGAGCTGCGGGGTCTTCCGTGCGATCTTGATGACGATCTTTTCGCCGTCTTCCGTCAGCAGCACCGTCTTCCAGCGTCCCTCGACCGGGTCGCCGGTGGTGCTGCGGATCGTGAGCCCGAGCTCGCCCGCCGCGACTTCGCCCGCCGCCACGACGTGGTCGAACGGCCCCATCCATGACGCGTTGAGCTTGCCCTGCTTGAACACCGCCGCCCCCGAGGACGCCGCCGACGCGGCCGCCCCGATCATCGCCAATTCCACCCCACATCCGCCCGCGGCGCACACCGCGGCCGAGAGCAGGCCGACGCGCAAGGTCTTGGCGATGGTTCTGATGTAGATGATCAAGACGTTGACTCCGATGGCCCGAAACCGTCCCGCATTTTAACGCGGGGGCCCGTCTCGGGCGGTCGGAGCGTTTCGTGTGTTTATTCGGCCGCGGCTTTGTCTTTGAGGAGCTCTGCGAACTGCTTGCGGACCTTCGCGACCTTGGGCAACGCCACCGCGGCGACGTAGCCCTGGCGGGGGTTGAGCGCGGCGTAGTCCTGGTGGTAGGCCTCGGCCTCGTAGAACTTGGTGAGCGGCTCGAGGGTCGTCACGATGGGCTTGCTGAACACGCCGGCCTCGTCGAGCTGCTGGATGTACGCCTCGGCGACGCGTTTCTCGTCGTCGTTGGCGTAGAACACGGCCGAGCGGTACTGCGGGCCGATGTCGTTCCCCTGGCGGTTGAGCTGGGTGGGGTCGTGGGCGACCGAGAAGAAGACGCGGAGGAGCTGGCCGTAGGAGATCACCTGAGGGTCGTAGGTGATGGCGATGACTTCGGCGTGTTTGGTGGCCCCCGAGGCGACGAGTTGGTAGTTGGCTACATCTTCGGAATCCCCGGCGTAGCCGGAGACGACGGCGTTGACACCCTTGAGTTCTTCGAAGACGGCTTCGGTACACCAGAAACACCCGCCGGCGAGCACGGTGGTCACGGCCTGCGGTTCCTCGGTGGGCTCGACTTCGATGTCCTGATTGGGGGCGGGCAGGTCGGTCGCGGCGTGGGAGGGGCGGTTGCAGGCAAAGCCCGCAAAGCAGGTCAGCAGCATGAGGAGGGCTCCGGACAGCGGGCGCTGTTTGATAAGGGATAACATTAGGTGTCCTTTAGAGGTAAGCATAGGCAGGGCCCGCAAGAACTAACCGGCGGGGGGGCGAAAGTATTTCGGGTGTCGTCTTCCCCGAGATTCACGAACCCCTGACGCGGCGGAGCGTAAGGCGCGATACAATCACGGCTATGAATCCAAGACGACCATATTCCAACCGTCCTGGGGGTCGGCGTTTCAGCAGCGGGGGGGGGCGTGGCGGCCAGGGCGGCGGCTACGGCGGGCGGCCTCGCCGTGGGCAGAAGCCCGCGGACCTGCCGATGCTGCTCGGTGAGCCCTCGCCCTCGCTGGCGAAGATCAACGGCATGAACATGGAGAAGCTGGCGGCGAAAATCGCCTCGCTCAAGGACGAACAACTGCGCATGAACGGCAAGCTCGAGAAGCTGCTGGCCCGCGACCCCGCGCCGGCCGACAAGATCGAGCAGGCCAAGGCGACGCTCGTCCGGCTCGAGGCGTTGGAAAAAGCCGCCACCGAGCGACTCGCCGGCAAGGCCGAGCGCAAAGCCATGCGTGAGCGGCGCGGCCGCTGACCTCCGGCTATTGAATCCACCGCCGGGAAAATGATCGACGCGCTTCCCTCCCCAACGCTTGGCCTCGCTTCCGACTCCGGCCCCGCGGCCTCAGTCATATCGGGGGTTCCGTTGTTGGTCGTGGTTTTCGTGTCGGTCGTGGTGATCGCCGCGTCGGTCAGCCTGCACGCCTTGGTCATGCGGACGATTTACAACAAGCTCTGCCGCCCCAGCCGCCGACCGTGGATCCGGCTTTCGGTCATGGTGATAACGCTGCTGGCCGCCCACCTCGTTCAGATCGTTTTTTTCGCTCTGGCGTATCAGCAACTCGGCGACCCGGCCGGGGACCTGCGCGGGGCCTACGACGGCTCGTTCGGCGACGCGGTGTATTTCTCGATGGCGGTCTTCACCACCGTGGGGTTCGGCGACATCACGCCGGTGGGTCACCTCCGCCTGCTCGTCGGGCTCGAAGCCCTCGCCGGGCTGGTGCTGATCACATGGTCCGCGTCGTTCACGTTCGTGGCGATGAGCCGCCTGACGAAAATCGAAACCGACTCCGCGGCGTCGGTGAAGCGCTCCGATGATTAAATGGTTTGGGTGGCTATGTCGCGGCGTGTCCGCGAGGGACCGCGACGCACCATACCCGAGTGTCACGGGCCCGGCGACATTCGTGACTCGAGCGGCATGAGATCGCGAGGTCCACGTGTTTGCTGGCGACGTAAAAAAACGCCGTTCCCATCGACAAAGTTACAAATTTTAAGAACCTTCCGGGATTTACGGTTGACTCGGTTTCGGTCAGCGATAGGTTAATGCTCTCGCATGGAACGAGGGCGGAAAATGTTGAGCCACGCTACCCCGCTGTTCGAACCCGTGTTGGTCTTAGGCGATGAGGAACGCCCGGCGTGCGGCGTCTCGCTTGGTTCGCCGGCCGATGTGCTCCCCCGCTAGTCCGGCGGTGCCGCCGCCGTTCCTCGGCACGGCGCCGATCAGGAATGGAGAAGACCCGAACCCGTTTCTTTGTCCCGCGCCGCCCCCGGCGTCGCGGCCTTGTCACGGTGATGTGATGCCGAAAAACAAGCATAAAATCAAGAATACTCCACCATCGGGGAAGCCGGCCGTCTGCGCGGCCCGCCCGCTCCCACCCGACGACGTACGCGTTGGCGACGACGTCACCGTCGCGCACGTGACCGTGCAGATCCTGGCTCACGAGGACCCGCCGCCCGGCGAGGATCGCAACCGCCTGCTCCGGGCTCGGATGATCCCGGATTACGCCGGGACGCCGCTGCGCATCGAAGAGGTATGCCTGCCGTTTGTGGTGGCGCGCACACCCCAGGGCGGCCACGGCACACTGGACCTGCGGCGGCACCACCTCTACCGGCTAGACGAAGAGTTTACCCGCCGCGCTTTCAAACGCCTGACACCGAAGGACGCTCGTAAACGTAAGCGCAAGCGAAAGAACGGTTAGGACGACGACGCGTTCATGGCTGCGGGAAGACGCTCCGGGGCTACGCGGCTTCGCTCGGCGGCTGGGCCTCGGCCATCCAGCGATCGATCGTGTGGACCACGTTCTCGAGTTTGGGCTTGTTGTACTGCTCGTCGGCGCCGACCTCGATACCTTTATGCCGGGTCTCATCGGTGATGAGGGAGCTGTAGAGCACCACCTTGATCTTCGCGGTGGCGGCGTTCTCTTTAACCTTCTTGCATAGGTGCAGGCCGTCCATCTGCGGCATCTCGATGTCGGAGATCAGCACATGGGGCAACGCGCCGCCTTGCTTGGCGGTGCTTGAAATCGCTTCCCACGCATCGAGCCCGTTGCGGTAGGCCGTGAACTGTTTGAAGCCCGACTCGGTGACCATCTTCTCGATCGACGCGCGGATGAAGCTCGAGTCCTCGGCCAGCCAGACGCGGACCGCGGAGCGATCGATGCCCGTTTCGTTGTTCACCGCGCTCTTGGCGTGGATGTTCTTTGCCGTGATCGTGTCGTAGATCGACTCGAAGTCGAGCATCATGATGAGCTCTTCGCCGACCTCGGCCATGCCGGTTACGGCGGTGTGGCCGTTCACGCCCGAATCGGGCACCGGCCGAACATCTTCCCACGACATGCGGTAGATCGAGTCGACCGCTTCGACCTGGAACGCCGCGGTGCTGCCGTTGAACTCGGTGACGATGATGCGCCACTCCGACTCGTCGGGGTGCTTGGGGATGCGGCCGAGTTGTTTGTGCAGATCGACCACGGTCAGCACGCTCCCGCGCAGACGGATCACGCCCTTGATCGTCTCGGCCTGGCCGGGGGTGGGCACGGCCTCGACCGGCAGGATCACCTCCCGCACCTTGGCCACGTTCACCCCGAACCGCTGCCCGCCGAGTTCGAAGACCAGCACCTCCAACTCGTTCGTGCCGGACTCGAGCAGGATGTCCTTGCCCTTGGTGCTCGAGTTTTTCGGTGCGGGAATCGATCCTGCCATGGGACGGCCTTTCGGTTGGAAATAGACGGGTGCGGCCCGGGCAATCGGATCGCTCCAATGACCATCGGACGGAACGAGATCGGGGTTGAAGCGTGCCCGTTTGCTGTCTAAGTGCCAGTAAATGCCGGGGTTTATCGGCCTCTATATGCGGGATTATCAGCCCATGCCCCCGTAGTTTTGAGAATCGGGAATGATCGGCTGGTCTCGGCGGTTGCTCGTTAATGAAGCGCACCACCCCCAACGTGTTGGCCGGCCTGCTCCTTGCCTGCGGCGTGCTCCTTCTCGCCGGTTGCGCGGGTTCGTCGTCCAAGGTCTCGGTCGGCCACCCGGCCGCCGCCGCGGCGGAGTCGTCCCAACACCCACGCGCCCCCCGTTTCTCGACCCAGGGCGTCCTCGATCGCCTGCCACCGCTCGACACCACAGGACTCACCGAAGAGCAGATCGCCGAGGCCGAAGCGGCACGCTACCGCAAGGCCTCGCTCCAGGCTTTCCGCGAACGCCAGCGCCGGCGCGAACGCACCGGCGGTGCCCGCTGAACGGCGGCTCGTTTCGGCCACCCTTGACGCGGTTACGGTTCATCGAATCAGCTCGGCATGAAGCGGCAACGCGATCAGGTCCGTCGGCCGGTCCGTGCCTGAGATGTTGTTCACTCCGCGAGACACGATGTGACGTATCCCGCAAGCGCCGGATTGCCCGCCACGCCATCCAAGCCCAATCGCTCCGCCTCGCCCAACGCCCGTTCCGCGTCCCAGCGCTGGTGTCGGGCCAGCACGATGAGCACCATCGCCCCCGCCCGCTGGCCGAGCTTGCAATGTACCGCCACGGGCCCCGCCTCCCGCGCCGCGGTCAGCACTTTCTCAAACGCCCCGGCCAACGCGGCGCCGGCCGTCTTCATCGACACCGGCAGGCTAACGTAATCCATCCCGAGTTTCTGACAGAGCTCGCCCTCGTCCCGCACCGACATCGGCTGCGCGTCTTCGCCGTCGTTCCGCAGGTTCACTACAGTGCGGACACCCGTGTCGGCGAGCTCTCGGAGCTTGGCTTCGTCGGGTTGGGGCAGCACGGCCAGGCCGTGGTCGGTGAGGTTGATCGGGGGCATCGCGCGGCTTCCGGGTGGGTGAGAAGTTTCGCATCGTATCGCTTCCGCGCTGCTTAGCGCGGGGTTCGGTCGGGTCGGTCATTTTTTCCGATCGATCTGCAACGCCGCTGGGTTGCCCACGATGACCCGGTGGTTCGTCGCGCCCCCACCCCCGATCCAAGGAGATCACGCATGCTCAGCTTCAACCTCAATTCGTACACCCCCTCGAACACCGGCGGCTACGCCCGCCAGGCGACGCAAGCCACGCAGGCGCGGCAGGCCCGAGGCTACGTCTCGCCGTTCCGCCCGGCGGTGGTCCAGCCGCGTACTCAACTCCCGGCGTTTTCGTTGCCGTCGTGGAACAGCCCGGCAACGCCGAAACGCCCGGCACCGGCCCCCGTTATCGTCGCCCCGCGCTCCGTCGGCACGCCCGGGCTCAAGCTCAGCCTGCCCACGTCTGTGGCGACCCCGCCGCGCCCGACGTCGACCGTCGGACGCGTCGGCTCGGCCATCGGCTACGCCTTCCGCAGCACCGAGTCGTTCCTGCCGTTCAACTTCGGTGGCCGCCTCGGCCTGCCCGCCCCGCGTCCAGCCCGCCCGCCGGCTCCCGCGCCTGCCCCGGCCCCCGCCGGACCGCCCAAGGAGAAACACGAGTCCCGCATCATCCAGCGCGAGATCGACAAGCGTGACGCCCTCAAGGAAAAGCGTGACCAGCTCCGCAAGCAACTCCGCAACAAGAGCAACGAGGCCCAACGCGAATGGTACCGCAACGGCGAATCCCGCAAACTCGACCGCGAAGTCCGCCGCCTCGAACGCGAGCTCGCCCGGACCGCCCGCGACTACTACCGCGCCCGCGCCGAAGTCGAGAAGCTCAAGCGGATCTACGAGAACCCCGACCGCTTCCGCTTCCAGCCCCGGCAGCCGGTCTTCCCCCGCCCCGTGTTCAACTGATCCCGGCGCGTACGCCGGCGCTCAACCCCGGCTGCCCGCCGGTGAGTCAAAATCCGCAGAAGTGTGCGTCGGTGTTCGACGCAGCCCAGACCCACCCCCGCCCCGAGCGCGGGTGGGTTTTTCGTGTGCACTTGCCCCGTGTCGCGTCCCGGTTTTCACCGCTTGCGAGCGGTGATGCAATGCTGGCCGCTCTTGAGGTTGTGGACGGTGCCCTCCAGGATCTCGAACCCCGTGTCGGCCAGCATCGCCTCCAGTTCCGCGGCCTTGATCCGGTGCACGATCGACGGGGCCTTGCCGATCAGCCGCACCGCGCCGATCACCGGCCGCCACACCCACGACCAATCGCCCAGGCACGGCGTCTCGCTGATCAGGTGCCCGCCCGGCTTCAACAACCCGTGCAGCCGACGCACCAACGCCGGCGGGTCGGGCACCAAGTGGATCACGCTGTACATCGTGACCGCGTCGTACCCGCCCTCGGGCACGGGTAAGGCCGGGTCCATCGCGTCGATCTTTTCGAAGGTGGCGTTCCCGATGCCGCGCTCGGCGGCCGAGGCCCGGGCAAACTCGATGAGCTTGGCGCCCAGGTCGATGCCGTGGATGCGCGTGCAGTGCGCCGCGAGGTCCATCGTGATCTCGCCCGACGCGCAGCCGACCTCGAGCACTTCGCCCGCGCCGCCGAAGACCGCCGCCGCCCGTTCGATCCGCGCCGCGTAGTTCGGCCCCTTGTTCTTCGCCGAGCTCTTGGCGTAACCCTCGGCGATCTTGTCCCAGAACGCCTCGTCCGTGCCCATCTGCATCCCCTTGATTGGATCAAGCCACCGCAAACCGAAAACGCCCCGCCCGCGCAGTAGCACGGGCAAGTAACTCGTAAGAAGACCAGCCTCTAGTCCAGCAGCCGGAAGGCGTAGTCGAGGTCGTCTTCCAGCGTGAACCGGCTCGTGAGCCCGCCCGGCGGGTAACGGTTGCCCTTGGCGAAGCCGTAGTTATTCCACCCGAACGCCCCGCCCCGGCTCACCTCGATGACCCGCAGTACATAGGTCCGGCCTGCCTCCAACCGCACCCGCCGGTCGAGGTCGGCCCCGGCCCATTCGCCTTGCTCGGTGGGCACGTCGGCCCGCGGCACATAACCGACCGCGAGGGTGGCGTGCGTGTCGTCGAGAATCATCAGGAGCACATCGCTGCCCACGGCCTTGGCCTTGTCCGCCGCCCACGACTCGGCGGTCAGCTGGAGCTCGGCCCGCCGCACGGCCATATCGCGATCGGGAACCAGGACCTGGCCGTTGCTGCCCACGTCGTTGAACGCCGTAGCCGTGGGTTGTTGCAGCACGACGCGGGGTGTGTGGCAACCCGCCAGCGCGACGGCGACCAGACATCCGAGAACAACGGCAGCGCGTCTTATGTTCATGGCCTTAAGGTAGCGGATCGCGGCCTTGGACCCTAGCGCCGTCTCGGCCGCGCACCCAGGCCGACGCCCAGCGCCAACAGCGCGGCGCCCGCGCCCGGCTCGGGCGTCGTGATCAGTTCCAATTGCAGGTCGATCCCGCTCCCGGTCCCGCTGTTGCCGCCGATCGATTGGTCGAGCTCGACGACGAAGCGGTACGTCTCGGCCGGGTCGGTCAACGGCGCCAGCTGCCCTTCGAGATCGAAATCGATAGCCGACGCGCTGTCGTAGTCCACCTCGGCCGATCCGCCGACCCGGCCGAGCCACACCCGGTGTGTCCCGCCGACGCCGCCGGGATCGAACGTGCCGGAAAACGTGTAGTCGACCGCGGTGTCGGTGACGCGGAAGTCGACCTGGAAGAGCTGCGTCTGCGTGAGCGACGCCGTCGCCCCGTTGCTGAAGGTGCTGCCTGAGGTGCTGCGCGTGACGGTCAGCGTCAAGCCGTCGGGCCCGTCGGGCGTCACCGTGTCGCCGACCTCGTGCCGCCCCTGGGACACCGCGAGCAGTTGGACGCCGAACCGGCCCCGTCGGGTGCTCTCGATCCGCCGATCCGACAGCAACGAAAACGGTCCGTCGAGATCGTCCGCCGTCAACGATTCGTTAAAAGCCGAAGCCCCGCCCGCGACGCTGCCCGATTGGGCCGCCTCGCTGACCCGATCGGTCACCAGGATCGCCGCCTCCGCCGTACCCGTCGCGCTGGACAACCCGATCGCCCCCGCGACGCCGATCGCCCAATATGCCGCCACGCGCCGCGCACGGATCCACCGGGAGCCCCCGCGGCCCGTGCCCCGCTCGGCCCCTGCGTTCTTCCCTGCCGTGCGCATCGCGTGCATCCTGCCTCGCCGTGAATACCGCTCACTCCCCGCTGCGACCGCGCGGCGATCCCGCGTCGCAATCCGTTACATCGGCCGACCGCGCCACAACACTACTTTTTTCCGCCGTTCTCCGCAATGGTTCTCTGCGACTTGCACCCCGTTGCGCCCGCCAACCTTCTCGGCCGCGCCGCGTCTTGTCGTCCCTGTCGACGCCAGATACTGCGCCAATAACCTCGCTTCGAGCCGCAGATCGTCTCACGTTGAAGCGCCCCGCGGAATACTCGCCCCCGGCCGCGTGTTCTTCCTGATGCCATGACATACTTCCCCCCACGCCGTCATCGCTCCGCCCGCCCCCTCGCCGTCCTCGGCCTCACGCTCTTCGCCCTCGTCGCCGTCGGCTGCACCTACACGCCGCGGGTCTACAAGACCAAAGCCGACTACGCCGACCCGTACCGCACCGCCGAGATCCACTACGCCCACGGCTACAACGCCGGTTGGGACCACGTCAAAGGCCTTTGCGAATACCACCCCCACCACGGCGACGTCCCCGGCTACGCCGGCGATGCCTGGCGCCACGGCTACCACCGCGGCGTCAACCGCCTCCCCGGCCACGACCCAAAACAGATCCACGCCTGGGTCGACGAACAACCCAACCCCGAACCCGCGGCCCCGACACCCGAAACCCCCGGACACCCCGAATCCACCCAATCGCACAACGCAACCGACGCCTACGACACCACGCCCCACCCCGACCCCGCCGCCGGGTGAATCCCCCCATTTAGCCCGGGGTCATTGACCCCGGGCCCACCACCAACCAACACCCCATCTCATCCACACCGGCCCCGGGTCACTGACCCGGGGCTAAATGCGGGCACGGAATCACGCCGTCCCATCGCCGCCCCGGGAACCCGTGCCGCACGTTGTGGCGCTCGACATATTGAATCCGCCGCCGCAATGACGCCTCGTCGAAGCACCACCGCTTGTCGTATCCGTTTGCCCAGATCGGCCGCCCGGGCCTGAGGCCGTAACGCACCGCATCCTTGACACATTTCACGACCCGTCCGATGTCGTGATGGCCCGCATCCACCACCGCGTGCAGGTGCCACGACTCGATCGCCAACGCCCACACCGGTGAGTCCATCCGCGCCCGCAGCGATTCACAAATCAACGCCCCGGCCGCGACCACCTGCGGCGGCGTAAAAGTCCACGGCGTATGGTTCATCGCCGCCCGGTCCGCGTCTTCGCGTGCCGGGTCGGCCGGCAGGATCTTCCCGTCCTCCACCCACCCCCGCCGATCCCCCCGCAGCCACATGCCGTAGGTCGTGCACGTGATCATCACCCCAAGCGTCTTCCGCATACCCCACACCCTCCCCCAATCGTCGCCCCGGGTCAACGCCCGTCCGCAACGAAATTTAGCCCCGGGTCAATGACCCGGGGCACCCCCCGACACCCCCGGCGACTCGCCGGGGGGTAAATCGCAACGCGTCACACCCCAATGATGCCACGCCCCAACGCCCCGGTACCGACCGTGTCACGCGACATACATGTCCCTTACACCAAAAAAGAGAGCGGGCGACGCGGGTGGAAACGCCCGGCCGGGCCGCCCCCCCCCAATACCCCCCACGCCACCCGTCTCTTTCCGGGGTCGCTGGATTTGCTTCACATCGTGAAGCGCAGGTGGACGCATCTTAGCTTGCTTCCCAAATGGCAGCAAGACCCAGCAACAAAATTAAGCCGCAGCACAAGCCGGCCTACCGCCGACTCGTCAAACGCTTACTCGAAATCCGCCAACAATCTGGCCACACGCAGCGCAGCCTCGCCAAAGCGATCAGACTGCCCGCCAGCACCATCCATAAGATAGAACACGGCGATCGCCGCGTCGACCCTATCGAGTTCGCCCGCTGGTGCCGCGCCTGCAAAGCCGATCCTGGAAAAACCCTCAATCAACTTTAGGGTGTGATCGCACCTTGCGACTATCTCCACTTATCAATCCCCATTGATTTTTGGGTCAGTGTTATTTGTGTTCGTATACCGTTTGGGGACTAGTTTCTTTAGTATAGATTCAGCCGGAGCATTTGAGTCACGCTCAGATGAGTCAAAAACGCGGACGGGGTCCATAGCGAGGGTTGTGAGCGCAGCTTCAGACAATTGCTTGGCTAGTTCGCCTGTTGCTTTGCTTCGATCGAGCTCAAGCATCTGGTTCTTATAACCCTCAAAGGCTTGGGACATCGCTTGTTTGAAGGCATATGTTTCGCGTAGCTTTGAAACTCGTGTGTGGCCTCTGGCGCAGAACCAAGCAATCCAAATTCCAGGTGCCACAAGTGGTATGCGACGCACAAAATCAGCGAGGCTTAATGAGGACCCTGATGGCGAAATTAGGTAGTACCCCCCAATTATGCCTGCGGTAAGAACAAAAATTCCAAAACCAAATCCTATTGCCCAAAATTTGATGGATTTGTCGACTTTCTCAGCACGAGACTGGAATGCTGTTGCAAGGCCGGCAGAAGTTGCGCCCGGGAGAAGAGTGTTAATTTGATCACGTATCTCTTGCGTCTCATAAATTAGCTTACCAAGGCGGTTTTCTTGTGTGTCAATTGTTTTGCACACACCTTCAGCTTTCTCTTCCATGACCCCGATTTTCTTCATTGAAGCTATGGCAGCTTGATTTGCTTCTTGAGTTTGCGGGGAAATTGATTGAATTTCTTCGAGCTCATTTAGTGCATCAGCTCTATGCACTTCAATTTGCTCGAATATGGATTTCCCATTATCCGCGATGGCGGAAAGCGAATCTCTTAGGGAGTGAATCTGATCGAGAGTTTCTCTGGCCGAGTCGATCTCGACTCTAGCTTGCTCAAGTTCACCTGCTGCATTTGTGATAGCTGAAACCTGCGACGAGACCAAGTCGTCCCTGATGTCCTTCGATGCTTTGGTGGTGACAACAAGCGCATTTAGTACACGCGCAAGGTCGGTGGTAAGGCCTTGCAAAGATTGGTAGTCTCCGGCTGATATACGGCTCAATCGTTGCGCTAGCTGCTCGGCCGACATAATTAAAGTTGCGCGTGCTAACTGGTAAGTTTTCGACCTCTTTTTCTTGGGGGGGAACAGATCTCGCATCCAAAGAAGGATCGTAAGAATTGCTTCTCCAACAGCGCGATGATCAACGCCTTGAAGATATTCTTCCGCGGGTGCCGGGTCTGTCTCAAGTGCGTCATAAATCATTTGCCATGATGATTCAGTACGTTCGATCAGTTGCTTTAAATCTGGAGGAATATTGTCCATTGTCAGTCCTAAAATTAACAGCAGGACCGCTTTCGCGGTCCTGCCGGGGTGTAGATTAATTCAAGATGTACCCGGAACTGCTCATGCTCAGTAATCCATATCATCCATCCCGCCGCCGGCGGGGGCTTTCTTTTTCTCTTTGATCTCGGTGATGACCGCGTCGGTGGTCAGCAGGAGGCCCGAGATGCTGGCGGCGTTCTGCAGGGCCGTGCGTTCGACCTTGGTGGGGACGATGATGCCGGCGTCGACGAGGTCGCCGTAGTTGCCGGTCAGGGCGTCGAAGCCGAAGTTCTTGCCCTTGCCGTCTTCGACTTCCTTGGCGACGACGCTGCCGTCGTGGCCGGCGTTGGCGGCGATCTGCTTGATCGGGGCACTCACGGCGCGGTAGACGATGTCGACGCCGAGCTGCTCGTCGCCGACGAGGCCCGAGAGGCTTTGCAGCGCCTTGCGGGCGCGGATCACGGCCGAGCCGCCGCCGGGCAGGACGCCTTCTTCGACCGCGGCGCGGCAGGCGTGCATGGCGTCTTCGACGCGGGCCTTCTTCTCTTTCATCTCGGACTCGGTCGCGGCGCCGACGTTGATCTGGGCCACGCCGCCGGCGAGCTTGGCGAGGCGCTCCTGTAGCTTCTCGCGGTCGTAGTCGCTGGTGGTCGAGTCGATCTGGTTCTTGATCATGTCGATCCGGCCCTTGATGTCCGACGACTTGCCGGCGCCCTCGATCAGGGTGGTGTTGTCCTTGTCGAGGACGGCCTTCTTGACGCGGCCGAGGTCGGAGAGCTCGAGCTTCTCGAGGTCGATGCCGAGCTCTTCCATGATGGCGCGGCCGCCGGTGAGGGTGGCGATGTCTTCGAGCATGGCCTTGCGGCGGTCGCCGAAGCCCGGGGCCTTGACGGCGGCGATGTTGAGCACGCCGCGGAGCTTGTTGACCACGAGGGTCGACAGGGCTTCGCCGTCGATGTCCTCGGCGACGATGAGCACGGGCTTGCCGGACTCGGCGACCTTGCCGAGGATCGGGATCAGGTCTTTGGCGGAGCTGATCTTCTTCTCGTGGATGAGGACGTAGGCGTCTTCGAGGACCGCTTCCATGCGGGCGGCGTCGGTGACGAAGTGGGGGCTGAGGTAGCCCTTGTCGAACTGCATGCCTTCGACGAGCTCGACGTTGGTGTCGAGGGACTTGCCCTCTTCGACGGTGATGACGCCGTCCTTGCCGACCTTGTCCATGGCCTCGGCGATGATGCTGCCGACGGTCTCGTCGTGGTTGGCGGCGCAGGTACCGACCTGGGCGACCTGCTCCGAAGAGCTGATCTTCTTGGAGTCTTTCTGGAGCTGGGCGACGACGGCGTCGACGGCCTTGTCGATGCCGCGCTTGACCTGGTTGGCGTTGGCGCCGGCGGTGATGTTCTTGAGGCCCTCGGCGAAGATCGCCTCGGCGTAGACGGTAGCGGTGGTGGTGCCGTCGCCGGCGTCCTTGGAGCTCTTGGCCGAGACTTCCTTGACCATCTGGGCGCCGATGTTTTCGATGGCGTCTTCGACCTCGATCTCCTTGGCGACGGTCACGCCGTCTTTGGTGACGGTGGGGCTGCCGAAGGATTTCTCAAGGATGACCACGCGGCCGGAGGGGCCGAGGGTGGTCTTGACGGCTTTGGAGAGTTTCTGGACGCCGCGGAGGATGGCGGCGCGGGCTTCATTATCGAATTTGATGTCTTTGGCGGGCATGGTTTTATCGTTCCTTGTTTATAAAGCCGCGGATGGCATCCGCGGTCTTGGTTTGCGGTTGATGAAGACCGCCGATGGCCTCGGCGGCTTTGTGCGGAAGGGGATTACTCGACGACGGCGAGGACTTCGTCTTCGCCCATCACGATGTAGTCTTCGCCGTCGACCTTGATCTCGGTGCCGCCCCATTTGCCGAGGATGATGGTGTCGCCTTCCTTGACCTGGAAGGGCACGGTCTTGCCGTCGTCGGTGGTCTTGCCGGTGCCGACGCGGACGACCTTGGCCTGCTGAGGCTTTTCCTTGGCGCCTTCGGGGAGGAAGATGCCCGAAGCGGTCTTTTCTTCGGCTTCGAGGCGTTGGACGATGATCTTGTCGCCGAGGGGTTTGATTTTCATACTCTTTGGACTCCGTGAAAAAAGGGTGAGGTTGAAGGAAGACGGTACCCCTCGGAAGCTTCGCCGCCGGGGGTTTGAGTAGATGTCAGTTGGGATCGCTTCCGGAGGAAGGCCACTGGCCCTGGTGGTGGCGGTCGAGGAGGCGTTGGATGACCGCGAGCAGGGGGCGCGGGTCGGCGGGGCGGTTGACGACGGAGAACGCGCCGAGACGCAGGGCGTCGTTGAGCAGGCGCACGGCCTGCCGCTGGGTGGCCCGGCTATTGATCACGACCACGGGCGGGCGCTGGGTGCGGCGTTGCAGGACCTGGAGTAGCCAGAGCCCGCCGTCGCCGCCCCCGCCCCCGGAAGAAGCGGTTCCGGGCGACGGTTTTGTCGATTCCCCGGAGAGCGAGGTTGGGCCGGACGGGTGGGGCCGTTCCTTGGGCGTCGCCAAATCCACGAACACGGCGTGGAACGTGACGCGGTCGGCCAGATCCAGGGCTTCGCGGGCCGAGGCGGCGAGGTGGGCGTGGACGCCGAGGGGCTGCATCAGCCGGGGGAATTGACGGGTCCAGTGCTCCTCGGGCCGGGCGCGGTCCTCGGTGAGCAGGATGTTGAACCTCCCGCCGGGGTTGGCGTGGAAGCCGGCGTCAGGGTCGGTCGGCGGGATGGGCGGGCGCACATTCACCATGGACATAGCGACACAGGCAATACCGATGCCGTCGCGCAAGAAGTATAAATTTTATAAAATAAAATATAAAAATACTTTACATTATATCGAGTTGGTGTTCGGGGCGTGTGGTCTGCCGCAAGATCACATCGCGGGTGCCGGGTGGTGCCGAAATGGCATGGCGCGACTGTAAAGAGGGGGGGGTATTTTGCGCGCGGCGGTTGCGCCGCGGATTTCGAGGCGTCTTTTAGGGTGTCGGTGAGCCGGACAGGAGTTGAGCGATCAAGCACGTGGAATCGGTGATGCAGTTGTTGTCGGCCGAGGGGCGTGCCCTGCACGGATTGCTGTGGCGGCTGACCCAGCGGGCGGACGTGGCGGAGGACCTGATGCAGGATCTCGTGATCAAGTTGGCCGATTCGGCGACGTTCTCCCGGGCCGATCGGCCCGCGGCGTTCGCCCGGCGGGCCGCGACGAACCTGGCGCTCGACTGGCGGCGGAAGCAGAAACGCCGCGGGCTCGCGGCCGACTGGTCCACCGTCCAACACACCCGCGCCGCCGACTCGCCCGGCCCGGTGTCGGTGCTGGAACAGGATGACGAGATCGCTCGGCTGCTCGACGCGCTGGCGCAAATGAAGCCGACCGATCGGGTGGTGCTGACGATGCGGTATCTCGAGGAAGCGGACTACGACGCCGTGGCGGCGGCGGTGGGTAAGACGGCGGCGCAGGCGCGGGGGTTGTGCTTCAAGGCGGTACGTCGGCTGCGCAAGCAGCTCACGAAGATCGAGACTGTGGAGGTACGTCATGGCGCCTGACGATCTGACTCCGGAAGAGATGGGCGACGGTCGAGCGGTTGGGCAGGAGATCGATGAGGAGTTGCGCGGGTTGTTTGGTCGACTGAGCGCGCAGGTGCCCGAAGACGCGGCGACGGAGCGGGCGCTGGCCCGGGCCGGGCGGACGCTGGCATTGGCGGACGTGTTGCCGCGACAGCAGCAAGGGGGGAGGCACGCGGCGGGATCGCAGCCGCTTCGCTTCTGGTTGTGGAGAGTGGTCATGCCAATTGGATTGCTGACAACAGCGGCGTTGGTCGTGGCGTTCATGTTCACCTCGACCACGGCCCAGGTCGCCAGCGCCGCGGAGATCCTGAAACGGGCGGCGAAGGCGCGGGCGGAGTTTGATGGGTGGTACACGTTGGAGGTGCGTCACCCCGAAACGGGAGATTGGCACACCGTTCAACGCGTCAACCCGGTCGAGGGCAAGTGGTTCGAGAGAAATTCCGACGATCCCGAAGCGTACGGAAAGCATTTCCATGATGTGGCGTGGACTTACGGAGACACTACGGCTCGGCTGTTCGTGCAGTATCGGGCCGACACGCGTACGGCCACGATCATCGGAGACGTTTCGCTTGACAACTATTCCTGGGACGATCTCCCGATCAATGAGGCGCAGTTAATGGACTGGATGGCGGCCGAGGGGAGGTACGACGCCCGATCGTCGCTCAATGAAGCCGGGGACATGCAGGTGGATCTGTCTAAGCGTCCCACTCCCCTCGGCTCCGACGGCCGACCCGATCCGAACCATGTGCACTGGCCGGTACGTTTCCAAATGACATTTACTTCCGATCAGGGTCTGCTGGACACGGTCACGGTGCAGCAGACGGCCGAAGATGCTTTGGTGCCATACGCCCGGGTGAAGTACGGCACACAGCCTATCCGGAATTGGGAAGACTTGATCGACGAGACCATCACGGTGGAAGACCTGCGGCCGGACGAGGCGACGCGGAAGCTGATCGATGCGGTGGATGAGGTCTGGCGCGACGGGCTGGGTTTCGACACGGCGATTGTGGTGCGGCGGGCTGGGGATCACGCCGAAGCGACTCTCGACGAGACGGGCTCGCTGCGGTTGTACGCCGAGCGGGACGGGGCGTGGGCGAAGTTTGTGTGGAAGAAGGGGCACGAGGTCGCGGGGTGGCCCGAGCCCGAACTCGACGCGGTGTTGGCGCATCTCGCGGCAAACGCTCCGGACGTGGCGGTGATGACGGACGGGCAGACGTGTTGGTGGCGGTGGGGAGCGGACAAGGCGTGGCAGACAAAGCCGTTGGTGGACGTGACCAATATCGCGTACGGGGCGCGGTTGGTCGGCGAGATATGGCCGAGCCGGGAGTGGATCTTTTATGACCCGGGGCGGCGCGGGGTCGAGCCGACAACGCGACGCCACCCCGACTACCAGCCCAACGGCGTCGTGCTTGAGGCCGTGGGCCGGTCCCAATGGGCGGGAGACCCGGAGGGTGAACTGCGAGTGAGTCGTATACGCCGCGTTCTGTTTTTGGAAGACCTTGGGCCGTTGCCGGTCGAGAAGATCAGCGAAGAGTACGACGCCGAAGGTGAACTCTGGAGCCGCACCCAAGTGATCTATGGGTTAGAAGATTTTGAGATGCATAGATCTCCGGTTCGGGTGCCGCTGTACTGGCGATCAACCCGTGAGAGCCCGCGGAGCAACCCCTTGCCCCAGTATTACCATTTGATGCCGCAGCCGGGGGCCACATTGGGGGCGGAGTGGTTTACCGACCCGCGCGAGCGCTGGCCACGCGAAGCGAGGGAAGAATCTCATTGATTCGCAAATAGATTGGGCGATACACGCTGCTTTGATACGGCTTGGCTTCTTGGATTGTGAAAGCACGGCACGATCACGGCCAGACGAAGGTCGTGCCCGCGGGGCGTTGCACGGCGGGGAGTTCTTCGACGGTCATGTGGATCTTGTAGTCGAGCGAGGAATTGACCTTCGGGCCGGTGAAGGTGCCGGTGGTGGGGGCGGCGTAGCTCGGGGTGGGCGAGGCGGCGACGGCGATGTGGCGGTTGGCGCACGCCAAACCCGTCGTGGGGTCGTAGCCGCGCCATCCCGCGCCGGGGAGGTAGACCTCGGCCCAGGCGTGGAGCTCGCGTTGGTCCTGCTCGAGCGCGTCCCAGGCGTAGCCCGACACGAAACGCGCCGCCAGGCCCACGGCCCGGCAGGCGTCCATGAACAGCACGGCCGAGTCGCGGCAGGCGCCCTCGCCGCGTTCGAGGGTTTCGGTCGGCGTGTACGGGTCGCCCTCGTAGCGCAGCACCTGCCGGATGGTTTGCTGCAGGTGCGCCGCGAGCTTGCCCAGGAAGATGACGGTTTGGTGGTCGGCGTCGTGCATGACCTGTCGGGCCAGGGCGTCGACGGCCGGGTGCAGGCCGTCGCGTTTGCGGTAGTGGGCGGCGGCGCTCTTGACCGGCTCGGCGTAGCGGGCGGGCAGCCGGGTCACGCCTTCGTCGACGATGATGTAATCGAACGGGTCGTGCAGCAGGCAGTCGACGGTGGAGGTGGTGGTGATGTGCAGGTCGGCGTGTTGCTGGGTAAACCACATCCAGTGGCGGATGTTGCCGTGCAGGTCGATGCCGTGGGTGTGCCGGGCGGGCTGGGGGTCGACGTGCATCGTGAAGTCGCGGAGCTGCTGGAGCACGCTGGTGCGCGGCTGGAGGCGGAGCACGGTCTGGTCGAGGCTGACGGGGGCCGAGTAAGCGAAGTGGGTGTCGTGGATGACGCGGTAGCGGCGGACGGCGGACAATTTTTCGCCGTCCGGTGTCGCGGCGTCGTGGGTCGCGGGGGCAACGGGGGGCATCGGGGCCGCGGCGTCGTGGGGAGACGGGGCGGGCGGGGGAGCGGGGTGGGTCATGGCGGTTCGTAGGCGACGCGCGTCGGGGTTACTGCTGCATCTGGGCGGCTTGTTGGGCGAAGACGTCCTCGGCGGGCGGCGTGTAGCGGAAGAACGCCTCGTCGATCGATTCGTCGATGCGGTTGAGTTCGAGCTGGGTCCGGTCGATGAATTCGTGCAGGCCCGTATCGATGATCTCGTCGATCTGGCCGAACTGCAAGCGGCTGCGGAGCCGGCCGAGCCGACGCTCGACCTCGGCGGTATGGCGGTTGCCCGGGCCCACGATCTGGGTGAGCGCGCCCTGGGCCTGGAGCAGGCCGTGGGTCAGCGAGCGCGGGAACTGCGGGTTGAGGATGAGGAAGGCCGCGACGTTTCCCGGCGTAATAACCCCGTGGACCTGTCGGTACATCTCCAGCGCCCCGACGCTGCGCAGCAGCGCCGCCCACTGCACGACGTCGAGTGCCCCGCCGACGTCTTCGGCGTCGGGCAGCAGCAGGAAGTACTTCACGTCCATCACCCGCGAGGTCTTGTCGGCCCGCTCGAGCATGCGCCCGAGCTTGCAGAACTCGAAGCCCTCGTTGTGGCTCATCGTGGCGTCGGTGTGGGCCGCGAAGAGCAGGCAGCCCTCTTTCACGGCGTGGTAGAACTCGACCGGCCGGTCTTCGCGGATCGCGTCGTCGGCGGCACGGGTGACGGTGATATGCAGCGCGTTGATCTGCTGCCACATCTCCGAGGTGATGATGTCGCGGATGGTCCGGGCGTTGTCGCGGGCCAGGGTTATGCAGTTCGCGATCGAGTTGGGATAGGCGCGGTCGAGTGTCAAGAAACGCATCACGTTGGCCCGGGTGGGGCGGTCGTACCGTGATTTGAAGTCCTCGGCATCCCCGGTAACTTCGATAAGAGGGGCCCATGGATCGCCAGCGCTGGTGAACTGGTCCAGCGAGAGCTGGAGGTTGACGTCGATGAAGCGCGCGATGTTCTCGGCCCGCTCGATATAGCGGCTCATCCAGTAGATCGAGTTGGCGACGCGGCTCAGCAGCAAAACGGTTCGGCCTTCGCTTTTCCGAGGGTTTTGTCAGATCGAGATCGAGGGGGCGTGCCCGTTGTCGGACAAAACCCACGTGTCTTTGGTCCCGCCGCCCTGCGAGGAGTTGACGACCAGCGAGCCCTTGCGCAACGCGACGCGGGTGAGCCCGCCGGGCAGCACGTAGATGTCCTTGCCGTAGAGGATGTATGGCCGAAGGTCCACGTGTCGGCCTTCCAACCCGTCCCCAACCACGGTGGGCACCCGAGACAACGACAGCGTCGGTTGGGCGATGTAACCCCGGGGGTTTTCGGCGATCAACTCGGCGTAGGCGTCGCGCTCGGCCTGGCTGGCGTGGGGGCCGACCATGATGCCCTTGCCGCCCGCTTCATTGGCGGGCTTGACGACCAGCTCGTCGAGGTTGTCCAGCACGTGCCGGCAGTCGGCGTCTCGACCACACAGAAACGTCTCGACGTTCGGCAGGATCGGCTCCTGGTCCAGGTAGTACTCGATCATCTTCGGCACGAAGGCGTAGATCACCTTGTTGTCGGCGATGCCCGCGCCCGGGGCGTTGGCCAACGCGACCCGGCCGCTGCGGTAGACGTCCATGATCCCACGGACACCGAGGGCCGAGTCGGGGTTGAAACAACCCGGGTCGAGGAAGTCGTCGTCGATCCGGCGGTAGATCACGTCGACGCGCCGCAGGCCGTGGGTCGTCTTCATCTTGACGAACCCGTCGTGGACGATCAGGTCGCTGCCCTCGACCAGCGGCACGCCCATCTGCTGGGCAAGGTAGGAGTGCTCGAAATAGGCCGAGTTGTAGATGCCGGGGGTGAGCACGACGGTCTTGGGCCGATCGACGCCCAGTGGGGCAAGATGCTCGAGCGTGGCGAGCAGCTTCTCCGCGTAGTCGTCTACCGAGCGGATCGGCAGGCTGCCGAAGACGCGCGGGAAGGTCTGTTTGAGCACCCGGCGGTTCTCCAGGACGTACGACACGCCCGACGGGCAGCGCAGGTTGTCTTCGAGGACGTGGAACTCGTCGTCGCCGGTGCGGACCAGATCGATCCCGCTGATGTGGCACCACACGCCGCGCGGGGGGCGGAGGGTCATGCACTTCTGGAACGTGATGTTGCCCAGGTCGACGAATTCGCGTGGGACCGTGCCGTCGTGCAGGATGTGCTGTGGGCCGTAGATGTCGGTGAGGAAGTGGTTGAGCGCTTGGATGCGTTGGCGCAGGCCCTGCTCGACGCGGTCCCAGACGTGGGCTTCGAGGATACGGGGCACGACGTCGAACGGGATGATGCGTTCGGTGGCCTGCTCCTCGTGGTAGACATTGAACGTCGTGCCGGACTCGAACATGGCGCGCTCGGCGGCGCGTTGGCGGTGCTGGATCTCTCCCTCTTCGAGTTCGAGCAGGCGGTCGAGCAGCGGCACGGCCGGGGGCCGGGGGGCGCCCGAATCCTCGATCAGCTCGTCGTAGTAGCCTTGGGTGCGGTAGCCGCTGAAATCCATGGTGAGATGGCCAAAAGCGATGAAAAACCGGGCACGGTTGATCCCTGCCCGGTTTGGATGCGCATAAATGATGCACGATCCGGGCCCCGAAAGCCTGATTGTAGATACTGCAACTCATGTGCCGAAGTTAATTTATAAGAAATTATGTCGGCGTCTCGGCGGCCCGCTCATCCTCGGGCCTCGTGCCGGAGGACCGCCGCGACGACCTTATTTAATAGTTCGGCGAGCACGTCCGCCGGTGTGGCGGGGATTGGCATCAGCACGAGCACGTTGCCCAGCGGGCGGATGATCACGCCGTGATCGCGCAGCCCGTCACAGATCGCGTGGCCCTGAAGCTTGGAGAAGTCGAAGGGCTCGACTTTCGTGGGTTGGGTACCGCCGTCTGCCGCTTGGCTTGGGACGGTGGTGTTCTCGCCCAACTCGATGCCCACCATCAGCCCGCGTTGCCGGATATCGCGGACGTGGGGGCATCCACGCAGCGGGTGGAGCTTTTCGCGGATGAGCTCGGCCGCCACGCGGGTGTGGGAGATCAGGTCGGACGATCCGTGGGTGGGCGTGTTAAACAAGTCGAGGCCCGCGAGCGCCGCGGCGCAGGCGAGCGGGTTGCCGGTGTAGGTGTGGCCGTGATAAAGCGTCTTCTTCTCGTCAGGCTCGCCGGTGAACGCATCGTAGATCGCGTCGGTGGTCATCGTCACCGCCAGGGGCAGGTACCCGCCGGTCAGGCCCTTGGCCAGGCACAGGATGTCGGGGCAGACGCCCTCGTGCTCGCAGGCGAACACCGCACCGGTCCGCCCGAACCCCACGGCCACCTCGTCGGCGATCAGCAGCACGTCGTGCCGCTTCGCCAGCTCCGCCACCCGCCGCACGAAGCCCGGCGGCTGACAGATCATGCCCGCGGCCCCCTGCATCACGGGCTCGATCACGATCGCCGCGGTCTGGTCGGCCCGGCTTTCGAGCGTGCGCTGCAGATGCCCGAGGCAGTAATCAGACAACGCTGCGGCGAGGGCGGGGTCTTCCGACGGCCACGCGTGATCGGAATCGCAAGGCCGGCCGACTCTCGGCAAGTCCTCCGGCGGCCGGCACGCGTCGGGCGCAGGGAACCAGTCGACGGGGAAGACCATGCTCTGGAACGCGCGGTGGAACAGGTCGGAATAGCCGACCGACATCGAGCCGACCGTGTCGCCGTGGTACGCCCCACGCAAGCCGATGAAACGCGTCTTGGCAGATTGCCCGCGGTGGTGCCAGTGGCCCACGGCCATCTTGAACGCGACCTCGAGCGCCGTCGCCCCGGCGTCGGAATAGAAAACCTTCTTGAGCGAGGCCGCCTGTGGCCGGAGCTTTTCTGCGGTGAGCGTAACCAGACGGGCGGCGAGTTCGATGCTCGGCGGCGAGGCGAGGCCCAGCAGCGTCGTGTGGGCGATCTTGTCGAGTTGATCGCGGACCGCGGCGTCGATATGCGGCACGGCGTGGCCGTGGACGTTACACCACAACGACGAGACGCCGTCGATGTAGCGGTTCCCGTCCGTGTCGAACAGGTACGGCCCCTCGCCGCGCTCGATCACGAGCGGCGGCTTCGCGCACCACTGCCGCATCGGCGTAAACGGGTGCCAGACGTGGGCGTGGTCCAGGGCGGCGAGCCGGGCCGTGTCCCCGGAAGCGGTCGTGCAGGATGATTCAACAGACGTATCGAGCATAGCAAAGGTATAGTCCCAGACATGCTCAGCGTTGTCATCCCGGTCTACAACGAGGCGGCCACGTTGGCCGAGATCGTCCGCCGCGTGCGGGACGTGGACATTGAGACGCAGATCATCCTCGTCGACGACTTCTCGACCGACGGGTCACGGGCCGTGATGTCCGAGCTGGCCGCTGCGCACGGCGATCAGGTCGTCTGTCTCCACCACGACAAGAACCGCGGCAAGGGCGCCGCCCTGCGCACCGGTATCGCCGCGGCGACAGGCGAACTGGTCATCATCCAGGACGCCGACCTCGAGTACGATCCGGCCGACTACCCCAAGCTCGTCGAGCCGATCACCAGCGGCCGGGCCGACGTGGTCTTCGGGTCGCGCTTCGCGGGCGGCGAGTCGCACCGCGTTCTGTATTACTGGCATTCGATCGCCAACCGCGCGCTGACCACGCTGTCGAACATGTTCACCAACCTCAACCTCACCGACATGGAGGTCGGCTACAAGGTCTTCCGCCGCGAGGTCATCCAGGGCATCACGCTGTGCGAAGACCGCTTCGGCTTTGAGCCCGAGGTCACCGCCAAGGTCGCCCGCCGCAAGCTGCGGATCTACGAAGTCGGCATCTCCTACGCCGGCCGCACGTACGACGAGGGCAAGAAGATCACGATGCGCGACGGCCTGCGGGCGTTGTGGTGCATCGTGAAGTACAACACCTGGGCCCGCGGTTAACTCTTCCGTGTCTCTGGGGGTCATCGCTCTCGGGTTGCCCTCCCGCACCCCCGACACCTCGCATCGCACCGTCGGCGGCATACCGCACGCTTTTCGTGCCGCTTGCAGGTTCTCCCCGGCGCGGTATTCCTTGGGAACAACAGCGTTTTCGCTTGGGAAACCCGCGGGGTGATCTATACTCGGAAAGACTCGCGCGTTTCATTTCTTCCCCCGGCCGGGGTCCGCCCGGCGACATCCCGAAAGGAGCGTTTGGCATGCCCGCCTACACCACATCCGATATCCGCAACCTCGCCCTGGTCGGCCACAGCGGGGCCGGCAAAACAACGCTCGTCGAGGCGCTGCTCCACGAGGCCGGCGTCCTCGGACACACGGGCGCGGTCGACCAGGGCGACACCCTCAGCGACTTCACCGATGAAGAAAAACGCCACGGCCACTCGCTCTTTTCCTCGCTCACGCACTGCGACTACGAAGGCAAACACATCAACCTGCTCGACGCCCCCGGAGCCCCCGACCTCGTGGGCCAGGCCCTGGGTATCCTGCCCGCGGTGGAGACCGTGGCGGTGGTCGTCAACGCCCAGTACGGCATCCAGCCGTCGACCCGCCACATGATGCAGCGGGCTGCCCAGCGCAACCTCTGCCGCATGATCGTCATCAACAAGATCGACGCCGAGGAAAACGGCACTGACCTCAACGCGCTGCTCTCTGACATCCAGGAATCCTTCGGCCGCGAGTGCCTGCCGATCAACCTCCCGGCCGACGGCGGCAAATCCGTCGTCGACTGTTTCCAGAACACTGAGGGCGACTCCGACCTCGGCCCCGTCGCCGACTACCACACCGCTCTGATCGAGCAGGTCGTCGAGGTCGACGAAGACCTGATGACGACCTACCTCGAGCAGGGCGACGTGGTCAGCCCGGCCCAGCTGCACGCGCCGTTCGAGAAGGCGCTGCGCGAGGGCCACCTCGTGCCGATCTTCTTCGTCGCCGCCCGGCCGCACGGCACGAACAACGGCCACCCCGGCCCGGCCGTGGGCATCCGCGAGTTCCTAGACGCCCTGGTAACGCTTGCGCCCAACCCCACCGAGGGCAACCCCCGGCCGTTCGTCCGCGGAGAGGTTGGCCACATCGACCTCGACCCGGCCCACGAGGTCCACGCCGAGCCCGACCCCGACAAACCCGTCCTCGCCCACGTGTTCAACGTCCGCATCGACCCCTTCGTCGGCAAGCTCGCCGCGTTCCGTGTCCACCAGGGCACCGTCGCCCCCGGGAGCCAACTCTTCGTCGACGACCCGACCGTGGGTGAGTCCAAGAAGCCGTTCAAAGTCGGCCATTTACTGAAACTGCAGGGCGCCAAGCACGCCGACTGCGACGCGGCGTTGCCCGGCGACATCGTGGCCGTGTCGAAGGTCGACGAACTGCACTTCGACGCGGTGTTGCACGACTCGCACGAGCTCGACAACCTCCACCTGAGGCCGTTGGACCTGCCCGAGCCGATGTCGGGCCTCGCGATCCTGCCCGAGAAACGCGGCGACGAGCAGAAGATCGCCGACGCCCTGACCAAGCTGCAGGAAGAAGACCCCGTGTTCCGCGTCACCCGCGACTCGACCACCCACGAGACCGTGATCCACGGCCTCGGCGAGCTGCACCTACGCATCATGCTCGAAAAACTCGAGCACCGTTACCAGGTCAAGGTCAAGACCGCGGCCCCCAGTATCGCCTACCGCGAAACGATCACCGCGGCCGCCAAGGGCCACCACCGCCACAAGAAACAGACCGGCGGGGCGGGACAGTTCGGCGAGGTCCACCTCGAGGTCGAGCCACTCGAACGCGGCGCGGGCTTCGAGTTCACCGATAAGACGTTCGGCGGATCGATCCCCAAGCCGCTGATCCCCGCGATCGAAAAAGGGGTGCGTCGGGCGCTCGAACAGGGCGCGATCGCGGGATATCCCTTGCAGGACCTCAAGGTGAGCGTGACCGACGGCAAGTACCACCCCGTCGATTCCAAGGAGATCGCGTTCTTCACTGCCGGTCAGCGTGCTTTTCTGGATGCGGTGCTCAAGGCCCGACCCACGCTGCTCGAACCGATGGTGGAACTGGAGATCACGGCGCCGCAGTCGAGCATGGGGGATTTAACCAGCGACCTGGCGGCCAAGCGCGGCCGGGTGCAGTCGACCGATCTGTTGGCCGGCGAGACCGCGGTGATCCGTGCCGAGGTGCCGCTCGCCGAGATCACACAGTACCCTTCGCAACTCAAATCGATGACCGCGGGGCGAGGGAGTTTCACCAGCACCGCGGCCGGCCACGAGCCCGTGCCGCCGCACATCCGTGAACGTTTGACGGCGGCGTTCAAGCCGCACCAACACGACGATTGAGCGGGCGGCGCGTTACGCCGGAGTGGTGTGTTGTCGGCCGCGTCGACGCTGAGGGGCGTCGACGCGGCTTGTTCATTGGTCTTTGTTGTGTAAAGAGATACGTCATCGGCACGGATTGAATAGGTCCGGTATGATCGGCTTAATGAACTTTACTTTTTCGTTTTTAGCTGTTGGGAACTACTGGGTCCTGCTCGTGCTCGGGTGCCTGGCGATGTTGCCGCGCGCTCGTTACACGATCGAACGGATGAAGGCGCTGACCCCCGACGACTTACAACGCATCAAGCCAAGCATCGCGCAGCGCGTATGCCTGCTCATCCCCGGCATCTGTGTGTTCGCATGCGTCGTGATATTGCAGCACGCGACCGGCGCCTTCGTGTTGCTGTTGGTTTATCTGTCGGTCTACTTCGGCTTGATCATGATGCTTAAAGGGCCAGACGTGCGCTGACCGATGAAGAAATTGTTCAAGTGTTGATGGACGACGCGCCGATATTTATCGCGCGTCGTTGTATTTTGTAGTTGACTTGAAAATGCGACGACGGTTACATTAACCCTAAGCTCCGTCAGGCGTCTTGAAAGGATCAACGCCATGGCAAAGAAGAAAGCCACGAAGAAGAAGGCTACGAAGAAGAAGGCTACGAAGAAGAAGGCCACCAAGAAAAAGGTGACCAAGAAGAAAGCCGCCAAGAAGAAGGCCACCAAGAAGAAGGTGACCAAGAAGAAGGCGACTAAGAAGAAGGCCACCAAGAAGAAGAAGGTGACCAAGAAGAAGAAGGCGACGAAGAAGAAGGCCACCAAGAAGAAGGCCAAGAAAAAACGGGCCACCAAGAAGAAGAAGTAAGACACACGCTTGATTTCCCCGGACCGCGGCACGTGACGCGGAACGAACCCGGGACCGCGGCAGGCCGCTCCGAATTTCAGGCCCGCCGGTCCCGCCTCAAGCTAAAACCTTACGCCTCGGAGCTAAAACACAGAGGGCGGCCCAGTCGGGTCGCCCTCTTGTTGTTTATGGGTTGCTTAGGGAATCGAACGGGCGGCGGAAAGCGTATCGGATCGACCGACCCGCCTCGGGCGACGGGTTGCTCTGCCCAACGAGCTCCGGCGACCCCACCCCTACCCCTCGATCTGCCCGAGCAACACGTCCGCCGCCGCCTCGTGGAACACCGTTTGTCCGAACGCCCGGTCCAGGGCATCGAACCCCGCCATCTGCTCCCGCCGGGCCTCGCCGTCGTCCAAGATCGGGTTGAGCGCCGCCAGCACCGGCTCGGGGCTGCCGTCGTGAGGGATCAGTTCCGGCACGATGCGGCCGACACCTTCCATGGATTCACCGATCACGTTGGGCAGCGCGAACGTCCGGGCCTGGATCAGGAATCGGCCAATCAGTTTCCATAACGTCACGTTCGCATTGAACAGCGCCACCATAGGCGTGCGGCGCGACGCGGCCTGCAGCGTCGCGGTCCCCGAGACCACCAGCGCCGCGTCGGCCCAGTCGAGCACCCCCTGGGCCTCACCGATCACGATCCGTACGCCGCGTGGCGGTCGGCCGCCCGGGCACAACTGCTTGATCTGGTTGGCCCGGTCCGCGTCCGCGGCGGCGACGGTGACCGCCATGTCCGGACGGCGGTGACGCAGTTGGTCGTAGACCTGTAGCATCGTCGGCCAGTTGAACGCGATCTCTTTGGGCCGCGAGCCCGGAAGCAGCGCCAGGTTCGGCTCGCCGTCTTGCATCGGTTCTTTCTCGATCGTGCGCAGCGTAACGGGGTCCACCGCGGGGGCGTCGGCCTCGTATAGCGGGTGGCCGACGAACGTCCCGGGCACGCCGCGGCTTCCGAACCACTCGGGCTCGAACGGCAGCAGGCACATCACGTGGTCGGTCAGCCAGCGCAGCTTCCGGATCCGCCACGGCGCCCACGCCCAGATCTGCGGCCCGACCAGGTGCACGACCTTCGCGCTCGGCCTGACCTTGCGCGTCACCCGACACATCGACCAGTTCGCCCCGGGACTGTCCACCGGCACGTGCGCCGCGATATCGTTCTCCTTCATCCAGTCCCGCAGCACGGCCTTGCGCCGCAGCAGCTCGCGGGCTTCGGTGACCGCACTCAGCCCCATCTTGGCGTGGGCGGTGGTGGTCTCGATCAGTTCGGCCCCCGCGGCCTGTATTTTCGGCCCGCCGAGCGCGAAGATCGGCCGGCCGGGTTGACGCCTTTTGACTTCTTGGATCAATCGAGCCGCCAACACGTCGCCGCTGGGCTCGAAAACGGTGAACACGATGGGGCGGAGCTCGTCCATGCGGGGCGTAGTCTACGGGATCGGGGCCGTGATTTTGCGTGTGTGGGCGGGCATCTTGGCTTAACCTGATGCGATGGCAGATCCCGACCCCACGCGTTACCCGATCCTCCAGAAGATGCTCGACCGGCTATACGTCTCGCTCATGCGCGGACCGGGGCTGAACTGTCGCCCGCACTCGAGCCGGCAACGCATCGACCTGACCGATCTGGAGAGCTTCGACGACGGCCCGCCGACGGAGGTCCTGCGCGCGTTGCTCGGGGACGATGCCTCCGCCAACATCTCGGCCAAGGTCCCGATGCCCGAGGGCTATAACGCGGGGGGCTGGAACAAACGTCGAACCAAGCCCAAGCCCGCCCCGCTGACGCCGGAGGCCGAAACCCCAGCGGAGTCGGCCGGCGACAGCTCCGCGACGCCGACTCCCGAAACCCAACCCCCGGCTCAACCGGAAACCGAACCCGAAGAAGAGCCCGAATCGGCCGAAGTCAGAGCTTACCGGCGACAGCGTTCGCTGCTCGCGAAGCTGCGCAACCTCTCGGACGACGCGAAGACGTACGAGCAGGACACGGGCGTGCACGCGCTCAACGTCGGCTACCCCATCCTGAGCGTGCCGCCCGGCGTCGGGGGCGGCACGCGGCGCATCCTCGCGCCCATCGCGTTCGTCCCGGTGTCGCTGAAAGTGAAAGCCGGCGGCCGGCCGGGCATTGAGCTCGCTTGCCGGGGTGAGGGCGAGGACCGGATCAAGCCCAATCCGGCGCTCATGGCGTGGCTGGAACGCGAGACCGGGCGTGCGCTGCCCGACGACATGTTCGGCGACGACGAGGGGGCCGAGCCTTGGAAAGAGGTCGCCGAGTTGGTGCGGGTCGTCGCGGAGATGCTGGAGATGCCGCCGCTCAATCGGCCAGAGCTCAGCGAACCCGAAGGCTTGACGCTGGACTCCGTGCCGCGAGCCGACGACCTGCCGGCCGAGGCGGCGGTGATCGGCGGGGCGGTACTGGGCCTGTTCCCCGCGTCGAACCAAGGGCTCTTGCGCGACACGCGGGAGATGATCAAGCAGCCCAAACTCGAAGGCCCGGTGGCGAGTTTCGTCGAGGCGGGTGTGAGCCTGACCGAGAATGCCGAGCCGGTCGAGGTGCCCGAGGCCGGCTCGTCGTCGCCGCTCGGGGGCGAGTCGGCCGCGCCCATGGAGCCCGCGGCGAAACGGTTCGTCGCCCGGGCCGATCCGTGCCAGGGGCGTGCGGTCATGCTGGCGCGTGAGTCCACGGGCCTGGTCCTGCACGGCCCGCCGGGCACCGGCAAGAGCCAGACCATCACCAACATCATCGGTGACCACCTCGCGCGCGGGCAGCGCGTTTTGTTCGTCTGCGACAAGCGCACCGCGCTCGACGTGGTCGCCCATCGCTTGGCGGCGCTCGGGCTCGACGGCCTGTGCGCCCTGGTGCACGATGCTCAGCGCGACCAACGGAATCTATACATGGGCATCCGCGCCCAGCTTGAGCAGCTGCCCGACACCAAGACGCACCCCCGCGCGGCGGGGCGGGTCGAGAAGATCGACCGCGAGTTCGATCAGATCCATGCCGAGCTCGATGCGCTGCACCGGGCCATCATGGAGCCGCCCGACGGAGACACCGACGGGGAGTCGTTCCACCAGCTGATGGGCCGTTGGCAGTCGCTCTCGGCCCCGTCGCTACCGGACGAGTCGCTGCGGTGCGTGGGGATCGACGACTTGGAGGAACACCGTGCCGCGGTGCAGGTGGTCCTGGAGCGCGGCGCCACGATCAGCTACGCCGAGAACGCCTGGGCGGGCTGCGCGGGCTCGACGCTCGACGACTATCTGGCGCGCCGCAACGACGAGGTGCGCCAGCAGCTGGCGTCCTGCGTGGAAGACGCCCGTGCCACCGACGCGGCCGGCCACGAGTCGATCCCGCCGTTCGGGGCCGAAGAGGCCCTGGCCGAGCAGGCGACACGCCGGGGTGAACTGCTGAAGCTGTTGGAAGACATCGATCCAACCGCCGACCCCGCGGCGGCAAGCGGCGTCGCGGCGCTCGACGAAGACGACGTGTCGCGGCGGATGACGACGCTCGACAGCGAGGTGGAGCTGCGGCGGACGCTCGATGAACCCTTGGACAACGAGTTGTGGCTGATTGTCAAAGACGACCTGCCGGGCCACCGCGCGGTGGCCGAGCAGCTCGGCGCGCTCGAGCAGTACCTGCAGTCGGCCCGGAAGTGGTGGGGATTCCTGGCGATCGGGGCGAAGAAGCAGGCGGCGGCCGTGCTGCGGGGTTACGGCCAGCCGCGGACGGTGGACGCGGCCGAGCGGGTGCGAGGTTTTCTCGTGGGCCTACGCGGCCGGGTGGCGTTGACGCTGACCGCTCAGCGTTTGGCCGACGCGGAGATCGACGGCGGCGTGATGCCCGACGCGGCCTTGCGCGAGGTGTTCGGGGTGTACGAGGTCCTGCTGCGCGCTCGGCAGATCGCCAACGCCGACACGGACCTGGCGGAGTCGACGAAAGCGGCCCTGACGGACGGGCGGGCGATGGAGTCGCTGCGCGACGGCCTGACCCGTTCGGCGGCGCGGGCCGAGACGTTGGAGCAGCTCGAGCGGTCGATGACGGGCCTGCGGCTGTTTGAAGAGGACTGGTTGCGGGGCGTGCGGGCCCAGTGCCGTCGGGGATCGGCGGTCACACCGCTGTTGCTGAAGCTGCAGGACGGCTTCGACGATCTCGAATCGGTCCTGCGGATCAACGACGGGTTGGCGGGTCTGCCCGAAGGCTACCGCCCGGCGCTGCGGGCGCTCCTGGAGCACGCCGTGGACCCGGAGATGGGGATGAACGCGCTGTTGAAACGGGTGCTGGCTCACACGCTATCGCAGCGCGTGGCGGCCGATCCCAAGCTGGCCCGGCTCGATCCCGAGGCGATCGAGCACGCCTTCGCCCGCCACGGCGAGCTCGAAGAACAGAAGCGCGGGCTGGTCGTTGACCTGATCCTCGACCACTGGAAGTCCAAGCAGAAGAAGCGTCTGCTCAGTGCGACGGGCACGCGCAAGAATGCGCTGGGCGCGTCGTTGCAGCAGCGGCTGTTTGTCCGCGGCAAGCGGGCGATGCGGCTGCGGCAGGTGATCCACCTGGGCATGAATACGACCTACGACGACGGCGGTGGCGACCCGCTGTTCGACATGGCGCCCGTGTGGCTGGCGAGCCCCGAGACGGTGGCGCAAGTGTTCCCCCGCGAACAGCTGTTCGACGTGGTGATCTTTGACGAGGCGTCGCAGTGCCGGCTCGAAGAAGCGCTGCCCGTGCTGACCCGGGCCAAGCGTGTCGTCATCGCCGGCGACCCGAAGCAGCTGCCCCCGACGCGGTTCTTCGAGGCGTCGATCGCCCAGAGCGACGACACCCCGATCGAGACCGAAGACGACCTGTTCGAGGCCCAGCAGTCCGAGGTCGAGGACCTCTTGGCCGGGGCGCTGAACCTCGACGTGCAGGAGAGCTACCTGGACGTGCACTACCGCTCGCGCAACGCCGACCTGATCGAGTTCTCCAACCAACAGTTCTACAACGACCGGCTGCAGGCCATCCCCGGCCACCCGCGGAACCGGACGCGCTACGCCCCGGTTACCCTGCACCGTGTCGTCGATCCACTCTACGAAGACCGCGTCAACGAGCCCGAGGCCCGCGAGGTGGTGCGGATCGTCGACGAGTTGCTGCGCCGGGCCGAGCCGCCGTCGATCGGCGTGGCGTGCTTCAACCTGGCCCAGCGCGACCTGATCGCGGAGCTGCTCGACGACAAGGCGATGGAAGACGACGACTTCGCCCGCCGGCTGGCGCAGGCCCGGACGCGCGAGGGCGACGACTCGTTCGAGGGCTTGTTTGTCAAGAACCTAGAAAACGTGCAGGGCGACGAGCGCGACCACATCGTGATCTCGACGACCTACGGCCCGACGGCCGCGGGCAAGTTCTACCGCCGGTTCGGCCCGCTGGCGATGCCCGGCGGCGGGCGTCGGCTCAACGTCCTGGTCACCCGGGCCCGGCAGGAGGTGCACCTGGTCACGTCGATCCCCGCGGACGTCTACCGGTCGTTCGAGCGGCCGCCCGAGGGCGCGACGCCGTCGGGCTCGTGGCTGCTGTTCGCGTACCTGCGCTACGCCGAGACCCTCGACGAGGCCTACGAGCAGAACCACCGCGTGCTCGAACAAGCCGCCGCGGCCGAGGCGCAGGCGTTCGTGCGGCGGACGCGCAACCCCTCACGCTGGGCGTCGGCGGTGGCGGGCCGGCTGGCACGCAAGCACAGCGTGGCGTCGGACGTGCACTGGGGCAACGACGGGTTCTGTGTGGACCTGGCGTTGCACCACCCCACGCGGGCCGAGGACGTGACGGTCGGCGTGATGTGTGACTTTTCGCGATTCGATCTTGCGCCCGACGCGGTGGAGTGGGACATCTACCGCTGCGGGATCCTGCGTTGGCAGGGCTGGGAACTCGAACGGCTGTGGTCGCCGACGTTCTTCCGCGACCCGACCCGGGCGCTGAATCAGGTCATCCAGGCGTCGGACCGCGAGGCGGCGACCTATGCGCCGCCGGCGGGGGAGACGCCCTAAGGCATTAGTATTCGAGAATCAGTCGTCCAACCCGGCCAGGGCCGCGCCGACTTCGCTCATCAGGCGGCGCTGCGTGGGGATGCCGAAGATGTCGAGCTCTCGGGCGATGTTGGAGAACGTGCCCAGCGCGATCAGCGACCACGCGGCGAGCGGCGGGGGGGTGGCGCAGTCGTTGGGCCCGGGCTTCCGCTTGAGGACCGTCACGATGAACTTGTGGAACCGCTGGTAGAAGTTCGCCATTGCGGCACGGATCTCGGGGTCGTCGGCCTCAGACAGCCCGGCAAAGATAATGCGGTGCAGCCCGCTCTCGCCGCGGTGTCGGCCCTCTTCCTCGAGGATGCGCCGCGCGGCCTCGGCGGGGTCGCTCTCGGCGAGCATCTGCGACCACCACCGGGTCTGCAGGTCGTAGAGGTGCTCGATGGTCGCCAGGAACATGGCCTTCTTGCTCGGCCACAGCCGGTAGAGCTGGTTCTCGCGCAGGCCGGCCGCTTCGGCGAGCGCGGCCGTCGTCGCCGAGGCGTAGCCCAGGTCGGCAAACGCCCGGGCCAGGATCGGGATTAACTCGGCACGGCGTTCTTCGCTGCGGTTAGGTCGGGGCATGGCTGGACTCGCGGGGCGGCCCGCCGGGGCGGCGGCACGGGAAAATATCGGCCAGAAAAAGCTTGACACGCCGGAGGCGTAAGTACATACTTACATTATAACGTAAGTAATCACTTACTTAATTGTGTTTTCCCGAAACAGGAGAATAGTGATGTCTGAGGCGGTGTTGGTGAAGGAACTGGATCGGTCGGGGCGGCGGGACGAGCCGGGGTGGCGCAACCAGCGACGCAAAGGGGTTTTGCCGAAGAAAGCGGTGCGGACCGCGGCGTTCGGGATCATCTCGCTGTCGATCTTCGCCTGCGGGGCGTTGTGTCTGTTGGCGGTGTGGGATTACGCGAACGAGGGTGTGCCGTGGCGGGCAATATCGAGCCTCGGCATCGTGGCCGGCACGATGGGCGCGTTTGCGGTGGTGAACGAGCTCTTCGGGGATGTGGACCTGAAAGCGCCTTGAAGCTTGCAGGGCGGCCGGGGTTTTCGTGTAACCCGTTGTCCGTGGCTGCCGTATGTAACGGCGTCACAGGATGTTTCTGGTGATTGAGGTGGTGTCATGGATCAGGTGCTCATCACGTTTGGCTGGGTCTGGTTCGCTCTGGGCATTGTCAGCGGGGCGGTGTTGGGTCTGGGGTTTCACCGCGCGGACTTCATGGGTGGGTACGGCTCGTGGCGGCGGCGGCTGGCGCGGCTGGGACACATCTCGTTCTTCGGGACGGGTATGTTGGCGATGATGATGGGCATCACTTCGATTGTGTTCAAAGACGCGATGCCGGCCGCAATGGATCTTCCGGGGGTGTTTCTGGGGGTCGGGGTGTTGACGCTTTCCGGGGGCGTCACCATGCCGGTCGTTTGTTTCCTGGCGGCGTGGCGTAAGCCGCTGCGTCACCTCTTCTTTATCCCGGTGTTGGGTCTGGGCGGGGGTGTCCTTGGGTTTGCCGGGTCTTTGGTGTGGGGGCTGTTCATGAAAGGTGGTGTGTCGTGAGGATCGGATTGATCGCGATGAGCGGGGTGCGGGCGTGCGACCAGGAGCTGTTGCGCCTGGGCTTGACCCTGCCAGGATTCGTGGAGCGTAGCCAGACGATCGCGTCGCTGCCCAGCCTGGGGCTGCTGACACTGGCGGGGATGACGCCGCCCAAACACGCGGTGGTGTACAGGGACATCCAACAGCTCGACGACCTGAGCCTGGGCGATAACTTCGATCTGGTGGCGATCTCGACGTTCAGTGCCCAGGCGCCTGAAGCGTACCGGGTGGCGGACATCCTGCGGGCCGCGGGGGCGAAGGTGGTCATGGGCGGGCTGCACGTCACGACGCAGCCCGACGAGGCGCTGGGGCATTGCGACGCGGTGATGGTCGGCGAGGGCGAGGTGTGTTGGCCGCGGATCCTCGCGGACGCCGAGTCGGGAGCGCTAAAGAAGATCTACCGCAGCCAGCCGGACGAGTTCGACCTGCGCGACGCGCCGATGCCCGCGTACCACCTGCTCGACATGGACCGCTACAACCGGATCACGGTGCAGACCACGCGGGGGTGCCCGCTGCGGTGCGAGTTCTGCGCGAGCTCGATTTTGCTGACCAACCGCTACAAGATCAAGCCGGTCGAGAAGGTGCTGGCGGAGGTGGACGCGATCATCGAGCGTTGGCCCCGGCCGTTCCTGGAGTTTGCCGACGACAACAGCTTCGTGAACCGGGCGCACTGGAAGCGGCTGCTCCCCGAGTTGGCCAAGCGTCGGGTGCGTTGGTTCACCGAGACCGACCTCGGCGTGGCCGAGGACGACGAGCTGCTGGCGATGATGCGCACGGCGGGCTGTGCGCAGGTGCTCATCGGTCTGGAGAGCCCGACGGCGGCGGGTCTGAACCTGCTCGAGCTGCGCGGCGACTGGAAGCGGCGCAAGCTGCCCCGGCACCGCGAGGCGGTCCGCCGCATCCAGTCCCACGGCATCCGCGTCAACGGCTGCTTCGTGATCGGCCTCGACGGCCACGGCCCCGACATCTTCGACCGCGTGTTCGACGCCGCGGTCGATTACGAGCTGTACGACGTGCAGATCACGCTGCAGACACCGTTCCCCGGCACGCCGTTGTACCGACGGCTCAAGGCCGAGGGGCGCCTGACCCACGACGGGCAGTGGGAGCGGTGCACGTTGTTCGACCTGAACTACGAGCCGCGAGGCATGACCGCCGAGCAGCTTACTGAGGGATTCCGCGACTTGGCGGTTCGGCTGTACAGCGACGAACAGACCCGGTGGCGGCGTGACCTGTTCGCGAGCAAATACGCTCGGTCACGCGGTCCGTCTTTCGCGAGGGTGTCGGCGTGAAAGGGTTGAACGTAGCGATAGGGGTAGCGGCGATGTCGGTCTGTGGTTTGTTACTCTGGAACCTGAGCGGATGGGCCGCGGTACCGTTTGCCGTATTGATCGTGGGCTGGCCATGGGTGGTGGATGCTTGGTTTAGCTTGCGCCACACCACGTCGGGTGCCCAAGGCTACCTCGCAGCGGCCAACACCCTGTACGGGGGCTGGTTCTTGTACCTATACGACTGGGTCGTCAATCGCTGTGATGACCCCCAGTGCCCCGTCTCATTCGTGTTTGCCGGGGTATACGCGCTACCGATCTTAGGCCTGTTTTGGTGGCAGGCCGCCAGGCACGAGAGCAACTGCGTAACGAAAGAACAAAAACCCGCCGCAGCGGGGTGAAGTACCGGAGGTGGGACTCGAACCCACAAGGTGTTGCCACCAGTGGATTTTGAATCCACCGCGTCTGCCAATTCCGCCACTCCGGCGTGGCTCGGACCGCACAGTTTACGCGACCCGCCCCGCGACGCAACGCGAACCCGGCCGGAGTTGGCGTTTGAGAAGGTCAAGCCGCTTTCGGCTCGGAAGCCGCGAGCTTGTCCAGCAGGCGGGCGAAAGCTTCGGGGTGGAGCGGGAGCTTGGTTGAGCGTATCTCACGGCCGAGGCCGACCGCAGGATCGAGTTGGATGTTGCCCTTGGGGGACACGACGACGAGCGGGAGTTTTCCTTGGCCCGCGTCGAGTTCCACACGGTGGATCTTGGAGGCGACCTCGCTGCGTTCGCGGACACTGCGGACGTGCGCGACGATCACGTTGGGGGTGGAGCCGTGGGGGTTTAGCGTCTGAACGAGGTAGTGGATGGCGTCGGTGTCCGGCTCGAGGCCCGCGTAAATCGGCCTGGACGGGCAAGGCATATCCTCGAGCAGGCGCGACACCTTGGAGGGGCGATCGGATAGAGAACGAGCGGGGAACGCGTCGCGCCGGCGCTTATCGATTTGCTCAGGCAACTTTTCCATCATGATGCGGAGCCGGCTCGGGTCTACACCGACGTTCTTGGCCAGCGCGTCGGTGGCGATGACGGTGTCGTCTCCGGCGTGCCCTTTGAGTTGGGCGTGGATCAGTCCGTCGGCCAGACGCAGCTGATTCAGCAGGTCGATCGAGTTGCCCGCCAGGTGGCGAGACTCGCTCGGCGGGGTGTGATGTAGCCCCACCGGGTTTGCCAGGTCGGGCCCACAACCCCAGCCCCGCAGCACCTTGTCCATCAGCGTCGCGTGGGTTTCGAGCAGCAGGTGTGCTTCGCAGTCCGCCAGCGGTACGGCCATCGCCTGCGAGGTTTCCAGGACCTCGGCATAGCGCGGCCCGATGCGGCAGGCCAGCAGGAGACGCCCCATGTCGTGGATAAGCCCGGCGGTGTAGGCGGTGCCGATATCGTCGGGCTTCCCGCCCGCTTCGCGGGCCAGGTCGGCCGTTAAAATCGCCGTCCCCACGCTGTGCTCCCAGAAGGCGACGCCGTCATAATCGAGGCCGTCGGCGGCCGGCTCGGGCTGGGTTTCGAGGGTTTGCAGAAGTTCGTGCGCCGCTCCCAGACCCAGTCGACTTAACGCCAGATGGATACTCGTGGCCGGCTCGGCTTGGCCGGAGTGTTCGTCGTTGGCCTTGCGTAACACGTGTAGAGCCAGCGACGGGTCGTCGTGGATCACCGCTGTGGCGTCGTTGAGCGAACCTTCATCGCAGGAGATGAGTTGTTCGAAACGTTTCTTGGATGAGGCGAGGATCGGCAGCCGCGCGACGCCTTGGATGACCGCGTCGATTTCTTCTCGGATCAGCAAAGGGTTTAGCGACTTGATGACCGTGCTGTCGGCGATGTTGTGGTGGTAGGCCGACGCCACCGCGCGCGGCTTGGGGCGGACCGGACTTGCCGATCGGGCAGCGGGTCGGGGCGTAGACGCCTCGGGCTTCGGCGTCGCCAGTGTATTCGGTGTGGCTTCCGCTTTGACGGGCGGACAGTAGCGGGCGATCATTTCCAGCAGAGCGCTCAGCGAGAACTTGGTTTTGATGAGGTAGTCTTTTACGCCGAGTTCGACAGCGTCTTGAACCGCCTTGAGGTCCGTGCCTTGGAAGAGCAGGATGACCGGTGTTTTCGTGTGGGCGGGGTGGGCCCGGAGGCGTTTCAATAACTCCACGCCGTGCACCCCCGGCAGTTCCAGATCGAGAACCAGCAGCGAGGTCGGGCACATCGTGGCGATCTCGAACGCTTCTTCGCCGTCTCCGGCCGCAAGGGTGAGATAACCCTCGGCGGCAACGGCGGCGGCGAGGGGTTCACGGATGATCGTAGCCCGGTCGACAAACAAGATGGAATACGGGCTGGCCACTACATTCTCCGGAAATCAGCTCGAACCAGCCCCACCAGCCTATCGGGAACCTCCCGACACGAATTAAGCAACCCGGCTCCACTTTTTCGACTTTTAGCTCCGGCCCAAACGGCGGCTTGTGTGGGGGCCGCGATATACTCTGAGCTGTCTCAATACTCAACACGTAGAGATATTTATGCCCGATCAACCTCGGCTCAACCAAAGCGGCGAAAGCGCCGCGATGCCGGATATCGAGGCCGACGCCGAGCGCTTGGCCCAAGTCCGTGATCTCTTGGTCGGCCCCGAGTTGCAGGACATGCGCAACCGTCTGGGCGCCCACGCCGAAGACATCGCCGCGGTGCTGCCGCGGGCGGTGTCGCTGCGGGAGAAGCAGGACGACCAGCTGTCCCGGGCCCTGGCATCCACCGTCGAGGGCGCGATCCAGACGTCGGTGAAGAACAACCCCCAGCCGATGATCGACGCGGTGTTCCCCGTCATCGGTCCGGCGATCCGTAAGGCCGTCAGCGACGCGATGGCCAGGGCGGTGCAGTCGCTCAACACCGCGCTCGAGCACAGCCTCTCGGTGCGGTCGATCAAGTGGCGGATCGAAGCGGCGCGGACGGGTAAATCGTTCGCCGAGGTCGTGCTGCTGCACACGCTCAAGTTCCGCGTCGAGCAGGTGTTCCTGATCCACAAGGAGTCGGGGCTGCTCATGCAGCACCTCACCGCCGACGGCGTCGATGCCGAGGACGAACAACTCGTCGCGGCGATGTTCACCGCGATCACCGACTTCGTGCGCGACTCGTTCCACGCCGACCCGGCCATCGGGCTGCGCAACCTGCGGGTCGGCGAGGTGAGCGTGTGGGTCGAGCGCGGGCCGCAGGCGGTGCTGGCCGTGGCGGTGCGCGGCACGGGGCCCGAGTCGCTGCGGGGGCTGCTGCAGGAGACGTTGGAAGACATCCACCGGGCGCACGCCGATCGGCTAGACGTCTTCAAGGGCGACCAGAGCCAGATGGCGGTGGCCCAACCGCAGCTCGAGCGTTGCCTGATCGTCGCTACCGAAGCGGACGAGAAACGCAAGGCCTCGCCGGGGCTGGTGCTCGTCACGCTCGGCGTCGCGGTGTTGGTGCTGGCGCTTATCGTCGCGGCGTGGGTTTCGAACCGGCGGTGGGCGGATTACATCGAGCGGCTAGAGACGACGCCGGGCGTGATGCTGGTGGGCGAGGACCACGACTGGTGGGGCCGGTCGTCGGTGAAAGGTTTATACGATCCCGACGCGGCTTTGAGCCCGCAGGACATCCTTGAGGCGTCGGGGTTGAGCAGCGACGAGGTGGTGCAGCGCTGGGTACCGTTCCCCGGCGAGATGCCCGTATCGGCCGAAGTGTTCCTCGACGCCGCGGCGGAAGGGGAGTAACCGTGGAGTCCCGGAAGGTCTGCATGCTCGGGGCGTTCGCGACCGGCAAGACCAGCCTGGTCGCGCGGTTTGTCAAAGGCCTGTATTCCGAGAAGTACCAGTCGACCATCGGCGTCAAGATCGACAAGAAGACGGTCGAGCTCGACGGGTCGCCGGTGTCGCTGATTTTGTGGGACCTGGCGGGCGAAGACGACTTCGTGTCGGTTCAGATGCGCTACCTCCGGGGCGCGGCGGGGTACCTGCTGGTCGTGGACGGCACACGGCCCGACACGCTGGAGACGGCGCTCTTGCTGCACCGGCGGGTCCTGGACGAGGTGGGCGAGCTGCCGTTCGTGCTAGTGCTCAACAAGGACGACCTGCGGGAGCAATGGGCGATCGAAGACGTCGGGGGCGATCTGTTGGGGCTCCGTAATGCGGCGGCGGCGACGCTGCGCACCAGCGCGAAGACCGGAGACGCGGTGGAGCGGGCGTTCACGCAACTCGCGCGGGAGGTGACACGGTGAGCGAGGCGGCGCTGCTGGCGGGCGTGGTGCGGGCCATGGGGCTGCTCGTCGCGGTGCGGGACGGCGGCGAAGATACAGGGTTTGAGTGGGTGGGGCAGGTGCCCGAGTGGGCCGAGAGCTTTGGGTGCGGGGTTGCTCAAGCCGGCGACGTGGCGGGGGCGTTTGCGTACCTGGACTTTTTCATTGAGGAAGCCCGCGATGTGTGGGCGGGCCGGGGGGCGGAGCGGCTGAGTTCCGACGTGTGGGCCGAGCCGGACCGCAACGGGGTGGATCATCAACTCGAAGCGGTCGCGTTGAAGGTCGACGGCCGGGATGTGCTGGTGGTTTCGGGCGTGGGCACAGAGTTTTCGCAGACCCAGAGCATCCTGCAGACCGCGCGGACCCGCCGACTGACCATGGACCGCGAGTTGGCGGTGCGGCAGATGGTCGAGGACCAGCTCCGGCAGCGCGTCGGAGAGCGGACCCGCGAGCTGAACCAGAGCAACGAGCAGCTGCGCTCGCTGGCGTCGAAGGTCGCGCTGGCCGAGCAACGCGAGCGCCACCGCTTGGCGATCGGGCTGCACGACCACATCGGGCAACTGCTCGCGGTCGTGAAGATGCAGCTCTCGGCTGAGCGCGCGAAGACTGAAAACGCCGATACCCGAGGCCGGCTCAACGACACGCTGGGACTGCTGGAGCAGGCGATCGCCTCGACGCGCACGCTGACGTTCGAACTCAGCCCGCCCATGTTGTACGAGCTCGGGCTGGCGGCGACGCTGGCGAGTTTGGTCGACCAGATTCAGAAGCGCCACGAGTCGCTTGCCTGCCGGTTTGCGGAAGACGACGCGGACAAGTCGCTGCCGACCGACGTCGAGGTGTTGCTGTTTCAGGTCGTGCGCGAGCTGATCACCAACACGCTCAAGCACGCGGGGGCGGATCGGCTGGACGTGTCGATGCGGCTGGAAGGCGGGGCGGTGGTGCTGGGTGTGGCCGACGACGGGCGGGGTTTCGACCCGTTAGTGCTGGATCGACCGGTTGTGGGCGCCGGCGGGTTCGGCTTGCTGAGTGTGCGGGAGCGGCTGGCTCACTTTGGCGCGTCGATGCGGGTAGACAGCCGGTCCGGCGGGGGCACGCGGGTGCGGATCCAGGTCCCGCAAGAAACGACCCCCGAGGACCCGGTGGCAAAAGACGATAAGCCGGTACACTGAGTACGGCCGGAGATTTCCCGCGGAGGCCGGGCCTGGCGTTGACCCGTTGTGAGTGGCGTGTGGTGAAGAGCATCAAAATCGTGTTGGCCGACGACCACCAGATCGTGCGCGACGGCGTGCGGGCCCTGGTGGAGTCGCTGGACGGGTACGCCGTGGTGGGCGAGGCGGCCAACGGCCGAGACGCCCTCGCCCTCGCCGAGGAATTACGGCCTGACGTGTTGGTCATGGACGTCGGCATGCCCGACCTCAACGGCATCGAGGCCGCGGGCCAAGTTATGGCGTCAATGCCTTCGGTGAAGATCGTGGCGCTGTCGATGCTGTCCGACGGACGTTTCGTCCGGCGGATGTTCCAGGCCGGGGCCTCGGCGTACCTGCTCAAGGACTGTGCCTTCGATGAGCTTAAGCTCGCGATCGACACCGTCATGAAAGGCAAGACCTATGTCAGCCCCGCGATCGGCCAAGTGGTGATCGACGACTACGTCCAGGATCATCGCACGGCCGACTCCGACGTATTCGCCAGTCTCACGGCCCGCGAGCGCGAGGTGCTGCAACTGCTCGCCGAAGGCCGAGCGACCAAAGAGATCGCCGCGGACCTGTTTGTATCGGTCAAGACCATCGAGACCCATCGTCAGCACGTCATGCAGAAGCTCGGCACCAGGAGTATCGCCGAGCTCACCAAGTTCGCGATCCGCGAGGGGCTGACTCAACTCGACGGGTAGGACCGGGTCTAGGGGTTTACCAACACGCGATTCAGGGGCAGCCTGATAGGTCTGGTTCGAGGGCTGGCATATGTTTGTGTGTATGAGTCACCGGTTAGATGCAACCCCCGTTTCACGCCACTCGAACGAAGAGCCTTCGGACCTCCGTGGCTTATTCCGCACCTCGATGTGCGGCGCGTTGCTTCTCATAAGCGTGGCTTGGTCGGGGAGTTGTACAGTTCGAGACGCAGGGGCGGAGGGGATCGAGCCGAGTTTTCGGCACGCCGCGGTCGATCGACTCGGGGAAAGCGAGCCGACCGATCAGGTCTCGCCCGATGGTTTGCGTTAGGGGTATTGCCGTATTTATGAGTGAGCTGATAACACGGCTCGAAATCCATACGGACAGGCCGTGGGTCCGGCCCGTTCGTCGCCCGGAGGGCAATGGACAGGACCTTGACCCTCCTCGGTGCGTTGGACTCCCCCGGCCACGCCCGAGGAACCGGGCGACGCGGCGGCTAGTCCGCCGTGTCGCTCTTTTTTGAGTAAGATGATCAATTCGTTCAGGTGGTTCGCGGGTGGTCCGTGTGGCCCTTCGATTGATCTCTAGGGCCGACTCCGGCCAGTGATAAAAACACAAAGGAATCACATGATGAACAAACATTTCACTTTGGCGTTCATGTTGACGGCGGGATTGATCGTGGGCTGCGATCAGAGCGACGTGGAAGAAGCGACCAACGCGGTCGAGTCGGCCGTGTCGGAAGCCGGCGAAGCGACGGGCGACGTGATGGACGAAGTCAAAGAAGCCGGCGAAGCAGCTCTTGAAGAAGGCAAGGACGCGGTCGAAGATGTAGTCGAAGCCGGCAAGGATAAGGTCGAGGAAATCGTGGGCGGCTCCGACGCCGGCGACATCAGCCTCGACAGCCTCGAGGAAGGCGAGACCCTCGACGCCGGCCAGGCCGAGTCGGCCTTCGCGAAAGTCACCAAGTTGATCAAAGACCAGAACTTCGACGACGCGGAGAAGTGGATCGCGGCGCTCGAAAAGGTCGGCCTGCCCGAGGGCTACGCCGACAAACTCGTCGGCCTCAAGGACACGCTCAGCAAAGCCAAAGAGCTTGGCGGGGCAAGCGATCTGCTCAAAGGAATCGGCGGCTGAAGAAGGGAAGCCCGATAGGGGTCCGGCCCGAGTCTGATGCCGCCGCCAGGCGGGGAGAATTAGTCGCCGCACGTTGGGGGTCCCGACGTCGGCGGCTTTTTTTACGCCCCCCCGGCCTTGCTCCGTTGAATCGAGTCATCTCGGCCGGCGGTGGTTACTCAGCCGATCGGCCGCAGCGAGTCCAAAAGATCGGCCAAACGGTATCGCACCACTCCGACGTTCGTGTCCGCGGCACCGTAGTACAGCAGCAGGTCCTGCCCCCGCGTCGCGTGCCCCGTCGGGAACACCACCGCCTTCACAAACCCCTGCTTCTCGAAATCCAGCTCGGGCCGCATGAACGCGTCGGGCGACGCCGCCAGCACCCGAGACGGGTCGTTGAGATCGAGCAATAGCGCCCCGGCCGCGTAGACCCCAATCGGCTCGTCGGGCCCGGGTTTGCAGGACGCGTGGTAGATCTTCAGCCAACCGCGGTCCGTACGGATCGGCGGGACACCGCCGCCGATCCGCCCGTCGTCCCACGTACCTGCGACACCTTTGTGGGGCGTCGCGGCATCGCCGCGTGTGGTCTGCCCACTGCCCCAGAGCGGCGCGTGCTCGCCCCAATATTTCAGATCCGGCGAGTAGGCGAGCCACATCTCGGGGTTGGTTACCTCGAACTTGCCGGTCGGCCGATGGATCGCGGCGTAGCGCCCGCCGATTTTTTCGGGGAACAGCACGATGTCCTTGTTTTCCCGGCAGAACACGATGCCGTGGTCGGTAACGGTTTTGAAGTCGTCGGTGGAAAGCAAGACCGTGCACACGCCGTGGAAGGATGCGCCCACGGCGGTGATGTAGAACGTGCCGTTGATGCGTGTCAGCCGCGGGTCTTCGAGGCCGAACGTCGCGTGGTCGGCGTGGAAATCGAGGACCGGGCCGATCTCGTTCACCGTCACGCCGTCGTCGGCCAGCCGGACGACACGCAAGTGGTTGATGAACGTCAGCCGCTTGAACCCCGTATCTGAGAACACCACCAACCGCGGGTCGTTTGTGTCGACCGTGTCGGCGTTGATCCAGTCGATGGCGATGTCGCCGTCGGGGGTGTAGCGCGGCGAGGGAATCAGGCCGTCGCGGCGCTCGGTCGGCTGCTCGGCGACGCGAACGAGCATCACGACCGAGCCGTCGTCGAGCTGGATCGCCGCCGGGTTAAACGCGCCGACAACCTCGAACCCGTCGCGTGAAGGCGGGAGGTCGGTCGGGGTCAGCAAACAACGGGTTTCGAGTCGGGGTAATAAAGCACTCAAGGTGACAGCTCCGCGCGGATGTCGGTCTCGGCCGAATTTTTGGGTTCCCAGCCGAAGGGATTGACCGTGTCGTGTACCCGGTGTTCGTTGTCCGAGACGGCATAGAACTTCGCGTAAACCGGCGGATCGGGGTGGCTGAGGATCGCGTCGTACATCGCGCACAAGTCGGGGTGGCTGAGCCACACGCGGCGTTCCCACGTGTCGGTGGGATGCGGCCGACCGTCGTCGGTGACCCCGCCGTAGCGGACGTCGGCGATACGCAGGTCTGGGTCGGCCAGCTCCTGGTCGATCGCTTCGACCAGGAGCTTGAGCCCGCCGTAGAGCCCGTTGGCACGCTGCTGGCGGTCGGTGTTCAAGAGGCCCGGGCCCATCCAGTCGTAGAAGAAGTCGGCGTGCACCGAGCTGGCCATGATCGCCTGTTTCACGCCCGCCTGCCGCGCCGCGTTGAGCGCGTTCTGGTGCATGGTGATGTTGCGGAGCGAGCCGGTGCCCTGCTCTTCTTCGTTGCGCGTATAGCCCCACGCGAGGTGGATCAGCGCGTCGCAGCCGGCAAATTTCTCGGCCAGACCCTGCGGGTCGTTGAGGTCCGTACTGTTGATCGACCGCGACATCGGCCGCAACTCGTACCGGTCGGCCAGGCCCTTCATCACCGCCCGCCCGATCGCGCCGCTCGCCCCGGTCACCGCTACCGTTTTCATCGCAAGGCTCCCACTAATGCTTCGAGGGGAAACGCGGTCACGCCGACGTGGGTGTCGGCCGCGCCGTAATACACCAGCCACCGGTCGCCGTCTTCGACCACGCCCGTCGGGAACACGACGTTGGGCACAAACCCGTTCATCTCCCAGTTTTCTTGCGCTGCCATAATCGGCTCGGGCGTGTGCTTGATCACCTTCGCCGGATCGTCGGGGTCGAGCAAGAGCAAACCCGCCATATACGCCCCGACTTCGCCTTTTTTCGTCGCCCGTCGGCTGCCGTGGTACATCTCCAGCCAGCCCCGCGTCCCGCTGAGGTCGATCCGGATTGGTGGCACGCCCGCGCCGATGCGGTCGTTGTCCCAGGCGTACCGCCCGGCCCATACAAATCGGTGCCCGCCCCAGTGTTTGGCGTCCTCGGAAGTCGCGAGCCACATCTCGGGTTTGCAGAAACGCTGGAACGTATTGGGTCGATGCAGCGCGGCGAACCGGCCGTCGATCTTCTCGGGCAGCAGCATCACGTCTTTATTCTCCGGGCAGAAGATAATGCCGTGCCGTTCGTAGGTCCGGAAGTCGGTGGTCGTGGCCAGCGAGGTCGCGGCGCCGTGTTCGCTGACGCTGACGTACGTGATGAAGTAGGTGCCGTCGATGAGCGTGATGCGCGGGTCTTCGACGCCGAAGGTTTCGTACGGCCCCCGGCAGGTGAGCGGCTCGAGCTCGTGATCGATCGCGGTGCCGGCGGCGTCGAGCACGAACGTACGGATGTGGCTGACGAATTTGAGCCGCATGAGTTGATCAGCGGCGCGAACGACTTTCCGTGGGTCAACCAGGATGTCTTGGTCTTCGGGCAGGTACTCGACCGCCAATGCCCCGTCCGCGTTCCAGGACGGCAGCGCGTGGAAGCCGTCGCGCTGCTCGATCGGCGACTCGGCGACGCGCACCATCAACACAATCCGTCCGTCGGGCAGGCGGGCCGCGCCGGGGTTGAAAACGCCAATGACCCGGAGATCCTCACGGGACGCGGGGAAGTCGCCGGGGCTGAGCAAACGCTGGGTGAACTTACGATCAATCATGCGGGCAAGTGTAGCACCCTCGGAGGCGGGATCGGCACCGTACCAGGTCAATCAAAAACTGGGCCAAGGCCGCGTAGTGCCGGAGCCGATATGCGGGCTCCACGCCCGCGCGACGGCCCGGGCCTAAACTGTAATCATGCGGTGCAACATCAACGCGAAAGGCAAAGCGGTACGGCTGGTCACAGGACTGCTCACACTGGTCGGCGCGGGCGTGCTGGCGGCGCTGATCCCGACGCTCGGGTTATCGGGCGCGTGGTGGTTCGCGGTGATCGGCGGCGTGGTCGGCGGCGGTTTTGCGGTGTTCGAGGGGTGGTCGGGCTGGTGCGCGTTGCGGGCGATGGGTTTCAAGACGCCGCTCTAGGCCGGTCGGGACACGCGCGGTACGTCGAACTCTGGCGGCGGGGTCGGGCGGTCCCCTAAAGAGCCAAAAATTCTTGTGAAGCCGTCATTTCGATTGCCGTCGGGTGTTGGGATAGCCGAAGTAAAACCTTAGAGTGGTGGGTTGTTCCGTCCGTTTCAGTTATCCCGAGGCTTTCTGATTCCGCCACGCACCGCGCCCCATCCCGAACATTTGTTCGACGCCCTGCCGATCGCAGCGGCGGTGCTGGACGAGCGTGGGGTGATCGAATCGGTGAACCGGCACTGGGTTGAGGCGGGCGGGGCGACTGATCACGGGTTCGTCGGGATCGAGCCGGGCCGGTGCGTGTTCGACCACCTGGACTCGGACCGGGGCATGGCCGCGTTGGCGTCCGGGCTCCGAGCATTCTGCGCCGAAGGCTCAGCCGATCAATCTCGGGACTTCGCTTGGCCCGGTGGTTCGGTCACGGCTTCGGTGTTTGTCGGCGATGATGAAAGGCGGTGCGTGCTGCTGCTGATCACGTCGTCGGGATCTGCCCCCGCATTACGCACCAGCCTCCAAGACGAACCCAGCTACCGGATGGTCGTCGAAGACCAGACCGAGATGATCTGCCGGTTCCTGCCGGATACGACGCTGACGTTCGTGAACCGGGCGTACTGCGTGTACTTCGAACGCACGGCGGAAGCGCTGCTGCACCGGCCGTTTTTGGATCTGGTCCCGGCCGAGGCCCACGCCCCGATCCTCGCCGAACTCGGCAAGCTCACCCCGGACCGGCCGACCCACACCTACGAACACCAGGTCCTGCGGTCCGACGGCACGGTCGCCTGGCACTCGTGGACCGACCGCGCGTTTTTCGATCGGTCGGGCCACGCGATCGAGTTTCAGTCCGTCGGCCGTGACGTGACCGCGCACAAGAAAACCGAGGAGGCATTGCGCGAGAGCGAGACCCGATTCCAGCAACTCGCCGACCACCTGCGTGAGGTATTCTGGATCTTCGACTGGTCGATGCGCCAGATGATCTATCTCAGCCCGGCGTTCGAAGAGGTGTTCGATCGCCCGGCCCGCGACGTACTCGACGATCCGCGGCAGTGGATCGAGTCGGTCCATCCCGACGACCGGGGCCGGGTCAACGAGACCTTCCGCCGGGTCGATCGCCAGGCGTTCGACGAGATCTACCGCATCCTCCGGCCCGACGGGTCGCAGCGATGGGTGCGTGACCGCGGCTTCCCGGTCCACCACGAATCGGGCAACGTCGTCCGCATCGTCGGGGTGACCGAGGACATCACCGAACGCGTGGTCGCCGAGGACCGGCAACGCCTCAGCGAGGAGCGTTACCGCGCCGCGGCCGAGGGTGGGCTCGACGCGTTCTTCCTGCTCGACGCGGTGCGCGACGACGGCGGGGAGATCATCGATTTCGTGTTTGTCGATCTCAACCAGCGCGGAGCCGATATGGTTTCCCGCTCCCGGGAGCAGGTGATCGGGCAGCGGCTCTGCGAGATGCTCCCGGTGAACCGAACGGACGGCTTCTTCGAGCGCTACAAGAAAGTCACGGAAACGAAAGAAGCGATCTACGACGAGTTCCCGATCGATGCGCAAGACGAGGGTATCGTTGCGGCGTGGATGGCCCACCAAGTCATTCCCGTGGCCGACGGCGTCGCGATCAGCACGCGAGATATCTCTGATCGCAAGCGGGACGAGCAGGAGATTATGCGCCAGCGCGAGGAGAACCAGACGATCCTTGATGCGATCCCGGCGTTCGTTTTCTACAAGGACGCCGACAACAACATCTTACGCGTCAACCGCGCGGTGAGCGAGGCGATGGGGTTGGAAGTTTCACAGATCGAAGGCCGGCACAGCTCGGAGTTCTACCCCGAGGAGGCCGAGGCGTATCATGTCGACGACCTCGCGGTGATCCGTTCGCGTCAGCCCAAGTTGGGCTACATTGAGAAACTGCAGACCGACGGCGATACCCGTTACATCCGTACCGATAAGGTGCCGCTCTACGGCGACGATGGTGAACCCAAGGGCGTCATCGCGATCGCCTCCGACGTGACCGAGCTCAAGCAGACCACCGAGCGTTTACGGAAAAGCGAAAAACGTTTCCGGGGTTTGTTTGATCGGGTTCCCGTGTCGGTTTGGGAACAGGATCTGTCGGGGTTGGGCGAATGGTTCGGCGAGCTGCGGCGCCGAGGCGTGACCGACCTCGAAGCCTACCTTGACGCGTCCCCCGGTGAGCTGCAGAAGGCTCGAGGCCTGGTGAAACTCAAGGGGGTCAACCAGGCGACGCACGAACTGGTCGGCACGGCCGATCTCGACGAGCTGCTTGGGATGCTGCGCAACTCGAAATACGGCACGCCGCCCGAGCCGTGGCGGCTCAAGCTGTTGACGGTCTGGAACGGGCAGCGGTCTGCCGAGATGCAGACGTACCTCTACGATGTGGCCGGCAAAAAAATCGACGTGCTGTTCCGGCTGGAGATCCCCGAGAGCGACGGCCAACCCGACCTCTCGCGGGCTCTGATCGCGCTGACCGATATCACCGCCAACCGCCAGCGGCTCTTCGCCCAGGCCCAGGTCGATCAGGCGGCCCGAGAGCGCCAGATACTCGGCAACGAGCTCCACGACACGCTCGGCCAGCAGCTGACGGGGATCAACATGCTCGCCGAGTCGTTGCGTCGGCGTATCGCGGCCAAGTCCGAGGACGACGCCGAGCGGGTGGCCGAGCTCGCCCGCATGGTCGGCGAGGCCAACCGCGAGGTGCGCCGGTTGATCAGCGGCCTGACGCCCGAGCCCATCAACCCCGACCAGCTCGAAGACGCGCTAGAGAGCATCGCGGAAGCGACGCGGCTGGTCCATCAGCTGCCCGTGCAGTTCAGTTGCCCGCGCTCGCCGCGGGAGCTGGACGTCGAAACCACGAACCACCTCGTCCTGATCGCTCAAGAAGCGGTCCACAACGTCGCCAAGCACGCCCGGGCCAAGCGGGTGGAGCTGACGCTCGCCGACGACGAGTCCGGGCTCACGCTGACGGTCCGCGACGACGGCATCGGGATGCCCGCCGCCGTCCAGGCCGGCGAACTCCAAGGCCCCGAGGCGGGCCGGGGCTTGAGCATCATGCGCTTCCGGTCCGAGGCAATCGGCGCTACAATTACGTTCAAGTCCTCTTCCGAAACCGGCACGACCGTGTGCTGTTACCTGCCGGCCGCGCCGGCCCCACGTCTCCGGGAGTTGTCGACTGATGCATAACACGACAGAGAATTTTGCTATGAATCAAACGCAAACCGCCCGTGTGGTCGTCGTAGACGATCACCCCATCGTCCGTCGGGGCTTGATCGAATTGATCAACGACAACGAAGACCTGGAGGTCTGCGGCGAGGCCGCCGACGTCGGCACCGCTCTCGATGTCTTGACTGAGCTCAAGCCAGACCTTGCGCTCATCGACCTGTCCTTGGGCGACGGGCACGGCCTGGAACTGATCAAATCGATCCGCGCCGCTGAACTGACCTGCAAGATGTTGGTCGTGTCAATGATGGACGAGGCGCTCTACGCCGACCGTGTTCTGCGGGCCGGGGCATCGGGCTACCTCCGCAAAGAACAGGCGACCGACAATATCGTCACCGCGATCCGCCAGGTGCTCGACAACAAGATCTACCTGAGCCCCAGCGCCACCGCCCGGGTCTTGAACCAGGTCGCCACCGCCGACGCCCCCGCCAAGAGCCCGGTCGAGACCCTCAGCGATCGCGAGCTGGAGGTCTTTGAGCTGCTGGGCGACGGCATCACCAGCCGCGAGATCGCCGCCCGCCTGCACCTGTCGGTCAAGACCGTCGAGACTTACCGCGAAAAAATCAAGGCTAAGCTCAACCTCAAGAACGGCAGCGAACTCACCCGACACGCCATCCACTGGTCGATGCGTCGCGGGGAGTAGCCCGCTCGTGGCGGGTCAACTTGTGACCTGAAACAACAAGCCCACGGGTGATCGGAAATCACCCGTGGGCTTTTGCTTCTGAGCGAGTGGAGTGATCACGTCGCCGAGAGTTCGAGCATGTTCATGGCCTGGGCGACGATGTGGTCGGCGCTGAGGTTGCAGTAGCGCAGGAGCTCGTCGGGCGTGCCGCCGGACTTAGGCAGGTGGCGGACGTGCATCTGGTTGATGGTGAAGCCGTCGCCCGTGGCGCCCAACGCGTCGGCCACGGCGCTGCCCATCGCGTTGCCGTAGTTGTCTTCGAGCGTGAGGACCATGCCGTTGTTCTCGTTGGCGAGGTCGGCGATGGCCTCTTCGTCGAACGGCAGGCTGTACAGGTCGACCAGCGTCGCGTCGATGCCGGCCTCGTCGAGCTTCTCGAGGGCTCGGTTGGCTTCGTGGACCATGTAGCCGCTGGCGAGGATCAACAGGTCTCGCCCCTCGATCAGCACTTCGTGGCCGCCGAGGACGAATGTGTCCTCGGGGCCGTAGAGGAACTCGGTGTCGGGCCGCAGCGTGCGGAGGTAGGCGAAGCCTTCATACTCGGCCATCTGTTGGACGAGGGCGTAGCAGGAGTAGGCGTCCGACGGCGTGAGCACGACCATGCCGGGGTGGCCCGAGTGGGTCCGCATCGTGCTGAACGCCCGCATGAACGCCACGTCGCACAACGCCATCTGTGACGGGCCGTCGGGCCCCAGCGTGGCCCCGGCGTGGCTGCCGGCGAACTTGATCGGTTTACCCGACAAGATCGCCATCTCGAGCTGGTCGTAAGCCCGCACCAAAAACTTGCCGAAAGTCGAGACGAACGGCACCTTGCCCGCGGCCGAGACGCCGAGGGCGGCGCTGACCATGTTCTGTTCGGCGATCTTGCACTCGACGAAACGCGACGCGAGGGCGTCGTCTTTCTTGAAGGCGTCGGAACCGGTGGAGTTGCTGACCTCGGCGTCGAGGGCGACGACGTTCGACCGGGCGTGCCCGGCGGCGCGGAGGCCGACGCCGTAGGCCTTGCGGGTGGCGAGCTGGCCTTTCTCCAACACGGCTTCCATGCCGAAGGATTTGAGCGCGTCTTCGAACGACATGGCCGGCTGTACCTGTGTCGGTTCGGGTTTGTTGGGCGACATCAGCGGGAGCTTGAGCGGCGTGTCGGCCGCGGCGCCGATGCTTCGTTCGGTGGCGGCGAGCTCTTCGAGCACGGCGTCGAGGGCTTCACCGGCGGGCGCGGTGCCGTGGTGGCCGTTGCCCTGTTGCGAGGCAGAACCCCAGCCCTTGACGGTACGGGCAACGATGGCAACGGGCGCGGCGTCGGGGTCGTGTTGCGCCTGAGCGTGAGCGGATAACGCATCGACGATCGCGGTCGGGTTGTGGCCGTCGATGTCGAGTACGGTGAAGTGCGCGGCTTGCAGCTTGGCGACCAGCGTGTCGGCGGACTGTTGGTCGGAGACCTCGGCGGTTTGGCCGAAGGCGTTAGCGTTGAAGATCGGGCACACCGCTTTCAGAGCGTGGTCGGCGATGAAGTCGATCGCTTCCCAGATCTGGCCCTCACGCGATTCGCCGTCGCCCATGATGCAGAAGATGCGCTTGTCGAGGTTGTCGAGCTTCGCGGCCACCGCCAGGCCCGCGGCGACCGAGAGGCCTTGGCCCAGCGAGCCGGTGGCGGCATCGAAGAACGGCATGCCCAGCGCGGGGTTGGGGTGGCCGTCGATCGGCGAGTCGAGCTGGCGGAGGGTCATGGCCAGTTCGCGCGTGATGGGCTTGAGCTGGTCGTCGCCGTCTCGGTAGTGGATGCCCAGATCGGCCATCGCGGCGTAAACGACGGGCACGGCGTGCCCTTCGGACAGGACCAATCGGTCGGCCGAGGGGTGGCCGGGGTTGGCCGGCTCGTGGCGCATGTGCGTATACAGCAGGGCGGAAATCAGATGGACCAGCGAAGCCCCGGTCGACGGGTGCCCCGATCCGGCGCTGCCGGTGATCTGGTAGGTCAACTTGGCGAGATCCACGGCTTTTTGGTGCAGGGTCGAATCAAAGGACATCGCGTTGGGTTCCTTCCGGAGGACGGGGAAGCGGGGGGAAACAGGCAAAATCGGCCCTGACGCCCCCGAAATAGGGCTTGGCGTGGATCGAAACGGAGATTATACGCAGTTGACGTCTGTATGGGGCGGTGGGTGGACCGCGAATGGCGGGGATTGCTTTTTGGCGGATGGGGGATATGATGCGGTGGCTGGTAAACCGTTTAACCTGGTCGTGTACATGTTGTCTCGTGTCTCAATTTTGTGAGAATTCGCCGCCTGTCCGGGGCCGTTGGTTGATCGGGTTTCATTGATTCTGACGTTTTGTTTGATCTCGTGATTTCGCCGTTTCCTGCCGTATTGACCCGAATCCGGAGCCGATTATGTCGTCGAAAGCTTGTCTTGACCTTCTCCGCCGGCCGTGGCTCGTGCGAGGCGTGTTGTTGTCGATGTTCATGGGATTGTTGAGTGTCGGGGTGTCGGCGCAAGTAGTCGCGGAAGCCCCGGAAGCCGAAGCGGCCCCGGGGCTTCCGGGGGCTGATTCGGTAGCGGATCAGATCGACCTCGCGGAGTTGGGAGCCGAGGCCGCGTTGGTGTTGCACTACCACCGGCCCGACGGCGACTACGAGAACTGGAACGCCTGGGTCTGGACCGACAACGGCGAGGGCAAGGCCTACGACTTCAACCACGAAGACGGCTTTGGCCGCTATGCTCTGGTGCCCGCCGAACGGGTGCCCGAACGCTATGGTTTCCTTATCCGCCGCGGCGAATGGGAAATGAAGGATATCGACCGAGACCGATTTGTGGGAAACGCCAAAGGCAACGTGACTGAAGTCTGGGTGACCTCCGGCGACGCCGAGGTCTATCACGACAGCGAGAAGGTCGACTTAGCGCCCAAGCTCACCGCCGCATTTCTGGATCGCCTCGACCGGCTGACCGTCACCAGCACCACGCCGCTCAAATCTCGTGCCCTGCGCGACGCCCAACTCGTCACCGCCCACGGTGAACTCGCGGTCAAGAGCTTCGAACGCAGCGACGAGCAGGCCCAGGGCCGGCTCGTCTACGACGTCGAACTCAAGCAAGCAATCACCCCCGCGATGCTGACCGGCCCGATGCGCCTCGAAGCCACCGGCTACGACGCCGTGCCCGTGTTTGCCCGCGATGCGCTCGACGACCCGAGTCTCCTCGCGCTCGACGCGGAACTCGGCCCGCAGACGACGGTCGAGGCGACGACATTTCGCACCTGGTCGCCGATCGCGTCGAGCGTCGACCTGTTGCTGTACGAGGACGGCGTCAACACCGAGCCGACCCGCACGCTGGCCTTACAAAACGACGCCGACGCGAACGTCTGGCACGTCACGGTAGAGGGCGATCTCCACGGCACGGCATACCAATACCGCTTTGAGTCTTACGGCCAGGAGCGCACTGTTGCCGACGTCCACTGCTTCGCGGCCTGGCCCGGCAGCAAGTTCTCCGTGGTCGTCGATCTCGACCGCACCGACCCCGAGGGCTTCGATGACCACGTCGTACCGGTCCTGAAGAGCCCCACAGACGAAGTGGTCTACGAGATCCACGTCCGAGATTTCACGATGACCTGCCCCCACACGCCCGAAGGAATCAAGGGCAAGTACCCCGGCCTCGTGACGCCCGGCGAGATCGAGCCCGGCGAAGACGGCGTGGCCACAGGGCTGGCCCACCTCAAACAGCTCGGCGTCACGGCGGTGCACCTGCTGCCGATCCACGACTTCGGCAACGAACGCCACAACTACAACTGGGGCTACTGGACGTCGCTATTCAACGTCCCCGAGTCGGACTACTCCACGACGCCCGACGACCCGGCCGCGACCATCCGCGAACTCAAACAGACGATCCGGACGCTGCACGACAACGACATCCGCGTGATCCTCGACGTGGTCTACAACCACACGTCGAGCAGCTACGAGGTCTCGCCGTTCGACCAGGCGGTGCCGTGGTACTACTTCCGCACGACGCCGGACGGGGCGTTGCGTAACGACGCGGGCGTGGGCAACTCGGTCGCCGACGAACGCGCGATGGTGCGCAAGTACATCATCGACTCGCTCATCTTCTGGGCCGACGAATACAAGGTCGACGGCTTCCGCTTCGACCTGCTCGGCACCCACCAGCCCGAGACGGTCAAAGAACTCGTGCGGGAACTCCGCTCGCGGCGACCCGACCTGACGATCTACGGCGAGCCGTGGACCGGCGGCGGCCCGACGTACTTCCCCAAGGGCGCCCAGAAAGCCCTCGGCTTGGCGGTGTTTAACGACCACCTGCGCAACGCCATCCGCGGCGACCTCGACGGCAAAGCCACCGGCTTCGCCAACGGCCCGGGCGGTGACATCGAAGCGATCCGCAACGGCATCGCCGGAGCCATCGACGACTTCGCCGCCGACCCCACCGAGTCGATCAACTACGTCTCGGCCCACGACAACCGTACGCTCTGGGACAAGCTCGAGTACACGTTGCCCCACGCCACCGAGGACGAAAAACGCGCGATGCACAAGCTCAGCCTCGGCGTCGTGCTCACCAGCCAGGGGATCCCCTTCCTCCACGGCGGCGTCGACATGGCCCGCACCAAAGGCGGCCACCACAACTCCTACAATCAGGGCGACGAGGTCAACGCCTTCGGCTGGGACCGCAAGGCCGAGTACCGCGACGTCTTCGAGTATACCGCCGGCTTGGTCGCGCTACGCCGGGCCCACCCCGCCTTCCGCCTGACTACCGCGAAACAGGTCCGCAAACACCTCAGCTTCTTCGACCAGGACGACATGCCCGAGGGCGTGGTCGCTTACACCCTCGACGGCCGGGCCGTCGGCGACGCCTGGGACACGATCTTCGTGGCCTACAACGGCGGCCCCGACGCACGGACGGTCGATCTGCCGTCGGGCGAATGGAACGTTGTGGTCGACGCTGAACACGCCGGCAACGCAACCCTCGGCACCGCGAACGGTGAAGTCACACTGCCGCCGTATTCGATGACGGTGATGCATCGCTGACAATGTAAAGACGGTTCATTCAACCTTATATCTATCGACTAGAAATCTAACCATGATTTATCTCTATCGATTCCATCATCAGGATTGTCTAGAGATTCAGGCTTTAAGAAAATTGAGTCGAGGAAAGTTTGAAAATTATTGCAGAGGGAAATTATTTCACGTGAATCGTTGAGATAAACAACCGACGGATTTTTGCTGGAACGATAGTCGAGACACAGCAAATCATGGAAATCTCCAGCAAATGGAAGCAGGTGTCTTGGAATGTCCCACTCCTCTACCGTTTCTTTCGCGTTAATTATTTTATCCGGTTCTAGAGCCGGAAGTGCAAAAGAGAAAATGCTGGCGTCTGGGCGATGAATCGCATCCCATTCTTGAGCGTAGATACTTGCAAAATTGCTTGGTAACTTTACTTCCCAGCGGGTTTCTATAGCGAGTAGATCGTGTGAATTCATATGGCCTGCCAGCTGTTGCTCTGGATATCGATATTAACTGAATAGAGTTGCCTCGGGCTGTTCCTTCGCCCGGCCGTGCCAGAGGAAGTAGAGGCCGCGGCGGATGTCGTCGAAGATCATAATCCAGCAGGGCAGCACCACGAGGATCAGCACCGTGGCCGACAGCAGGCCCGCGGCGATGCTGATGCCCATCGGGATCAGGAACTTGGCCTGGAACGACTGCTCGAGGATCAGCGGGGTCAGGCCGAGCACGGTGGTGATCGTGGTGAGCAGGATCGGGCGCAGCCTTGCCCGACCGGCGGCGATCAGCGCGTCGAACACGCTCAGGCCGCGCTCGCGTTCGTGGTTGTAGAACTCCACGAGGATCAGCGAGTCGTTGACCACGATGCCCGACAGCGCGACGATGCCGATGAGGCTCAGGAAGGTGAGGTCGTAGCCGAGCACGAGGTGTCCGAGGATCACACCGATCATGGAGAAGGGGATGATGAGCATGACGGTGAGCGGCTGGAAGTAGCTGGAGAACAGCCACGCGAGGATGACGTAGATCATCAGGCAGGCCGCGCCCATGCCGATCGGCAGGGAGCCGAAGGCGTCGCCGAGCTGTTCCTGCCGGCCGGCGTAGGTGATGGTGAGGTTGGGGTACTTGCGACGGACCTCGTCGAGGTCGATCTGGCCGGTCACATCCTCGGTCCGCACCGACGGGATCGTGTCGGCGGTCACGGTCACGCTGCGTTGGCGGTTGATCCGCTTGATCGTGGCGTAGGTTGTGGCGGGCTCGATGTCGGCGACCTCGGCGAGGGGGACCAACGCCCCGGTCTGGGTGACCAGCCAGGACTCCTCGATCGCGCCGAGATCGCGACGGGTCGCTTCGTCGAGGCGGACGCGGACGTCGATGTCTTCCTGGTCGGCGGCGTAGGTGTGGGCGTCGATCCCGAACAGGAAGCCGCGGACCTGCAACGCCACGTCGACGGGCGTGAGCCCGACGCTGCGGATGTCGGCGGGGCGGGGGACGATGCGCTGCTCGGCCTGCCCGAGATCGTTGTCGTCGGAGATGTCGACGACGCCGGCGAAGCCGGCGAGCAGCGCCTTGAGTTCGTTGACCGCGGCCTCGATCTGTTCGCCGTCGTCGCCTCGGACACGGACGGTGATGCCCGGGCCCGCGGGGCCGCCGGAGATCTCGGAGAAGCGCAGCTGGTCCACGGCGTCGAGTTCATTGGCCTTGGCGAGTTCTTCTCGGATCGAAGCGATCACGGCCGAGGACTCGCGGTCGCGCTCCTCGACGTAGTACAGCTCGATGAACATCTGCGCGACGTGGGTCGCCGCGGCGTCAGACGCGCCGGTGTCGATGTTGGCGCGTTGCCCGACGACCGAGCCGATGGATCGGACCTCGGTCTGGGTGAACGCGGCGCGTTCGATGGCTTCGACCGCGGCATTGGTCGCTCCGATCGGCGTGCCGATGGGCAGGCGCAGATCGACGACGATCGTCTCGGCGTCGTTGTTGGGCAGGAACTCGAAGCCCACCCATTTGCCGGCGAACAGCCCGGCCACGGCGATGAACGCCGAGAACGTCGCGACGATGGCGAGGTAGCGGAAGCGCAGCGCGAACGCGAGCAGCCGAGCGTAAGCGGGCACCAGCTTCTCGAGGACCAGGTGATCGCGCCACGTTTCAAAACGCTTGATCGCGACCGCGATCCGGCTGGCGCGGTGCTGCTCGTGGATTTTGTCTCGCTTCACGAGGCTGTGGGCCATGTGGCTGGGCAGGATCAGCAAAGTCTCGATCAGCGACATGAGCAGCGCACACGCCACGACGATCGGCAGCGCCCCGAGCAGGTCGCCGATCTGTCCTTTGATGAACGTCAGCGGCAGGAACGCGACGACGCTGGTCAGCACCGTCGCGACCACGGGCCAACTCACCTGGTCCGTGCCTCCGACCGCGGCCTCGAACGACGGCTCGCCGCGGTCGTGACGGGCCTGGATGTTCTCCGAGACGACGATCGCGTCGTCAACCAGCAGCCCGAGCACCACGATGAGGCCGAACATGGTCAGCAGGTTGAGCGTCACGTCGAGGGCCGACATGAGCACGAGCGTGCCGAGGATCGCGGTGGACAGCCCGACCCCGACCCAGAACGCCGCGCGCCAGTTCAGGAAGAACAGCAGCGTGAGGAACACAAGGATCGCGCCGTAGAACGCGTTGCGCAGGAGCAGATCGAGCCGGCCCTCGACGAAGCGGGCCAGGTCACCGGTGGTGGCGATCGAGATCCCTGGGGGCAGCGGGTTGGGGGACGCCCGGCCGAGCTTCCAAGCCTCGTAGCGATCCGACCCGAACCGTTCCTCAAGCAACCCGCCGTCGAACGGCTGGCCCTGCCTCCCGAGCGTGTAGGAGCGGACCATCTTGGCCATGTTGACGATGTCTTGCTTGCCGACTTTGAAGACGGTCATGACCGCGGCGGGCTTGCCGACGATTTTTTCGTCGGGCGCGTCGGGGTCCTGGTTGTCGCGGCTGTTGAAGCGGTTGATGATGGTGTTGTCGACGAAGCCCTCGGTGACGGTGGCGATGTCGCCGAGCGTGACGGTCCGGCCCTGTGCGTCGGAGTCGACGACGATGTCGCGGACCGCTTCGGCCCGCTCGGCGACGCCCATGGTGCGGACCTTGACGTTGCCGCTCAGGCCCTTGACCGTGCCGCCGGGCACCTCGGTCATCCACGCGCGGACCGCGTCGGCCACCGCGGGCAGGCTCAGGCCTTGCTGCAGCAGCGCGTCGTGCCGCACATCGATACGCAGTTCGTAGTCCCGCACCCCGTCGATCAGCACCTCGCCCATGCCCGGCAGGGTGAGCAGATCGTCCCGTACCCCGCGGACGACGTTTTTGAGCACCGCCTCCTCGAGGTCGCCGTACACCGCCACACGGATCACCGGAAGACGCGGCTCGTTGAGCTGGGTCGTGATCTCCTCGGCCTCGTCCGGCAGGTCCTGCAGTGTGTCGATCGCGCGGTCGACCTCTTCGAGCGCTTTTTCGGCGTCGATGCCCTCGCGGAAAGTGATGTTCATCCCGCCGCCGCCCTCGGCGAGCGTGACGCTGATCTCGTCGATCTCCTTCAGATCGATCAGCGCGTCTTCGACTTTTTTGGCGAGGGTTTTCTCGACTTCTTCAGGGGTCGCGCCGGGGTACGGCATCGTCAGCGTGGCGGACTCGGGGTCTTGCTCGGGGAAAAATTCGCGCCGCAACGACAGGCCGGAGACGAGGCCGGCGATCAGGATGGCGAACATCAAGAGGTTCACCGGGACGGGTTTGCGGACCCCAAATCGTGCCAGACTCACGGCGACTCTCCGTCGTCCACATTCTCGGAATCTTCTTCCTGGGATACGGGCGCGGCTTGTGGGCCGGGCGTCACCGATCCATCGTCGGGGTTGGAGAGCTGCGCCACGACTTCGGTGCCGTCGGCGTAGTTGATTGAGGCGTTGGCGACGACCAGGTCGCCTTCCCGCAGCACGCCGTCGTTGATCACGGCCCACTGATCGTCACGCAGCCCGAACACGGGCTGGTGCCCCGAGAGATTGAAGTCGACGTCCACCGCCCGGCTGACAAGCTTGCCGTCTTCGACGACCTGGACGCGGCCGGCCCGGACCGCCGAGCGCGGCACCACGAAACGCGGCTCGACACGCGCGGCCGAGACCGTGGCCTCAAGGAACATCCCGGGATTGGGCAGCGAGCCGGCGACAGTGCCGGTGGAGGTGCCGCCCACGGCGGGCTCGGCGAAGACGGTGAAGGTGCGGGTGGCGGCGTTCTGTTCGGGGGCGACGCGGTTGACCGTGGTGGTCCACACCGTCGTTCCGTGGGGGTTGCCGTTGGACGATTGCGGATTGGTGGGGCGGAGTTCCACGGCGTCGCCCACGGCGACCGAGCGGCGGGCGGCGGCGGGCAACTGGATCGGCACCTCGATGTGATCGAGCGACACGACACGGGCCACGCTCTGGCCGGCTTGGAGGTTCTCGCCGACCTCGACGTCGATGCTCTGCAGCACGCCGGCGATCGGGCTGGTGATTGAGGCGCGTTGTTGGTTGAGCTCGGCGAGATTGACCTGCGACTGCTGCGAGGCTTTCTGCGCTTGCAGCGAACGGCGGCGCGGGCTGATGAGCTCGGAGGCTTCCTGCAGCTGCAGGCGGCTGCGCTTGGCGTTGATGAGGTTGCGCTGGGCGGCGTCGACGTCTTGCTGGGTGGCGACGTCGCGTTGCTGGAAGCGGAGCTGCCGGTCGTATTCGGTCTGGGCGATCGCTACGTTGGAGTCTTCGAGAGCCAGTCGTTCCTGCATCAGGCCGTCTTCGACGTCGAGTTGGGCGATGGCGGCCTCGATCTCGGCGATGCGTTGGGTGGCGATATCGAGTTGGCGGGTGAAGTCCGAGGCGTCGAGCTGGACCAGGAGCTGGCCATGGGCGACGGGGCTGCCGGCGCGGATGTCGTTGGGGATGAAATCGACGGTCGCGGTGACGCGGGCCGGGACATCGGCCGAGTCGAGGGCGTCGGCCGTGCCGTAGCCGCGCCACTGGCGTTGAACGGGCACCGCCTCGGCGCGGAAAACGACGATGGACGGCCGGTTGGCCTCCGGGTCGATCACCTCGACTTCGGGCTTGGTGGAGTAGAGCGCAAAGTAAATCAGCCCGGCGACGACGAGCATGAGCACCGCTACGCCGACGCGGGTGGCGATGGCGAGTATCCGGCGGGTCGGGGCGGGGGAGGAGTCGGGCATGGCGGGGCGTCGGGCGGGAGGAAATACAAAGCTCGCCGAGAGCGTCGGCCGCCGTAAAAACATCTCAACGTTTGTACGCGGGTCACGCTCAGAGCGTTTCAGGGATTCTCTTAGTTTAGTTCTATGCCGCCGGGCGTGCCGACACCCGGGACGGGGTCCGCGGAGATGTGTGAGCGGCTTGATCAGCGGCGCGGCGGATCGCGTCCCAGCCCACCGGGGCGTTACCCAGTCGGGCGAGCGCGGCGGCGGCGGCCCACTGGCCGAACCGGGTCGCCGCCTCGGGCGAGGCGGCGCAGGTCATCGCCAGCGTCATCGCCGCCAAGAGCGCATCGCCCGCCCCGACTTCGTCCACGACGGTAGTGGCCGCCGAGGCGAACGGGTGGGACCGGTCTTCGGCGTCGTAGCGGACGCCGCCGTGGCGGTCGCGGGTGACGAGCAGGTGGGAAAGCTCGAGTTCCCGCCGCAGCCGGTGGGCGATGGGGTGCAGCGGCGTGGCGGGCGTGGGTGTCGGCGTGAGCCGACGCAGCTCGGCTTCGGTCGGTGTCAGCAGGTCAAACCGCCGCATCGACAACAGGCTCGCCCGCGGCCCGCTCACGTCGCCCGCTAGAAATTTCACGGCCGGCCGCAGCGTCGGCAGCAGCCCATCCAACAGCGCCGGCGTCACCGTCCCGTAGCCAAAATCCACGAAGATCGCCGCGTCGAGTTGCGTACGCAGTTCCGCGACCGCGCCGGCGATCCGGCCAACGGTCTCGGCGGGTGGTGGCAGGATCAGCTCCAGCCGGCGCCGTGCGACGATCTGCTCGCCGCGCACTTCCCGGACCCGCGTCGGCAGCGCCGCCCGCACGGGCATCGCTTCGTGCCCCACGTCCATCGCCTCCAGGCAGCGCAACAATTGCGCGGTATCGCCGTCCCGCGCGGTCAGCGTGACCAGCACCGGCTCGGCCCCGAGGGCCTTGAGGTGACCCGCGATCACCGCGGCCCCGCCGGCGTAGCACGCCGAGGTGCCATCGGCGTGGCGGTAGCAATCCAAGATGGCGTCGCCCACCACCGCGACTCGGCAGCCCGCGAACGCCGAACGCGCCCGGCCGAGCCACGCCTCCGCCCCGGGTTGGGGCGGGCGCAGCGGTTCGGCGGGAGGTTGAGACATGGTCGTGTGAACTATCGGTTGAACGCGTTGGGGGGCGTGAGAACCGAATTTCCGGCGGACCGCAGCATGACCCGCGACCGCCGGGGAATTGTGCGGCCGCCCGATTCGCCCCGCCGATAACCCCTGGGTTGCCGCGGTTTTTTTCCGCGTGTTTGCCTGCGCCCAAGGCTTTTGCCAAGCCGTACTTCCGACTGGACCGCCGCCCGCGATGGACCGCCCGCCACCCGATTCTCCCCTCGACGACGCCGAGGGACGCTCGCCCTCCGAGACCGAGCCGCACGCCCCGGAAATCCGTGAAGCCTGGGCGCTGATCCAGCAGGCCGGCTACGTCGCGGCGCAGCAGATCCTCGACGGCCTGGACCCCGACGACCTGAACGTCGCCACGCCGCTGCGCCTGGCCCGCAACCTCGCGGCGCTCGAAGTCCACCGGCCGGGCATGCTCGCCCGGCTGGTCCGCGCCGGGTTGCTTGGCGCGATGAAGGCTTACCCGCTGGCCCGCAGCGCCGCGGGTGACCCGATCCCCAGCCAGGTCCGCGACGACGGCAAGGCCGTGCGCTTGACCACCGCCAAGGACCCCAAAGCCGACGCCGCCGAGACTCTCACCCAGCTTCAGGAACCGCTCGCCGAGGGCAAACCGTTCTGCCTCGCCGACCTCGTCGATGGCTACCTCGTTACCGCGCTGGCCGCCGCCCGGCCTACGCTCGACCTCGGCGAGCAGCGCATCGACATCGTCGAGCCCGACCCGCAGCTCGTCACGGTCTGCCTCATGCTCCACGACTGGTCAGGCGACCACGGGCCGATCGTCGACCCCCGCTTCGCCTGGTACGTCGGGTCCAAAGCGATGGACGAGTATGAGCAGCGTCTGGTCAACGAGACGATGTTGGAAAAGCCTTTCGTTGTCTTGGGGCGAGACCATCGGCGAGAGACGATGAACCAGCTCTTGGTGCGTGCCCGCCAACAGACTGCCGCCCGCGAGGCCCGTTGGCAGCGTCGCATCGACCAGCACTACGCCGACTTCAACTGCGACGCGCTCACCGTCGGCCAGGCCGCTCGGCCCAAGGTGCTGCTGATCACCTGCCGTTTCACGACGGTGCTGCAGCACTCCACCGCCGACTGCGAGCAGGCGTTCCGCAAGCTCGGCTGGCGCACCCGCAAGCTCATCGAGCCTAGCGACACGCACCGGATGACGACCACCGCCGTCACCGAGGCGCTCGCCACGTTCCGCCCCGACCTGGTCTTCGCGATCGACCAGCTCCGCAGCCATTGTTATTCGGTGTTCCCCGAGCGCTTGCCGTTCGTGTGCTGGATCCAGGACCAGCTCCGCCGGCTGACGAACCCCGAGGCGGGCGCATCGATCGGGCCGCGCGATTTTGTGCTGTCGATGGTCGGGCAGATGTACATCAACCAGTGGGGATACCCCGCCCGGCAGATCATCGAAACGCCCAAGCTCACCCGACCGCCGGTGCGCCCCACGTCCTGGACCAGCGACGGCGACGACATCGTCTACGTCTCCAACGCCTCGCAGACTCTCGACGCGCTGCTCGAACCTTTCGCGGGTCACGCGTTGATGACGGCCTGCGCCCGGGCGGTGGTCGCCGCGTACGACGCGGGGAGTTCGCTGCCGACGCTCTGGCATATCGGGCGGATCGTCGACGGTGTCTGCGCTCAGCACGGCGTGGAGCTCACCCCGGCCGAACGGGTCATGATGATCAACCAACTCGTTCACCCGCTCAACAACGCGCTGTACCGCCAGCAGGCGCTGCGCTGGGTCGCGGACCTCGCCGACGAGAAGGGGCTGCGTTTCGCGGTCTACGGCGACGGCTGGGACGAGCACCCCGATTTCGCCCGCTTCGCGCGCGGCCCCGTGGCCTACGGGCCCGAGCTCGAGAAACTTACCCGCCAGAGTAAGATCAACCTGCAGATCGTCCCGTCATTCTGCCTGCACCAGCGTCTGCTCGACGGGCTGGTAGCCGGGGGATTCTTCCTGGTCCGCACCCACCCCAGCGACATCCTGATGCCCCGGCTCCTGCAGGCGCTCGATGAGCGATCGCAGACCGTCGAGGAAGCCTTGGCCAACGCGGGAGAGGGCCGCGTGGCGTTGGAAGCGCTGCTCCAAGAAGCCGAGTGCCTGACCGACCTGGGGATGCCGATCGATCTGGTCGCGTGGCTGCGTTCTTGTCAGCGGGCCGAACTCATGAACACCTCAGGGGTCGCGCTGCCGCAGCTCGAACGGGTCGCGTTCGAGGACGCGGCGGGGCTGCGCGAACGCGTTGAAGCGTTCCTCGACGACGACTTCGTCCGGGCCGACGTGGCCGAGACGCAGCGGCTGAGCGTCGAGCAGCGGCTGTCGTACACCGCCGGACTCCGCCGCGCGATCGCCCGCATCGGCCGACTGCTCTGGGAAGAGCAGCGGGACGATCCGCACATGCAGTCGAGCAGATCCCGCCTGTCGCCCGTTCTCTGATCCTCCGATTCCCCCGAGCGCCGCATCATGGAACTCTCCTACGTCATCGTGAGCCACAACCGCCGCGCGACGTTGCTACGCACGTTGGACATCCTGCAACGCACGACACCGATCGCGACGGGGGGATGGGAAGCGTGGGTGGTGGACAACGGCTCGACCGACGGCAGCGCCGACGCGGTCGCGGCGCAGTACCCGCAGATCAATCTGATCCGCCGCAAAGAGAACGAGGGTGTATGGGCCCGCAGCTTGGCGTTCGCGCACTGCCGCGGACGTTACGCCGTGCTGCTCGACGACGACAGCTACCCGTCGCCCCCGGAAGATTGGCAGGTCGCCGGCGGCAAGAGCACGACCGTGTCGCGGTCCATCGGGTACCTCGACGCCCACCCGCGGTGTGCCGCGGTGGTGGGGCGGTGCGTGCTGCCCAGCGGTCGGGCCGAGGCGTGCGCGTTGCCGGGCGTGATGCTCAGCGGCGCGGTGTGCATCCGCCGCGAAGCGTTGGAACAGGTCGGCGGGTTCCGCAGGGAGTTTTTCCGGAAAGCGGGCGAGTACGACCTGAGCTACCGGCTGTGGCAGGCCGGATGGAGCGTCGAGCGATTCGAAGACCTCGAGTACCGCCACGACAAACACGCGGGGGGGCGTAGCGCAGCGCTCGCGTTCAAGATGGACCTGCGCAACAACCTGATCCTGGTCGAGCGCTTCTTCCCACCGACGTACCGCCGGGCTTACCGCAAAGATTATCTGCAGCGCTACGCCGCTTTCGCCCGGCACCACGGCCACGAGGCGGCGTTGTCCGAAGCCGTGGCCGAGGCGCGCCAATGGGCGAGTCGCGAACGCGACGCCGGCCGCCAAACCCTGAGCCCCGTCGTGCTCGAGACGCTACTGATGTGGGGCCGGCAGAAGCGCCGGATCGCCGAATGGTCGCAGCGGCACGACCTGCGGCGTGTGGTGATCGCGGACTGCTCCAAGAACCTGTACGCGACGTTCCGCGCGACGCGACGGTGTGGGTTATGTGTCACATCGATCGCGGACAACCACCCGGCCTTGGCGGGTCTCGATTACCGCGGCGTGCCGGTTCGCCCGGACCGCGAAGCGCTGAGCACCCGCGCCGACGGCGTGGTGTTGTCCAATGTCAACCCCGCGCAGGTGGGGCCGCGCGCCGCCGAGTTGAGCGAGCGCTGGGCCGGGCCCGTGCTTACGCTGTGGACGCCGCGGGCCTTGAGCCCGCGCGCCGTGCGAGCCGGAGCCGCCTGAGATGACCGCGACCCCCGCCGGTTCTGCTCCCGCTCCCCCCGCTTCGGCGTCGCCGCCCAAGCGGACGATGACCTACAACCGGCCGAGCAGTTGCCCCGACCTCGACCCCGCCTTCGGGCCGATCTACGAGTCGGCCAAGCCGTACACCATGACCTCGCTCGAGCGGATGTACGGCGTGTACCAAGCGGTGAAGCACGCGGTGCGCGCCGGTCTTCCCGGGGACATCGTCGAGTGCGGCGTGTGGAAGGGCGGCAGCAGCATGGTCGCCGCGTTGACGCTGCTTGAGCTTGGCGAGACCGACCGCACACTGTGGCTCTACGACACGTTCGAGGGCATGACCGAGCCCGGCAACGGCGACGTCGACTTCAGCGGCGAAGCGGCCCGCGATCGCATGCGGCGCGACGGCCTGAGCGACCCCGGGGAGTGGTGCCGCAGCCCGCTCGACGCCGTGCGCCAAGCGATGGCTTCGACCGGCTACCCCGAAGACCGCGTCCGCTACGTCCGGGGCAGAGTCGAGGACACGCTGCCGGACATCGCACCCGCGCAGCTCGCGGTGCTTCGTCTCGACACCGACTGGTACGCATCGACCCGCCACGAGCTGGTCCACTTGTTCCCGCGTCTCGTGCGCGGCGGCGTGTTGCTGATCGACGACTACGGGCACTGGCAGGGGTGCCGCCGCGCGGTGGACGAGTACCTCGCCGACCAGGACGTCGCGATGCTGCTGGCGCGGCAGGACTACACCGGCCGCATGGGGATCAAGCCGTGACCGCCGCGACCGTGCCCATTCCGTCCGCATCCGATCGAGCCCCGGCCCGTGACACCCCGGCCCGCCGCGAGCCGCGCGGCGGCGGCCGTTGGTACGTCCGTCGGCAGATGCGGCGGGCGGTGTGCCGCGCGATCGAACAGCATCTCGCCGGGGGCCGTGACGCGGCGCTGGTCGACCTGGGCTGCGGCGACACGCCGTACCGGGGCCTGATCGAGCCGCGGGTCGGAGCGTACGTCGGGGTGGACCTGCCGGAGAACCGGCGGGCCGACCTGGCGTTGAGCGCGGCGGGGAGGACCCCGCTGGCCGACGGCGCGGCCGACGCGGTGCTGTCCACGCAGGTCCTCGAACACGTCCCCGACCCGGCCGCGTACCTGCGCGAAGCGCGACGCCTGCTGAAACCCGGCGGCACGCTGATCCTCTCGACCCACGGCCACTGGAAGTTCCATCCCCACCCCGGCGACTACTGGCGCTGGACCAGCCAGGGCCTGCGCCACGCCGTGGAACGTGCGGGGTTCGAGGTCACCGAGTGCGTCGGCGTTCTGGGCCTGGGCGCGGCGGGGGCGGTCATGCTGCAGGACGCGGTCGTGAGCCGCCTGCCCCGGCGGCTGCGTTGGCCGATCGCCACGTGCGGCCAGGCCCTGTGCGCCGCGGCGGATCGCCTACACGCCGCCGCCGCCCGCGACCGCGACGCGGCGGTGTATTTCATCGCGGCCCGGCCGACCTCGGCCCGATCGGCAGACCAGCATGAGTAGCCATCCCACCCCAACCAGCATGGCACAGTTCTACGAGGGCTACTGGGCCCACCGCGTCGAGCGCGGCGACACCACCGCCGCGAATCGCGTCAAGCTGCGTCACGAACAGGCCGCGGCGTTCGTGCGGGGCCATATCCCACACGCCGCCACGCCCCAGGTACTCGACCTCGGGTGCGGCGACGGCCTGCTCGGCCAGGTCATGCAGGACGACGGCTTCACCCTCACCGGGGCCGACGTCGCGCCGCGGGCACTGGACCTGTGCCGGCCGTACTACGCCCAGACGCGGGTGTTCGACCTCGACGCCGATGAGACGCCCGGCGACTGGCGGGGAGGCTTCGACGCGGTGGTGTGTCTTGAGGTGCTCGAACACCTGCGTCGCCCCGAGCACGCGTTGCGCCGCGTCCGCGAGTCGCTGCGTCGCGGCGGCGTCGCGGCGTTGAGCTACCCGAACCTGTTTTCTTGGAAGAACCGGCTGGTCTTTTTGCACGGCCGGTGGCCGGAGGGCTACACGACCTATGACCCCGTCGAGCACCTCCAGGTGTTCGACCTGCCCGGCTTCAAGGCGATGGTGCGAGACGCGGGGCTCGAGGTCACGGGGCTGGAGATCACGCCCGACCTGCCGCGTCTCAAGCCGCTGCGCCGGGCGATGTTCCGGACCCGCGGCTGGTGGGCCAAGCTCTGCCCGTCTCTCGCGGCGATGCAGATCAACGTCTACGCCCGGCGGATGTGATGCAGACCAACCCTGAACCCCAGGCCGCTCCGACGCCGCGTGTCCTGCAACTCTTCAACGTCTTCGGCGCTCCGACCGAACAGACCTGGTTCGACGCGGTGTGTCGCCTGAACGGCAACGGCTTCGACGTCGAGGTCCGCTGCGAAGAACGCGGATCTTTAGCCGTGGGCGTAAACATCGATTCCGAGATAGTGGACCGTATCCACGTGACGCCCACTGACGACGTGTCGGGGCAGATGCAGCGGCTCGCCGACACCCAGCCGCCGGACGTGGACGGGGCGTTGCCCGACCTGGCCCACGGCCACTTCGGGACGCGGGTCCTGCACGCCGCACCGTATCTCCAGCGGGGTGTGTCGGTCGTGATCAGCCTCTATGGCTACGACGCCTCACGCCTGTTGCGCGACCGCTGCTGGGTCGAGCGTTACCGGTGGGCGGCGGAGCGGGGCGCGGTTTTTGTGGTGCTCGCCGATTCATTGCGTGAACGCTTGATCGCCCGAGGCCTGCCCGCGGCGGCGGTGCGTGTGGTGCGGCTCGGGGTGGACCCGGAGGATTGGCGGTTTGATCCCGAGCCTCAGCCAAAGCCCGTGCGTTTTGTATTCGTCGGTCGGCTGTCGCCGAAGAAGGGCGTCGCGGTGCTGCTCGAAGCGCTGGCCCGCTTCCCTGACTCCGGGCTGGATGTCGTCGGCGACGGACCGCTACGTTCTACCCTCGAAGAGCTCTGCGAGACACTCGGTCTCCAGCACCGCGTCGCCTTCCACGGCCAACTCCCTCGGACCCGGATCGATCGGTACCTACGCCGCGCCACCGCCCTTGTGGCGCCCAGCGTCGTGGCGCCCGACGGCGACGAAGAGGGCACGCCGGTGGTACTCATGGAGGCCCAGGCGCTCGGCGCTTTATGCATCACCACGGCCCACGCCGGGAACCCCGAGGTGTTGCCGCCCGGGGCGCAGGACCTGGTTGTCCCCGAGCACGACGTAGCGGCTCTGGCCGGAGCGATGCAACGTGTGGCGGCGTTCGACAGCACCGAACGCGAGACCCGCCAACGCGCGGGGCGGGCGTGGGTGGAGAAACGCTACGCCTTGCCGCGGATGGTTGACGAACTGGCGGCGCTGTACCGCGAGTTCATCGATTGAGTAATCAGTCCGGCGCGATCCCCGCACGCGGCGACAGCCGGACCCGGGCCTCGACCGCGTCGCGGATCGCTTCGTGCGGCGTACGGGCCAGCGCGGTGAGGTGCCCCATCTTCCGGCCGGGGCGGGCGGTGGCTTTTCCGTAGAGGTGCAGGTGCAGGTTGTCCCGGGTCTCGACGACGGACCACTCCGGCTCGCCGTGGTCCTTCGGGGGCCACAGGTCGCCGAGCAGGTTCACCATCGCCGCCGGCTGCTTGCGCTCGATCTCCGCCAGCGGCAGGCCGCAGACCGCGCGGACCTGCTGCTCGAACTGGCTGGCGTTGAATGCTTCGATCGTGAGGTGGCCGGAGTTGTGCGGGCGGGGGGCCAGTTCGTTGACCAGCATCTCGCCGTCGCGGGTCTGAAAAAACTCGACGCATAACACGCCGACGACGTCGAGTTTGTTCATGACGTCTTTCGCGATACGCAAAGAACGCTCTTCGACGCCCGCGGGTGCCCCCGACGGGACGACGGACACGTCGAGGATGTGGTTGCGGTGGGTGTTGGCGATCGGGCCGAAGCATTCGACCTGTCCGCTCGCGGAGCGTGCGGCGACGACGCTGACTTCCTGCTCGAAGTCGATCAACGCCTCGTAGACGCAGGCCCGCCTCCCGAGGTCTTCCCACGCGTACGTCAGGTCGGCCGTGCCGCGGAGGATACGTTGGCCCTTGCCGTCGTACCCGCCCGCCGAGGTCTTGAGCACGCCCGGCAGGCCGATAGTCTGCACCGCTTGGCGCAGGTCGTCTTCGGATGTGACCGCGACGAACGGCCCGACCGGGATGCCGTGCTCGCGCAGCGTGGTCTTCTCGCGGATGCGGTCTTGGGCCACGCGCAGCACCGTCTCGCCGGGCCGTACCGGCACGTGCGCCGAACACGCCGCGGCCGTCGCGGCCGGGACGTTCTCGAACTCGTAGGTCACCACCGCCACCGACGCCGCAAAGGTTCCCACGGCATCCAGGTCGTCGTACGCCGCGTTGGTGTGTTCGTCGGCGACCTGCGCCGCCGGGCAGTCGTCTTCCGGGCAGAACACGTGGACGCGGTAGCCCAGCGCGTGGGCCGCGTCGGTGAACATCCGTCCAAGCTGCCCGCCGCCGAGCATGCCGAGGGTCGCGCCGGGGGGGATCGGTGTGGCCATGCGCGACAGGTTAGCCGCTTCCGGCCCGGCGTGTCCCGGGCGGTAAGCGACCGCGCTTGGAACGAACTATTTCGTTTTCCACACCGGATCGGCGTGCGATTCCTGGGCCGACTCGAACCAACGCGTGAGCGTCATCTTTTGGCGGGTGTAGAAGTGCACGCCCTCGGTGCCCTGGATGTGCAGGTCGCCGAAGAACGACTGGTTCCAGCCCGTGAACGGCAGCCAGGCCATGGGTGCGGGCACGCCGACGTTGATACCGATCATCCCGGCGTTGAAATGGCGTTTGAACGTGCGGGCGGCGTGTCCGGACTGGGTGAAGATCGATGCGCCGTTGCCGAAGGGACAGGACCGGCCTATGGCCAGCGCCTCGTCGAGCGTGTCGGCCCGCACGACCGACAGCACCGGCCCGAAGATCTCGTTCTTCCACGCTGACATCTCCGTGGTGACGCGGTCGATCACCGACGGGCCGAGGAGGAACGAATCGCCCGCCTCGATCTGGCGCCCGTCGAGCGCCACGTCGGCCCCTTCCTGTTCCGCCGTTGCCAACGCCCCGGCGACGCGGTCGCGGTGCTCGGCCGAGATCACCGGGCCCATGCCCGCCGCCTCGTTGCCGTCAGTGGGCGCCGCCTCGATCCGCCCGGCGTAGTCCACGAGGTTCTCGACCAACGCGTCGCCGACGCTCCCCACCGCCAGCGCCACCGATCCCGCCATACACCGCTGACCGGCGCAGCCGTACGCCGACGCGGCGAGCGCCTTGACCGACTGGGCGAGGTCCGCGTCCGGCATGATGATCAGGTGGTTCTTCGCGCCGCCCGCGGCCTGCACCCGCTTGCCGTGGGCGCAGCCGGTTTCGTAGACGTACTTGGCGATCGACGTCGAGCCGACGAACGATACCGCCGCGACGTCGGGGTGGGTGATGAGCGCATCGACCGCGACCTTGTCGCCGTGGACGATGTTGAACACGCCTTCGGGCGCCCCGGCCTCGACGAGCAGCTCGCCGAGCCTCACCGACGACAGCGGCACCTTCTCGCTGGGCTTGAGCACGAACGTGTTGCCGCAGGCGATCGCGATCGGGAACATCCACAGCGGCACCATGTTCGGGAAGTTGTACGGCGTGATGCCGACGCAGACGCCGACGGGGTGGCGGTTCGTCTCGCCGTCCACGTTGTTGGCGATCTGCGGGAACGTCTGGCCCATCAGCATCGTCGGCACGCTCGTGGCGAACTCGACCATCTCCAGGCCGCGCTGCACCTCGGCCCGCGCCTCGGGGAGCGTCTTGCCGTGCTCGCGGGTGACCAGGGCCGCGAGCTCGTCGAAGTGGGCCTCGATGAGTTGGCGGTAAGCGAACAGCACCCGGGCCCGCTCGACCGGCGGCGTCTCGCTCCAGGCCGGCAACGCCGCGGCCGCGGCGGCCACGGCCTCGTTGACCGTATCCACGTCGCACAGCGGCGTTGCCGCAATCGGTTGGCCGAGCGAGGGGTTGAACACCTGGGTCTGTCGGTCGGTGGCCGGGGTCGACCATCGGCCGTTGATCAGGACGGGGACATCGGCGAGTGCGGTTTGAATCATTGGGCTTAATCTTCGGGTAAGGCCCCGCCGTCCGGGCGGGACCGAGGGGGCGAGAAAAAATTCTGCTGGGCAAGCGGGCCGAACCGTGCTAGCTTAAGGGATTGTGCTTGCGATGAAAACGATGGAGTTTCACACATGTCCAGAATCGTCCGCGGCGGCCTGATCCAGGCCACCCTCTGCGAACCCGCCACTTCCCCCGTCGCCAAAGTCAAGCAGGCGATGATCGACAAACACGTCGACTTAATCGCCCAGGCCGCCGACCAGGGCGTGCAGGTCCTCTGCCTGCAGGAGCTCTTCTACGGCCCGTACTTCTGCGCCGAGCAGGACACCAAGTGGTACGACCTCACCGAGCCCATCCCCGACGGCCCGACGACCCAGCTCATGATGGAGCTGGCCAAGAAGCACAAGATGGTCATCGTCGTGCCGATCTACGAAGAAGACATCACCGGCGTCTACTACAACACCGCCGCGGTCGTTGATGCCGACGGGACCTACCTCGGCAAGTTCCGCAAGATCCACATCCCGCACTGCAACCCAGGTTTTTGGGAAAAGTTTTACTTCCGCCCGGGCAACCTCGGCTACCCCGTCTTCGACACCAAGGTCGGCAAGGTCGGCGTCTACATCTGTTACGACCGCCACTTCCCCGACGGCGCCCGTTGCCTCGGACTGAACGGCGCCGAGATCGTGTTCAATCCCAGCGCGACCGTCGCGGGTCTGAGCGAGTACCTGTGGAAACTCGAGCAGCCCGCCCACGCCGTGGCGAACCAGTACTTCGTTGGCGCGATCAACCGCCCGGGCGTCGAGGGGCCGTGGGAGATCGGCGAGTTCTACGGCCAGTCGTACTTCTGCGACCCGCGCGGCCAGATGGTGGCCCAGAGCGACAAGCGCACCGAAGACGACATCGTCGTCGCCGACATGGACTTCGACATGATCCGCGAAGTCCGTAACACCTGGCAGTTCTTCCGCGACCGCCGGCCCGAGACGTACGACGAGATCGTGGCCCTGTAGATCCGGATATTTCGTGAATCCCGCGGACGGCGTAGTTTCCCGCGGAACGCTATTCCCGTGCGTGGCGTGTCGATCGCTCTTCACCGCCACGAAAACCAATCGCTCATCGGCCTGCTGCCCGATGTCTTAACCAAGCCCGTGATCCGGGCGCGATCCGCATGGCCCAGACCGCAAACCATTCCAAGCTCCTCTACGGCCTCAACGACCGGCCGCCGCTGCCCAAGGCCATCGTGCTCGGCCTGCAGCACGTGCTGACCATGTTCGGCTCGACCGTTGCCGTGCCATTGCTGCTCGGCCCGGCGATGGGCATGGACGTGGGGCAGATCGCGGTGCTCATCTCCAGCGTGATGCTGTGCTCGGGCGTGGCGACGCTGATCCAGACCACCGTGGGCAGCCGGCTGCCCATCATTCAGGGCGTGAGCTTCTCGTTCCTCGCGGCGTTCTTCGGCATCATCGGGGCCGTCGTCGCGGACCCGGAGCGGTTCCCCGGATCGCCGATGCAGTACATCGCCGGGGCGGTGATCGTCGGGGCGGTGGTCGAGATCGTGATCGGGTTCAGCGGCTTGATGGGGCTGGTGCGGAAGATTTTGTCGCCGGTGGTGGTGGGGCCGGTGATCATGCTGATCGGTCTGGCGTTGTACCAGGCGGGGGCGCCGGTGGCGGCGAGTTACTGGCCGATCTCGATCCTGACGATCGTGTTGATCATCTTGTGCTCGTTCGTGCTGTCGAAGCTCAACGTGGTCTTCCGGATGTTCCCGATGCTGTTGGCGATCCTCGGCGCGGTCGCGGTGTGTGCGGCGCTGACGCAGCTGGACGTCTTCCGCGGCGCGGGTATTGCGGTGAGCGGTGAAGAGATCGCCGCCCACCCGGCCCGGCCGAACCTCGACGCGTACAACCAGTCGCCGTGGTTCCGCACGACCGGCGTGGTCTTCCCCTGGGGGCTGCCGAAGTTCGAGCTCGCGTTCATCGTTGCGGTCCTGGCGGGCTACCTCGCGTCGATGATCGAGAGCTTCGGTGACTACCACGCCTGCAAGAACATCGCCGACCCCGAGGGCAAAGACCCCACGCCGTGGGAGATCAGCCGGGGCATCGGCTGTGAGGGCGTCGGCTGCGGGCTCACCGGCGTGTTCGGTGGGTTCAGCTCGACGTCGTACTCCGAGAACATCGGGCTCGTGGGCCTGACCAAGGTCGGCTCGCGCTACGTCGTGCAGATCGGCGCGGTGCTGCTGATCCTGCTGGGACTTTTCGGCAAGTTCGGGGCGCTGGCCGCGGCGATCCCGTCGCCGGTGGTGGGGGGGCTGTACTGCGCGATGTTCGGCCTGATCGCCGCGGTCGGCGTGCGGCAGTTCGCCAAGGCCGACCTGACCAGCGACCGCAACCTGTTCATCGGCGGCTTCGCGTTGTTCATGGGCCTGAGCCTGCCGCACTACTTCGCCAACGGCGGGGCCGCGGCGGTCGACGCGTACTTCGACGGGTTGGTCGAGTCCGGCCGGTGGTCGGCACGCGCGGGCGAGGGCGTTTCGTCGGTGATCAACGCGCTGGGGGGCAACGGCATGGGCGTCGCGGCGGTGCTGGGCATCGTGCTGGACAACGTCATCCCGGGCACCCGCGCCGAGCGGGGCCTCGAGCCGCGGCCCTCGACGCTCGTGCCCGAGGCCGACGACGTCGACGTGCCCGGCGATACCTCGGCCGCCGCCCCGGCCACCCCCGCCGCGGTGTCGTCTGCCGCTGAGCCCGCCGCCCCAACGATTTCCAAGCCCAAGCCTAAACCCGACGACGCTTCGGTGTTCCTCGATTAACGGAGGCCGACCCATGAGTATCAGCGAACCCCAGACCCCCCCCCGAACGATCCCGCTGCCGCAGTTCGACCACACGCCCGCGCCCTACGACGGGCCGAGCCGCGACGAGGTGATCGCGCTGCGGCGCCAGTATCTCTCGCCGGGCCTACTCACCTACTACGCCGAGCCGCTCATGGTGGTCGAGGGCAAGATGCAGTACGTCTTCGACGAGACGGGCAAGCGCTACCTCGACGCCTTCGCCGGCATCGTCACCGTCTCGGTCGGCCACTGCCACCCGTCGGTGATCGACAAGGTCAAGGCCCAGACCGACAAGCTCCAGCACACCACCACGATCTACCTGCACCCGACCATCGCGCAGTTCGCCGAGAAGCTCGCGGAAAAGATGCCGACCAATCCCGACGGTGTGCCGCTCGACAAGACCTACTTCACCAACTCCGGCAGCGAGGCCAACGAACTCGCCGTCCTCTCGGCCCGCGAGTTCACCGGCAACCACGACGTCGTCGCCCTGCGCAACGGCTATCACGGCGGCACCGCCAACACCATGGGCCTCACCGCCCACGGCACCTGGCGCTTCAAGTCCAACAACCCTTCGGGCATCCTGCACTCCCACCCCGGCTACTGCTACCGCTGCCCCTACAACCTCGAGTACCCGTCCTGCGACCTCAAGTGCGCCCACGACATCAAGCACGTCATCGAGTACCAGACCTCCGGCGAGATCGCGGCGTTCATCGGAGAACCCATCCAGGGCGTGGGCGGCGCGGTCACGCCGCCCAAGGAGTTCTTCGAGATCGTCTACGGCATCGTCCGCGACCACGGCGGCCTCTGCATCGCCGACGAGGTCCAGGGCGGCTTCGGCCGCACCGGCACCCACTACTGGGCCCACCAGAACTACAACGTCCAGCCCGACATGATCACCATGGCCAAGGGCATCGGCAACGGTGCGCCCCTCGCCGCGATGACCACCACCACCGACGTCGCCCAGCAGATGGCCAACCGCGTCCACTTCAACACCTACGGCGGCAACCCCATCTCCGTCACCCAGGGCCTGGCGACCCTCGAAGTCATCGACGAAGAAGGCATCCAGGAAAACGCCGCGGCGGTTGGAACCCGGCTGAAGGACGCGTTGCTCGAGCTGCAGAACAAGCACGCGCTCATCGGCGAGGTCCGGGGCCTCGGGCTTATGCTTGGCGTCGAACTCGTCAAAGACCGAAACACCAAAGAACCCGCCAAGGCCGAGTGCGCCGCGGTGGTCGAACGCGCCAAAACGCTCGGCCTCCTGCTCGGCAAGGGCGGCCTCCACGGCAACACCATCCGCCTCAAGCCCCCGATGTGCATCACCAAGGACGACGCCGACTTCATCGTCGCCGTCCTCGACGAATCCCTCACCCATTTAACCCCGGGCCACTGACCCGGGGCTAAGTATTCAACGGAGTAAAACCCTCATGCCCACCCTTGAAACCACCGTCGACGGCATCAAGTTCCCCAACCCCTTCGTCATCGGCTCCGGCCCGCCCGGGACCAACAAGAAGGTCATTGGCAAGGCCTTCGACGAGGGCTGGGGCGGCGTCATCGCCAAGACCGTCAGCCTCGACGCGTCCAAGGTCATCAACGTCGCCCCCCGCTACGGCAAGCTCACCGGCCAGAACAAGAAAGAAGTCTTCGGCTGGGAGAACATCGAGCTCATCGCCACCACGCCCTTCGAGCAGTGGCTCGACGAATTTAAGGAGATCAAGGACAAGTACCCCGACCACGTGCTGATCGCCTCGATCATGGAGGAGTTCAATAAGGATGCGTGGTGCGAGATCGTGGAGCGCTGCGAGGCCGCCGGGGTCGACGGCTTGGAGCTCAACTTCTCCTGCCCCCACGGCCTGCCCGAACGCAAGATGGGCGCCGCCATGGGCGAGAACCCCGACATCCTCGAAGAGGTCACCGGCTGGGTCATGGCCGCCGCCAAGACGCCGGTCTGGGCCAAGATGACGCCTAACGTCACCCGCATCGAGGAGCCCACCCGCGCCGCGCTCCGCGCCGGGGCCCACGGCATCAGCGCCATCAACACCATCCGCAGCGTCATCGGCGTCGACCTCAAGACCCTCCGCCCCATGCCCACCGTCGAGGGCTACACCACCCCCGGCGGCTACTCCTCGGTCGCCGTCCGACCCATCGCTCTGCGCATGGTCATGGAGATCGCCACCCTCATCCGCGAGGAGTTCGACGGCGGGCGGACCATCTCCGGCATCGGCGGCGCCGAGACCGGCGAGGACGCCGCCCAGTTCATCCTCCTGGGTTCCGACACCGTCCAGGTCTGCACCGGCGTCATGAAGCTGGGCTACAAGATGGTCCAGCCGATGATCGACGGCCTGCTCGCGTTCATGGACCAGCACGGCTTCGAGACCATCGACGACTTCAAGGGCCACGCCCTGCCCTACTTCACCACCCACGCCGACCTCGTCGCCCGCCAGGCCAAGGCCCAGGAAGAAAAACGCGCCGCCGTCGCCGCCAAGGCCGCCGCGAAAGAAGCCGCCGCGGCCGGGGCCCGCGAGGGCATCACCGTCGACGACAAGTGGGACGGCGACGACTTCGTCCAGCAGACCGACGACCTGGTCAGCGGCTGACCGATGGGCTTGCGGGGTGGTTGGTTTCCGGTCGGTTTCCGGTGGACTGGTCGGGTGCGATTTTTTTCACGCACATCAAAACCGGCCACTCCCCGGCCACTCGTCCACCACTTTTCGTCCGCTTGCGGTCCCCCGGCCGACCGATGCGTCGAACAACGCGTCGGCCACGCGGACGGACAAGAAAGCGTCGAGCGGGGTTCGGGATATCAAAGAGCGAGTCCGAGCCCTGCCGGCGCAGCCGACCGCCTTAGCCGTTCATTGCGGCGCGCGGGCTTTCTACTGAGGGACGCTGCGCAGGTTTTGTGCGCGCGCCGCGTGACGGGCGCCGTGCTAAATGGAGGCCCGGCCGCGAGATCCTTCGCGGCGGATGCTCGAAATCTCCGTCGAAGAAGCGCGTCATTTTGTGCGCGCGCTCCGCGCCGCGGGCGTGCCGTGCGCTTGTCAGCCGGCGGGCGACGCCCGCCGGGTTCCGGGTGGTGGGGGGGCGCATGAGGCAGTAGCGACTGTCTCGGATGTCAAGGGTGATATGGCTTCAAAGTTGACACAATGTTCAAAAATGCTGTCGAGCAAACAATGCCAGCCTAACCTTGGAAAGCCGAAGCGAGAATGCGTTCGACTATTTCGGACTTGGCTGCAGCATAGGCATTCATATCTTCCCAATCTTTGCTCGCCAATTCCCGCTTCACAGATTCGTAGGCTCGGCGATCAGCATCATGAGCCTTCAGCCATTCTCGGAATGCGGTGTGCCTTCTAAACTCCGGCGAATCCGGTGAAAAGATATGAATATGTACATCTAGTGCCGGCGTCCGAACCATTCGATGCTCATGCCAATCAGGCTCACGGACCCGTAGCACATAGCCGGCTTCCTCCAACGCAGGGAGGTAAGAGCTCTCGTCGCTAGAGTCCGCCACAATTAAATCTATGTCGATGATCGGCTTGGCCGCAAGATTCGGAACCGCGGTTGATCCCACATGCTCGAGAGCGAATACTCGTTCTCCAAGAGCTCGACGAATCTTCTTTTCATGTTCCGCATACTTGTGTGGCCACTCAGCATCATAATCCACGATTTTGATTTCTCGCTTCTCAACCCCGCCGATCAAGACCGTTTCTCGTGATGTATCACTCACTGCATCCTCCATATGTTTTGATTCCTCAGCACAGCATTAAGGATGGTCAGCAGCTTCCGCATCGCGGCCCGTCTACCAACCATTACCAACGTTCATTCCTTCGTGTCCGCTGCGGGTAACCCGTCGAGCCAGCTTTGAACCCGCTCGACCATCGGTTTCGCCCCGATTCGTACATATAAATCACGGCTCTGGGTCCAAAGCCGTCGCGCTTCTTCAAGGTTCCCACGTTGCTCCGCGATGACTCCGAGGTTGGCCAGGTCGTTGGCCTGTCCTTCAAGGTGTCGGAGTTGGCGGTCGATGGCCAGGGATTCGAGGTAGAGCCTTTCGGCCCCGTCGAGGTCGCCGCGAATTCGAGCGATGATTCCAAGGTTGCCCAGACTTGTGGCTTGTCTTTCGAGGTATCCGAGTTTGCGGTCGATAGCCAGGGCTTCGCGATAGAACTCCTCGGCCTCGTCGAGGTCACCGCGTATTCGAGCGATGTTTCCAAGGCTGCCCAGGTCGCTGGCTTGTCCTTCGAGGTATCCGAGTTTGCGGTCGATGGCCAGGGCTTCTCGGTGAAGCTTCTGGGCCCCGTCGAGGTCACCGCGTATTCGAGCGATGTTTCCAAGACCGCCCAGGTCGTTGGCCTGTCCTTTGAGGTGTCCGAGTTGGCGGTTGATGGCCAAGGCTTCGAGGTAGAGTTTCTCGGCCCCTTCGAGGTCTCTGCGTGTTTCGGCGATGATTCCAAGATTGCCGAGGCTATTGGCTTGTCCTTCAAGGCGTCCGAGTTGACGGTTGATGGCCAGGGATTCGAGGTGGAGCTTTTCGGCCTCGTCGAGGTCGCTGCGTATCTGGGCGATGATTCCGAGGTTACCGAGGTCGCGGGCTTGTCCTTCAAGGCGTCCAAGTTGATGGTCGATAGCTAGGGCTTTGCGGTGTAGTTTCTCGGCCCCGTCGAGGTCGCCGCGTATTCGAGCGATATTTCCGAGATTACTAAGTTCATCGGCTTGTCCTTGGCGGTGCCCGAGTTGGCGGTTGATGGCCAGGGCTTCACGGTGTAGTTTCCGGGCTCCGTCGAGATCACCCCGTGCTCGGGTAATGATTGCGAGGTTGCCCAAAGCAGTAGCCCGGGTTTCAGGGGTGTTGGGGTCGAGGTCGAGCAGCCTGCGGTATTGGCTTTCAGCGGCGTACAGGTCGCCGCGGATGTTGTAAACATGTCCCAATCGATTGTTGGCGTCGAGGTCGTCGGGGGCGAGGGCGAGGATCTTGCGTAGCGCGTCCTCGCAAGCGGCGATATCGCCGCGGACGAAGGCGACGGCAGCGATCTCGCGATTGAGGTCGAGGTAGTCGGCGGCCTGCTCGCGGAGGGTCGCTTCTTCGCGGTCGCGGAGATCGATCAGCGCGGCTTGCAGTTTCTCGGCGTCGCCGGTGGCGCGGACTTCGGCGAGTGCTTCGAGCGCTGAGGTGTCGCCGCGGCGGCCGGCCTCTTCCAGTCGGCGGAGGGCGTCTTCGAGCTGGGCGCGTAGTGAGCCGATCTGTTGGTCCTTGTCAGACACGCTGCGCAGCAGTTTGTCGATCAGTTTCTGGTCGGTTTGGTTGATGGTGACGTCGCCGTGGATGATCGGGCTGTGGTCGCCGATGGTGACGGAGGCGTTGGGGCCGGTTGCGACGGTGTTGTTCGAGCCGTTGACGGTGGTCGTGTGGCTCGACCGGGGCGCGAACGTGACACAGAGCACCGCGACACACGCCACGACAGCCATAGCGATGACCGTGACGGTACGTTCGGTCTTGGTCCGGGAGCCCTGGTTGATCACGGTTGTGTTGCCTGAACCCACAGTGACCGTGGTGTTGGTGTTGCCGCCGTGGTCCGGCGGTGATGCGTCGCGATCCTGCGGCGGAGGCGTTGGTTTGCTCGGGGACTTGCGCCACAACAGGTCGCAGACCAGCGCGGCGCAAGCGAACAGCATGAACGGGATAGCAATCCATCCCGGGGACGTCGAATCCACGAGGAGTGTGCCTTCGGCAAAATCGGTTACATCGAAGCTGGCGAGGATACGCGGACCGAGCGAAGTGGCGCTTACTGCCATGGCCGCCCAGGCGAGGCGGAGGTAGCGGCTTTGGAGCATCCACCACGCCACGGCGGCGAGGAGAGCGGCGGCCCCGGCGACGGCCAGGACGATCTGCCAATCCGGAATGGTGAGCGTGGTTTCCCCGAGGGTGGGTGGCATCGAATCGTTCCCGGTTGCAGAACCCCACGCCAAAACTAACGCGGGGCGGTGGGGGCGTCCAGCGCGGTGCGGGGTCGGTGGGACGATACGCGGGTGGATTTAGCCCCCGGCGAGTCGCCAGGGGCCGGGGTCGGGGGCGGCGGGGCGCGAGGGGCGAAGGGGGCGGGAGTTGGGGGGCGGCCCCGGGTCGTTGACCCGGGGTTAAGTGGGGCGGCGGCGCGGGGGGATGAACTTGACGGCGAGGACGAGGAGGAGGCCGACGATCAGTGTCGCGGCGGCGGCGGTCCAGATGACGGAGCGGGCGGCGGACTTGAGGGTGGTGACGCGCTCGTCGAGCAGGTCGCCGGAGGTGACGTCGTTGGCGTTGAGCAGGAGGTTGTTGGTCTCGACCATCGCGCCCTGGAGCTCCTTGAGCGCTTCGGTGTACTCGGTGATGTCGAACGGCCGGGCGGGCGGGGCGTCGGGGTTGGGAGGGCGTTCGTTGGCGTAGGCGGTTTCCTGGATCTGCTGGATGCGGGCGGTGAACGCGTCGGCGGTCTGGAGCAGGGCGTCGGCGTGCCCGAAGAGCCGCTGCGACTCGGTGAGCAGCTCGGTGAGCTGGGGCTGGTTTTCGGTGAGGTCTCTGACCAGGGCTTCGCGCTGCTGGTCGAGGGTGTCGGGCAGGTTCTCGGCGACGGTCGCGAAGCGGTTGCCCAGGTCGAGGGCTTCGGGCAGGCGGGTGTTGGCGATGCTGTCGTAGACCACGGCCTCGGCGCGCCACTGGGCGAGGATCATCAGCCGGGGCGCGAGCCAGCTGACGCGTTCGGCCAGGAGCTGGGCCTCGGCGACCGAGGTCTGGGCCTGGTCGATGGAGAAGGGGTTGAACTTGTTGAAGAAGCGCTTGGGCAAGTCGGTGAAGCGGTCGACCATCTGGGCGACGGTCTCGGAGGGGTCGGTGCCGGGCAGGTCGTCGAGGCGGACGTACCAGATGTCGGAGACACCGGGGTTCTCGGCGGACCACTGGTTGACCTTATCGAGCAGGTCGCGGGACTGCTGCTCGTTCATGAAGGTGGCGCAGATCTTGAAGGCTTCGCGTTGGAGGAACTCGGCGCGCTGGAGGAGTTGGGGGGTGTATTGGTCGAAGAGCTGTTGGCCGTGGTCGCGGAGGAAGTTAGCCTGGAGGGAGACGAGGACGGCGGCGTTGAGCGCGGCCGAGGCGGGGACGGGGTCGACGGCGATGTCGTACATCGCAGTGGCGCCGTTGATCTTGGTGTACTGGGCGCGGCGGCGGAGGTCGGGGTCATCGTCGGCGGCGACGACGATGGCGTCGCAGGCGGAGGCGATGGTCTGACGGTATTGGTCGGCGAAGTTGCGGACGGCCTGTTGCAGCTGGGCGGGGGTGAGCTGGGCGGCGTTGGTGTTGGTGGCGGGCAGGACGTCGGCGGGCGCGGGGTTGGGCGTGGGGGGCGGCGTGACGGCGGTGTTCGGGCCGAGGGGCGGGGTGTTGCCGTTGGTCAGCGCGGGATCGGGGGGGAGCGCGGCGGCGGTGGGCGGCGCGGCGGGTTGGGTGGCGACGGGCTCGGCCGGGGACGGGGGTTCGGGGGCGTCGGTGAAGAGCTGGCAGCCGGTGAGCACGAGGCCTGCCGCGAGGACGAGCGCGAGCGTGGTCGGGGCGGTATGCGGGGTAGGGAGGCGCATCGCCCCATGATAGGTTGATTGGATGAGGCGGACGCTAAGCCCGCGGCGCGGCTTGGCCGGGCGGCAGGTTGTCGACGAGTCGGCCGTCGGCGACGGCGGGCCGGCCGCGGAGGAAGACGTGGGTGGCGTGGCCGGGGTGCGTGACGCCCTCGAAGCCGGAGTAGTCGGTGGCCATGTGGTGGGTCTGGGCGCTGATGGTGCGCGGGGCGTCGGGGTCGTAGAGCACGAGATCGGCGTCGTAGCCCGGGGCGAGGTGGCCCTTGGTGCGGAGGCCGAAGAGGTTCGCGGCGTTGGTGGAGACGGCGGCGACGAACTGGGGGAGCGTGATGGCGCCGTCGGTGACCCCGGTGAACAGCAGGTCGGCGCGGTGTTCGATGGACGGGATGCCGTTGGGGATCTTGGTGAAGTCGCTGGCGGTGTGGGTGGGGTTGAAGTCGGCGTCGACGGCCTTGGCGGGGTCGGGGCAGCCCATGTGCTTCTGGGTGGCGAAGTCGAAGGGCGCGTGGTCGGTGCCGACGGTCTGGATGAAGCCCGCGGCGAGGGCGCTCCACAGGTACTCGCGGTGTTGGCGACTGCGGATCGGCGGCGACATGACGTACTTGGCGCCCTCGAACGGGTCGTGGCCGGTGGAGGCGTCGCGTTGGGCGAAGGTGTCGTCGAGTGTGAGGTAGGGGATGACGGTTTCGATGGCGACGTCGACCTCTTCGCCGCGGAAGCGGTTGACGGTCTCGACGGCCTCGCGGCAGGAGGTGTGGACGACGTAGCCCGTGGCCCCGGTCATCTTGAGGAAGGTGCAGAAGTGGTGCACGCCCTCGGCTTCGACGTGCGTCGGGCGCGAGGGCTCGTGCCAACCCGGGCCGACGCGGCCGGCGCGGACCAGCGTGGCCTGCTGGTTCGCGACGAGCTCGGCGTTCTCGCAGTGGGCGGTGACGGTGACGCCCAGCTCGGCGGCGAGTTCGCAGACGCCCAGGAGTTCTTCGTCGGTCACGCCGAACGCGCCCTTGTAGGCGAGGAAGACCTTGAACGAGCGCTGGCCGTGGTCGGCGACGAGGGCGCGGAGCTGGCGCTCGACGTCGTCGTCGAAGCGGGTGACGCCGACGTGGAAGCCGTAGTCGCAGACGCCCGTGGCGGCCTTGTTGCGCCAGAGTTCGTAGGCCTCCAGGGGCTCTTCGTCGCGGGACGGGCAGACCATCTCGAGGTACGTCGTCGTGCCGCCGACCAGCGCGGCCCGCGAGGCGGTGGGGTGGTCGTCCTTGGCGAACGTGCCCATGAACGGCAGGTGGATGTGGACGTGGGGGTCGATGAAGCCGGGCATGAGCAGCTTGCCGGCGCCGTCGAGGACGGCTGTGTCGGCGGGCAGGTCCGCGGGGCTCAGGCTCCCGGGCGGCGCGATCGTCGTGATCTTGTCGTCGGCGGCGTAGAGGTCGCCGGGGAAATCGGCGTCGGCGGTGACCAGGCGGGCGTTCTGGATGAGAATCGGCATCCCTTGATTTTACCGCCTCGGGTCGCGATTGGGCAGGCGAGCCGATCGGCCGGGACACGCCTACCCTTGAGCCATGGCCCCACCTGCTTCCGACACCCTGTTCGCCGTGCTCGGCAACCAACTCTTTCCGTTTGCCGAGGTCAAAGACCACCGCGATGCCTCGTTCTTCATGGCCGAGGACCTGGGGCTGTGTACGTACGTCCGCCACCACCAGCAGAAGATCCTGCTCTTCCTCGCCGCGATGCGGGCTTACGCCGACGAGCTGCGCGGCCACGGCTGCGGGGTGCACTACGAGGCCCTGGACGACCAATCGACGACCGAACTCAAGACACCCTACGAAACCAAGCTCGAGCGCTTTCTTGAGGGCAAGCGCTTCGAGAAGCTCGTCATGTTTGAGATCGAAGACCGCTTCTTCGAGAAGCGCATCCGGGCCTTCGCCGAATCGCAGGGCCTCGAGCTCGAGTTTCTGCAGAGCCCGATGTTCGTCACGTCCCGCGCGGGGTTTGCGGAGTACCTCGACGGGGCGAGCGGCAAGCCGTTCATGGCCCGCTTCTACCAGTGGCAACGCAAACGGCTGGGCCTGCTGATCGACGACGACGAGGCGCCGGTCGGGGGGCGGTGGAGCTTCGACGACGAGAACCGCAAGAAGCTGCCGAAGACGGCGGACGTCCCGCGTACCGATTGGGCCACGCCGACCGAGCACGTCGCCGCGGTGCGGGAAATGATCCAAGACCGTTTTGCCGACCACCCGGGGGTGCTCCCCGACGCCGATGCGTTCTGGCTGCCGACGACGCGGAGGCAGGCGCTCGCGTGGCTGCGCTCGTTCCTGGAAGACCGTTTCCACGCGTTCGGGCCGTACGAAGACGCGTTGTCGGACCGCGACGACGTGCTGTTCCACAGCGTGCTGTCGCCGATGATGAACCTGGGGTTGATCACCCCGGGCGAGATCGTCGAGCGGGCGGTGGCGTTCGCCGGCGAGCACGGCGTGCCGCTCAATTCCCTCGAAGGATTCGTCCGCCAGATCACCGGCTGGCGCGAGTTTATCCGCGGCGTTTACCGCCACTACGACGACCAACAAGCGCAAACCAACTTCTGGAACCACACCCGGAAGATGAAGCCGTGTTGGTACGACGCGACCACCGGCTTGCGCCCGCTCGACGACGCGATCGATAAGTGCCGCCGTCTCGGCTGGGCGCACCACATCGAACGCCTCATGGTCCTGGGCAACCTGATGAACCTCTGCGAGATCGAGCCGGCACGGGCCCACCGCTGGTTCATGGAGATGTTCGTCGATTCGAGCGACTGGGTCATGGGCCCGAACGTCTACGGCATGGGCCTGATGTCCGACGGCGGCATCTTCGCCACCAAGCCCTACATCTGCGGCAGCAACTACCTGGTCAAGATGAGCGACCAGTACAAGAAATCCGAAGGCTGGTGCGAAACGATGGACGGTCTGTACTGGCGTTTCGTCGATCGGCACCGCGATTTCTTCGCGGGCAACGCCCGGCTGGCGGTCATGCTCGGCACCCTCGATAAGATGGACGGTGAGCGCAGGCACCGCATCTTCACGAAAGCGGGCCAGGTCATCGCCGACGTCACCGAAGACTAATCGCGGCGTTTGAATAGGGCTTTGATGAGTTGCCGTTTCTTCACATCGACCGCCCCGAGCGCGAACATGTTCTCGAATGCTCCCGGCTCGGCGCCGCGGCCCAGCGTCGCAATCGTTTCGCCCTTGAGTTGGATCACCACGTCCATGTCGTAACGCTCCAACAGACCTGCGATAAAACGAAGTTGCCCGATGTCCCCTGCCCCTGATAACAGTGTTTTTAATGTGGCAACATCGGGGAGCTCGACTGCGATGCGTTCGGCTTGGGCCCGCACAGTAAAACCCAGGCCGCCGCTTTCTACGCGGACCGAGCCGGCCATTTCGATGGGCAGGGGCGGGTCAGCCACAGCTTAGCCGGCCGACTTGTCACGGGTGCTGATCTTGAGCGTCCCGTTCATCTTCCACTCGGCGTGTTTCGCGTCGCCGCCGGTCTTCGAGGGTACTTGGACCACGAAGTCGTGAAATTCATAGGTTATCTCGGCGTTGCGGCCGGTGAGCTTGTCGTACAGACCGATCGCGAGTTCGGGCCAGGTATTTGTGTCTTCAGGCATTTGTGCTCTCCTTTGAATGGACTTGGTAAAGCCTAGCGCGTCTCAGGGGTCCGGGCGCGCTAAACTCTGCTATGAGGATTCTGGTCACGGGCGCGACGGGGTATATCGGCGGGCGCCTGGTGCCGTTGCTGCTGTCGGCCGGGCACCGGGTGCGTGTCTTGGTGCGCGACATCGATCCCATCAAGGGCCGGTCGTGGGAGAACGACGTCGAGGTCGTGCACGGCGACCTGCTGCGGCCCGAGACGCTGGGCCCGGCCGTCGGGGGCGTGGACGCGGCGTACTACCTGGTCCACTCGATGTACGGCGGCGACGACTTTGCTCAGCGCGATCGCGACGCGGTACAGCACTTTGTGGACGCCTGCCGCGCCGCCGACCCGGACGGGCCCGAGCACGTGGTCTACCTCGGCGGGCTTGAGCCCAAAAACCAGACCACGCGCAGCGACCACCTGCGCAGCCGCGCCGAAGTGGGGCGGTTGTTGGCCGAGGGGTTGCCGGGCCGGGTCACCGAGTTCCGCGCCGGGCCGATCATCGGCTCGGGCTCGGCGAGCTTCGAGATGGTGCGCTACCTCACCGAGCGGATCCCCGTGATGGTCACGCCGCGGTGGATCTACACGAAGGTGCAGCCGGTCGCGGTGCGGGACGTGCTGGCGTACTTGGAGGGCGCACTGGACACGGGGCCCGTCGGCACCGTCGAGATCGGCACGGACGTGCGGACGTTCAAAGACATGATGCTCGAGGTCGCCAGGCAGCGCGGCCACCGGCGCCTGATCATCCCCACGCCGGTGCTGGCCCCGAAGCTCGCGGCGCGGTGGGTCGGCCTGGTCACGCCGATCCCCAACGCGCTGGCGGTGCCTCTGGTGGCGGGGGTGACGCAGGACCTGATCGCCGACACGTCCCTGGCCCGCGAACTTTTCCCGGGGGTCGAGCCGATCTCCTACCGCCGCGCGGTCGAGCTCGCGCTGGGCAAGATCGAGCGCGGCGAGGTCGAGACGCGCTGGAGCAGCGCGGTGGTCGACTCCGCCCCGGCGACGGGCGGCTCGGACGTCGACACCGTCATCGAAGACCGCGAGGGGCTGGCCCGCGACCAGCGGACGCTGGCGACCGACGTGCCGGCCGAGCACGTGTTCACGGCCGTGAGCTCGATCGGTGGCGACAACGGCTGGTACGCCTACCGCTGGTCGTGGTGGCTGCGCGGCCTGGTCGACGCGCTGATGGGCGGCCCCGGGCTGCGTCGCGGCCGACGCCACCCAACCGAGCTGCTCGAAGGCGAAGCGCTCGATTGGTGGCGCGTCGACGCGATCGAGCCCCCGCGCCCCCTTTTGGAAAAGGGCGGAGAACCCAGCGTGGGTTTGTTGCGGCTGCGGGCGGAGATGCGTGTGCCCGGCAAGGCGTGGCTGCAGTGGGAAGTCGAACGCCGCGACGGCAAGACCCTGCTCCGCCAGACCGCGCTCTTCCAGCCGCGCGGCCTGCCCGGCACGCTGTACTGGTACTCGCTCCTGCCCGCCCACGGCCTGATCTTCCCGGCGCTGCTACGCAAGCTCGAAGAACAAGCCCGCCGGCTCTGGCACGAGAGCCTGCAGGCGTCGCCGCAAGAACCAGTGTCGACACCGTCACCCGTCGGAGCCGGGTCGTGAGCCGCGGCCGCGCGGGCTCGTCGCGCCGGGGCAACGACGCCCAGGCGAACCTGCCGCGCAAGACCTGCCCGGTCTGCGGGCGCGATTTCGTGTGGCGAAAGAAGTGGGAGCGCGACTGGTCGAAGGTGAAATATTGCTCTAAGGCCTGCGGGAGGCGAACGGCCGAACGGGGAGCGTAAACTGTGACGCGCCGCGGCGGAACCTTCTTTCTCTTGCTCAGGAAAACCCGCCCATGGACCTCTTCGACGCGATCAACCAACGCCGTGCCGTCAAGGCCTACGACCCCGACCACCGGATGACCGACGAGGAGATCGAACGGCTGCTCACGCTCGCGATCCAGTCGCCGACGAGCTTCAACATCCAGCACTGGCGTTTCGTCGTGGTGCGCGACCTCGAGATGCGCAAGCAGATCCGGGCCGTGGGCAACGACCAGGCGCAGATGACCGACGCGTCGATCCTGATCGTGATGACCGCCGACACCAAGGCCTGGGCGAAGAGCCCCGAGCGCTACTGGGCCAACGCCCCGAAGCAAGTCGCCGACCTGCTGGTGGGCTGGATGGGCCCGTTCCACGAGGGGCGCGAGCAGCTCCAGCGCGACGAGGCGATGCGTTCGATCGGCATGGCGATGCAGACCATCATGCTCGCGGCCAAGGGCATGGGCTACGACTCCTGCCCGATGATCGGCTTCGACTTCGACCCTGTCGCCGAGTTGATCAATCTCCCCGAGGACCACGTCCTGGGCCCGATGATCGCCGTGGGCAAGGGCACCAAAGACCCTTGGCCGAAACCCGGACAGCTGCCGTTGAGCGAGGTCGTGATCCACGACAAGTATTGATAAATAAGTCGCTGCGCGGTTGAGCAGACGGCGTGGGGTGCCTTGCGGGTGGTGTCGTTTGTGCGCAACACAGCAGCGCGATCCATCGCAAATCGGGGCACGTCATCCCGCCGCAACGCCGCGCTGTTTTAGGTGGGTGGCGATTTTTTGCATAAGCGGTCGATCACGATCGAGATCAAACCCGGGCCGCCTTGGTTTGGGATAGAACCAAGCGGGGCGGTGTCGCAAGTCGTCGGGTTCGTCGGCAAAACGTGGGAACACGTGGGCGTGTAGTGCCGGCTCGAGGTTGCCTAAGATTTCGTAGTTCACCCGGATCGCATCGGTGACCTCCAGCAGCGCGTCGCCGAGCGCCGTCATCTCCCGTAGGAAAAGGGCACCGCGTTCTGGGGTCAGATCGTTGAGGCTCGGCACGACCGGGTCCGGCAGGAGCAGGCAGTATCCCGCGAGGAACTGCGTGTCGCCCATCACCGCCCACCTGGCGTGGGTTTGGCAGATGACCTTCGGGTTGTCGCCGCGGCGTGCCTCGGCGACGCGGCGGTGAATGAGTGTGGGCATGGTGTCGTCAAGGAGCGAGACGGTCGATGGCCCAGCCGTCGCCGGCCGGCCGGTACCGTAGCCGGTCGTGCAGCCGGGACGGTTGGCCCTGCCAGAACTCGAAGCTCGTGGGCACGACGCGGTAGCCGCCCCAGGTCGGCGGGACGGGGATCGGCGTGTCGCCGGGGTACTCTTCGGTGAGCTGGAAGAACTTGAGCATGAGCTCTTCCCGGCCGTGGATCACGCGGGACTGGTTTGAACACCACGCGCCGAGCTGCGACTCGCGCGGACGCGTCCGGAAATACTCCGCGGTTTCTTCGGGGGCGACTTTCGTCACGTCGCCGGCGATGCGGACGCAGCGTGAATGCGTATCCCAATAGAAACCCATGACGCAGCGCGGGTTCTCGGTGAGCTGTTGCCCCTTCGCCGAGGCGTAGTTGGTGTAGAACACGAGGCCCCGGTTTTCCGCGCCGGCGTCATCGATGCCCTTGAGCAACAAGACCCGGGCGTCGGGCGTGCCGTCGGCGCTCGCGGTGGCCAGGGTGAAGGCGTTGGGCTCGAGCACGCCGGCGGCCTTAGCGTCGTCGAACCACTGCCGGAACTGGTCGAACGGGTCGGCCGCGAGGTCTTCGGGATCGATCGGGTCGGGCGTGTAGTTCTGCCGCAGGTCTTGGATGGCCATGATGGTTTAGCTTAGCCCTTTTCCGGGTCGCGGTCGGCATCGAGGTGATTGCCTCCGGATCCCGAAACGGCCCCGGGGACGGCGCGGGTCCCCGAAACCGGCGGGGTGTTACATTATCCGCGTCGGCAACGGCCGGGAGGGGCCGGCCGCACGGAGAGCAACGCGATGGTGTTCGGTGGATCCAGGTCGTCGTGGGCGACGCGCAGCGCGAAGCGACTGGGCGGTGATTCGGCGGGCGACGGCGATTGGCTGCCCAAGCTCGCACGCCGCAACGACCAAGACGCGGCGGTGGCCGAGCGTTCGCACCACGACCGCGAGACCGTGCGGCCGACCAAGTCGCGCCTCGCCGGGCTGGTGGCGACCATCGGCATCGCGCTGTTCTGGAACGGCATCGTCAGTGTATTCCTGGTGCAGGTCTTCGGCGGCAACGCGCCGTGGTTCCTCGGGCTGTTCATGATCCCGTTCGTGCTGGTGGGGCTGGGGTTGCTGCTGGCGGTGGTTTACACGCTGCTGGCGTTGAGCAACCCGGTGATGGAATTGACTTTCGAGCCGCGGGTGGTGGCGTTGGGACAACCGTTGCGGCTGGATTGGTCGCTCAGCGGCAAGGCCGAGCGGATTCAGAAGTTGACCGTGACCGTCGAGGGCCTGGAACGCGCTACCTACATCCGCGGCACGGACACGATCACCGACGAACACACGTTCTTCGAGCACACGCTGTACGAGGCCGAGTCGCTGGACCCACGCAACCCGATGGCACGGGAGCACACGGCGACGCTGGACCTGCCCGCGGGCACGATGCACTCGCTCGACGCGCCGAACAACAAGATCGTTTGGCGGGTAAAGGTCCACGGCGACATCCCGCGTTGGCCGGACGTGAAAGACGAGTACGAGTTCGCCGTGGTGCCGACCGCCGACGCACACCAACCCCGGGGGATGTTCTAGCCATGCCCACCCTCACCGCGGAGCTGAGCGGGGGACAGACCGCCTTCCGCCCCGGCGACCCGATCGACGGGTTGGTGGGTTGGGAGTTCGAGGGCGATCCGCCCAAGTGGGTCGAGGTGCGGCTGTTTTGGGCGACCGCGGGCAAGGGCACGCCGGACGTGTTCATCGCCGACGCGGTGGAGTTCGAAGCGCCCGCGGCGGTGGACGCGCAGGCGTTCCGTTTTGTCGCGCCCGCCGGGCCGTTCAGCTACGAGGGCCGGTTGATCGAGATCGGCTGGGGCATCGAGGTCGTCGCGCATAAAACCAAGGAAACCGCGCAAATCGATCTGACGCTGTCGAGCATGGGCGAGGCGGTGCGGCTGCCATGACCAGACCCGCCGCGACCAAACCCAGCGAGAACCCGTTCCGCAGCGCGTGCCTGGATGAGTTGCCCTATCTGCCGACGGAAGGGTGGAGGGTGATCGAGCGGCGCCTGCGCGACGCGCGTTTTCGCGGCGCGGTGGTGGGGCCGCACGGGCACGGCAAAACGACGCTCATCGAGCACCTGGCCGACCAGGTTTCGCTGGCGCCGGCGATGCCCGAAGGCTCGACCGTCGAAGTCGTGTGTTACATCCGGGTCGACCCGTCGGATCGGAGTCAGCGGCACCAGATCCGTCGAGTTATCCGGCATCAGCCGGGCCTTTTGGTCATCGACGGCTACGACTTGTTGGGCTGGTGGGATCGCCTGCGCGTCCGGATGCGGCGTCGGCCCGTGCTGGTGACCAGCCATCGCGAAACACCGCTGGCCACGGTGGCCCGTTGCCGGACGTCGCCGGAGCTGCTCGCCGATCTGATCGAGCGGCTCTCGCCCCCGGCCCGCGCGGCGCTGGGCCGGGCCGAAATCACCCGGCTCTACGAGGGGCATCGCGGCAACCTCCGCGACGCGCTGCGTGAGTTGTACGACCGCGTCGCCGACGGCGACCTGGTCACGGCTGCTTCTTCGGCTTGACCCCCACGGCCCGGCGCAGGGCCCAGACTTCCGGGTTCGTCAGCAGGCGCCACTCGCCGGGGGCCAAGCCCTTGAGGCGCAGCGGGCCGACCGCGGTGCGCTTGAGCCGGCGTACCTTGATGCCGACACGCGCAAGCAATCGGCGGATCTCCCGGTTCTGGCCTTCGGTCAGCGTGACGCTGAGCGTCGTGCGGTCGCCGCGGGCGCGGTCGGTCTCGTGGCGGAGGATCGAGATCGATTCCATCGCTGCCCGCTTGCCCGCTTTCTGGTCCGAGAGGATCAACCCCTTGCGGAGTTTCTTGAGGTCGTCGTCGACGAGCCTTCCTTTGACCGAGACCAGGTAGCGTTTGGTGACGCCGAAGGACGGGTGGGTGAGGCGGTGGGTGAGATCGCCGTCGTTGGTCATGAGGATCAGGCCGGTCGAGTCGGCGTCGAGTCGGCCGACGGAGTACAGGCGGACGCCGCGCGGGATCGCCGACGGGTCGATCAGATCCAACAGCCGCCGCCGGCCCTCGGGGTCGTCGTTGGTCGACAACACGCCGCGGGGCTTGTGCACCATGACGTACATCTTCCCGGCGGACGCAAATTTTTTCGCGGACTTCTTGGGCTTGATAAGCGGCTCGCCGTCGACCTCGACGCGGTCCTCGAACGGATCAATCCAGGCGGGCAGCTTGGTGACGCGGTCGCCGTTGACGGTGACCCGGCCGTCTTCGATGAGCTGTTCGCACTCGCGGCGGGAGGCGATGCCGGCGCTGGCCATCGCTTTCTGCAGCCGCAGTCCGCGGGCGTTGTCGGTGTAAGGGTGGTCGGGCTTGGGCATGAGGGGTTCCTAACGTCGTCACGACGTGGTGGAGGGGTCGCATCAAACTTGATGCAGTTCTTAAGTGTAGCCAGAATAGGTCATGGGAAAAAGCAGAAATCGCCGAGGGTTTCCGGGCACGGTATTAGTTAGTGTCGTATCGATGTGGTGTCTGGGTTCCGCGCTCGGACAGGGGTTTCCGGACGAGCCCGAACACTTCTACGCCCGAGTGGAGACGGGGCCCGTGGCGTACGGCCCCGCCTCCTACACGAAACCGCTCAACTTGCTGCCGATCCAGTTGCGGGGCGGTTGGGGCTACGCCGACCGCCGGGGGCGCGTGGTGATCGAGCCCCGACGGCAGTGGACGGACTACTTCTACCCGATCAAGAGCGGCGAGGAGCGGCGCGGACGAGAGAAGTTGCCCCGTTTATGGGCGGCTCGGGTGTTGGAATCAGGTCGCTGTTTGTGGCTACGCGGCATCAATCATCGCGGCGGCATCTCGCTCCCACCGGAGGAGTTTAGGAATCAAGAGGTCGACTTCCGCCGATTTGATCGTCTGGTCCGGAATCACTTTGTCGTGTGGAAGAAAAACGGCGAAGATGTGGAGTACGGCTTGCGAGCCGAAGAGCGCGGCGAGGGCCGGGGGCAGCCGCTGGAGGTCAAATATGCCGGGGTGCTACGGCCCCACGACGATTTCGTGGCGTTCCAAGAGGGCGAGCTCTGCGGTTACGCATACCGGACCGGCGACGTGATGATCGAGCCACGCTTCGCCGTGGCGCGGTCGTTTTACCAGAACGTTGCGGCTGTTCGGTTGACCGAGGCCGAGGGGGGGCGGTGGGCGTTCATCCAGAAGAATGAAAAATTCGTCTTCGTCGATCGACGGGGCGAGATCGAGGAACTGCGGAATTTTCGCGACGGCTTGGCGGCGGTCAAAGCCGGCGGGCGCTGGGGGTTCATGGATCGGCGTTTCAAGGTGGTGATTCGGCCGATCTACGACGAGGTGCGCGACTTCAGTGTGGGCTACGCCGCGGTGCGTCGCGGCGGCGAGTGGTCGTACCTCAACGTGGCGGGCCGAACGATGGCCGACGGGTTCGAGGAGGCCTACCCCTTCGAAGACCCCGAGCGGAGCGGGCTCTTGGACGTCGCTGGATATGGAGCGGAAAAAACGCTGGATTACCGTCCGCTGGCGTTGATCAAGCGGGGCGGGCTCTACGGGTTTATCGACGTCGTCGGCAACGTGGTGATCGAGCCGCAGTTCCGCAACGCCACGCCGTTCTTCCGGGGGGTGGCGCGGGTGGCGCTCGGCGAGAGCTTCGGGTACATCGATGCCGGTGGCCGATTGGTCTGGGACCCGCGGCGGGCCGAGCGATACGGCATCGACGGCTGGGAGCTCGGTGAACAGCGGGAAAAGTTCTGGCCCGGGCTGCCGGGCCCGGACGGGGCCGCCGAGCCGTTCCCGTTCGAGTACGAGATCGACGATGTCTTGCCGATCAACCGAACTCGTCGCCCCGAAACGTCGAGCCAAGATACGTCTTCCGAACGTTCTCATCGTTGATGATCTCTTTCGGCGTGCCCTGGGCGAAGACCTTGCCCTCGCTGATCACGTAGACGCGATCGCACACGGCCAGGACGTTGTGGACGTTGTGGTCGGTGATGAGCATGCTGATCTCGAACTCGTCGCGGAGCTTGCGGATCTCGACCTGCAGCTCTTCCACGGCCACGGGGTCGACGCCGGCGAACGGCTCGTCGAGCAGGATCAGCGTCGGCTCGGAGATCAACGCCCGGGCGATCTCCAGCTTGCGGCGTTCGCCACCCGAGAGCGTGCGGGCGTGCTGCTTGCGGTTCTTGGTCAGGTCGAACTGGGCCATGAGCTGCTCGGCCCGGGCGATGCGTTCGGCCTTCTTCAGCGGCCGCGTCTCGAGGATCGCGTGCAGGTTGTCCTCGACACTGAGGCGTTGGAAGACGCTGGGTTCCTGGGCGAGGTAGCCCATGCCCCGCTGGGCGCGCTTGTACATCGGGAGCCCCGTGACGTCCTGGCCGTTGAACACGACCTGCCCGCCGTCGGGGCTGATCATGCCCACCGTCATGCGGAAGCTGGTGGTCTTGCCCGCCCCGTTGCGGCCGAGCAGCCCCACGATCTCGCCCTCGGCGACGTCATACGAGACCTCGTTCACGACGGTCCGGCCGCTGTAGGTCTTGATCAGGTTGGTGGACTTGAGGATGTACATGGCAGCCACACAGAATACTCGATTCCGGCGATCGGCCGATCCGTGAGGGCATGGGTCACCCACGCCCTGTTGGTCGAAGCGGCAGAAAAGCAACGCAATATTGTCGCGCCTATCGTTGGATTTACGTAGAGTCGCGGCTAAAGTTTTTCGGATCTTTGATGCGAACTGACACACTTACGACGGGAAATATTCATGAGAAACTCATCTTGGTTTGCCTTTAATTCTCTAACGCTGGCTGGTGCGTTGGCGCTGAGCCTCGGTTCGGCCCCGGTGTTCGCGGACGGGCACGAGGCGTCCGCCGCCGATGCCTCTCTGCAGAAGCTGATGGACGGCAACGCCCGCTTTGTCGCCGGGGAGATGATGCACCCCAACCTCTCGGCGGAGCGGCGAGCGGAGCTGGCCAAGGGGCAGTCGCCCTACGCGATTATCGTGAGCTGCTCGGACAGCCGGGTCCCGCCCGAGCAGGTGTTCGACGCGGGCCCCGGTGACCTGTTCGTGATCCGCGTGGCGGGCAACGTGGTCGGCGATGACGCCCAGGCGAGCATCGAGTACGCCGTCGCGGTGTTGGGTTCGCCGCTGGTCGTCGTGATGGGCCACGAGAGCTGCGGCGCGGTCGACGCCGCGGTGAAGTCCGAGATGAAAGACGCCGAGTTCGGCGGGCACATCCACGATCTGGTCGAGACGATCCGGCCGTCGGTCATCTCGGCCATGGAGCGGGCGTCGGAGGACGAGTTGCTTGAAGCCGCGATCCAAGACAACGCCGAACGCGTCGTGACCGAGCTCGAACGGAGCAAGCCTTACGTCGGCCCCGCCGCGAAAGAAGGCAAGATCAAGATCGTTGCGGCTCGATACGACCTGGACACCGGCAAGGTTTCGATCTTCGGTGAAGACCATCACGCGGCTAAAGCCCACGATCACGACCACGCCAATTAATGTAGGGGTAATCTTTCTCCTGCTCTCTTCACCATCATCAAGCAAACGTCGCCGTCAGGCGACGTTTTTTTACGTTGTTGTGCGGGGCGACCCTGTTGGAGCGACGAGTGGAATTTTGGTTCCTGTGATATGGGCGCCGCATTGGTTTTGTGGTCCGTCTGCCAACGGACGGATATGGAGCAGTGCTCGGCTTTGGATGCGTTTTACACGCATCAGGCAGGCCGCGGGGCCGCGAACTCCGTGCTTCGAGATACGTGAGCATGGCTCACAAAAAACCTCCGCGTGCATGCGGAGGTTCAGAGATTCAATAATTGGGTAGATCCGTGCTGGGTCAGCCCGCACGCCGGCGGAGCAGCGCTACGCCGCCCAGGCCAAGCAAGATCAGGCTCGAGGGTTCGGGCACCACGCGGGAGATCTCTTCGAGGCTGATGTCGAGCCCGGCCTGATCGCCGAGGATCGAAAACTCGAGCGTGTCGACGCTGGTTAGGTCCACGCCGCCGAAGGCGGAAAACGGCACCAGGAAGTCGCCCGTCGCGGCCACCGCGACCGCGGTCGAGGCCGAGTTGGCGAAGGTGTCGGTGGCGGTCACGGTGACCGTCGCCGTGTTGCCGATGTCGATCGAATCGACGTCGATTTCCAGGAACCCGAAGTCGGCGCCGCCGGTGTTGGTCACCAGATCGAAGTCGCCGGCCGTGCCGTAGGTCAAGGTTAGCGTGCCCTGCGTCGAGGGGTCGTTGCTGAACACCAGCGTCCCGGTGGCGGTGCTGATCTGGGCCGAGACGATCAGACCCGCGTCGGGCCCGGGGGCGAAAGTGATCTCGGCTTCGCGGGTGTTGCCGCCCAGCGGGATCGTATCGCCGTCGCCATCGACGAACGTGTTGGATTCAGACACTTCACCGGGGGTCAGCAGAAGAATGCTGCCGTCGCCTTCGGTAAACGAATCGATAAGACCGGCTTGGGCCGTACCCAATACCGCGAACGAACCGAAAACGACGGTGCAGATGGCGGCACCCTTGGTCTTACCTCGACTCATGATCGTACGTCTCGAATAAACAAAGTAGTGGCACTTAAGTGGGGTGATGCGGGTAAGAGGATTCCCGACCCTACAAGAGTAGCGGCGGTTTCGGTGCACGGCAAGGGCTTTCGGCGAGATTTAAGTAATTTTAACGGGGGAAAATCGCCTCTCACCGCTCCTGAGGGCTGTTTCCGTCTCTTCGCCAGGGGCCGCTCCGACCTCATGGTGCGAGCAGGCGCATCGGGTACGCCGGCTCATGTCCGATTCCGGCGGCTTGGGCCTTAAGCCTGCGGGTGACCGAAGCGACACGCCCGAGGACGTCGCGGTCGGGGGGCGGGCGAGGATTGGCCTAGCGATCGAAGGGACCTTCCGGCACCCGGCTGGCTGCTTTGGAACGCGCGGCCGGCCCACCGATGGTGCCGGGCCTGATGGCCCGTGTGCGGGCGCTTGAGTCCCGGCGTGCGGCCGCGCAGCCCATGATCTGACTTGAGGTGTCAACGGTTCGGTCATGCGAGCGCCGCGCGGATTTGGTTGGTTGAACCCACCCCCTCCGGGTGGGCACCGGAGGCAGGCTATTGTGATCGGCAGGAGCATGCGATAGGTTGGCAACAGATTTAGTCAACGGTGCCGCAGAGACAGGCCGATGACTTGGACTGTGTTCTTGAAGTATTTTCGGGCTAATGCGAGACATCGGAGGGATTGCTGTGGTAAGACACTACCGCGTCATCATGCTGCTCGCCGCACTTGTCGTGTGCGGTGGTTCGTGCGCAGCGGGTCAAGATATAGAGGACCTGGTTCGCCTCAAGTTTGATGTCACGCTGACCACGGGCCCTCAGCAGGGCGAGGCCTTTTCCGGGACGCTCACCGACGACGACAGCGTGGTCCTGGATCTCTTGGGTTCGCGCCCGGTGGTTGCTCTGGTCTTTAGCTACCGGGACAAGATCTACCGATTGGGCGCCTCGCCCGAGATCTATAACGGGGAGGCGACTTTCATCCCCGAGTTGCGGCCCTCGGGATCGATCGATGGACGCCCGGTTGTGCTTCACGGACTGGATATGTTCTTCACGGACCCGGAAATCGATTTCGGGCTTAGCTTTGTCGGCACCACCCCCGCGCCGGGGCAGTTCGTCGATCAATCTCGGCTTTCTTACGGCGGCGATGTCCTACTCGTCGGAGAGTTCGGCGGCCCTCAGTTCACACGAGACGGGATCGGTGTCGTGGATTATCAAGAGATCGCGATTCCCGAACCCTCTGCACTGCTGGCCGGGCTTTGTCTGGCATTCGTGGCGTCGTTGAAGCGGCCACGAACCGTTCCCTCGGAACGGGTTTAGGCGACTCCACGCCAGCCGCCACCGCTTTGCGTCCGATCACCTCGCGGGTTTGGGGCGGGATGATGCGTGGCCATGAGCCAACGGGTTACCCAAGCAGTTCTATTCGGACGTCGCCGCGGCGAGTTCTTCCAGCTCGGCCCAGCGGGCGTAGAGGGTATCGACCCGGGTCTGGGCGTCGCCAAGCTCGCGGCAGACCCCGGCGTACCGCTCGCGGTCGGCCATGATCTGCGGGTCGGCGGCGTCGGCCTGGAGCGCTTCGAGTTGAGCCTCGGCGTCGAGGATCGCGGCCTCCATGCCGTCGAGCTCGTGCTGGAGTTTGTAGGTGAGTTTCTGGGGGCGTTTGGGGGGTGCAGGTTGTGATGGAGAAGACGGGTGACCCGGAGGCGTGGCGGGCGCGCGGGCGGCACCGGGGGGCGGTTCTTGGGTTCGGGCTTGGTGCTTGAGGTACTGGGCGTAGCTGGCGAAGGTGTGGTTGCCGCCGCGGCCGTCGAGGGCGAGCAGCGTCGTGCTCAGCCGATCGAGCATGAACCGGTCGTGGGTGACCAGCACGATCGCGCCCGGGAATTCGGTGAGCGCCTGTTCGAGGACTTCGAGCGACGGGATGTCCAGGTCGTTGGTCGGCTCGTCGAGGATGAGCACGTCCGCGGGCTTGAGCATCAGGTTGGCGATCAGCACACGGGCCTGCTCGCCGCCGGAGAGGTCGCCAACGGACGTGTTGAACTTGCCGGGGTCGAAGAGGAACTTCTTGGCCCACGAGGCGACGTGCAGCGCCTTGCCGCGGTAGTCGACGGTGTCGCCGACGGGGCAGAGCGCTTCGCGGAGTTTTTGCGTGGGGTTGAGCGCCTCGCGGTGCTGGGTGAAGTTGACGATGCGCAGCTCGGCGGCGGGCTTGACCGTGCCGGCGTCGGGTTGGAACTCGCCGCTGAGCAGACGCAGCAGCGTCGTCTTCCCCGAGCCGTTGGGCCCGAGCAGGCCCAGCCGCATGCCGGGGGCGAGCTCGAGGTCGAGGCCCCGGAACAACAGCTTGTCCCCCATCGTTTTGGCGACGCCGTGGGCGGCGAGCAGACGCTTGGTCTTGCGGTCGGTGGCCTGGAAGTCGATCGACGCGGTCTGCTTGGGCGCGTTGTTGCGCCCGGCGATGCTCTTGAGTTCGGATCGCCGGGCGGCGGCGTCGTCGACTTGCGACTTGTTGCGGGTCTGCCGACCCTGGATCCCCTGTTTCAGCCACGCGGTGTCCCGCCGCACCTTTCCCGCCAGCGCGGTCTGCTGCGCCGCCTGCGCGTCGAGGAAGTCCTCCTTGCGGCGGAGGAACTCGGAGTAGTTGCCCTTGGCCTCGAACGTGCCGCCGGGGTAGGCCCGGCTGAGCTCGACGACCCGCGTCGCGGTGTTCTCCAAAAAAGTGCGGTCGTGGGTGATGAACACCATGGCCGTCTGCGGGTTCTGTTGCACGAACGACTCGAGCCACAGCACGCCCTCGAGGTCGAGGTGGTTCGTCGGCTCGTCGAGCATCAACACGTCCGGCTCGGTCGCCAACGCACACGCGACCGACAGCCGCTTCTTCCACCCCCCCGATAGCGACTTCACCGGGCGGTCGTGGTCCGCGAAACCTAGCCGGGACAGCACCGCGGCCCCGCGGTAGTGTTGGTCTTCCTCGAGCCGATCGGCACCCGCCTCGGCCGCGAGCCGGGCGGTGACCGCCGACATCGGCGTCGCGTCGTCGGCGAACGTGTCCGATTGGGCCACGTAGGCCAGGCGCAGGTTCTTCTTGCGTGTGAACTCCCCCGAGTCGCCGGGCTCGAGCTCGGCCAGGATCTTCAGCAGCGTTGACTTGCCCGACCCGTTGGGCCCGATGAGCGCGAGGCGTTCGCCGTCGTGGATCGCCAGTGCGACGCCGGTAAACAGCGTGTGCGTGCCGTAGGTCTTCGAGAGGTCGCGGGCGGAGAGCAGCGTGGCCATGAATGAGACAGTCTAAGCAAAACCGTCTCGCTCACGGCGGGAGCCTAGGTCGCCGGACGCAGGGTCGTCTGCGGGCGGTGGCTCATCGCGATCTGTGTGACCTGCTTCTGCAACTGTGGGGTGGTTTCGACGAAGGTCATCCGCACCGCGTAGCAGCGCGGCCCCGTCTTGTCGCACGCATCGACCTGGGCGCAGAGCTCAACCTGGTCTTCGCCGCTGGGGAACAAGACCACGGGGAGGATGCCTTCGAGCGGCTTGCGGCTTTCCAGGACGATGCTCTGGGCCCCGAGTTCGAGGACCTTGCCCAGGTCGGCGTCGAGCATCTCCTGCGGGACGCGGGGGGCGGCGGCCTTCGGGGTGATTGCGCTCGGCGTGGGGGATGCTTCGGTCGGCTTGGGGTCGGTCTTGCCGAACAGCCGCTTGGCCAACGCGACCGGCCCGTCGGTGACGGCCTTGGTGGCCGCGGCGGGAGTCGGCTTCGGGCTCGGGGCGGGGGCGGATTTCGGGGTGAGTTCTGAGGAGAGTTCCGGGGCGGGTTCCGAGGGCGCGACCACGGGGCGCGGCGCGTCGACCGTTTCGCGACGGTTGAGGTTGACCGTGAAGCTCACGACGAATCCGCCGTCGGGTGTGGATTCGAGGGTGAAATCGCCCTGCGCGTCACGGACCAGCCGCCGAGCGGCGAGTGCCTCGGCCCGGCCGGCGTCGGGCGTGTCGTCGGCTTCGTCGAGGTCGGCGTCGAGGGCGAACCGCTGTCGCATCATCTCCAGCGGCGTGTCGTCGCCCTCGTGGGTGAGCCGGCACTGCGCCGCGACCATCGCGGGGGAGAGGCCGTCCGGCCGCAGCTCAAGCGTGAGCCGGCCGGCCTTGACCGACTGCAGCGTGCGCAGGCCCAACAGCAGCACCGCTTCGCGGAGGCGGACCGCGTCGCCGCAGACCAGCGGGGGGAACTCGGAATGGATCACGCAGTCAACCTCGACGCCCCGCTCCCGGCCGCCATCTTCGAGCAGCTTCGCCACCGAACGCACGGCCGCCCGCAGGTCGAACGACCGGTGCACGCTTTCTGCCGGTGGGGGGTTTTCGGTCGAACGAGGCCCCAGGACACCGTCGAGCATGACGCCCACCGCGGCGCTCGCGGCCCGCGCCTGGTCGAGCGCCTGCAACTGGTCTTCGTCCATCCCGGCTGGCGGCAGCAGCGCGGCGGCCCGGCGGACCGCCTCGACCTGCGGCCGCAACAGGCCGGCCAGGTCACGGGTGTGTTCGGCGGCGACGGCCTCGGCGTCGGACTGATGGCGGATCGCCTGGTCGATGGCCTGCTCGCCGGTGTTCACCGCTTCGGCCAGCTTCTCCTCGAGTTCCTGCGTCCGTTGGGTCAAGCGGTTGACCTTGGTGCGCAGGTGTGACTCGATCTGCCGCGCTTCGGTCGATTCGCTCTTGGCTTGGTCGAGCAGCGTCGCGTTGGATTCGACCTCGCCCTTGAGCGCGGTCGCGTTGATCTCGAGCTTCTCGACCTGTTTGTGGCGTCGGCCCAGCGTCTGCGTCAGCTTGCGATTCTCGGCCTTGAGTTTCTGGTACTCGGCTTTCATCACGCTCAGGTCCGCCCGGGCCTGCGTAAGGATCTGGCGGTTGTCCGACAGCTTCTGATCGAGGCTGCGGGTGTTGTCACGCATCTTCTCGACGCGCTGCTCGAGGCGGTCTTTGGCTTTCTCCAGGCCCTCGAGTTTGCCGGCGGCCTTCTCGGCGAGTTTGCGGGCCTTGTCGGCGGCCTTGCGTTGCTGCTCGGCTTCGACCTGGTGCTGGCGCAGCTTCTCCTGCCAGCGTTCACGCTCCACCGCGTTCTCGGTCTCGTTTTCGATCTGCGCGGTGATGTCGAAGCCCACCGCGAGGTAGCCGATCATCCGGCCGTCGCCGCGGTAGCGCGGGACGAAGCGTTCGCGGATCCAGCGGTTGTTGCCGTCGGCCCCGACGATGCCGTACTCGATCTGCCGGAACTCTTCGGTCAGCCCCTTGCCGCCGCGCTTGAGCGCGCACTCTTCGCCGAACAGCGCGTCGAACAACGGACGGTCGTCTTCGTGGACCCGCTCGAGCCACTGCGTGCCGCTGAACTGTTCTTCGCTGGTCACCGCGATCTCGCGGAAGCGCGCGTTGAAGTGTTTACGCGTGCCGTCGAGCCGGCACACCGAGACCATGACCGGCAGATGCTCGAAGCTGTCGACGGCGAGGCGCGTGCCGTACTGCGCCGCCCGGCGCTCGTAGGTCAGCCGACGGGCGCGGCGGTGGATGATCAGCGCGGCCCCCGCCGCCCCCCAGAGCAACGCGGTGACCGCGGCCGGCAGCCACGCCTCGCCGATCTGCGGCCACCAGGGCAGCGTCGAAAGCTCGATCGCCCCGAAACGCAACGCCGCGGTCCCGCCCCAGATCAGCAGCACCACCGCCCAGGCCGGCGGGTAGCCCAGCCCGACCGCCGACGACTGGTCCAGGTCCACCGAGTCGTCGACCAACATCTCGCGGCTGCGGATCACCTCGAGGTCGCGCCGCACCGCGACCAGCTTCGCCCGTCCCACCGCCATCGCCAGCACCGTCAGCCCCAGGCAGGCGCCGACCACGACCCCGGACAGCACGATCGGCTCGGCTCCGGTCCACGCCGGCAGGTGCCGCGTGCCGGCCCACAACAACGCAGTGGCGAGCCCCGCCGGCAGAACCAGCAACCCCGCGGAGATAGCCCGTGGACGCTGAACGACAGTGAATCGGGGGAACATACGCATTATGGGTAAGCGAATCGACGCGATCAGGGGCGATCTGAATCAGGGTAAACCCCGATAATATCGGGCTGGACGGCCTATCTGGGGGTTCGGGCAAGACTTACCGGGCCTCCGGTGCGGGCAAAATAGGAAAAGACGCCTGCGGCCCTCAGGAGGAAACGGTTGCGACGAAAGGAGTGGATTTTGCGCGGAAGTTTTCGAGATCTAGCATTGGGGGGCGGTATAGATAATCGTTCGCTGCTCCCCGCAGCCATCACGATATGGCTAACCCGCAGGCTCGGCTTGCGAGTAAATGCGCCCTGTTCGCTGCAACCGGTTTCGGCTGATGCTCTCCAACAGTTTTGCGTGCCGTAGGTCGTTGGAAGGTTGAGGCGGCGAGCAGTGTGTTTATGGATTTGGGGTCAGCGGGCCCAGTATGAGCGACCTGCCGCGAAGATCGAACTTGAATCGGAGCCGGCCGTTTTAGTGCCGGCTCACCTCATGTCTCGGTTAGCCGGAGTAAGCCATAGGCTCAGGAAGTAGAGCAACCAGACCCAAGCCAACCCGAACAGTAAAAGTGGATAGTAATTATCCCATTGCTTGGGGTGAGTCAGCGTTACTACTGAGATGACGCTCAAGATCCACACCGCGATTTCACAAATCACAAACAAAGAATGTGCTGGCCGCTGCGCTATAGTCCGCGATACTTCTCTAAATCTCCAAGTCATCCTGATTAGGCTGTAGCGGTACGGATACCCATGATCCCAGATCAGGCCCTGTCCTTTGGTCATCTTATCGATGTGGCTGCCTTGGTGAGTATATCGGCCGGACTCGGTCGGACTCCGCCCTCGGGTGATCCATAAGACATGAATTACTCCGAGGTACGCTGCGGTACCGAAGATCAGAGTCAGCACCAAGAGCAGTGAGAGAACATGTTCCCGCGAACCCGTAGCGCTACTCGCGTCGAGTCCGCGAATCGACTGATCGATCTGATTCAGCTCGTGCCCGAGCCCATCGAGACGGCTGTCGAGCACGTCCGACAGGCGATCGACTTGGTCGTCTGCTCCAGGATGTGAGTGTTCGACGAGTTGTTCTTCCAGTGACTCGATGCGCTCTTGCAGGGCTTCGGTTCCGGTCGAGCCACCACCGATTTCCAAACCGATCGAAGAAGGTATTTTGAAAAGAAGGGGTACAACTATGGTCGCTATCAATATGGCGGCTGCCGCTATGATCAAAGCGGCGAGAAACCACACACCGATAGCGTAACCAAACCGCTCCCAGCCGCTTTTGAAGGCGGATGAATCGCTCAATTTGGTGAAACGAACGGTAATCAATGCCGCGATGATTGTGGCGAAAGCCGTGATAAGAGAGGGAACGATGCCCGACTCCGAAGCAGAGTCTGGCCGCGGGCTCGGGGGCTGAACGATCTCGACGCGGACCGTTTCGGGCAGGGTGGGCTTGGCCGTCGGGCACGGCGGCGGCTGCCACGAGAGATCGGCGGACAGCGTCAAGTTTTCCCACAGCGAGAACTTGCGGACGGGCGCGGGGGTCGGAGCCTCCGCGGCGACCGCGTGGGCTCGGACGTCCACGTCCGGCGGCGACACGTTGACGATCACCGGCTGGGCGTTGAGGCTCAGGGCCTGAGCCGTCTGCGTTGCTCCGGTCGGCGGCTCTTCCGGACTAAGCTCGGGGCCGCAGCAACAGCCCACGAGACTCATCGCCCCGAAAGCCAAGACCAACGCGGTGACGAGGGCTCGCCACGCGGGTGTGCGCGGAGCGTGCACGGCCGGAATCCGTGAGTGGTGCATAACGAAACTACTATGATCGGTATGATGTGTCCGTGCAAGCGATCGGCCGATGGTTGTGGCGTCTGGTCCCCGGAAACCCGATGTTGGTGCGGATCGTCGAGGGCGGGTCGCGGCGGACGCAGCACATGCTGGTGCGGATGGCGTACCTGGGGCTGCTCGTGGGCCTCGTGATCTTGGGCTTGATTTCTGGGGGCGGGCTGGGGGTGGCGGTGGACCTGGGCGACCTGGCGATCGCGGGGTCGCGGGTGTTTCAGGTCATTGCCTACGGTCAGGTGATCGGGGTGTGCCTGTTGGCGCCGCTGTTCATGGCCGGGGCGATCGCGTCTGAGCAATCAGGCAAGACGTACAACATCCTGCTGACCACGCCGCTCTCCAACGTGCAGATCGTGCTCGGGTCTCTGGTGGGGCGGTTATTCTTTGTGTTGGCGTTGTTGCTCAGCGGGCTGCCGTTGTTCGCGGTGGTGTTGGTGTTCGGCGGGGTGCGGGCGTCGTCGGTGTTCACGGCATTCGCTGTCGCGGGCTGCACGGCCGTCTTCGTCGGCAGCGTCGCGGTGCTGCTCAGCGTGCTCAGAGCCGGCGGACGCAAGGCGGTGTTCGTGTTCGTCATCGCGATCGCGGCGTACCTGATCGGCATGTACGCGGTGGACCGTTGGTTGGTGCGGGTGCTCGACCCCGAGCCGACGACGACGTGGCTCACGGTTCTGCACCCGCTGCTCGTTCTGGAATCATCGCTGCTGTCGGACTACCGCCCCCCGGCCCCGGAGGTGCTGGCCAACTACCCCGCGCCCCTGGCCTGGCTGCGCGGCAACCCGTTAGGCGCGTTCACCGCGTGGACGCTCGGCGGCAGCCTGCTCATCGTGCTCGGCTGCGCCGTATTCCTCCGGCGGATCGGGCAGGGCGAGAGCAAAGTCCTGGCGTGGGCGGCGGGCGTACTGCGGATCAAGTCGGGCGAACGCACCCGCGCACCGCGCGCGGTAACCGGCAACCCCATCGCGTGGCGCGAAGCCAAGACCCGGGGCAGACTTCTGGGCGGCATCGTCGGCCGGTACGGCTTTGCGCTCGTCGGCTGGGCGGCGGCGGCGGGGCTGGTCTGGGCCTACCACACCGGTGCGCTCCCGCAGCTGCCCGCCGCCCCCGGAAGTGCGCCGCTGGGCGATCACGAGCTCTTCCGCCGGGCGCTGATGGTGCTGCTGTTGTTGGAGGTCGCGGTGGTGACGCTGGTGGCGATCTACATGAGCGCGGGGTGCGTGAGCCGGGAGCGGGAAGACGGGACGCTGGACATCATGCTGACGACGCCGGTGACGCCGCGGCAGTACATCTGGGGCAAGCTGCGCGGGCTGGTGCGGTTCCTGGGGGTGATGATCGCGGTGCCGGTGACCACGCTCTTTGGGGTCAGCGTCTACGTGCTCGTCGGCCAATCCCGAGGGTGGCCGCAGGCGGAGTTCACGTACCACACGACGAACATCTACAACGCGGCTGTATCCATCCCGGACTTGCCGTTGGTGCTGCCGGAGGTGGGGCTTTGGCTGGCGTTCATGCTGGTTCCGTTCGTGGCGTTATGCGTGACGGCGGGGATGTGGTGGAGCTTGAAGGCCAAGAGCGTGCTGGGCGCGGTGGTGCCGACGGTTGGGATCATCGGCGGGTTGGCGGTCCTCTTGCCCGGGCTGTGCGGCGGATCTAATTTCGGCGAGACGACGCTGTTGGGCCCGGTGGTCAACGGCTTCAGCCCGTCGACGAACCTGTCGACCCTCATCGACCCGTGGTCGCGGGTCGAGGGTTTTGCGGGTGAAGGTGAGTTGTTCGGCCGGGCGTCACTGGGCATCGCCGCGATCTTCGCCGCCGCGTGCTACAGCACGGTGGTCTACACCCTGATTTCGATGATGGTCAAGAACTTCGACCAGACGGTGCGGAAGCTCTCGGGGACTGGATGAATCCGTCAGCATAGATGGCGTGGGGTGGCGGGCAGGACGTGCCGGATCACTCGCCGTATCCGCCAGCCCTCGCAGCGCCCGAGCCCATCAGTTTCCGGGGCAAAGGCTCTACCGGCCCGAGAGAGGACGCGGGATCGTTGTAGACGAAAATTTAGGGACCATCTGTCTAATCAACTTAAGCTCAACTCCTTGAATGATAATGAGAATTCATTATCATTTTAGATAATGCGCCGTCATTCCCGTTACCGGAAGCTTGTTCATGACGCCCTTCATTCTGCTGCGGGCCCTCTATCGGCGACTGAGGTGCATGCACTGCTTCGCAACACAGGCATCGGCATAGCAACCGTTTATCGCCTGCTGAATAAAGGTTTGAATGACGGTGAATTAATCAGTATCGATCTACCGAATGGTCCGAAGCGCTTTGAACCCGCAGACAGGCCCCACCACCACCACTTCGAATGTGTGGTCTGTCACACGGTGTTCGTCGTGATGGGTTGTCTCGAAGGAATAGACCGCTTGGTCCCGGAAGGCTTCAGGCTTGAACAACACGAAGTGATTCTCTCTGGTCGGTGTCGTGGGTGCGTGTGAAAAGGCCAAGGGGTCCTTAACCCAGGAAAAACGAATTGTGCCCATAAGACCCAACATACGCCTTGTAACTTTTATATCCGGCTGCCTTGGAGCGGGTAAGACGACGCCGCTCAACCGCGCCCAGAACCATCGCCAAGGTCTGCGGGTTTCGGAGGAATCATCCGCCGATTAAGTCCCTTATGAGGCCGATGTTGGACCATGAAAAACCTTGTATCGACGATTGAACGATTGATGACACCAGGAGCGAGGACCAAGTTGTACGACGCCATTGTTGTTGGCGGCGGTGCCGCGGGCGTGGGAGTAGCGGTCGCACTTAAAGACGCCGGCATCGAGAACTTCCTTGTGCTTGAACGCCACGCGGTCGGGGCGTCGTTTGCCGCCTGGCCGAGAGAAACGCGGTTTATCACACCGTCTTTTCCGACCAACTCGATCGGGATGCTCGATCTGAACTCGATCGCGATCGGTGTCTCACCCGCTTTCAGCATCGAGGTTGAGCACCCGACGGGCAGGGAATACGCGGCTCACCTGCGGGGGGTCGCAAAGTATTTCGCGCTACCCATCCGAGAGGGGGTCAGCGTTCTGCGGATCACAAAAGTTGGGGACTCATTCCGCGTCGATACCGCCGACGATACGCTGCGTGCCAAGCACGTGATCTGGGCGGGCGGTGAGTTTCAATACCCCCGCCTGAACGGCTTCGCCGGCAGCGAGCTCTGTCGGCACACCGCTACAGTCGGCTCCTACGAACAAATCGGGGGAGACGATTTCATCGTCATCGGGGGTTGCGAGAGCGGCATCGACGCGGCCTACCACCTTGCTGATCACAACAAACGGGTTCGGCTCTTTGACATACGCTGCCCGTGGAAGGAAGCGACTTCCGATCCGAGTGCCGCGTTATCCACCTATTCGCTCGAGCGCATGCGAGAGGATAGGTTCGAGCAATGCGTGAAACTGTTCCCCCATACAACGATCGAGTCGGTCACCCGTGCAGATGACCGCTATCGAGTTGCCACGTCCGACGGACGCTGGTTTCACACCGATGTCCCGCCACTCTTGGCTGGCGGGTTTGAAGGCGGCCACATATTGGTCACGGATCTGTTCGAGCGACGCGACGACGGCTTCCCGTTGCTAAACGAGCACGATGAATCGACGGTCGTTCCTGGGATGTTCCTGTGCGGCCCGGCCGTGCGTCACGGCAACCATGTTTTTTGTTTTATCTACAAGTACCGTCAACGGTTTGCGGTGGTGGCCAAAGCGATCCCCACTTCCCTGGGGCTGACTGCGGGACGATTAGAACACTACCGCAGCTGGGGCATGTACCTCGATGACCTATCTTGCTGCGGCAAGGAATGCGTATGTTAAGCGACAAAGTCGATCATCCCATTGTTTCGAGTCCGGCTCCGGCCAGGTTAGCCAAAGTGCTGCGGATCGAATGGCTGGGCCAGACCGTGGCCAGCGTGTGCTGGATCGCAAGCGTATTTGCTTACGGGATTACTTCCGCCGGGGATTATCTTCAGCTGTGCGCTGCCTCAGCGTGGTTGATTGCCAACATCGCCGTGGCGATACCCGCCCAAGACAACTGACATGCCGACACTATGTCCACGAAAGAACAATGGCTGCCGAAACACGCTACGGCTTTGTTAAACCAGCAGATCTGGTGCTGGGGCCGCGATATCGTCCGACCAGAAAGCAACTGGTTGCTTGAGGTCGGGTTCAAACGCATCGAGCCACCGGCGGATCGTACCAATTGCCCGAGTATCTACAAACTGGAACCAGCAACGGGGCGGTGTGTTCTGTTGCGTGGCTTTGGTGTGTTTTATGGAGACGTGGCTCATGGCGGAATATCCCTTCCCCGCTACAATTTCCTGCCTCGCTACACCAAACATTCAGAGCTAGACCCTCCCCCATGGACGAAAGCAGACCTCCCGAAAATGAAGAGGGTCGGCAAACCATGGCTACAAGCATGTACATCATTAGTGTTGGGCTTGCTTGATTGGATTCGGCGTTATGAGATACACATCCTCGAACAATTGGGGGCTGAGTACCGACGAAGCACTATATTTTCATGGGATAACGGAAAGCGGTCGGTTGTCCCGGCTGAAAATATGGCGTCCGCATGGCACGAGTTGTCGCTTCACGTTGCATCAAACTACCGCAAGTTTCATGGCAATCTAAAACTTACGTGATTAATCAGATAAACAGGTAAGACTTGAATATCATTCATTGTCATTGATACAGGACAAAAACAATGAAAACAGTTGCGACACTTATTCTTATCGGCTTCCTAATGATTATTGGTTGTTCTGAATCCGGCACCACTGCCGATACCGCGGCCAAAGACATCATCGAAGCGAGCATCAGTGGGATGGACTGCAGCGGCTGCGCTAGCCAGGTCTGCGCGGCTGTCGAAAGCGTCGCCGGCGTCGCCGGTTCGACCGCGAACCTGGAGGCTGGCAAGCTAACGATCGGGCTTAAAGATGGTGTCGACACCATCGCAGCCATGGCCGAGATCGAGAAGATCATTACTGGTCTTAGCAACGGCAAATATGCCATGGATAATATCGAGGTCATCACGCCCGAAGGCGGGCTCATGCCCGATGTCGAGGACCCCGGCCAAGAACATGAGCTTAGCGAAGACGCAGATCAACACGATCAACACCCACTCATCCCTGACACAGGCCGAGATAGTTAAATCCCAAGTAATCGGCTAACGCGAACCCGAACCCGTAATGTTTTTGGATTTTGTAGTACCACAGTACTCGCATTGAACAAGCCTATGGGCGTGCTCAATAACTTGCCGGCTTGGTGGCCTAACTCCATTGAAAGCTCTGGTACTATACCAGGAGCAGGTCACATTGGACCAAAGATTAGAGGATTCGCCCGGCCAACCGCAGCTACTTCCAATCGATGCGCGTGTCTCACACTCCGGTCTCTTCTTCGACAGAAGATACCTCTGTGCTTCGCCGAGCAATCTCGAATCAGCCAATGAGTTCTTGGGTTTTTTACATTGAGCTCGCGTTCGGCAGAGAAAATTACAGATCTCATTAAACAAAAATAACCTGTCACAACATAATCCGGCAGGTCTTGATTGTGCGCTCATCATCTAATCCAAGACGGCAATGAATCGCACGAAGACTGTAATCAATCAAGAGTAACAAAGTCATTGTCATCAAAAGATATAGCATTGCAAATACAGCCGGTAGAGCAGTTCACCTATCCGAGATCGCTCGAATCCCGACACCCACAGTCCGCGGTGCAGCGGTCCGAGGCCGGGGAGACCGGATATCCCCGACGGTCGAACTCGTAGTCGCAGCAGGCAAGCAATTGCCGTTTCAGCTTCTGTCGGCCGCGCTGGACCCGCGACTTGGCGGTTGACGCGGCGAGTGAGTTTTCGGCGGCGAACGCGGTCTGCGGCTGGCCTTCGAGGTCGACCCGGCGGACGGCCTCGCCGTAGGGCTCGGGCAGGCCGTCGACCATCGCGCGCAGGCAGGCGGTGAGCCGCGGGTCGGCGGCGTCGTCGTTGTCGGCCGGGGCGGCTTCGTGTCCGCCCAGCGCCTCGACCGCACGCGGCGCCCGGCGGTAGTGGTCCGTGACCGCGTTGCGGGCGATGCGGTAGACCCACGGCACGACGCGTTGCTCGTCGCCCAGGGCCGGCAGCGCGCGGTGGATGCGCAGAAAGACGTCCTGCAACAGGTCGTCCACGGTGTGGGGGTCGTTGACCCGCCGTCGGATGTACCGGTGCAGGGCGTCGTGTAGATCGTGCCAGAGTTCGTGGGTGGTGGGATTCACGAGGGTTGGGTCGACGCGGGGTCCGAGGCCGAGCAGCGACAGCCGCCGTCGCAGCCGCACGCTCCGTCGTCGCAGCACCCGGGCGGGCAGGGCGGACAATTCATCGAAGCGGTGGAGTGGACATCGGTTTTCATCGTAGGTTTCTTTCCGTAACGGGGCGGGTCAAGGGCGTCAGAGGCCTTCACCCCTTCAGACGCAGAGATCCGGGAAAAGACGCAGGAAATGCTAGGTTTCTTGGTCAGAAATGTGAGAAACCCACGCCGCGGCAGCGTGGGTTCAGGGGGATCACGAGTGGGATGAACGGGTTCAGCTTCCGGGGGCGATGTAGAAGTTGTTCTGGATGTCGTGTTCGGGCTTTTCGACACGCACGTTCTTGAACCCCGCGTCGTTGAGCATCTCCAAGGCGAGTTCCTCGCCCCAGCAGGTACCGAGCCCCGCGCCGTCCTGGGCGAGCGACACGGTCATGCAGTGCATCGTCGAGATGGTGTATAGCAGCGTGCCGACGGGGTGGTCACGGTTGTTTTCGAGGAAGCTCGACGCGCGGATATCCTGCATGAGCAGCGTGCCGGTCGGGCGCAGGGCTTTGCGCATCTCGTCGAGCACGCCGGCGGGGTCACGCTGGTCGTGGACAATGTCGAACGCGGTCAGCAGGTCGCACTGGTCGGGCTCGCCGAGGTCCGAGACGTCGCGCACCGCGAAGCTCAGGTTTTCGAGCCCGTGTTCTTTTGCCGTGTGCCGCGCGGCGTCGACCGCGTCTTCGCACAAGTCGTAACCCGTGAACCGGCTGGCGGGGAAGCGCCCGGCCAGGTGGCGGAGCGCCCGGCCCGAGCCGCAGCCCACGTCGAGCACGTCGATGCCCGCGGCGAGTTGATCGACTAGGCCGGGCACGAGCGGCAGGATATGGTCGTCGAGCGCCGCGACGACGGTCTGCTCGCTTTCGTCGGCCATGACTTCGTGGAACCGGTGGAAGCAGCCGTAGTGGATGCCCCCGCCGGCGCGGAAGCGCTCGACGATCTGATCCTCGACGTGGCCGAGCACCGAGGTCCACTGCATCGTGACCGCGAGGTTGTTGGGCGCGGCGGCCCGCGTTAGCCACGCGGCGTGTTCACGCGGCAGGTAGAAGGCCTGGGCTCCGGGGTCGTACTCGACGACCCGGCCCGTGAACATCGCGCCGAGCCACTCGCGGACGTAACGCTCGTCGAGCCCTGCCGTCGCGGCGATCTCGGCGGAGGTCGACCACCCGAGCGTGGCCATCGTGTCGAAGAGCCCGGTGCGGTGGCCGATGGACAGCATCAGCGACAGTCCGGCTTTGTTGACCGTATCCAAAAGGTGGTCGGCGAAGGCTTCGGATTGATCCGGGTTAAGTCCGGCGGCGCTCGCGGGAACGGGGGCGTGTTTGGTCATACGCGGGGTCCTTGGGGGTTGGGATATCGAGGGTTCTGGCGGGGCCCGACGGGGCGTTCATCGATACGCCGTGGTCGGGTGTTTCCTGCGCGCGGGATCGAAAAAGGCGTCCGCAGCAGATAAGATGTAGGGTCTCCGGCAAGAAAGGTCGAACCCGATGCAGCTCTGGCAACCCGCGATCCCCGACAAGTACACGAGTATGAGCGACGCGGCGCTCGACGAAGCGATCGCGGCGCGCAACGCCGAGCTGGGATCGGACCTGGTCATCCTCGGCCACCACTACCAACAGGATGAGGTCATCCGGTTCGCCGATTTCACCGGCGACAGCTTCAAGCTCTCACAGCTCGCCGCGGAGAAGGTCGCCGAGGTCGGCGCGAAATACGTCGTGTTCTGCGGCGTGCATTTCATGGCCGAGACGGCCGACATCCTCACGCCCGACGGGACCGCCGTGATCCTGCCCGATCTGGGCGCAGGCTGCTCGATGGCCGACATGGCGGACTACGACCAGACCGTCGACGCGTGGGAAGCGATCCACGAGGCGCTTGGGCAGGCGGTGCCCAAGGGCGAAGAATCGACCGGCCGGTTCCGCGTCATCCCGATCTGCTACATGAACTCCACCGCGGCGATCAAGGCGTTCTGCGGCGAGCACGGCGGGGCGGTGTGCACGTCGTCGAACTGCGACAAGATCTTCGACTGGGCGCTGGCGGGGGGCGACACGCCGCTCGGCGAAGGAGAGTCGGTCAAGATCCTGTTCCTGCCCGACCAGCACCTGGGCCGTAACACCGGCGCCGCGGCGGGCTTCGACCCCGTGACGCAGATGTGCTTGTGGGACCCGAAAGACGTCGATGGCCTGGGCGGCTGCGACGAAGACGAACTCGAGCGCAGCACGTTCATCCTGTGGAAGGGCCACTGCTCGGTGCACAAGTTGTTCCGCCCGGAACACGTGGACCAGATCCGGGCGCAGTGGCCCGGCGTGACGGTCATGGCCCACCCCGAGTGCGCTTACGAGGTGTGCCAGAAGGCCGACCTCACCGGCAGCACCGAGGGCATCATCCGCGCGATCGAGAACGCCGCCCCCGGGAGCAAGTGGGCGATCGCGACGGAGGTCCACCTCGTGAAACGGTTGTGCGACGCGGCGGCCGAGCGCGGCGTGACCGCCCGCATCCTCAGCGACTGCCAGTGCCTCTGCACGACGATGTACCGCATCGATCGGCCGCACCTGCTCTGGATCTTGGACAACCTGGCTGCAGGTAAAGTCATCAACCAGATCACGGTGCACCCCGAGGCGCAGCGTTTGTCGATGATCTCGCTGGAACGGATGCTTCGGATCACCGGGGCGCCATCGCCGAGCGCGGCGGTGCCCGCGGAGCGCGATGCGCCGCTGATCGATTGAGGTTGTCCAACCCAGGGTTTACGGGAACTGCCCCGGCGCGAACAGCGGGCCGCCGAACGCGCCGCCGATGCCGCCGATGGGCTTGGGCCGGCGGACGCCCTCGCCGTCGCTGATGCCGGGGTGGGTGCCGAGGTTCTTCGCCGACGCGGGTTCGGGTAATCGTGGCTGGAACTTCGCGGCCAGGCGGTTGCGGTAGCCGGTCCACCAGTTGCTCAGGCCGTCGGCCACGCGGCCGGGCAGGTCGGCGACCCACCGCCCGGCACGCACCGGAGCGCTGTTGTCGATGCGGTCCTGCACGCCACGGCCGACCGCGGTCGCCCCGTTGATCACGGGGTTGTAAGGCTGCGCGGGAAGGGGAGCGGTCCGCGGCCTGGCGGGGCGCGGCGGCGGGGGGACCTGCGGCCCGCTGCCGCTGTGGATGCCCGGGCCGACGCCGAATCGGAAGCTGTGGATCTGCATGACGGGTCTCCGCGAGGGTTCGAGACGGGCCGCCGGAGCGAGGCGGCTCCCCAAAGTGATCGCCCCGGATATCGCGGTGTTGCACGCTGCCGATCAAAAAAAACGCCCGCCCCTTCAGCAAGGGCGGGCGGTTATGTGGGCAGTATGGGTTGGATTCAGGCGGTGCGTCGACGGCCGGCCAGCACGAGGCCGCCGAGTCCCAGCAGGGCGAACACGCCGGGCTCGGGCACGGCTTGAAACACGTTGTCGCCGGCAAACTCGTCGACGCCCGTGACGCTGGCGAGCACGCCGCCGAGCGTCACGTCGTCGATCAGGCTCATGTACGGCAGCAGTTCTTCGTCGTTGAGATAGAAGAACCGGTCGCCGTCACGCAGCCGGGCGAACTGGTCCAGCATGGCCACGGTCAACGTCTCGCCAAGCATGCCGCCGTCGAGCGTGTCTTCGGACATCAGCCCGATCCACATATCGACTTCGTCGACGCTGGAATACACCGACGCGAGCGCCGCGGCGAGGCCGGCGTCGGAGGTGAGATCGCTGAAATCGCTGTATTCATCGAGGCCGAAGGCGGCGCGGAGGTCGTTGAGGGTGCCGATGCCGTGGTCCCGGCCGCGTTGGATGTTGAGCGAGAGCAGATCGAGCCCACCATTGTCCGGGCTGCCGAAGAGCATGCTGCGCACGTCCTCGACGACCTGGGTGTCGAGGGCGTTGGCTTCCTGCCAGACCAGGCCGCGGACGATGGCGTCGAGGCTGCCCGGTTCGGTGATCACGTCGGGGTTGAAGAAGGACGCGAACAGGTCGAGGTGCCCGCCGGCGAACGTGGTCCCGTCGGCGTTGACGCGGAGCAGGTCCTCGTTGAGCATCGTGTGCCCGAAGCGGAAGATCGCCGTCGAGAACTCGGCAGAGATGTTGGGGTTCACCGTGTCGTTGTACCCGGCGTACGTCGGCAGCGCCGCGCTCGTGCCGAACATCGACGGCAGCCACTCGTCGTAGGTGATCTTCTGCACCGCGGCGCCGACGATCTTGCGGGCGGTCTGGTAGAGTTCTTCATCGTTCCACGCCGGGTTGTCCGCGGCGAGGTCCGCGGCGACATGGTTGTGGTAGCGGAAGAAGACCTCGTGCATCGCGATGAGGCCGACCTGTTCGTTAGACCGCACGTCGCCGGCGAGGAAAAGGTCTTCGTCGGCAAAAACGCCGGTGTCATTGGCGTTTTCAAACAGGTTGTCGTTGCGCCGCATATATCCGTCGGTGCCGGCCTGGAGTTGTCCGCCGGTAAAGCTGCGGAGCTCGGCGGCGCGGGCGTCGTCCGAGCCGTAGACCATCGAGGCGTCGAGCCAGTGGGTGATCTCGTTGTCGAACTCACGGGCATCCGTGACGCCTGTGCCGGAGGCCACCGCCGAGCGCGACATGGGGATGAACGAGCCCGGCGTGAAGAAACCATCGCCCGCCGGGACCTCGATCAGATGCGGATCGGCCGCGTTCCCGCCGGTCAAATCCAAGTCGTGGTCGATGAACTGGCCCCACTGCCAGAACATGCTCGAGAGCCCTAACGCGTTGGACTCGGTCGGCGCGGTCTGCACCCCCACGGCGTTGCTCACCGCTCGGGCGTTGGGCGACTCGATCATGGCGCCCAAGCCGTCGGTGTACGACACGTCCGTCAGCCGCAGCAGGTGCGTGTCGGCCGCGCCCCAGTCGGTCTCGGTGAGGTTGTTGTCTGTCCCGTCGATTGTCCGGGTGACTTGCACTTGGGCCGCGGTGGGGAGAGACAGACAGAGCGCCGAACTGATTGCAAATATGAAACGTCCCACGAACGCACCTCCTCAGGTGAGTAAGCATGTCACACCGTAGCACATAGGCCAACAAAAGCCATAGGTTTCGGTGCGGATAGTCCCTAACTCATCGCGTTAAACCTCGCACGTATGCGCGTGTTTCGCAGAAACGGGACGGGTCGCGCCTTGAGGAGGGATGCGGGGGATAACGGCGGGCTCGTCGGGCAGGTTGTGTGGAGGCGATGGAGATCGCCCCGCGGGGTGGGTCGCATTGGAGGTCTGGGTCCCAATGCACGACACCCGGGCAGAACGCTCGGGTGTCGGTTCGATTGCATCAGATTGCAAAAAATACTGAGCGGAAACGCGTCGGCTTACTCCCCCCCGAAGACCGCCCCAAGCACGTCACCGATCCGGTCGGCCCAGTCGTCTTCGTGGTGTTCGCCGCCTTCGACGACCGTGTAGGTGTGCACCACGCCGGCCGCGTTGAGCGCCGCGGCGAACGCCTCGGCATCGCTAACCGCGTCGCCGGCTTCGGGGTAATTATCGGTCTCGCCGTCGCCCATATCGAAGTAGAACGCGGTGTCGCTGAGCGCGGTCAGACCGCTACCCATGATGTTGGCCGCCGTATCGCCGCCCACGTGCAGCGTCGGCGACAGCGCAACCACGCGTCCGAACATCCCAGGGTTCTGCTGGGCGACGACGATGGCCGCCAGCCCGCCGAGTGACGAGCCGCCGATGCTGGTGGCTTCGCGCCCGGCCTGGGTGCGGTACAGCCGGTCGATCATGGGCTTGAGCTCGGTGGTGACGAGTTTGCTGTAGGCGTCCACTTGTTGGCCGGGCGTGTATTCTTCGTCGCGGTCCTCGGTGTTGTAGATGCCCACGACGATCATGGGCGGGACCTCGCCGGCGGGGATCATCTCCTGCAGCGCTTCGTCCACGCCCCACTCGATGCCGGCGTAACTGGTCGACTCATTAAATAGGTTCTGCCCGTCATTGAGGTACAGCACGGGGTAGCGCGTCTGGGCGTTGGCCGCGTCGTCGTAGCCCGGGGGCAGGTACACGACCAGGTCGCGGGGCAGTTCGAGCAGCTCAGACGCGACCTTGGGGTGCATCCGCAGGTCGCCGCTCAGCGTGATCCGGCTGGGCACCGATTGGCCCTTGTCGACCCAGGAGGCGACCTTGGCCTCGACGGTCATCTCGCCCTCGACTACCAGCGGGCGGTTGTCCAGAGGCTGATCTTCCGCGTCGAGTTCGACGGTGCTCCACGTGCCGCGGGTGATCTTGAATTCGTGTTCGATCCCGGTGAGCAGTTCGGCCTTGCCGTGGTACATGCCGTCTTCGCCGCGCCGCAGCGGCATGCCCGCGGCTTGCCACGCCCCCAGTTCGGGGTGGCTGCCCGAGATGAACACGGTCTGATCGGCCGGGGTCGACTCGGGCACTTCGACGACAAACGATACGGTCACCAGTTCGCGGGCCCCGGCCTCTTCGGCGAAGGCCTCCGACTCCCCGGAAATCCGCGATTTCTCGGTCATATACCACCCGCTGATACCCAACAGCCCCAGCACCAGAACGACTACCAACGTCAATACCGTACTTTTCATGACCGAGATTCCCTAGGGGAAAGAGAGAGGTGAAACCCGAACGGGACGTGCCGACCCCCGAACGCCCCATGACGATCTAATTATATATACGCTTGGGCAATCGCGTACACCAAAAAATCGCCCGCTGGACGAAGATCCGCGATCGTCCTAAGCCTCTCAGCTTCAATGACCCAAACGCGTGGGCTCTCCTAGCTTCGGGCTCGGTCTTTGGGTCGAGAATGAGTTCCGACCGAGCGTCGAGCATACGGCGTCACGGGGCAGGCGGGGCTGTTGACCGTTCCACCCCGTCGTAGCGATCACTTACCGATGGCGTCTTTGCACTGTTTTTCTCCGATCTCGCCGACCTCGTGATTGGTCAGTGTGACCTACTTGCCCGAAGCCATGTCTTTGAACTGCACGGCTCCACTCTCATTGTCCTTGCGGTTCCAGTTAGTCGTGTAATACGTCTTGCCCGTGGTCGGGTCGGTGATCTGATAGTACGTACAACCCGCCGAGAAAACTACGGCGTAGAACACGGCGGCTGGGGAAGGTGCGCCGTAGCGATCAATCTAGAACGAAACGCATCCGCTTCAATGTGTTCCCTGGCGAATATGCGCGAGCTTATTTCAGCCCGTTATGCGCCACGGCCTTGTAAGTCTCGGCCAGCATTGGGAGCTTGAACGCGTTGTTGATTAAGAACTCGACGGTGCCACCGAGAGCCATTACCGCCGTCTCTAAACATGCATAAAAAAACCGTCTTCCTGTAAGAAAATCGACAACCCCAAAAGGGTAATAATTGTCTTGCGAAACTCATATAATGATTAATAAATCAAACACGAAGGACCGGGCATCCTGAACTAGTGTTATCACTAACACACAAGCCAACGGCTAATGGCATCAATAAAATCGTTACTCTTGATTAAAACTTTGGGTAACGAATAGTTTATACTAGGTTCCATTAGTGAATAAGTCGTGCGAGAACTCCTCCATCGAACGCTGCGCCACTAAGGCTGCTTTACCTTCAACCTAGCTTTTGATAAATATGAGCAGCAATAGATTGAGCAGGATTACTCTTGTATAAACGGTAAATTCTTGCGGTTTATTTGATCATGGACACGGCGGCTGAGATAATTTCGGATACGCAAGCCCCCGAGGTCAGTACATGGCGCGAAAATGTATCGGTAATTACGAGATGTATTGCTGGGAGCATTCTTTTTCTGGCAGCGGCTGCCAAAACACATGAGTTGATTTACCCTTTACAGGTTGGCGCGAAAGATAGCCCGCTTTATCAATCTGCCTTGATACTCTTCGAAATAATATGGGCATGCTGGCTTTTCAGCGGCTTCAGTTCGAAAATAGCAAGAATATTCAGTATTTGCGGTTTTTCGTTTTTTGCGGCGTTCGCCGCTACCCGCTGGCTTTCAGGAGACGCTTCATGTGGCTGTTTCGGCCGTCAAGAGATTCCTCCTTGGCTAACCTTGTGCTTTGATTTGATTTTGGTGTTCGGCTTTGCGATTAGCTGGCCTGAACTGCTTAGGGCAAAACAAATTTTTGTCATACGGTTTGGGGTCGTCGTCGCCGGCCTGACGTTAGTTTTCGGCGGTATATTCTTAATAGTTACAGACGAGCCTACTCTCTTTGGTCCCGGCCTTGCTCGAATGGATAGTGGAGCTTTAGTCGTAACGGATCCCAACGAATGGGTGGGCCACGAATTCCCCTTGATTAATTACATTAACCTTAACAATGATCTTCGCGATGGACGCTGGGACGTCATTTTTTTTCGGCATGATTGCCCTTATTGCCGTCGCAAAGTTCCTCAATTGCTTAAGAACTTGAAGTCATCGTATAATCCTAGCTCAAAGCGATACGCATTTATTGAGGTTCCGCCCCTGGTGGATCACGATTTATTTGATCAGATTCCGGATGAAGCGGTGAAGGCTTCTGTGGGTTCCCTCGATGCGGATATTGACTGGACGGTGCCGGTGCCCCTAGATATTGCTATTGATAACGAAATAGTTCTTGACGTTCAGGTGGGGAGCCGTTAATCTCATGCTGAAAAGTAAAACCTAAGTGATGATGTATTGTTTGTGTAGATAAATTTAGTACAACGTCAGGTTCCGTAAATCTTTTTTTCGAAAGGGGCTCCGGTAAAATGAAACGTATGTTTTGTGTAGGGTTATGCTGTATTTGCTTATTGATTTCCGTGTCGGCCGCGACTCAAAATGTTTTCAGTAATTCCGGTGTTTCGGTTGTAGAATTGGGGCAAGTTCCCACTTCAGGCTTGGGTTCTGCCGATCCTTGTGCTGGAACTTGTGACAAGGTTTCCGGATCTTGCAACACTAGCTGCGACTTGTCGGGTCAGAATTTAGGTAATGTGCATTGCAAGACTAAGTGTGGTGGAACCGCTACAGGATGTTCGGCTACCGCTGAAGGAAGTTAAGGATTTAAACTTTAAGATTCATGGCCATAAGCCGATTTGCTGCGACTCGGAATATATCCGTGTTGCAGCTTTTTTTATTCCGAATCATTAAACTTGCGGTAATGTGAAGTCATGTATGTGTTTTTAATGACATTAATGCGGATTGTTTTAGCCTTGCTTTTGATTCACGTGTGCGTATCTCATAGCGGCCACGCACAAATTATTGATGAGGTTTCGTGGGAAGAAGTTCTGCGCAAAGCAATCGCGACACAAGAATCGATCCAGCAAATTGAATTTGATTTTGATTCTCGCGTGACCACTGTCCGCAATGATGATTTTCCGGAATATGTGGGTTGGCAGAGGCTGAGCCAAGGCAGTCACTTGGTCTCTGATCGTCGTCGTAGATCATTGATTGATCGACAGACTTTAACGCCGAGCGGTTCTGTAGATTTTCAGGCTTCGCTAAAAGAAGTTTTGGATGGTGAAAACGCTAAATTTCTTCGTACGATCAATCCTAGTGATCCAAGGGGTTTTATCGATCCTGATTCAAGTGGATTGCCGATGAGTCATGCGGTGTGGCTGACGGACGGCGACCTGTATGGGCTCCGAGCTTCCAACGAAACTGTATCTCAAAAACATTACCTTCGCCAGATCCTTGAAGATTCACTTTCTGGATCTCAGCTCAAGCAGGAGCGGGGCCCCAGTGGAGATTTGGTTTACGCCATTAACGCTGAACTCCCATGGGGGCAATATGAAATCTGGCTTGATCCAGCGAAAGACTATAGTGTCGTCAAGCTAGACGCTACCATTACCGAGGCTTCGGTTTTTTTGTCCCGCTCAGTTCGGTATACGACGGACTACATCGAACTCCAAGAGGTTGACGGTCGTTGGTTTCCCGAGAGTATTAAATTTCGTACGGTCTTTGAAACAGACACCGATGGGATCACCGAAGAAAACACGGTGGTTCAATTGAGTAATCCCCGCTTTTCTTCCGAACGGGCCAACGATGACGAGTTTATTATGGATTGGCCTGACTATGTCTATATCCATGACCGAGTATTGGGCATCAAATACGGGCGCGATCAGGAGCATCCTCTGAATCAAATGGCCCTTGCTCTTATGCAAGATCGTAAAAAACAGGCGGTAGCTAGGTTGAATGAGGAATTTTCTGCGCCCAACTCGTTGCGAGAAGAAGCCGTTAATGTGCAGGGTGATGTAGAGATACAGGCTCCTGCGATCGACAATCGTTATTTAAGTGAGTCTCATGCGATCGTAGAGAATAAGATATCATTTATAGTTTATATTTTCATTGGAATGGCGGTTATCTTGACGTTTATCGTTTTGCGGAAACGTTCTGTAAAATAAATATGTGTATCGATCGGTTATTTCGACGTTTTGCAGAGTTCATCATTCACCGGAGAGTGCATTTCGGTCTTTTTTTGACCGGGCAGGTTTTTTTAATTCTGTCGCAAGCAATTGATGCTCAAGAAGTTGTGGGTGAAGACCGTCCCATGAATGGGTTGTGCGCGGCTGCCTGTGCTTACGCGATCATTTATCCGGAAATAAGGCCGGATTTGACTCCTGAAGCTTTGATATCAGAATTACCTGGGGCCGCGCAGGGCAATGTTCGTCTGCGTGATTTGGTCGATTACTTGGCTCAGCACGGCTTAAATACACGTGTCATCCGCGGCATGACCCCTGAAAAATTAAAGCAAGTTGGATGGCGCCATCCGGTACATGTCATGCCAATTACAGGAGCGATGGGGGAATCAAGCCGCGGCTTAGATCACATCATTTTATTTGTTCGTACGGACCAAAATAACGATCTTGTATTTGTTGATACCGATCGATTGTTGCTCCACTCTGACGCTTCATTGGGCAAACGATGGTCTGGTGGTTACACACTCCTCGCTGCTGAAAATGAAGCTGATATCGATGCACTAATCGGGGGTTTAAATTCACAAAGGAATTTGCTGATTTACGTTTGTATTATTACCGCGATCGGCGGGGGAGCACTGCTTTTCATGATTCTCTCGAAACGAAGTAAAATAAGATAAATCCTAAAATTTATAATTTGCTTAACTCAGTTTAGCCCTCTGTTTTGTACGGCATTTTTGATCGTAGATATGTTTCACAGAGGTTGATTGTTGAATAAAGTGCTTTGAGACGGGTATTTTTCGAGGTTGGCCGGACTAGGCGTTGCGAACGTTTTGCGGAGGGATCGGGATCGTCTTCCCGCAGCGTACGCGGGCGGCGGAGGGAGAGGTAAGGGATGGGGGATTCTTGATCAAAAGGCAACACGGTCGGGCCGGAGCCGGCGGACGATCCTAGTCCACGGCCCGCGTCCGGGATCTTCAGGAAAACCGACACCGATTTAAGCCGCCCGGTGGGCTATGGCTGCTCAGCGATCTGTTTACTGACCGAGGCTTTGTACTTTCGCTCGGAGATTTTTTTGATCTGGTGCGACGCTAGTGTCACCTTGCTCCGGGTCGCCGCGTCTTTGAACACGATGACTCCCGACCCCGCTCCCTTCGAGTCCCAATTGGTGGTGTAGAATATTTTATCGGACTGGAATGTCGGTGATCTCGTAATACGTGCAGGCCGGCGCCAGCATGACTATGAACATCAGCTTCGCAGCAAGTAGATGTCTTTTCATGCAACCCATATCGGCTAACCTTTTTTACCCCCGTCAAGTTTGCGGGAATCACAAGCAATCAGTCGGTCCGCAGCTGTGTGGCACACCCCGAACCCTCCGCGCACCATATCTGTCAAGATCGAAGCGGTCGTGATTGAAATGGCCGTGCAGAAACGGAACGAGCACGTTTTCGCTGCGGCCTTGTCGCCTAAGGGAGTCGTGGACGTCGCCGACGACTACGCCGCAAGCCGTCGCCAGATAACCTGCAGTATGTGGGTCAGCAAGCAGGACCGGTCGTCGATATCCATCGACGAAACCTGGATTACCGGCGAGTTGTTCTGGACGACGCCGTCGCGTTTCAGGGCCGCGTGGTGGACGCCGTAACCCCCATCGTGCCGAAAACGACCGCGGCCGTGGGGATTTAGGTGTAGTCATCGCTCCCGATCGACGGGATGAGCGTGTATTCGCTGCCCAACGCAGCGAACCGTTCTTCCTCGGTCAGAGGCCTCCGGGTGTCCACAAAGACATCGAATTCGGTCAGATCTGTCATCGGATATGCGCGAGTTTATTCAGCCCGTTGTACGCCGCGACCTTGTACGCCTCGGCCAGCGTCGGGAAGTTAAACACGTTGTTGATAAAGAACTCGGCGGTGCCGTCGAGGGCCATCACGGCCTGACCGATGTGAACCAACTCCGTCGCCTGTGTGCCCATGACGTGGACGCCCAGGATCTTGTGGGAATCTTGGTGGATGAGCATCTTGAGCATCCCGTCTTCGTCGCCGAGGATCTTGCCGCGGGCCAGTTCCTTGTACCGGGCGATACCCGCTTCGTAGGGGATGCCGTCTTCGGTGAGTTGTTCTTCGGTCTTGCCGACCATCGAGATCTCGGGCACGGCGTAAATGCCGTAAGGGAAGAGCGCGGTGTTGTAGTTGCCCACGTCCTGACCGAAGGCGTGGCAGATCGCGCGGCGCCCCTGCTCCATCGACGTGGACGCCAGTGCGGGGAACCCGATCACGTCGCCGGCGGCGTAGACGTGATCGACGTTGGTTTGGTAGTTGTCGCTGACCTTCAGCCGCTCGCGGTCGTCGAAGGTGATGCCCACGTTATCCAGACCCAGGATGCCGCACACGCCCTGCCGGCCCACGGCGTAAAGCAGCGTCTCGGCGTGCAGTTTTTTACCCGACTCGAGCTCGGCCTGGACCAGTTCGCCTTTGCCGTTGCCGTTGCCGTTGCTGTCGCCGACGCCGCGGTCGTGCTCGACCTCGCGGATCGCGCTGACCTTCTCACCCAGACGCAGCGTGATGCCGTTCTGCCGCAGGAAGTACTGAAACGCCCCGGCGATCTCCTGGTCGAGGAAACCCAGCACCTGGTGCCGGCCTTCGACCAATGTGACGCGGACGCCCAGCGTGGCCATGATCGAGGCGTACTCGGTGCCGATGACTCCGCCGCCGACGACGATCATGGTCTTGGGCAGGCGGTCGAGCTTGAGGAGTTCGTCGCTGGTCATCACCGTCGTGCCGTTGAACGGGATGCTGTCGGGCCGGGCGGGTTTGGTGCCGACGCAGACCAAAAACTTGTCGGCCGTCAACATCTCCGTCTCGTCGTCGCGGACGATCTGCAGGAGATTGGGCCCCTCGAAGTGGGCGGCGCCCCAGATCAGGTCGATGTTGTTGCGCTCGAACTGGCCGCGGATCACGTCCCACTCGTGGCGGATGACGTTCTGCGACGCCGACATCAGGTCGGCGACGGTGATGTTTTTCTTGACGCGGTACGATTCGCCGAACAGGCCCCGGCGGTTGGTGCCGGTGAGCTGGATAACCGCTTCGCGCAGGGTCTTGCTCGGAATCGTTCCCGTGTTGATCTGGGCCCCGCCGAGGACGTTCTGTTTCTCGATGATCGCGACTTTTTTGCCGAGCTTGGCCGCCTGGATCGCGCCCTTCTGCCCCGCGGGGCCGGTGCCGATGACGATGACGTCGTAGTGTTTCATGTTCCCTGATCTTCCTGGACTTCCCCAAATTATGATCGACACGGGCACGCCCAAGCGTGAGCCCGTGGCAGGCGATGCCGATAATAACGATTTAGAGCAATCGGGATACATCCCGCGGGGCGATCGACCTCAATCCTGTAGATCGGTCGCCGGTGAACGGCGGCGTTTCGTTGTGACGATCCCTCGCGGACTAGGTGTCGGTGGGGCGGTTGGGGGTTACTTGGGAATGGTTCGGGCGGGGTTTAGGCGTTAGTCGCGGGGACCCGCGCGTTGAAGTAACGGCGTTTAGCCGCGTAGATCCCGCCTATCAATAACACGATTGGGATGGCGACCCACCACGAGGCGGGGGCCCACGGTTTAACGTCTTTCGCGTCCGACGCCTTGTTTGGATCGCCGATGATATTCATTTGGCGGGCCGGTTGATCGGTCGGTCGCGTGAGGGGCGCGAGGGGCGTATTGGCAAAATCCTTGGTGTCGATCGAAGCGATCTGATCGTCGAAATAGCCGGTAAACATCTGGGAGGCGACGGCCTGGGGCTGGCCATTGACCCACCGCACGGCTCCCGAGTAAAGGGGTTCTTTGTCTAGGTACTGTATGTGAGCCCCTTCCGGGATCTGCGGGGCAAAGCTGATGTCCCCGCGTAAGAACGGATCGAGATCGATCGCGCCGGTTTCATAGGTCCGGGCCTCTTTCAGAACTTGGCCATTGGACAGGTTCAGACCTTGTTCCCAATGCATCGTCGTGGGGACCAGCACGCCGTCAACATCTTGGTACGTGATGTCGCGCAGTGATGAATAACTCACTTTCACCTGCCCGATACCCGTATCGGCGGGATCGAAGCCGGCGGCTTTGGAGGCCTGGACTTGATCGATGCCCCGCACAAGTGGTCGGCCCGACGACTCGTCGATCCATAAGGTCCAGCGAAGCCGTCCTTGCGCCACTTCCAGGCGGGTAAACGGATGGCCGCCCCGTTTCAGAGTCACCTCGGCCCCCGCTTCGACCGAGGCTTGGACCGCTTGCCACCAGGTACTTGAAGAGTCGGTATCGATGTACCCCTGGGTCGGCCCCGCGAAACCGGGGGATCCTACGGTGTGCGGAGTGGACGCGCTGGCGCTGGCAAAGACCACGTCACTCCGGCCCGACACATCCGTCTGAACCACGGCGGACTGATCGCCGTCCCAGCTGACGCGGGTGAAGCGGCGTGGATGGTCGGTTCCGGTCCAGCGACGTTCGAGCAAGTACTGCTCGTCACGCTGGACAATATGAACGTCACCCCGCGACTGTGGTTGACCGCTCTCGTCTTGATCAGGTTCAAAGATGGCTACTTGGCGTGAGGAAGCGGAAAGCACCGCCGACGCGTCACGCCAGTCCGAGATCACTCGGTCCAGCAGTGACGTGTCGGCGGTCGCAGTTTGACTGGCTAAGCCGCACACAAGGACAAGGCAGCAAATAGTCGATGGGCTCAAGCGATCGAGCATGATCGATCAGGGAAAACGTGAGTTCAAGCTTTTGTCGCTGTCCGCGGGCGAGGTCCCAAAAGTGGTGAATGCTTCGGTGAAATACGTGCCCCCGCCGCCCGACACCACGTGCAAATCATCTCTACGTGAGTGAGGGTCGATAAAGAAGTGTTTCTCCCCGATTTGGAGATTGGTGGATTTAGTGGGGTCGGGGGTGTACGCAAGCGAAATGTCGTGGGCCCCGGCTCGGACGATCTGAACGTGACCCTTGGTAAGTTGTGCCACGTTACGGCCCAGCGTACCGGTACCAAAACTGGGTTCGGTGGTATACACGCTGCCGCGGGAGATGCGATCGGGGCTCCCAGTGTTAGAGCTGATGCTACCGGGGTTGTTGGTGAATTCCCTGTAGTTCGCAAATACTTTTTGGCTGTCAACACTAAAATCCACTTCTGTGGAACTCGCACTGATGGCCCAGCCATTGCTGACGCGGCTGGTCGTCCGCGTCCGTGAGCCGGGCGGATCGGACGTGCCGGGATGCGGGTCATTTTTTCCGCGGGCAACCCAGATAATTGTAAAGCTAGGTATGTTGTCTGCTCTATCCAAACGGAATAGTTTACGTTCCAAAACCAGCTGACGAGAAGGTGCCGTGAGATCGGCTGTGTAATTGCCATCGGTGACCCATCCTATGCCGATAAAGACACGGTTGTCTTGTAGTAATGCATGAGCCTGAGCCTTGGTCGCGTAGGCGAATCGACTGGCCGGGTCGTCCGTCGTCTTGGTTGGGCCGAAATACACGGCTTGAGACGCGCCGGGCGGAGGCGGCGGGGGTGTTGGAGCGTCACTGTTATCGAAATGCCCGGGGATACTGATATTGGCATCAAGCCAGACACCGTCAAAATAGAACTCTGCAGATACGCTCTGTCTTGGTACTAAATTCGGAAAACAATCATCATTGGCCAAGGCAGGTTGGACCGCCGTTATCAAAACCGTTGCAACGATAACCATGAAATAATTTTGGACCCTTAGAAAACCCATATGTAAATCTCCGATCGTGTTAAAGGTCGAATCGAAAATCTTGCCCCAGAACCCGGACGCAAGATATAGAAAACATTAGTTAAATGTAATGACACGGCGTATCCATATCTACACTATATTCAAGATTAGCCAATCACATGTCTAGGAATATCTCAATTTTCGCAATTGTGGGTATGTGAGTCGGGGCGGGCTAAACGTTGTGGAGTCTTCATGTGCACATTCGACACATTCGATGCTACATCGTCTATCGAATCCCACGTCATAGGATCACGGAGTGTCGCTCGATAGCAACTAAGCGCCGCGGGGATACGGTTGGTGGCTGGGCGAGTACTGGAGGCTTTGCACAGACTGGCAGGGCGTAGTCGCCGGCGGAGTTGCGATGATCCATGTCGCCAGGTCCAGCCTTGTGCTTCACCGGATACATTCGAGGTAAAAGAATTTTCGTATGCGAAACTAAAAACCCGCGCGTGAGTACAGGCTCACGTGCGGGTTCAGATTATTGCCGGCGATGGGGTTCTTACTTCGCCGTGGCGAAGTTCGCCGCAACTTTGTCCCAATCGACCACGCTGAAGAACGCTTCGATGTAATCGGGTCGGCGGTTTTGGTAGTGGAGGTAGTAGGCGTGCTCCCACACGTCGATCCCGAGGATCGGGGTGCAGCCCTGATCGACGGTGTCGACCTTCATCAGCGGATTGTCCTGGTTGGGGCTGGAGCAGACGCTGAGCTTGCCGCCCTTGACACACAGCCAAGCCCAGCCCGAGCCAAAGCGGGTCGCGGCGGCGTTGCTGAAGGCCTGTTTGAACGCGTCGAAGCCACCGAGGTCGGCATCAATCGCCGCGGCGAGGTCGCCGGTGGGGGCGTTGTTTTCTGACGGGGCCTTGAGTGTGTCGAAGAACAGACGGTGGTTCCAGAAGCCGCCGCCGTTGTTGCGGACCGCAGCGGGCAGGTCGGGGGCGGCAAGGATGTCTTCGATGGATTTGCCCTCCAACGGTGTGCCTTCGATAGCGCCGTTGAGCTTAGTGGTGTAGGCCGCCCAGTGCTTCTGGGAGTGAATCTCCATCGTTTTTGCGTCGATTGCGGGTTCCAGAGCATCTAGAGCGTAGGGGAGGGGGGGTATCTCAAAAGCCATCGGAATCTCCTTCGGAGTGGGGTATTGCTGGAAATTGGGCCGGCCGCGCGGCAGGGTCGGAGCCAAAACTGGTTTAAACGAGTCGGAGTGTAGGTTTCCCAAACCTGAGGGTCAAGAAGATCGTAAAGCGATGAGGAGATCCTAAATGTCTTGTTTGAAATGAATAACGACAATTTATAGATTCGTGGAAATAAAACGAACCCAAAGCGGATTAGTTTAGTACGGATTGTTGTTGACGTAGGGATGCCCCCGATGTCATAATTGATTGTGGAAACAGGGAACCGATGATGTTCGGTCGGAGTATGACCTTCAACGGCGCAGAGCTTTGCTGCTCCGCTGCCCGGCCCAAGTTGCCCTGAAAGTTTCGTCCCGCCTCGGCCCTCCGTTCTTGCCCTCCTCCGACGCTTGAAAGGCGACCGCACGATGCCCAGCCTCACCCACCGGAATTCTCCCCTTGCTCAGGCCCGCCGATCTCGCTCGGCCGACGCCCCTGTCGCGGCGGCGACCACGCAGACGGTCAGCCATACGCCGGACAAAACTCCGAACCGCCCGGCCGCCGGTCGCCGGTCCAGGGCCGCGTTACGCCCGGCCGAGCGCGATACGCTGCGCCGCCTGCTCACCGAGAAGTACGAGTACGTCGACCACGAACTCTTCGCGCTGCCTGAAGACGAGTCTTACCATAAGGTCTTCGTCGAGCCCGACCTACTGCCTCTGCCGGACGTGTCTTGGTACCACCAGCTGATGGATCCCACGACTCCCGGCAGCGCTGACGCCGCGGCGTTTGTGAAGAACCCCAAGGGCAGCGTGCTGCTCACCGCGGCGCAGGAGCGCGTGCTGTTTTCGCAGTTCAACTACTGCCGCCGACAGGTGTGCCTGCGCCGTGACCAGCTGCTTTCCACGCCCGACGCAGACGGCGGCAAGCCCCTCACGCGTCACCAGAAGAGCCGCGTCGAGCGCGAGCTATTGGATTGGTACGTGCGCGCCGACACGCTGCGTAAGCAAATCGCCGATACCAATCTTGCGCTGGTGCTGGCGATGGCCAAGCGGACACGGATCTACCCCGGTGACTTCGCCGATCTGGTCAGCGAGGGCAATATGGCTCTGCTTCGTGCCGCGGACAAGTTCGACGTGGGGCGTGGATTCAAGTTTTCGACCTACGCTTGCCGTGCGATCCTCAAGGCGTTCTCGCGGCAGGGGATCAAGCTGTCCAAGCACCGCCAGATGTTCCCGATGGACTTCGACCCTAAGCTCGAGCGGTCGAATTACCAGTCGGAAAAGAACGCGGCTCACGAAGACGACTGCGCCGATGAGGTCCGCCGGATCGTGGCGGACAACCGTGCCGAACTCTCGGACGTCGAGCGGACCGTGGTCGCGGCCCGATTCAATGTAGGCCCGGGCGCGTTGCCGACGCCGGTGATCGATAAGCCGGTGTTCCGCCTGGACGCGGCGGTCGAAGTCAAGCCCCGCAAGACCGACGGCTTCGAGTTGCCCGAGCCTCTTCGTGGACGCACCTCCGACGCCAAGCCCCTGACCCTCGAGCAGGTTGGCAAGCTCATCGGCGTCACCAAGGAACGCGTGCGTCAGATCCAGAACAAGGCGCTGAAAAAGATCCGCCTGACTTTGGAAGAAGACTATTTGGCGTGAGCCGCTCGCGGAGCGGCCTGCGGAGATTTCAACCTGCCCCGAAGGCGGTAAGGGTCAATCCAGGCCCCAGCTGTCGTTGTACATCCCCGGGTTTTGGCGTGTGGATTGCCGGGATTCGGTTGCGTCGGTCAATTCATCCTCGGCGAAAGGGTTGACGTAGATCGCGATCCTGAGCGAACTCGCGTGCCCGTCGGCGTAGGCCACGTTGATCGACGAGCCTCCGGGGCCGGAAGTCTGATTTCCCGCCGCCCCTTCTTCGATGCTGAACCCACGCGCGTGCCGAGCGTCGGGGAAGCCGGTCTGGATGTCGGCGGTGTCGTACTCGGGGAAAACGTAAGGCACACCGGTCGTCGTGCCGTTGCTCAGGAACAGCGCGAGATCGAAGGAGTCCATGAACGCATTGGTTTGGGCGGGGTTGCGTACGCTGTCGTACCGCGATGTCTGGAAGCGCCGGTCGACGGGGGAAGCGGGCGGGGGGTCCGACCAAGGATCGACCGGGGGGCTAGGCTCAAGCCCGAGCCCCGCGACCGAACCCAACCAGGCGTGGTTGTATCCGTAATCGCTGCGTGCCCATCGCCCGTCGCGCATGTTCGCGGTGGTCCCCGACAAGGGGCCGACCCCGGGGCTGGCATTGCCACGTTCGGTGGGCGCGTCGTTGATCACGTCGTCGTCGAGGAGCGTTGGACAATCAAAAGCCGCCTGTGTCGGCAGGTAGCCGTTGTAAAAGAACCGAGCGGTCCAGAAATACTTGCCCGAATCACCCCCGACGGCCAGCCTGCGCGGTGAAGAAGCGGTATTGACCAACCTAAAGGCGGCGTCGTCGAAAACCGTGACGAAGGGCGCAAAGAAGTCTTTGTTATCCGTGGAGTAGCTGTAAGACGCAACGCCGATCTGTCGAACGTTACTCAGGCACGCCGAGGTGCGGGCAGCCTCGCGGGCTGAGCCGAGGGCGGGCAGCAGGATGCCGATGAGTAGTGCGATGATCGAGATCACGACCAGCAACTCGATCAGAGTGAATCCTGGTTGAACGCGACGGGGATGGGCTGCTTGCGGCATGCACATGACTCCGAGGGATTGTCCCCGGTGGACAAGGAAATATATAAATAACGGTACTGTTTATAATTTTAGCACGACTCACGCGTTTGTAAACACATTTCTCGACAAAAGTGGGGGCCAGGCAAGGCGGCGCTTCCCGAGGAGTTGCTGAAGATTCCGAGGTTTGGCCGATACGGTCGGATGCGGCGTGCCCGAGATATGTTGTGTGTCTGGACCGGCGGGGTGGCTGCGGAAGGGATCGCTCTTGCGTGGTGACTTGACGCTCCTGCCATCCGCGCTGACGGAGGGGGCGCCGCGGGGCGAGGTGGAGCTCGTGGCCGACGCCGAGCACCTGCCGCGGGTCGTGCGCGACGGCATGCTCGCCGCCCGGGTCAGTTTGGACATCGCCACGGCCGACTTCAAGGCCATGCTCGTGCCCAAGAGCCATGGGACGCCCGCGGGGGGAGGGCGGGGCGGACGCCACGCCCCATCGATCATCACCCATCTCCTGCGGCTCGCCCGGCGCGGCGTTGAGGTCCGTGTGCTCCATGCCGGGGTTCCCAGCGGTCCGGCCCTGAGCGAACTCAAGAAAACGCTCGCCCGGTACCCCGATATCCCGTTGACGATCCGGCGGTGCCCCCGGTTGCACGCCAAAGCCGTCGTTGTCGACGCGGAGCGGCTGTACCTCGGCTCGGCCAACCTCACCGGCGCGGGGCTCGGAGCCAAAGGCCCGACGCGGCGGAACTTCGAGTGGGGGGTGATCAGCCAAACCCCCGAACTCATCGATGCGGTGCTCGGAAGGTACAACGCGCTGTGGGAAGGCCAGCACTGCGCCGGCTGCGGGCGGCGAGACGTGTGCCCCGTGCCGTTGGAAGAACCACGCCTATAAAAAAGCCGCTTGCGGTTCAGCGGCTCGGTACCACCCCTTAAACCGAAGGCGGCGTTAGCGCTCGCGAAGAGACGCTGCGGATCGTTTTCGGCTCGGCCTCAGAACTCGTACACGATGCCGGCGTAATATTTCAGGTCGTTCTCTTCGGTGCCCGGCTCGACCTCGGAGTTAAATTCATTCTCGGCGCCGGCGCGGAAGCTCAGCCCATTGGTCGAGTCGATCTTCAGGGTGTACGCCACGCCGGAGTTGTTGCGGAACTCGCCGAAGAACGGATCGATCGCGGGGAAGATCGTGTTGTAGGCGCTGAAGGTGTGACCTTCTTTGATTTCCCACCCGAACTCGATGCCGAAGACCAGTTCGGGGATGAAATCATTGACATCGCCGAACTCGTAGTTACCGCCCAAGCCCGCTCGCCCCAAGAGCGAATATTCCCCGTCGTCGATGAACTGGTAGCCCACGCCGACGGCACCGGTTGCCCGGCTTTCGTAGTCCGTGAAGCGGTCGTATTCGTAGCGGGCCTGTGCGAAGTAGAAGTAGTCCTCTTCCGGCTCCAGCCAATCCTTAAGCGCGCCGAGCGTGCCCTCGTCGCGGGTGGTCTCGCCGTCGTCTTCGCCGCGGAAGTAGTTGGCGTCGATCGCCCACCGATGGTTCTTGTCTTCGTAGCCGGTCGTGAAGCGTGCGTAGAAGTTGATCGTGTCCGAGTTGCCGTCGCTGCCGTTGAGCCCGGCCTCGAACGTCTTGGCCCAGCCCCAGAAGAAGTCGGGCGTCGGCGGCTCGACGTAGATCGGGTCGGTTTCTTCGAGGGTTACCCCGGCCACGCTCGCCGCGGGGATGTTGAGCACGCCCAGGTCGGGGTGCTCAATGGTCACGCCGTCATCGGTCTGGCTGGTGATGGTGCCGGTGACCGTGTCCTCATTGGTCAGCGTCACTGTGCCGGAGAGCGCGTCGCCCGTCCACAGTGTGCAGAAGGAGATAGCCACGGCCGCACATCCGGCCCCGATCATCAGATTCCATTTCGTCATGTCGTTTCTTTCCTAAACCCCGTGGTGCAAAGCCCTGAACCATAAGAGAGCGAAATGAGGCGACGTATATCCGAATTACGTCGCACGCCCTGAGCCGCAATAAATTAACACATGCTCTTCCCCTCGTCAGGTGAAACACCTAAGAAGCGAGTTATAGGAACCGCGGCTGCGGCTTGAGCGATATTAACCGTGGTTCCTGTGCGACATCGGCGGGATGAAGCGGAATGTGAGTCCACAAAAAAAGGCGTCCGCCGGAGCGGACGCCTTTCTCGGATTTTCGAATCAATCAAACCACGTGTGTTTACACTAGGCGACGCCGACGGGCCGCCAGAGCAACACCCCCCAGACCCAGCAGCACGAGGCTCGTGGGTTCAGGCACCGCGGTAGCGCTGGCGGTGTTACCGAAGTTGGCCAGCACGTCGTCGAGCTCGTTCTGGCCGATCAGGCCGTCGAACGAGCCAACGGTGGTGTTGCCCGCGTTGAAGCCGGCGGGCAGCGTGGTGGCACCGAAGTTCGCCAGCACCAGGTCGAGGTCGGCCTGGCCGACGAAGTCGTCGTCGCTGTAGTCACCGATGAGGCCGCTGCCGACGAGCGGTGCGATATAGCCTTCGTCTTCGAGGAACTGAAGGATATCGGGCACTTCCGCGCTGGTTGCCTCTTCAAGCAGAATGTTGTCGTAGACCACGAAGTTCGAGCCCTCGGGGTCGTTGTTGAATGACGAGAAGCCGTCGAGGAAGCCCAACGCGAACGTGCCGGCGAGGTCGGCGACCTGCGTGCCGTCGCCCGCGGTGGTCGGATCGACCTGCAGCACGGGGACGCCGTTGATGACGTGCGTCCAGATGCCGTCGACGAAGTAGATTTCGTGCTCGGCCCAGCTGTTGTACGGCGTGCCGCCAAGGAGCACGGTGTCGTTATCGTTTTCGTTGACCCCGGTGGCGTCGAACGGCGGCGGGCCGCTGGGCGCGGGGAACTGTTCGCGCCAGAAGCGCTGCACGGTGCTTTCATCGAGCGGATCGAAATCGTCGCCGGTGAAGAATGTGTTTTCGGCTCCGGGGATCGGCGTGGGGAAGCCGTCGTCGCCGTGAGAGATCGCAAACGCCGTGGGAGCGCTCGCGTCGATCAAGACGTTGTCGGGATCATCGGGCAGGGGGTCGGGGATCTCGACGACCGGGCCCGGGGTAAAGCCGTTAGCGAGGAAGCGTTGTTCGATGTGCGCGGTGGCGAGACCCGTGAAGCCCTCGTTGCGGTCTTCAACGACGCGGTCGCCGATAAGCACCTCGTAGTCATCGAACGCGCCCTGTTCGCCGGTGATATAGAGCGCCGAGCCCGTGGTGCCGCTCTCGTTGTTGACCGCGAGGCTGCTGACGGGGTTCAGCGGCATCGGGCCGCGGTCGCCGGGCGAAGCCGGCCCCGAGGCGTAGTTGATACCGGCGAACTGGTAGTTGGTCCCGAACGGCGGGCCGTTGCCGTCGACGCCCGTGGTTACCGAGTGGTAGGCATCGAATTTAAGCACGTAGTCGGGCGTCGCGGTGCCGACGCCGACGTTCACGCCGTCGGCGAAGACGGCGGCGACGAGACTGGTGCTGACGACCGAGTCGTTGTTCGCCGAGATGAACAGGCCGGTGGTTGCCGTCGAGTCGACGGCGCTGTTAGGCGCTTCGGGCAGGCTGCCGGTGATAAAGCCGTCGCCGAAGATATCGAAGCTGCCGTAGTCGAAGCCGAAGCGGACGTCTTCAACGGTGGCCGCGTCGCTGTCGCCGGCGATCGTATACAGGCCGGCGGTCCCGACGTTGTCGCTGAATATCTGGCCGTGAGCCGACAATCCAACCGCAGCCAGGATGGCCGCAGCGGTGAATGAAACTCTCTTCTCCAACATGATCAATCTCCTAAAAAAAGTAAACAAACAGTTTGGTGCTTCGTCTGTACCATGAACTCTCGATTGCAGACCACGAGTGTTTACCGATAAGCTCCGTTACGACTCCAAATAATCATTCACTATTTACTATTTATTGTCCGGGATGGGATGCTCGTAAGTCGAAGTAGTTGCCCGGGTCGGTTCCGAATCGTCCCGTCTTGCCGAATTCTTCCGAGTTTCCTAAGGCCTCGGGGCCGTAAACAGGCGCGGCGCTGCCGGGGGCCGACGTATATCCCACGGGAGCCGAGCTGTCTTGGGCTTCTTCTGTAAAACCCAGGCCGATTGTTGCGACGTGTCCATCTCCAAAACAGGATTGGATGCGGTCGTTATACCGCACGTGTGGCGTTCCCGCGTTGCCGATATCGAAGGTGGTATCGATGAATACGTGCGCGCCGTAATTCTGACTGGGATCGATCGGAGGGGTTGAGGCGTCCATGACTTTGGATGAGGGATTGTAATCCCGAACCCCCGTGGTGATGATGACGCTCGTCGCGTCTTCCATATCGAAGACGCGGGCCGTCTTATTAGGTGCACCCATCCCCCGCTTTGCCGCCGCCCGCCCAAGTTCACCGGCTAGATTTGACCCGATGAAGACGTAGTTGTAGCCGTAGTGGATCCAGTTGTATACCCGGTCATTTTGGTTGGCCTCGGTGACGTCATCAAGAAGGAACGACGTGTCGGCGTTAAACGAGGGGTCCGCGTAGATCTCCAGCCCGGGGATGTAGCCGTCGACGGCAAGCTTGGTCGTCCAATACCAAGCCACGGGTTCGTCGATCTGGTAGCCGACCGTTGTTTCGTCGTTATTACCGGCGCTGCGTTGCCAGAGCGGGAAGAACTCTTGGTTGTCGGCTTGATAAGCCGCCATGGCGATCCCGATCTGACGCTGGTTGCTGGCGGAAGCCGAAATACGGGCCGTGTTGCGCGCCGCGCCGAGCGCGGGCAGCAAGATGCCGATGAGCAGCGCGATGATCGAAATCACGACCAATAGTTCGATCAGAGTGAAGGCTTTATTTCTCGGTGCGGTCATGGGGATTCTCGTCGTAAAGTCGATGTCGAGGTTTTTGTCGTGTGGGCCTTGGCGGGGCGGCCGGCAACGTCTTGACGGCGGCGGGTTGGCTCGGACAATGATTCCTACAAACAGGCATTGCTATTAACCACCGGGCGGAGCGTAAGAAGCTTCATTCATCACCCGGCCGGTTTCGGTCCAGTTGTTGGAGTCGTTATCGAAACGGGCATCACCGACCCCGCTGTCGACATAAAACGCCGAGTGGGACAACTGAGAGAGGTCATTGGGGGCGCCCGATATCTTTTCGGAACCGGCGTGGCCGTCGGCGTACACGAAGTTGATCCCCGTGCCTGAGTGCCGCAGGTGCGGCCAACCGGCCGGTCCGGTGCCGCCGGCCATATCCCACACGTTGTTGCTGCCCCTGAAGGCCGTCGCGCGTTGCGGGCTCCCACTTGGGGGGTTCGAGGATGGGTTGCGGCCTGAGATGTTGGCGCGATTGGTGGAGTCGGTGACAGATGCCGCGTCGAGGGCGTAGATCATTTGGGAGGGGGTTCGGAAATCATCCGTACGCGGGGTGATCGTGGTCGCGGTAGAACCCGAGCCGAGAACGTACGGCCGTTCCCCGCCGAACACGCCGGCGCCCCCCGAGCCGGCACTACGCCGCTGGATAGTGCCCACATTACTCGTGTTCATGCCGTAATGGATGTAGAGCCAGTCTTCGTCGCGTAGCCACGCCGAAGTCCCCCGATCCCCGGCATCGATGATGTCGGGCGTCCACCTCTCGTGGCCTTCCTCTTCCATCTGCGGACAGATAAACGCTTCGCCTCCACCGAGGTAGCCTCCATCGATCATTTTGGCGGACCAGAACAAGACCTGCCCGCTGGATGCAGCAACGTCCCAGCGGTCTCGGTACTGAACGTTGAAAGTCTTGTTGTCTTCGGCGTAGATCACCACGGCGAGGCCCAGCTGCTTGAGGTTACTCAGGCACGCCGCGTCGCGGGCGGTGTTGCGAGCGGCACCGAGGGCCGGGAGGAGGATGCCGATGAGCAGGGCGATGATCGAGATCACAACGAGCAGTTCGATCAGCGTAAATCCGTGGCGACGGGCATGGCGAAAAATAGGGGACATAAAGACCTCACTGCGGGAAATAAATATGGTTGATCGCGCGGCCGCGATTAAATGTTGACTTGGGATTTCGCTCTCGAATCCACAATCATTCCCACACCAGTTAGCCAACCGACCGGAGTCGGCTGTTGCTCGGACCGAAGAGATTTAAGCTAAGCGAACATTAATTTCCACAAACCAGGCGAAAAGCCATCCGAGCAACGGGTGAAAGCAGGCTACCAATACATAATAGCCCTCGACGGACTTAAGTAAACCCTAAATTGCATAATAATCGTACGATTTCTAGGGGTAAAACGCGGATTTTTTGGGTAACATCACGATTTCAACCCAGAAACGCCTAACAAATAAGCAGATACGTGGCGGCAAGATCTGGGGGTTGGCTTCAGGTAATACACGGAGAAGATATTAATTATCCTAGACTGAAGCAGAATGACTCGGCAAACAATAAAAAAAATGAGGTGGTTGTGGAGATGGTCGGGAGGAGTTTTATGCTGTTCCGCTGGTTGCGGGGCGGGCGGGACGGAGCCAGCGTTGGCTGATCGACGCGGGGTCAACGTCCGGGTGGGCGTGGCGGATCGCCGCGGCGATCAGGCCCATGAACATGGGCTGGGGCTTGAGGGGTCGGCTGGTGAGTTCGGGATGGAACTGGCCGCCGATGAAGTAGGGGTGCTCCGGGAGTTCGAGGACCTGCATGATGGGCTGGTCGGGGTGTCGGCCCGAGAAAACCAGGCCGTGGGCCTCGAGCTTCTCGATGTACGCCGGGTCGACCTCGAAGCGGTGGCGGAAGCGGGCACGGATCATGGAGGTCTTGGTGTCGAGCTCGTCGGCAAAGAGCATCGCGGCCAGCGTTCCGGGCTTGATGAGCACGTCTTTGCCCCCCAGCCGCATGTTGCCTCCCAAGCCCTCGATCTTCTTCTGTTCGGGCAGGATGTCGATGACCGGGTCCGGTGAGTTGGGGTCGAATTCGGTGGAGCCGGCGTCCTTGAGCCCGGCCACATTGCGGGCGTAGTCGACGACTGCCATCTGGAACCCCAGGCAGATGCCGAGGTATGGCAGGCCGTTTTCTCGGCAGTATTTCACGCAAGCGATCTTTGATTCGGTGCCGCGGTGGCCGAAGCCGCCCGGGACAATCACGCCATCGAAATCTTTGAGCGTCTCACCCGCTTCTTCCGGGGCCATCTGCGTGGTGTCGATCCAATCGATCTTCACGTCGGCGTTTAAGTGTGCCCCGCAATGTTCCACGGCCTTGCCGATCGAGGCGTAAGCGTCGCGGAGTTGGGCGTACTTGCCGGTGAGTCCGATGTGACACTTGAACCTGCGCGGGGCGGTGACCTTCTTGACGAAGCTGCGCCACTCTTCGCGGGCCACGTCTTCGTGGTTGGCGTCGACTCGGCTGTGCAGGTCGAGCATGGTCAGCACCTCGCGGTCCATCCCCTCGCCCCGCAACGACTCGGTGATCGTGTAGATCGAGGTGCGGTCGTGCATCGAGAACACGCGGTTCATAGGCACGTTCGAGAACATCGCGATCTTCTCTTTGGCGCCCTGTTCCACGGGGTTCTTCGCGCGGGCCGCGACGATGTGCGGCTGCACTCCGGCCTCCAGGAGTTTCTTGAGGCCGAGCTGGGCCGCCTTGGTCTTTTGTTCACCCAGGGCCGGGGGCTCGATCACGTAGGTCAGCGCGACGTAGCACACGCTGCCCTCGCCCTCCTCGAAGGCGAGCTGCCGCAAGGCCTCGATGTAGAAAGCGTTTTCGTGGTCGCCCACGGTTCCGCCGACCTCGATGAAGACGACGTCCGCGTCCTGCCTGACCGCGAGGTCGCGGAGCATGAACTTCACCTCGCCGGTGACGTGCGGGATCATCTGCACGTCGCGGCCGAGATACCCGCCGTGGCGTTCTTTCTCGAGGACGCGTTTGTAGATCTGGCCGGAGGTGACGTAGTTGGCCCGGGTCAGGTCCTGGTCGAGCAGGCGCTCGTAGGTGCCCAGGTCCATGTCGGTCTCGAGCCCGTCGTCGAGCACGAAGACCTCGCCGTGGCGATAGGGGTTGAGCGTGCCCGAGTCCAAGTTGAGGTAGCCCTCCATCTTGATGGGGGCGATGGTCAGGCCTTTGTCTTTAAGCAGCTTGGCGAGCGAGGACGAGAAGATGCCCTTGCCCAGCCCCGAGAGCACGGTCCCGAAGACCACGACGTATTTGTGTCGGCCGGGCCGATAGCCGTCGGGCACGGGGTTAAAGAACTCCGACTCGTGAGAGGAGTGGCCGGCTTCGTTGAGGAGGCTTTGCGTGGGGGGCATGTCCTACCGTACCGCGCGGTACGGATCGGGACAAGCCGGGGGATTTATCCGACAAGCGATCGCCTCCGCGGCGGCGGGGTATCTACGTGAACGCCGAGGCTACCGTGTACGTCACCCACGCCGCGCCGTACGCCAGAACCGTCATGTACCCCAACTGGAACAGCGGCCACTTCCAGCCGCCGGTTTCGCGCCGCGCCACGGCCTGCGTCGGCAGGCACTGCATCGCCAGCACGAAGAACACCAGCAGGCTCAACGACGTGGCCAACGTGAATACCGGCGTGCCGTCGGCGTGGGTCTGGGCGGCGAGGGTTTGGCTCAGCGTCAGTGGTTCCTCGGCGGCGTCCTCGCCCAGCCCGTAGACGATCGCCAGCGTGGAAACGACCACCTCGCGGGCGGCGAACGAGCTGATCACGCCGACGTTGATCTGCCAGTCGAAACCCAGCGGGGCGAATACCGGCTCGACCGCCCGACCGAGTCGACCGGCGAACGAGTGGGCGACCTCGTACTTGCCCGAGATCAGGGACAGCTCCTCGCCCAGCGTGGCCGCCGTCTGCGTGTCGCCCGCAGCTTCGGCCCCCGCGATCTGCGTCTCTAGCGCCCGGGCCTGCGCCGCGTCGGCGGGAGTCGCGACTTCGCCGAGGCGCTCGGCCGGCAGCTTCGGGTACGTCGAGAGCACCCACAGCCCCATGGAGATCAGCAGGATGATCGTGCCGGCTCTTTTAATAAAGATCAGCCCGCGGTCCAGCGTCGTGAGCAACGCGACACGCAGGCTCGGCATGCGGAAATCGGGGAGCTCGATCACCAGCGGCCGGGCCTTGCCGGGCAGCAGCGTGAGTTTGAGCAGGAACGCGATCACCAGCGCCGCGACGATGCCCAGCGCGTAGGCCCCGAAGAACACCAGCCCGCCGAGCACGGGCCGGCCCGCGAAGAGCAGCGCGGTGACCATCGCGTACACCGGCAGCCGGGCCGAGCAGGTCAGGAGCGGGATCACCAGGATCGACACCAGCCGGTCGCGTTTGTTCTCGATCACGCGGGTGGACATGATCGCGGGGATGGCGCACGCGTGAGCCGACAGCATGGGCACAAACGCCTTGCCCGGCAGCCCGACCTTGCTCATCAGCCGGTCCATGACCAGCGCCGCGCGGGCGAGGTAGCCCGTGTCTTCGAGCAGCGTCAGGATGAAAAACAGGATGCAGATCTGCGGCAGGAAAACCAGCACGCCGCCGACCCCGCCGATGACGCCGTCGATCAGGAAGCTGCGGAAGTCGTTGTCGGGCAGCACAGATTCTGCCCAGCCGCCGAGCGCCGCGAAACCCGCGTCGATCAGGTCCATGGGGATCGCGGCGGTCGAGAAGATCAGCACGAACAGCCCGGCCATGATCGCGGCGAACACGCCCAGGCCCGCCGCGGGGTGGGTGAGCACCGTGTCGAAGCGGTCGCTCCAGCGCTGCGCCGCCGCGCTCAAGCCTTTTACCGAATCGGCCGCCACCCCCGAGGCCCAGGCGTGCCGCGCCGCGTGCGGGCAGCCGCCGCACCGCGAACAAGCCGCCAACGGCTCGGGCACCGGCGCAGTCACCCGCTCGTCGTCGGCCACGATCTTCTCGATCTCCCGTCGCAGCTGCACGATCCCCCGGCCGTTGCGTGCACTTACCGGCACCACCGGTGCGCCCAGTTGCAGGCTCAGCGCATCGGCGTCGATGCTCAACCCGCTGCGTTCCGCCGCGTCGATCATGTTTAGCGCCACCACCACCGGCACGTCCGTCTCGCGTACCTGACTCACCAGGTACAGGTGGCGTGCGACGCTGGTCGCGTCGATAACCAGCACCGCGGCGGCGGGCCGATCAACCCCCGGCGCGTCGCCGCGCAGCGTGTCGGCGGCGACAGCCTCCTCGGGGTTGGCGCTGTTCATCGAGCCCAGGCTGTAGAGTCCGGGCAGGTCGAGCAGCGTGACGCGGTGATGCTCGAGGTCGGCCGCGCCCCGGCGGACCTCGAGCGTGGTGCCCGGGAAGTTGGCGGTCTTGGCCCGCAGACCGGTGAGGCGGTTGAACAGCGTGGTCTTGCCCGCGTTGGGGTTGCCCAGCAGCGCGACGGTGGCCTCGGTGGAGCGCGTGCTCTGGCCGATAGTCGGCTGGACCACGGCGGACGACGAGTTGGACGGCGGGGCGGCGGTCATGGCGGCGGGTTCAGCGGGTCGGTGCCCGACGTCTCCGGATGCGTTGGGCAGCCCAGGCGATTTTTCCGGAAAAGGGTTAACCGAAGCAGGGGGGGGTGCCGTCGGGCAGGGGCGTAACGATCACCGACGCGGCGATCCGTCGATCAAGTCCGATACGCGTGCCGGCCGCACATACCACCATCCGGCTTCCGGCCCGGACGGTGTGGATCGGCCGGCCCTCGCAGACGCCCATCGACTGCATCCGGGCGATTTCTTCGTCACCGGCCTCGACGTGGCTGACCACGGCGGGCACGTCCTGAGGCAGACGGTCCAGCGAGACGGGTTCGGCGGGCGACTCGGGGGTTTGGTTGAGACGCATTCTCATCCATGGTCGTCACTTGTCCGCGGATGTCAAGCGGCCGGTGGAACGGGCTGGAACTAGGGATTCATGGGGTAAGCCCGGGAGGTTCAGGCCGCGAGAGACAGATGGCCCGCGCAAAAAAACCCGGCCCTTTGGTCCGGGGCCGGGCGGGGCGTGTTGCTAGGTGAAGAAGTTCGAGGCGGTGGGGCGGGCCGATTAGGCTCGACGCCGCCTACCAATCGCGAGCCCTCCAATCCCCAATAGCGCGAGGCTTGTGGGCTCGGGGATGGTGTTGGCCGCGGGGTCTGAGCTGTTTCCGAAGTTGAGCAGGACGTCGTTAAGTTCGTTCTGTCCGATGATGCCGTCGAATCCGTCGGGGCTGGTCTCGGGGTCGAGT
>JBCCCG010000010.1:0-171695 GCA_039033595.1 Planctomycetota bacterium | reverse complement strand
TCCGCCCCCCAAACCCTACTCTTATGGGTTCGTTGTCGGGCATAGGGCCCGTCACGGCTGGTGGTTGATCGGGTGCAACACGCTCCCGCGATCCAAGGCTCGGAACGGCAAAGCAAGTGATGGGTGTCCCTTTCACCCAGCACGAGCCCACCTCTTCCGCGCGTCGCTCCTCCCGGAATCCCCGGACCCCCGGATTTTCCCGCCCCGCCGCTCCACGAGCGGGCGTGAAAGCCCACCAGGAGAACGCGTCCATGGCCTGACCGCCCGCGTCGCCCCCGATCACCCGCCGCCCAGGAGTCCTTACGAGAACTTCCGGGCCCACGGGACCCTCAAGCCACGAGCGGTTTTGCCTCGTGGTTTTTTTATTTCAACCCAAGCCGACCGACCGCCACCCACCGCCTCGACATCAAGACAACCCGCCGCCGGAAAACACCGGCCACCACAACCAGGAAAACAACATGAACGGCTCCGAAATGCTCCGCCTCGTCGACTCCATCTCCCGCGACCGCAACGTCGACAAAGAAACCCTGCTCGTCGACCTCGAACAGGCCATGGTCTCGGCCGCGCGCAAGCACTTCAACGCCGTGGACACCGAAGACTTCACCTGCGAGATCGACCGCCTCAACGGCGAGATCAACGTCTGGCGTGGCGAAGACCCCATCGAGCTCGAAGAGCTCGGCCGCATCCCCGCCCAGACCGCCAAGCAGGTCATGATCCAGCGCTTCCGCGAAGACGAACGCGCCTCGATCTACAACGAGTTCGTCGACCGCGTCGGCGAGCTGGTCACCGGCATGGCCCAGCGCTACGAGGGCGGCGCCCTGGTCGTGCAGATCGGCCGGGCCGAGGGCTTTATGCCCCGCAGCGAGCAGATCCCCGGCGAGCAGCACCAGCCCGGCGAGCGCGTCCGCTGCCTGATCCTCGACGTCCGCGACGCGGGCAACCAGGTCAAGATCGTCCTCAGCCGCGCCGACCCCAAGCTGATCCAACGGCTCTTTGAGGTCGAAGTGCCCGAGGTCGCCGAGCGCATCATCGAGATCCGCGCCATGGCCCGCGAGCCCGGCCACCGCACCAAACTCGCCGTCGCCTCGGTCGACTCCAAGGTCGACGCGGTCGGTGCCTGCGTCGGCGTCCGCGGCAGCCGCATCAAGAACATCGTCGACGAGCTCGGCGGCGAGAAGATCGACATCGTCCGCTGGAACGACTCGTCGCAGCTGCTGATCCAGAACGCGCTCAAGCCCGCCGAGGTCGTCGAGATCTCGCTGTGCTTCGAGCTCGGCCGGGCCACCGTCGTGGTCAACGAGGACCAGCTCTCCCTGGCGATCGGCAAACGCGGGCAGAACGTCCGCCTCGCCGCCCGGCTGACCAACTGGGACGTGGACATCCTCACCCCGCCGGAGTTCACCAAAAGCCTCGACATCATGGAAGAGACGCTCAAGGCCATCGACGGCGTCAGCGAAGAACAGGTCGACCGCCTCGCGGCGCTGGGCCTCATCAGCGTGTTCGACGTCGAGGAAGTCGGCCCCGAGTACCTGGGCGAGACGCTGGGCGTCGACGAAGCCAAGGCCTTGGAGATCATCGGCGTGGCCAGCGAGAAGGGCAAGGAAGTCGCCGAGCAGCAGGCCGTCGAAAAGGCCGAAGCCGAGGCCCGCAAGAAGGAAGAGCTCAAGGCCCAGCAGAAGGCCCAGGCCGCCGCGGGCGGCGGCGCGATCGACGACCTGCTGGGCGGTGCCGCGGCCGAGTCCCCGCGCGCGACCCCGGCCGACGCGCCGGCGGACGGCGGCGGGTCGATCGTCGACCTGCTCGAATCGCGGCAGGACGATGCCCCCGCCGATGAACCCGTCGCGGCCGAGAGTGACACCCCCGATGCCCCGGCCGAAGACGCCCCGGCCGACGCCGTGGCTGCCGAGGAATCCGACCCCGCGTAACCGACGACCGTTTGTGTGTGATTGACCTCAATCTTTTGACCTTCGAACCCGATCCGAACCCCGGAGCCTCACTTGCCACCTAAATCGCTACGAGTCCATCAGCTAGGCAAAGAGCTTGGCGTCAACAGCAAAGTGATCGTCGCCAAGTGTGAAGCCGAGGGCGTCCCGGACATCACCAACCACATGTCCGTGGTCAAGCTCGGCCTGGCCGCGACGATCCGCGAGTGGTTCGCCGACGAGTCCGACGGCGATACCGCGCACAACGCGGTCGAGACCGCCGAGAAGGTCGACATCAAGAAAGTCCGCAAGCCGCGCAAAAAAGCGGCGGCCAAAAAGAAGGCGGACGAAGACACCCCGGCCGAGGACGTCGGCACCAGCACGGCGACGATCGAGAAGCCCAAGAAAAAACCCGCCCGCAAAAAGAAGCCGACGCCCAAGGCCGAAGAGGTCGTGACCGAAGCCGACGAAACGACCGCCGCACCCGCTGAGGCCGTCGCCCAGGCACCGACGGCCGCCGAACCCGTGGCCGAGGCCCCGGCTCCCGAGACACCTGCCAAGCCCGCGGGCCCCGTCGGTATCGAAAACGTGCCCGACCGTCCCGACGTGGTCAAACCCGTCGGCGAGCAACTCGAAGCGCCCAAGAAAGCCAAGCTCGCCGGGCCCAAAGTCATCCGTGTCGAGAAGCCCGAGCCCGACCGCCCGCCACGCCCCCGGCGGAGCCCCGGCGGCCCGGGCGGCGGCGGGCCGCGTGAAGGCGGCGGCGGAGGCGAAGTGGCCGGCATCAGCCGATCACGCGGCCCGGCCCGCGGCGGCGGGGTCCGCGGTGGCGGCGGTGGGGCCGGCGGCGGTGAAGACCGCAACAAGCGGCGCGGCGGGCTCAACAGCCGACGCGGACGCTCGGCCGACGCCCTGCTCACCGGGCCGACCCAGCTGTCCAAAGCGGACGCCGACGAACTCGACGCCCGCCTCAAGGGCTCGACCGGCTACATGAAGCAACGCCGCCGCGACCTGCGCAACAAGGGCGGCGCGGCGACCGGGTTTCAGGCCCAGTCCGCCGTGCAGACCGGCGGCAAGGTCGAGATCGAAGAGCCCATCACCATCAAGGGCCTCTCCGCCGCCACCGGCATCAAGACCGCCCAGATCATCAAGTTCCTCTTCAAGCAGGGCGTGATGTCCACCGTCAACTCGGCCATCGGCACCGAGGCCGCCATGGAAGTGGCGATGGAGTACGACATCGAGCTCGAAGTCAAGGAACTCGAGACCGCTGAGGAAAAAGTCGAGAAGCAGTTCGCCGAACGCGAGAAGGTCGACGTCCAGCCGCGGCCGCCGGTCGTGACCGTACTGGGCCACGTCGACCACGGCAAGACGTCACTGCTCGACCGCATCCGCCAAGCCGACGTGGCCGATCACGAAGACGGCGGCATCACCCAGCACGTGGGCGCCTACCGCGTCAGCGTCGAGGGCAGCGACGGCGCCAAGAAATCGGTCGTGTTCCTCGACACGCCCGGCCACGAAGCGTTCAGCACCATGCGGGCCCGCGGCGCGAAGATGACCGACCTCGTCGTGCTCGTCGTCGCCGCCGACGACGGCGTCATGCCCACCACCGTCGAGGCCATCGCCCACGCCAAGGCCGCCGAGGTGCCCATCATCGTCGCCCTCAACAAGATCGACACCCCGCAGGCCACCGATGAGAACATCCGCAAGATCTACGGCCAACTCGCCGAGCACGGCCTCAACCCCACCGAATGGGGCGGCGACACCGAGATCGTCAAGACCTCGGCCACCCAGGGCACGGGCATCACCGAACTGCTCGAGATCCTCGACTACCAGGCCGAGCTGCTCGAGCTCACCGCCGACTACGGCGGCCCGGCCCGCGGCACCGTCATCGAGGCCGAGATGCAGACCGGCCGCGGCAGCGTGGCCCGCGTGCTCGTGCAGGACGGCCAGATCAAGGTCGGCGACTTCATCGTCTCGGGCCGCGCCTTCGGCCGCGTCCGCGACATGATCAACGACCGCGAACAAAAAATCGACAACGCCGGCCCCGCCACCCCGCTCGAGCTCTCGGGCATCGACGAGGTCCCCGACGCCGGCGATAAGTTCTTCGTCACCGACTCGCTCAAGCGGGCCGAAGAAGTCGCCCTGCAGTACCGCGAGACCGAGCGTCAACAGACCCTGGCCAGCAAGACCAAGGTCACGCTCGACAACTTCGCCGACGCCGTCGCCGCGGGCAACATCAAGGACCTGCGTGTGGTCATCAAGGCCGACGTGCAGGGCTCGATCGAGACGCTCACCAGCAGCCTCGAGAAGATGGGCAACGACGAGGTCACGGTCAAGGTGCTCCACGCCGCGGTGGGCGGGATCACCGAGGGCGACGTGCTCCTGGCCGACGCGTCGGACGCGATCATCCTGGGTTTCCACGTCACCGCCACCCCGGCCGTCCGCGAGATCGCCGAAGAGCGCAAGGTCGATATCCGCATGTACCGCGTGATCTACGATCTGACCGACGACGTGAAGAAGGGCCTCGAAGGCATGCTCACGCCCGACCGGTCCGAGGAAGAAGTCGGGCAGGCCGAGGTCAAAGAGGTGTTCCGCATCTCCAAGCTCGGCAGCATCGCCGGTTGCCTCGTCACCGAAGGCTCGGCCCAGAAGAACGTCAAGGTCCGCGTGTCCCGCGACGGCGTGGTGGTCACCGACGACCGCGACGTCGAGTCGCTGCGTCGCGTCAAGGACGAGGTCAAGGAAGTCCGGGCCGGCACCGAGTGCGGTGTCCGCGTGGCGAACTTCGACGACGTCAAGGCCGGCGATACGTTGGTGTTCTACAAAGTCATCGAGGTGCAGCGCACCCTGGATTGAAGCCGGTGAGAGGTCGGCGGGGGCTGTCAAGCGGCGCAACCCGCGCCGCCGGCTCCCCCCTCCGCCCGATCCACTCATTACCCGTCCCCCCATGTCCCAACGCCAGAAACAGATCGAAGAGCTGCTCAAGCGCACCGTCGCCTCGGTACTGCAGCGCGGCCTGGCGGACCCGCGGATCAAGGGCCTGGTCAGCGTCACCCGCGTCGAGGCCAGCACCGATCTCAAGACCGCCGACGTCTTCGTTTCGGTCCTCCCCGAGCAGCACGAGGCGATCACCATGCACGGCCTGCAAGACGCGACCCGTCACGTGCAGCAACAAGTCAAAAAAGCCGTCGCCCTCCGCCTCGTGCCTCACCTGCGTTTCCAAGTCGACCGCGACCTGAAGAAACGTGAAGCCGTTTTCGCCGCGATTGACGAGGGCATGAAACGCACCGCCGCGCGTCCCCCGTCCCAGCCCACGCCCGAGCCGGGAACCAAAGGCAACCAAGCCCCAGACACTTCCGCGTAAGCCACCAACCAACCCCCGCCCCACGAGACCACCCCGTTGGCCAAACAAGACCCCGCCACCGCCAAGAAATTCGCCGCCCTGCTCAAGAAAGCGCGCACCGCGTACAAGGGCGAGGACCCGCCGCCGCGCGACCCCGTCGCCCAGCTGATCGTCAGCTTCCTGCAGTGGAACACGACCCGCAACAAGGCCGAGAACGCGTTCACCGCGTTGATGGACGCGATGCTCGACGTCAACGACCTGCGCGTCAGCCACCCCCACGAGCTCGTGGCGGTCATCGGCGAAGACTACCCCGACGCGGGCAACCGCATGATCCGCCTCCGCGAATCGCTCAACGAGGTCTACAAGCGCGAGCACGACATCCAGATGCACTCGGTCGCGGGCAAGGGCAAGAAAGAACAGCGGGCCTACCTCGACACCTTGCCGGGCATCGCTCCGTTCATCGCCGCGCACGTCACGCTGCTGTCTTTCGGCGGCCACGCCATGCCCCTCGACGACAAGCTCTGCGCCCTGCTGACCAACGAGGGCTGCCTCGACGAAGGCACCACCCCCACCGAAGCCGAATCGTACCTGACCCGTCAGGTCAAGGCCGGCGACGCCCTCGAGGCCCACCTCGCCCTCCAGGCGTGGGCCGACAAACGCAAGACCCCCGCCGCCGCATCGCCCGTGGCGAAAAAGAAAGTCGTCAAGAAGAAGGTCACCAAGAAGACCGTGGCGAAAACAACGAAGAAAAAAGTGACGAAGAAAAAAATCGCCAAGAAAAAGTAGCTCTGGAATGGAGAGCTAGGGGATCGGAAGCCCGGGAACCGCCCGTGAACGGCACCCCGCCTCGATCCGCTCGTCCAGGCCCTCCAGCGCCTATACCCCCAACCCCCGCCCATGACCACCGACCCCAACCAACTCCGCCTCGGCATCCCCAAGGGCTCGCTCCAGGACGCCACCGTCGACCTGTTCTACCGCGCCGGCTACCGCATCGACATCTCCAGCCGGTCGTACTACCCCCAGATCGACGACCCCTCGATGGCCGCGGTCATGTTCCGCTCGCAGGAGATGTCGCGCTACGTCGAAGACGGCGTGATCGACTTCGGGATCTGTGGCCACGACTGGGTGGTCGAGAACGACTCGGACGTCCACGAGGTCTGTGAACTCCAGTACTCCCGCGCCACGTCCAACCCGGCGCGCTGGGTGTTGGCCGTGCCCGACGAATCCCCGGTCACCAAGCCCGAGGACCTCGCCGGCGGCATCATCGCCACCGAGCTCAAGAAATCCGTCCAGCGCTACTTCGACGAGCGCAACATCCCGATCAAGAAGGTCGAGTTTTCCTGGGGGGCGACCGAGGTCAAGGCCCGGCTGATCGACGCCATCGTCGACATCACCGAGACCGGCAGCTCGATCCGCGCCAACAAGCTGCGCATCATCGACACCATCCTCACCTCCACCACCCGCCTGATCGCCAACAAGAACGCCTGGGCCGACCCCGCTAAACGGGAGCAGATCGAAGACATCGCGCTGCTGCTGCAGGGCGCGATCGCCGCCAAGGGCCAAGTCGGGCTCAAGCTCAACGTGCCGCGCAGCCTGCTCGACACGGTCTTAAGTCTGATGCCCGCCGCCAACTCGCCGACCATCAACGACCTCCAGGACCCCGAATGGGCCTCGGTAGAAGTCATCGTCGACCGCAAGGTCGAACGCAAGCTCGTGCCCCAACTCTCCCGCGCCGGGGCCAAGTCCATCTTCAGCTACCCGCTGAACAAGATCATCCCCTGACCCGCTCAAGATTACCCGGGGAGCCGGGACCGGGGCCCGGCGTAGGCCCGGGCCGCTGCGCCGAGACTCCCGGGCCTCCGCCCGGCCTCGGTGACCGCACGCCCGTATTTCTCAGAGGCGCCGCCCGCATCTGCCCGCGTCCGCGGCGTAGAATTACAGCATGTCCAAGCCGTTGAAGTACTGGATTCTCCCGGCCCTGTTCTGCGCCGCCGTGCTCCACGGCTGCGGATCTTCGCCGCCGTCCCCCGACGCCGACCGCCACACGGCATCGGCCCGCGAAGAACCCGTGCGGCCCACCGACGCCCCCCCACCCCCCGGCGTCCCGGCCCGGGCACTCTCACCGATCAGCGCCGATCAGCAAGCCCGCGCCCAACTCACCCTCGACGAGATCGTCGCGTCGCTCACCCCGCCGCCTCACCTCGCTCCCGGCGGTAGCGATACGCCGGAAGGCGGCGCGGCCCCGGTGCCGCCGCTCACCGCTCAGAAGTTCTACGCCACCGGTCGCCAAGCCCTGCTCGACGGAGACAACTTCGCCGCGGTCCAGGCGTTCGAGAAAGCGCTGCGGCTGTCGCCCAACGAGGCGTCGATCCTCCGCGGCCTGGGCCAGGCCTGGGCCCGCGCCGGCAACCGTGTCTCCGCCGCCAACCACTACCGCCGGGCTTTCGCCGCCGACCCCACCGACCTCGACAGCGTGTTCATGCTCGGCCGCTTCGCCATCGACAACCGGCGGTGGGAGTCGGCCGTCCTGAACTTCGACACCACCCGCCGCCTGGCCGATTCGGAAGCGCAGACCGCATCCACCAACTCCGACACCCAGCGCCTCTCGCGTTTCTACCTCGCCAACGCGCTCAACCAGGCGGGCTATGCCCGCGCGGCCCTGAGCATGTATCACGAGTACCTCGCCGACGCCGACCGCCGGTCGTCGGGTCATTCGCGTTACGCCCGGGAGCTGTCGATTATCGACGCCCAGCAAGGCGAGACCCTCGCGATCATGGGCGACCTGCACCACCGCTTGGGCGAGCCCGAATTGGCCCGCGACGTTTACCGACTCGCCGCGGAGGTCGGCGTGCTCAATCCCGACGCGCTCCGCCGCCGGCTGCTGTACACCCGCTTGCGTCTGGGGCAACCGCGGGCCGCCGAGGCGATCGTGGCCCAGGCCGTCGCCGATTCGCGGGGCGACACACGTGTGGTCGAGTTGATCCGATACGCCGTGGCCCAGGGCGTACCGGCCGATCGGCTGTCCGGGCGCATGACCGAGCTGTACGACGACCAGGGCAAGCCCGCGGCGTTGGCGCTGGCGCTGGCCGACGTGCTGCCCCCGGCCGACGCGGTCTCGCTCCTTTCACGCCACCTCCAAACCCACCCCGGGGACGACGAGGTCTTTGGCAAGCTGCTGGCGCTGTCGCTGAGCCGCGACGGCAAGGGCCGTTCGAACGCCGAGAACGCCGCGGCGCTGATCTCGACCACGGTCGATGCGATGGTGGCCCGGCCCGATCTAGCGGACCGCTATTCCCGGCAGCTACTCGACAACCTCGAAAACCCGGCCGCGTTGCTCGCGAACTACCCGGAATACCGCGAGCCCTTGAGCAACGACGCGGCGAGCGCGTCCCCCGAGGCGGTGTCGCGCCGCGCCATGACCGCGTTGCTGCACGGCCAGCTCCTCGCTGCCGCGGGTCAACCCGACCAAGCCGCGGAGGCGTACCGCAGCGCCCTCAACCACGACCCGGACTTGCACCCCGCCCGCGTCGAGCTGGCCGCCTTCCACCTGCGGCGAGAAGACTACGGCCGGGTCGAAGAGCTCCTGGCACCGCTGGGCGACAAGGCCCCGCAGCAGGCGATCGAGTTGCGGGCCCGAGCACTGATACAGACCGAGCGCTACGACGAAGCACTGGCGATGCTGAATCAGGCCCTGCAGAACGCCCCGCCCGGCAGCCGGCTGATGCTCGACAAAGCGGCGTTGCTGACCCAACTCGACCGCGTCCCCGAGGCCGAACGCACGCTGCTCGATGCGCTGAACGCCCGGCCAACCGACGAAAACATCTACATCGCTCTGCTCAAACTCTACGACAGGCAATCCGGCCTCCAGCGGAACAAGGCCCGCCTGATCCGCCGGATGTTTGAGACCATCCCCCACGCCACCCTCACACGCTTCATCAAAGCCGAGTACCTGCTGGCCGACCGCAACTACAACGACGCCCTGCAAGTCTTGACACTGCTCAGCGAGGCGGGGGCCGACTCCCAGCGGATCACCCGCTTGCGTCTCGAGGCCTACGTCGGCCTCAAACGGCCAGACCGAATCCTTGCGTTGGCCCAAGAGCACTTGGATAACGCCGGGGATTCACCGGATAACGATCTCATGAACCGGGTGTTCAATCACCTGTACCGCACCGGCCTGAGAAACAAGGACCAGACGCTGGTCGACCAAGCGTTGTCCCTCGAAGCACGCCGGTGGATCATCCAGCCACCGAGCGTAAGACGAAGCCGAATCCTCAGCGAAGTGTACCTCACCCAGAAACGCTACGAAGACGCGACGACCGCGGCTCGGGAAGCGCTTGCGCTCAGCGAGACGGTCAAGGATCAACTGGACTCAAAGCTGCTGCTGATCACGGGTTTGTTCAGGACCGAGCGGCTCGACGAGGCCGAGCAGATTCTCGCCGACGCGATCAAGGACGCGCCCGAGGGCGGTGGAGACCTGAGCTTCTCGCTTGCCCTGCTCTACGACGAGGCCGGCGACACCGCCGCGTCCCGCCGTGTGCTCGACGAGGGGCTCAAGAAGTACCCGATGCACGCGAGCATGAACAACACGCTGGGCTACGGTTTAGCCAACGACGGCATCCGCCTCCAGGAAGCACGGGTCATGATCGAACGCGCCCTGGAGATCCACCCCGACGAACCGGCGTACCTCGATTCACTCGGCTGGGTCTACTACAAGCTCGGCGAGTTCGACCAGGCGCTTGACTGGCTGGAAAGGAGCCGGGCCGCGATCCCGAACGTCAACCCCGTCATCCTCGATCACCTCGGCGACACGCTGTACCGCCTCGGCCGTGAGCCCGAAGCGGTCCGCGCATGGACCCAAGCCCGGATGAAGATGCTCTCGCCCAACTACGTCATGCTGGACCCCGAGGAAGAAGGCCTCGAGGACCGCCTCGCCTTGAAGATCAATGCCGTCGCCGAAGACCGCCCCGCGCCGGTCGCAGCGCTGGGCCGAGGGATCGTACTCGCGAACCCCGAGGCAGAATTGAACCCGGAAGCCGGATCGGAACCCGCCCCCGAAGCCGTGGCGGACCCAACGATCCCGGACGCCGCCGTCGGCCCCGCCGACTCCCGGTAACGGACCCGCTCCAGAAGCACGTCGCTAACCTCTAAATAACTGAGAAATAAATATTTAATCAAAATTTACGGCACCGTCGCCGCGTTGTGAGGTGCTTCGAATTCTGCTAAAATCTAGTTCTCGCGGAGCAGGGGTCAAGACCGTCATTTTCTCCGGTCCCCGGCAGGTTTTTGCCCCGCTCCCGACCGCCCCGCCGCCCCTCAGAGTGTACGCCGGCGGGCCGTGTGAATTGCGCCCGGAATCGCCCCGCTACCTCCCGTCCAAGGCCGCCGCCCCATGCAAGATGGCACCCCACCCGACCCCGATCCCACCGCCCCGGAAAACGCGTATTCCGAAGAGTCGATCTCCGTGCTCGAGGGCCTCGCCGCCGTGCGCAAGCGGCCGGCGATGTACGTCGGCGGCACCGACTCGCGCGGCTTGCACCACCTGGTCTGGGAGACCGTCGACAACTCGATCGACGAGGCGCTCGCCGGGCACTGCGATGAGATCCACGTCACGCTCAAGGCCGACAACTCCGTCACCGTGGTCGATAACGGCCGCGGCATCCCCGTCGGGCCGTATAAGCACGAAAACCCCAACCTCGACGGCAAGCCCACCGTCGAAATCGTCATGACCGTGCTCCACGCCGGCGGCAAGTTCGATTCCAACAGCTACAAAGTCTCCGGCGGGCTCCACGGCGTCGGGGTCTCCTGTGTCAACGCGCTCTCGGAATGGCTCGAGGTCGAGGTCGCCCGTGACGGCGTCGTCCACGCCATGTCCTTCACACGCGGCGAGACCCGGGACGAGCTCAAACAGATCGGCACCCGCACCGCCACCGGCACCAAGATCGCGTGGAAACCCGACCGTCAGATCTTCGGCGACCTCACCCACGACTACGCCACGATCGCCAACCGACTCCGCGAACGCGCCTACCTCAACCCCGGCATCAAGCTCGTCATCGAAGACGAACGCAACCTCGAACAAGGCGGCACCACCAACGAGGGCAAGAAGGAAACCTTCAAGTTCGACGACGGCATCATCGAGATGGTCCGCCACCTCAACCAAGCCAAGACGCCGCTGCACGAACCCATCGCGGTCAACAGCGAATCCGAAGACGGCTCGCTCGTCTGCGACGTGGCGCTGCAGTACGTCGACAGCTACAGCGAAAACCTCATCTGCTTCGCCAACAACATCAACACCCCCGACGGCGGCACGCACCTGTCGGGCTTCAAGACCGCGCTGACCCGCACGCTCAACCACTACGCCAAGGCCAACGGCGTGCTGAAAGGCAACGGCCCGTCACCCTCCGGCGACGACTGGCGTGAGGGCCTCGTCGCGGTCATCAGTGTGAAGATCCCCGACCCTCAGTTCGAGGGGCAGACCAAAGGCAAACTGCTCAACCCCGACGTCGAGGGTCTGGTCAGCAGCGCGATGGGCGAGGCGTTAACCAACTGGACCGAGGAAAACCCCGGCGACGCCAAGAAGATCTGCATGAAGGCCGTCATGGCCGCCGAGGCCCGCGAGGCCGCGCGTAAAGCGCGTGACCTGACCCGCCGCAAGGGCGCTCTCGACTCCGGGGGCCTGCCCGGCAAGCTCTACGACTGCACGTCGAAGAACGTCGAAGAATCCGAGATCTACCTCGTCGAGGGCGACTCGGCCGGCGGCAGCGCCAAGGGCGGCCGCGACCACAACACGCAGGCCATCCTGCCGCTCAAGGGCAAGATTCTCAACGTCGAGAAGGCACGCCTCGATAAGATCCTGGGTTTCGAAGAAATCCGTACGATCATCCAGGCGCTCAACTGCGGCATCGGGGCCGACGACTTCGACATCAGCAAGCTGCGCTACGGCAAGATCATCATCATGACCGACGCCGACGTCGACGGCAGCCACATCCGCACGCTGCTGCTGACGTTCTTCTTCCGGCAGATGCCCGAGCTCGTCCGCCAGGGCCGCATCTTCATCGCCCAGCCGCCGCTCTACCAGGTCCTGCGCGGCAAGAAGTCCGAATACGTGCTCAACGAACGGCGGATGCAACACGTCCTCGGCGAGCTGGGCCTCGACGACGCCGAGCTTATTGTCTACGCCGACCACGACAACGCCGACCGCGCCGAAACCACCCGCATCCGCGGTGAAGACCTGGGCCAGGTCCTCGAAGCGCTCACCCAACTCGACGACCTGGTCGAGATCGTCAAGCGCCGCGGCCTCACGCTCGCCGAGCTGCTGGCGATGCGCGAGCAAGACCCCAGCGGCGAGGGCCGGCTTCCCCGCCTCCAGGTCAACGTCGAGGCCGACGAGACCAGCAACGGCCTCACCGGCAGCCACTTCTTCTGGTCCGAAGAAGACGAAGAGCACTTCCGCGAAACCCACAAGCTCGACGTCGAGGACCCCGAGCTGCCCGGCCAGCCCATCGCCGACGGCCACCGCCTCGTGGTCCGCCGCGAGCTCCACGAGGTGCGCGACCTCGAACGTATCTTTTCCCGCCTCAAAGGCCTCGGGCTGCGCTCGGCCGACTACTTCCTCAAGCCCAAGCAGACCGTCACCGGCGCTATGGCGCCGACCAAGTTCGAGCTCGTCACCAAGGTCAACAGCGAACACCCGAAGGTCACCCCGATCGTGAACCTCGCCGAGGTCGCCGCGGGCATCCTCGACGCGGGCCGACAGGGCCTGGAGATCAAGCGCTTCAAGGGCCTGGGCGAGATGGACGCCGACCAGCTGTGGGACACGACCATGAATCCCAAGAACCGCACGCTGCTGCGCGTGACCTGGGACGCCGCGAGCGAGGCCGAAAACCTGTTCAGCGTTCTCATGGGCGAGCACGTCGAGCCGCGGCGCAAATACATCGAAGACCACGCGCTGGAAGTGAAGAACCTCGACGTGTAAACACTTCCGATCCACGCGAGCCCACCCTATGGAAAATCTCCGGGCCAGCCGGCGTGCGGTCCTTGCCGCCACTCTCTCGATCATCCTGTTGGCCGTGACGCTCCTGGCGTTCGCCGCTGCCGCGGTCATTTATTTCGTGGACTTCACCGAGCCTTCCCCCGGCCTGGTCTCCTTCGCGCTGGGCCTGCTCGCGTTGGCAACCCTCGCCGGGCTGGTGGGCGGGGTGTTCGCATGGATCGGTTGGCGTGACGCCCGCGCGGCTCCGGCGGGCTTTGCCCCAAGCTTCTTCCGCGGCCCGCGCTTCCCGGGCTACCTCGCCGCCGGCGCCGGGGGCCTCGCCGCGTGTCTGGGCGCGCTCTTCATGGCCCAATTGGCGTACACGCTGGCGACCATGCCCGGCCGCGTCGCAGAGAAAAAACTGCAGCTTGCTCAAGCGGACCTGATCGACGCCGTCACGCTGTTGACCGTGACCCCGGACAAGCCCGCTTCCCACATCGAGTACGAACATAATTTGCACCGCTACGAGGTGCTGCGCGCCCGCGACGAAGCGGGCCAGCGCCTCACACGAAGCGAAGAAATGGAACTGCTGATCAAGCCCCTTGACCTACGCGGGATGAACCCGCTGCGGGAACACCTCTTGGTTGGCACCGGAGAAACGATCGAGGGGTACCGGCGCGAGAGCCTGCCCCCCGACGACGTGATCGAACGCGTCATCGGAACATACGTCGACTTGTGGGGCAATCCCATCCGGTACGTCCCGTTGAACGACCGCTACTTCGATATCCGCAGCGCCGGGCCCGACGGCGTGTTCGGCACCGAAGACGACATCATCGAATCCTCGGATCCGACGCGGTTTTTTTATCCGTAAGCTACGCGGCGGAGGAGCAGAACCGCACCGTTTCGCCGGGCGTCGAGCGGGACGCCCGCGTCAGCCCGTAGGCGATGCGGCGTCCTCCGGGGGCGGGGCATGGCCCGGAGCCAAGCCGATCACTTCGCGCTGCAGGCATTGGGCAACCCCGCACCACCCACGTTTGTCGTTCGCCGTGTCACCGAACCGCAGCGGAGGGGCGACGCGGGCCCGCAGCTTGGTGGGCCTCGGACGCTTGGCTCCCTTGGGCAACGCCGCGTGGGCGCCCTCGAGGTAACAGGGGAACACGGGCACGTCGGTGCCGGCGACGAGCATCCCGATGCCGGGCTTAAACTTCTGCATCACGCCGTCCGGGCTGCGCGTCCCTTCGGGGAACAGGATCAGCGACGTCGTGCCGCAGGTCAGGCGCTTCCGCAGGTCGTCGAGCGCGTGTCGGCCCGCGTGCTTGCGCCACATCGGCAGCGCGTTCAAGAAGACCGCCGAGAACGCGGAGGCGAGCTTAGTCTCGAAGAACACGTCGCCCGCCGAGACGGGGAAGGTGTACCGCCGGTGCCGCGGCGGCAGCGCCGCGGCGAGCATGGGCGCGTCGAGGTGGCTCGTGTGATTAGCAACCAACACGAACGGTGGCTCGGCGGGGAGGTGCTCACGGCCGACGACTTCGAGGCGGTGGGCCAGCTTGAGGTAGGTGCGCGCCACGGCCCACCAGGCGTGGCTGGCGAGCAGCTCGCGCAGCCCCGCTTCCCGCTGGACGCTGCGCTGCCGCGCGGCCGACGGCAGGCCGAGGTCGTGGGCGGGTTCGAGATCAAAGTCACGCATGGCGGGTCGGGGCTGGGGATGAATCTTCTACGTCAAGCGGGCGATCGTCGATCGCCTCTCCGCCGGGCCGAGGACCGCGGGGCCTAGATCCCGCCCGAAAACTGCGTCAACACGTTGGTCGGCTGCCCGACCCCGATGCCGCGGAAGTACGCCACAAAATAGAATACCACCGGCGTGGCCAACAACAGGCTGTCGAAGCGGTCCAGCAGGCCGCCGTGCCCGGGGAGGATCGTGCCCGTGTCCTTGATGCCGATGTCGCGCTTGATCGAAGACAACACGAGGTCGCCCATCTGCCCCGCCACGCTGACGAGCGCCCCCGCCGCGAGGAAGTGGAGCCACCACCGCCCGAGCCCGCCCGCGATCAGGAAATGCGACGTGCCCATCACCAGCAGCGTCGTGCACACGACCGCCCCGACCGCCCCGCCGACGGTCTTGTTCGGGCTCGTGTTCGGGCACAGCTTCCGCTTGCCCAGCGTCTTGCCGCAGAGGTACGCAAACACGTCATTGTCCTCGACCGCGGCGATCAGGATGAACAGCAGCGGGCGGAACTCGACGTCGTTGCCGAAGTACGCCAGGTGCCCGAGCCCCGTGCCGAACAAGACAAAGCCCAGCGTCCCGAGCGCGACGCGCTGCACGTAGCCCCCGGGTTTGTCGCGGAAAACCGCCGCGGCGGCGATGCCCGCGATCGTCAACGGCGTCGCGCCGATAAACATCACGTACCAGTTGTCCAACGCCCCGAAGTACGTCGCGGTCAACCCGAGGTACACCACACCGCACACCACCGGCTCGCGGAACAGCCCCGTGATCCGCCCGAACTCTCGGAACAACAGCAGCGCCAGCAGATACGTCGCGCCGATCCACCACGCCGCGCCGAGCAGCAACGGGCCGAGCAACGCCGGTGCAATCACCGCCCACGACCCGCACCGCAGCAGCAGCTCCTTCCGGTTGGCCGCGTCGAGCTTGCCGATCTTCGCCAACAGCAAAACCAACAACGGCGCGACGAACAGGACGCCCACGACGGTCGTGGTGCCCCACCGGGTGATGGGTGAGTCGAAGGCCTGCGTGGCGTCGAGCAACCGAGCGCGGGCAACCGGGTCCATCAGGCCGCTCCCTTTCGCAGCCGGCGCGATGCGCGGACCAGCCGTGCGATGGTTGTCGTGACGCAGCCCGCGATCAGCAAAATCAGAATCCCTTCCACCCAACCGGGCCCATGGACGTTGCGCCCTTCGGCCGAATCTTCGACGAAAAACCACAGCGGTGAATCCACGGCGTGGGGGGCAAAGGCGCACGCGATGCAAACCACCGCCACCACCTGCATCCGCACGGGCTTGCTCATCGGCCCGCCGTAGTCCTGCCCCGCCCCGGCCACCGCCGCCTGGGCCCGGGCGTAGGCCACCATCACCGCGGCGCACGCCGCCGCCCAACCCAGCGTCGGCGCGCCCGCGGCGTAGCCCAGCCCCGCGAGCATCGCCACGTCCGACAACCGGTCGGGCACCTCGTTGTAGAGTTCACCGACGGGCGAAGCCGTGCCGGTCCGCACCGCGACCATGCCGTCGAGCAGGTTGCACAGCGCCCGCAGCTCGATGCCCGCCGCCCCGACCAGCCAAAGCCCCCGCTGCGTCCAGCCGTGGGCCTGCGTCGTCAGCACGAGCGCGGCCCCGCTCGCTGACGCGAACACCACGCTGAGCACCGACACCGCGTTGGCCGACAGCCGCAGCCTGACCGCCACCTCCGTCAGCCCCCGCATCACCGCCCATTCCCGCGGCGGCATCGGCCGGCGATCGGTCACCTCGTACTGGTCGTCGGGCGCCGGCCGCATCAGCTACCACCACCTTTATCCGCGGCCTTATTGTCCACACCCGAACGCACCATCCGTTCAGTGTCTCCGCCCGCCGCGGGTGATGTCAATCGCGGCCGACACGCACCGCCCCGCAGCCTCTCGATGACTAAGATGTCCCGGCCGCTCCCCCCGACGAGTCTCACCATGCCCGACGCCCCCGAAACCAAAGCCCCCAACGACGCAGACGCCGAAACCTCGGCCGGCCCGCCATCCCCCGACGACGCGCGCATCCCCTCGCGCGGCTGGTACGGCCTGGCTTTCGTGCTGTTGCTCGTGGGCGTCGCCGCGTTCAACGCCTCGATCAACGTCGCGAAAACCCGCGTCACCGCTTCGCTCGATCAGATGCAGCGCTTCGTCGCCCCCGGGACCGTCGAGATCCGACTCGATCAGCCCGGCGACTACCTGATCTACTACGAGAAAGTCGGCGAATTCAGCGGCGAAACGTTCGATACCTCCGAACGCTTCCCCGAACTGCCGAAGATGGACGTGGACGTGGTGCAGCAAGGCACCGATCGCTACCTCGCCGTCGAACGCGCCGTCGACACCGGCACCCAGATGTACCGCGACGGGGCCGCCAACAGCGAATTCGGTTTCACCGTCCCCGCGGAAATGATCTCCCCGAACGCGGACGGCGAAAACGCCGCCCTCTTTACGCTCACGTTGACCCACGAAAACGACATCGACGATCGACTGCTGATGGCCGTGGGGCCGCCGGTCGTGACCGAAGGCTTGTTCACCGACTGGCGTGGCCCCTTCGGCGGCGCGGCGGTGCTCGCGTTCTCGTTCACCTTCGCCGCGCTGACCGTGCTCCTCACCTGGCTCTTACGCAACGGCAAGATCACCAGACGGGGCCACTGAAGGCACCTGCACACTCGACCTGATCGGCGACCGGGGGACCTCGGTCGGACTCGGGATAAATCCGGACGGCGATGACGAAGCGTGGGGCGAGATGATCCCGGAACCCGGTCCGCCGGAGATCGGCCTCACGGTCATCGGCCTGAATTGTTTCCGCCGAGGGGACGCGTCGGCACCGGGGGGTGAGCGGAGACGAAGTCGGTTTATTCCTTCTGGCCCTCACGCGAAGCCTCGGCCCGAATGAAGCCAAAATGCAACTCGGCGTGACGGCAATTCACTTGGATCCATTCGTCGTGGGTCAGCCTGCCGAAGAGCGGGCTGGGATGGGTCATGCCGTGCTCCTTGGCGTAGGCCACCTCGTCACGCAGTTTCTGCATCGCCGCGTCCAGGGTGGTGCCCTCCGGGGGCGCGAACGCCGCGGCGACCTTGGGAGGCGGCTTGATACCGGGGTTGAACGTCTTGGTGTGCATCCCGAACAGCTTCAGCGTTTTTCCGAACAGCCTCATCGGTAGCGGGATTTGCAGGTCGATGCCGCGGTTGGCCATGCCGATCGTAAACGCGACGTGGTAGATGATCTGGGCCGCGGTCCAGTTGCCGGTGACCGTGGGATCGGTCTCCCCGCCGTCGGTCACCGCCTCGGCGTCGGCGACGATCTCGTCGAGGGTGTCGAAGTGGAGTTTGCGGCGGTCGGCGGTCTTGACGTTGACGGTGTTGCTCATGGCCACATGATAGCCCGCACAAAAAAAACCCACGGACGGCGTCCGTGGGTTTCTTGGGATAACGGGTTGCCGCGCGGGGATCAACGCTTGGAGAACTGGAACCGGCGGCGGGCGCCGCGTTGGCCGTACTTCTTGCGTTCGACTTCACGCGGGTCGCGGGTCATGTAGCCCTTGTCGCGGAGGGTTTGTTCGAGGGTCGGGTCGTAGCCACAAAGAGCGCGGGACAGGCCCAGCAGGATGGCCTCGGCCTGGCCGGTGATGCCGCCGCCGGTGGTGGTGACGAAGACGTCGAGGTTGCCGGCGGTGCCGGTGGCTTCGAGCGCCGCGGTGCAGGCGTTGCGGTGCTGCGGCTCGCTGAAGAATTCCTCCACCGTCTTGTTCTTGGTCTTGGGCCCCGAGATGAGGAACTTGCCGGTGCCTTTCTCGGCGGGCTTGATGCGGACCCGGGCGATCGCCGACTTGCGCCGGCCGGTGCCCCAGATGAAGCCGCCCTTGTCGGGCTTGGCCGGCTCGCGGAGCGGGCGGGTTTCTTCGGCGACCGCGGTGGAGGTTTCGGCGGAAGTGCCGGGGGCGTCGGCCGAAGAGCCGAGGTCGATCGTGGGGGTCGTGGTGTCTTCCATGTTTGATCTTCGGGGGCGGGACGTTTAGGGCTCTGGGCTTGAAAAATCGGCGATCTCAGATCGCCCGCTAAACGGCGGGTTGATTCAGGCGGATTGAAGTTCGAGAACGCGGGGGTTCTGGGCGGCGTGCGGGTGCTCGCCGCCGACGTACACGTTGAGTTTCTTAGACATCGCCACGCCCATCTTGCTCTTGGGCAGCATCCGGCGGACCGATTCTTCGATCAGCCGCTCGGGGTGACGCTTCATGACTTCGCGGAAGCTGGTGACCTTGCGACCCGACGGGTGGCCGGAGAAGGTCTGATGGAACTTCTGGTCGAGCTTGTTGCCGGTCACGCGGACCTTCTCGGCGTTAAGCACGATGACGAAGTCGCCCACGTCGTGGTGCGGCGTGTAAGTCGGCTTGTCCTTGCCCATGAGGATCGTGGCGATCTGGGTGGACAGCCGGCCCAGCACCTGGTCGGTCGCGTCGATCACGACCCATTCGCAGGGCACTTCGTTGTTCTTGGCGAGGTAGGTTTGACGGTTCATGGCATTTCCGGGGGGCGGGGTTCCGTGGCGGAGACCGGGGGGAGTCTGGGAAATCCGGGGGGAGTCTGCGAAATCCGGGGGCGATACGGGTGTGTGCCCCACTCGGGTGGGGTTCTGACGTCTCAAACGCGCCGCGGCAGCGGCCAACGCGAGAAGATTTTCACCAGCCGCCCAATGACGGGACACGGAACACGTGCCCACGGGCGATGAGGCGAGCGGAAAAGTGTACCCGGCCCCGGCGGGCTGTCAACCGCAGCGGGCCCCGGTCCGGCCGAGCGGTCACGCCGGACTTGCGTTGCCCCGGGCGAATCGGCATAATGTGCGGCTCGACCGGATCGGCCGGCTGCCGCCCGAATCCGACCGATGACCCCGATATTCCCCGCGACGGCCGACACCACACGCCCTCGCCTCCCCGAAACGACCCGGCACCCCCCGGGATTCCTCCCCGAAAGCCTCGACCATGGCCAACTCCGCCTCCGCCAAGAAACGCATCCGCCAGAGCATCAAGCACCGCGCCCGCAACCGCTGGACCAAGGCCAGCTACCGCACCCAGATCAAGGAGTACCGCGAAACCATCCTCCACGGCAGCGTTGAAGAGGCTGAGAAGCAGCTCCAGGGCATCTACAAGACCCTCGACCAGGCCGCGTCCACCCCGGCACTGCACAAGAATACCGCCTCGCGCTACAAGAGCCGACTGGCGGCGAAGCTCAACGAGAAGAAGGCCTCGGCCTGACCCTCTACTCCCGATCACTGATCTCCATGAGCCCCGCCACCTCGGCGGGGTTTTTTTGTGGTCGCCGTCACCGTGGACGGCCCCGCCACGCCGAGCCACGCGAGGCCGAAACCCTTTCCGAAAGGCCACCGCCATGACCAACGACTACCGCGAAGACGCCGCCCGCTTCTACGACCTCTGGGCCGACCCGTTCGACGACGCCAGCTTTTACCGCCAGCAGCTGCCGTCGCCCGACGCCGACGTGCTCGAGTTGGGCTGCGGCACCGGCCGGGTGCTGCTGCCGATGGCCGAGTCCTGCCGGTTCATCCACGGCGTCGACCACTCGCCCGGCATGCTCGCGATCTGCCGACGCAAGCTCGACGAGGCGGCGATTTCTCCCGACCGCGCCCGCGTCGAGCAGGGCGACATCACCGCGCTCGACCTCGGCCGGACGTTCGACCTGATCACCGCCCCGTTCCGCGTGATGCAGAACCTCGAGACCGATGCGCAGATCGCCGGCCTGCTCGACACCGTCCGCCGCCACCTCGCGCCGGGCGGCACCGCGTTCCTCAACACGTTCTGCCCCCGCGGCGACCGCGAATCGCTCTACGCCTACTGGTCGGTCCGCGACGGCACGGCTTACGAGGAGAAGGACACCGCGATCGGCCGCATGCGGATCACCGACGACTGCCGGCGCTTCCAGACCGACCCGCTCATCGTCTTCCCCGTCCTGCGCTACGAGCACGTCGAAGGCGGCAAGGTCGTCGACGCCGCGGAGTTGCCGATCTCGATGCGCGTGTGGTACCCCGACGAGCTTACGGCCGTCATCACCAGCGCCGGCTTCCGTGTCACCGGACGCTTCGGCGGCTACGCCGGCGAGCCGTGGGGCGAAGGCGAGGAGCTGGTGGTCGCGTTCACGCACGGCTAAACCGCCGGCCGCGCCAACCGGTTGGTTTCCGGTTGGTTTCCGGTGGACTGGTATGCCCGCTGCGCGAGTGAGCGATCGGTTGACGGCTGATCCACGGCCGTGTTGGTGTGATTTCCACTTGTCAATGACCGTCGGGCCCTTCGGCGCGCGCCACCGCCGGCCCGCGTGTAGCGCCTCTATCTGGAGGCGCAGCGCGGCTGATGTGCGCGCCGACTCACCCCTCGCCGCTCTCGCGCTCAACTAACCCGAGCCGATTCCTCGCGTTAAGATTTATGTCCAATCCACAAATAACGTTTAATCCGCGCGTTGTTTTGTGCGCGCGCTGCTCGCGCCCAGCCGGGCAGCGACCCACGCCGCCGCGTCCGATGGCCTACGCTTAGGCAACCCCGGAGACCGCCCATGCCCTACGTCAACGTCCGCATCACCCGCGACGGCGTCACCGCCGAGCATAAGGCACAGATCGTTAAACGCGTCACGGACGCGCTCGTCGACGTGCTCGGCAAGCGGCCCGAGCACACCCACGTCGTCATCGACCTGGTCGACGAGGAGAACTGGGGCTACGCCGGGATGCTGACGACGCAGTACCGCAAGCCGGCGGCGGAACGGAGCGCCGAATGAGCGGGGCATCCGACGACGCGATCGCGGGGGCGTTGCTGCTGAGCGCCTACGGGGACGCGCTGGGCCTGGCGCACGAGGCGGCCGGGCTGCGCGGCGAGGTCGGCGACCCCGACGGCGTGCGGCTCGGCATCGTCGACCACTTCCGCGACCCCAACCCCAACCCCTGGAACATCTGGGCGCCCGCGGAACTCACCGCGGGCGTGCTCGGCGTGGTGTCGGACGACACGGCGACGAAGATCGCGCTGGTCGAGCCCTGGCTCGCGTCGCTCCGCCCCGACGCCGACTCGTTTGCCGAAGACAACTTCATCGACTGGCTGCGCCACCGCCGCCCGGCCGACCCGGTCCCGTGGCGCGAGGCGGTGGCGGCCGAGCAAGCCCGACAATGGCTCCACATGTACGACCAGGCCGATGGCACCGCCCCGCCGTGCGGCGAGGGCGGCGCGAGTCCTTCCGGAAGTGATGGTTCGGGAGGCGATGCGTCTTCCGTAGGTGACGATGGGGACGAGTCGCCCTGCTTCTACCGCCCCGGACAACCCGCGATGTTCGGCCCGTTTCTCTACGGCGGCGCGGCGCTCGCTTTTGCGGGCCAGCCCGTCGGCGTCGTCTTCGATACCTTCGCGGATCTCTGCCGGCTCGACCAGGCGGAAGGCCGCGGCGTGAGCGGGGTGTTCGCCTGTCTCGTCGCCGCGGCCGCCGACCGCGAGATCGGCGAAGCCGGTGAGGTCGGTCTCGACACCTGGCTCGACCGCGCCCTCGACGAAGCGTTTACGGCGTGGGCGGACGCCGACGTGCCGCACCTCAGCGAGGTCGAGAACCGCTGCCGGTGGAGCCTCGACGAGCTCGGGCGGTCCAGCCGCGACCTCGACGGCCGCGGCTTCCTCTACCGCATGAAGTCCGACCTCTACGACCACCCCGCCCGCGCTCCGCAACACGACCTCAAACCCTTCGACCCGTTGCTGCAGCTCTCGCAGGTCCTCGCGATCCTCGGCTACGCCGGCGATGACCGGCCACTCGCCTTCCGCCTCGCCGCGACCAGCCCCGGCGACAGTGACACCATTGCCGCGCACCTCGGACTGATCTTAGGTGCCCACATCGGCACCGCCGCCGCGCGTTCCGGTCGGCTGAGCGACGCGTTGTCTACCGTCGAACGCACAACCGATTCCCTCTTCGAGCGCGAGACGAGCAGCCGCGTCGCCGCCATCCGATCGCTGCGGGCCGCAATATCCCGACCCGCTTGAAGCGTCTCGACGGCCTGTACCCCGGCGACCTGTCGGCGTTTAGTCTGACGGCGGGCGTTCTCCCGCCTCATACACCACGTGGCTGTCGGCGTAGGCGATGATGCCCGAGTCTCGGGCGACACCGCCGTGCTCGCACACCTCGAACACGATCGGCACGGCCGACCAATCAACCCCGATCGCTCCGAACGGCGCCTCGGGCGGATCGTAGTGGTACCCGATGTAACCCTCTCTTGGATTCGTCAAGACCCCGTATTCTTCGGCTAGGCCGTACTCCACAAGCTGGTCGAGGCTCTCAGGCCAAACCCCGTAGTCTGATGCGTAGGCATGGACCGCAATGGCGATCTGCCGCGCGTTCGACATTGAGGGAGTACGCATACCACCGGGGCGAGACCCACTCATCGCCGGCAAAAAAATGTACATCAGCAAGCAGACTATAAACAAGACGATCAATGCTGTTGCGATCCGACGGCCCCGCCCGGGACGCGGAAGCGGAAGCGGATCGGCTGATTCGTGATCATGGGTGTCCATCGCCTTTCCTCTCGAAACGGCGCTCCAACCGATTTCTTCCGACCCGTGCGGTCACTCGTCACTTTCCCATTATTACGCCCCGGTCTCGGCGTTGATTCACCGCATAACCCCGCCGCCTAAAGTGAATTCTTACTCTTCTTCCGGAACGAAGACCGCGTGCCCGTCGGCGAATCCGATAACGCCGGAGTCCCCCATCACCTTACCGTCGTCACGGACTTCAAAAACGAACGCGAAGGTCGACGGGTCTTCAATCTCATCAATATGGTTCTCGGGAACTTCATAGGCGTACCCCGCAAAACCTTCACGCGGATTGATCGTGATTTGTAATTCGGGATCGACGTATTCCGGCTCAAGCACGCCCAACGAATCAGGCCAAACATCGTAGTCGTTCTGATAAATAAGGATGGCGATCGTGAGTTGCCGGGCATTCAGCATTGAGTGAGCAAGGGGGTTTGGCGGATGGCTGTGCCTAGAGGTAGGAACCAATACAAACACCAAAAATACGATTACCACCGTAATGAAAATCCCCTCGACCAAGGTCATGCCTGCACGGGAGCGTCGAAGGTCTAGGTGGTCCAGCATCTCGACTTAAGACTACCCCCGCCGCACGGGCCGAGGCAAGACAAAACTACCGGCTGATCACCAGCACCGCGGTATCCGCGTCGCGATTCGGTTCGCCCTCCGGGGCGGAAGGAACACGGCGGTTGTTGGCGGTGTCGAGGTACACCGCGTCGTGGATCGTCGCGCCCTTGGCGGCGCACAGGTCCTCGACGTCGGCGATGCTGGGGAAACGGCGGTTGGGGGTGTTGTACCACTCGTGGTCGAACGCGCCGGCGGCCTTGGGGCTGCGGCCACGCTCGACGTAGTCCTCGCGCAACGCGCGGTGGGCGAAGTTGGGGAAGCTGAGGATGACGCGCCGGCCGACGCGGAGCATCTCGTCGAACAGCGTCTCGATGTTCTCCACCGCCTGAAGGGTCGCGCTGAGCGTGACGACGCCGAACTGGTGGTCGGTGAACGCGGGCAGGCCGTGGTTGAGGTCGTAGTCGATCACGTCGAGGCCGCGCCCGGCGGCGGCGATGATCTTTTCCTGGGCGACCTCGACGCCGACGAGGTGGCCGTGGCCGCGCTGCCGGAGCGCCGCGAGCAGCCGGCCGCTGCCGCAGCCCAGGTCGCAGACGCTCGCGCCGGCCGGGATCAGGTCGAGCACCAATTCGTCGTCGCGACGCAGGGCGGGCGGCTCATCGTTGGTCTGACCGAGCTTGGCGGCGATGAGCGGGCCGTAGCGGCCGATCTCGTCGGGCAGCAGGAACGCGTCGTGGCCCGCGCCGCTGGTGATCTCGGCGTAGGTCACCGGCCGGCCGAGCGCGGTCAGCGCGTTGACGATGTCGCGCGACTGCCGGGGCGTGAACAGCCAGTCGCTGCTGAAGCTCGTGACGAGGAAGTCGCATGTCGAGCCGCGGAACGTGTCGATGAGCTGCTCGCGGGTGCGGCCGAGGTCGAACAGGTCCATCGCCATCGAGATGGTGACGTAGCTGTTGGCGTCGAAGCGCTCGGTGAATTTCTTGCCCTGGTGGGCGAGGTACGAGCCCACCGAGAAGCGCTGCTCGAAGGCCGAGGCCAGCTTCCGGGGGTCGTGGCGATCGGGGTCGAACTTGGCGTCCATCGCCTCGGAGGAGAGGTAGGTGATGTGGCCGAGCATGCGGGCGATGGCGAGGCCGGTGTCGGGCTGGGTGGGTTGGCCGTAGTACTGCCCGCCGTGGAAGTGCGGGTCGGTCTGGATCGCGTTGCGGCCGATGACGTCGAAGGCGAGCGCCTGCGAGGTTAATCGCGCCGAGGTGGCGATGGCGACACAGGCCCGCACGCGGTCGGGGTGTTGGGTGGCCCACGTGAGCGCCTGGTGCCCGCCCAGCGAGCCCCCCACCACCGCCCGCCACGCCTTGATCCCCAGGTGATCCGCCAGCCGCGTCTGCACCGCGACCATGTCGGCGACCGTGATCGGCGGGAATTCGGCGCCGTAGGGCCGGCCCGTCTCCACGTTGACCGTTCCCGGCCCCGTCGTGCCGCGGCAGCCGCCCAGGACGTTGCTGCAGACGACGAAGAGCCGTGAGGTATCGATCGCGAAACCCTCGCCGGGCCCGATGAGTTCGTCCCACCAGCCGGGATCGTCGCCCGGGTCGTGCCGTGCCGCGTGCGAGTCGCCGGAGATCGCGTGACAGACCAGCACGGCGTTGCTCGCGTCGGCGTCGAGCGTGCCCCAGGTCTCGTAGGCGCACTCGACGCCCGGTAACTCGCCGCCGAGCGACAACCGCAACGACTCGGGGAACACCGCTTTCTGCAGGTGCATCAGCCGATCACCGCTGCGGCGGTCGTCGGAGCTGGAGTAGGGGTCGCTCATGGGCAAGTCGAAGCCCACGCTCGCCGAGCGCGGGCTTGCGGGGTTCGGGATGCCGGTCGACTCACACCGCCGCGGCCGCCGCGACTTCGAGGGCTTGGTTGAGGTCGTCGATGATGTCCTGCACGTCCTCGATGCCGACGCTGACGCGGACGTACTCGGGGCTGACGCCGGTGCGGCGTTGCTCGTCTTCGGAGAGCTGGCTGTGGGTGGTCGACGCGGGGTGGATGACCAGGGTCTTGGCGTCGCCGATGTTCGCCAGGTGCGAGCAGAGCTTGGTGGCGTTGATGAACTTCTTGCCGGCCTCGGCGCCGCCGCGGATGCCGAAGCCCAGGATGGCGCCGCAGCCCCCCGGAAGATATTTCTGAGCGTTGGCGTAGTCTTGGTGAGACTCGAGACCGGGGTAGTTGATCCACTCGACCGCGTCGTGGGCCTCGAGGAACTTCGCGACGGCCAGCGCGTTCTCGCAGTGCCGCGGCATGCGCAGGTGCAACGTCTCGAGTCCCTGCAGGAACAGGAACGCGGCGAACGGCGACATCGCCGCCCCGGTGTCGCGCAGCCAGTGCGTGCGGATGTGCAGGTTGTAGGCGATGTTGCCCATCGGCCGCAGGTGCTCCTCGAACACCGCGCCGTGGTAGCTGGGCGAGGGCCCGCAGAACTCCGGCCACTTCTCGGGCTGGTCGGCCCACTTGAAGTTGCCGCTGTCGACGATCGCGCCGCCGATGTGCGTGCCGTGGCCGCCGATGAACTTGGTGGTGGAGTAGACGACGATGTCGATGCCGTGGTCGATGGGCCGCAGCAGCATCGGGGTCATCGTGGTGTTGTCGCAGACGACGGGGATCGCGCCGTGCGGGGCGGAGTGGGCCGCGTCGGCGATGGCCTGGAAGTCGGGCACGCCGAGCGCGGGGTTGCCGATGGACTCCATGTAGACGCAGCGGGTGTTCTCGTCGATCAGCCCGTGGATGTCTTCGGGCTTGTCGGCGTCGAAGAAGCGGACCTCGACGCCCAGGTTCTTGAAGGTCTGGGTGAAGAGCGTCCAGGTGCCGCCGTAGAGCGACGTGGCGGAGACGATGTTCTGGCCGGCGTGGGCGATGGTGAGGATCGCGGCGTTGATGGCGGCCTGGCCCGAGGCGAAGGCGAGCCCGGTGACGCCGCCGTCGAGCGCGGCGAGGCGCTTCTCGAGCACGTCGGTGGTCGGGTTCATCAGGCGGGTGTAGATGTTGCCGAACTCGGTGAGGCCGAAGAGGTTGGCCGCGTGCTCGGTGTCGTTGAAGGTGTAGCTGGTCGTGGCGTAGATGGGCACGGCCCGGCTGTTGGTGGCCGAGTCGGGCTCTTGGCCGGCGTGCAGGGCAAGGGTTCCGGGGCGGAAGTTGTCGGACATGAGGGTCTCCGTATCTTCTCACCCCCCGCCGCGGAAAAATTCCAGACCGGGGGATCGAATGGTTGGGCCGGAGGTTTGAGCGGATAAAGACTCGCACCTTTTGGCGGGATGGCGACGCGCGGCCCCACACGAGCCGAGCGATCTCACATGGTATCAGGCACCGCGGCGGCGGACACCCCGGCGAGGCCGCTGCCGCTGGGCCAAGAAGCCTTCACGCTTCCGTGAAGTTGAGGTGGTAGTCCGTCAGCCTCTGCTTCAACGCCGCCGCCGCCTCGGCGGCGGTGATGTCTTCGGGCAGGTCGGCCTTGTCCAGCAGGCCCCACTCCCGAGCGTAATCCAGATAGAACGCCGCGGTGTCGGGCCCGCTCTCGTACGCCCGGCTGAGCTGCAGCGCCAGGAAAAACGCGAACGGGTGCGGCCGGCGGCGGAAGTCGGTGCGGAAGTGCCGGATCACCGGCTCGCGTCCCTCGGCCCGCAGGTTCGCGGCGAACCGCAGCGCCTTGAACGCGACGATTGGGTGGGTCTTGCCGCGGTTGAGGTTGAGGTGGCCCTGCGTCACGCGGATCACCCCGCCGAGCGTGTCGAGCAGCCCCAGCGGCGTGACCTGGATCTCTCCGTCGAGGAAGTAGAGCTGATTCATCGTGACCTCGCGGGTCGCGAAGTAGTCGCGCGGCGTGACCAGCGCTTCGACCTTGGCGTTGCCCAGGATCAGGTCCTCGGTCATGTAACGCTCGGCCAACTCGCGGTCGTGGTCGTCGGGAACGTCGGGGCCGCGCAGCAGGTCGATGTCGCGGACCGCGGCGGTGGAGACCGGCAGACGCAGCGTCCGCGCCAGCGCCTTGCGGGACACGCCGCCCTTGAAGCCGTAGCCCTCGGGCAGCGGCGGATAGCCGGCGGCCTCGTCGTCGTCCACGTGCAGCGCGACGGTGTAGCGGCCGACGTCGTAGGCCTCCTCGGGCACGTCGAGCATCTCCATCAGCTCGTGGATCGCTTCGCCCGTCACCTCGCCCGGCGGCGTCGAGGGCTTGGGTTTCTCGCCGGACCGGCGGCGGCGACGGCGGCGACGCGTGAGCCGATCGGCCGTGGCCCGGGCGAGCTCGACCACGTCGTCGGGCAGCCCGGCCGGCTCGCCCTCCTGGGTCACGCGGTGGATGCGCAGCGCCGGGTAGTCGTCGGGATCGGCCGCGTTTTCCCAGAGCTCGGCGATATCTTGCTCGGTGAGTTCTTCGGCCGGCGGCTGGGGTCTGGGCATAGCACTGAAAACCTCTCACGCCGCGTCCGGCCGAGCCGGGGCGTGCTACCGGGTACCGTCGGGCCTCAGGCCCGCTGCCGCACGTAGGCCTGCACCGCGGAGAGGTCGTTGGGCAGCACGTCGAACTTCTCCTCGCGGTCGTACAGGTCGGCGAGGTGCGGGGGCAGCGCCGGGCGGACGCCGGTGGCGCGTTCGACGGCGTCGGGGAACTTCGCGGGGTGGGCGGTGCCCAGGACGACCATAGGCATCGGCCGCAGGCCGGGCGTGGCCTGGAACTCGCGCTGCGCCGAAACCAGGCCGATGGCGGTGTGCGGGTCGAGCAACTCGCCGGTTGCCTCGTAGACACGCTTCATCGCCTCCAGCGTCGGCGCCTCGTCGGCGCGGTGGGCGGCGAATAGCGGGCGGACCCGATCGAGTGCTTCGGGCTCGACGCTGAACGTGCCGTGGTCTTTGAGCTGTTTCATCTTCGCCGCAACCGCCCCGCCGTCGCGGCCAAGCATGTCGAAGAGCAGGCGTTCGAAGTTGCTGCTGATCTGGATGTCCATCGACGGGGCGAGCGTCTGCGCGACGGGGCCGAGCGTGTGTTCGCCGGTGTTCATCACGCGGGTGAGGATATCGTTTTGGTTGGACGCGATCACGAGCTTGCCGACGGGCAGGCCCATCTTCGCCGCGGCGTACCCGGCGTAGATGTCGCCGAAGTTGCCCGTGGGCACGCTGAAGCTCGTCGGCTTGTTCGCGGCGTCGGGGCCGTGCAGCGCCAACGCCGCGGTGAAGTAGTAGACGATCTGCGGCATCAGTCGGGCCCAGTTGATGCTGTTGACGCCCGACATGTTCACGGCGTCGCGGAACTCCGTGTCGTTGAACATCGCCTTCAGCAGGTTCTGGCAGTCGTCGAAAGTACCGTCGATCGCGAGGTTGAAGACATTGGGCGCGTCGACCGTGGTCATCTGCTTGCGCTGCACGTCGGACGTCCGGCCGTGGGGGTGCAGGATGAAGATGCTCGCCCGCTCCCGACCGCGGACCGCCTCGATCGCGGCGCTGCCCGTGTCGCCCGACGTGGCGCCGATGATCGTCACGCGCTGGTCGCGCTTGGCCAGGACGTGCTCGAACAGGCCGCCGAGGACCTGCATCGCCACGTCCTTGAACGCCAGCGTCGGCCCGTGGAAGAGTTCCATGAGCGACAACGATCCCTCGCCGAACCCGTCGAGGGGTTTGAGCGGCGCCACCGCGTCGTCGCGGAACGTGGCGTAGGCCGCGTCGATGATCCGCCCGAGTGCTTCGGCGTCGAACCCGTCACCCACGAACGGTGTAATGATCCGCCGGGCGACCTCCACGTACGGCAGCTCCGCCAGCGCCGCGATCTCGTCGCCCGACAACGTCGGCCACGCCTCGGGCACGTACAGCCCCCCGTCGCGGGCCAAACCCTCAAGCAACACGTCTTCGAATTCCAGCGGGGCCGCGGCGCCCCGCGTGCTGATGTAACGCACGGTTCGACTTCCTCGATTCGTTGAGCCGAACAGTGTAGCAACCCGTCGGCGGACCTTGGTGAACCCAAAGCCCGACGGGCGACCGCGGTCGGCTTAGTCCGCCAGACGGCCGAAATCCCGCAGCACCCGCAGCATGTGTTCGGTCAGGACGCTCTTCCACGCCTGCCGCGCCGCCGGCCACGCCTCGGGGTGCAGCCCGCCCCAGTCCCAGAACGGCGGCCAGCCGCCGTCGTCTTCCTGCCGCCCGATCTCGTGGTCGAGCATCGCCTCGACCAACGCCGGTTCCACGCCGCCCAACACCGAATCGTCGGGCGTCTCGCCGATCCACCACGGCTTGAGCCCGTACCCGTCCCACTTGGCGGGGTCTTCCTCGATCCGCAGCGCCACGTCCCCACGGACCCGCGCCACCAACTCATCCCGCCATTGCTCATCGATCCCGGCGGTCCGCGTCAGACGCGCGAGGCAGAGCAGATCGTGGCCGTCCATCGGCGACGCCGCTTCGTCCACCCACCGACGAACCCGCCCCGCCACCTCGTCGGCCCGAGCCGCGTCGGCGTCGGCGGCGTATTCGATCAGGTAGCCCAGCACCTCGGCCGTGGGGTTGAGCCGCCCCTCGGCCATCCGCGCCGCCCATTGCGCGGCGTCTTCCGCCTTCCACCACGGCGCGCAGACCACCCCGGCCGACGCGAACGGCCGGATCGGCCAGACGCCGTGTTCGCGGTTAAAGCTTTCCCGCAGGAACCGCATCGCGTCACGCACCTGCGGCTCGTCGCGCGTCGCCCGGATGCGGCGTAGCACCTGCAAGGCGTGCGTGGTGTCCAACACCGACGACGCGGACACCACGGCGTCCGGCTCGAGGGCGTGCCCGTAGCCGCCGTCGTCGTTCCGATACGCCGCGAGCTCGTCGAGCACGGCCCCGAGGTCGCCGCTCTCAAACTCAAAACGGTACAGGGCGTAATCGAGCGGCCGCCCCTGCTCCCGGAGGAACGTGACGGCGGCGGCACGGCGTGTTGACGATAGTATTTGCATCAGCACAGGGTAAGGGACACCGCGAAGCTAAGTCATGTTTCTCTATGAATCGGCATATCCACTGCATGGGTCCCGACCACCTCGCCACCGCGGCTCAACGCAGCGACGGAACATCATCTACTTCGGAGCGTCAAATACCGTAATGAACGCACACCCCACCCGATGGATCGCCCGGCTGAGTCTGTTCTTCGCGATGGCCACGGCCGCGCCGCCCGGCCACGCCGTGGTGATCCACGGCCGCGTGATCGACGACGCCACCGGACAGCCCGTGGAGAACTTTGTCCGACGCGTTCGGTCGTACGATCTGCATCGCGCCGCCGAGAACTGGCAAGACCACCTCGACGCTACGGCCGACCCCGACGACGCGGGCAGCTTTACTTGGGACTGGCCGCGGGCGTACGAACAATTCGTGGTCCGCATCGAGGCCGAGGGCTATCAGCCCACGGTTTCGAGGGTGATTCAGCGCAACGAGATGGAAGTGGAACTGATCTTCCGGCTCAAGGCCGCCGTGCCCACGGCCGGCCGGGTGGTCGCCCCGGACGGCCGCCCCGTCGCCGGGGCGCAGGTCACCCTCGCCACGGTCAGCCGGGGCGCCCGATGGCAAGACGGGACACTGACCCCGGCCCACGAGCGTTACCAAACCTTCAGCGACGAAGCGGGCCGGTTCCGGCTCCCTGCCGAGGTGGATTCGTTCACGCTCATCGCGGCGGCCGACCAAGGCGTGGCTATGCTGGGTTCCGAAGACGCTGAATCTCCTTTCACGCTGCATCTGAAACCCTGGGGCGGGTTGCGGGGCCGGCTCTTGGACCACGAAGACAAACCCCTGCCCAACGAGCCGGTCGACCTGCACCGCGGCCTGCCCGACACTTGGCCGTACATCAGTATCGACCACGACATGAAGACCGATGCCGAAGGCCGGTTCGCCGCCGAGCGGGTCCCGCCGGGCGCTTACCAGATCGTCCACGCCGACCGCCACGCGGACGGCGGCCGCGTCTGGCTGGGCGGTAAAATCGTTCACCTCGAGATTGCCCCCGACCAATCTCGGCCGCTGATCCTCGGCGGTCGGGGCCGCCCGGTGTTGGGCGTGATCGCCTCGCCCGATGGCGTGCCGCAAGAGGGGCTCGAAGTCCACCTCACGCTCAAGCCGCCATACTGGAAGCATGCCTCGGAAGCGCAGCTTGCCGCCTACCAACGATTCGTGGCGTCAGACGCGGGATCGGCCTACTCCGGCACCGACATGACCAACGCGGACGGCCGATTTGTTGTCAACCTGCCACCGGGCAACTACTGGCTCCGGTTGGCAGGTAGCCCGATCCTTATCAGCCAGCAGGTGACGGTGAAGCCCTTGTCGGGATACGAGGCGTACGTGCCCCAACACCTGGGAACTTTCCGGACACCGCCCGCGGCGGCGCGATAACGTAAGGCGATGCACGCCCCGCTGATCGGCATCACCGTCGACAACTTGGACAACACCGCCGCGTCGGGCCGGTACGAGCTCGGCACCGGGTACAGCCGGGCGGTGGCAGACGCAGGCGGGGTGCCGGTGCTGCTGCCGCACGAGGTCGACCTGGTCCCCGAATTCATCGGCCGCTGCGACGCGCTCATCCTCACCGGTGGAGTCGACCCCGACACCGCCGCCCTGCCCGCCGACTGGCCCGGCCACGCCCCGACGCACCCCCGGGCCCGGGTCATGGACCCGACCCGCCAGGCGTTCGAGCTCGCCCTGCTCGCCGAGTGGGACCGCGCCAAACCCGACGCCCCCCTGCTGGGCGTCTGCCTCGGCATGCAGCTATTAACCCTCCACCACGGCGGCACGCTTAACCAATACCTTCCCGACACCCACCCCCCGGAAGTGGTCGAGCGGCACCGCGACAACTTCCACCCCGTCCGTGTACTGGCCGAAAACAGCGTGCTGCCCGTATCGAACGACCCGGTCAAGTCCAACCATCAGCAAGCGATCGCCGACGCGGGCCGGATGCGTGTGGTCGCCACCTCCGAAGACGGCGTCATCGAAGCCGTGGACGACCCCGCCCGCCCCTTCTGCCTCGGCGTCCAATGGCACCCCGAACGCGGAGACGGCGGCTCGATCAGCCACGGCCTCATCGCACGGCTCGTGCAGTCGTCAAGGCCAAGCTGATTCGTCGACTATTTTTTAGGAGTGGCTCCCGAAGCCCGCTTCGATCCCGCCTCGCTCCGCCACGTCGCGATCAGCACCAAGCCCACGCCCGCCAGCAGCGCCACGTCCGCCGGGTTGAAGATCCACGGCCAGACCTCGCTGATCCCCCCGGGCCAGCTCAGCCCGAACGGCAGGTGAATCCCCGGAAGCATGTGCAGCATGTCGCGCACCGCGCTGTACACCACGCGGTCATAGAGGTTGCCCAACGCCCCGGCCAGGATCAGGCCCAGCGCCAGGTGCATGCCCCACGCCCCGGCCGGGCTGCGCCAGAACATCAAGCCGATGACGCCCGTCGCGACCAGGCTGACCGCAATGAACACGAGCCGGTTGCCCTTGCCCAACCCAAACACCGCGCCCGTGTTGGTGGTCAGGCGGAGGTGCAGGACCTTCGGCACGATAATTGTCGGGTCGTGCGGGTACTTGCTCCAGAAGTCGAAGTGGCTCTGCGTGACCTCGTCGGTCAGCACGACCGGCCGGCCGGCGACGTGGTTGAACGACCAGTACTTCAAGCCCAGGTCGACCGCCAGCGTGGCCACGATCACCAAGACAAACAAAGCGATCGCCCGGCCGCTGCGTCCGGCGAACTGCGGCGCCGGCACGGCGGATGCCGGGGCGGGAGACGCAGCCGCGCTGTCGGGGACCTGATCGCTCATGGTGAAATCATCGGATGCCGCGTCGCTCGCGTTCGCGGGCCACCTCGATGCAGTACTTGGCCCACGGCTTGGCCTCCAGCCGCGGCCGGCCGATCGGCACGCCCGACTCGATGCAGACGCCGTAGGTCTTGTCCACCTGGCGCTGCAGCGCCTCGTCGATCTCGATGATGATCTGCCGTTCAGACTCCATCAGCCCGAGCATGAACTCCTGCTCGTAGTTGTCCGAGCCGACATCGGCCATGTGCAGGGGCATGTGCGAGATCTCGCCGGCGTTGCCGCTGCGGGCGGCCTCAAGGCCCTGCACGTCGCCGATGATCTCCGCCCGGCGTTCAAGCAGCAGCTGGCGGAAGTAGCGCATGTCCTTGGCGGTCAGCCCGGTCTTGACTCTGCGGAGCTGGGCCTGAGTCGGCGGGGTGTGTTCGTGGGGGTCGTACGCGGCGGGCCGGGCTTCGGTGAGCGAGGCGTAGGGGACCCGCGGACGCTTGATCTTCTTCTTCGGCGCGGACTTGGCAGCCGTGTTGGTTTTGCTCGCGGCGTTCCGCGTGGACTTGGTGGCCGGGGTTTTTTGGGCAACCTTCTTGGTCACGGTTTTCTTCTTGGTCGGCGCGGTCTTCTTGACCACTTTCTTGACGACCTTCTTCTTGGTCGCAGCCTTTTTCTTTGCTACGACCTTCTTTTTCGAGGCCGCTTTTTTCGTCGTCTTCTTTTTCACGGCCGACTTAGCCGGCGACTTCTTGGCCACTTTTTTGACGACTTTCTTCTTCGTCACGGCTTTCTTTTTGGTCACCTTTTTCGTCGTCGGCTTCTTCTTGGTCACCTTCTTCTTCGACGCCGTCGAAGCCGCCTTCCGCTTGGACGCGGAGGCCTTCGACACCCGGGAGACGCTCTTTTTCTTGCCGGACTTAGCCAACGCAAAACCCAATCAATAAAAGACTTAACGTGATTGAGGACGGGCAGAACCACCCACTCTAGACCCCAAACGGACGCGGGAGTGTATCCACCCGCCGCCCCCGCCGCAACTTTTGGTACGGACGAGGGATACCGTCAATTACGCCCCGCCGGGCCGGCGGTTCGCGCGGATCGCTGAGATTCGAATGGGTATAAAGACGGGCCCCACGCCGGTCAAATCAATCGCCGTGCTTCTGGCGCAGCCGACCGCTCAGCCGCAGGAGCAGGTGGACACGCTCGAACTCGTCGATCCAGTTCTGCAACTCGGCGTCGAGTTCGTGCTGCGGCACCGGGGCGCCCGGCAGCGGGCAGTTGGCCCCGAGCGCCTGTTTCGCCGCGATGCGGTACCGGCAGAGCAGCTTGTCGCCCGACCAGCCCACCAACTCGAAATCCTCGGCCGCGAAGATCACGACCGGCACCCGGTTGCCCGCGTTGACCTTGACCTTCTCTTGCAGGTCGATGTGCTCGTCGCGGTCGACCCACTTGAGGTTGACTTTGCCGTTCGTCGCCTCGGCGATCTTCTGGAACATCGGCCCCTGCCGGACGCAGTCGCCGCACCAGATGCCGGACACGGCGATCACGTTGATCTGCCGGGTGAAGCCCGCGAGCAGCTTCTGCTGGTCATCGGTGAGCTCGATCTGGTCGTAGATCTTCTGCCAGCCCTCGCGCTGGCTGTCGTCGCCGGTGGCGAGGTAGTCGGTGTAGTCGTGTCCGGCGGCGTGTTTGGCTTGCAGGTACTTCGCGTCGGTGAGGGCGGCGTCAGTGGTCGTGGTCATCGTTCTTGATTCCGGGTTCCAGTAATCCAACGGTCAACGGGACGATTCTCGCGTGTCGTCCGGCGAGAAAGCAATTATAGGCAAGCTGTCCCGCCACACGGCGGGAGTCAGCCCGCAGCGTCTGCCGTCGATGGCTCGGCCTCGCCGGCGTAGGGCTGCCGGGTCGGCGTCACGGTCGCTTTGCCTTGGGCATCGAACTCGACGGTGTAGCGCTGCGGCCAGTTGTGGTGCTTGTAAAGGTTCGCGTGGTGGATCCGCAACTCGAACGGGCCGGCTTCGGCGAGGTCGGCCCAGACCGCCTCTTTCGCAACGACCGTCTTGGTCGCAGGGTCGAACTCGGCGGCGACGCGCTGCCCCTGGACGTAGACCGCGATGGTCGAGCCGAGCGTCCGCTGTCGTTCGTGGCCCCACCACTCCGGCAGGCTTTCGGTGATGGTCGTGGAGATCACGAGTTCGGTGCCGACCAGCCGGACCTCCGGCAGCGTCTGCGTCGGCCGGCCGCCGTAGGCGTACTCCACCAGGCCCGTGTAGATCGCGTACGCCTCGCGCAGGTTGTAGTACGCGTCGCGCAGCCGCTGCTCTTCGTCGGGGTCGGTGAAGAACGACGACTCGGTCAGGAACGCCGGTACCCGCGCGTGGCGCAGCACCGCGAAGCCTTTGGGGTACATCTGCTGATCGCTCATCAACACGCTGGTGAGCCCGACCTCGTAGCAGCGGAGCTCGGCGCCGATCCGGTGGCCGACGTACTTCGCCGCGTCGAGCGACGGCTCGGCCCAGTCGGCCTCGCCGTGGAACCAGACGCTGGGGTAGTTTGCCCCCGGCCGACTCGACGCGTTGTGGTGCAGGCTAATGAACAGGTCGGCCCCCACACCGCCGTCGGGACGATCGAGGGTGTTCGCCACGTCCGCCCGGCGCTGGTGCGTGTCTTCCAGCCGGTCGTCCGCCGCCTCGCTGACCTCGCCTTCGCGGGTCAGGGTGACGTACGCCCCGGCGTCTTCGAGCAGCTTCCGCAGCAGGTACGCCACACGCAGGTTCATCTCCGCCTCGCGCACACCGGTCGGGCCCATCTTGTAGCCGGGGACGTCGCCCCGGCCGCCGTGGCCGGGGTCGAGCACGATGACCCAGCCCGCGAGGTATTTCTCGGCCGGGTGCTTGGGCACGGCCAGCGGCCTCCCGTGGTCCTCCCACGCCCCGCGGTCTTCGAGATAAGCCAAAGCCGCGTCGAGCTCGGCGGGCGTCCAGCCGGGCACCCTCACGTCGGCGAGGTGCGCCGCGACCGTGTCGGCCCGGCCCGCCTGGCCGGTCGATTCGCAGCCGACCGAAGCGGGCACGGTAATTAGCAGCACGGCAAGAGCGACAAGACGATGGGGCATAAGGATTTCTCGCGAGACAGGATACGCTCAGCATAACCCAATCGCGGGGCCTTTCGGAAGGATGCCTTACCATGACGGGTCACGCCGGAGCCCGCCCATGCCCTACACCGTCGATCCCCAAACACGAGCCGCGCTCGACGCGATGCCACGCGTGCCGCTCGCCCACCTGCCCACGCCGATCTCCGCGTGGCCCCGCCTGAGCGCCGCGCTCGGCGGGGCGCGGCTGTGGGTCAAGCGCGACGACCTCACGGGGCTCGCCACCGGCGGCAACAAGACACGGAAGCTGGAGTTCCTGTTCGCCGATGCGCTAGAGCGCGGAGCCGACTGCGTGATCACGGCCGGCGGCCCACAGTCGAACCACTGCCGGCAGACCGCGGCCGGCGCGGCGAAGCTCGGGCTCGAAGCGCACCTGGTCCTCGGCGGCGACCCCGTGCCCCCGGCCGAATCCCAGGGGAACCTGTTCCTCGATCGCGTGCTCGGGGCCCACGTCAACTTCGTCCCCAAAGACCAACGCAACACGAAGATGGAGTCGCTCGCCGCGGAGCTGAAAGCGGCGGATAAGTCGCCGTACGTGATCCCCGTCGGCGGGAGCAACGCCATCGGCACGCTCGGCTACGTCACAGCGATGTTCGAGTTGGCCGAGCAGTTGAATACGATGGACACCAAGTTCGACCGCATCGTGGTGGCCACCAGCTCCGGCGGCACGCAGGCCGGCCTGACCTTGGGAGCAAAGTTGATCGGTTTCGGGGGCCAAGTCACCGCGATCAGCATCGACCAACAGCCCGAGGATGCCGACACCTTCACCTTCCGTGACCACGTCCGCGACACCGCCAACGAAACCGCCGCCCTGCTCGGCAGCGACGCGCGGGTCACGGACGCCGACCTGCCGATCAACCACGACTACCTCGGCGGCGGCTACGGCGTCGTCGGGCCCCCGGAGGTCGAAGCCGTCAATCTACTGGCCACGCTCGAAGGCACCCTCGTCGGCCCCGTCTACACCTCCCGCGCCCTGGCCGGCCTCATCGACCTGATCCGCAACGAGGCGGTAAGCGCCGACGAAAACATCCTCTTCTGGCACACCGGCGGCGACGCGGCGCTGCATGCATACCGCCGGGATCTAGCCTAACCTGTCTCAATCACCTTGAGTGCATCGGTCACGCCGCGGCATCAAACGAGTGGGTCAGTTGATTGATATCCGAATCTTCGAAGCGCGCTCAGAACACCCACCAGCAACAAGATACCCGTCGAAGGCTCTGGAATCGTATCGACAACGATGTTGTCGATGTTGTAACTGGAAGTATTCGAATCGATGCTGATAAGCAAGGCGTCTATGACTATTCCCGGGTTCGGGTTGTTGATGGCGGTGAATTGACCGCCCGGATAGGGGCCGCCGATCGAAAAAGTGATAAGGCCGTTGCGATAACCCTCGATCAAAAAATCAAAGCCGCCGGACGATGCATCATCGAGCTCAACACTGCTGAAAGTAAATAATCCGTCAAGGTTTTCGACTACTTCTACGCTGCTCTGCGTCGAATTACTAAAAATATCGGGAATAGGGTTGCCATTCATCTGAGCAAAAAACCAAGACCCAGCCGTTGGTGTGACGGTGAAGTCGCCCTCGATGGAACCTGTATACGGTGTAAAGTTCGGTGCCGACAGATTATCGAATGTGATCGTTTGTGACTCCGCCCAAGCAGCCGACTGATATGACATCGGCAACGCGCTGCACGCAAAAAGAACCCCAAAAACACAAAACCGACGCATGGTCCATACCTCCAGAAAAATTTCGCGAAAGGCCTTACCCCAAACACGCTTCACGTTAATGATTCTAACGCGTTCCATAAGCGTATCAAGTTTTTACTCGTCGTTTACTACAGCGACACGGGCGCGGCGGCTGCCGGAAGTCGAGACACCCGATCCACCACAAGCAAGATAGAGCGAACCTTGATCGAGGGGTTTGCCGATCTCGATTAATTCGAAACCGAATTACGCCGAGACGAAAGGAACTATATCTCGGGCCTCACGATTCACTTGTCCGCCCCATCTCTCCGATCATGGGTCGCGATCAATCGACTCTGTCCTCAATGAATCAGGCCAGCATCACAGCCAGTCGAGGTTGTGTGTGACCGCGGACTTGGTCTCAAAGTCGGCGTGGAGGCGGGAAGAAATGAACCATCGATACGCCATTTAGTCCGTAAGCATCCCGTTCTGCCTTGCGTAATCGAAGACGCCGCCGGCTTCGATGATCGGCTTCACGTCGCCCAGCGGGTTGAGGTCGTAGGTCTTGCCGGTGGTGTGGTTGGTCAGCGTGCCGGCCGAGATGTCGACGGTGCACTCGTCGCCGGTGGAGATTACTTCGACGAGGCGCTGTTTGGCTTCACACGGCAGCAGGTAGCCGCCGTTGACGCAGTTGCGGAAGAAGATGCGGGCGTAGAACTCGGCGACGACAACCTTGGCCCCGGCCTCGGCGATGGCGAGCGGGGCGTGTTCGCGGGAGCTGCCGCAGCCGAAGTTTTTGCCGCCGATGACGATGGTGTACTCGGTCTTGAATTGGCCTTCCTCGACGAAGGGCATGTTGCCGTCGGGCAGGCCGCGCTGGCCTTGGGGCACGCCGACGTTGGCGTACATCCCGAAGAACTTGCGTTCCTCGTCGTTGGACGGGTCGTAGGCGAGGTACTCGGCGGGGATGATCTGGTCGGTGTCGATGTCGTCGCCCAGGACGTAGGCTTTGCCGGTGATGGTGTCTTGCATGGTGCGGGGAGTATAGCCGAAGGCGCAGGCGGGCCGGCGTCCGCACGCCGCGGGGTGATCGGAAAACATGTGGCGGGGCTCGGGCGCTTGGATCAGCGGCCGACGTTGGACGCCGCTTCCGGGGGCGGGACCGGGGCGAGGCGTTCGCGGAGGGTGTTGATCTGGGGGGCGAGGTCGACGGGGAGCCTGCGGTCGTTGTCGGGGCCCAGAAGCAGCATGAAGCGTTCGAAGAGGTCGTTGGCTTCGTCGAGCTGGCCGCGTTCGGCCTGATCGCGGATCGTGTCGAGGAAGTTCTGGATCAACGGGTCGTCGGCCGCGGCGGGGTCGAGCCGGCCGGGGTTGGCCGGATCCTCGAAGAACGCGCGGGCGGCGCCCACCGCCTGCTCGTACCGCCCCGCCTGCAGGTACGCCGGGATGAGGCCGCGGTACACCGAGTTGCGCTGCGGGTTGGTCAGCGTTTCGGGGTCCTGCCGCAGCAGGTACTCGAAGTCGACCAGCGCCAGGTCCGGGTTGTCCATCGCCAGGCGGTTTTCGCCGCGCACGAGCCGGAGCCGGTGGTACGGCTGCACGGGCGTCGGCGGCGTCGCGTGGCGGTCGATCGCGGCGGTCAGGAAACGATCGACCAGCGTCATGTCTTTGTGCTTGTCGAGCAGGATATCACCGGTGCGTAGCGCATCGTTCTCGCTGATCGTCGGCCGACCGGCCATCGCGATGAGAGCCCTTTCCCAGGCGGGGACAAACTGCACCTCGCGCGGCGGGTTGGCCGCGAGCTTGTCCAGCGTCGCGGGGTTCTGTCCGCGGTCGAACGCGGCGCGGATCACGATCGGCTGAATTACCCGGTCCTCGGCGCGTTCGGCAAGGATCTCCAACGAGCGGTCCGGCGCGTCGGCCCACGCCTGCGCCGCGGCCTGCCGGATGATGTCGTCGCGGTCGTCGATCCACCGCTCGATGCGGTTCCACTCCTCGGCCCGCCCGATGCGCCCGAGCAAGCGCACCATCTGCGGCGACGGGCGCTGGCCGTCGGCGAGCACGCCGCGCAGTTTTTCCAAGATCTCGTCGGACCGCCGCGGCGCGAGCAGACCTTCCCGCGCCACCGCGGCCAGCGCGCCGCACGCGTCGGCCCGGAGGCCGGGCTCGTCGAGGTGGCCGATGATCGGGTCGACCGCCGACTTCTGCGGCATCTGCGTCAGCAGCTGCATGTACGCCGCCAACACCCGGCCGACCTGCTCTTCGCCGGTGGACAGTTTTTGGGCTACGGCCTCGGCGGCGCGTCGGTCGGACAGGTCGCGCAGCATTTCGGCGCTGCGGCCGCGCAGCTCGGCCGACTCGTCGTCGAGCCGCTCACGCAACGCCGCCCGCAGCTGTTCGTTGAAGGGCTGGCCGTCGATCAAGCGTTCCTGGGCCAGTTCGAGCCCGAGGCGGCGGGTGGGCTCGAGCGGTTCGCCGAGCATCGCCGCGAGCGTGCCGGGCTGATCCTCGGGCGACGAGGCCCGGTATAGCGCCCGCATCGCCTCGCGGAGTTGCTCGGCGAGTTGCTGCTCGCCCCCTCGATGGGCGGCGCGCTGCCGGGCGAAGTTGGCGACCAGGCCTTCCTGCCACGCCAGCGCGTCGAGCTTCCTGGCCGAATCCCACCACGCCGCCCACCGGCCGCGGTCGGCCCCGAAGCGTTCGATGCCGGTCAGCGTGGCGAGCGACGCGTACGCAGCCGCCTGCACGTCGGCCGCCTCGGTCAGCCGGGTCAGGTCGATCAGGTCGCCGGCCACGTCCTGGCTGCGCCGGTGCCCCAGCGCCGCGATCGCACGGCTGCGTTCACGCGTCGGCATCTCGCTCGCCAACGCGGTCTTGCGGAGCCGAGCCAGCAGGGCCGGGTCGTTGTACCGCCCCATCGCCGTGACCACATCGGTGACCAGCGTGTCGTCGACGGCGTAGAGCATGGCCAACATCGGCCGCCACAAACCGCGTGGCGGCGCGGCGGGCTCGGTCGCCACCGCCTGCAACACCGCCCGCCACACCACCTCGGGCTGCTCGCGGCCCAACGCCGCGGCCAATGCGCGGTCGGCCGAGAAATCATCGATCTCCAAAAGCGTCCGGGCGGCCGCCGTCCGCTCGGTCAAGCCGAGGCTTGAACCGGTTAACCGGCGGTACGCATCACCTACACCCGGCGGAAGCTCTCGCAAATCCACCGCCACCGGTTCCTCGCCGATCTCAGGCGACTGGCAACCCGACGACGAAAAGACCGATACCAAGATTGCGCAGGCTAACACTTGGTTTAGCGTTAAACACATAAGTGTCGGAGGAACATAAAGTCGTCGGCAAACGTTAGTCATCGGTAGGGAACGTTTCTTATAATTGATACGTAGAGAAAACGGACGGATCGGTACGCCTAAACTCTAAAGAATAAACTGTTTTTACTATCGTAAGCCACGAGCCTTCACCATGAGCGATTGGAACGAAGCCGACCAACACGCCCAACGTGCCCAGAAGTTTTATCGGGCGGGCCAATGGGAACGCGCACTCGCCGAATTGCGTGAGGCGCTCGACCAACGGCCCGACGAGGGCGAGTGGTGGTTCGGGCTCGGGCTTACGCTTGATGCGCTCGAACGCTACGAAGAAGCGGCCGACGCGTTTGAGAAAGCGCTGCGTCGGCGGGGCGAAGACGTGCCGGGGCTGCTGCATCTCGGCATCGATCTCATCCGGGCCGGCCAACCAGAAGCGGCCATCGAAACCCTCGCCCGGGTCAACCAACTCGACGCCAGCGTCGAGCTCGGTTACGTCCACCGCATCCTCGCCCACACCCTGCTCGAGGAGCACGACCAAGCCGAATTGATGTTCTACCTCGCCCGGCAGTTTGCCCTGCCCGACGAGCCGGTAAATCTTTACGAGGCGACGCCCGACGATTCTGAAGCCCCCGACGGCCAGGTGCTGCCGCGGACTCAAGATCAGACCTCACTCCACGACCGCGACCAGACGCAGGCAATGGCGTTCGACTACTTGGGCCAGTCGCTGGTGTTGCGGCAGGACTACGACCGGGCGGTGTGGTGTTGGCACGAGACGCTCAACCTCGACCCGTCTCACCCCGAGGCCAACCGAAGCCTCGCGGTGCTCCACCAACAGCGCGGCCAGCTCGAACGCGCCCGGCTGTACTTCCAGCGTCAACTCCGCATCACGCCGCATGACGTCGAGACCCTGCTGGACTTTGCCGATCTGCTCATGCGCCAGAACCGCTTGTCCGAGGCCGGCGACAAGTACCGCCGGGCGCTCGAATGCGACGGCACCCTCGCGGTGGCCCACGAGCGGTTGGGGCAACTCGCGTTGATCAATGGCCACCTCAACGCCGCGTCCGATCGCTTCGAACGCGCCCGCCAACTCGACCCGACCCTCCCGGGGGTCCACCTCGGCCTGGCGACCGCCGCCCACCAACGCGATGACGACGAACGCGCCCGGCAGTGGCTGCTCGAGGAACTCGAGCTAGAGGGCCAGACCGCGGAGCAGGCTTTGGAGGTCGCCGGGTTGTTGGTGGATCTCGAGCTGCATCACGAGGCGATCCGCTTGCTGAACCCGCTGCTCTCGGGGGCCGACGACCTGCTGATGAACGATGACGCCCTGTACGCCGCGGCGTTGCTGTGCCGCGGCGTGGCCTCGATCGCCGAGGGCGAACTGGACGAGGGCATCGCCGATTGCCACCGCTGCCTCAAGCTCACACCCGACAGCGTCGCGGCCATGTCCCAACTTGCCGGCGCCTACTTCCAACTCGGCGACCTCGACGAGGCGCAGAGCTGGGCCCGCGCGGGCCTGGACGTGGGCCCCGACGACCTCAACCTCCGCAAGCTGGACCGCAGGATCCGGCGGGCCCAGCTGGTGTACCGCGCCCGAAGGATCTTGCGTCGCGAGTAGTGAGACAGGCTCAGTGCATGCTTTCTCATATCCACGGGGGCGCGGGGCGTAGTCCGCATTCGACACCCGCGCCCCGCCGGTTACCATCCCCGGCATGATCGACCTTAAAGACCTGCGTGCCGACCCCGAGAAGTATCGCCGGGGCGCGGCGAACAAGAACAGCCACGTCGATATCGACACGCTGCTCTCGGTGGACGAAAAAGTCCGCGCGCTCTTGACCACCCGGCAGCAGCTCGCCGCCGAGAAAAACGCGATCGGCAAGGAGATCGGGCAGGTCGCGGGCAGGCTCAAGCAGGCCGACGGCGAAGAGAAGCAGAACCTGCAACAGCGCATGGCCGAGCTCCAGGCCCGGCCCAACGAGATCAAAGAACAGGAAGCCGCGATCACCGACGAGCTGGGCACGCTCGAAGCGCAACGTGACGAGCTCTGGCTGCTGATCCCCCAGCCCGCCGACGACGACGTGCCGGTCGGCAAGTCGGCCGATGACAACGTCGAGCTCCGCCGCTGGTCGCCCACCGGCGAACGCGCGTTCGAGCCCGCCCAGTCGTTCGTGGCGCAGCGCGGTTTTGAGCCCCAGAGCCACATCGACTTGATCGAAAAACTCGGCCTGGTCGACTTCGACCGCGGGGTGAAGATCGCCGGGTCGCGGAGCTACGTGCTCGTCGGCGACGGGATGCGCCTGCACCAGGCCGTGCTGCGATACGCGTTCGACCTCATGACCCAGACCCACGGCTTCACGCCGTTGTCGGCGTCCTGCCTCGTGCGCCACCACACGCTCGTGGGCACCGGCTTCTTCCCCCACGGCCGCGAACAGGTGTACGACGTCGCCAACCCGACGGCGGAAGGCGGGCTCGCGCTCACCGGCACGGGCGAGGTCGGGTTGATGGCGTACCACATGGACGAGATCCTCACGGCCGAGGAACTGCCCAAGACCTACACCACCGTCAGCACCTGCTTCCGCCGCGAGGCGGGCAGCGCCGGCAAGGACACCGCCGGGCTCTACCGCATCCACCAGTTCGACAAGGTCGAGCAGGTCGTCATCTGCGAAGCCGACGAACAAGTCAGCCGCGACTGGCATCAGAAGATGATCGGCTACGTCGAAGAACTCCTGCAGAACCTCGGGCTGCCCTACCGCCTGCTGCAGTGCTGCACGGGCGACCTGGGGCCGAAGAACGCGGACATGATCGATCTGGAGTGCTGGATGCCGTCCCGCGCCGACGGCAAGACCTGCGCCGACCCGGGCAGCGAATCCGGCTGGGGCGAGACGCACAGCGCCTCGCGGCTCTACGACTACCAGACCCGGCGGCTGAACCTGCGATATCGCGACCCGTCCGACCCCAAGGGGAAAAAGACCGTGTTCTGCCACAGCCTCAACAACACCGTCGCGGCCAGCCCGCGGTTGCTGATCCCGATCCTGGAGCTGTACCAGAACGCCGACGGCACCGTGACCGTGCCCGAGGTGCTTCGGCCGTACATGAACGGGCAAGACACGATTGGGTGACGGCCGGGCGACTTATCCGTTCCGGACACGTTTTGGCCGTGATCGCAAGCTGGGGAAATAGGTTCCCGGAGAAAATGAAATCCTCGGTTCAGCCGCCCATGACGCGGCCGATGTCCTGTCGATTCCTTTCTCCGGAGACCTCTCGTGTCCAACGATTCCAAGCCCACAAGATCAATGGCCGTGTCTCGCCTGGCGGTGCTCGGCGGGGCCCTCGGCCTGCTCTCCTACGGCGCCCCCACGGCAGCGCAACCCGCCCCGGCCGCCTCCCCAAACCCGGGCTTCCCACAAGTTGAGATCGCCGCGACGTTCGCACCGCCCGGCGAATCCAACGTGCGCTCATCGTTCCGGCTCGGCGAGGAGGTTGCGCTCATCGGCACCGAAGAGACCGGCGACATCTACAAATCCGAAGACGCCGGCCGCACCTGGCGCAAGACCGTCGACACCGATGAGCTGTGGGAAGTCTCGGATGTACGCAACTTCATCCGCGCCCGCGACGGCCGGCTGTACGCCACGACTTCCGAGCCCGCCTTCGTGCTGCGCTCGGCCGACGAAGGCGAGACCTGGGAAAAGGTCGCCAAGCCTAAGGCGTCGCGGACCGTCGGCATCGTGCAGCTCGACTCGGGCGAGATCCTGGTCGGCCTCCGCCGGTCGGAGAACAACCGCATCAGCATCATCCGCAGCGACGACGGATTCCAAACCTTCGATTGGATCGCGCTGTCCGATACGCTGCCGCGGCAAAACGTGACCTGCCTGTTCGACATGGGCGACGGCGTCGTGCTGGCGGGCGTGGGCTACGAGGGCTCGGGCAAGGTTTTCCGTTCCGAAGACGCCGGGCTGACCTGGGAACAGACCGCTGACTTCCCCGACGCCCGGGACCTGATGAACTTCTTCCGCGCAGGCGGCAAGACCTACGTCATGGCGTCGGGCATCGCGACCCTCTACGTCAGCGGCGACGACGGGCAGACCTGGGCGACCGCGACCCAGGTCTGGGACAAGGGCTTCCTCGGCCAGTCGGCCACGCTAAACCACGACGGCCGGACCTACCACCTTCTCGCGGGCACCGACCAGCGGGCCAAAACCAAACGCCACGTCGTACTGATCTCGGACAACGACGGGCAGACTTGGCACGAGTGGATCGAGTTGGGCACCGACGTCTCGGGCGGGGCCAGCAACCTCGCGGTTATCGATGAACACACCATCGTTGTGGGCACCGGTAACCACGCGGTGCAAGGCGTCGTTTACACGCTCAAAGTCCGTTGAATCAGCCCGCGAACCCATTAATACCCAAACCCGTATTTAATTGAACCTCGATCAGGTCGGTTTTCTCCCTAAGATCCTAAAAAATATAAACTTAGATTGACTCGGTTGACTAAATTTTAGAAATCACTAACATGGGGGGCTATGCCTTCCTCCTCCAAAAATACCAAACGAAAACCCAAAATGACCGCCCCGATCAATCGTCCGGTCCGGGCCCCGCGTCGCGCCGCCAAGCCTTCCACGGCCGGCCCGACCGAGAGCGGCCAGATCACCAACTACACCACCGCCCTGCGCTGGCTCTACGAACACGTCGACCACGAACGCCAGCGGATGGTCAAGTACGACCAGCCGACGTTTAACCTCGACCGGATGACCCGGCTACTGCACCTGCTGGGCAACCCCCACCAACAGCTTAAAATCGTTCACGTTGCCGGCACCAAGGGCAAGGGCTCGACCTGCGCGATGGTCTGCTCCATGCTCAAGGCCTGCGGCTACACCGTCGGCAGCTATTCCAGTCCGCACCTAGTCGATCTGCGTGAGCGCATCACGATCGACGACCACATGATCCCCTACGCCGACTGCGCCGAGATCTTTAAGAAGATCGCCGAGGTTGAACATAAATTCGGCAAAAACAATCAGTTGACGTTTTTCGAGATCATGACCGCTGCCGCCTTGCTGTATTTCTCCGAGCAGGCGGTAGACATCGCCGTGCTCGAAACCGGGCTTGGCGGGCGTTTGGACTGCACCAACGTGGTTACGCCGCTGGTCACGGCGATCACCGGCCTGTCGCTGGACCACACCCAACTCCTGGGCAATACCCTGCCCGAGATCGCTCGGGAGAAAGCCGGCATCTTCAAGTCCGGCGTGCCGGCGCTCACCATCGCCCAGGACAAAGAGGCCGCCGAAGCGCTCCAGGAAGTCGCCGAGGCCGTCGGCACCACCCTCGAGGTCACGGGCAAGGAGCTCGACTTCTCCTACCGCTTCGAGGCCAACCGCGAGCTCGGCCCGCACACCCGGGTCTGCCTGACCACCGAGACCTCCAAGTTTGAGCACCTGCCCGTGCCGCTCAAGGGCGAACACCAGGCCCAGAACTGCGGCCTCGCCCTGGCGATCCTCGACAAGCTCAAGGCCCACGGCTTCGCTCTGCCCGTCGCCCAGGTCATCGACGGCCTCGCCGCCACCGAGTTGCCCGGCCGCATGGAGACCGTGCTCGACCGCCCCCGCGTCATGATCGACGGCGCCCACAACGCCGCGTCCATCACCGCGCTGACCAAGTCCCTCGGGGCCCACGTGCAGTACGACAGCCTCGTGATGATCTTCGGCTGCGGCCAAGACAAAGACATCAACGGCATGCTCAAACAGATCGCCCTCGGGGCCGACAAGATCATCTTCACCCGCGCCAAGGCCAACCCGCGCGCCGAAGAACCCGACGACCTGATGCGGCGCTTCAACGACCTGTCGCCCAAGATGGCCCAGGTCGCCCCGTCGCTCGAGGCGGCGCTCAAGCTCGCCGCCCGCGCGGTCAGCCGTGAAGACCTGATCGTGGTCACCGGCAGCTTCTACCTCGCCGGCGAAGCGCGGAAGTATTTCCAGGAAGCGCACGCCAAGCAGAACAAGCGCTGAGCGAACCCGAGAACAAACAGCGGGCGCGTCAAGCCGACTTATCGCCACCGCGATGGGGGACGACCTGATCGGGTTCTCCTCGATCGATCGTGAAGCCGTAGCCGCGCGAGGAGTTCGGGCTTTTACCCACGCCCGGCGCTCGGCGTAGGCATCGCCCCCAAGCGCCATCATTTCCGTATTTTCCTTATTTTAAAAGGGAATTCACGGACCACCATTCTTTCCACAGGTTGTTCGTCAACCCGGTTCCGAGCGTCCTACACCAAAATGGTCGTTGCCCCTATCCGCTGCGCGGCGTGAAGCGCAGCGCCGGTTTGGTATCGCATCGGTTCTGAATTTTCTCCGCGCTAAACGTTTCCGGATCGCGCGTCTCAATCGCATGTCTTGGCCCCAGAAAGGTCCAGGACATGAAAATCAATCCTTACAACGTTACCCGTTTCGTTTCGCAACAACAGCGGTTTAACCGCGAGGTCAATTCCACGATCGAGCGTCTCAACGCCGGCGTTACCGTGCGGCCCAAAGACGACCCCGCCGCGTTCGCCGCTTACCAGCAAACGCGGGTCTACGAAAACCGTGTCAAGACGGCGAGCGTCAACGCCGACCGCGCCCAGGCTTTCGGTAACGAAGCGCTGGGGCAACTCGACAAGGCCACGGCGATCGTCGACGAACTGCGCGAACTCTACGTGGCCGACGGCAACCCCGCCGCCACCCAAACGCGTATCAACGAGTTGTTGGCCGGCCTCGATCAGCTCAACGCGGACTCCGAGTTCGCCGGCCGACCGCTGTTCTCGGGCTCGACCGCGGCTCCGGGCCCGACCGCGGCCCCAACGGAGCAAGCGCCGGCCCCGATTCCCACCTTGGGCGGCATCCAGCTCGGCGTCGCCGACGGCGATCTTGGTTTCCGAGCCAATATCTGGAAGGGCCAACCTAACCTCGGCGAATTTGAGGTCACCGGCACTCAGTTCACCCGCAGCCGGGACGCCGGGGCCACGCCCGTCGCCCTGGGCGGCGTCAAGAACGGCGTCGCGGCCCGCGACAACGCCACGGGCACGGGTTACATCCTCCACTCCGAGCAACCCGTCCACAGCCGCTTCTCCCCTCCACCCCACCGCGACAACAGCACCAATCTCGTCGCCGTGGTCTACGACCAAGGCCAGTGGTACTACGACAACAACAACGTGCTGACCGCGTTCACCCCCGAGACGACCGACACCCTCATCGCGTCGGTCGATTTCGACAACGACACGATCACCGCGCTGACGCTGCCCGAGCCCCAGCCCGCTCCGGTGCCGGCCCCCTCTCCGACACCGGGAGGCACCGCCGAGGCGCGCCCCTTCGAATTCACGACCACGCCCGAGTTGGCGACGAACACTTCGGCGTTTTCGTTGGGTTCGGTAGCCGCCGCGGATCTGGGCGACCAAGCCCACACGCTCGCCGACCTCGCCGCCGGCGGCGCGTTGGCTTACGCCACCGGCGACCGCGCCGCAGCGATCACGGCCCTGGACGTGGCCCGCGGTGACCTTGATGCCCAGCGTGAGCGCGTCAAGACGTTCGTCCGCCACACCGTCGGCAGCATCCAGGCGGTCAACGAAAAGGCGGGCCTCGCCGCCGCCACCCGCCGCGAGCAACTCGAAACCCGGGCCGGGGCCCGGGCCAACGCCGACGCTGCGCGCCTGATGCTGCTCTCGGCCGGACAGGCTCTCGCCGCCGATGCGGCGGAGACCCAGGCCGACACGCTCATCGCCCTGCTGGAACAATCCACCGGCACACGTGCGCCCCGAGCGGTGCGGTCCGCCTCGTTCTTCCAGGCTGGTCTCCAAGAACAGCAGCAACGGCTCGCCGACGCGATGGACAGCTACCGACAAGCCGCCGCGACCGGCGCCGAGCCGCAAGATCAACCGGTCTTGCCCGATAGCGTGGCAGGGCCGACCGAGGCCGGTGGGCTCGATATCACGGGTTGATTCAGCCGCGATCGTAGCCGCGGCGAAATAAGGTGATTTCTTTAACAATCGACCCGAGGGCCGGGAATGATGCTCGTTATACTCGTCTCTGGCAATCCGCTTCAGCGGGGTTGCCGGGAGGAGCCGGGACCAGCTCATGCAGTCCCAGGGGAACTTTTTTCCGGGGGCGAGGCGGTGGGGTTGAGGAGCGAGCGCGTGTTGTTGGAGCGACAAGATGAGGCCTTGACGCCGACGGGGCGGGGCGATGTCGCTGCGCCGCCGGGGACGGGTGAGACCAAACCCACCGGGTCCACGCGTCGGCTGATGCGTCGGCTCAGCGGCCGACGTCGGTGGGTGGTCGGGGTGGGTCTGCTGGGCGCCCTGGTGGGCGGGGTATTGGGGTATTTCGTGTGGGGACAGCGGACCTACGAGGCCCGCGGGTTTGTCCAGCTGGGCCGCGCGGCCGCGGCGGGGCCGGCGGGCGTCACGGTGCTGGCCGATCGCGGTGATGCGGTGCGCTTCGACGAAGTAGTGCAGCGCGAGCTCGAAGCGCTGCGCCGCCTGGGCGGCCCGGCCGGGCAACCCGATGCGCTAGACGTGGTGGCCGCGGCCGATCCCGACGCCGAGACGCGGCTGACGCTCCGCGTGCGGGCCAACGAGCCGACGACGGCCGCCGAGGCGCTGCGCGCGATCCTCGCAAGCTACACAGCAAAAACCGAGTTGTCGGGCGACGCCGAGCGGGCGACGTACTACCAATCGCAGTGGGACACTCTGCTGAAGCTGCGTAGCGACGCCGCCCGGGCGCAGGCCCAACTCGCCGAGGCCAGGGCTTCGGACAACCCCCCGGGCTCGGAAGACGCGGTCGATCTCGAGGCCGCCTGGTCCGCGGCGAACGCGGCGTTGTTGTCGGCCGAGCGGGACGACGAGGCGGCGCGACGACGGGTCGAGGGGTTGCGGGCGATGGACCCGCCGACGACGTCGGAAGTGGCGGCGCTGGACCCCGAAGCGGCGAAGTGGTACGGCCGACAGCGGGCGTTGGACCAACAACTCAGCGTGACCGCCTGGCCGCCGGCCCCGGCCGCGGCACAGCGGCTGCGCGAACGCGCCGAGTTGGAGTCCAGGCTCCGCGAGCGCGCGGCGGACACCCGCGTGCTGCCGGTGGGTCAAGACTCTTTGGTCTTCCGCGACGTGCGTCTGAGCGAAGCGCAGGCCGAGGCGGACTCCGCGGCGGCGCGGCTTTCGCAGGCCCGCTCCGCGGTCCAGCAGCTCCAGCCCGCGGTGACCCGCCGCAGCCAACTCGAGGCCGAGGCCCGGCGGCTGACCGCCACGGTCGCGACCGCCGAGGCGCAGCTCGCCGCTCTCGACCCCGGGCCGGGGCTGCGGTTGGTCGGCAGCGGCTTCGCGCCGGACACCGCGGAGCCGACCGCGGCCGTGACGAGCGACACCCGGCCGATCTGGACGAGCCTCGGCGCGTTCGGTGGCGCACTGCTCGGCGGGGTGGGCACCGTGCTGTTGTTCCTCACCGACCGCCGGGTGCGGCGGCGCGCGGACGGGGCGTTGGTCGATTCGGCGTTGCCGCTGATCAGCGCCGTGCCGGTGGTGGGGGCTGGGGACACGCAGCCCGGAGACACGTTGGCCCGGCAGCACGGCGGGCCGTCGGCCGAGGTGTCGTCGATCCAGTCGGTGCGCGCGGTGCTCGAGGCGCAGATGGCCCGGGGGCAGGTGTCGTTCGGCGTGGCGGGCGTGGGGCCGGGCAGCGGCACGACGAGCATCGCGGCGGGGCTGGCGGTGTCGATGGCGGTGTCGGGCAGCCGGGTGCTGCTGATCGATCTGGCGTGGCTGCAGAAACCCGCGGGCACGGGCACGGACGACGAGGCCACCCGCGAGGGTCTGGGCATCGACGGGGTGATCGAGGAACTCGGCTACCTCGAAGACGAAGACTCGGAGATCATCGCGCTCGGCGGCGACGCCGGGGTCGGCTTCGGGGCGCTGCTCGAAGGCGCCTCGCTGCGGCGCAGCGTGGTGCAGACGCGCCTGCCGGGGCTGGCGATCCTCAGCGCGATGGGTCAGGCCGAGGCGCTGCGTCGGCGTTGGGCCGGTCGGCTGTCGTCGCGGTGGCTCAGCAAGCTCTTAACGGTCAGCCGTAGCGGCGGGTACGCGGCGACGATCCTCGACACCGGCTCGGCCACAGGGAGCGTCGAGGGCATGCTCGGCTGCGCCGCGGCCGACGGCACGATCGTGGTCGTCAGCCAGCACGAGACTCAGGCCGAGTACGACAAGGCCGTGTCACGGCTGAGCCTCATCGGCGCGACGCCCGTCGGCACGGTCCTCAACCGCAGCGGCGCGACACGCCGCGGCGAAACACGGGGACGGGTCGCCCGGGCCCAGGCCACCGGCGGGACAACGGGCTCGGGGATCTTCGCCGCCGCGATTGAAGCCCGGGCGGGCGACCACGGCGCGGCCGGTGCCACGGGCGGGTCGGGCCTGGTGACCGCGCCGCTGCCGACGTTCGACGAAACACCACCAAGTACGATCGCCCCGGGCGTGGACCCGGTCGACGAACCGCCCGCCACGGCTCAGCCCACGCCGCCGCGTACGCCGCCGACGCCCTCGACCGCACTGCCTCCCGCGGCGGCCGGATCCCCCGACCCGTTCGGGGAGGATTCCGCCGATGACCAAGCCGTGGTCCCCGAAGATCCGCCGGTGCCGCAGGTCCACGTCATCGACGACGTGATGGACCAGATCGTTGACCACGCCATCCGCTCGGCCCGGCGGCCGCGTTCGGGCCCGCCTCCCGCCGCGCCGCCCAAGGCCGCCCCACCAGAAAACGCAAGCCAAGATGAGCCATAAATTGCCCGTGTTCAAGGCTCCGTTTGCTGATTATGATGCCTCGGTGACCGCCTTATGCCCCTTACCACCCACCTGTTGAATCCCGACGAAGCGCTGGCCCTGGTCTCGGCGCCGGCCAGCGAAGCGTTGCCCCGCGCCCTGGCATCCGACGCGGCCGCGGTGGCGATGCGGGTGCTGGCCCGGGAGGCGGACCGGCAGCGTTTCTTCCGCAGCGAATCGCAGTTCGCCGAGTCGGGCGTGCGCGATTTTGAGTTCGGCCTCGACGCCCGGGACGCGGACCCGGACGCCGTGTTCGATCGGCTGCGTTGGGGCGGGCAGTTCGTCTTCGTCTCACCGGATCCCGACGAGGTCTCGCGGGTGCTCGAAGCCTACCGCGGCAAACCCGAGTGGGTCATCGAGCTCGAGACGGCCACGATCGTCCAGCCCCGCCGCGCCGAACTGGCGCGGCGGTTGTCGTGGGTCCTGCCCGAGCGGGCGCGTCGGCGTTGGTTCGAGAGCCGCCGGTCGTACGCCGTGGTCCGCAAGGTCTTGCTCGACCCGATTTCGCGGCTGACCGCCCGCCATTCGTACGATGTACGACTCGTCCGCGCCCGGGGCAAGGTCGATCGGCAATACGCCACCGACGGGATGGTCGTGCTCAAGCGCGTGCCGACGATGGCCCAGGCGATCGACCGCCTCCGCCAGACCTGCCCGGAGGTCCCGCCCGACCGCCTCGGTGAGATCGCGGCGAAGCTGGTGCGCAAGGTCTTCCCGATCTTCCTGACCCGTGAAGCCGCGTTCCTCAAGCTGCTGCAGCGCGACCTGCCCCCGGAGCTCAAGCTCAAGACGCCGCGCGTGCTGAGCATGGAGACCGACGAGCAGGGGCTGGTGCGGGCGATGTCCCTGCGCTGGCTGCGCCAGGGCGGCCCGCCGCTCTCGCAGACCGAGTTTGCCCGGCAGTCCGCCGAACTGGTGCGGGCGCTGCACGAACGCGTCGGCATCATGCACCTGGACCTGCGGTTGGACAACATGCTGGTCACCGACCACGGCGTCGCGATCGTGGACTTCGGCTCGTCGGTCCGCGTCGGCGAAGACTTCAGCGAAAACCCCCTGCTCGATCGGCTGCTGCGGGAGATGCTCACGGCTTCGCAGATCACCCGCGACCTGTCGCGGCAGCGCGGCAAGAAGCTGATCCGCGCCGCGGTGTTCGATGGCCTGCCCTACCCGCCGACGACGGGCTTCGACCTGTTCGCGCTGACGACCAACATGACCCGCCCGCACGACAACGCCGAGCTCAAGGGCCTGGTCCGCCACGACAAGCTCAGCGACGAGGGCAAGTATTTCTCACGGCTGCGCAAGCGCATTCTGCAACCCGCCGACGACGAGCCCCACCCCATCATCGATCTGCACGCGCTGTGTCTGGAACTCGGCCTCAAGTCGCCCCGCCCCGCCGCCGCCCCGCCGCCGCCGTCGACAACGAAGCCCGTGATCCTCAGCGGTCCGTCGCTGCCACGCCGCGGCCGGGCCACCCCGAAGCCGAAGCCGCAGCCCGAAACCGCCGCGTCGGCCGGCGGTGAGATCCCCGAGGTCTCGGCGGCCCGCGCCGAGGTCGAGCGAGACGCCGGAGCGGCGTGAGGGGTTGGGCGCGAAGCGATGAACGATCGCCCGCTAAACTATTTGGATGTTGCTTGTCGGTGATGTTCCCCTGAAGACGAACCTGCTGCTTGCGCCGGTGGCGGGGTATTTTGATCTGGCCTACCGGCTGGTCGCGCGGTCGGTGCCCGGTGTCGCGTGCCGGGCTGAGCATTGCGGCGGGCCGCACGACGTGGGCGACGGGACGTACGGGGCGCTGGGGCTGGCGTGCACCGAGTTGCTGTGCCCGCACAGCGTGTTGCGCGAGACGGACAAAGCGATGTGGCGGGCGGCGATCTCGCCTGAGGACACGCCGGTGTGCATGCAGTTGTACGGCTCGGACGCCGGCATCCTCGCCGAGGCGGCGCGGTGGGCCGAGGACCGCGGCGCGACGATCATCGACATCAACATGGGCTGCCCGGTCGACAAGGTCACCAAGAAGCACGGCGGCTCGAAGCTGCTCTGCGACCCCGGCCACGCGGTCGCGTTGACGAAAGCCGTGGTCGACGCGGTGCGGGTGCCGGTCACCGCGAAGATCCGTTTGGGCTGGGACGATTCGTGCATCGTCGCCGACTCGCTGCCGCCGCGGCTGTGCGACGTGGGCGTCGCGATGATCACGGTGCACGGGCGGACCACGGCGATGAAGTTCAAGCCGTCGGTCCGGCTCGACGGGATCGCGCAGACGGTCGAAGGCGTGAAGCGTCGACACCCCACGATCCCGGTCATCGGCAACGGCGACATTACGACGCCCGCCGACGCCGAACGCATGATCGCGGTCACCGGCTGCGACGGCGTGATGGTGGCGCGGGGCGCAATGGGGCAGCCCTGGTTGTTCCGTGACACGGCATACCGCTTGGCCACCGGCGAAGACCCCCCGCCGCTGCCGCGCGTGGACCGGGCCAAGCTGGTCCTCGACCACTTCGAGAACCTGTGCCGTTACCGCGACGAACCCGTGGCGCTGCGCACGATCAAGACACGGATCAGCAAGTACTCGGCCCACCTCCAGCCGTGGCCGGGGCTCAAGCGGGACGTGCAGCCGATCGCCGACGCCGAGCAATTCCGCGACTTTTGGCGGCGCGGGATGGAGCGGCTAGTCGACACCGAGGGTACTTTGGCCGTCAGCCCCGCCGGCGCCGGTGCGTAGACTGACCGCATGCCCGAGCCCGACACCATTTTTTACGACGGCGCCTGCGGGCTCTGTCACCGCTGGATCAGGTTCGTCGTGCCCCGGGACCCCGGCGGAGAAAAGTTCCGCTTTGCGCCGCTGCAAGGCCCGACGTTTGCCGGACGCATCGAAGAGCGCCGACGAGAATCGCTGCCCGATTCGATCGTCGTGCAACGCGGCGGCGACGACGCGGCCGCGGCGCTCCTGGTCAGGTCCGCGGCGGTGCTGCACATCATGAAACGGCTGGGCGGCGGCTGGGCGGTGCTCTCGGGGCTGGCCCGGCTGGTACCCCCGCCGGTGCGTGATTGGGGCTACGACCGCGTCGCGTCGGTGCGGCACCGGCTCTTCAAGAAGCCCGACGACGCCTGCCCGTTGGTGCCTCCGGAGCTGCGCGATCGCTTCCTGCCCTGAACCCAAGGAACGACCGCTACTTGTGTTCTTGCCGCCCCGCCCGAACCCGCGGGGCCCGCGGGACCGCGGGAGCCGTTAGAATCGGGTGCTCGCCACGCCCCCATGCTCCGAGCCGTTTGATGACCACCGCGACGACCCAAAACTTCTACGACACGATGGCCGAGCGCGGCCTCGTGGCCCAATGCACGGAGGCCCCCGACGCGATCCGGCGCCGGCTCTCGTCGCCGGTCACCGCCTACTGCGGCTTCGACCCGACGGCCGATTCGCTGCACGTCGGCTCGCTCGTGCCGATTATGGGCTTGGCTCACCTGCAGCGGGCCGGGCACCGGCCGCTGGTGGTCGTCGGCGGGGCAACGGGGATGGTCGGCGACCCATCCGGCAAGTCCGAGGCTCGCAACCTGCTCGACGAGACCACGCTGCGGCACAACGTCGCGGCCGTCGGGCGACAGATCGCTCGCTTCCTGGACTTCGGCGATCCCGATCACCCGCGCGACACCGACGCGGTGCTGCTCAATAACTACGACTGGATCGGCCCGCTGTCGTGGCTCGACGTGCTCCGCGACATGGGCAGCAAGATGAGCGTCAACCGCATGATGACCATGGAGTCGGTCAAGCAACGCATGTCCGGCGACGGCGAGGGCATCAGCTACCTCGAGTTCAGTTATATGCTGCTCCAAGCCTACGACTTCGCCCATCTCTTCCACGGGCACGGCTGCACGCTGCAGATCGGCGGGCAGGACCAGTGGGGTAACATCGTGATGGGCATCGAACTCGGGCGCAAGCTCCACGACGCGGACCTCGCCGGCCTCACCTTCCCGCTGATCACCAAGAACGACGGCGGGAAGTTCGGCAAGAGCGAATCGGGCAACGTCTGGCTCGACCCGGGCCGCACGTCGCCGTTCGAGTTCTACCAGTACTGGCGGAACGTCGCCGACACGGATGTCGGTCGGTACCTGGGCTACTTCACGTTCCTGCCGATGGAAGAAATCAACGCGCTCGGGGCGGCCGAGGGCCGAGCGATCAACGACAGCAAGGTGCGGCTGGCGTACGAAGTGACCAAGCTGGTGCATGGCGAAGACGAAGCCGCCAAGGCCCGCGACGCGGCGAGCGGCGCGTTCGCCTCGGGCGGAGCCCCGGCGGACATGACCCGCGAAGCGATCCCCAGCGCTACGCTGTCGGCGGATGAACTGGCGGCCGGCCCGGCGGTGCTGGACCTGTTGGTCGCCGCCGAACTGGCTAAGTCGAAAGGCGAGGCCCGCCGGCTGATCCAGGGCGGCGGCGTCCGCGTCCACGACACCAAGATCACCGACATCGCCCACGCCGTGAGCGACGCCGACGTGGTCGACGGCTACCTCCTGTTGCGGGCGGGCAAGAAACGCCTGTTCCGCTTCGACGTCCGCTAGCACCCGATCGCTTGTCCCTATGCCCGACGACCAACCCCACCAACCGCCGCACAGTTTCGGCACCGACTTCAAGAAGTTCTTCATCCGCGGGCTGGCAATCGTGCTGCCCACGGCGCTGACGATCTGGCTGCTGGTCATCGCCTACCAGTTCGTCAATCAGAACATCGCCGGGCCGATCAACGCCGGGGTCCGGGCGGCGGTCATCCAGTTCTCGGATTGGCCCCAGCCGACCGACCAGGACTTCACCGACATCTACGACGAGTTGCCGCGCTCGCGCAAGGACGACTGGGAAGTCAATCAACTCGACCAACTCAAGAAAGACCTGGGGATCAACGTGCTGCCCGCCGGCGTGGAACGCACCAAGCGGCTGGAGTGGCAGAAGTCGCAGGACGACATCGTGTTCAAGGCACGCCTCCACGCCTTCGAGACCAAATGGGACTCGATACGCCTCGGCAAGCTGCGCGTGCTCAACCTCATCGGCGTGGTGCTGGCGATTGTTCTGATCTACATCGCCGGGGTCATCGTCACCAGCTTCATCGGCCGCCGGCTGTACCGCACCGGCGAGAACCTCATCGCCCGGGTCCCTCTGATCCGCAACGTGTACCCGGCCGTGAAACAGGTCACCGATTTCTTCTTCGGCGGCGACAGCGAAGACAAGATCGACTTCAACCGCGTCGTCGCGGTGCAGTACCCGCGTAAGGGGCTGTGGTCGGTTGGGCTGGTGACGGGCGACACGATGAAGCTGATCGAAGATACGGCCGGCCAGGCCTGCCTCACCGTCTTCGTCCCCAGTAGCCCGACCCCCTTCACCGGCTACGTCATCACCGTACCCAAAGCCGACACCATCGACCTGCCCATCACCGTCGAAGAAGCGCTCAAGTTCGCCGTGTCCGGCGGCGTCGTCATCCCCCAGAACCAAGTCATCAACCGCCAAGAGGGGCAAATGATCCTGCCCGGCACCAACGACGCCGAGGACACGGGCCGGCAACCTAAAATCTAGATCTCATCGACTCCCTACCCACCTCCAGGATGCTTTCATGGACATCACCGTCACCGGGCGCCACCTCGACGTTACCGATCCGATCCGCACCTACGCCCAAGAAAAGGCCGGCAAGCTCACCCGCTACTTCGACCGCATCTCCAAAGTCGAGGTCGTCCTGAGCCACAAGGACAAGCGCACCTACGACGTCGAACTCATCGCCCACGTCGACGGCCACGAACACTTCGTCGCTCACGGCCAACACGCTGACGTCTACACCGCGGTCGACGACGCCGAATCTAAGCTCGAACGCCAACTCGCCGACCACAAGGACAAGCTCGTCCACCGCCACCGCTGGTAAAGCCGCGGCTCGGCCCCGGGGTCGCATCGATCGCGGTCCGAGCTACAATCACGCCGTCTACCCTGCCAGCCCCCTCGTTGTTCCCGGCCACCCCCGAGACCCGCTATGAAGCTCAGCGATTTTGTTGTAAATGACGCGATCCTTCCGCAACTCCAGTCTGCTCAGCGCGACGACGTCGTCGCCGAGTTGGTCGACGCCCTGATCGAAGCCGGCGCCGCCCCGGCCGACCTGCGCGACACCCTGATCGACGAGATCCTCAAGAGAGAAAAGAACGGGTCGACCGGCTTCGGCAAAGGGGTCGCCATCCCCCACGTCAAACACGAGCAGATCGCCAAGGTCGCCGCCGCCATCGGCATCAGCCAGGCCGGCGTGGACTACAACGCGCTCGACAAGCAGCCGGTCTATTCGATCTTCATGCTCCTGTCCCCGGCCGACCAGCCCGATCAGCACCTCCACGCGATGGAGAACATCTTCGCGAACCTGCAGAACGACACGTTCCGCAGCTTCCTGCGTCAGGCCGACAACCACGAGGCCGTGGTGACGCTGCTCGAAGAAGCCGATTCCCAAACGATCTGAATTTACTGCCTCGGTGATTCAGCGATTTGGCGATCGGCCAAGCACGACCGCTTTTGTTCAATCGCTCAATCCCGCAACTCTCCCCATGCCGCAATCGACCGCCAACGTGACGATCAGCAATCGCCTCGGGCTCCACGCCCGGCCGGCGATGTCGCTCGTCGACACGGCCAGCGGTTTCTCCAGCGACATCAAGATCGCCAAGGACCAGCAGGTCGTCGACGCCAAGAGCATCATGCAACTCATGATGCTCGCCGCGACCAAGGGCACCCGACTCACCGTCACCGCCGACGGCCCCGACGCCGACGACGCGGTCGCCGCGATCACGGCACTTGTGGACTCCAAGTTCGACGAGGACTAAAACCGTCTCACGCCTGAACACCGGGACACGGCGGGCTAAGCGTCGAGAGGCTGCTTGCGCCGCCGCATCAACGCCGCGACCGGGCCGCTCACGGCGTACGCCACGAAGCCTACCGCGATCGCGGGCTGGGGCCAGACCAAGAGCAGCAGCAGCACGATCACGCCCGCCACGACGGCCGGGAAAGGGGCCCGGCCGCGGATGTAGCGATTCATGATGTGCACGTAGCGGAACCGGCTGACCATCGCCACGGCGCACAGCAACCCCGAGCCCAACATGACGTAAGCCGCAACGTCCGCGCCCGTTGCCTGGTTGTTGTTCGCCCAGATGCTCTGGTGCAAGAGTGCCAGGCCCGCGACCGCGCCGGCCGCCCCGGGCGAGGGCAGGCCCTCGAAATACAGGTGCCCGCCCGCGGCCTCCTCGTCGCTCTTTTCGATGTTGAACCGCGCCAGCCGGAGTCCGGCACAGGCGACATAGATGCACGCCACGACCAGCCCGAGGCGGTCGTAGAACGTGTCGCCGATCTCCGAGACAAACGGTGCCTGCACCCCGATGACCTGCACGAGGATGAACGCCGGGGCGACGCCGAACGTCACCATGTCGGCCATCGAATCAAGCTGCTCGCCCAGGTCGCTGGTGCTGCGGGTCATCCGCGCCACCCGCCCGTCCAGGGCGTCACAGATCAGGCCGAAAAAGATGAACCACGCAGCGCAGAACAGCGGCGTCCAGTCGAACGCCATGGGCGTGCCCAGCGGCAGGGACGCGATGAACACCGCCAGAAACCCGCACAGCAGGTTCGCCAGCGTGAACATGGTCGGCAGCACCGCGATGGTCTTGGCGCGCATCCGTCGGCCGCGACTTTTGCGTCCCGGCGACCGCGCCCCAACGGGCTCGGCCTCGCTTTCGGCTTGTGGGGGCAGGCGGAATCCCATAAGCCGATATTGTAATCCCCGGCGCGGCCTTGGACCCGCGCCGTGCGGCGGGGTATTCTTAGGGGGTTCATGGATGACACGCCCGCCCAACCCGTTGCCGCCGTGGATTCCGCGGCGGAGTCGGCCTCACTCCCGCGCGAGACGCTCCCCGCGTCCGCGCCGCGGCGGGCGCTGCCAAGCCGCTTGGTGGCGTTGTTCGTGTTCTTGCCCACGACGGCGGTGCTGTTGACGGCGGCCGGGCTGACGCCGGCGGAACGGGGGATTGGCACCCATACCCAGCTGGGCCTGCAGCCGTGCGGCTTCGAGGCGGCGACCGGCTACCCGTGTGCGACCTGCGGGATGACCACGTCGTTCACGCTGGCCGCCGACGGGCGTTTCCTCGACGCCTTCGCCGTGCAGCCCGCGGGGCTGATCCTCGCGGTGGTCACGGCCATGGCGGCGGTGCTCGGGGGCTGGGCGCTGTGGAGCGGGATGTCGCTCGCCGCTCTGGGCACGGCGCTGTGGCGGCCGCGGGTGGTGGTGCTACTGATCGGGGTGGTGTTGTTGGGCTGGGCGTACACCGCCGGACGAACGGCGTGGGGCGTTTAGTTTTTCTCGGCCTCACCTGGAGTATTGGATGCTACCCAAATCGATGATCCTGTCCCGCAACTACCGCTCGCTCGCCAAGCGGGTGCTGCTGCTGTTCGTGCTGTTGTGGACCACGCTGCTGCTGTCGGGCTGCAACATCATCGGCTGGGGGGCGCAGGTTTTCCGAGACGACGACAAGCCGATCCCGGTCGCGGCCGAGTACACCGACCTGGACGAAAAGCGCGTCGCGGTGCTGGTCTCAGCCGACGAGTACACGCTGTTCCGCTTCCCACGCAGCCCGTTCGTGGTGAGCACGACCGTGAGCAACAGCATCGCCAACAACGTGCCGGGCGTCGCGGTGTCGCTCCCGCGTGAGATCGACGAGTTTCAACGGCGCAACCCGTACTGGATCACCGCCCGCCCGAGCCGGCTGATCAAGCAACTCGGCGTCGATCGGCTGGTGGTCATCGAGCTCAACGAGTACCGCACCAACGAAGAGGGCAACGCCAACGTCTGGCGCGGCGTGATCGACGGCATGGTGGCGGTCTACGAGGCCGAGGCCGAGGTGCCCGACAACCGCGTGTTCGAGAAACAGGTCCGGGCCGAGTTTCCCGAGAACAGTGAGTTCGGGATGATTAGCTATCACGCCGAGGAAGAAGCGATCGAGGCGGCGGTGTTGGAGCTGTTCACATTGCGGGCGGCTGGGTTGTTCTTTGACCACGAGGAAGCCCCGCCGCGATGATGGGTCAAGGCTGTTCAGGATCGATCCGCGTGGCACTCCAGAGCGCGCGCTACGCCGCGGTGTGTTCGGTCGTGGGGATATTGTGTATCGCCGGAGGGTGTCAGGGCGCGGCGTCGCTGCTGTCGGTCATCTCGGGCCCGGACGTGGTCCCCGCCCGGTACGTGCTGCCCGACGAGGATACGGCCGTGCTGGTCGACGACCCACAGAACCACCTGGACAACCCATCGCTGTCCCGCCAGATCGGGACGACCGCGGTTTATCACTTGCGGCTCACCGAGGAAGCGCTCCCCGAAGCCGAGTTCATCGAGCCCCGTGAAGTCGCTCGTCTCGAACGCCGGCTGGCCCGCGACTGGGCGACAACCCCGATCGACGAGATCGGCCGACAGCTGGGCGCCGACCAGGTCATCTACGCCAAAGTGGTCAGCGCCTCGGGTCAGATCGAAGGCAACCTCGTCCGCCCCACCGCCACGGTCGAAGTCAAAGTCGTCCGCAGCGAAGACGGCGCACGGCTGTGGCCCGCCTCCCGTGGGTTGGTCGACCCCGCCGCGCCGCCGGGGCCGGGCTACCGGTTCACCGTGGAGATGAAGTACCAGACCCGCGAGGGATCGATCGGCCATCGGGATACGCCCCACGATCTGCAGCGACAGCTGGCCGACGAACTGGGGCTCGAACTGGCCCGCATCTTCTATCCTTGGAAACGCCCCGAACCCGGCGAGTCGCTTTGATGGACGGATCGTCGGCGCCCCGCAACATCCTGCACGTGATCGATCAGGCGTCGCCGCAGTCCGACGCGGTGACGCTGGCGTGGTTGGCCGAACTCGGCGAGCCGGTGCTGCTCGTGGGCGGGACGCCGCTGCGTCGGCGCGCCGAGGCGGCCGGGCTGGTGCCGGGCGGCGGCGGATTTCTGTCGGCGCCCGCGGGCCACGCGGGCTGGGGCGTCGTGGGGCTGCGCCGCTGGTTCGCCCGGCGGGGCCGCGACGCCGCGCTGCACGCATGGTCGCTGAGCGTCTTGTCGGCGCTGCGTTGGATCGGACACGGGCGCGGCGTGACCCTACACCTGACCGCCCTCCCCGACGCGGCGGGTCGGAAGAAATTGCGTCGCCTCGTCACGCCCGATCTGAAGATCGAAACGTTCGGGCAGGTGCTGCGGCAGCGCTTAATCGACGAAGGCTTGCACGCCGACCGCGTCACCGCCACACCCCTGTGGTCCACCGAAGCCGCCGAGGACCGGCTGTCGAAACAGCGCGCGGAAATCCGGGCGGCGTGGAACGTCGAAGACCACGCCCCGGTCGTCGCCCTGCTCGGCGACCCCCCCGCCGCGGCGGACGCCAGCCCGGCCATGACCACGATCGATCTGGTCGGCCACGCCACCGGACGGAAGCTGTACCTGCTGGTCCACCCGTTCCAAGCCGGCCGAGACCGGACCCAAACGGTGCTCGACGCGTACCGCCAGCCGGACCGGATGGTTCAGGACGCCCGGCTGGCCACGCCGTGGCGGGTGCTGGCGGGATGCGACGCCGTGCTGATGGGTCGTACACCGGCCGTCGCCAGCGCCCGATTTGCCGTCGCCGCAGGGCTCCCGATCGTGGCCCCCGACAAACCCAGCCACCGCGAAGCCCTGGCCGACGCGGAGCGGGCCTACTTCGCCGCGACCGCCGAGCCCAAACGCCTTGCCCACCAACTCCAGCACCAGGCGTTGCGGCTGCCCGGCGTCCCGCACGCCGCCGGGGTTTAAGAATCCGGAGACCCGCCCGGCATCGAACGGGCGACGCCATCTGCGGTCGCCCGCTCAACAACCGGAGGGGTTTATCCCATGAGCAAGCCGAGGGCGCTAAACTCTGATATCACCACCGCCGACCCTTCCAACCCGACCACACCCCCACCGCCGGGCACGGACGCTCCATCAGCCGAAGACGCCGCGGGATGGGTTGCCGAGGAAGCCGAGAACCCCGCCCGCCCCGCCTTGCTCTGCGAGTCCTGTGGCTACGGGCTGCGTGGCCTGCGCCTCGCCGAGGTCTGCCCGGAGTGTGGATTACCCATCTCCGATTCGCTCCCCCTCCACCGGACCGGCCCGGCTTGGCAGGCGCGGATGACTGCCGGCCACTGGCTCGAGGCAGCCCGGGGCGTGCTGGGCGGCCCCAAACGGTTTTTTCGCGGCATGCGGCTCGACGGGCCGAACCTGCCCGCCCGGTTTTTTTTGCTGTCGATCGCGTTGATCGTTGGGGTGGGCTGGGGCGTGTTCACCGCCGTGGGGCACGACAAACCTATTCTGCTGTCGTGGGTTGTCGGGATGGCGGCGGCGAAAACCGTGCTGATCATGACTTACATCGAATCGCTGGGCGTGACGTTTTTCAGCCGGCGACGCGGGTGGCGGGTGCCGTTTCGGTTGGCCGAGCGGCTGACGTGTTACGCGTCGGTGGGTTGGATCCTGGCGGCCGTGGTGCTGGCAGTATTGAGCCTTGTGGAGACCTCGGGTGTCTTCGAGGCGTGGGCGCGAAAGTTCCTGGGGCGATGGAACCCAGAGTACCGGCTGCTGCTGGGCGTGGTTGCGTTCGGGGCCGCGGTGATGGGGTTTGAATTGCTGGTCTGGACCGGCGTGCGGCAGGTAAGATTTTCTAACGTCGCGGTCACGAAAGTTGACGCTCGGCCGTGAACACGGCTAATATGATGTTGTATGAATCGGTGTCTTCGTGACACTCCAATCCGGCACTAGTTCCGGTCCGGACCGACACTTGAATCGCCCGATCATCCGTTGAGCCAACGTCTTACGCTCCGCGGAGTCTCGCCCGGCCCCGGCCGGCGGGAAGGGAAACGTGAATTGGCATGTTGTGGATTGAACCCCTTATTTGCTGGCTCTTGATCTGGCTTGAACCTGCGGCCGACCGACGCGTACGCGTCGCTCACGCGGTACCCGTGCCCGGCTTGAGCCGATGCCCCGCCCCCGCAGCGACTCCGGCGTTACGCCGGCACGCCGAATGGGCCCGGTTCAACCACCCGCCCCGGCCCCATCGCCGCGGCCCACGCTAAGCGTTTCCCGCCCCGATCGATCCCGTTCACGTCGTCTGGCTTTCCTCCCGGAAACCTCGTGCCTTAACCACGGCCGAGGCGCACCTTATGGCGTCCGCGGCCGCCCGGAAAGGGCTGACCCGTGAACGACCCCATCCTCTCGCTACTCGCCTACCCCCCCGCGGTGCTGGCTTTCTCCCCCCTCGAACTGATCATCGGCCTGCTCGTCGGAGCCGGCGCCGCCTACGGCCTCCTCAAGCTCGTCGCCGGCAACACCCTCGGGGCCGCCAAACGTGAGGCCGACGATGTCCGCGCCAAGGCTCGCGGCGAAGGCGAAACCCTCGCCAAGCAGATCGAACTCGACGCCCGCAACGCCGCCGCCCAGCGCCGCGAGGAGTTCGACAAGGAAACCGAGACGACCCGCAACGAGATCGCCGAGAAAGAACGCCGGCTGACCAAGCGCGAAGACCTGCTCGACAAAAAACTCGACACGCTCAACACCAAGGAAAAGTATCTGCTCGACCTCGATAACAGGATCAAGACAGAACAGGCCCAGATCGACGGCCGACTCGACGAAGCCGAGGCTTTGCTCAAGCAGCGTCAGAAAGCCAACGAACAGCACCAGGAAAACCTCAAGAACGACCTCTTACGCATCGCCCACCTCTCGGAGGAAGACGCCAAGCGGGAAGCGATGACCGTGCTCGAGCAGCAGCTCACCCACGAGTCGGGCCAGCTCATCAAGCAGGTCACCGAACGGGCCGAGGAACAAGCCAAGGACGCCGCTCAGAAGATCACGCTCACCGCGATCCAGCGCTACGCCTCGGAGCACTCGGCCGAGTCGACCAGCAACTCGGTACCCGTCGAGGACGACGCGATGAAGGGCCGGGTCATTGGCCGCGAGGGCCGCAACATCCGCGCCTTCGAGGCCGCCACCGGCGTCGACGTCGTGGTCGACGACACGCCCGGCGTGGTGATCGTGTCCTGCTTCGATCCCGTCCGCCGGGCCGTGGCCGCCGAGACGCTGCGCCGCCTGCTCGAAGACGGCCGCATCCACCCCGCCCGCATCGAAGAACTCTCCAAGCAGGTCACCGAAGAGTTCGAGAAGAAGATCGTCAAATACGGGCGCGACGCCTGCGACGAAGCCAACATCCACGGGCTGCACCCCAAGATCTCCGAACAGATGGGCCGGCTGCACTACCGCACGTCCTACGGCCAGAACATCCTCCGCCACTCTCACGAGGTCGCCTACCTCTGCCAGGTCATCGCCGACGAGCTCGGCCTCGACGGCGAGCTCGCCCGGCGTTGCGGCTTCCTGCACGACATCGGCAAAGCGATGGACCACGAGGTCGAAGGCGGCCACCCCAAGATCGGCGCCGACTTCTGCCGAAAGTACGGCGAGAAGGAGGCCGTGCTCAACGCCATCGCCGGCCACCACAACGACATCCCCGCGACCACGCCCTACACCCCGATCGTCATGGCCGCCGACGCGATCTCGGGTGCCCGCACCGGCGCCCGCCGCGAGTCGCTGGAGAAATACGTCAAGCGGCTCCAGGACCTCGAACAGATCGCGAAGGACCAGAAGGGCGTCAAGGAGGCCTTCGCCATCCAGGCCGGCCGCGAGGTCCGTGTGGTCGTCGACCCCAACGGCGTCCACGACGACGCCTGCCACGCCATCGCCCGCAACATCGCCAAACGCGTCAGCGAGGAGATGACCTTCCCCGGCGAGATCAAGGTCACCGTCCTCCGCGAGATGCGCACGATCGAGTACGCGCGGTGAACCACCGGGCGATCCCCACCCTCGTGTGGAGCCGACCATGCCCATCCACGCGCAGACCGCCACCGGGACGCAACTCGCCGATGACTTGCGTCGACTCGGGGTCCAGCCGGGCCAAACGCTGATGGTTCATTGTGCGATGTCGGCGCTGGGGTGGGTGGTCGGCGGGGCGCAAGCGGTGATCGAGGCCTTGCGTGAGGCCGCGGGGCCAACGGGGACGCTGGTGATGCCTGCCCACAGCCCGGATTGGTCCGACCCCGCGCAGTGGGAACGGCCGCCCGTCCCCGAGGAGTGGTGGCCGATCATCCGCGAACACTGGCCGGCGTTTGATCCCGATATTACGCCGTGCGACGGCATGGGGGCCGTCGCCGAGGCGTTCCGCGCGATGCCCGCGACCCGCCGCTCAGCCCACCCACAGGTATCGCTCGCGGCTCAGGGCCCGCGGGCCGACACCCTCGTCGCCGATCACCCGCTGCCCTTCAGCCTCGGCCCCGGGTCGCCCTACGGCAAGCTCTATGAACACGACGCCCGCATCCTCCTGCTCGGCGTGGGATACGAACGCTGCACTCTGCTTCACCTCGCGGAACACCGTGTCGGGCCGCCACGTATCCCCGCCCAACAGGAATCTTTTGCCGCGTGGATCGACGGCGAGCGGCTTTGGGTGACCGTTGATGACTTAGACCACGACGACGGGCGTTTCCCCACGATCGGCAAAGCGTTCGAGCAGGAAACTTCGCACGTTAGCGTTGGCCCTGTTGGCTCGGCCGATGCACGGCTGATCCCGGCCCGGCCGCTCGTCGACTTCGCCGAAGCGTACCTCAAGAGCCATGTGTAGCCGCGCGAAAACCCCGCACCGTCTCGTTCACGCCGCGGCTAGACACCGACCCACGAAAATAAAAGCCCACGGACGGAGTCCGTGGGCCTAGGTTTATCCCGTGTGCTGGATTCGATGAGTTTGAAGGGCGCTGTTGGGAAGCGTTAAGCGACGACCACCCGGGTGTTGCCACGGTCCAGATCCTGTTCGACCGTCTGGGTGCCGTCCCAGTTGGACGACAGCGCGAGTTGATCGCCGTCCCAGAGGCTGAAGCCGATGGTGTCGTCGATGCCGCGGGTTCGGTTGTCGGTGATGTCGACCACCATCGTCAACGAGCCGGAGCGCTGACCGGTCGACAGGTTGATCAGCCGGGCGTTGCCGATGAGGTTGGCGCTGAAGTCGCGGGTCGATGCGTCGTTGTCGGCGTCGGCCTCGGTGGTGAAGCTGGTCAGCTCGGTGGCGTAGAGCACCCACCACTCACCGGCGGCGTCGCGGAACACGGTCGTGAACCGGCCCCGAAGCTGGTCATTGCGGCGGAAGTCGGCGAACACCCCGAAGCGGACGCGGCTATCGTCGGCGATCGACAGGTCGACCGACTCGGTCGAGCCGTCGAAATTAGTCACCGTGACGCTGCCGCCCTCGGCCTGCTGCTCGACGATGCTGCCGGCCCCGAAGGCCCGGCTGTCGTCGGGCCGGGCCACGGTCAACACCGTCGCGTCGAGACCGACGTAGTTCCCGCCCACCAGCACTTCGAGGGTGTAGATCGCGGTTTCGGCGTCCGCGGCGAGCTGGCCGCTGAACGTCGCCGCCACGATATCGCTCGACGGGTCGCCCGCGTCGGGCGCAACCGGCGCGGTCAACTCGACCACGTCGCCGCCGGTGTCCGGCGTCAGCCGGAAGGTCGCGGTCGCGGTGGAGAAGTCGCCCGGCTGGCCGTCGGGCACCTCTTCGACAAAGGCCCTCAGATCCACGGAGAACGAGCCGTCGGCTTGGGTCGAGACCGCCTGCGGGCCGGTGTAGGTCGCCGCGGCGTCCTCGGCCGCGATCGTCAGGTCGGCGGTCGCCTGGCTCACGCCGCCGTCCTCGTCGCTGACGGTGACGCGGAAGGTGTAGTCGCCCGGGGCTAGGTCGGCGGTGCCGTCGATCGTCCAGACGGCGTCGCCCACCTGATCGGCGCTGCCATTGAAGCTCAGCCCGGCCGGAAGCCCGGCGGAGAACGTCGCCCCGCCGTCGGTCGAGGTCTCGACGGTCGCGTTGAGCGTATCGGCTACGACGTCGGTGGCGTCGAAGCGGATGGCGGCGATGTCGTCGCTGAATTGTTCGGCGTCGCCGTCGGTCGCGTTGGGGTTGGTCACGGCCAGCGAGGGCACGGCATTGGCGATGGTCACGCTCGCCGTGGCGATGTCGGTCTGGTTCTCGGCGTCGGTCGCACGCACCGCGACGGTGCCGGCAAAATCATCGCCGAAACTCACGTCGACAAACGGTGTGGCCGAACTCAGATCGGCGTCAAAATTCACGCCGTCAAAATCGGTGTCCCACTCGTACAGCACGATGTCGTCGTCGGGGTCGGTGGAGGCCGAGGCGTCGAGCGTGATCGTGTCGCCCTCGACGCCGGCGTAGGGGCCACCGGCGTCGGCGATCGGGGCCGAGAGGAACGTCAGCGAGAACGACAGGTCCTCGGTGGTGGATTGTGTGCGCCAGGCACGCGACGCGAAATGGTCGGGCCGCTCGAGCGCGGTGAAGTTCAGGAAGAAGAATCGCCCGTCGTCGTAGCCGTTTTTCACCCCGGCGCGGGCCTGATTGATGGTGCCGTCGTTCTCGACAAAGCTGTCGATGATGAAGGCGTAGTCGGTCCCGCCTGCCAGCGATAGGCCCCCGAGGTCGACCACGACATCGGTGATCGGGTCGTTAAACGGGATCGTGATCGGGTCGCTTTCGAAGAGGATGCTGGTCGGCTCGAACGACTCGCGGACGTTCTGGTCGAAGCCGGGCGCGAGCTCCGTGACGAGCACGCGGAAGTTATTGTCGTCTTGAACGCCGACCGGCTCGGCCTGGAAAGTCAACTCATCGGCGAACCCGTCGTCGGTCGGCCGAAAAGTCTGGGCGAAGTACGAGGAGTTCGGCTCGCCGAAGCCGGTCAGAAATGTGTCCGGCGGGCCGTTGAGGATGTCGGCCGACATCAGCAGACGCGGCTCAAGGGGCTGGATGCCCGCGTGGACGGGCCCCGGCTTCGGAGACGCCACAGTGTCAGACCCGGCTCGGGGGCGGCGCGCAGAACAGCTAAACCATGATTTTCGAGGCGACTTCATTGAATCTATCCTTTCCTCGGTAGAGGACCCGGTGCAGACCCGGATCCGTAAAAAAATCCCCCCACTACCGTGGCCGAGCGGCCGACGACAACATGAGCCCCGATCCTACTGAAACGGCGTGCATCCGTCACGCAGTATTTCACGCTTTTTCTTACCGCGCGCGTGATTGGGCAAAACACCCTAGGCAGAAACACAAAGACGCCCCCGACCCACGGCCGGGGGCGTCCGATGACGATTGATTAAACCTGTTACTTCACAAGCCGTGTCGTGATGGTTTAGTAGCGGTAGTGAGTAGGCTTGTACGGGCCCTCAACCGGGACGCCGATGTAGTCGGCCTGCTCTTGGCTCAACGTCGTGAGCTTCACGCCCAGCTTGTCGAGGTGCAGGCGGGCGACTTTCTCGTCGAGCACCTTCGGCAGGACGTAGACCTTGCCTGCCTCGTAGACCTCGCCCGACAGCGTCGTCTTGCCGTCCATGTTCAGGGCCAGGTCGATCTGGGCGATCGTTTGGTTGGTGAACGAGGCCGACATCACGAACGACGGGTGTCCCGTGGCGCAGCCGAGGTTCAACAGCCGGCCCTCGGCGAGGATCAGCACGCTGTGGCCGTCTTCGAAGGTGAACTCGTCGTACTGCGGCTTGATGTTAGTGCGGGTGGTGACCTGTTCGAGTTTGGCCATCTCGACTTCGTTATCGAAGTGGCCGATGTTGCCGACGATCGCCTTGTCCTTCATCTTCGCCATGTGATCGACGGTGATGATGTTGTAGTTGCCCGTCGTGGTGATAAAAATGTCGGCCTCTTCGAGCGTATCTTCCAGGGTCGTGACTTCGTAGCCTTCCATCGCGGCCTGCAGGGCACAGATCGGGTCGATCTCGGTGACGATCACGCGGGCACCCTGGCCCTTGAGCGACTGGCAGCATCCCTTGCCGACGTCGCCGTAGCCGCAGACCACGGCGACCTTGCCCGAGATCATCACGTCCGAGGCGCGGAAGATGCCGTCGATCAGCGAGTGGCGGCAGCCGTAGAGGTTGTCGAACTTGCTCTTGGTGCAGCTGTCGTTGACGTTGATCGCCGGGAACAGCAGTTTGCCGTCACGCTGCATCTCGTAGAGACGGTGGACGCCGGTGGTGGTTTCTTCGCTGACGCCCTTACACGCGGCGGCGACGGCCTGCCAACGTGTGGGGTTGGCTTCGAGGCAGCGGGCCAGCGTGCTGAGCACTTCTTTGTACTCGGCGTTGTCGGTCGTATCGCGGCCGGGCACGGCCCCGGCCTTCTCGAATTCGACGCCCTTGTGGATCAGCATCGTCGCGTCGCCGCCGTCGTCGACGATGAGCTGCGGGCCCAGGTTGCCGTTATCACCGAAGTTCAGCGCCTGCTCCGTGCACCACCAATACTCGGCCAACGTTTCGCCCTTCCAGGCGAAGACGGGCACGCCCTTGGGCTTGTCGGGCGTGCCGGACGGGCCGACGACGACCGCGGCGGCGGCGTGGTCCTGAGTCGAGAAGATGTTGCAGCTGACCCAACGCACGTCGGCGCCGAGTTCGACGAGCGTTTCGATGAGCACGGCTGTCTGGATGGTCATGTGCAGGCTGCCCATGATGCGTTTGCCCTTGAGCGGCTGCGACGGGCCGTACTCGGCGCGGCAGGCCATCAAGCCGGGCATCTCGTCCTCGGCCAGGCGGATCTCTTTGCGGCCCCAGTCGACGTTGTCCTGCGAGAGATCGGCGACCTTGAAGTCAAGCCCGTTGAGTGTTTCAACGGAAGGCATGGTGGTATCGAGTGCGGTCATGGGAGGGCTCCGGTAAAGGTGGGGTCTGAGGTTTATTCTTCGGGTTAAGCGGGCGGCTCGGGCGGCTTCGCGCCCGCATGCATTGATATCGATTTAAGCCGGGGCTGCGGAACTGCCAAGCAGCAGCGTCGGCCCTTTGGCGTCGGGCGTGGGGGTTAACGAGCGGCAACGCGGCGATACGAAACCCGCATCGCCCAGCATCGCTTCCAACATCTCGGGTGTGAAGCCCATCGAACGCTGGCCGAGTGATCGGCGGAAGTCGTCGCGGTCATGCAGCATCAGGTCCACCACCACCGCCCGCCCGCCGGGCTTGAGGACGCGGGCCATCTCACCGAGAACCGCCGCGACCACACTGGGCTCGAGATACGTCAGCACCAGCACGCAGATGACCGCGTCGCAACTCACGTCGGCGAGCGGCACGTCGGTGAGTTCGCCGCGCAGCAGTTCGATATTGTTGAGCTCGCCGGTCTGGGCTTTCGCCGCCTCAAGCATTGCCGGGCTGTTATCGATGCCGATCACCCGTTTGACGTTCGGGGCGAGGTCCGCGGCGAGTCGGCCGGTGCCGCAACCGAAGTCGGCCACCGTCCAGTCCGTCGGCAGCAGGCTGAGCAGTGCGTCGAGCCCAAAACGGTCGCCGTAGAGCTCGCTCCGCGTCCGGTCCCAACCAGAAGCGGCGTCGTCGAAAAACGCGCGGGTGTCGCCCGCCTTCTCGGCCAGCCGCGCCGCCAATCGGACGTCGTCCTGCGCCAGCGTCGGCCAGTCCGCCATCTGGTCCCGCGTCAGCACCCACAACTCGCGCTGCGCCGGCTCCAATTCGTCGAGCACCATCGTGTACAAGTTTGTCGTCGCCTGACGCCGGCTGATCAGCCACGACTCGTCCGCCAACACCTTCAGGTGCCGGCTGACCGTCGACTGCGGCAGCTGAACCACCGTGCATAAGTCGGACACCCCGAGTTCCTGACGCTCGAGCAGCCGCAACAGGCGCACCCGCGTGGCGTCGGCCAGTGTGGCCAGCCAGCGGAGCACGGCATCGGATGGGGTCGCGGTTCGGTTCATCGGACTACATATCGGGCAGGTGTGGGGACTACTCCATCAGTCTATCCGGATAAATGAATAGTTCCACCCCCAAGCTACCTTTTTCCGCCTTGAGAGAGGTACAATGCGGCTCCAGTTCCCACCCCACCGTCGGTTTCCGGCCCCGACGCCCGCCCTGCCCTCCTGAATTCCCCGATGTTCTACCCGTCGCGACCTATCTGTTCCCGTGCCTGCCACCTGGCTCGCCGAGCTGCGGTTTGGGGGGTGTGCCTTGTGACCCTGGCGGTATCCGGGGCCGGATGCGTAGAGACGCGCGTGGTCGGCGGGACCTGGGAACGCTGGAAACAACTCGGCGACGCCCGCCCCGATCCCGGCGACGCGTCCGCCCGCCGCGGGGAAGCCTACGCGGTCGAGCTCGGCCGTTTCGAGGGCGGCGGTCGGATGAATTTGGCGCTGGATTTCGCGCAGAAAGTCCGCGCCGCCGGCCAGATCCCCGACGTGTGGACGCTCGACAACGGGCAGACCATCATCGTCTACAGCGGCAAGTACGCCCGCAAGAACCACCCCGACGCCGCCGCTCAGCTCAGAACCGTACGGGCCGCGGTCATCGACGGGAAGCGCCCGTTCAATAAAGCCAAGCTCGTCGCCGTCGAGCGCGGCCAGGGCCAACGCGATGTGAATGACCTCAGCCAGTACGCGGGCTACCGCACGCTGCTACTCGCCGCCTTCGACCGCGACTACGGCCCCGACTTCCGCAACACCGCCGAAAGGTACGCCGATCAGGTCCGCGAAGAACACGCCCAAGCCAACATCGACATCTACTTCTACCACGGCCCCAACCAGTCGCTGGTCACCGCCAACCTCTTTACGCAAGCCGACTTCGTCGTGGTCAATGGCTACGACGCCTACGGCCCGGCGATCCGAGAACTCCAGCTCACCTTCCCCCACGCCCTGCACAACGGCCAAACGATCAGCAAGCCCGACGCCGAGACACCCGACAAGCTTGAACCCACCGTTATCGTCCGCGTGCCGTGAGTTCAGAACCGAGAGTTGGGAGCAACATTCCGCCCGCCTAAAGCCCGCCGCCGCGAACTTGCGGCGTACTCTCAACCCCCGAACCAAATTATCTCAACCCCCGGGCGCTTTCCGCCGCATCACCCCCCACCCCAGCGCCACATACACCGGTACCCACACCATCCAAGTCACCGCCAAACCCGGCTGGTATTCGCCGTCGAACGCCCCGCCGTTGGCGTAGTTCACCCACGCGACGTACGACCACGGCAGCGTCAGCGTCGCCACCCACACCGCCGGCCCGACCACCAGCCCACGGAAAGATTTCACGTCTTCCCGAACCCCTGCCCACGCCACCGGCAGCAACGCCGCGGCCCACAGCAGGTACCACGGGTGCACCGTGCTGGTCAGGCACACCAACGCGAAAAACAACGTCGCCCCTACCCGCCACACATCTCGCTGGAACCCCGAACTGATCAACAAGACCAGCACCAACAACCCGCCGCACACCGCGTCGGCGATCGACTTGGCGCGGGTCGCGACTTCCCAAGGCTCGCCCCCTAAGGCCGGCCGCACCGTCCATTCGACCAGCGCGTGAATCGAGCCGTTGAACCGCCACGTCTCGACAAAGTAGCGCGATGTCTCGAACAAGCCCGTCATTCCGCCGTCCATCAGCAGGAATGGCACGTACAACGCCAACAACACCGCGACGCCCACCCCACACGCCGCGGCCGTCCGCTTCATCCCTTGCTTGAATCCGCATTCACGCACCAACCCCCAGCCCAACGGCAGCGCCAACGGCAACACGATCGGTTTCACCCCCGCCGCCAGACCCAAGAGCGCCCCAGCCCACAGCAACGCCGACCATGAACCCTTGCCGCCCCCGGGATCCGAGCCCGTTGCCGCCAACCTCGTCCCGCGTTCGGCTAACATCAACCCGCCGACCAGCAGCGCGATCCCGATGCCGTCCTGGTGCCCGCTCCACGACGTCTCGGCGATCACCAACGGGCTCCACGCAAACAAGACCGCCCACCACGCCGACCGCCCCGCCGCTTTCAAGCGCGCGATCAACAACCCCGCGATCAATAAATCGGCCGCCGCGAACACCAGCCGGAACGCGCGTTGCCGCGCCATCACACCGCAGTCGCCGCCCGCCAACACGTCGCACGCCTTGCTGATCGCCGCGAACACCCACTGGCTCGTCGGCAGATAGATCGTCACCAGTTCCGGGTTGTTGATCCACCGCATCCACGCGACCGCTTCCGCCGCGGCGTCGCCCTCGGCCTCGGCCGCCTCGATGACTTCCAAGGGCGCCACGACGTACGGGTTCTGCCCCGCTGCCAGCGTCTGGCCGTCGTGCAGGTACCGCCAGATGTCGTCGCTGAGCGCCGGCGGCATCAGCAACACGTAGCCGACCCGCACCGCGGCCGCGACGCCCAGGATGATCCACGGCGCCGGCGGCTGCGGCAGCTTCCACCGCCGTACAACCAACACCGATAGCCCCAGCCACAACGCCGCCGAGGTGATCCACACGGCCCATAACAAGCCCATGTCGGGCACGATCATCGTCGAGCCCCCGATAAAGTTGATCGGTCCAGCGCCGACGCGAGTTGCTCGGCCAAAGCCGACTTGATGCCCGCCATCGAGGGGCACCGCTCGCCCAGCATCTGCTTCAGACTCGTCACCGGGCGGCGGCCCAGCCCGCACGGGTCGATCGTCTCGAAGTGCGACAGGTCCGTCATCACGTTGAGCGCCAGCCCGTGCATCGTTGTGTTCTTGCGGACCCGCACGCCCATCGCGCAGATCTTGGACGTGGCCCCCTGCGGGTTCTTCACCCAGACCCCCGTCGCGCCCGGCTCGGTCACCCCCGCGATACCCAAAAGAGCCAGGGTGGCCGCCACGGCTTCTTCCAGCAGGCGCATGTAACGCCCGAGGTTCAGGCCGTGGTCGTGGAGGCGCAGGATCGGATACGCCACGAGTTGGCCGGGGCCGTGGTAGGTGATGTCGCCGCCGCGGTCGGTGTCCTGCACGTCGATCCCCAACTCGGCCAGCCGCTGCTCCGAAGCCAGCAGGTGCTCGCGGACCCCCTTGCGGTGACTGATCGTGATCACCGGCTCGTGCTCAACCAGCAGCAACGCCGGCTTCGCTTCGCCGAGGCTCACCGCTGCGTTGCGCTCGCGTTGACGCTTCAGCGCCGCGGCGTAGGCCATCGTTCCGAGATCGATCACGTCCCAATCCATCGGCTTCCTGTCCGCCGCCGTCCGCGGCGGTGTGACATCTTACGCCACGCGGTCAACCCTCGGCTAAGACGTTCTACGCCCCCTGGCTCAGGGCAATTAACCCTACGAGGACCGACAACAAGCCCAGGATGACCAGTACCATCCGCAAGATCTTCCAGCCGCTGTACGGCCGTCGGCCCACTACCCGCCCCGTCCGGCCGTTGATCGCAAAGCGGTAGGTCCGCCCCTTCCAGCGGTACGCGCTCGCCCACACGGGCATCAGCAGGTGCTTGAATCGGACTACGTGGTATCGGGTATCGACGCCGTGGATTCGCTGCTCGTCGCCGCCGATGTCCGAACACACGGCGCTGCGGATCACCGGCTCCATCTGGGCCTTGGCCTCCTCGAAGCCGTCGGGGAGCTCGACCTGATAGATCTCGGCCCGGAAGCCCGCGAGGTACGCCTCGTCGAAGGGCACCAGGTTCGCCAGGTCCCAGTCCCCGAGTTGGTGGGCCAGGTCGTCCGACTCCGCGGAAAACCCGGGCACCAACACGTCGTCGAACGGCACCGCAACGCTGCCGCTCGCCGGCCACCACCGCGTCTTGCGGACCCGGCGGGTCTTGCGCACCGTCTTGCCGTTGACGCGCTCGGTGTACGACTGGTTCTCCCAATAGTACTCGCCGCGTTGGCCGCGGTAGTCGCTGTGCGTCTGCGAATCGAACGTCCAGTACGGCAGGTACACGCCGTCGAGCTTGTCGTCCTGCCGGGTGTAGCGCAGGAGCTTCGTCGGCAGAAACCAGCGCGACTTGAGCCAGGCGCTGAACGCGGCCCGGGCCTGCTCCCGATTAATCGAAAAAGGCAACAGGCTTCGCGGCTTGATCAGGCGTCGGCTGTGGGCCTGGGTGTTGATCGCGTGGCCGCAGAACGGGCAGTCGAACGCGGTCGCGCTGCCGGCAACGTCCGGGGCGTCCAGCTCGGCGGTGCAGCCGCCGCAGGTCAGGGCACGGACCTCGATCGATTCCTCGGACCGCTCGGCCAGACGCGACAGGTACGCCCGGTAGTCCAGCTCTTTGATCGGATCGAGACCCTCGGGGATCTCGTTGTCGTGGCGGCAATACGGGCAGTTGAGCCGCGTCGTGCCCGGGGTGTAGACCAGCGATGCGCCGCACTGCGAACACGGAAACCGCAGCGCGTCCGACGCCCAGTCGTCCCGGGCCTCGGCGTCCGAAGATGGTGCGGGCGGCACGTCCGCCACGTCACGCCCCCGGGGTGGCCGGCGGCGGGGGCGGAGGAGGTGGGCTCGCCGTAAACAACGGACGGAGTTCGGACTGCCCCCCGGCCGACGACCACTGCGCCATGCCGTCACGCCACACCAACGTCTCAGGGGTCAGCAGGCCCGACGCCGCCTGCGTCCGCAGCGTGCCCAGGTCGAACGGCCCGCTGGTCTGCCCGTTCCGCGCTACATGAAACACGACCGACGCGCCGGGCAGCGGCGGAGGCGTCGCCGTCGCGCTCGCCGGCGCGGGGTTTATCTGCGTGCCCATGAGCATCCCCATACCCATGCCCATGCCGGCCCCCGCGGCGCCGCCCTCGTTCTCGGCGGCCTTCTCCATCGCGTTGGCCGCCTGGAACTGGGCGTAGCGGTTCAAGTCGCCGAGCACGCCCATGCTGGTCCGCTTGTCCAGCGATTTTTCGACCTCTTCGGGCAGGCTGATGTTCTCGACGACGAGCTTCGAGAGCTCCAGGCCGTAGCCCGTGAACTCGTCGGCGATGCGGGCCCGGATCAGCTCGCCGAACTCGTCGTAGTTCGAGGCGAGATCGAGCGCCGGGGTCTGCTCCTCGGCGATCACCGAGGCGAAGCGCGAGACGATGATGCTGCGGAGCTGTTCGGTGATCTCGCCGGTGGTGAAGTGGCCGTCGGTCCCGACGATCTCACGCAGCAGGACCGCCGGGTCGTCCGCGCGGATGGCGTAGGTCCCGAACGACCGCAGGCGGATCGGCCCGAACTCGGGGTCGCGCATCATGATCGGGTTCCGCGTGCCCCACTTCAGGTCGGTAAACTGCCGGGTGGAGACGAAGTAGACCTCGGCCTTGAACGGCGACTCGAAGCCGTACTTCCAGCCCTTGAGCGTGGCGAGGATCGGCAGGTTCTGGGTGTTGAGCGTGTGCGTCCCTGGGCCGAACACGTCGGCGAGCTTGCCTTCATTGACGAAGATCGCCTGCTGCCCCTCGCGGACGACCAGCTTCGCGTGGTGCTTGATCTCGTTGCCGTAGCGCTCGAAGCGGTACACCAGCGTGTCGTTGGAATCGTCCAACCACTCGATGATGTCGATGAGCTCGGCCCGCAGCTTGTCCCAAAAACCCATGTGTAGTCTCCGTGATCGGGGGTGAATCGGCGTAACCACCGCCGGCCCCATCGTAACGTCTGCCCGGTCGCAGACCCGGGAATCTCTCGCGCCCGGACCCCACAGCTCGAAGGGTTCCGCACCCTGACGCCGAGCCGAGACGGCTTCAAACCTTCAGCGACGGGTCGTAGTCCAGCGCCGCAGCGTAGCGCCTGCGCATCGGCTCGACAATGTCGGCGACGAACGCGTCGACCTGCTGCGGGGCGCGGCCGATGAACGACGCGGGGTCGAGCGCCGCGTCGAGGTCGACCCCCGCAAACGCCGGCTCGCCGCGCAGGCGTTCGAGCAGGTCGTTGGGTTTGCCCTCGGCCTTGACCTGCTGCGCGGCGGCCTGGCTGTGGGCGCGGATGATCTCGTGGAGCTCCTGCCGATCGCCGCCGGCCTGCACCGCGGCCATCATGAGGTTTTCGCTGGCCATAAAGGGCAACTCCGCCGCGAGGTTGGCCGCGACGATCTTCTCGTAGACGACCAACCCCGACGAGACATTGATCAGAAGGTCCAGCACGCCATCGAGCGCCAGGAACGGCTCGGGCAGTGTCAACCGACGGACGCTCGAGTCGTCCAGCGTGCGCTCGAACCACTGTTCGCTCGCCGTGACGAAGGGCGTCTGGGTCATGCCGATGACGAATTTGCTGAGCCCGCAGATGCGCTCGCAGCGCATCGGGTTGCGCTTGTACGCCATGGCCGAGCTGCCGATCTGGCTCTTTTCGAAAGGCTCCTCCATCTCCTTGCGGTTCGCCAGCAAGCGGATGTCGGTCGCGCACCGCTGCGCCGCCGCCGCAACCGCCGCGAGGCTAGACACGACCAACCCGTCGACCACGCGCGGGTACGTCTGCCCCGTGATCGCGAAGCGTTTGTCGGCGGGCCAGCCCATCTTCTCCGTGACCAACTCGTCGAGGCGGTCAACCTTGGCGTGGCTCTCGGGCGTGTCGCCGCCGAAAAGTGACAGGAACGACGCCTGCGTGCCGGTGGTGCCCTTGACGCCCCGGAAGCGGAGGCTGGCGAGGCGGTGTTCGACTTCTTCGAGGCCGAGCAAAAGGTCGTGCGCCCACAGCGCCGCCCGCTTGCCTACGGTCGTGGGCTGGGCGGGCTGGTAGTGGGTGAACGCCAGCGTCGGCGTCGCCCCGTGCTCGACCGCGAACTTCGCCAGCCGATCGATCGCGGTGGCGAGTTTGTTTGCCACGATCTGCAGCGCCTCGCGGATGAGGATGAGTTCGGTGTTGCAGTTGACGAACTGGCTGGTCGCGCCGAGGTGGATGATCGGCCGGGCCGTCGGGGCCTGATCCCCCAACGCGTGGACGTGGGCCATCACGTCGTGGCGGAGTTTTTTTTCGTAGGCCGCCGCGGCGTCGAAGTCGACGTCGTCGAGGTGTTCGCGTAGCTCCGCCACCTGCTCGGCGGTCACCGGCAGCCCCAACTCGTGCTCGGCCTCGGCGAGTGCGAGCCACAGCTGCCGCCACGTCGTGAACTTCTTGCGGGGTGACCACACCGCCTGCATCTCGGGCGAGGCGTTGCGACTGGCCAGGGGAGAAACGTAGCGGTCTGATGCGTCCAACGGGGGGCTCCGGTCCAAGAGACGGGTGAGGTTGTGTCGGGAAATCCCCAATCTTCTGCGGGGCCGCAGGGCTGGGTTCGCGTAACGCGAATTTCCGCGGGGCATGTTACCTTCCGCGCCGCGAACCGGCTCGACGCAGGCCGCGTACCCACTACATCCTGTCTGCCCACCCGCGCCGCCCGCCGGCCGTACCCCGGATATCTTCTTGCCTATGGACTCGCCCGCCGAACAAGCCCTGCTCGACCGCGTCCACGGTGGCGATCGAGCGGCGCTAGGCGAGTTGCTGCGGACCCACCAACAACGGATCTACCACGTCTGCCTGCGCATGGTCAGCCAGCCCGACGACGCGGCCGAGTTGGCTCAGGACGTGATGGTCAAGGTCGTCCAGAAGATCGACGGATTCCGCGGCGACGCGAAGCTCTCGACGTGGATGACCCGCATCGCGATGAACCTGTCGATCTCGCACCTGCGCAAGCGTCGGCTGCGCCACACGGTGTCGATCGACGCGGCCTCCGGGGCCGGCCCCGCAGCGACCTCGGGCCACGCCTCGGACAACGGCACGGGGTTGTCATTGGCCGGACGGCTGCCCGATGACCGGGAACCCGGGCCCGAGCGGTGCGTCGAACAGAAAGAGATGCTGGACGAGCTGCAACGCGCTATCGCCGGGCTCGACGACGACCAACGGGCGGTGCTGGTGCTGCGGGACGTCGAGCAGTGGGACTACCAGCAGATCGCCGAGACGCTGGAGCTGCCCGTCGGCACGGTCAAGAGCCGGCTGTTCCGGGCCCGTCTGGCGCTGCGGCAGCGGATGGACCCCGCCTCGGCCGAGCCTGCATAAGATATTCTCGGCTCAGGAAATGGCGATAGAGTCTCGAAGGTTTGCCCGAACGTTGGATCATGAACGAGCGTTACGACCCCATCCTGCTGTTGGACTACGTCGAGGGCGAGTTGCCCGACGACGCGCGGCAGCGTGTGGAGGCGATGCTTGCCGAGGACCCGAAGCTGGCCGAGTTGGTGCGTGGGATGCAACGGGACCGCGCGGCGTTGCGCGGGGCCGAACGGGCCGCGTTACCGCGTGATCTGGTCAGCGGTGCGCTGGCGCAGGTTGAGCGGGAGATGTTGCTGGACGAAGACGTGGCGGTGCCGTCGCCGACCGTGGCCGCGCCGGTCCACCGCTTCCGCCTCGCGCCGCTGCTGACCTACGGCGGGATCGCCGCGGTGTTGGCGCTCACCGCGACGGTCGTGTTCCAGACACTTCAGAGCGAACCCGCGGGCCACACGGAGCAAGCGTTCGCGATGAGTCAGGATCCCGCGGGCGTCGGGCTGGCCGAGGCACCGATCAAAGCCCAACGGCAGGCCGCGGGCGCAGACGCGGCGGTGGCTTCGTCCGACAGGTTCGATGCCGTCGATGACGAGGAGGCGGCCATGCTCAGCGAGGCGCTGGCCGCCGTGGAACTCGCCGTCGACCCGGCGACTACCCCGTCACGAGAATATTTCGCGGGATTCGCCGACGCGGACGCCGCAGCTTCGCCCGCCGCCCCGGCCGTGGTGGCCGACCTGGGGGCACGCCTCGGTGTCCACAGCGACTCCCCCTTAGCGCTGGGCGACACGTTCTCGGTCTCGGCGGCGCCGCGTTTCACCGTCAACGTCTACACCCGCTCGGCCGAGCAGACCCGGCAGCAACTCGACGACTGGGCGTTCAGCAACCGCGTGGTGGTTTCCGAACCGATCGCGATACCGCGCGCAGCGCAAGAGGGGCCAACCCGGGGGCACGCGAGTGCCCCGGCCGACGAGTTGTCCGCCGTGGCCAAGCGCAGTGTCGTGGCCGGCGATGGTTTATTCGAGTCCAAAGGGCAACGGCTCGACACCCCCACCGCCGACGCCGCCCGCGGTCGGGCCGAGCCCACCAGCCAACAAGTCGTGCTCACGCTCAACCAACGCCAGGTCGGCGCCCTGCTCACCGAGCTCAACCGCGACGTGCTGCGGCAGAACGCGTTCGTGCTCGACAAACTCGCTCCGACCCCGGCCCCGGAACTCCGCCAAGCCGCCGCGGAGGTGGCGTCCCCGGCGGCCGAAACCGATGCCCTTGCGGGGCTGGGCCGTCGCGAACGGGCGGTGGTGCTCGACGCCTCGGAACCCGGTGCCATCGCGGAAGCCGACGCCGAGGCCGGCGTGACCGAACTCGCCGACGGCCTTGGGCGAGCTACGGCGAACGAAACGGTCCCCAAGTCCACAACCACCGCCCGCGCCCCGGCTCTCCGCGGCGCAGAAGCCACCAACAACGAACCGGCTGACACAGCCCTTCTTTACTTCCGCCAAGACCCGCCCGACGCTTTCTTCGGCCTACCTTCCGCCGACGACGCGGTGCCTTGGCGTAACTGGTTCGGCCATTCCGAGCCCGTGCTCGTCGAGGTCGTCATCGAAGAATCACCGACCCCGGGCGTCTGGCCCCAGGCCCCATCGGATGCGTCAGGCACCGGCGCTGCAACACCCGACACCACGGACTGATCGATCACGGCGGGGGCGCTTCCGCCGCGGAGCGAAACGTTTCGGTCTGCAACGTGGCGTCGGGCATCACGTGGATCGTCGACATGCCGTCGCGATCGCTCACCATGCGCGTGATCGCGCGGTCCCGGATCAAGTCCGCCCACCGGTCGCGGCGCAGGCGAACGGGCCCGGTGGATTGCAACACGATGGCCGGGTCCACCGCGTCGAGCCAGCGCTCGCTCGAGTCGACAAAGCTGCCGTGGTGCGGCAGGTCCGTCACGTCGGCCCACAACTCGTCGTTGGCCTCGAGCAGCGCCACGACCGCGTCTTCCTGGATGTCGCCGTTCAAACGCAGCCGTCGGCCCGCGACCTCGATGTCCAGCACCACCGAGCGGTCATTATTCTTGGCGGCTTCCCAGCCCTCGCGTGGCGGCCAGAGCACCTCCAACTCCGCCCCACCGAGCCTGCGCCGCTCGCCGCGGACCACGGTGCGGGGTAACAGACCCCGCTCGGCCAGCTGCGCTAGCAGGAACGCCGTGGCCCGCGTTGGGTGCGCCCGCGCGTCCTCGGGCACGTCCGCCGACACCCACACCTCGCCCACCGGCAGCGCATCCACCAGATCCAACGCCCCGTTGTAGTGATCCAGGTCCGCGTGCGAGATCACCAGCACGTCCACGCGCTTCACACCCATCTTCCGCAGCGTCGGCACCACGCTCCGACGCCCGATCAACGGGTACGGCTGCGACCCGCAGTCGAACACCAGCGTCTGCCCCTCGCTGCGCAGCACGAAACACGACCCGTCGCCCACCGCCAGCATCGACAGGCTCGCCGCCGCGTCGAGGTGCGCCGTGTCGTCGCCGCGCAGCACCGCACCTGCGCGCGGCGCCTCGTGCCACACGCCCCAGCCGATCACCACGCCCAACGCCAGCGCCCCCGCCGCTTTGCGCCGCCGGAAGAACCCGCCGAACCACAGCCACGCCACGACCAGACCCGCCGCCGCCCAGCCGGCGTTCACCTCGTGCACCAGCCGCAACGCCGAGCCCGGCCAACCCGCCGCTTCCTCGACCAGCAGTGTCAGCACCCGCCCCGCCCAACGCAGCGGCCCGCTCAGCACCAACGCCAGGCTCGGCAACACTAGCCCGCACAGCACCTTCAGATAACCCAGGGCCAACACCGCCGTGAGCACCGGCAACGCCAACAGCGACAGCACCACCGCCAGCGGGTTGACCATCTGGAAGTGGTACGCGACCAACGGCATCGCCGTAGCCGTGGCGACCAGGCTCACCGCCGCGTAGTCCGCCGCCCGCCGCGCGATCCAGCTGCGGAAGTCCGTCCTGGCCGCGTCGGCCTGCGCCACCAACGGCTCGGGCCAGATCGTCTTTGACACCGGCTCGACAAAACGCAAGAGCGCCCAAACCGTGACAAAACTCAGCTGAAACCCAGCCGTGAATAAATCACTCGGCCGCCACACCAGCACCACCAGCGCCGCGAGCGCGAGCAAGGTGTTCGCGCTGGGCCTCCGCCCCGACGCCACGCCCGCGAAGAAGATCCCCGCCATGATCGACGCCCGCACGATCGGTACACGCAGCGGCACCGCCAACAAGTACAGCCCGAGGATCGCCAACACCCACACCGCCGCCCGGGACGGGTGCGGCACAATCAGCCGGGCCAGCAGCCACACCAACCCCATCAGGATGCCCAGGTGCGCCCCGGAGATGCTGAGGATGTGGGCGAGGCCGACCTCGCGGAAACGCTCGCGCAGCGTGTGGATGTCTTGGGCCGTGTCGCCCAGCAGAAGTGTCTGCAACAGCCCCAGCGTCTGCGGGTCGTCGCCCATCCCCAGGCCCAACGCCCAACCCGCACGGCGGGCCACGTCCCGGCGGATCTGAGTCACCCACGACGCGGGGCCCCACAGCCGGCCGGCTAGCGTCGGCTCCTCAAGCAGATCCCAGTTGCCGGGGTTGCTCATCCCCAGCCGGCCGACCACGCCGCGCTCGGCGACGAAGGCGCGGTAATCGAAATCGCCGGGGTTCTGCGGCGGGCCGATGGGCGCGAGCCAGCCGCGACAGCGGACGCGTTGGCCCAGCCGGAGCCGGTGGTCCGCCGTGTCCAGGCTCACGACCAGCAAGCCCGCCGTGTCGGTCGGTCCGTCGGCCGTGTGGATCGTGTCGACCTCCAACTCAAAACGCGTGGCCGGTGCTTCGTAGCCGAAGGCCGCGAACGATCCGGACGTGCCCTCGACCAGCGTCGGGCCGTCGACGATCACGCCCTCGAGTTCCGCCAACGTGCCGTCGTCGGCGAGGTAGCGCGCCAGCGTCGCACCACCCGGCGAAACCTGCCGCAGCCCGAGCCAGCACGCCCCCAAGCCGACGAGCGTGACCACGACCGCGGCCCGCCACGAAAACCGGTGACTCGTTCGGCGAAACCGCCACGCCGCCGCCACCCCCAACGCCGCCACCGCGAACCACCACCAGAACACATCGATGCCCCGCCCCGCCGCGACGCCAACGATCCACGCCACCGCCGTCGCCTTGGGCCACCACGGCTCGGGCGGCCGGACGCGCGTCGCCCCCGCCGCGTCGTCGGCCAACGCCGCCCTCGGTTCCCCGGCCCCGGTGTTCATCGCGCGGCATCCCCCCGCTGCTTCGCCCAAAGCACCACGTTGCCCAGCAGCTTACGCGCCGAGTCGGGGGCGTAGCCGTTGACCTTGAAGTACCGCGTGCCGACGGCGCCGACCGACAGGTCGCGCGGCGAGAGGATAACGGCCGAGCGCTCGCCGACGTAGAGCGCCGCGAGGTTCGGCCGGTCGCCGGGGGCGCCTTGGAGTTGAGCAAACGCGCGGTACTCGACGCGGCTGGCATCGACAGCGCCGTCGAGCCCCTCGCCGGTGATGATCGGATCGAGCGCGTCCAGCCACCGACGCTCGGCGTCCAGCGCCCCGGCGAGCTGCGCTCCCGCGTCGTCGGCAAACTCGCCGAACCCGCCCACGGTTTCGACCAGCACCGTGCCCCCGGCCGCGACGTAGGCCTTGACCGCCGCGAGCTGTTCGTCGGTGAACGCAACCGCCTCGGTGCCCGTCAGGTGGACGAGCGCCGGAAACAGCGGCTGGCCGTCGCCGTCTTCACCGACCGGCTCGCCGATCTGCTCGAGCGGCAGCGCGCGGACGTCGAGGTCCACGCCGGTGCGGTTGAACAGATCGATGCCCGCGGTTTCGAGCGCCGCGGGCTCGGCGTCGGCGTTGCCGGCGTGCAGCGCCCGGACGACCGTGGCCGTGGCGGTAGTTTCGCGTTCGGCGTCGCGGGCCGGGCGCGTCGCGTCGAGGCGGTTGCTCAACTGCCCGCGATCGGTGGCGGTGGCGTAGAGGTTGGTGGCGTACTTCCACGCGTCGCCGCGCCCGGCGTCTTCGGCCTGGAACACGTAGCCCCAGTCCTCGCGCGGCATCACGATCAGGTCACGCACCCCGTTTGACAGCGTCTGCACCCGGGGCTTGAGCCGGCCCGACCCGCGGGAGAGGTCGACGATCAACGACGCGAACGGGTGCTCGGCCGTGACGTTCGCAAACTCGTACCGCGGGTAAAGCGCCTGCCCGAGCTGCACCACCGACCGGGCCACGCGATTGCCCCGCCCCTCGGGGTTGACGACCAACATCCCGCCGAGGTCGAGGTATCGCTTGAGCTTCTGCTGCTGCGTATCGGTGAGTTCGAGGGGTTGGCCGATCGACAGGTACAGCACCGGGGCCCGCAGCCAATCCGCCGGGTCGCTGTCGATGGACACAACCTGCCAGTTGAGTTCAGCCTCGCGTTGGTCCGAGAGGAAGCGGGTCAGGAAGTAAAGGTCGTTGGGCCGGGCGTTGGTGGGTTGGCCGGGGATCTCGAACTTCCCCGCCCACAGCGGCACCCGGCCGCGCGAGAGGAACAAGAGCGCAAAGGCGGTGTCGATGCGGTTCGAGTTGTCGTCGAGACCGCGGCCGCGCTTGATGTGGCCCCGTTCGTCTTCCCGCTCGAGGATGAAACGTGCGCCGGCCTCAAACCAATCGCGCCCGTTGAGGCGGGAGATGCCGCCGGCCAGCGCGATGCGCTCGATGCCGTAGAGGTAGTAGTAGCGGAACGGATTGCCGTTGCCGTAGCCCGAGTTCTCCGCCGGGTCGAAACGCTCGTCGAGCCACGCCACGCCACGCTCGATCGCCGCGGCGAGTTCGGCGTTGGGCCGGCGCTGGTCGCGCTCCAGCTCCTGCTGCACGATCTGCAGCACCACCAGGGAGGCCGCGGTCATCGACGCCGTGGACTGGCCCCCGCGGAGCGACGGGCGGGTGCTGTCGTAGCGCCACCCGCCGTCGTCGTTCTGGTCGCCGAGGATGTACTCGCCGACGCGTTCCCAGAAGTCTTCGTCGACCTTACCGCCCCGTTTGCGGTGCTCCCACATGCCCAGCACGCCGTATTGGGTCAGCGAGTTGGAGCCGAAGTTGGAGTCGGGCGTGTAAAAAAACTTGCCGCCGCGCTCGGTTTTTTCGAGGTAGTTCGCCTCCTGTTTGAGCAGCGGCATGCTCTCTTCGGGTAATAGCGCCCAGAGGTGGGCCCGCATCGCCGCGAGGTAGGTGCTCTGGACACGGTTGGCCTTGAGGTACTCGATCGCCTTGGCCAGGCGCGGGTCCTGGCGGCTTTCGCCGCTGACCAGCAACGCGTAGGTGACCAGGGCTGTCTCGGCGGTCGCGTGGTAGCTCTGGCGATCGAGCTCGGGCCAGGCCGGATCGTCCCAACTGCCCGTGGCGGCGTCCTGCTGCTCGTAGAGCCAGGCCCGCATGCGTTCGATGCCGGCCTGGACCTGAGCATCGGTCACGGGCTGCGCCGACGCCGATACCCAAGCGGCCACGCACGCCACGCCGCACGCCAACTTCCTCACACCAATCAACAACCGACGCGCCATGCCGCACTCCTGAGATGCATCCCGATTGTAAAGAGATTGCGTGGCGGCGTGGGGAGGCGGGTCGGAAGCGAGGCGTCGGATTCAGGCATCAGAAAACCGGCGGGCGTTCAGAGGCCCCCGGTATGTGGACGCGTGATGCCAATTTACTTGGCCGAAGGCGTCGCCGCGGCGCGCTGACGGCGGATCTGAGCGGCGGCGATGTCGATGCGATCCAGCACCGAATCCATCGTGGGTGGGCGGTCCGCCGTCTTCCGCTCGACCATGTCCATGACCAGGCTCGACAGGGCCGGGCTGATCTCGGGGTTGACCTCGATCGGCGGCTGGCACTTGCGGTAGTTCTCGTCCTTCATCGTGATCCCCGCCTGCTTCTTGGGGATCATGGTCGGCACGTGCTTGCCGGTGAGCAGCCAGTAGAACGTGGCGCCGAGGTTGAAGATGTCGGTCTGCTCGGTGATGGCTTCGCGTTTGACCTGCTCGGGGGCGATGTAGTCGGGCGTGCCCTGGATGCGTTCCTTAATCGTGCCGGCCTTGCAGCTCTGGCCGAAGTCGATCAGTTTCACCCCGTCGGCGGCGGTGAGCATGATGTTGTTGGGCTTGATGTCGGCGTGGACGAAGCCGGCCTGGTGCATCGCCTTGAGCCCCTCGGCGGCTTGACGGAAGATCGCGCAGATGATCAGGAGATCCGTGGGCCGGTGCTGCTCGAGCGTCTGGCCGTCTACCATCTCCATCAGCACCAGCACCTCGCTGACGCGGATGACGTTGCGCTGCTTGATAACTTTGATGCTCTTGCGGACGCGGGGGTGGTCCACCTTGTTGGCTACGTCGTGCTCGGCCAAGGCCTGGTCGATGAACCGTTGCTGGCTGGGGCCTTCCTTGATCACCCGCTTGAGCACCATGATCTGGCCGCTCTTGTCGCGCACGGCATAGATAGTGCTATGAGCGCCTTCCCCGAGCGTCGAGATCACGTCGTAGCCCGCGATTTGGTGGAATTCGGCCATGCCGGTCACTTAAGCAGTCTGGCCCAGCCACGCAGAAACCGCCGGGCGACCGGCGGACGCGGAATAAGGCTTCATGCTGTCCTAACGGTTGATAAACGAATAACGTATGTCACCATAATAACGCCATTTAGCCTAGCGGGCAACTAAATGAACGCCCGTCACGGTCGCCTGAGCCGCCTACGGGGCGACTTCGGAATCCATGATAGATCCCAACCGCGTAGCTTAGACGCACTCGCGAGCCGGAAATTGCACAAACTTGGGGATTTGGTCCGGATTCAGCCGCCGAGAAGGCCGGCTCGGAACTGTGGGGCCGAGAAATGGCCCGCTACCGCCCCGGATTCGGTGCCCACGTCGACAAACACGTAGTCTGCTGGGATGTTGTACCGCCGCTGGAGCTGGCGGGTCAGCCACGTGAGCTCACGCATCTGGGCGTCGGTAAACGGCTGCTCGTCGACGTTCCCCACCAGGCAGATGCCGATAGCTTTCTGGTGGTACCAGTCGGCGTTGAGGCCCACCAAGTAGTCGCCGGATTGCTGGTACTTCCAGCGGTAGCCGATCTCGATCCGCCCGTCGTCGTCGCCGGTGCCGTTGTTGATAACCAGGTGGTAACCGCAGCCGTCCTTGCCGGTCTTGCGGTGGGCCCGTTCGATGGCGTCGTAGCTGCCGCGGAGCGTCCGGCTGTCGTGGATGACGATGGCCTTCCACTCCCGCGAGGCCGCGGTGGTGTTGAAGAGCTTGTCCTCGGGGCGTTCGGTGGCATTGCGCTCGATGGACAACAGCGTGACCCCGGCGATTGGCGGCACCGCCCCGGGCTCGAGCACCCGCAACAGGCCGGCGGTCAGCGCCATACCCATGACGAGCGAACCCAGCACCAGAATGGTTCGTTTTTCCGGCAAAACCCAGTCACCTGAACCAAAGTCATCGAACGCGGTCGATCCTTCAACCGAACTCTTTCCCATCGGCCGCCCCGCCGCGAAACATTCAACAAACAACGACAAGGAGCGATAAAAACCACACCACCACCGGTGATGCCCATCGAACCCCGCGGCTTCAGGCGTCGGACATAAGTCCCAAAAGCACCGGAAATCGCAGTAAATCCACCGGACACAACCGCCCGCTGCGCGGTCAGGGCTGATCCAACGGGGCAAGACGCTGCCGTAGCGCGGGCTGCTCCTTACCGAAGGAATCCGTCACCGTTCTGGGTCGGCTGTCCCCTCGTAAAGCCTGATATCGTTCATACGGCGTTCGCGCTACGGGCTTTTCCGCCAACGGGGCTCCGACACATGCCGAAACCGATGCCGTGATGGCTACGAGATAGGCCGCCTTGCCTGCTACCTTTCCAACATCCATGATCTGAAGTATATCTCCGCCCGATCGCTGTGCGAACGAAGATCAAGTCAACACCGACAAAAAAGTGCATATTGTGAAACCCTCACCCTGCCCGGTGCAGGAAACCTCAATATTCCCGCCGAGGCGACCGCACGATCTGCTATCTTCCCCCGCATCATGGCCAAAGCCCCCAAGAACGCGATCTCTCCCACCCGGGCCGAAGACTACCCCCAGTGGTACCAACAAGTCGTCCGCGCCGCGGATCTGGCCGAGACCTCTGACGTCCGCGGCTGCATGGTGATCAAGCCCTGGGGCTATGCCCTTTGGGAAAATATGCAGGCGGTCCTCGACAAGATGTTCAAGGACACCGGGCACAAGAACGCCTACTTCCCCTTGTTTATCCCCAAGAGCTACCTTGAAAAGGAGGCCGAGCACGTCGAAGGGTTCGCCAAGGAATGCGCCGTGGTCACCCACCACCGGCTGGAGTCCGACGGCGAAGGCGGGCTCAAGCCCGCCGGAGAGCTCGAAGAACCGCTGGTCGTCCGCCCCACCTCCGAGATGATCATCGGGGCCAGCTTCGCCAAGTGGATCGAGAGCTACCGCGACCTGCCGCTGCTGATCAACCAGTGGGCCAACGTCGTGCGCTGGGAGCTGCGCACCCGGCTGTTCCTGCGGACCGCCGAGTTCCTCTGGCAAGAGGGCCACACCGCCCACGCCACCGAGCAGGAAGCGCTCGACGAGACCGCGCAGATGCACGAGGTCTACGCCCGCTTCGCCGAAGACTACATGGCCATGCCCGTGATCAAGGGCGCCAAACCTGCGCACGAGCGCTTCCCCGGCGCGGTCGACACGCTTTCGATCGAAGCCTTGATGCAGGACAAGAAGGCCCTGCAGGCCGGCACCTCGCACTTCCTGGGCCAGAATTTCGCCAAAGCCATGGACATCCAGTTCCACGGCGAAGACAAGCAGCGGCACTACGCCTGGACCACCAGCTGGGGCGTCTCCACCCGCCTCGTCGGCGGGCTCATCATGACCCACTCCGACGACGACGGCCTCGTCCTCCCCCCCCGCCTCGCGCCCGCCCAAGTCGTGATCATGCCCATCACGTTCAAAGCGGACGACCCCGACGCGGTGATCGCGTACTGCAAACAGCTCGCCGACGACCTCGAAGCCACGACCTACGACGGCCAACCCGTCCGCGTCGAGCTCGACACCCGCGACATCCGCGGCGGCGAGAAGACCTGGGGCTGGGTCAAACAGGGCGTGCCCATCCGCCTCGAGGTCGGCCAACGCGACATGGCCGACGACAGCGTCTTCATGGCCCGCCGCGACCGATCCCCCAAAGACAAGGCCGGCGTACCCCGGAAGGAATTTCTCGCCACCGTCAGCGACACACTCGCCGACATCCAAAAAACTCTGTTTGATCGTGCGAGACAATTCCGGGCGGAGAACTCACGCGTGATCAACGCCCGAGACAAGTTCGAGAACTACTTCAAGGGCGACAAAGGCGGCTTCGCCCTGGCCCACTGGAACGGCGACGTCGAGGTCGCCAAGAAGATCCAGGAAGACCTCGCCGTGACGATCCGCTGCATCCCCGACGACGGCGCGATCGACGACCTGCTCGGCGGCCCCAACGAGCCGGGCAAATGCATCTTCACCGGCGAACCCAGCGAATGCCGCGTCGTGTGGTCCAAGGCGTATTGATCCGCCGCACATCCGACGCCGTGGCGTTCAGCGGGCAAATCGTAGATCGCCGGCGCCACGGCAACCGCTACGACTCCAACACCTTCACCAACGCCCCGGTCAGCTGCACCGTCTCCCACCACACCCAGAGCACCACGGTGGCGATCGCCGCAAAGATCATCGCCGCGGTCCACTCGAACCAAGGCGAAGGCAGCCGCCACCCCATCGGTTCGGCGAGATTCGTCACCAACGCCACCGCCACGATCAGCCCCACCGCGATCAGGTAGCGCTTCCAAGCCCGCCGACAGCGCTGGGCCACCGTCGGCCCGTCGGCCCGCGCCGCGAGCGCGAACAGGTGCCGCCACGCCTCGAGCAGCGCGACCGCCATCGACGCCGCCGCCGTGCTGAACCACAGGTCGAACGCGCCCCAGTCCTGCCCGACGACCGTGTTAAACGACCAGCGCCACTCGTCGAGCTGCGCCACAAAGAAACCGGCCGCGACCACCGACGCCACCGCCGCGAGCACCCCCGCCCAGCGGGCCGAGAACCGCGTGCCCCGGGCGTACCACGTCTCGAACCGCTCGGGTTCTCGGGTAGTCAAAAGCCACAACGCCGCTGCGGCCAGCACCAACCCGGGCAAGACCAGCACCAGCGACGCCCACGCCCCGGCGTGCAGCCACCGCGAGCCCCGGCGGGTCCGCGCCAGCCACCGCGCGTCCGCCTGCGCCAGCCGATCCGTGTCGTCTCGCACCGACACGTCGATCGCTGCGCCGCACTCCGGGCAGCCCTCGGCCGCGCGCTGCATCCGCACGTTGTACCCGCAGGCCGGGCAATCCATGTCCACGTCGATCCGTCCCTCGGCGTCGAGCTTGACCGGGATCGTGGAGGGGAAAGCAGACATGGCGTGGGAGTTGGGCTGAAGGGGCTGGGGATGCGGATGGGGTAACCTAAACGTGAATCAATCTACATTGATGTTACGCCCAACCATGGGCTCGGGTTACCAATCCCGACGCCGAACCCCCAAATCCTCCCGACCCCATGCCCCGCGACGCCGCCATCCAGATCATCCGCCGCCTCCGCGAACACGGCCACATCGCCTACCTCGCCGGGGGCTGCGTGCGCGACCGTTTGCTGGGCCGTGAACCCAAGGATCACGACGTCGCCACCGACGCGACCCCGGACGTGGTGCAGAAGCTCTTCCGGCGTTCCCAGCCCGTTGGCGAGGCCTTCGGCGTCGTGCTCGTCTACCCCGAACGGCGCGACCGCGGGGCAAAAAACTCCGGGGGAGTAGAGGTCGCCACGTTCCGCACCGAAGGCGTCTACTCCGACGGCCGCCGCCCCGACGACGTCCACTTCTCCGACGCCGAGCACGACGCCCAGCGCCGCGACTTCACGGTCAACGGGCTCTTTGAAGACCCGCTCCACAACCGCTCGCCCAATCCCCACGCCGACCACGACGGCGTGATCGACTACGTCGGCGGCCGGGCCGACCTCCAAAACCACACGCTCCGCGCTATCGGTAACCCCGCCCGCCGCTTCGCCGAAGACTACCTGCGCATGCTCCGCGCCGTGCGCTTCACCGCCCGGCTCGGCTTCAAGCTCGACCCCGCCACGGCCGACGCCGTCCGCGCCAACGCCGCGTCGCTCGATCAGATCGCGCGGGAACGCATCGGCGACGAGGTCCGCGCCACCCTAACCGGCCCGAGCCCGCACCTCGCCGCCCGGCTGCTGCAGCAGCTCCGCCTCGACGCCCCCACATTGCGCGAGGCTGCGCAAGACCCGATGCTGCCGACGCTCGAAAGACTCGCGCTCGACGCAGGCTACCCCGCGGCGCTCGCCGCCTGGATGTTCGATCGCCACGCCGACGCCGTGGGCCCGCCTCAACCCGCCGACGTCGCCCGCTGGCGCTCGGCGCTGTGCCTGACCAACGACGAAACCGAAACCCTCGGCCGCGTCCTCCGTCACGTACGTTCCGCGGGGGAGTGGCCCGCGCTCGGCGTTACGCCCCGCAAGCGCCTGCTCGCCGCCCGCGACTGGGACGCGGCGCTGGCCGTCCTGCGTGCGCTCGGCCGTGCCGAATCGATCGAAGCCGACACCCCCGCCCTGCACGACGACGGCGTCGGCCTCGCCCCCGCGCCCCTGATCGACGGCGGCGACCTCATCCGACTCGGCCTCGAGCCCGGCCCTGCCTTCAAAACCCTGCTCGACGACGCCTACGACCTGCAGCTCGAAGGCCGATTCACCACCCGCGACCAGGCCCTCGACTGGGTCCAACAACAGCACCCATAAGCCCCGAGCGTCTGCGTCCGCCGCGTCCCGACATGAACGGTACTCAACGCCCGATCTTCATTGCGTCGCCCCCCCAATCGACCTAACCTAACCCCATGAACGCGACCCGCCACGACGGCCACGCTCAGCTCAAGGACGACTACCACCGCGTGAACGACGCGATCGCCGCCGCCGCCGCCCGAGCCGGCAAGCGACGCGAGGATGTGGTCCTGATCGCGGTGACCAAGTACGCCAGCATGGACCAGATCCGGCACATCGTCGAACTCGGGCAGGCCGACCTCGGCGAAAACCGCGTGCAACAACTCACCCAGCGCGTCCCCCAACTCAACGAGTTCTTGAGCCGCAAGAAGACCCTCGCCGGGGCCGCCGCCCGCGACGACGACGCCACCCCCGACAAGGTCCGCTGGCACATGATCGGCCAGCTGCAGCGCAACAAGGTCAAGCAGGTCGCGCCCCACGTCGATCTGATCCATTCCGTAGACTCGCTCCGGCTGGCCGAAGAGCTGCACAACTACGCCTCGCGGATGGACATCATCATCGACATCCTCGTGCAGGTGAACGCCTCGGGTGAAACCACGAAGGCCGGCATCGCTCCGCCCGCGGTCACCCACCTGATCGAATCCATCGACACCATGATGCACCTGCGCCCCCGGGGCCTGATGACCATGGCCCCGCTTTCGGACGACCCCCAGGACGCCCGCCCCACCTTCGCCCGCACCGCCGAGATCTTCGCCGACGTCAAGTCGGAGGGCGTGGGTGGCGACGCGTTCAACGTGTTGTCCATGGGCATGAGCAACGACTTCGAGGTCGCGATCGAAGAAGGCGCCAATGTCGTCCGCGTCGGGCGAGCGCTCTTCGGCGAAACCGAGTCCTGAACCAAGGCGGCCGCCCCCCGCCACCCAAGTCTGCACGCCCCGCCGCCGACACCGAGCTTCGGCTCGACGCCGGTTTGCCCGCACCGAGGCCACTGACCCCGATAACCTCGCCGAATCCCCGGGTTGGTCACCCACATCCCGGAAATCGACGATACGCTTTAGACGGCCGCCGGAACGAATCCGCGTTGCCTCGCCGCCTGCCCCCGCGCCCCGATCTTCTGGAAACCCGCCATGCCCAACGGCAGCCCGATCGCCATCACCCGCAAGCCCGAGAAGTTCAGCTCGGACGACAAACGCGTCATCGCCCGCTTCTTTCAGGTCGGCGGCGAGCAACGCATCCACAACGTGCTCCAGCGCGTCGCCGCGCTCACCGACGACGAGGTCCGCGGGCTGCTCGACCAGGTCCTCGATGACTTCGCGCCGCGCCACCGGAAGATCCACACCACCTTCGAGCGTCATTTCGGCTACATCAAGCACCACGTCGACAACCCCGACGCCCTGACCCTCGAGCGCAAGCTCCTGCTCGGCTCGTACTTCACGATGGAGTACTCCATCGAGTCGGCGGCGCTGTTCAACCCGTCCATCGTCCCCCACCCCGACCAGTCGGGGCTGAACGACGGAGAACTCCGCTTCATCATGTCGCTCCGCGCCACCGGCGAGGGCCACGTCTCGTCCATCGTCTTCCGCACCGGCGTCGTCGACGACCAGGGCTCAATCACCTTCGCCCCCATGTCGCGTTACGCCGCGAAGATGCGGGTCAACCAGGACCGACGGTACGAGAAAAAACTCTTCTTCCTCAAGCTCATCGAGATGGCCGCCTACACCGACGCCGCCAAGGTCGTGCTCGACGAGCTGCCCGACTTCTTCACCTACCAGGAACTCGACCACAAGATCGCCGAGATCAAGGACCGGCCCAACAGCCCGCGACCGATCACCGAGACCACCGAGAATATGCTCTGGTTGGCCCGGTCGAACTACCGCCTCCGCATCCCCGACGAGTCCGACCCCTCGGAGATCGTCATCTTCCCGACCAGTGAAAACGAGTCCCGCGGCATCGAAGACGTCCGCCTCACCCACTTCGTCGACGACGACGGCACGGTTACCTACTTCGGCACCTACACCGCCTACAACGGCTTCCGCATCCTGCCCCAGCTCTTCGAGACCGGCGACTTCCACAGCATCGAGATCCACACGCTCAACGGCCGGTACGTCCAGAACAAGGGCATGGCCTTGTTCCCCCGCAAGATCGACGGCTTCTACCACATGATCTCCCGGCTCGACGGCGAGAACATGTTCATCATGAAGTCCGACAACGTGCACTTCTGGAACGAGTGCCAGAAGCTCGCCACGCCGCTCTACCCCTGGGAATTCGTGCAGATCGGCAACTGCGGGCCGCCGATCGAGACCGAGCACGGCTGGCTGCTGCTGACCCACGGCGTCGGCCCCGTGCGCCAGTACTGCATCGGCGCCTGCCTCCTGGACCTCGACGACCCGTCCAAAGTGATCGGGCACCTCGACCAACCGCTCATCATCCCCAACCAAGAGGAGCGCGACGGCTACGTGCCCAACGTCGTCTACACCTGCGGCGCCCTGGCACACGCCGGCCGCCTCATCATCCCCTACGCCATGAGCGACAGCGCCACCACCTTCGCCACTGTCAGCATGGACGAGTTGCTCAACGAATTGACGCAGAACAGCAAGAGCTGCCCGATCCCCGACCGCCGCGTCACCAGCCGCGCCCCGAGCTAAATCCGCCCTCCGGCTCCTGCATACCCCCCTCCGCCCCCACGCGGAGTGGGGCTTCCCGCCCCGTCCCGGCCGACCATCCGCCACCGGTTCAAAGCCAGTCGGTTTTCGGTGGCTGGTCTGTCGCCTTTCACTTCACGGACCTCAAAGCCATCTGCTTCCGGCTACTCTCATTACTTATCGCCTACGTTTAGATCATATCACTGCCCGGGCTCCCGACTGTTGCGATGTATGCTCGAAATTTCGTTATGTCTATAATCTCGGTCTTAAAGCGCTCCGATCGCACCCCGCAGAGCCTGCTGCCCCACACAAAACAATCATTCTCCCCCAATGACACCACGCAGCTTTTGTGCACGCCGCGTGCACCTCGTGCTGGATGATGACCACCAAGCTCAGCGCCCCACGGTCTATGGAATTAATACTTCGCGCCGAGGCAAATCGATCCATGATCCGGGCTAGATTGTACGATTTCTTCGCAATCAATCCGTCACCCCATAGAAACCTTGCGGGGTACTTCCCGCGCCCCATCACCTAAGCCGTATACCCCGTACCCACAGTCCCAGACCGCAGCTGCCCGCGCCCAAAGCCAATTATTGATCACTCGCCCTGTTGTCCTCTATGCGTATTGCACGAAAAACGCCATAGACTAAACTTATAGTGATATGTATTTCTTGTTACGTGGATACTCATAGACATGCGAATATCACGCTTTTTCGGGATAGGTTTTATTCTGTGCACCTGTGGTGGGACACTAAACGCAACAGATCTCGTGTACGAAGTTATCGCTGTATCAGGGCAGCTCGCTCCGGGCACACAAGACGCTGAATTTTCCAGCTTTTTTAACCCTATACCCGCCATGGACAGCCAGGGTCGAGTGTGGTTCGGAGCGCAACTCCAAGGGCCCACGATCAGCGGCGACACGAGCCATGGCTATTGGCTAGGCGGTAATCAGCCGTTAACAAAACTTGTCCAGAAAGGCGATCCGGCACCGGGGCCTGTGGGTACGACATACACGTCCTTGCACAGCATATTAGGGTTTCATGAATCGGGGCAAGGCGTAATCAATGGATCCTCTGCCTATGGTTTTCGCAATTACGACGCGATTTGGGCCGGTACGCCGGGCGAGCTTCAATTGATCGCGATAAGCAATGATCCCGCCCCGGGAACAGATGGCTTTTACTTCACTGATATCGAGCCTGCACGTGTCAGCCGCAACGGCGACATCGTTTTTGCAGGCACCATTCGCCGTGATGCAGAAAACACCACCTACGGCTCGGGCATCTGGCGGCATCGGAACGGGGTGTTGAATCCGGTGGCCATCGAAGACCGAGAGGTTGTCAGCCCGTCCGGCCTAATCCGCCTGTTGAACTTTTCGCCACCCAGGGTGAACGATGCGGGAGATGTCGCATTCCGGGCTTTCGTAAGGAACGCGGATACGGGGTATAACGGCGTCGGGGTTTTTATAGAAGATGGCCAAAACGTGCGAGAGGTTTTTCGGGATCGTGCTCGCGCTGATGACGGCTACCTGTTGACAAATCCCTCGGTGCTTCGACATGGCTCGTCGGGCCGTGTCCTGTTGAGTACCCAAGACCTTTCTTCCCATTTCCTTCGCATCGTGTCGCTACACGAAGGTCAGTTCCGGACTTTACTGAAACACGGCGGACCCACCCCCCTCGAAGGCCGTCGCTATCTTCTCGAACGCCTGCCATTCAGCGGAGGTCTTGACTCGGAAGGTCAATATACCGTTGTCCGAACCGGCTACACTGATGACACAGCGGGCACATCCGGTTCAGGCATCTGGCTTGATGACTCGCACACGATGAAAGCAGTAGCGACGACCGAAGATATCGCCCCCGGCACGGGGGGAGGCGTCTTCTCCTCTTTTTCATCGGTGTACGTGAACGATGTCGGCCAGGTCGTTTTTCGAGCGCGCGCCTACAACGAATCCCTGACGGGTTACGACCCCGAAACCGGCACGTTCCTGAGCCCCTATATCGATGGGGTTTGGTCATACGGCCTCGACGGCGAACTCGATCTGGTTGTTCGAAGCGGGCAATTGTTCAACGTAAGCAACGATCCGACCATTACCGACTTGCGGACAATTCAAGAAATTTACCTCCAGAGCGTACCCAACACACGCCCATCACAAGCCGACGGAGTACATGCCCACGGACCAATTCCGCTGCAGTTGGCTTTCGCCGACGGCAGCTACGCAGTGGTTGTGGCTACGGTCCCTGAGCCTTCGACATTGCCCGTGATATTGCTAGCCGGCAGCGTCACGGCCGTGATTGGGCGTCGCCGAGCGGCCAGTCGAAACTTACGCTGAAATCATCCAAACACAACGCACCGACGGGCGGAATGCTGGGAGGGTCACGATCGGGTCTGCAGGCGTTGTGATTGTCGGCGTCTTCACGGTGAGGTAACCCGAGTGGAGTTTTTCCGCGCGGCGTCTTGGGTGCGGGCGGGGGTGGACTTCGCTTCGCGCACGCCGGCATCCCGAGCGCTCTTGACGGCGGGGCACCAACTTCCGCGAGCCGTACGACGCCCACCCGCGGCTGAGGCGTCGCAGGCGTCGCGCGAACATCACCCCGGACCGGCGTCGGCCCCGTCGGACCTCGCGGTCGCCTCCGCGTCACCTCCCGGCATCTCGGCCCGCCTGTCGCCCGAAACTCATGCTTCGCACAAACTTGGGATTGCTTTCGAACGCCCCAATCTGCTCATGCCGCGCGGCGAAGCATGCGCGCTCCGCGGGCGTCCGCCCGGCCTTGGATCAGAGCGTATCGCTGGCCCGTCTCAAGCAGAGCGCCGGGCCGCTAAGAGCAAAAATTCGCAAAAAAAGACCAGCCACACGAAGGGGGGTCCGGTTAGTTCGCATGGCTGATCAAAGTTGTGTGATATTAATATCCCACATTTGGTGGATCGTCTTCAAACAAAAAGTGTAAACCTGAAAACTAAGATCAGCCGATATCAGTTAAGATGTGTTGATCTGAGTTGATTTGAGTTTAAAATGATAAATTATGTCGGGCGGACGTAGTCGCATTACGAAAGTTGGGTCCGGAATCCGATGATTGCCCCCGGAATCGCCCGTCTGGCCAGTTTGGCCGGCCGGGCGTTTTTTATTGTTAACACTAGACTTGGCTCACAAATAAGTGTATTAAGTCTGTATCCATCCTCTCTTTTAGGGCAAGGACATTTCTGATGGCAAAATCGGTTACCGCATCCTCCGGAGAAGTCGCTCGGGTTCAGCTCTACGCCGACGTCGAGCACATCGAGGGTTTTTCCGAATTCCACAAGCGGCTCGGCATGAGCCAACGTGAAGCCGCTTCACGGCTTTTCGCGTGGTACAACCGCCAGTCGCCGCTCATCAGACAACAGATAATCCAACCTCTTTTGCCCGAAATCGCTCCGGACGTGGCACGCATCATCCTCGAACGGATGACCGAGCAGGACCGTCTCAAGAAACAGCAAGAGGCTTCGGAGGAAAACGCGCAAGACCAAAGCGCGTCCGCCGCGCCTTCTTCTCAGGAAAATACTTCTTTGACAGTCTACGGGGATAGCCGATAGCGTACGGAGGGGTGGTGACTATAGATGAACCCGTACGGCTCACGGCAACCCGAGGCAACATCCATGAATTCCGGGCAGACGATCCCTATCGATACACCGCGTCGGTTTGAGATCGACAAACAAACCTACACCCTGGTGACCTTGGCCGAAACGCTCTACGACGATTCGGGCGAAGAGATCCTCACCCGCGTCGACCACGACCGCAAGCTGTTTATCCTTTCCGATAAATGCCGCGGGCGTCACGCCGTGCTCGGCATATTGACCATGGTGCTCAGCGCCTGGGAGCGCGAGCGCGACAGCAAAAACCTCTCGTACGATCAGCTGCACATGGTCGCGTCGGCGGTCGAGCGCTTCATGGTCGACCTGGGCCTGGAAGACGCTGCGCTGCAGAGCCTGCAGAAACCGGGTCACTCGGAGAGTTCGGGGCCCGAACCCGAACCCGAGTTCGAGTTCGAGCCGCCCGCGTTTGAACCCGAACCCGCGCCCGCAGCGCACGCGCCGCGCAAGAAGACCCAGCCGGCCGTCCTCGTGGGGGCCGGGCTCGTCGCGGCCGCCGCACTGAGCGTGTGGTGGATGGCGCAATCCGAGACCACCGCCCCGCAGCCCGGCCTCGCCGACAGCCCCGGCCAGATCTTCAGCGTCAGCAGCGGCCGTTACGCCGACCTCAGCCACGGCCAGGCGCCGACCCAGACCCCGTTCGCGGCGCCCACGCACCTCGCAGTCTGCCACCCCACCGACCCCGCGTTCGCGATGGTCGCCGGCCATCACGAGGTCCGCCGCGTCGCGCTCGGCGGCACCGACGACCTGCTGCTGTCCGCCGGCGCCCCGATCATCTCGCTCAGCGTCTCGCCCAACGGCCGGTACCTCGCCGCCTGCGACACCGAAGGCACCCTCTACCGCCTCGACTGGGAACAGCCCGCCCCCGCCTACTCCCGCCAAGCCGACTCGACCCGCCCGGCGAGCGTCACCGTCGACGACCGCGGCCAACTGACCTGGCTCGACTTCCAGCAGGACACCTACACCCTCGACCCCGAGACCAACCAATCCCGATTCGTCCTGGGCTACGAGCAGTACATCCCCTCGCCCAGCGCCGAGCGGCTGACCGTTGCCGTACGCACCGTCGACGGGTCCCGGCAGATCGAGGTCCTCGTCGGGGGCCTGCCCCTGCCCCTCACCGTGCAGCTGACCGAAGAGCAGACCGTCATCGCCGCCGACACCTCGGACGACGGCCAGATCATCGGCGTGCTGCTCCGCGACGACATCCTGGACGCCAACACCCTCTTGGCCATCGGCCCGGGCGCCGACGGGAACTACCCGGTCCGCAAGACCAACCTCAACTCCGGCAACGGCATCGCTCAGCTGCGGCTCTCGCCCGACGGCCGCCACGCCATGGCCGCGACCGACCGCGTCTACCTCGTCGACCTCGACACCATGCGGATCGCCTCGGCCCTGGACACCCCGCAGCGCGACGAGGCCATCCTCGACCTCGCCTGGGACCAGGCCACCGGCGAGATCAAGGCGGCCACCACCCAAGGGGGGTACCGATGGCGGTAGGCCGGCGCGCCTTCACCCTGGTCGAGCTGCTCGTGGTGATCGCGGTCATCGCGCTGCTGATCGGCCTGCTCCTGCCCGTCCTCGGCCGGGCCCGCGCCACCGCGAAAGACATCTCCTGCAAGAACAACCTCAATAACATCAACGACGCTTGGATCACGGTGCTATTAGATACCGGCGGCCGCATCCCCGAAACGAACACTAGAACCCGTTTTCCTGCAGACAAAGCCGATCTTCCGGCTTACCGACGGTGGGATGAGTTGCTCCAACGCTCCATGCAACTTCCTACGAACCTAAACGATCCAGCCATTAAGTGCCCGGTCGTTGATGACGTCTATCCTAAACCCCTTACGGTGCCGGGCGGAAGTATTTCGTACGGTGTCAACGTGCGCTGGAACCCGGGAGAAGACAACAGCAGCAACGAACGCAAGCTGTGGGCAAGATTGGGGCAGCCTTCCAGCTATCCGATGTTTGCGGATGCCGACGCCTTTATTTTTGCCGGCGGCGCGATCCTGGACGACAAGATCGGCTTTGAAGACGAACCGGACTGGCAGGTGGGCTTTTACCACGAACAGGAAACCGCCAACGTCGGGTGGGCCGACGGTCACGTCGAGGCGATCACCCGCGACGTCTTCAACGAGGGCGAAGACGTCAACGGCGTCCCGCTATTTTTCTTCAACCGGCAACGCGGCTCTGTCGGCTCCGTCGCATTAGCGGAACCATGGCCAACATACACGCAGTGAGCCCAGGCTCGGGGACGAGCGGGGTGATGGTCAGGGTCGCAGAGGGCCCTTCAAAAAAATTGATCGACAACGTGTTCGTCGCGATCCCTCCGATCTCTACCGGAGTTGGGATCACCAACTCATCTGGGGCTTCGATCGATAACACCGCGGCATCGGTGAGGATGGGCAATTCGAAGGCTGGGAACTCATTGAACGAGCCGTTTTCGATTCTGAAGTGTAGCCCCTCCTCAAACACCACCCCTGTGTTGTTAATCTGTTGCACGGTCAAATCCAGTGTAAACGCTTGTTCTACTTTCTCGAACTCAAGCACCGTGGGCTCGGTCGAGTTGGTAAGCAAGCTGATAAACGCCGGAACCCCGGGCGCTGGCGGACACAAGACCTCGACCAGCACATCGCTCTCGGGGGAAACGTCGACACTCAGAAGCAGATCGGCATGAGCCGAAACGCTCCCCAGCAACAGGCCTGCCACCACCAACGTTACACGAATCATCGGACAGTTCCCTCCACCAAGAATTAAGTTGAAATGAGTCAAAAAAAGTTTAAAAGAGTTGTCGATTACTTCCGTGTAATCACCCAGAAATGACGATTGGGATATTACATTAGTTGAGGACTTTTTGTTTGTAAATGTTTATTTCGGACCCGCCGGGGGAGAAAAAAAATCTAGATGGCCTTGCAAGTTGTTTTCTCCGGACCTTCCCCAGCCTCTAACGCGATCGATTCAGTAGGCAGTGCAGGTAATTACTTTGGTACAGCTCCAGACTTTCTTTCGGTAGCAGCGGATGTCGCGACCGGCACATACCAGTTGACCGTGGTGAATTACACGGGCGTTTCCGGGTGGCCCGTGATTTTCAAGATGACCAAGAGCGACGCCGCCCCCGGGGAAGTGATAGGGACTTACGCCCTCGACGGGGGCACCGGCTCAGCCGTCGTATCGTAAGGCCCTAGATGGGTGGGATGGATCCGGTCGCTGTCGCAATCCCTGACGTCAGCGGCAGCGACCCAGGATCTCCCCATCTTGACTTCAGGGGAATCACCCCACAAGCAAGCCCCTCTTCCGGAGGGGCTTGCTTGTTTTGTATCCGGGCACGATCAGCGAACGCGGCCCGAATGCGAGCGTTGCCTACCTAATTTACCGGCGAGGGGTTTTCGCGATGCGCTCGCTTTCGGTGCACGAAAGATAGTCGGGTGTCGCCGAACGCGATCGGGTCGTCTTCGGACGGCACCGCGGCGGCGCGGCTCGAGCGGGGTCTGAGATTCGGACGGGAGGTCAGCCGAAGCGGCCGGTGATGTAGTTTTCGGTGCGTTCGTTTTCGGGGTTGGTGAAGACCTTGCGGGTGTCGCCGAACTCGACGAGGTCGCCCTCGAAGAGGAAGGCGGTGTAGTCGCTGGCGCGGGCGGCCTGCTGCATGTTGTGGGTGACGATGGCGATGGTGTACTGCTTCTTGAGCTGATCCATCAGGTCTTCGATGGCGACGGTGGACTTGGGGTCGAGGGCGGAGCAGGGCTCGTCCATCAGCAGGATCTCGGGCTGGGCGGCGATGGCGCGGGCGATGCAGAGGCGCTGCTGCTGGCCGCCGGAGAGGCCCAGGGCGGATTGCTTGAGGCGGTCCTTGACCTCGTTCCAGAGGGCGGCGCCCTTGAGCGAGGCCTCGACGAGGTCGTCGGTCTCGGGCTTGGTGAGCTTGAGGTGCAGGCGGGGGCCGAAGGCGATGTTGTCGTAGATGGATTTGGGGAAGGGGTTGGGCTTCTGGAAGACCATGCCGATCTTGCGGCGGAGGGTGACGACGTCGGTGGAGCGGTCGAGCAGGTTCTCGCCGTGGAGGTCGATGCGTCCCTCGGCGCGGGCGCCGGGGACCAGGTCGTTCATGCGATTGATCCAGCGGAGGAAGGTGGACTTGCCGCAGCCCGAGGGGCCGATGAACGCGGTGACGCGGTTCTTGGCGATCTTCATGTTGATGTCTTTGACGGCCTTGAAGTCGCCGTACCAACAATTGAAGTCTTCGATCGACAGCAGGGTCTCGTCGTCGGCGCGGGCGCGGAGGTCGTCGCTGTACTCCCGCAGGCCGGCGGTGGGCGGGGGCGGGGCGGCGACGCTGCCCGTCGGCGGGGCCGGGGTGCTGCCTTCGGTCGTGGGGTCGGTACTCATGCGGGTCATTTTAGCTTCACTCTCGGGGGGGCCGGCGGGAGTGGGAGATTTCTAACACAGGGGATCGCGGGCGGGTGCGGGGCGCGGGTTGGGGCCCGGGAGGCGGCCTGCGATCGCCCGCGAAACGAGAGCGGCGCGTCGGGGTTTAGTGCTTGTTCTGGGTTTTCTGGCGGATAAACACGGCGATGGCGTTGAAGGAGAACAGCACGATGAGCAGGACGATGATGCCCGCGGCGGCGGCGTCGCGGAAATCCTTATCGGGCTCGGAGGTCCAGTGGAAGATCTGCAGGGGCAGCGCGGCGAAGGCGCCCATGAGGTGGTCGGGGGCGGACTGGACGGTGACGTAGCCGATGAGCAGGATGGGGGCGGCCTCGCCGATAGCGCGGGACAGGGCGAGGATGGTGCCGGTGCAGATGCCGGGGATGGCCGAGGGCAGGACGACTTTTTCGATGGCCTGCCACTTGGTGCCGCCGAGGGCGAGCACGCCGTTGCGCATCTCGCCGGAGACGGCGCGGATGGCTTCCTGCGACGAGACGATGATGATGGGCAGGATGACGAGCATGAGCGTCAGGCCGCCGGCGAGGACGCCCTTGCCAAAGGGGACCTGGACGTAGTACCAGTGCTTGAGGTCTTTGCGCAGCGGCTCGGTGCCGGCGATGATGGTGTTCTGCAGGCCGGCGGCGCTGAACTCGGCCTCGATGAGCTGCTGGCGGAGCGCGCGGCGGGGCGCAAGCTGCTGCACGGGTCCGAGGCCGTCCATGTCGAGCAGCGAGGCGGCGGCGAGGGCTTTCATCTCGTCGTAGTCGGCGACGAGGACATCCTTGAACGGGGTGAGCATCTGGCCGGCGAGCGCGTCGGCGGTGGCTTCGTCGATCTGCAGGGCGCGGTCGACGGTGGCCTCGCGGAGGGCGGCCTTCATGGTGGAGTTGATCTCGTAGAGCCGGTCCTCGACCTGCTTGCGGATCGCCTCGAGGTCGCCAGGGGCGGCGACGACGACGTCGGCGGGGTTGACGCCCAGGCGGGCGTCCTCGAGGGTGAGGTAGAACGGCCGATCGCTGCCGAGCTCGGCGGGGACCAGCGGGCTGTCTTCCTCGGCGGTGACGAAGAAGCTCTGGCCTCCGGCGCCGGGGTACTCGTGGTAGAAGTCCTGGCCGAAGTCGAGCCATGGGTCGTTGGGCGAGCCGGCGGCGTTGAATAGGATGACGAAGACGGTGAACCCGAGGATGCCGTAGACGATCGACGGGACGCCGGCGAGGTTGGTGATGTTGTTCTGAACGAAGCCGTGGAGCACACGGAGCCACCTGGCCTTGGGCTGGTACTCTTCGAGCAGGATCGCGGTGGCGACGCCGAGCGGGATGGCCGAGAGGGCGCAGATGAACAGGATCATGATCGACCCGACCATGGCGGGCCCGATGCCGGTCTCGGCGGCGTTGCTGGAGGTCGCCGAGGAGATGAACTCCCAGCTGAGGCGGGGCGCGCCCTGAGCGAGGATGGCGACGAGCAGGGTGACCAGCACGACCACGGCGACACAGGCCGCGACGATGCACGCGGCCTGGAAGGCGGTGTTCTTGACCCGGCGGGCCGAGCGGCTGGAGGGGGTGTACTGGGGCATGGGCTATTCGTACTGCTGGCGGAAGCGGCGACGGATCAGCGCTCCGACGAGCGTGATGCCGAGGGTGATGACGAACAGGGTCATGCCCACGGCGTAGACCGATTGGTACTCGATCGTGTGGGCCTGCATGTCGCCGAAGAACACCGACACCATGAACCCGGTCATGGTCTGCGTCGGTTCGTTGACGGCGAAGACGGTGCCAACGCCTCTGTGGATCTCCGGCGGGTTGAGCCCGGCGGCGATGGCAACGATCATCGTCTCGCCCACGGCCCGGGCGAACGACAGCAGGCAGGCCGCGACGATGCCCGAGAGCGCGGCGGGGAAGACGACTTTCACGGCCGTCTCGAAACGCGAAGCCCCGAGCCCGTAGGAACCCTCGCGCAGCGCCCGGGGCACGGCCCGCAACGCGTCCTCGGACAGCGAGGTGACGATCGGGATGCACATGATCCCGACGCAGATCCCCGCGGCCAGGACGTTGAAGATCTCGATGCGGAACCCGATCGGATCGAACAGGCTCAGCCACAGGCTCGAGCCGTTGAGCCAGGCGATGGCCGGGTGGACCACCGACTGGAGCAGCGGCGTGACGAAGGTTAGCGCGAAGAAGCCGAAGACCACGGTGGGGATGCCCGCGATGATCTCGATCAGCGGCTTGACGACGGCGCGGACCCGGGGCGAGGCGTACTCGCTGAGCCAGATCGCGACCATCAGCCCGAGCGGGATGGCGATGATCATCGCGACGATGGTGACCTGGAACGTGCCGACGACCAGCGGCCAGATGCCGAAGTGGCGTTCGGACCCGATGAGCGGGTTCCACTGCAGGTCGAAGAGGAAGTCGGTGAGGCTCAGGTCGTAGACGTGGCCCTGGATGTCGGTGATGCCGGGGGAGAAGAACCCCGCGGCCTGCTGGGCGAGGATGATCACGATCAACAGCGTGATGCCGATGGTGATCGCGCCGCAGAGCACCAGCAGGAAGAGGATGAAGCGTTCCTTGAGGTCACGCAGGACGGTCGACTTCGGCCGGCCGGCGCTCCGCGCGGGCACGATCGCGGACATGGCAGCGGTCGTGGAGAGATCGGTGGTGCTCATGGGGTGATGGGCCGGGGCATTCCGGAGTTATTCGGAGACGTCCGGGGGTGGCACGTCGGCTTGGCAAAAGCGGGGCGACGCAATCAGGCGTCGCCCCGCGGGGGATTTTACAGACGGTCAGGAAACCTGGAGACTCAGTGATCCAGCAGTTCCTTGAGCGTGCCGTGCTTGGCTTCGCCGCTGTCGGTGTAGTAGATCGAGCCGGTGATGCGGTCGTTGAGCCGCTTGGTCATGGCGTCGTAGACCCACGAGGGCAGGCGGACGTAGCCGGTTTCTTCGGCCGCGGTCGGGGCGACGTCGAGGAAGAACTCGGCGAACGTGTTGACTTCGGTGCGGTCGAGACTGTCGACGTTCCAGTAAACGAACAGCGGGCGGCTGAACGGGTTGTAGCTGCCGGTCTCGATGGCCTCGGACGAGGGTTGGACGTGATCGCCGGCCTTGTTCTTGATGGCCACGGCGGTCAGCGAGTCCTTGTTCTCGACGTAGTAGGCGTAGCCCAGGAAGCCGATAGCGACCTTGTTGTCGGCCACACCGGTGACGGTCAGGTTGTCGTTCTCACCAACGGACGTGCCGCGGAGGCTGCCCTTGTCGGCCACGACTTCGGAGAAGTAGTCGTAGGTGCCCGAGGTCTCGGCGGGGACGTAGATCTTCAGGGGCACGTCGGGGAACTCGGGGTTGACGTCTTTCCAGCTCTTGGCGGTGGCGTCGGCGAGGAAGATCTTTTGCAGGTCCTCGACGGTCATCTTGGTCGCCCAGGTGTTCTCGGTGTTGATCACGATCGACAGGCCGTCGTAGGCGACCAGCGACTCGACAAACTTGATGCCGTTTTCCTTGGCCTTCTTGGCTTCCTTGGCCTTGATCTGACGCGAGGCGTTGGAGGCGTCGGTGTTGCCGACGGAGAACTCCTTGAAGCCGCCGCCGGTGCCGATCTTGGCGATGGGCACCTCGACGCCGGGGTAGGCCGCCTTGAACTGCTCGGCGACGAAGGTCGAGATGGGGAAGACGGTCGAGGAACCCGCGACGCGGACCTCGCCGGAGAGTTGGGCGGCGACGGGCGTCGCCAAGATGCCGCCGGCAAGGGCCAGGGCGCTCAGGGCGGGGACAAGTTTCATAAGCAGGCTCTCCAATTGATCGAAAGTAGGTGGGGTGGATCGGCGGCCTCGCCGGTCTCGGGAGGCGAAATGTAGATTCACATTGTTAACGCTCTGTTAACGCGACGTGAGTTCGTCGATAAATGACCCGCGGGACTTGCGCGTTGGGTGCGCCCCGCCCAGGCCCAGGAGCGCAAGCCCCAACAGCCCCGCAATCACAAGCCCCTGCCACCACAGCCCCGCTGAGGCGAGCCAGGCGATATCGTAGACAAAAAGCCAACCGACGCTCAGCCGACGGAACCGCCGGGCCCTCAGCGCCGGCTCGACCGCCCCGCCCTGCCGCAGCACCCGCACCGCCAACACCGTGAACCCCACCACCGCCGCGGCCGGGCCGACCCAGATCCAAGGCGTCACCGCCGCCGCGTCCACGCCGCCCTGCCGGTAGCGGATCAGCACCAGCACGACCATCGACCAGAAGCCCCAGCCAATCAGCGTCAACCACACGTCCGCCGGCTTGACCCGCGGCCGTTTCGATTCCAAATGATGCCGCACCAGGCCGGTGGTCATCACGTGCGTCATCGTCAGCAATACCGGCCACGCGAAACCCGCCAGTGGATTCGGGATCGCCAAGGCCAACCCGTGGATCAGCCCCAGCGTCACCACGCCCACCGCCGGCACGAACCGCCCCGCCACGTTGTAAAAAAGCACCGCCGCGCCCAACAGCACCGCCAGCCGCAGGCTCGTCGGCCCCAGCGCCGCGGCGCACAGCACCGACAAGAGCGACGCCCCCACCGCGACCGCCGTGGCCGTCTGCGGGCTCACCCGACCCGACGCCACCGGCTTGGCGTGACCGCCCACGTCGTCCGCCAGCAGACGATCCTGCCGCCGATCGAGCACATCGTTGAGCGCCACCGCGCACACCCCCAGCCCCAGCGCCGCGCCCGCCGACATCAACAAGCCCCACCCGATGCCCAGCGCCGCAAGCGTCGCGCTGCGGTTCTTCTCGGCCTCGACACCGAACGCCAGGAACGTCATCAGCCACGCCCCGCTGACACCCGATAGCACCAGACCCAACCGGGTCATTCCCAGCAGGCGGGCCGCGGTCAGCAGGCGGGCGGACGCATTGGGCAGCATGAACCGGTCACGATACACTCCACGGTCATGCCCGTCTGCTCCGTAACTCCCCGGCCGTTGGCTTTCCTGATCGTGTGCGCCACGCTCACGGCTCCGCTCGTCCTGCCGGGGTGCCGATCACCCGAGATCACGCCCGAAGACGCCGACGCCGCCACCCCACCGCCCGCGGCCGCGGGCGACCTTTCGCCACGCACCATCCCGGGCGACCCCGACACCGCGGAGTTCACGCCCGCCCAACTCGTCGTCGCCACCGCCGCCGACCCGCAGGCGGATCCCGACGCCCGCCGCGAGGCGTTGCTGACGATCACCAACTCGTCCGCCGCCGGCGAGCCGGTGTACCTGAACTTCTACCGGGCCCTGCTGGCCGACCGCGAACTCGACCCGACCGTCGCGACCGCCGCCCTCGCCGCTCTCGCCCTGCACGGCGAGCCCGCCGACACCGAGCGCCTCGCCGCATGGCTCGACAGCGACGAGGACTTCGCCCGCTGGCAGTCGGCCGTGGGGCTGCAGCGCCTGCACAACCCCGCGGCGATCCCGGCGTTGATCCGCAAGACCACCGACGACGTGGACGCCGACGTCCGCATGGCCGCCGTCGTCGCCCTGGGGCAGTACGCTCGCCGCGACGTGTTCGACGCGCTGGTCATCGCCCTCGACGACCGCGACTACGGCGTGGCCCGCGCCGCCCGCGAGGCCCTCGGACTGATGACCGATCACGACGCCGGCGACGACCCCCGCGCCTGGCTCGCCCACGCCGGCGAGAACCCCTCCACCTTCCTGGCCAACCCCCGCAACTACACCTTCACGCCCTACCCCGGCAACCCCAAGCTGCCGCTGTTCTGGATCAAACCCAAACCCGTCGCTCAATCCCCTTTGGGCTACGTCCCGCCAGAACCCGCCGAGTAATCTCCGCGAACCGACAAAGGCGGCCAAACGCAAGGCGTATCGGTTTCAGCCCGCGTGACACGCTGTCGCTCCCGGCCCCGTCGGTGCTCAACCCCCGTCCGCGAGCACCCGGCGCACGTACGCCCGGGTCTGGGGCCCGGCGTGTTCGGCCAACAACTCTTCGGGCGTGATGCCCGGGTTCTCCCGCTGGATCCGCCGCACCGCCGTCGGCCCCATGTGGTACGCCGTCAACGCCAACATGCGATCGCCGTCGAACCGTTTAATCAGGTACGCCAGATACGTCGTGCCGATCCGGAGGTTGTAATCCACATCGAACAGGTCCCCGCGTTCGAGGCTGGGGTGGCGTTGCAGGACGTCCTTCTCGGTGATGGCGGTGATCTGCATCAGGCCGTGGGCCCCGCGGTTGGATTTCGCGTCCGGGTCGCCGCCGCTCTCGGCGGTGACCACCGCCCGCACCAGTTCAGGGTCCAGCCCCGTCGCCTCCGCGTGTTCGCGGATCTGCGGCTCCAGCGCCGCGACCCGCCCCGCGTCCCACCGGCCCTTGGCCCAACGCCCCGCCATCGGCAGCAGCCACGCCCCCGCCAGGATCAGGCCCACCAACACCGCCGCCGCCCCGCCGCGGTGCCGTTTGACCCATCTCACTAAGTTTTGCCATGATCGCATTCAGGGCATTCTACGCCCCCGGGACGCGGGCGCTGGCTGGCCGGGCGCCCCGCGGTCTGCGATCCGGGTGCAGCGGTTCCCACGGGTCCGCCGATAGACTTGAATCGCCATGAATCAGCCCGCCCCCCCGCCGCGTCCCTCGTTGATCTGGACCCTGTACCGCCGCGCCAGCGCCGCGTTGCTGCTGGCGGCGATCGCCGGGGCGGGCTTGCTCGGCTACCAGGTCGCACGCGACCGCGTCGCGGCGGACGTGTACCTCGAACGCTACACCGAGCTCAACGAAGACCACAACGAGTTGATCGACCAGTACAACCAAGCCGTGACCCGCACGGCCGTGACCGAGCTGCTCGTGGACGACGGCCAAGTCAGCGTCAACGTCCGCACCGCCGACGGCCAACTCGAGACCCACCCGGTCAACGCCAACCCCACCCACCCGATCTACGTGGACTACGTCGTGAAAGACGGCCGGCTGCTCATCCGACGCGTGTTCGACTCCAAGTCGGCCCCCGACGACGCCGGCGTGATCGATTCGAAGCTCCTGAAGATCGACTGGAGCGACCCCGCCGTCCGCCACGGCCAGGCAATCTACCGCCAACTCACCGACGGCCGGTGGATCGTTACCGTCTCGGGCGACGGCTCGCTGTCCTTGGCCAAAGTCGAGGCCGACGTCGATGTCGAACTCCTGCCCGCCCCACAAGTCGCCGAGTTCGACCCGATCAACGAGATCAACCAGGACATCGACCGCATCACCCCCGCCGACGTCTTCCGCCGGCTCTTCGGCGGCTGAGCGGCAACCTTGTGATCGTCACCGCGACCGGCGCAGCGCCAAGCCGAGGCTGCCCAAGCCCAGTAACACCAAGCCCGTCGGCTCGGGCACCACGCCGAACGACCACCGCGTGAAACGGACGTCCTGCAGCGTGACCATATCGGCCACGAACTGGGTCGAGCCCTGGCCGTTGTCCACCCCGATCGAGCCACCGCCGTCGCCCAGGCTCCAGAACGCCGCCCCGTTGAGGATGGTGTTCGAGAAATCGAAGATTGTGTCGTTGGAGTCCTGATCGGTGTAGAACAGGACATTGTTGAGGCCGATGCCCCCGTCGCCCAACAGGATGTTGCTGTTGGACACGAGGAAGTTGTCGTCGTCGAAGCGGAAGATCACCGTCGAGCCGGCCGGGCCGTCGACGATGAGGTTAGAGTTGTTCAGCAGGATGTCGTTGTCGCCGGTCGCGAAATCGATCACGTTCAGACCCGGAGCGAGGCTGATGGTGAAGTCGCGGCTGTCCGAGCTCGGGCTGAACTCGGAGGTCGCCGGGGTCGGGCTGCTGGAGATCGAAGCCGGCCCCGAGAGCGAGGTCGCGGTGTCGAACTGCCCGCCGTTGCCGCCGGCGACGTTGAGCGTGCCGGTCGAGGCCAAGCCGTTGATGGTGCTCCGTGCCGCCGCCAACTCGGCTAGCAGCGCGCTGTGGTCGAAACCAAAGGTCACGCCCACGTTACCGGGGCTGCCGTCTTCGTCGATGCGGGTCGACTGCACCGCGGCGCCGGGGTTCACGTCGCTGCCGATCCCGCCGAGATTCCCCAACACACCCGTCGGCCCCGTCGTCATGAACGTGTTGGGGAAGCTGTTGGGGTCGTTGAAGAAAGAATTGCTCGCCTTGTTGAAGCTGTCGTTGGGCGCCGCGATCTGGATGCCGATAGCCGGGTCGGCGTAGACGCCGACGTCCGAGGCGTCGAACTCGTCGGCGTCGTTGGTGATCGCCACGTTGCCGTTTCCGCCGATGCCCTGCCCCACCGCGACGACGCCGCTGGCCGGGATGTCCGGCACGGCGCCGAGCAACGTCGGCCCGCCGCTGCTGCCGCCGCTGAGGAAGTCATCCGTCGACGGCACCGGCGCCTTGTTGGCCCCGATCTCGAAGTTGGAGATCTGCACGCTTGCCAACCCGTCCGACGCGTCGTTGCTCGAGCCGTCGGTCGTGATGATCAGGTAGTTGGCCGAGAGCGCGGTGTCGATCGCCTGCTCGGCGCTCAAACTCAAGGGTGAAGCGCCGATCACCAGCGCAACGACAAAAGCGTAGCCTCGCATCGAATTCTCCTCCATAACGTTTGAAGCCGGCCCCGCGGCCCCAACAAATCCTGAACCCCCCCCCGACATTCAGAAAAATTATTTTACAGCGATCGCCCCGGTATCTCCCGCAGAATCTGATAGGCCTTTCCCCTACAAAAACTTGATGAGTTTGAGACGCGGGCAAAGAAGCACGCGAAGCGCACGGAGGGGATTTTCGGGCCACGCACAACGCCGACGACCGCTACTCCAATCCCTCAAACAGGATGCGCCACACACCCCAGCTCTCGCCGCGATTGGAGAGGAAGTAGATGTGCTGCCCGTCGGGCGACACGACGGGGAAGCGGTCGGCGCTGCCGTTGGTCGTCAGTTGGTACTTCTCGGTGCCGTCGGCGCTGATGATCCAGATGTCTTCGTTGGGCCGGCCCTCGGGGTCGACACCCTCCATAGAGGTGTAGAGGATGTACTTTCCGTCGGGCGTCCACGAAGGGCTGCGGAACGGGCTGGCGACGCCGTAGCCCGGCGCGGCGGGCACGTCGAGGTAGGCCGCCTCGCTGCCGGTGAGCTTCTTGCGGTAGTCCCGCATGATGTCGGCCGCGCCGGTGGTCAGTTCCACGTGGGGCCCGACGTCGGTGCTGATCACCCAGAGGTTGTTGCGGCGGGTGCTGATGTAGGCGATCTGATCGCCCTCGGGCGAGATCGCCGGGTCGCGGCCGCCGCCGTCGGTGTCGATGAGCGTCGGGAACTCGTTGGGCCCGAAGTTGGTCCAGATCTCCGACTGGGTCACCGCGCCGCGGACCGGGTCGACGTTGACCCCGGCGAAGGCGATCGTGTCGTTGCGGCCCGCGGTGGGCTTGAGCAGGATCGTGTTGCTGTTGTCGACGTAGATGTTGGAGATGCCCGACCGTCCGGCCGAGCGGATGCCGAGGATGCTCAAGAGGTCGCCCCGCCGGTTCGACGAGAACAGGATCAACTCGCCGTGCCGCGACTCGGGCGGCGTGAAGCTCGGGAACATGTCCTGGAAGTCGTCGGTGGTGATGTACTGCACCCCGCCGCCCTCGATGTTGATCCCGCGCAGGTTGGCGCCCTTGAGTTGATAGACCCGCACCTGCCCCTCGGCCCCCGGCGCCCCGGGCACGCCGCCGAGCCCCGGGGCCCCGGGCGTCCCCGCCGAGTCCAATCGGCGCTCGTACACCGCCTCGGAATACACGATGCGTTGCCCGTCCGGCGACAGCGCCAGACCCTGGATCCCGCGGTTGTCGCCGAAGTCCACGATCCGCGTCGGCACGTTGCCGCCGGCCTCGCCGATGTCTTTGTACGACCGCGACTTGGTCGCCACGCCCACCCATTTGCCCTCGGGTGTCAGCACCACTTCGACCAGCGGCAGGTTCACGTAGTCCTTCTCGACAAGCTCGAACGAGAGCACCCGCGCCTTGTCTTCGCCGACCGGCAGCTCGAGGTAGCCGGCCGTGGTCAGCTCGAACGCGTCGCCGTAGAAACGCTCGGCCTGCTCGGTCGTCGGCACCACGTCGACGCGGTAACTCGTCGGCGTGCCCTCGGCGATGTTCAACTCCGCCAGCAGCGGCGACGGGCCGGTCCGCAGCATCCGGCCACGCTCATCGCTCACCGTCACGATCGCGCCCGCCGGCTCGGTCTCGACCCGCAGCTTGCTCGTGCAGCCCACCAAACCCGCGCACACCGCGACCATCAGCAAGACACTGCGACACTTCACATGGCACCACGCGGTGGCGATTCGTTTCATACGTCTACCGATCCGATTCAATTGGCACTCAGCCGACCCCGCCCTGCGCGCGGCCGGGCCTAAAACTATATCGAGACGGCGCGGTCGAAAGCGAGAAAATGCATGTTTTCACGCTATCGGACCCCCGCTCCCGGAAGTGCAACCGTGGCAAATCATCCATCACAAAGGCATGAAGCACACGAAGCAGGCCCCACGGAAGCGCCCGATTATGCCTGACACCACTTACCCAACCTGAAGTCCAAAATCTGAATTCCCTCGCCCCAGCCTTGTTCCCTCACGCCCCTTCCGGAAAAAACCGTGGAACCTCCTCCGTTTCCTTTTACAATATGACACACGCTTCGTAGGTCTTTTCCATCACCGTCGGATGGACAGAACACCGCACCCCGCTTTTTCGGCCGTGGGCTGCTGCTTCAAAATATTTCGGGCCGGATGGGAAACCCCCAGTGTCAATCCTCTCTGCTCTGCGGCCCCTCGTGCTGATGGCTGGCGTGTGTGCGCTCTGCGGGGCGGGCCTCGCCCACGCCGCACCCGTCACCTACCGCACCGTCGTTCTCTCGGGCGACACCGCACCCGGCACAAACGCCCAGTTCAGCTTCATCTTCCAACCCGTGTTCAACGGATTGGGGCAAACCGCGTTTTTCTCTGCCATCACCGGCCCGGGGGTGACGATCGCCAACAACCGGGGCATCTGGTCCGGGGCCGGTGGATCGCTCGGGCTCGTCGCACGCCTCGGCGACACCGCCCCCGGCACCACCGCACAGTACAGCGACTTGAGCATCAACCCCGTGCTCAACGGGCAGGGGCAGATCGCGTTAAGCGCTCTCCTCACCGGCACGGGGGCGACCTCCGCCAACAATTCCGGCATCTGGTCCGATGCCGGCGGCTCCTTAGAGCTCGTCGCCCGCAGAGGCAACACCGCCCCCGGCACAAACGCTCAGTTCAGCAACTTCTACGCCGGCAACCCCGTATTCAACGGGTAGGGGCAGGTCGCGTCCTCGGCATCCTTACCGGCACGGGGGGTGACCGAAGCCAACGACGGCGGCCTCTGGGACCACCGACACCGACGGCCAGCTCCTGCTTATCGCCCGGGAGGGCGACCTGTTCAATGTCAGTTTGAACGACGCCCGCACGATTAAATCCGTATTGCTAGCCAATACCGCCACCGGCGGCGAGGACGGCCGTGCCACCGTCTTCAACGACCCCGGCCAACTCGTCTTCACCCTCAGATTCACCGACGGCAGCGACGGCGTCTTCGTCGCCACCATCCCCGAACCCACGTCCGCGGCCGCCGCAGCCCTCGTGCTGCTCACCGGCCTGTTCTCCCTCCGCCGCCGCGCCTGAAACCACGACCACAAACAAACCAAACGACAAGCCCCGAGGCGCCGGGTGCCCTATTCCGGCGGCGGCACGACATCGGTGCGGAACGGCATCGCGGGTAAACCTTCGCCGTTGACCAGGTTGATCCCCTGCGGCCCGTCGGTGGGGTTGATGCCGTAGGCGTAGCGCACCTCGAACGGGCCTTGAAGACCTTCGGGGTGTTCCAAGCGAACCACCTTGAGTAAACCGTCTTGACTAATCGCGGCCTCGGCCCAAACCCACGGCTGCTCGCCATCCATCGGCCGCATGGCAAAACCCCGCGGGGGTTGACCGTCGTTGGTCTTCAAGACCTCGGCGTGTTCCCAAAAAACGATCGCGCTCGAAGACGGTTCGGTCGTATTGGAAACCGCAAGCATCGTCGGCCCGACCGGCACCACCGACGCGTCCTCGTAGACGTGGCGCTCCGCCAATCGCGCCAGCCGCAGCCCCACGTCCTGTTTATTGGTCGGGTGGATGTCGTCCGCCTGCCCGATATCGATCGCGGTGGCGATGTGCGCGTTCGAAACGTGCGCGGCGACGGCGGCCTGGCTGTCGCGCAGCTCGCCCCAGCCGTCGGTCACGGGCGGCTGCTCGGCGGGCTGCTCGAAGTTCGCGAGCTGCACGATGAGAAACGGCGTATCGCGGTGTTCGCCGGGCTGGTTCCAGAGTTGGCGCCAGTCCTCGATCATCAGCGGAAGCAGGACGCGATACTCCACGCCGCGGCCGGCGTTGGACTCGCCCTGGTACCAAGTGACGCCGCGGTGCGCGTACGGCGCGACGGGGTGGATCATCCCGTGCCACAGCGCCGCCGGCGTGTGCTGGGGCTGACGCACGCGGTGCGCCGACCGCAGCCCCTCGGGCGACATCGGCTGGTCCGCCCACGCCCGCCACGGCCCCGCCAACGAGACGACCGGCGCATCCCCCTGGGCCTTCGTCACCGACATCTGCCCCCCGGTCCCGACAAAGCCGCCGTCGCCGAGGTGATCGAACACGCGCACCGCGATCGTCAGCGTCTCGTCGTTCACCGCCTCGGCGGGCACGTCGTACACCCGGGGATAGGCCCAGAACTGCGGCGTCTCGGGGCCGACGGCACCCACCGCGGTTCCGTTGACAAACGTCCGGTCGAAGTCATCGATCGGGCCGAGCGATAGCTTCAACGCCTGCCCGCGCCAACCCTCGGGCAGCGTCACGGTTTTGCGGAACCACACGCCGCCGTCGATATCGCCCAACGCGGTCCGCTCAAACGTGTTGGGCAATTCGACCGCCGCCCAATCCGAATCGTCGAAGCCCGGCTCAACGTACGCGGCCGACGCGGGGGTCGGCCCCGGATCGGCGTGGCGTTCGGGCAATCGGCTCACGTCGACCGGGTTGTCGGCCCGATCGCGCAGCCGCGCGAGCTCGGCGCGGTAGGCGAGCAACTCGTTATCCGTGTCCGGGTTGCTCGCCTGACTCTCGGTGGACGTGTACGCCTCGGCGCTCGCGCCGCCCCAGGAGGTCACGATCAGCCCGATCGGCACGCCCTGGGAAGCGTGGAGCCGGCGACCGAAGTAGTAGGCCACGGCCGAGAAGCCGCCGACGTGCTCGGGCGTCGCGGGCAGCCACCGGCCGCCGCTGGAAAACCGCGGCGCGTCGGCCTCGGTGTTCGGCACCCGGAACAAACGGATCGCCGGGGAGTCGGCCGCCGCGATCTCCTGCTCGGCGTTGTCCGACCTCAACACCGACCAACTCATGTTCGACTGCCCCGAGCAGTGCCAGACATCGCCGACAAGGACGTCTTTGACCCAGACTTGTTTGACTTCATGTGTGTCGATTTCATCAAGCGCGACTTCTTCAGCCACTTCCACCCGCATCGCGATCGGCTCCGCCGAAGCCGGCATCGCCGGCAGTTCGACGCGCCAATCGCCGTTTGCATCTGCCGTGCCGTTGACTATTCCGCCCGGCGGTGCAGACAATGCGACTTGAATCCGCTGCCCCGGCTCGGCCTTGCCCCACACCGGCACGGGCATGCCGCGTTGCAACACCATCCCGTCGGAGAACACGGCCGGCAGCTCGAGCGCGGCCGCCGCGACAGGACTGAGCGTGGTAATCACAAATAAGAGCGTGCCGGGGAAGCGGAGGAGTGGAATCATTTCACGATTCTAACTCACCACCACGGCCGTACGGGCTTCGGGTCCGGTTACTTCGACCGGCGTCGCGACGTCAACCCGGCTACGCCCAACAGGCTCAGCAGACTGCCGGGTTCGGGCAACGCGGCGATTGCCGGCGTGCCGTTGCCGAAGTTCAGCAACACGCCGTCCAACTCGTTGCTCCCCATCAACCCGTCAAAACCGAGCCCACCGGGGATCGCGGCGGCGTCGAAGCCGGCGGGCAGCACCGTGGCCCCGAAGTTCAGCAGGACCAGGTTCAGGTCGTCGAAGCCCACGAAGCCGTCGCTGTTGTAGTCGCCCTCCAGCACCGAGACGGCGGCCTCGAAATCCCACAGCCCGATGCCCGACCGGCCGTCGGCCAGATCGAAACGGAACGCGACCTGATCGGCGTTGTTCAGACCGCTGCCCGCGTTGGAGGTGTTGCGGAACAAGTTGGTCGCGAACCCCAGCCCGGTGATCGTGCTGCCCGCGAGCGCGTCGCCCTTGCGGGCCACGATTTCCAGGCCGTCGGTGGGGTCGTAGAACAGCAGGGCCTGGTTGTCGGTGGTCCCGCCGGTCGTGCCGGAGAGGAACGTCGAGAAGGCGACCTGCCCGTCGTCGTTGATGACGGGCTGGCCAAGGTTGCCCGCGAACACGCCGTTGCCGTCGGGCGCGGTGTCGCCCTCGCGCGCCACCTTCGTCAAGGCCCCGCCGTCGCCGGTGTAGACGCCGCGGTTGTCGCTGTTGCCGCCGGAGGTGCCGGTGAGGTCGGCGAGGAAGGCGACGTCGCCGTGGGCGTTGAGGTTGACGGTGGAGGCGATGTAATCGAAGAAGACGCCGTTGCCCTCGGGGGGCGTGTCGCCCTTGCGGGAGATCTGTGTCGTGGTGGTCCCGTTGCCGACGTAGACGGCTTCGTTGGTCGACGCGGTAGCGCCGCTGCCGCCGAGGCCGACCTCGAAGGCGGCCTGCCCGGCGTCGTTGAACGAAGGGACGAACCGCACGTCGGTGAACTTCACGTCGGGGATACCCGTCGGGTCGCCGTCGCGGACGATCTTGGTCGTGGTGGTGCCGTCGGAGGTGTAGACGCCGGTGTCGTTGCCGTTGCCGAGGCTGGTGCCGGCAAGCTCGGCGCGGAAGGCTACGACACCCGAGGCGTTGACCGACACACCGTCGATCTCCTGGCCCCCGGTGCGGATGAAGGCGTCGAAGGTCCCGTCGCCCGACGGGGTGGCCAGCCCCTCACGGGCGATCTGCACGGTGGTGCCGTCGGACGCCACGCGGTAGAGGCCGGTGGTGCCCGCGCCGCCGGTGACGCCGGTGAGCGACGAGGTGAACGCGAGGTGCCCGCCGTCGCCGAGGGCGAAGCCCTGGTTGCCGCCGGAGATGTTGCCGAACGCGCCGTTGCCGGTGGGCTCGACCGTGCCCTCTTGCGCCGCGGCCGTGAGCCCCGCCCCGCCGCCCCCGGTAACGAGCACGCGGCTGTTGGTCCCGCTGAGCGTGCCGGCAAACGCCGAGAGCCCGCTGCTGTTGATCTGCGGGAAATTGAACTGTGAGATCAGGCCCGTCGCCGAGCCGGTCGGGACGCTGCCCGTCGAGCCGACGGCCGTGAGGACTCCGCTAAAGCTGTCCTGCATCAACCCCACGATCCCCGCCCCCGGCCCGCTGTTGGGCGAGGAGACAAACGCCACCGTCCCCGAGTCGTTGAGCGACGGCGGGCCGAACGGGGTCACGCTCGTCAACCCGTCGGGTAACAAGTCTCCGGTCAGCGTGAGCACCGTCGTCGTCCCGTCGGCGAACGCCGGCCCGGCCGTTACGCCACACAACACCGCCGCGGCCACGCCGCCCATCCACCCTCTCGGTTTACCCATTGTCTTGCCCTCTCGCAGATTCGCAGATCCAGATCCCACCTCGCCGGGCCGATCAACGGCGCCGAGGTCTCGACACATCGGCGAAGCCCGGCGGACAACCGCGGGCGCTGCTCGACGCGCCCCCGGCCCCCGCCGTCTCAATTTAAACCACGTGCGGGGAATCACCATGAAAAATGCGTGGAACTACAGGCAAATCCGTAGTCTGGCCCTCGATCGTCACGGGATTTACTCCCCCGGGATATAGCTGATCACGCCGTCCCACGGCGAACTCGCGGTGGCGTAAAGCTTCTTGGGGATGCGGCCCGCCTGGTATGAGAGCCGGCCGGCTTCCAGGGCGTGGCGCATGGCGTGGGCCATCTTCACGGGGTCGTCGGCGTGGGCGATGCCGGTGTTGAGCAGCACCCCGTCGGCGCCGAGCTCCATCGCGATCGTCACGTCGCTGGCGGTGCCAACGCCGGCGTCGAGGATGACGGGGTAGTCGGGGTCGCCGCCGGACGCGGGGTCCTTGAGCAACTCGAGGATGATGGTGATCGCGTTGGCGTTGAGCACGCCCTGGCCGCTGCCGATAGGCGAGCCGGCGGGCATGACGCTAGCCGCGCCCGCGTCGCGCAGTTTGCACGCCATCACCGGGTCGTCGCTGGTATAGCAAAGCACGTGGAACCCGTCGGCCACGAGCTGCTTGGTCGCCTCCAGCGTGCCGACGGGGTCGGGCAAAAGCGTCTTCTTGTCGTTGAGCACCTCGAGCTTGACCCAGTCCCGGCCGGGGTTGTCGAGCTGGTCGAGGATCTCCCGGCCCAGCCGGGCGACGCGCACCGCGTCGTCGGCCGTGAAGCAGCCCGCGGTGTTGGGCAGGATCGTGTACCGGTCGGTGTCGAGGAAGTCGAGCATCGACCGGCCCTCGGCGTCCACCAGCCGTTCGCGGCGCACGGCCACCGTCACGACCTCGGCGCCCGAGGCGTCGAGCGCCGCCTGCATCTGCTCGTAGTCCTTGTACTTGCCCGTGCCCACGATCAGGCGCGAACTCAGCGTTTTGCCGCCCACGGGCAGCGGGCGGTCCGATGTCGTCAGGGTGTCGCTACTCATGTGGTTATAGTATCGCCTGTCCCCCGAAAGACGATTGACGGGCCGTGGCCTGCCGCTCGGCCGCGCATCGCTTCCCCGCCGGGCGATGCGGCCCGCCCCGATCCGCCCGCCCCTAACCCCCCCGCCGTGAGCAACACGCCCCTGAAATTCCTCGGCAGCTTTGTCCGCAACCCGCGGCAGATGGGCGCGGTGGTGCCCAGCTCCGCGGCGCTGGCCAAGGCGATGGTCCGCGGGCTGGACGTGCGTGACGGCCAGAGCGTGGTCGAACTCGGGCCGGGCACCGGGGCGTTCACCCGCGCGATCCTGCGCGGGCTGCCCGACGGGGCCGAGTACCTGGGCATCGAGCTGAACACCCGGTTCGTGGGTCATCTGCGAGACCGGTTCCCCGAGGCCTCGTTCGTCGAGGGCTGTGCCCAGGACGCGGTCCGCCACCACGCCGAGCGGGAGATGCCCGCGGTGCGGGCGGTGCTGTGCGGCCTGCCGTTCGCGAGCCTGCCGGGCGCGGTGCAGGACGGCGTGGTCGAAAGCCTCGACGAACTACTCGCCGACGGCGGAGAGTTCCGGACGTTTCAATACGTGCACGCGTACCGCATGGCCTCGGCCCGACGGTTCCGGCGGCGCATGGACGGCGTGTTCGGCCGCGGACGACGCAGCCCCGCGGTCGCGATGAACGTGCCCCCGGCGTACGTGCTGAGTTGGTCGCGCGGGTCGGCGTAAGCGATGTAACATCGCACGGGAAAAGATCTGCCGGACCGTTACCCCCCGCCGACGAGCGTGACGAGTTCCAGCACGTCGCCGTCGCGCAGCTCGGTCGCGGCGTGGTCGCGCTTGGGCACGACCTGTTGGTTCAACTCCACCGCTACGGCCTGGCCCTGCATGCCTAACACTTCGAGCAGCCGGTCTACGCGGTCGGCGTCCACGTCCCGAGATTCTCCGTTGATCGTGAGCTTCATCGCGCCGCAGTGTAGCGCCTCCCGCCGCCCGTGTCGCGGGGCGGGCGAGGCCGCGGGCGGGTCCACGGCGTGTTATCCTGATCGTTCATGGACGAGCCCGACACCACCCGCGCCCAAGCCACCACCCCGCCCCCGGAAACCGCGGCGCACGACGCGGCCGAAACCGCCACCAGCCGCGTCTACGACGCCTGGGCCAAGGTCTACGACGCGACCTTCGGCCGGCTGATCCACAAGCGCCAACACCGCGCCCTCGCGCAGCTACGCCACCGCCCCGGCGACCGCGTGCTGGACCTGGGCGTGGGCACAGGCATGACGCTGCGGCACTACCCGCGGGACGTGCGCGTCGTGGGGATCGACCTGTCGCCGGGCATGCTGCAGCAGGCCCGCGAGAAAGTAGCCGAGCACGGCCTCGACCACGTCGAGCTGCACCTGGGCAACGCGCTCGAAACCCCGTTCGAAGACCACAGCTTCGACCATGTCGTGATCAGCCACACCATCAGCGTCGTCAACGACCCCGCGGCGCTGCTGCGGGAAGCCAAGCGGTTGGTCAAGGCCGACGGGCGTATTGTCGTGCTCAACCACTTCCGCTCGCCCAAGCCCGTAGTCGGTTGGTTCGAACGCGTCGCCAACCCGTTGTTCGTCCGGCTCGGCTGGCGCAGCGACCTGACGCTCGAAGAATGCCTCGACGGCGTCGGCGTCAGCGTGCTCTACCGCTTCAAGCTCAGCGCGATCGATTTCTGGCAGATCGTCGTGCTCTCGCCGCGTTTACGCCCACTGGGCCCGGCGGTGGTATAGTCGCTCCGCCCCCGCAAGCCCCCCGGAAGCGTCCCGGGTGTGACCCGAATATGCCTCGGAAACAGCGGTCGACGGTCGGCCACAGAATCCTCTCGAGCTTGAAGATCCTGAACGTGTCCATTCGATCCCCACGGCTGTTGGCAATCGCGCTGCGGAGCGCGTGTCTGTTGGCTGCGCTCGGCGTGAACGTGGCGGCGGTGGCTCAGCGGACCGATACGCCGCCGATCGTGGTGCCGCCGGCCGAACTCGGCGCACCGTTCGGCGACCCGTTGGTGGGCTTCGACGCGGAGATGACGGCACTACGCGTCACGACGTGGCGAGACGGCGCCGCGCGGATGCTGCTGCTGGAGGGCGACGCGAGCTTCCGCGTCGGGGCGTACGGGTTCCGGGGCTCGAAGGTGGTCGTCCGCATCGAACCGCAGGACACCAACGCCCGGCGGGTCTGGCACCTCGCGGCGTACTTCCGCGACGCGCAGTCGATGATCGGGGCGGGCTCGATCCGGCCGCAACTCGGCGAACGAGACGCGGACGAGAACCCGGGGATCGGGCTGCTCGTCACCGCGTCGACGTCGGGCGCGGTGCGACTGAACGAGCCAGGCGAGTTGATCCGGGCCGAGACACCGCCAACCGATTCGTTGGTGATCGCGGCCCTGCGTCGCATCGCCGACCGCCGCGAGACCGCTGCGAAGCCGGGGCTGCTCGTGCCCGAGTCCGAAGGGGTATCGGCTCAAGACATCATCCGGAAGAAGCGCCGCCGGGCCCAGATCGCCGAGGAACAACGCAAGCTGTACGAGTTGCCCGTCGGCGAGGCGTTGGCCGGCGAGACGCTCGAAGGCCCCGACGACACCGCCGAGCCCGAGCGTGACGACCGCACCATCCTGCCCGCCCGCGGCGCGGTGTTTGTGCGCCGAGACCAGGACGTAACCAAGTTCGGCGAAGACGAAGCGATCGCGAGTTTCGTCGGCAACGTCCAGATGGTCTTCGAAGACTACGTCGAAGGGCGTGTCGTCACGCTCCGCGCCGGAAACGCCGTCGTGTTTATCGACAACCAAGAAGACCGCAGGAGCGTGTACGAGTCCGACGGCACGATCGACGCCGGCGGGGTCCAGGGCGTCTACCTCGAAGAAAACGTCATCATCAGCGACGGCTCGTACACCGTGCGCGCCCCGCGCGTCTACTACGACCTGGCCCGCGACCGCGCGACACTGCTCGACGCGGTGTTTTACACCTACGACACCTCGCGGCAGGTGCCGCTGTACGTCCGGGCCCAGGCGGTCCGGCAGAGCTCGGCGAGCGACTTCGTGGCCGAGAACGCCACGCTGAGCACCAGCGAGTTCGCCGTGCCGCACTTCTCGGTCGGGGCCGGCGAGCTCCAGGTCCGCGAGTACCTCACGCCCAGCGGCGAGAACGGCCAGCTCATCGAGGCCCGCGACACGACGCTGAAGCTGGGCGGGACGCCGGTGTTCGCCTGGCCCTATCTCGCGGGTTACGGGCGGCAGACCCCGCTGCGTCGGCTGGACGTGGGCTTCACCTCGGACAACGGCGCGATCGTCGAGACAACCTGGGACCTGTTCGCGATGCTCGGCAAGCCGACGCCGGACAACCTCGACGCCCGAGCCCAGATCGACTACCTCGGCGAGCACGGCCTGGGCTTCGGGGTCGAAGGCGAGTACAACACCCGCGACAGCTTCGGCACGTTCGAGGGCTACTTCCTGCCCGACGACAGTGGCGAAGACGAGATCGGCGGCCGGTCGGTAAACCAAGAAGACGAGCAGCGCGGCATCGCCCTCACCCGCAACCGCGGCTACCTGCCCAACAACTTCGAGCTTTCACTCGAGGGCACGTTCGTCTCTGACCCCACCTTTCTCGAAGAATTCAAAGCCGGCAGCGCCGCGTCGGGCAAGACCTTCGAAACCGCGGCCTACCTCAAGTGGCAATCCGACGACACCGCGTTCGACGTGTTGGGCACGACCAACCTCTCGGGCTTTGTCGAACAACTCGACGCGTTGCAGTCCATCGGCTACTCGGTTGAACGCTACCCCGAACTCACCGGACGTGTCATCGGTGGCGAGTTGCTGGGCGGGCAGCTCACCTGGTACAGCCAGAACTCGTTCTCGCAGCTGCGTATCCTCGCCGGCGACGACGCGCCGGAAGACCGCGGGTTCGACGACGCCGAGTCGCAGGAGTTCTTCGGCGTCGACGCGGACGTGAGCTTCCGCGAACGCGCCGCGGCGCTGGGCCTGCCGCTCGAAAGCGTCCGGCGGTTCGACACGCGGCAGGAGTTGGCGTTGCCTTTGTCGTCGGGGCCGATCGATATCACGCCGTACGTCGTCGGGCGCTTCACCGCCTACGACGAAGACTTCGCGGCGTTCAACGGCGGCAACGACGACAAGATCCGCTTCTGGGGCGAGACGGGGCTTCGGCTGAGCACGCAGCTGTCCAAGGCCGACGGCGACATAAACTCGCCGCTGCTCGACCTCAACGGCCTGCGCCACGTCATCGAGCCCAACTTCACGTTCTTCCTCAACGGCTCGACGCTGGACCCCAACGACCTGCCGATCTACGACCGCGGCGTCGAAGACCTGGCCGAGGGCGTGGGCGCGAAGTTTGGGTTCACCAACACCTGGCAGACCCGCCGCGGCGGGCCGGGGCGGGAGCGGACCGTGGATTGGCTGACGGCACGGACCGACCTGATCCTGCGCAGCGACGACGCGGACACGGCCGAAGAGATCCCGCGGTTCTACGACTACCGCCCCGAGTTCAGCGCCGGCGGCGACCACTTCTATTCCGAGCTGCTGTGGATGGTCACCGACACGCTCGGCGTGGCCGGCGAGCTGACGCACTCGCTGGAGTCCGGCCGGGTGGCGCAGTGGCGGTTGGGGGCGACGCTCGACCACAACCCCCGGCTGAACTCGTTCCTGAACTACGAAGAAATCGACGTGCTCGACAGCCGGCTGCTGACCTATGGCTTCGGGTACCGGCTGACGACCAAGTACCGCATCGGATTTGTCCAGACGCTGGACTTCTCGTCCGAGGATTCGCGGCAGATCGACCTGATCATCGACCGGCAACTGCCCCGCTGGACGCTGCGGGTCAAGGTAGGCTTCGACGAGATCGACGACGAACAGCGGATCAGCATCTCGCTGATCCCCGATGGCCGGAACGCCGGCAGTTCGCGTTTCGGGGTGAACTGACCACCCGTCGGTCTCCGGTTGGCCCGAAGGCCACCGAGAGGCGCGACCCGCGGCGGAGCCGAGGGCCCGTGGGAGCGGCCTGCGGTATACTTCTCCGCTCGACCCAGCGCGTCCCGTGGAGCCCACCCGTGTTTAAATTCTTCCGCAAGTACAACAAAGTCATCCTCGTCGTGGGCGGCTGCGTCCTGATGGTCGCCTTCCTCGTGCCCCAGGCGGTCGAGATGTTCGGGCCCAACCCCAACAAGGTCGCGATCGGTACGGCCCACGGCCAGAAGCTTACCACCGGCGATCAGTACAACGCCGGCGCCGAGATCCAACTGCTCAGCCGCCTGCGGTTGGGCGACGGTTTGGTCACCGACGATGGGCTCACCTGGCTGCTCATCCAGCGCGACGCCGAGGAACTGGGCCTCTACGCCAGCGACCGCGAGGTCGAGTTAGCGCTGCAGACTTTTGAGATCGACGACGAGCGCCTGACTCAACTCGCCAAGGACGCCCGCACCACGACCGCCACCCTCCGCGAGATCGTCCGCCGGTGGCTGATCGCCGAGCAATACCGCCAGCTGGTGACGGGCACCGCCTACCGCGACCCGCGCGGCAACTCGTCTTCTCCCGCCATCGAACGCCTGCAGGTCTTCAACTTCGCGTTCCAGAACGACCCCAACATCCAACAGCTCGCCTCGTTCCCCGAGGAATTCCGCAACCAGCTGTTCCAAAACATCGCCCCGTTTGTCGCCCAGCGTGTGACCGCCGTGGCCAACGGCACGCATCGGCTCAGCGTCCCGATGCTGCAGCACTACATCCAGGAGAACTACCCCACCGTCGAAGGCCGGGTCGTGCTGGTCCGCCCCGACACCGACGCCGTGGACGAGCTGACCGAAGAAGAACTCACGCAGGTGTTCGAGCAGTACAAAGACAGCCTGCCCGGCGAAGGCGAGCCGTTCCCGTTCGGCTACCGCTACCCCGATCGCGTGAAGCTCGAGTACCTGCGCATCCCCGAGCGGGCGGTGCGCGACGCGGTCACGGTCGACTACGTCGAGGTGCTCGACGCGTACCAGGAAAGCCGCGCGTTCTTCGCCGACGAATCCGGCGAATCGCCGGAGATGCCCACGGCCGAGGCCGTGTCCCTGCTTTCTGAGGAACTCCGGGGCCGTAACGCCCAGCAACTCGCCGGGCGGATCATGGCCCAGGTGCAGGGCCTGCTGGCCGAGGACGTGCGCGGCTACGCCCAGGACGGCGGGTACGTCCAGTTGCCCGACGACTTCGTCCCAATGCCCTGGAGCGAGGTCACCGAGGCGGTCCGGGCCGAGCACGGCGTGCGGATCGACGTGATGGGCGACCCCGAGGCGTGGGTCGCCGTTGACGAACTCCGCGGCCTCGAAGGCATCGGCTTTGCCGTGATCGGCGACGGGGCCGGCGTGCCGTTCGAGAGCTACGTCGGCTACACCCGGCAGCTCGAAGACGAAGACCAACCCGGGCCGCGGAGCTTACGGAGCCAGATCGACGTCGCCAGCAAGCCGCTCCGCGACCAGGAAGGCAACCTGTACGTCTTCCGCCTGATCGACGCCGAGGCGTCGCACGTGCCGGCCGGCCTCGACGAGGTGCGTGACCGCGTGGTCGCCGACGCCAAGGCCATCGCGGCCTACCACCAGTTGGTCGCCGAGGCCGATTCGTGGGAGACAATGGCGATCAACGAAGGGCTCGACGCGGTCGCCGAGGCCGCCGGCAGCGGCGTGAGCCAGACCTTCCCGTTCCAGAAGGTGTCGGGCAACGAAGGCGACCCGCCGAACGTCTTGGGCGTCGGCACGAGCCGGGCATTCGTTGACGCGGCGTTTGCGCTGGTCGACTCGATCGACGCGTCAGCGGATGTGGAGACGCTCTCGATCGAGCAACGCCTGGCGGTCACGCCCCTGCCCGAGGCCGAGGGCGGCCCGGCGCTCTCGCTGTTCATGCTCGACGGGTTCGAGCCGTTGACGCGCCGCGGCTACGAACAAGCCGTGGCCGGCGGCGCGACGTTCACCGCCAACGCCACGCTCAACCGCGACCTGACCGAGAGCCCGATGTCGATCGAGGCGATCGCCCGTCGGGTCGGGTTCGATCTCGAAGCGCAGGAAAACTAAGTCTAAGTCTTGCTCTTTCCCCTCAAACCGAACCCGGCGTAGTGGTGTTTAGCCCAAGCCGTGCCGGTCGCTCATCCCACCGTCGAGCCCGCGGGAACCGGCTTGCCCACGCCCGCCAGCACCACGTCCACGACCTCTTCGCCGTCGAGCGAGCTCGCGGCCAGCAGCATGCCGTTCGACTCTTCGCCGCGGATCTTGCGGGGCGCGAGGTTGGCGACCACGATGATCTGCCGACCCACCAGGTCCGCCGGGTCGTAATACGCCTTGACGCCCGCACAGATCTGGCGCTTTTCGCTGCCCAGATCGACCTGTAACTTCAGCAGCCGGTCGGCGTTAGGGTGGGCCTCGGCCTCCAGCACCGTGGCAACCCGCAGATCGAGTTTCACGAAATCGTCGTAGGTGATGGTATCCTTAAATTCGGGCATATTATTGGACTCCAATCGCGGGTTCGCGGGGCGTGGGGGCCGGAAGATAACCGATATGTGAACCAAGCAGTAGTCGCCTCCAACCCAGGGAAGCTCTGGAAGTTCCCCCGCTCCCATGACCGATCAGGCCACGCCCCAACCCGAGCCCCGCCCCGCCTCTCCGGCCCCGGAAGCGAAGCCGGCCGCGGGCGCCGCATCGGCCCGACCCAAACGTAGCCGACGCCGCCGCAAATGGGCGTTCCGCATCGCGATGGCGCTGCTGCTGCTCGCGGCGATCCCCGCGGTGCTGGCGGTGCACTACACCCGCCCGAAGAACCTCAAGCCCCTGCTCGAGGGCATCCTCAGCCGGGAGACCGGCGGGGACGTGACCATCGGCCGGGCCACGCTCAGCCGCGACGGCCTGCTCACGCTCGACGCGATCTGGCTCGACGCCCCGGGCCTGCCCGCCGAACGCGACGAGTTCGCCAAGCTCTTCGAGGCCGAGAGCATCAGCGTCCAGCTCAACTTCGACCGGCTGTGGCGCGGCGAACTCCGCGTCGACGACATCCGCATCCAGCAGCCGCAACTCCACATCATCGAAGACCCCGTCGCCGGTCAACTCAACCTCGAGATGCTCGCGATGCGCCCGCGCGACGAGGACAAGCCGTTCAAGCTCAAGCTCCCCCCCGCCATCAACCTCCACGGTGCCCGCATCCGCTTCGCCCAAGTCCACGGCGACCGCATCGAAACCCTCGACGCGATGCGCCTCGAAGGCGAGCTCCGCGAAAACCCACAGCAGAAACGTCTCTACGACTTCGAGCTCCGCCAGTACGACGCCTCCGCCCAGCTCGACGCCACCCTCACCGGCAGCGTCGACACCGAGCGTCCGTCGCTGCACGTCAACCTCGCGGGCTTCCGCGTCGACACCGCCCACCGCCAATTCGTCCCGCCGGGCTTCCGCGGGTTCTGGGACGAACTGCAGCCCACCGGCCGGCTGCCGAGCCTGAGCATCCGCATGGACAGCGACGAAGACGGGCGCTTGCGGCTCGAGGAGGCCGTCCTCGAGCTGGACGACGTCGCCATCACCCCGCCCTACGGCGAGCTCGGTCGGCCGCCCGCTGAAGACGAGGCCGAGCCCGTGTACGCCCCGCGCATGACCGAGGTCAGCGGCCGGTTCATCGTCGACCGCGAACACGTGCGCATCGAGAACCTGACGGGCATCATCGAGGACATCCGCTACTACGCGTCGGGCCGTTGGGGCCTGGCCGACCACGCGGCGGGCACGATCTCGGTGTCGACCGACCCGTTTACGCTCGACGAAAACCCACGGTTCCTCGCGTCGCTGCCGATCGTGGGCGTGAAGATTTTCGAGCGTATCCAGCCCAGCGGCCGGTTCCAGGCGTCGACGCAGTTCTCCCGCGAGGTCGGTGGCGAACCGGTCGAGGTCAGCGGCGTGATCAAGCTGCTCGAAGCCCGCGGCCGGTACCACAAGTTCCCGTTCCCGATCAGCAACATGCGCGGCGTGATCACGTTCGACCGCGATCGCGTGCGTCTGGAAAACCTCACCGGCGACGGCCCCAGCGGCGGCACGGTGACGATCCGCGGCGAGATCGCCCCGCCGGCCGATGGCGCGGCGGTCCGCATCGCCGTCGAAGCCCGGGCCGTGCCGTTCGACGAGCACGTGATGGGCGCGTTCAGCGCGAAACGCCGTCAAAGCGTCGAGCTGTTCTTTGATCCCGAACGCTACGCGGCGCTCATCGACGAGAACGTGATCCGCCCGTCGACTCCCGCCCTCGCGTCGGCGACAAAAGACGGGGAACAAGACGCCGACGACGCGGCGTTGCCGCCGATCTTCGACCTGGGCGGCGCGGTCGACGTGGACGTGCTGGTCGACCGGGCCTACGGCAAAGACGCCGACTACAAAGTCACCACCACGATCGACGCCGCGGGCGCCAGCGCACTGTTCCGCCATTGGCCGTACCCGCTCACCGGCGAGTCAGGCGAGATCGTCGTCGGGCCCGGGGGCATCGAGATGCGGGACGTGGTCCTGGTCGGCCCCACGGGCGGGCGGGGTACCCTGCGCGGCGCACTGGTCCAGGACCCCAACGACAAAACCAAGTTCCGCCCCGAACTGCGGATCGAAGACGCCACGCTGCCCATCGACAAGCTGCTGCGGCACTCGATCCGCGTGTCGCAGCGCAAGATCGTCGACGACCTTCACGCCACCGGCCGGGTCGTCGGCGGCGCAACCGTGACCCAGCCCGAGGGCTTCGACAAGACCCAGTGGAACGTAGAGGCCCAAGTGGTCGACGGCGTGGTGCGGCCGTACGCCGGGGACTTCCGCCTGCAGAACGTCGGGGGACGATTCACCTTGGGCAACGCGGGGCTGACGCTCCACGAGATCACCGGCAAACGCGGGTCGGCCGAGCTCGAGATCGGCGGCTGGTTCAGGTGGGGACCCGGCGGCGATGGGTTTAGGCTCGAGGTCGCGGGGCGCGATCTGGCTATCGAACCGGCGTTGCTGGACCTGGTGCCGCCGGACGAACCGCTGCGGCAGAAGCTGGTCGGGTTGCAGGAAGCCCACCGCCCCACCGGCGTGACCCACGGCCGGCTGGTCTGGGAACTGGCCCCGACGCCACGCGACGAAAACCAGATCGTCGGTGCGGAAGTGACGGGCGACAACGCTTTGGTACCCGAGGGCACCGACGCCAACGAAGCCGTCGCGGCGCGCAAGCCGCGCCGCGGGACGTACACCCTCACGATCGAGCCGCAGACGTTCGGCCTCGACCTCCGCGGCGACCGGCTCGAGTTCTCCGACATGACCGGTCGGGCGGTGGTGCGGCCACAGCGCATCGAGCTCGACCAGCTCGCCGCGCAGTTCAGCACCGGCCGCACCCAGTTCGACGGGCTGATCGGTACCGACGGCGTCACACCCACGGCCCTGACGCTCACCGCGACCGCCGACACGCACTGCCCCTACACCCGTAAGTTCCTCCCGGCCAATGCGGTCGGCGTGCTCGAAGCGCTGTCGGTGAGCGGGGACTACCGTCTGACCGACGCGCGACTGCTGGTGCGCCCCGACCCGCAGGCCGGGCAGGCCGACCTGGAGTTCGACGGCCGGGTCGCGTTGGTCGACACCCGGCTGAAGATCGGCGTACCGATCACAGAGATGCGGGGCGGGCTCGAAGTCGGGGTCCGCCGTTTTCCCGACCGGCGTCGCCCGAAGCTGAGCTTTGACCTCAAAGCCGACCACTTGCGTGCGGCCGACCGACGGGTCGCGCCGCTGACCGTCCAGCTCGACAACCACGAGAACCCCGAGTACCTGACGTTCAACGAGGTGCTTGGCGGGGTGTACGGCGGGATCATGGTGGGCTCGGGGCGGGTGCCGCTCGAGCCGAAGATGCCCTACCGCTTCGACATCACGCTCAGCGACGTCGAGGTCGATCCGTTCCTCAAGCCGGCGGTGTCGGACCCGACACACAACGAGACACCGGTGGTTTTGGCCACGGGCGAGGGCGGATTGGGCACGGCGGAAAGCGACGGGGGCGACCACACGCCGCTGCCGTTTTCCAACCTGGAGCGCAACCTGTCGTCGGGGCTGATCTCGGCGAGCCTGTCGATCGAAGCGCCGCTGGACGACGCGACGGCCCGACGCGGCCGGGGAGCGATGGCGATCCGCGACGCCAAGCTCTACAACCGCCCACTCAGCACGGCCTTGCTGCGGGCCACCAACTTCTCGCTGCCGTCGGGCGAGCCGTTGAATACCGCCAGCGCCCGCTACCTCGTCGACGGCGACACGGTGCGTTTCGACGAGTTGGTCTTCGGCGGCCCGAGCCTGACCATCGCCGGGGCGGGCACGATGGCGCTGCCGGGCACCGAGCTCAACCTGATGATGGTGTCCCGCAACGAGGGAGCGCTGCGCTTCGGGCCGCTGTCGGACTTGCTGGATCTGTTCAAGGACGAGCTGATCGCGTTCCGCGTGACGGGTACGCTCGAAAAACCCAGCACCACCGTGACCACGCTCCGCGGGATCCAACAGGGCTGGCAGGACATCTTCGGCGTCACCAAGGCCAGCCTCGACCCCGCCGACCACGACGTCGAGCCGTGACGGCCGCGCGGCGACCAAGCCCCGCTAACACGCCAGCGGCACGCGCATCAATTCCAACCACGGCACCCTGCTCACGTCGGCGATGAGCCCCGGGTCCATCTTGCCCTGCGCCGGCGACACGCCCCGGCCGTGGGACATGAACGCCAGCACCTTGACGCCCGTGATGCGTTCGAGCCAGTCGCGGTTGGTGGCGATCGAAGGGTCGTCGGCCCGCTTTTCTTCGTCGAGGTCCATCCCGTTCATCACGAGCCCGCTGACCCGGCAGCCGGCCTGCCGCAAGAGCTCGACGGTCATGGCCGTGTGGTTGAGCGTGCCCAGGGTCGCGCGGCACACGACAACGACGGGGTAGCCGATCGCCTCGGCAAACTGGCCCACCATGTAACGCGGAAAGCGTGGGTCGAGCGGGACCATGAGGCCGCCGACGCCCTCGACGAGCACGGCGTCGCAGTTCTGATCGAGCATCGACAGGCTGTAGCGGATCGCCGACCAGTCGATCGGCCGCCGCTCTTTCTCGGCCGCCACCGCCGGGGCCACCGGGGTGCGGAAACGGATCGGGTTGATCAACTCCAGCGGCATGGCGCAGCCCGAGAAGTGTGCCAACGCCTCGGCGTCTTCGTTGATCAGCCCGTCGCGGGTCACCCGGCAACCTGTCGCAAAAGGCTTGAGCACGCCCAGTTTGAGCCTGCGTTGCTGCTCTTGAAGCGCCGCGGCGATGGCGCAGGACACGACGGTCTTGCCGACGTCGGTGTCCGTCCCGGTCACGAACAGGCCGGGCTTGGTCAGGTCGGGCGCCTCAAGCATGAGCGACATGATACCCCCGCACCCGAAACGGCCCGGGGCCAGCCGAAGCCCTTCGGGGCTTACCGGGCCGAGGAATTTTCCGGATTTCAGGATTAACGTCTTGCATTGAGATTCAATCTCATTATGATGCCAGCCATCATTTGAGAATTGATCTCAACAAGGAGTTTTCCGTGACCGCTGCCCGTTCCATCGCCGTAACGTCTACCACCCGCTGCGCCTTCACGCTGATCGAGTTGCTGGTGGTCATCAGCATCATCGCCCTGCTCATCGGCATCCTCCTTCCGGCTTTGGGGGCGGCCCGCGGCACGGCCCGTTCGGCCGCCAACCTGTCCAATCTCCGTCAGGTCGGCATCGCACTCGGGGCCTACCACGCCGAACGCAAGGACTACTACCCGCAACACTCCTCCGACACCGGCAACAGCTCGCTGAGCGCGTCGTTCGCCGGGTACGACGGCAATATCAAGCCGCGTTGGGCGGATTACCTCTATGTCTACCTCAACAACACCGAGGTGTATCTCAGCCCCAATCTCGACCAGCGCGAACTCGAGGCGGGCTTCACCAACCCCTTTTTCCACCCGTTCAGCGCCACGCCGACGGAGATCGCGGCCCAGCGCACCGTCACGCCTGCCGCCGCCACTTCGGGTGTCCCCGCCGCCGGCCAGGAGCCGCGCCACGGCGGCTACGGCTACAACTTCCAGTACCTGGGCAACGCCCGCTTCGACCCGACCTTCCACGCCCGGGCGGGCCGTGAGATCGTCACGGCGTCGGATACGATCGTGGTGGGCGACACCGCCGGTTCGCGGGCGGGCAACGCTTCAGCTGAGCCCGGCGACAACCGCAAAGCCGTTTACGCGATCGACCCGCCGCTGGGTTCGGACCGCGGGGCTCACCCGACCTACCGGGCGTATTACGAAAGCGGGGCCGAAGAAAACGCCGGGGCCTACGACCCCGAACACCATTACCTCACCCGCTCGGCCCCGGCCGAACGCAACAGCGGCGATACGGCCGGCTTCACGTTCGCCGACGGCCACTCCGAAGCGCTCAGCCGACAGAACGTCGATGATTACGACAGCGACGGGGTGGCCGACAACGGCTACTGGAACGGCCGCGGCGACCCCAGACAGCGCTGATGCGTTGTGGGTAAACCTTGCTGGTTGTAACGCCCGTGGTTTCACCACGTAGCGTGTTTAATCCGGCCACACTGGTTTGAAGGCCCGCCGTATCGGTCATTATCGGGGTGATGGTGGGCCCTTCCCATTCCGACTTCGGCGCGGCGTTTTCGACTCGCCCATTGCAAACGGCTATCGAACGTGCGCAAAAAGCCGCCGTCCCGCTCGCCACCGGGCAGGGGATCAACCGCGCGGCCGACGGCCCGGCGGCGCTGATCTCCTCCGAAAACCTGCGGGCGGTGCTGGCGGCGCTCGAGGCCGAGGCGTATACGCTCCGCCGCGCCGACGCCGTGGCGGCGACGGCCGACGGCGTCCTGGCCGAGGCGTCGGGCCTGCTGATCGACAACCAAGGCTTGGAAGTACAACTCGCCAACACGGCCGGGCTCGCCGCGGGCGAGGCTGAGGTGTTGGCCTACCAAGTGACCGCCAACCGCCAGGCCGTGGCCCGGCTGACCGGCAACGCCGCGTTCAACGGCGTGCCGCTGTTCGACGGCTCGATGCGGCTGCGGGTCGGCGGCGGGCAACTCGACCTGCCCGCGATCGCCGGCTCGGTGCCTACGCAGCAGGCATTGGCGACCCTCCGCGGGCAGATCGGCGCTTTTCAGGGCAACGTGATCGCCGGACGGCTGAGGGTGGTCGAGGCCACGCTCGAGAGCACCGCCCAGACCCAATCGATGATCCGTGACACCGACTTTGCCCGCCAGACCGCGGAATTGGTGCGGGCCCAGACGCTGGCCGACGCCGCGACGGCGGTCGCCACGGCCCGGAACGCGGGGTCCGGCACGCTGCTGGACGTGATTGCTTGACGATTCGTTCCAACTCGGCACCGGCTTTGCAACAACTTGGGCGGGGCCGCGATAAAAGGTGGTGGTCGCGATGCGTAATCGCCGACATACCTCCCAACCCTGCGGCAACCGCTCAGCCACCGTTTGACCCACCCCCGCCTGCTTGGTTGCCCACCCACGACCCGGAATCGGCCCAACCCACTCCGCCTTTTCCGGACAACTCGGAGCCCTCCGATGGTGAACCCCCAAGAAGTCACGCGTCTGACCGAAGAACTCCAGAGCCTCCGCGGCACCGTGGTGCGTGACAGCCAGATCATGGCCGAGCGCGTCGAACGTGTCCTCCGCGACGCCCGTCGGCTGCACGAAGAATCGATCGGCACCGACTACGAACCCGCCATGGCCAGCGTCGAGAACCTGCTGGGCTGCGTGAAGCGCGGCCTCGCGGCCAAGGGCGAACTCAACGTCCGGCTGCGTCACGCGGGCTGACCCCCCGCCCGCCGTTTGCCCGGGCACGTTCCCCGCACGGCGGCGTTATGCTGCGGCCATGCCGACGCCTTCCTCGACCCCTTCCAACCCCACACCGGACCCCGATCCGTTCGGACACCTGTTTGCCGTCGTCGGTGAAGACGGCTTCGCCCGCCTGACCGCGGCGTTTTACCGCCGGGTGCGCGGCGACGACCTGCTGGGGCCGATGTACCCGGCCGACGACTGGGACGGGGCCGAGCAGCGGCTGCGGGACTTCCTTGTCCAACGTTTCGGCGGCCCCGACCGATATTCACAGCAGCGCGGTCACCCGCGTCTGCGCATGCGCCACGCCCCGTTTGCCGTCACCCCCGCCGCCCGCGACCGGTGGGTGCTGCTGATGGGCGAGGCCCTCGCCGAGGCCGACCTGCCCGAGCCCGCCGGGTCGATCCTGACGCAGTTTTTCGATCAGGTCGCGACTTTCATGATCAATCGGCCGGCGGGCTCTACTTGAAATCTTTGAGAAGAACCAAGAACCCTTGCCGCCTTGGGGTGTCAATCACCTGCGGTCTCTCACGGAACCTCGGGCCATGGTCCGATAGGACTATCGGTATGCGGACCCGCGCGGGGCGCGACGGTTTTGGTCGATCTCAAGGTCTCCTCATGGGCCTGGGCCCGACTCAATACGATGACTCACGGAGGGACGCATCGGGATGGGATACTTCGCACAACATACGAAGCGGGGGCTTGCGGGCGGATTGATGATGGTGGCGTCGGCTGTGCCATCCGCGGCGGTCGAGGTTTGGTTGGACTTTGGGGCCGATTGGGAAACCGCGGTGGATCAATCCGCGAATGCCGCGGGGATCACCCCGTTCACCGCGGCCGAGCACGACCTGCTCGAAAGCACGATCATCAGCGAGTTGGAGCGGGTATACGCCGGCTACGACCTGAACTTTGTAAGCCAGTCTGCCGCGCCGTCCGAGCCGCACGAGACGATCGACTTCGCCGCCGACCTGCCCGACTTCGTGCTCGGCCAAGCCCCGCTCGCCGCGTACAACTTCTCGACCGAGCGCACCGTGAGCGTCGCGTCGGACGCCTTCGGCTTCATCGTCGACGAGTTCTTCGGCACCAGCAACCGCCCCGCCCAACTCAACCAACTCGGCACAGCGATCGCCGGCACCGCCGCGCACGAGTTGCTGCACAGCTTCGGTACCCGGCACAGCGCCGCCTACGGCACCGACGGCATTTCCCACCTCAACTACAACAACACGCTCGGCCTCCAGAACCAACACCTCATCGCCACCGGTTCCACCGGCCTGGGCGAGTTCGGCCGCGAGACGCAGCGCGTCTTAGGCACCTGGGAACGCGCGATGCTCGACGTCGCCGGGCGTACCGGCATCGGCGGCAAAACACTCACGCTCAACGACACCAATTCATTCAACCTCGGAGAAGCCGGCGATTTCGGCGAAGACGCCAACACCGCCGTTGACCTGACCGCCGCCAACGTGTTCCTGCCCGGCGCCACCTCCGGCCTCGACCTCACCGTGCTGCAGGGCACACTCAACGCCACCGACCCCGCCGACTGGATGAGCGTCACCGTCACCGGCCCCGCGCTCCTGAGCGCCGAGGTCTGGAGCCTCGACCTGTTTGTTAATGACTTCGACAGCCAACTCGAAGTCATCGACACCGACGGCACCACCGTGATCGCCGCCAACGGCGACAACGAATACTCGGGCAACACCTTCGGCAGCGGCGGCAACGGCAGCGAAGACCCTTTCCTGGTCAACGTGGCCCTGCCCGAAGCCGGCACGTATTTCGTGGCGTTGTCGGCCGAAGAGTTGCTGACCCAAACCGGCGTCTACCAGATCACGCTCGGGATCCAAGACGTCCCGGAACCCACGACCGCGGTCGTGCTTGCGGCCGCATGTTTGGCGGCCGTACGACGCCGTCGCGTGTCCTGAATCATCTCGACCCCCGAGGTCCAAGGCCTCAGCGGCATCTCCTTGGGTTTTAGCTTACCTGCCTAGCGAAACGCCCGGGTGTGGTGCCGATGCGCGCTTTGAAGTGCCTGGAGAAGTGCGACTGGTCGTTGAACCCGCACGCCAGCGCGATCTCGGCCAGGGGCAGCCGCTCGGCCGCCGGGCGGGTAAGCATCGCTTTGGCCCGGTCCACCCGGATAGCGAGCAGGTACTGGTGCGGGGCGTAGCCCGTGCTGCGGTGGAAGCATCGCGAGAAATGGAACTCGCTCATCTGCGCCGCGGCGGAGATATTCGCGAGGCGCACCGGGCGGGTGATGTTTTCGTGCATGAATTCCAATGCCGACGCCAGCCGGCCGGGGTCAAGCCGGCCCACGGGGAAGTCCGTCCGCTTCGCGTCGCTCAACAGATAGCGCCGCACCAGATGCTCGGCCAGCGTGTAACCCAACGTATCGATAAACAGCGCGCTGCCGGTGCCGCACCCCAATACTTCGCACTGAGCCAAACCCGCCAGATGGGTGACGACGGGGTCGGGGTCGTGGAACGCGGCCCGGAGATCGTTAGGCCGTAGCCGACCGGCGTACAACTCAAACGCGCTGTCCCACTGACGGATGCTCGGGGTCAGGTGGACGGTCCACGTCGGTCGGGTGCTCGACCACTCGCAAACCATCGGGTCGTGTTGAGGACAGATATAGAAGCTGCCGCGTGGCGGCACGCCCTCGTAACGCCCCGTGCTCTGGACAATCCGCAAATGGTCAGCCGGCTGCAGGCCCACGCTGACCACATGCCGGGCCTGGCCCTGCGGGCGTTCGACCCGGTGATCTTGACCGGGCATATAGCGCCGCTCGGTTACCAGAAGACCCGCTCCCAGCGACTCGGGAACCGTTGTTCTGACCAGCCCGTCACCGGGGCTAATGAACTCGTCTTGGTTGTGGTGCTCGTATTCACTCATGGAGCAGCCAAATCAGTGTTGCACGCTTGCACCACACCCCAATACAAGACAAGCGATTTTAGAAACACAAACCAGCGATGGAAAAAAGCAATAACGTACTGTAGCGGCCGTATGTACCCTGCTGATTGTACAAACCTGCCGCCGAGAATCGTGTTAAAAAAATCGTGTTTACCCTCGGCTTGAAGCTGTAAGGGGGCATTTCGATGCGTCTAGGGGTATGCCGCAACAACATCCAAGCCGGTTCCGGATAACGGTCATATCGTTCGTGCTGGGATTTCTGCTTCGACTCCGGAGCAGGCCCAGGAGTGCGACATATGACCGCTTCACGTCTCTTTTCGGAACCCACCGGCCTCGATGCCCTCGATCAGGTCTACTCCTTCCTCTACTGGATCACTCTCGATCGCCGACAGGCCGACCGTCTATCGCTCTCAGCCATGACGTGCGGTGGCCCGCCATCGCCCCCCAACGCCCACACCATTAATGTCAATCAGGTCATGCTCCAGCGGGCGTATACGGCTTGGTTACAGACGATCCGAGCCGGCGAAATCGGCGCGCAGCACCGCCAACTCGGCAACCGAGCCGACCTGAGCTATGGCCGTGCGCTACGGCTCGGAACCCCGTCTTCCGAGTCTCTGTCCGCCGTCTTGCCCGAGTTGCCCGCTGCCGGGCGCGCGCTGCTCTGGCTCTGGTCGGTGGCCGAGTGCCCCGAAGCCGAGGTCGCGCAGATCACCGGGCTCGACCCGAACGAAGCGCCGCGTCTGCTGCGGGGCACCATCGAGTGGGTGGAATCGGCGTGCCAACACCGCGTGCGTCAGCGTGCCGAGAAGGCGGCCCAGACCGGATGGGGCCGTGCGGGTTGGTTGGGCCCGGGTCTGCAACGCCACCCCACCTGATCCGGTCGCCACGTTGCACGCTAAACCCTGGCCTGAATCCTAAACGCACTACACTCTCGCCATGGATGAATGGCTGCGGGTGTTGTGGGCGAGCCTCGCGGTCTTCGGCGTCGTGGGGGTAGGCGCGTGGCTGCGGCGCATCAACTGGCTCAACGCCGATGCCGACGCGTCGCTGCTCAAGCTCGTAGTCAACGTGCTGATGCCTTGCCTGATCTTGCGCAGCGTCGTGGGAAACGCGGCGCTGGATCAGGCCAGCAACGTGTGGCTCCCGCCGGTCGTGGGGTTCGGAACCACGGCCGGAGCGATCCTGCTCTGCGCGACGCTGGCGTGGTGGCTGGGCCCCGCCCTGGGATTGCGTTCGGCCGCGACGCGACGCACCTTCGCCGTCGCCGCGGGCATGCACAACTACGGCTACCTGCCCGTTCCGCTGGCCCAGTCGTTGTACGACAGCCCGGACGGAGGAACCAATCCGGTGCTCGGCGTGCTGTTTGTCAACAACGTCGGGGTTGATCTGGCGATGTGGACCGTTGGCGTCGCGGTGATCAGCGGCGCGACGGGGATGCGGGGTTGGAAGCGGGCGATCAACGCGCCGTCGATCGCGCTGGTCGCGGCGTTGGGGCTTCACCTGGGCGGTGCCGGCGAATGGCTGCCCACGCGTGCCGGGTTCGTGTGGCAAGCCGTGGGGATGCTCGCGGCGTGCGCCGTACCGGTGGCGCTGTTGCTGATCGGCGCGACCATCGTCGACGCGTTCACGCAGTTGCGATACAGCGCGGGACGGAGCCCCGGCGAGGCGCAGCCCGCCGTCGAGGCAGCGCGGCCCCGGGGGCGCGGCGTGTGGCCGATGGTCACCGTGGCGTGCGTGGTGCGTCTGGCGGTGCTACCCGCCGGGCTCGCGACGCTGGCGTGGGTCCTGCCGTCGGCCGGCGCGACCGTGGAGATGCAGCGGGTCCTGCTGCTGCACGCGGCGATGCCCGCGGCGGTGTTCCCGATCGTGCTCGCCCGGCACTACGGCGGCGACGTCCGGACCGCGGCGACGATCGCGCTGGCCACCTCGGCGCTCAGCCTGCTCACGATGCCGGCGTGGCTCACGCTCGGCCCCGGGCTCATCGGGCTCTAGAGACCCGACAGAAAATCCGCGGTCGCCGTAGCCCGCCGGTTAAACTGAGCCGAAGCGTCGGGGACCACAAGCGACGCCCATTCATCTCCTGCCTGAACGCCGCCGGATTGCTCGATGAGATACCTGATGATCGCCCTCACCGTTTCGCTCGCCTCCGCCGCCTCGGCCGAGGACGTCACACTCCGTTTCGAGGTCGAGGTGCCCCGGAACACACCCGACAACGCGATCGTCTTCGTCACCGGCAGCCTGCCGCAGTTCGGGCCGTGGCAGCCCGACGCGCTGCCGCTGCGCCGGCGCGAGGACGGGCGTCACGTCGGGCAGACCACGGTAGCGGCCGGACAGGTCGTGCAGTTCAAGTTCACCCTGGGCAGTTGGGAAGGCGTCGAGAAGTCGGCCGCGGGCGCGGAGATCGCCAACCGCACGGAGGTCCCCCGCAGCGACACGGTGGCGAAGGCCAAGGTCGAGCGTTGGAACCGGGTCACGCCGCCGCCGCCGCGGGCGCCGACGCTCACCGGCGATGTGCGTGTCCTCGACGACTACGAGTCCGCGATCCTCGGTGGCGGGCGGACGCTGCGGATCTACCTGCCGCCGGGTTACGACGCGCCGGCCAGCGCGGCGCAGCGATACCCCGTGCTTTACCTGCTCGACGGGCAGAACCTGTTTGACGAAGCGACGTCGGTCTTCGGCGTCGAGTGGAGTGCCGACGAGGCGGCCGAACGGCTCATCGCCGAGGGCGCGATCCCGCCGCTGATCATGGTCGGCATCGACAACGCCGGGGCCGGTCGCATCCACGAGTACACCCCCGTACCCGGCGACGTCCTCGACCTGATCAACGTCGGCGGCGGCGGCGCGGACTTCTCTCGGGCGCTGCTCGAAGAAATCAAGCCCTTGATCGACGCCCGCTTCCGCACCCGGCCCGACCGCGCGCACACCGCGGTGGGCGGCTCGTCGCTCGGCGGGCTCATGTCGCTCTACCTGCTCTACGGTTACCCCGATACCTTCGCGGCGGCGGCGGTCGTATCCCCGGCGCTTTGGTGGTCCGACAGCCGGATCATCGGGCGCATCTCCGCCGACCCCACGCCGCTGGCCGGCGCACGCCTGTGGCTCGACACCGGAACGCGAGAGGGGCTGGGCAACGAGTCGCTGAGCAGCAGGCAGATGCGGAGCGCCCGCGCCCTGGCCGAGATCCTGGAACGCGAAGCCACCGGGCTCGGCGTGACGCACCGGTACGTTGAGGTCGAGGGCGCCGAGCACAACGAGGCGGCGTGGGCCGCGCGATTCCCCGACATCCTGCGTTTTCTCTTCGCCGAGGCGAGCGAACCCGAACCCGTCGCCGAGCCCGAGTGAAACCCACGGCTCGGGTCAGACTTCCGTCTTGTAGAACTCGACCCGCGGGCCGGAAAACTCGGCGGCCTTTTCGATCAAGGCCATCCGTTGCGCCTCGTCCAGGTGCGGCTCGGCCCGCGCGATCGCCGCGTTCTGCCGGATCATCGGGACCCGCGGCATCCCGCTGATCAGCGTGCTCACCGGCAGCGACCACACAAAGCCCAACGCGTCCTCCAGGCTGATCAAGTCCGGCACGACCTTCGGCGTCTGGCGGTTCCGCCCCCGCCAGCCCGAGTCGCGTCCGGTGATCTGCCCGAACACCAGCGTCTTCATCGCCAACACGCCGTAGTCGCGCTCGATCAGCTTCGGCAACACTTTGACGATGAAGCTCTCGTAGCTCGGGTCGACGATGTTCATCGGCATCTGCACGGTGTCGAAGTCCACGCCGATCTGCCCGAGCCGTTCGAGCATGCGCAGGTGCGCGTCCGGGGAGTCGTGGCCGGTGAAACCCAGGTGGCGGATCTTGCCCTGCTCGCGGGCTTCGAGCAGCACATCGACCACGCCGTTGTCGACGAGCCTGTCCACCTCGGCGGGGCTCTCGATGTGGTGAATCTGCATCAAGTCGATCACGTCAACGTTCAAACGCTTTCGGCACTCGTCCATGTCCCGCAGTGCCCGGCCACGCTCGCGGGCCTGGGTCTTGGTCATCAGGTAGATCACGTCGCGGTACTTGGGCGTCAGCGACTTGCCCATGCGGCGTTCGCTCTCGCCCCAGCCGTACTGCTGGGCCGTATCGAAGAACCGTATGCCTTCTTCGAGCGACGCCTCGATCAACGCGGCGCTTTGGGCTTCGGACTGTCCCTCGTGCATCATGTGCGAGCCGCCGAAGCCCAACGACGTGACCCACTCGTCGGTCCGCCCCAGCCGACGCATCGGCAGCAGCTTGCCCAAGCGGTCTTCGGTCGGCGGCAACGCACCCGCCGCCGGGGTCGTTGCCTCGGTCGCCGATTCGCTTGCCGTCACGGCCTGACCCAACACGGGGCGCCCCACGGCCAGGCCGGCGGTCATCCCGAAAAGTGAACGCAGAAAACTTCGTCGATCAAACATGCCCGCATTCTAGCCAACCCCACCGCTTCACCAAACTTTTTATCAGACGCCCCACGCGGCGCGTCCGGCATAACCCGCACCACCGCCTCAAGCCGACCCCGCGGCCGCCCGATAGCACCGGTGGTTCTGTCCGTTTTCCACACCGCGATTTCCCGAGGATCGAGAGAAGTATGTCCAAGCCCCGAGCCAAAAAACGCCCCGCCCGCAAGGCCCCGACCGCCGCGACCTCCCCCGAAAACACCCCGGAAAGCACCCCGCCGAACGAGGTGAAGCCCGCTGCCGACGGCGGAACCCTTTTCGCGGACATCCAACAACAGTGCGACGCGCTCCGAGCCTGGCACGAAAACGCGACCGCCCAACTCGTCGAACGCGAGGCCGAACTCGACCGCTTCGCCCAGACGCTGACCACGCAGCAGGAAGCCCAAACACGGGAGGCCCAGCGCCTCCTCGACGCCCAGGCCCAACTCGAAACCGACCGACAACAGATCACCCAACTGCGTGCCGAACTCGACGAGGAATGGGCCAGCGTCCGCGACATCCGCAAGGCCCACGAGAAACTTGGCCGCGAACTCGACGCCGAGCGCACCCGCATCAACCGCGACGCCTTCAAATTCTCCAACGCCGCGAGCAAGGCCGCGTAAAACCGCTCGGCTCCGTCATCCCTCAACGCAGACTAAAACTTAGCCCCGGGTCTATTGACCCGGGGTTTGTTTACGAATCGCTCCGGCGCAACCCAAAGCCGGGCAGCCTATACGAATTTCAGCACGTCGATCAAGGGGACGCCTGCCGCATCATCTCCAGCGCCTCGGGCGGCAACTCGCGGTACAGAAACAGCAGCCCGTACCCGACCGTGAACATCCACAACCCGTAGAGCGCGTGCTCGATCGACGCCAGCAGCATCGACCCGCTGCGACGGTAGGTCTGCGCAAAGAACACGCCGCCGACGAGCGTGGTCGCCACCGCGAACCAGTTGAGCATCACCGCGTGGGCCGCGCCGAACGCGAGCGCCGACACCGCGACCATCGCGGCGCCGTCCCCGAACAGCCCGCGGTAGCGGTGCATCAAAAACACCCGCCACACCACGTTCTGCGGAAGCACCGACAGCAACGGATAGCCAAAGAAGATAAGCGTCCACAACCCGGTCTTGTACCTCGGCAGGTAGAACATCTCCGACGGGAACACCAGCCCCCAAAACTCCCGCCCGAGCATGAACCACAGCGCCACGCCCAGCACCGCCGCCAACACCACGAACCGGCCCAACACAAAAGCCAAGTCGCCCCGCGTGATCGCCGCCGCGTTCCACAGCCGCTGGCGGTCAAACGTCGGGTCGCGCCGCAGGATCCAGACCGCCAGCCCCGCCATCAACCACATCACCGGAAACAGCGGCACCCGCACGCTCTGGGCGCTCAGCACGGTCAAAACCGCGGGCAACGCCATAAATACGACGAAAAACTCGAGCCCGCGGCCGAGGTGGCCGCCGAACTCCACCGCCGCCCCGCCGTGTCGGGTTTCCGAGATATCCGGGGGCCGGGCGTCACACATCCGGGAAAACCATAGCCCCACATGCCAAAAACGGCCAGCCCGATTCCCGAACCGATCGGCAGGGCTGACGTATGAAGTCTGATTCGTGTATTTATCCCCACCCTTGCGAGGAGCATTTCGATGATTGTTCAGATCAACGCCGGTGACATCCAGTCCAGCGACGCCCTGCGCGACCATGCCCAAGACACCGTGGAGGCCGCTCTCAAGCACGTCGCCGACAAGGTCACCCGCGTCGAGATCCACCTCCGCGATGACAACGCCAGCAAGTCGGCCGCCAACGATAAACGCGTCACCATGGAAGGCCGCATCGCCGGTCAGCAGCCGCTCGTCGTCGACCACGCCACCGACGACCTGTACAAGTCCATCGCCGAGGCCGCGTCGAAACTCGGCCGGGCGATCAACACCAGGCTCCAGCGAATCGCCGCAAAATAAGCCGGGCTCAACGCCCGCCGCGCCGCAGCAGCGTCAAGCTCATCCCGACCAAGCCGGCCGCCACGCCCGGCTCGGGGACATTCTGCGTTTCTGCGGGCAGCGCGACTTGATCGCCCCAGTTCAGCAGCACATGGTTAAGGTCGAACTGCGACACGAAGCCGTCGCCGGTGAAGTCGCCGGTCGCCCACGTGCCGTCGGTTTGGCCCCAGTTCAAAAGCACCGTGTTGAGGTCGGTCTGCCCCACAAACCCGTCGAGGTCCGCGTCGCCCCACTGCGCCGCGGTCGCGGTGACTTCGGTGTCCGAATAGGTCACCGCCCACGCCAGGGAGCCATCGATCTCGACGCCGTCGATCTCGGCGAACCGCCCGACAACCTCCTGGGCGGTCAGCAAGGCGAACGATTCGTACGCCGCCGGGGTGGCCAGCGTGGCCTGCAAACCCAGTTGGCCGTCCAGGACGGCCGTGCCCGTGATGCTCAACAGGTCGTGTTCACCCGGCTGGGCCCACTGGATCTCGAGCCGACCCTCGTCGGTCTGTTGGTAGTTGCCGTCGAGTGTCAAGGTGCCGAACGCGTCGGCTCCGGGCGCGACCGCCGCGGCGGCTGTGGCCGAGAGGCTGACGAACGTCGCGTCCAGCGAGACGCCGGTGATGTGGGTGTTGGCCAGGCCGTCGTTAGCATTCCACCCGTACAACCGGACCTCAAGCGGGTCGGTGGTCGCGGTACCGCTGGTGTCGAACGCGGTGAACCGTTGCTGTGAACCGGGTCCGGTGCCGAAGACACCGTTGAGTTGGCCCAACTCCTGGCCGGCCTGGAACCCGGCCAAACTGGTCAGGATCGCGTAGTCGTTTGCGGCGTTCCCGCCGTTGCGCCACAGATCGAAGCTGATGCTGTCGACGATCATCTCGACGCCGTCCACGGGCGCGACGGTGAACGTGAGGTAGTCGTTCAGCGCGACCGCGCCCGACAAAGAACCCGCGTTGAACCCGCTGACGTTGAACTCGTTGCCTCGGTCGGTGTTCGCCCCCGCGCCACGCGGGAACGTGCCGGGGCCGAAGTCGAAGCCCGAAACCAGCTGCAGGTTGCTGTTGAGGAAAGACGTCTGGGTAAGCGGGGCGTCGTCTTGGACCCCGGAGAAATCGAAATCGATCGCGTCCGGGCTCACGGGCCGCGGGGGCGGGGTGGTGGATCGGTTGTCGGGCGCGACCGTTCCGGCGTTGATCAGCTGGCCGATCACCGTGCCGCGCCCCTCGATCCGGCCACCGAAGTTCTCGACCTCCCGCAGGGTGGTCACGGTCACGTCTTCCACCCGCAGTGTCGAGCCGGCGTTGACCCGCACCCCGTTCGCGGCGGTGAGGGTGCTCGCCTGCGCCACGAGTTGAGTGCCGCCGGCCCCACCGCCCACGTCGAGCGCCAGCAGGCTGGCCGAGGCGCCGCTGACGAACACGTCGGCCGTTCCCGCCCCCTCGTGCCGCACCGTGGCCACCGCGTTGGTTCCGGGCACCGACCCGGTATTCCACGCGTTCTCGAGATCAAAAAACGCGCCGCCGTCTGTGTTGAATCGGGCGTACTGAATCGGCCCGGTGTCCTGATCAATCGCCGTCAGGATCATGTCGATCGCCAGCGACGAATTCGAGGGGTACAGGTTGTTGGACTCCGACGGGTCGTTGGCCAGGTCGTAGAGCTCGATGGTGCCGTCGTTGAAATAGATCGCCTTGAACCCGTCGCGGATCAGGGCCCACCGGGCCGGCGAGTCGGTCGACGGACGCACAAAATCGCCGTTGGCCCCGTTAACGAACGACCCGCCGGTAAACTCGAAGTACTGGTCCCGCCGGGTCCCGGGCAGGGCCTTCGGCGCACCGGTCAGCACGTCGGCGTAGGACTCGCCGTCGATCCCCACGGGCGCCGTGGTTCCGATGAGTTCGGCGGCCGTGGGCAGGAAATCGGAGAACGAGCCCAAGCGGTCGCTGGTGCTGCCCGCCTCGATCGTGCCGGCCCAGTGGGCGATGAACGGGGTCTTGATGCCGCCGTCGTAGAGATCGCGTTTCCAGCCCCGGCTGACGCCGTTGGAGTCGAACGTCTCGGGGTCGTGCGGCCCGGTGCCGCGGGCGGGGTCGCTGCCCTCGATGGCGGCGCCGTTGTCGCTGGCAAACACCACCAGCGTGTTGTCGGCGATGCTGTCGGACGTGTCGCCGTCGCCGTTGGGGTCGCGCAGCGCGTCCATCAGGCTGCCGATGTGCCGGTCCATCCGCGTGACCATCGAGGCATGGATCTTCTCCTGCTCAGGCACGTCCAATGCCTCGGTGTACGGCTCGAGCTCGGGCACCTCCAAGTCGAAGTGCGCGATCTGGAAGTTGAGCTGGGTGTAGAACGGCTCATTGGCCTGGGCTTGATCCCGGATGAACTGGATCGACTCGGCGGCGACCAAGTCGTCGGTGTAGCCGCCGTTGTTGGCTTCCTGGGAGATCGAAGAGATATTGCCGTTGACGTCGGCGACGCCGCGCTCCATGAACGGGCTGAAGTGGTCCCACGCCGCGACGCCGTCGCGGATGCCGTAGAACTCATCGAAGCCCGACATCGGGTTGGGCCCGCCGAGGTGGAGCTTGCCGAAGAGCCCGGTGGCGTAGCCCCCGCTGCGGAAGACGTCGGCGGTGGTGGTGGTCTCGCCGTTGATGGCGACGCCGTTGCCGTTGTTGAACCGGCCGTTGTGCAGACCGGTAAACAGCGTCGCCCGGGCCGGGGAGCAGACCGGCGCCCCGGAGTACATGTTGGTGAACGTCATGCCGCCGGCGGCCATCGCGTCGAGGCTGGGCGTCTGGATCGTCTGCTGCCCGTAGGGCCCGATGTCGCCGATGCCCAGGTCGTCGGCGAGGATAAAGACCACGTTCGGGGCGGGTTGGGCGGCCGCAGCGCCGGCCACCAACAGGCCGCACGCCAGAGACGCCGGCTTCGATCTCCCCAAACGGCCACGAAGCCGTTGTGTAAGCCAATGAGCACCAATCATGAAACTAACGCATCCAAGAGGAAAAATACGGATGCACAAGAATACGCCACGCCCCCGGGTTTTCGTGTGTGATATTTACTGCCTTTATGTGATGTCTGAGGACTTATTTGCCGCAAATATGGGCCCGAATCACTCCTCGGGGCCATACCGACACGCGCGGTTCCAAGGCCAGACCAAGACATAAAAAAACCGCTCGATCTCTCGAGCGGCGGGGGAAGTCGCGGTTGCGGGCGGACGAGCTTACCGGAGCTGCTTCCAGTAGCTGGCGGGCATGTCGAGGGCGAGCTGCAGGGCGCCGTTGGCCCCGGCATACATCGGCTCTTCGACCACGGTCACACTCGCGCCGCCGACGCGGTCGAGCTTGTCTTCGATGGCTTTGTTGAGGCCGTCCATCAGGCCGCCGCCGCCCGAGAGGATGATGTTCTGGCGGAGCTTGTCCTGGAACTCGGGGTCGAACGTCGAGATCAGCTTGTGGATCGACTCGACGATCGGATCGACGAGGATGTAGCAGGCCTCGTGCATGATGTCGGTGACGTCGTGCATCGTCGGCTTGCCGTCGACGGGGAACTCGGCCTCGATCTTGTCCTTGGCGTGGTGGACGTAGCCGAACTTCTCCTTCAGGCGTTTGATCATGTTGATCGTGACCTGGGCGTTCGGGAACTTCTTGTTGATCAGTTCCATGAGCTTCTTGTCGACCGCGTCGCCGGCGATGTTCAGCGAGGCCTGGTCTTCGACGGTGGGCACGGTGCCGTGCATCCGGCAGAGGTCGGTGGTGCCGGCGCCGATGTCGACGACCAGCACGTCGGAGATGCGGTCCATGCCGTAGGCGACGCAGAACGGCTCGGTGACGATCATGACCGAGTCGAGGATGCCCTTGGTCGATTCGATGATGGCTTCCTTGTTCTTGTCCGAGGCCTCGGACGGCACGCCGACGACACCGAAGAGCTGCTCGCCCCGGCCCGGCTCGACGAGCTCGACGAGGTAGTTGATCAACTCGCGGGCGGCTTCGAGGTTTCGTCCGCCGTCCTTGTCGTCCTGGATCACCCCTTCGGCCAACGGGCGGTAGAGGTCAAGCGACAGCCGGTTGTCCAGCGCGGTCTTGCCGAAAACGATTTCCTGACCGCCCATGTGCTTGAGCGACACGGCGTCCTTGGGCCAACCGACGTAGGACTCGATGGTCTTGCGCACGCCGCTGGCCGAGGCGATCGACGAACGGCTGGTGCCGAGGTCGATGCCGATGTAAAGGGCGTTCTCGGCGGCGGCGCTGTCGTCTTTGGGGGCGTTTTCGGTGTCTTTGGTCATCGTGGCGGTCTCCTAAGCGGATGGTCGGCGGGGGACGCCGAGGGTGGACGAGGTTCTTATCGGGTCGCTCGGCGTCGGACTTAGGCCGGGCGGGGGCGGGACTTCCCGCGTGGGTGGCTATTTTTTCTTGCTCTTTTTCTTCTTGGCGGGTTTGTCGGGTTTCGGGGGTTCCGGGGCGGGTTCGGACGCCGCTTCGGCCTCCGGGGCCGCCGGCTTGACCCCACGCTGCAGCGCGAGGTTGGTCTCGAAGATCTCCAGCAGCACCTTGTCGTTTTTGGGGTCCTTGACCGATTTGAGCTTGGCCCCGCGGGTGCCGTGATCCGCCCCACCACCGCCGCCGCCGAAGCCGCGGCGCATCATCATGGTCATCTGCGCCATGGTTTTTTCCATGGACACGGCCACGCGGTTGAGCCGGTTGATCTGGTCTTCCATCGCGACCTGATTGGTCGGCACCTCGCTGGTGAGGTTCTGGTTGTCGCCGAACATCTTGGTTAGCGCTTCCTCGACGCGTTCGAGGGTCTTGTCGGCCTGGACCTGCGCGTTCCCGCCGCCGGCGGCCATGGTCTGCTGTAGCGCCTTGGTCACAACGCTCATTACGCGTTGGCGGATCTTGTCGCGATCGATCACGCGGACGCGCTGGCCGCGGTAGCGCCGCCAGAGGTCGTCGACGTTGACCTGGGTCGAACTGGTATCGAGAGCCGAGTCGATGGCGCTGGCGAACTCGTCGGGCGCCCCCTCGCCGCCACCGGGCGCCGGGGCCGCGCCGGCCGCGGGCTGAGCGAGCGACGTGAAATCTCCGAGCCGCGGGTCCTCGCGCAGCGACTCGCACAGGATCCCGTTGTCGGCCATCAGGTCGTAGGCCTGATCGACCTTCGGGGCCTCGACGTGGCCCTCGACCGGCTTGCCGGTCTCGCGCAGCAGTCCTCTAAATCGATATCGCAAAACTCAATTGATCCTGGGGACAACCGGCCGGAGGGCGCGTACGCCACCCACTCCATCGGGCCGCGAACCGTTTATCATCACCCCCCAACCCGTAAAGCGTCAACCAAAACCCCCGATCGGGCCGATAACAAATCCGTTGTCCACCTCCGTAAGCCCTGTCCGATAAAGGCGTTCTTACCCGGTCGGCCGACCCGGAAAGCCGCCGATCGGTTCCGGCCACCCGGGGCCGAGCCCGTATCATCAAGTCGATCACCCCCGGGAACCGTGCCCGTGACGCTGCTCGCCGACATGGCCGAAGACGCTTCCTGGCTGGCCAGCCTCGTGCTGGTGGCCGACTGGATGATCCGCATCGGGCTGTCGGTGCGGGTGGTGATGCGGCGCACCGGCATCGGGGTCTCGCTGTCGTGGCTGATGGTGATCCTCACCCTGCCTTTCGTCGGGGCCGTCATCTACCTGATCATCGGCGAGAACCGTCTGGGCAGCAGCCGCGCGCGGCGTGCCGTCAAGCTCCACAACGCCTACGCCGGCTGGCGCAGCGACCTGCGCGACCGCTGCGACATCGACTGGGACCGCTTCGACCGCGCCTGCGCGGCGGTGCACCGCCAGGCCGTCGGCGTCTCGGGCATCCCCGCCCTGCCGGACAACGCGCTGGAGCTGATGACCGACTCGACCGCGGTGCTGGGCCGTATCGTCGAGGACATCGACGCGGCGCGGGAGCGTTGCCACCTCGAGTTCTACATCTGGAACGCCGGGGGCGCGGCCGACGACGTGGCCCGGGCGCTGATCCGCGCCGCGCGGCGCGGCGTGACCTGCCGCGTGCTGCTCGACGACGTGGGCAGCAAGGCGTTTCTCTACAAGTCGGGGCAGGTCGACGAGCTGCGGGCGGCGGGCGTCGAGGTCGTCGGGAGCCTGCCGGCCGGCCTGTTCCGCGCGCGGATGCTCTTCCGCCGGCTCGACCTGCGCAACCACCGCAAGCTCGTGGTCATCGACGGTCGCATCGGCTACACCGGCTCGCTGAACCTGATCGACCCGGCGCACTTCAAGGCGGCGGCCGGGGTCGGCCCGTGGGTCGACGCGATGGTGCGGCTCCGCGGCCCGGCGGTCGAAGCGCTGGCCGTGACGTTCCTCGAAGATTGGCAACTGGAGACCGGCCAGGACCTGACGCAGGAAGAGCGCCGGCAAGAGGACGACCGGTCCGACGTGGCCAACGGAGACGCCCCCCCCGGCCGGACGCACAAGACGGCCGCGGTACAAGTCGTGCCGTCGGGCCCGACGCTCAACCCGGAGAATATCCACCGCCTGCTGATCGCGTCGATCTACTCGGCGCAACAGCAGATCACGCTGACCACGCCCTACTTCGTGCCCGACGAGTCGCTGCTGATCGCGCTCACGTCGGCCGCGGCGCGGGGCGTCGATACGCTGATCATCATGCCGGCGAAGAACGACTCGGCGCTCGTGCGACACGCGTCAAACGCCTACCTCGGCGAGCTGTTGGCGGCCGGCGTCAAGGTCGCTCGCTACACCGGCGGGCTGCTGCACACCAAGTCCGTCACGGTCGACCAGAACCTCTCGGCGTTCGGCACGGTCAACCTCGACATGCGCAGCTTCCACCTCAACTTCGAGCTGACGCTGCTCATCTACGATCACGATTTCACCCGCCGACTGACCAGCCTGCAGCAGAGCTACGTGATGAGCTCCAATATGGCCCGGCTCGACGAGTGGCAGAAACGCCCGTTTCACACCCGGCTGATCGACAACACCGCCCGCCTGCTGGGGCCGTTGTTGTAGGCCCTCGATATCTGATCGGACACGGCGATGTGTCGAACGGCGATCCGTCACTCGTCCGCGGACGGCTGCACCCGTGCAAAGCTTAGCTTCGCCACATTCCCTACCGTGCCACCCGGGCCCACCTCGGCAAAGACCAAACGCAAGGTCTGCGGCCCCTTGGATAAATCGCATTCTCCGAGCCAAACGGTCTGCCACGCCTGCCACCCGCCGGTGTCGGGTACCTCCGCCGGCTCGCCTAGCGTCCGACCGTCGTGTTCGAGCCGGATTATGCCACCTTCGCCCAGATTGGCGACCCGCGCGGTCACGGCGTAGCGCCCGGCCTCGGCGACATCCACGTCGTAGGCGATCCACTCGCCGGCCTGCGTCCAGCCGACGCTGAACTCGACGTCCGGCTCGGTACACGCGCCGATGTCCACGGCCTCGCTGCGGCGGAACTCCCCGCCGTTGTTCGAGTCGTCGCCATCGTGGTAGCCCACGCCCTCGCCTCCGGCTTTGAAGTTCACCGCCAGCAGGTCACCCGGCAGCGCCGTGGGGCGCGACGCCTCGGCGATCTTGCGTCGCTCGACCACCTCCGCGGCGCGGCGTCGTTCGGCCTCACGCTCGGCCAACGCCGCGTCGTCCACCGACAGCGTCGCGTCTTCGTAGACCCGCACGTAATCGACCAACATCCGCTGCGGGAACTCGGTCGTCTCGTCCGGGTACCCCGGCCACTCGCCGCCGACCGCGACGTTGAGGATGATGAAGAACGGCTCGGAATACGCCCAGCGGTTCGCCCCGGCGTCGTCGGGGGTGCGGGTGTGGTACAGCTCGCCGTCGACAAACCAGTGGATCGCGTCCGGGCTCCACTCGACGCTGTACACGTGGAAATCGTCGGCGAACGCGCCGCCTTCGGGGTGTTGGAACGAGCCCTGCAGGCCGCCGCCTCCGGAGTAGCCGGGGCCGTGCAGCGTGCCGTGGATCCAATCCGGCGAGTTGCCGACGTTTTCCATGATGTCGATCTCGCCGCAGGCCGGCCATCCGCGCGTGGCGAACGAATCGCCGAGCATCCAGAACGCCGGCCAGATGCCCTGGCCGCGCGGGATCTTGATCCGCCCCTCGATCTTGCCGTAGCGCTGGGAGAACTTGCCCTGGGTCTTGAGGCGAGCCGAGGTGTAGAGGGGCCGGACGGACTCCGGCCCGTCGGGCGTCTGCGCCTGTTCTCCGGTCAGCGCCGACTTTCTCGCTTCGATCACCAGATGCCCTTCGCCGTCGTAGAACGCGTTGTTGTTCCCCGGCGTGTAGTTCTGCCACTCCTTATTGCCCCACCCGTGGTCGCCGAGGTCGTGCGTCCAGCGCTCAGGCGACGGCGCAACCCCCGTGGGCCCGTCGCCCTCCTCGGCGAAAGTTAGCACCCACCGCGACGCCGGTTCCTCATCACCTGCGGCGGCGAGATCCGTGTGTCCACAACCCATCACGGCGGCCATGAAAATAAACGATAGAACACATGACTTGGGCATAGCTGTCTCGAGAAATGAGTAGATACCGGCACGCAGAGTCCAGGCATGACTATAGCCTCCGTTCGGGCGGGGTGTCTCGCCCCTCACGGCACTCGAGGTCTTGGGATTCGTCTAAACGGACGCCTAGCGCAGCGCATCGCGCCCGATCTGCATGTGGACGTAGAGCGGCGCCCGCACGATCATCTTGCCGTCGCGGTAACGGATCTTGCTGTACTCGCCGCCGTTGTCGATCCACAGGTCCGGCTCGATGGTGTCGCGCACGAGTTGGATCAACAACTCGCCGCGCTCGCGCCGCGTGAGCGGCCGGTCTTCGTCCGAGTGTTCCTCGACGTCGAACACGCCCTGCCCGCCCCCGCCATTGTTCGAGAGCGCATCGGTGAGCGACAGCCGCGGCGCATCGGTGAAGTCGGGCACCTCGACCAACAGGTCGCGCACGTCGTACACCCGCGTCATCACGTCCTTGTTCGCGTCCGGCCGGCTGCGCAGGTGCACGCCCCAGTCGTGAGCCTCGGCGATGAAGTCAAGCTCTTCCGACATCGAATCCATCAGCACCAGCAGCACCAACTCGGCGGGCACCGATTCCAGTTCCACGACAACGGGCCGATCGGCGTCGACGCCCTGAAGCTCCAACGCGCCCCAATCGATCGCCAGAGGCACCTCCGCCGCGGCCGACCAGCGCTCGAGCGCGTCGCGTACGGGGGTCTCGCTGACTTGGTAGCTGATCGGGGAGGCGAGCCGTTGGTTGATCCGCAGGTCCGGCGTCGCCGCTTCGGCGGCGGCACGGCCGCGCTCGGCCGCGCGGGCTTCGCGGCGGTGCATGTCTTCGATCCGCTGCTCGAGCGTTTGCGCCGCCGCGGCAGTCGGCAGCAAGATCGCGGCGACCAGGCCGATGGCGGTGGCGGCGGACAAAGATCGATACAAGCCGGAGTTCTTCATTGTGAATTCCATGGAGTGGGTCAGGCAAAGTTTGGGCATCCGGGCGGATTCGCATCATCCCGCCGGCTCTGATCGGACATTTCATCATAGCCACCGGTCGGCGATTTCGGCAGTGAATTTACTTATTTCGCCGCTTGCCCCTTGTGTTCCACGCGGTTCGCTCCATACTCTGAGCCGGTGCCCAACGGCGCACCGGGAGATACCGCCATGCGAAGTAAAATGGGCCGAGGTTTTGGGTTGCCCGGCTCAGTTGCGGCGGCCGCGGCGTTCGTCGTCGGGCAGGCCGCGGCGACAAGCTCGTTCGACGACGGTTTCTCCGACGGCGCGGCGGGCCCGCAATGGTCGATCATCGCCGACAGCCCCATCGAGCTGTCGTTGGCGGAAACCGGCGGCCAACTCCAAGTGCTCGCGGCTTCGCCCGCCCTGGCCACCACCGATGCGCTGTACCTCAGCAACGGCCCGGAAGGCTTCACGCTCGCCACCGACGCCGACTTCCGGATCACGCTCGATTACTCGTTCGTCGGCTTCGACGCCGGCAACGCCTCGGTCGGCGATCTGCTGGGCGTGACCTTCGGCGTCGGGCGCGACCTCGACGGCACCGACTCGGCGGCCATCGGCTTCGCCGTCTCGCGCCAACTCGTGGGCCCTTTCGCCATCGACGGCACCGCGCTGGGCGAGGCCCACCGCATCGACGACGTCCAAACCGAAAACATCCTCAATCTGCTCGGCCCGACGTCGGGCACGTTCGACATCACCTACGACGCGTCCGGCGACGACCTCACACTGGGCGTCGATAGCTTCACGTTCACGCTCGAAGACACCGTGCGCACGGTGTGGGACGCCGACGACCTCTTCGTCTCGTTCGGGGCCCGCGGCAACGGATTCTCGCTAAACCCCGGCGACGCGGCGCTCGACAACTTCACGATCGTCGAGGGCCACGTCCTGCCCGCCTGCACCCCGGGCGACTACAACGGCGACGGCGTCGTCGGCCAGGATGACTTCAATCTGGTCCTGCTCAACTGGGGCGACAGCTCGGGCTTCCCACCGCCGGGCTGGATTAAAGGCTTCCCCGGCGAACCCAACCCCGGAGAGTTGACGCCGATCATCGGCCAGGACGAGCTTAATGCCGTGCTGCTGAATTGGGGGGCGGGCTTTTCGCCGACGGCCCGCGCCGTGCCCGAGCCCACCGCCGCGGCGACGTTGATCCTGATCGGTTCGGCTTGGCTTCGCCGTCGCTAGCCGGCCCGACTATATGCGGGTCGGACCCCTGGCAGTCGCCGTACACTCACGCCGCGTTCACAAACGCGGCTTATCTTTTGCGGTTTTCCGATCCCACAACACCTAGCCCGGAGGCCACCGTGCCCGACCGCGATATCGAGAAGACCTACCCGCTGCCCGAGTTCATCGCCAAGCTCCGCCGCCTCGCCGACGATTTGGAGGCGGGTGAACAGTTCGAGATCCAGATCGCCGGCGAACGCATCTACGTCCCGGTCCGCGCGACCTACAACATCGAACACGAACGCGAAGGCGGGGACGAAGAGATCGAATTCCAGATCAAGTGGTCGGCCGGGTGATCGGGCCGGCTCAACGCGCCGCCGACGCCAAACGTTTTTCGTGTGGTACACGGACGTCCCACGCCAAGCCCAAAGTTTTGAGCGTCCAGATCACGCACCAGCCCGCGTCGAACTGCCACCACTTCAATCCGCAGCGCGACGAATTCGGGAACGCGTGGTGGTTGTTGTGCCAGCCCTCGCCCATGCCGATGAAGCCCATGATGAAGTTGTTGCGTGCGTGGTCGCCGCTCTTATACGGCCGACTGCCCCAGAGGTGACACACCGAGTTGATCGACCATGTGATGTGATGCACCAAGAAGATCCGCACGATCCCGCCCCAAAGAAAACCCAGCCCCGCCGACCACCACGACTGATACCACAGCCCCGCGATCGCCGTAGGGATCAGAAGCCCCAGCACGACCCACCACGCGTTGGTCCGGTCCACGGTGCGCACGCCTGAGGGGACGCAGAACTCGGGGGCGTATTTTTCTTCGCTGGGGTGTTGACGCTGGCGGTCGGTGAACCAACCGAGGTGGGCGTGCCAGAAACCCTTGACCGCGCCCCATGCACCGGCTCCTTCGTGGATATGCGGGGAGTGCGGGTCACCTTCGCGGTCACTGTGGCTGTGGTGCCGACGGTGATTGGCCACGAACCGACTGACCGTGCCCTCGGCCGCCATTGCGCCGATGATCGCCAGGCCGACACGGACGAAGCCGCGGGTCTTGAATGCGCGGTGAGCGAACAGCCGGTGGTAGCCAACGGACACACCGAGGATCGTTGCCGCGCCCATCCCGAGCATCAGCGTCAGGTGGAGCCAGCCCACTCCGACACCCCAGAGCGAAGCGATGGCAAACCCCACAACGACGGCAGGCACAATGACAAAAGCCAGAGTGAGCCAACGCTCGGTCCATTTCACGTGGTCGTGCGGTTCGCCCTCGGGGCCGGCGAATTGGCCCGCTTCGTCGGGCTCAGGTTGATCGATAGCAACGCCGCCGCGCGTCGATTTAAGCGTGGTCATGTTCGGAGGCTTCTTTGAAGTAGGGACGGGTTTGCGCTACCGGACTACGCATCCCCGCGTCCGACAGCTTCCCCATGATTGGGGAACTACACATCATAGGCGAAACCCGCACCCCAAACCGTCCGTCTTCCCAAAGCGCCCTTGAAATGATCGTCAGGCCTTCCGGAGCCCTGGGAACGGCCCCGGACTGGGCCGAACAGGCGATGTGTCCGCCTTGGCCTCCACGCTCCGCCGATGCAGGCTAGACTATGGATCGGCGAATCCTGCTCCCCGCGGGATCAAGCGCTTACCACTCTGGTCACGCCGGACCGAGCCGACACCGTCTTGTTTGTTAATCGAGGTTCCGATGAAGCTGCGTTTCAGTTCGCTTTCGCGTCGCTGTGCTGTTGTGTTTTCTCTTTTGTTTGTGGTGGGCTGTGCGTCGGTCGAGTTGCCCGCCGATGCGCAGGTCACGGACGCCCCCGCCGTGGAGCTGCCCTACGACATCGCCGAGGTCGGCCTGACCGGTCGGACCTGGATCGCCGCGCCCGACGGCAAACCCGACGCCGCCGGCACCGAAGCCGACCCCCTGACCCTCCAGGCCGCCGCCGACCAGACCCGTCCCGGCGATACCGTGCTCGCCCGCGGCGGGGTCTACACCAACGGCGACGAGACCTTCGCCGCCCTCAACATCAAGAACCCCGGCACCGCGGACAACTGGATCCGCTACGCCAATTTCCCCGGCGAAGCGCCGATCATCCGCTTCGACAGCCTGCGCGGCATCCGCGTCGAGGGCGCGAGCTATCTGGTGATCGAGGGCTTTGAACTAGACGGTCAGAGCGGAAAAGTAGACCGCAAAGCCGCCTTCGAACACGCCGAAAGCTTCACCGGCAAAGACCATACCCAGACCCAGTTCTTCGGCGTCGGTATCCGCATCTCCACGACCGAACCTCCTAGCGACCCGGCCCCCGAAGGCTGGAAACGCACCAACCCTCACCACATCATCGTCCGCAACAACAAGGTCCACCACACCGCCGGCGGCGGCATCGCCAGTGCTCGGGCCGACTACATCCTGATCGAGAACAACGAGGTCTTCAAGACCAGCTTCTACACCCCTTGGGGCGGCAGCGGCATCTCCATCTGGCAGTCGGCTAACCACGACGACCGCCAGGACGTCTACCGCACCGTCATCAAAGACAACGTGTGCTACCAAAACGACAACCGCGTGAAGTTCTGGATGATGAAGATCTTCTCCGACGGCAACGGCATCATCCTCGACGCCTTGCACAACTCCCAGGAGAACATCATCGGCGACGGCTACACCCAGGCCTACAACGGCCGAATCCTCGTGGTGAACAACCTCTGTTTCCTCAACGGCGGCCGCGGCGTCAACGTCTACGAGTCCGACAACGTCGACGTCATCCACAACACCCTCTACCTCAACGCCCAGCGCGACAACATCGAAAACGAGATCGAGCTCGGCCGCACCCACCGCACCCGCATCTTCAACAACATCATCGTCCCCACGCCCGGCAAGCAGGCCGTCGGCGGCTACGAGTCCGACGACATCACCATCGACCATAACCTCATCCACGGCTCCAAGGCCGGCAACTTCCCCTACGGCGACCACGTCGTCACCGCCGACCCGCGATTCGAACGCGCCCCCCGCCGCGCTCCGGCGGGCGACCAGCCGATGCCCATGGACAAGGTCAGCTTCGCGCTCAAGAAACGCTCTCCCGCCCGCGGCGCCGGCGCGGGGGAACACGCGTTCCCGGTCGACCATCACGGCCAAGTCCGCGACACCGACGCCCCGGATTTGGGTGCGTTTACGGACTGACGCCAAGACCCCGCGCGCCCGACGCAGGTCGATCTTGACACCACACGTACCGCTTCCCGAAAGAGAAGCCACGGTCCCGGCTCGCGCTGAAAGCTCCGGCCGGGTCCGTGGTCACCCTCAGTAGACGTTTTTCTTCGCGGCCGGAGACACCTTAAACGACGCGGTCTCGCCCGTTGTCGGATAGCGGTACACCTTGCCCTCGACCTCGGCCTCGATCCGGTACGTCCACGCGCCCGGCGTGACGCTGCCCGGGTTGACCTCGGCGACCCACGATCGGCCTTGGTTGATGAGCTCCTGCTCTACACGCCCGACCAGGTCCGGGGGCGAGTACCACACTTTCGCCCACTCCACGTCGTACCGGCCGGAGGACAGCGTAAACGCCAGCCGCTCGCCCTCGCGGCCGTGGGTCACGCCGAAGCGCAGGGTCCGCTCGATCAACTCGTCACGGCTGACGAACTCGGTCACGTAGGGAGACGCCACCGAGCCGAGCGGTGTCAGCTCGCCCTCGACGATCACGTCGAAGTAGTACGCCACGCTCTGCCCGGCCCGCAGCGACTGCGTCGGCAATTCGGCGGTCAGTTCGTGGCCCCGCTGATCGAGCTGGCGTTGTTGGTACGCGTCCGACCCCGAGGCGTAGGCGTCGGGCCACCGGTAGTACAGCGTCCCGGCCGCGTCCGCCGCTTTGTCTTTGGGCACCTTCACCGTCAGGTACAGCGGCGTGCCCACTTCCAGCAGCTTGGTGTGCTGGTGCGTCGGCCCGCAGCCGACCATCCCCAACAGAATCCCCAGGCCGCACCAAACCGTCGCGTATCTCATCTTCATGTCCCGGATCATAAGGCTTCGCTCCAACGCACACTACCGCAAAATCATTCAATCACCAAGCCGCCCCAAAAACCCGCCCACGCTCACCGCCGCGCCGACGATGACCACCAGCCCTGCGAGGATCACCCCGCTCAGCGGCTTCTCCGCCGGCGGCCCCGGGACCAACACCGCCTCGCCCGCACCCGCCTCCGCGGGCTCGACGTACACGGGCACTTCCGAGCCGACGGGGAACCGTGCCGCCAGCGCCTCGGCCTCGTCTCTCCCCGACACCGTGTACAACGCCACCCGGCTCCCCGTCCGCCGCTGCCCGTCCGCGTCGTAGCTGTACCTCACAAGGAAGTCGTGCCGGCTGCTCGTCGCCGAGTAGCGCACCACCTCCGAGGATTCGATCGTCCCCGGCACCGTCGGCCACTTCTGGCTTTCCCCGAAGCGGCGGTACGACCGCGCCGCGAACACCAACATCCACAAACCGAACCCCGCCAACAAAATCCCCGCGATCCCTGCTTTCATGGCGCGCCGCCCTGCCTAGCACCTGACACCGCCAGAGTCTCGCCCCTCGGCACGCCGCACGCAAGCCGTCGCGTGAGACCACAAACACTCGGCGGGGGGCTATCGAGTCGATCGTCTCGGTTTTGTTGTTGTAAGCCGTAGAGTTCACCGCGAGGGCTCGGGTGAACGCAAAGCCTCGGACGCGTCGCCGGCAGGGTTGAACGCGGCGGCTTACCGCCGCCGTCGTGCCAAGCCTGCCGCCGCGCCCAGGCCCAGCAGCGCCAAGCTCGCCGGCTCGGGGACCGCCACCGCCGGCGCGGCGCTGTTGCCGAAGTTCAAAAGCACGTCGTTGAGTTCGTTCTGGCCGATGAGGCCGTCGAACGGCCCGCCCGTCAAGCCGGTGACGTCGAACCCTTCGGGCAGCACCGAATCGCCGAAATTCAATAGCACCAGGTTCAGGTCGGCCTGGCCGACAAACCCGTCGCCGTTGTAGTCGCCGTCGAGGATGCCCGCGGCGGCCCGCCAGATCTCGAGGTCGACGACGTCCACCACGCCGTCGCCGTTGCCGTCGGCCTCGGCGAAGGTGTCCGGCGTCGTGCCCACCTGGTCCGCGATCCGCACGCTCGAGCCGAACTGGCTCTCCCAAACCTCGAAGTCGTCGCGGTCCACGCCGCCGTCGAAGTTGTAGTCGCCGTCCGCGAAGTTCAGGACCGTGACGTTGTTGACCAGGACCGCCTCGCTGTTGGTGATGTCGTTCTGAGCGAGCACCTGATCGAAGTCGGTCACGGGGACCTCGTCGAAGTCTTCACCCGGCGCGTCCTCGGCGGCGGCGGCGTTGATCGTCGGCAGGTTGTTGATCGCGTCGACCACCGGCAGCGTGTCGTTGATCACGTGGCCGAACACGGTGAAGTCCTGCGCGTCGAGGAACGAGTTGTCGCCGATGTTGAAGAAGTACTGGCTCGTCGCGCCCAGCGAGTTCTTGGCAAACGCCAGCGTGGCGCGCGTGTTGGTCAGGCCCGGTTCGTCGCCGATCGGGGCGTCGGTCACGATGCCCGTGGCGCCGAAGATCGAGTCGTTCAGCAGGAAGCCGCCGCCCTGCACCACGAAGTCGGCCGACACGCCCGGGGCGCTCTGCGGCACGCGGTGGAAGAACGTGCCGTCGTACCGATCGGTCGTGACGTAGTTCAGGAAGTTGGCGACGCTGTCGGGCGTCGCGGTGTCGTAAAGCCGCACGTCGATATCCCCCAGCGACGTATCGAACCGCACGATCGTGCTCGCCCCAGCGGACGGGCTCACGCCCCCGGCGGTCATCAGGCCAAGAACCACGAACGAAGACAAAGACAGGGAGCGTTTCACAGAAAATCCTCTCGCAGCAATGAAGTAGCGGGCAGACGAAAGCACACGCCCGCACCCGCTCAACTACCCCCGCGATGATCAATCCAACTCCTTCCTCGCCGAGACCCGCGAAACCGCCGCGGTGACCGGCCTGATACATCGAAAGTAATGATAGCCGAACTTGCCCCGCGGGCCAGAGTTTTTCGTACGCCAAACGCGTGCGGGTGCCGCCCAAACGACACGACTCCCCCAACCCCACCCAAGGCTTCCGAGGCTTTTGGTCACGACTTGGCGACCTGACGGGGCCGCCGGACAAATCCTCGGTCAAAATACCCTTGCATAAGGTGTTCCGCAGCCGATTTTTGAAAATGAGATTAAGTTTCAATTACTGCAAAAACAATAACTTACGTTGTTTTCTCGCTACACGAACCATATAGTACGGAAGTCATACGATTTCACTCACGCCCCACCCCAAGGAGCCTCCTATGCTGAATCTTCAAGATGGACAATGCGGCCTGTGCAAGCATTTCGGCGAGCACACCTCCGACGCCCCGCAACTCGTGCAGATCCGCACCAGCAAGTCCGCACCCGAGGACCTCAAAGAGCCGTGCGGCCACCCCCAACTCGAGCCATTGAAGCTCACCGTCTCCGCCGACTCCGGCTGCGCCGGCTTCGAAACCGCCGCCTGAATCTGACGGTCGTGTCAGACCCCATCCCCGTACCCCAACCGCCCGCGTCGCTCGACGCGGGCTTTTTTATATTTTTACTTACCCGGATTCCTCGGGCTGACGCGACGAGCCCAACCCCCGGAGTACCAATCGGAACGGCCCCGGCGGGGCTCACTTCAACGCACATGCTTGAGCAGTTGCACCGCCGTGTTGGCATCGGCTTCGGTGTCGAACGCCAGGTGCATTGCGCACTTGCCGTCGACCGACGCGGCCGACAACCCGCGGAGGTTCAGGCCCGCCTCGGCTAGCTTGGAGGTTGCCACCTCACCCAGGCCCGCGCGGTCGGGCCCCTCGACCCGTACGCCGTGCATCGACGTGCTGGCGTGGAACCCCGCGAGACGCGCCGCGTTGTGCTGACGGTCGCCGTCGAGCGGCGTCACGAACACGACGCCCCGCCCGACACCATCAACCCCCGCGTCGTCGTTGCGCCGGGCGATCACGAAGTGCAGGTTCGCGCCCGCCTCGGCCAACGGCGTCAGCTTCTCCGCCAACCCGCCCGGCCGGTCCGCCAACTCCGCCACCCATACCGTTTCTCGATTCACCCGCATCGACATGACACACGCTCCTTTCGATCCATCCCCTCGCCATACCACCACTTCCAGACTAACGCGCCCCGGCCCCGCCGCCGATAGCACTTACCCGTAGCGACGACCCGCGTCGTCGCCTCGCAGCGCGTGATAACCACACGCCCAACTCCGGGTGCCGGCGTGGGGCGGCACCGAGCCGCCCGATCACGCTACAGGGCGAAATGCGCCGCGACCGCAATGGCCAAATCGTCCTCCGAGCGATCGCCGTCCACCGTGATCGTCGCCGAGCCCTGCTCCCTGGCCTCCCGTCGGAGTTGCTCGGTGAACAGCGCGTCGCGCACCAGCAGGTTGTCCAGCGCTTTTTCCGGATCGCTCGTCTTGTTGGGTATGTCCCACAACGTGCCGCGGGCCTCGAACGCCCGCCGACGAAACGCCGGGGTCGGCAGCAGCCAGACCGCCTGCCGGCGCGAAAGGATAAGCGGCGCCACCAGCGCCGGCATCGGCCGAAAGCCTTCGACGATCACCCGCCGGTCGCGCGGCAACGCCAGCAAGTCTTCCACGATCAACCCAAAACCCTCCCCGGCGAACCAGTGGAACGTCTCGAGCATCACCTCCGGGCTGCGCTCCACCCAGCGTTCGTCCATCGTCATCCGCTTGAACGCCTCCAGCCGCGGGCAGTCCTCGGGCCTGTACCGCCGCCCGTGGTCGCCCATGACGTCGTCCGTCGAGTACAGCGTCAGGTCGTGGGCGGCCGCCAACCGCCGCGCCACCGTCGACTTCGCCGCGCCGCTCCCACCGCCGAGCCAGTAGACGTGGGCCAGCGCCGCGGGGACGTCGGGTGGATCGGGCATCGGAAGGCAACTCTCTGGACGCATGGACCGGACCAATCCAGTCTAGCCTGTTGGCCACTCTCACACGGCTCATCGTCTTCGCCCGTCGCCCATCCTGTTCCCCAATACCCGCCGTCACCGGGTGGAGATAAATTTTTCGGGCCCCGCAATCGAACCCCCGCCCCGTGACCTTTAACGGTGTCCGACCGCACCCGAGGGGGTGGGGCCGGCCGAGCCGACGCCCACGCGGCGTTGATCACCTTGGCCAAGGGTGGTTCGACCCAACACGACCGATCCAACACCCAAACCGGAGAGATATCCCATGCGCTTCTCAACCCACACCCGCGGCCTCGCCATCACCGCCGCCCTGCTCACGCCCGGCGTGCCCGCCGCCGCCTCGACCGCCAACCTCTTCAGCGCCGCCGGCGCCGACCCCGCCGCGATCCAGGGTACCGTCGACGCGTTCCGCGACGCCCTGGGCGACCTCAACCCGTTCGTCCCCACCGAGTTCGCCGACGGCCGACGCCAGATCAACTGGGACGCCGCCCCCGCCGCCGTCTCCTCGCCCAACCCGTTCCCCGGTGACTTCTTCAACTTCTCCGCCGCCCCCCGCGCCCGCGGCATCGAGTTCTCCACGCCCGGCACCGGCTTCGCGCTCAGCGGCGACGCCGACGACGGCACCGCCCTCCGCTTCGCCGACATCAACCCCACCTACGAAGACGAGTTCCAGGCCTTCAGCGAAGAACGCCTCTTCACCCCCCGCGGCAGCAACATCACCCGCGTCGATTTCTTCTCCCCCGCCGACCAGACCACCCCCGCCACGACCCGCGGCTTCGGAGCCGTCTTCGCCGACGTCGACCTGGCCGACACCACCACGCTCGAGTACTACGGCCTCGGCGGCACGCTGCTGCTCAGCCAGACCGTCGAGGTCGCCGACAAAGGCCTGTCGTTTGCCGGGGCCCAGTTCGATGACAACGAGTTGGCCTACGTGATCATCCAGACCGGCAACTTCGACATCGGCCCCACCGACGGCGCTTTCGGCTACGACGTGGTCGTCTTCGACGACTTCATCTTCGGCGAACCCATCGCTGTACCCGAACCCGCCACCGCCGCCCTGATCTGCCTCGGCGCCCTCGCCCTCGCCGGCCGCCGGCGGCGGCACGTCTGATCTATCGCGCCACGCCAACCCCGGCCACCCACGGTATCGCCACCGTGGGTGGTCTTATGTTGGGGCCAAAGACGCGGGCACGCTTCGGCCAACTCCGTATCCACCGGCCAAACTCTGTACCACACCGACGACGACGCGAAGCCGAATCGCGATGCCCCATCCACGGCACCCGTTCCACACCTGATGAAATCTGAAATTCAACGCCGCCGGCGGGTCAGGGCCGGCAGGCCGCCCCGCCGCACCCCGAACCACGTCGCGTCCGGTGCCCCGGCGAAGGCGTCCAGCAACGCCCGGACCATCAGCCGCGACCGCCGCCCGCGCGGGTCCGCCGGCACCATCGGGTGGTCCGCGAACGCCGCCCCCAACGCCTCGATCACCGCCTCCCGTTCCGTTGGGTCGATGACTTCGATCATGCCGAGACCCGCTGCAATAACCGCTCTGCGAATGGCTCCCTGCCGTTTACCCCCGGGGCGAATTCCGATGTTGCATGATATCCGCACCCGGACAACGCCGACTCTACAACGGCCGAATCACCCCGCTCCATGACCTCCCCGAGACTTTCTGCGCTGCCCTCGAGACCTCCTGCGCTCTATCCTTGACTTCTGGTCATCTCGGATCAGCGCCAAAACAACTAAGGCCACGTCGGAGCGGCGCTGTCGAACACGTTCGCCGCAACATCGCCCGTCCGAAATGTTCGGACGTCCGCATAAATGCGGCGTCTACGCCCCGGCCACCCGTCGCGTTCAGCTCGCGTTGAAACGCCGTCGATCGTCGGAGATTCTGGAAAAACCCACAAGGCCACGCCCTCTTCCGGAGCCCAGCATGCTGTCCCGAACGCTCGCGATCACCCTCCTGCTTGGCGCGCTTCTTTGTGTCCCGGCAGCCCAAGCCGGCCTCATCCCCACGGGCAGCGAGCGCATCGCCTCGTTCCGCCACGGCGGCGGCTTCACCGGATCGATCCACTTCGACACCATCCGCTACGAAATCGGTTTCACCACGATCCGTTTCTATGAGCCCCGCGACCCCTATGTGTTCCCGCTGTTCACCGACGCGGTGGTGACGACCCACGACGACGGCTCCGCCTTTGTCACAACTCCCGACGACGCCCCCCACTTCGCCGACTTCGTCTCCGCGCTGGCCACCGGAGACCACGGCTACCTGTATACACGCATCAGCATGATCACACCCGACCAGCCCGACCAATGGCTGATGTTCGTCAACCCCGCCGCCGTCGACGAGAACGACCGACGCATACCGCTCGACACGGCCTTCGACTACGGCAACTACCGCATCACCGCGATCGAACTCGTGGTCAACCAGGTCGACATCGACACGCGCCCCTCGGCCGAGGGCCCGCTCGAAACCGCGTTCTTCCAGCGCCACCGCATCAACGTGTACGGCCGCCCCATCCCCGAGCCCGCCACCGCCGGCCTGCTGGGCCTGGGCGCCTTCGCCACAGGCCGCCGTCAAACCTGACACCCAACTCAGACCACCACCCACTCAACCCCTCCGCGGCCTCACCGCCGTACGCGGGGCTTTCGCTCCCCCGCACCCAACTCCGGCGTCTCGGCCGCAGGTCGACACCTCGCCCTTAAAGGCTCCGACTAAGCATTGACTTTGCAACTGATCTGGTTACATTTGGTCTGGTGAACAGCGACTTCGCCATCGGGCTGCACATCGTGGGCTTCCTCACTGCCCGGCAGGGTCAACCACTGACCTCCGAAACGCTGGCGGACACCTACGGCACCAGCCCCGTCGTCGTCCGCCGGGTGTTGTCGCGACTACAACAGGCCGGGCTGATCGAGACCCGGCGCGGCACCGGCGGCGGGAGCGTGCTCGCCCAGAAACCGTCGGCCATCAACCTCCGCCAAGTCTACGAAGCCGTCACCGACAACCCCCAGTTCCTGCGTCGCCACCCCGGCGAGGAAGGCGGCGTCGCCCCGATCCTGGGTGCCTACATCAACGAACTGTGCAGCCAGGCAGAGTTGGCACTGCTCGAACAACTCGAATCGGTCACCGTCAAGCAGATGGACGCCGCCGTGCGGCCCCGCATCATCGCGTCTCATTGCCGAACCAAGCCGAAATCGAAAAAGTAGCTTCCACGTTTTTTTTGAACTCAAATGTAACTTTATTTGTTACCAAAGGAATCCTCATGAACACGAACGCCGCGCCTAACTCCGACCCGCTCGCCACGCTTCTGCTGCGCCTCGCCGCCGTGCTCTGGGTTGCCTGGGGTCTCGTCCACGTCCTCGCCGGCGCCATGACCATCCGCCAGGACACGCCCAAAGCCGTGCAGGCCATCGCCGACGGGGTCGACCCCGCCCTGCTGGAGTTGGCCTACCCCGACGCCGTCGGCGCAATCGTCAACCAGCACGGCTTCAACCTCCTGTGGATCGGCGCCGTCACCACGATCTGCGCCCCGTTCATCTGGCGACGCCGGGCGGCCGCGGTCGTTCTCGCCGCCCTCGTCGGCGGCCTGACCGACCTGGGCTACTTCCTCTTCCTCGACCTCGGCGGGTACGTCCGCTTCGCCCCCGGCACCGTCATGACCCTCATCTGCGCCGCCGCCATCACCCTCAGCATTGTCGCCAGCTTCCGCATGAAGCCGTCGACCTGAACCTGTCGGGGAGCCGGTTGTCCGCGACGTGTTTTTCGCCGACTGCGCGGACGGTACACCGCGGAACCGTGAAGCGAAATAGGCGGCGGCCGTGATCCGGCACCACGCACCAAGTCTCGACCGATCGAGTTGCCTTTCACCGCGCCGACGCCGCGAGCGCGACGCCCGGGTGGTTGCCGTACCTCAGCCCCAAACAGTGCCGGCAGCGCAGCGCCCGCCGACCCATCAACTCGCCGTAACGCTCCACCAACGCCGCGACCGCGTCGCGCACCGCCGACCGCCGCCGGGCCACATCCGACTGCGCCGCGATCCACGCCGCCGCGGTCTGCGCGTCCCGCCACTCCCCCGCCGTGCACAGCGGCAGGTACAGCCGGTTCACCCGCTGCGGGCAGTCGCCCGTCCGCTCGCTCCGCCGCGCGTGGTTGCCCGCCGGCAGTCGGCTCAACCCCGGGAACCGCTCGTCCCCGGCGTAACTTTTCTCCGCACCCGGAAACGCCTCGCCCGCCCGACGCCCGCACCCCGGGCACACCAGCACGTACGTCGGCAGCGGCCGGCCCGCCCACCGCCAACGCTCGACCCGCAACGGCTGCCACCACCCCGCCGCCAAGCCCAACACCTTGCCGTCCATCTCCCCGCCGCCCGCCGCGCCGCGGGACCGGCCGCCTCCGGGTCCAATCTCGGGCGCACTTCCGGGGGCACTTCCGGGGGCACTTCCGAGGCCGCCTCCGCAAAGACTCCCGGGGGCGAGACTAATTCCGGGGGCGGGGGTGGGGGCGTTGGGATTGCTCGGCAGCACGTTGTCGAGCAACACGCCGTCGCCGCCGTCCGCGCGCCCCTTGCCGTCGAGCCGTCGGCCGTGGGGGTCGCGCCGCCCGAACCCCTTGCGGGTGCGGTGCCCCCGCCACCCGCGCTTGCGCTTGAGCTTCCCCACCGCCTGCTCCATCAACGTCGTCGGCTGGTCGGGCCCCGCTTCCCAGTTCTCGCCGCGCATCGCGTGGGCCCGCGTCCCCCGGTAGTCCCCGCGCAGCCGTCGGCCGCGCCCGCCCTTCGTCGCCGCCGCCTTCGCCCGCCACAGCCGCTCGAGCGTCGCCCCCGCCACCTCCACCACCCGGCCCGCCCCGTCGCGACTGGTTAGCTTCGCCCCCGCTCCCCCGGCAACGGCCCGACGCCCTTGTGTCCCATCCGCTTCCCCGTCACCGGATGCACCGCCACACACCCCGCGACCCGCCGTATCTCCCCCACCGTCACCGCCAGACACGCCGACCGGTCCACCCCCGTCGCCTCCCCCCGCCACACCTTCATCCAACTCGGCACCGCCGCAAACGTCTCCAACCCCGGCAACTCCACGACGTATTCACCCGGATCCGAAATACCTAAATTTTACCAAACAAATTAACCGGGTCAACCACCCACGCCGCGCGATGCGCGCAGAAAAAGGCGGGTGACGCGGGCCGATCGCCCAGCAAGGCCGGACCCCAAACCTCGACGCCACCCACCGTTCCGGGGCGGTTTGATCTGGCCAACCACATTGACCAATATAGTTGGAAGACAAGATAGCACGCAGCCGCGATCTTGCCAAGTATGTTGGGCAAAGAATTACGCGAAGCTCGTGAGGCGCTTGGCTTGAGCCAAGAGAAAGTCGGCTTCGCCGCGGACATCTCCCGCAACTACGTCAGCCTGCTCGAAAACGATAAGTCCTCCCCCACCCTCGACGTGCTCTTCCGCCTCTGCGACACCCTCGGCCTCACCCCCGCCGACCTCATCGCCCGCCTCGACAAACGACGCCGACGCAAACCGAGGCGCACAACGCGCAAGAAGCAGGCGTAGGCCCGATGACCCTACTCTTTCTCGACCGGCCGGCGTTTCTTCTCGACGCGGAAGGAGCTGTAGTTCTTCTTCATGCTCCCGGACTTCGAGAGGTTCTCGGGGGTGAGGGCCAGGTCGAACTCCCCGCCGGATCGTTGGCTGCATCCGACGCAGAGCCGGGTGTCGGGGAGCAATTCGGCCCGCTCGGCCGGGATGATCTCGCCGCAGCGGGCACAGGGACGCGGGGTGGAGGACATGGGGTTTCCTTTCGGCAAAACGGGTGTGCGAATAACGCCCCCGGCAAAGCCGGCGGCGTTGGGCGAGGTTCGGGTTGGGCGAGGCGCTCTGGTCGGGTTCCCGGGGTTCCTTTCGGCAGAAGCATACCCCGAAGCCCACTCGGGTCAAGGCCCGATTTAGTCAACCGTTCGCGACCGACGATCGTATTGCTTCCGTTCCTCCTGTGAACAAACGTTCTTCACCATCGCCGGCACGCACGCCCCGCAGTCCGCAAAGTTCTGCCGCGCCTCGCGCAGGGTCACATGGTTTGGCCCCGAAACCCGGTCGAGGTCATCGAGGTCCCGCTCCTCGTCTTCCCAAAAGCAGACCGGGCAGATGTCGTACACCCCTCGCTCCTCAAGCGTGACGTAATCGCAACATGGGCACAAGAATTTAGACATATCAATTACCCGTCCAGACTAAGCGGAATCTTTCGCCGCTGAGTCGGCCACTGCCCCTCCGAAACCCTTCCCGGTCGTCTCGCCCTCGGAAAGTAGTTGCAGCAAATCCCCCTGACAGCCCGGATTGGATCCTAGATTACGCATGGCCCAACCCCACTCAACTGGAGAAGGAGGGGGACTTTGTTCAACCCCAATCACCCGCCACATAATAAAATAACTATAGATTAGTCAATTTTCAGATTACGCAAAAACTTCATATATGATTCTTTTTCGGTAAAAGAGGCTGCCAAGCCATCGAGATCAATGCCTCGCAATGCTATTTCTTGACGAGAATAACCCTCTGACACGACAATTTTTATATATGACTTAGTGTCAATATCACCATTTGACGGCGGCGATATATCCACCTCTTCATCCCTCTGCTTTTTGACCTTTATATATGAACCCTTATCTCTAAATCCAGTATTCCACCCCGCCGTCTTATCATCGGGATCCGGAGGCCCCTCTGATTTAAATTTATCATACAAGATGTAACTGGTATCTCGAAAAGGCATTTCATCTGAAAGCCCTCCAGAAGATCTCAATACATATATAGTCCCCTGAAATTCCAGAGTCGCATCATTCGCCAAAAGCAGCCTCTCAAGAAACAAATCCTCTTCGCCAGCGGCATCCCAAAGGTCACTAACAACCGTGCCTGCTAAGCTGCCAAGCGTATCCAAGAAAACATCTGCAGCAGTCTCCGCCAAGCCCACCAAGCCAGGACTACTATCGTAGGCTTTAACAGCAGCTTTTTTGATATCAAAACCATCCACTTCATACAATCGAAAGGTAATTCGATATTGATTGTCCGCTGAATGTGTAAATATAGCTTTTTCGGATTCATCTATTGCCATCTCAGAAAATGATTCTGAGTTAAATTTAACATTAGTTGCCTTAAAATAAACCTTACTGTTTCTCTCTAAAACATCGTTTGCAGACAGGCTATCGATTCGTGTAATCAGCCAAAGCTCTTTACCAAGAATATGTGACGTTATCTCATTACTAAAACTTACGTACTGCGAATCGTCTAGCGACGGCATACTGTCACCATTATGTATCCACCCTGGTTTTATGCGTTCAATTTCGATTTTGAACACAGAATTACTATCTACAAAAACGGGGTTACTACCTATCCCTTGAGGCGCAAATACATTTCCATTTTTCTGCTTATATAGCATTGCCTCAGAAAAATGATTCTCCTGAACACACCCGACACATACAACACATAACAGTCCAAACGAAAGCCATCTCATGAAACAAACCTTTTATAAAATACGTCCGGAAATATATAAGAGTTCCCCGAATACTAAATTCAACAAGGCACACATAACATACGCCCACTACTATGTAGATTAATTCATAAGCAAGCGCCTGTCTAGCGCTGCATTAGACGCTATTGGACTTCTGGGCAATTATCTCTATCACCGCACCTCAATGCATGATTTAGAACGGTCGTCATGCCGAAAGCTATATCGTGTCGGCGCATAGCAAGTGATCCGACATGCATCAGGGACAGCGGGTGGCTGGGGCCGAACGGAGCGAGTCTCCTGAATTCATCAATTGGTAACCCACCGCTTCCCGAGAATCCCGTCCCGCACGACGGGGAGGGCTTTATCACAGGAGATCGCCGCGGGGAGTGATCAGGTCGAGCAGCGGCGGGGGCTCGGGTTGGGCTTCGGGGGAGGTTGGGGGTGAGGGCCGGGGCCGCGTCGCGGCCCGGCGGGGAGGGGGGGGGGGGGGAGGGGGGGGGGGGGGGGGCGGGGCGGGGAGCGGGGGTGGGGGGTGTGGCCG
>JBCCCG010000009.1:0-179509 GCA_039033595.1 Planctomycetota bacterium | reverse complement strand
CCGAATAATAAACGACACGCCCCGCACAATCAATAGATAATTAACTGATCATTGATTTATTATTATTTAAATTAAACTGCTGCAAAATAAGAATTAAAAAAAAATATAAAAAAATATATCAAAAAAAATGTGAATAACTTGAACATAAAACGGGGTGCGGGTAAGCTGTTCTCCACTGAATCATTCCGCCATTTCTGTCTCCGTGTCTGAAAGGACTGCTCTCGTGAGAAAATCGATATCTGTAACGAAATCGTGGGGCAAGCTGAGCCGCGGGATTGCGTTTTGGGTCGGAGTTGCATTTATCGGGCAGGCGTGCGCGGTCGCCGAGGCCCCGGAGGTGTATCTGACCGACGGTGAACGTTTGGCCGAGGCACGCGAGCGCGTCATGGCGGGGGACCCGGCGCTACAACCAGCGGTTGATCACCTCAAACAACTCGCCGAGGACGCGATCGACGCACCGATGCTGTCGATCGCCGACAAGCCCACCGTGCCGCCGAGCGGCAACAAGAACGACTACGTCAGCCTCTCGCCGTATTGGTGGCCCAATCCCGATGCCGATGACGGCCTGCCCTACATCCGCCGTGACGGCGAGATCAATCCCGAGCGGGACCTCTACGACGTCAATAAACTCGGCACGTTCGGAAAGTCGGTGCGCTGGCTGGGCTTCGCCTACTACTTCACGGGCGACGAACGCTACGCCGAGGCGGCGGTGAAGCGGATCAAACAATTCCTGATCGACCCCGAAACCCGTATGACGCCGCGGATGCGGTACGGCCAATTCATACCCGGCGTCAACGACGGCCGCAAATACGGCGTCATCGAAACACTGCGCCTGCGTTGGGTTCCCGACGCGATCAGCGTGCTCGAGGGTTCCGACGCCATGACCGACGAGGTCATGGCGGGGGCCAAACAATGGTTCGCCGACTACGCCACCTGGTTGAACACCAGTGAGTTCGGCGTCGGCGAACGCGACGGGCCGAACAACCACGGCACGTGGGCCGAGGCTCAAATCGCCTACTATTCGGCCTTCGCCGGCGACTGGCACACGGTCCGTGAGATGGTGGCGAGGGTGCCCGCCCGTGTGGCGTACCAGTTCGAGCCGGATGGCAAGCAGCCCGAAGAATTGTCACGGACTCGAGCCTTGGACTACACCGAGTTCAATCTCCGCGGCCACACCGAGCTCGCCGTGCTAGGCGAAAAAGTAGGCGTAAATCTCTGGGCTTTTGAGACCCCTGACGGTCGCAGCATCCGCAAGGGCTATGACTTTGCGTTGCCTTACTTTGCCGGAGAAAAACAGTGGCCGTACCAACAGATTTCTCCGCCACAGAAGAAACACGATACCTATGCGCAGTCTCTGCGACGCTGCTCAATCGCGTACGGCGATCCACGTTTCGAAGAAGTGATCGGCAAGCTCGATGGTTTGACCGGCGAGGGTCGCATTTATCTTGATCTGTTGATTCCATTACCGACGGATTCCCGCTAGTCTCTTTGCATCACTCTTCCCACCAGCCCGCGATGCGAACGCGTCGTACTTCTTGGAGTCTCGGTTCGATGCAGTATGTTCAACTCGGTAATACAGATATGCGGGTCTCACGGATCGCCTTCGGGTGCATGTCGACCGTAGCCAATCCGACCTACGACGGCATGGAAGACCGCGAAGCCATCGATGCGATCCGTGCCGCGATCGACCTGGGAATCAACTTTATCGATACGGCTCCGGGCTACGGCAACGGCGCGTCCGAAGAATTGCTCGGCCGCGCACTTGAAGGAGGGTATCGCGAGAAAGCGATTGTGGCCGACAAAGTAAACACAGCCACGCTTAGTGCGGACGATGTCTTTGCCGAGTGTGAAAAAAGTCTGAAGCTTTTGCGTACCGACCACATCGATCTGTACCAGATCCACTGGCCCAAGAACGTAGTGCCAATTGAGGAAACGCTTGGCGCGATGCAAGATTTGGTCAAGCAGGGCAAGGTGCGGGCATTGGGGGTCTGCAACTTCGGGCCGATCGATCTGAAAGAGGCGCTGGGCGTCTGCGACCTGGTCACGAATCAGATCTCCTACAGCCTGCTGCTTCGGGCGGTGGAGTTCGAAGTCAGCCAGATGTGCGTGGATCACGGTGTGGGGATGTTGTGTTATTCGCCGCTCGCTCAGGCGTTGCTCGCCGGGAAATTCGATAACGCCGATCAGGTGCCCGACGAACGCGCCCGGACCCGCCTGTTTTCCAAGGATCGCCCCCAAGCCCGACATACCGAGGCCGGTTGCGAAGACGAGGCGTTTGTCGCCCTCGCCGAGATCCGTCGCATCGCCGAGCGTGTCGGTCGATCGATGGCCGACGTGTCGCTGGCGTGGCTGCTGCAGAAGCCCGGCGTGGCGTGCGTGCTCGTCGGGGCCAGCCGGGTGTCGCAGGTCGAGCGCAACGCCGCGGCGATCGGGACGGTGCTTTCGGCGGATGACGTCGCCGAGCTGGACCGGGTGACCGAGCCAGTGAAGGAACTGCTCGGGCCCAATATGGATCCGTGGGTGACCGAGTCGCGCATCCGTTGAATTGCGTGAGCGGTGGTTGAATTGTTCGTCGGAGGCTCTGCTGTGATCCGTAGACCTAACCCTATTCCGCACAGCGGCCCAATCCGTGTCGGGATCATCGGCCTAGGCCGAAGTGGGTGGAACATTCACGCGACATGTCTCCGGGGTATGAGGGGATCCTACGTCATTACGGCGGTCGCGGACACCGATGCGTCGCGTCGTGTCGAGGCCGAACGCGACCTGGGGGCGAGGTCTTACGCGGACGCCGAGGGGCTGCTGGCCGACCCGCAGCTCGACGTGGTAGTCGTGGCCTCGCCGAACCGCTTGCACACGCCCCAGGCGTGCGCCGCGATGCTCGCGGCTAAGCACGTGGTCTGCGAGAAGCCGTTTGGGCTATCACGGCGGGATGCCGATCAGATGATCCGCATCTCGAAGCAGACCGGCCGCGTGCTCGCGCCGTTCCAGAATCGGCGTTACGAACCCCACTTTCTCAAGGTCAAAGAAATCATCGACTCGGGCCAACTCGGCCGCATCCTTCAGATCCGGATGGTGTGGAGCCAATTCACGCGGCGGTGGGACTGGCAGACGCTGCGCTCGTGCGGTGGCGGTTCGCTTAATAACCACGGGGCCCACCTCCTGGACCACGCCCTCCAACTGTTCGGGGATGCTGAGCCGCAGGTATTCGCCGACCTCCAGCGGTCGCTGACGCTCGGCGACGCGGAAGACCACGTCAAATTGATCCTCCACGGCCCCGGGTCGCCGACGATCGACATCGAATCGTTCAGCAGCTGCGCCTACCCCGGCGAAAGGTGGAACATCGTCGGCACGAGAGGCGGTATGCGGGGCACGACCGATGAGCTTCGCTGGAAGTGGATGGACTGGTCCGTCATGCCCAAACGGCAAGTTGACGACGGTCCGGTGCGGGGCCGGATCTACCAGCGCGAGGAGTACGACTGGCACGAAGAGAAGTGGGAGACGCCCGCCGATGCGGTGTCGCCCTACGTGCAGTTCTACCGCGACTTGGAACAGTCCCTGCGTTTTGGTGAGCCGTTATTCATCACACCCGAAAGCGTGGCACGGCAAATTAGTGTGCTGGAGGCCTGCCACGCGATGGCCGACGCCGCACTAGATACCGTGCCTCAGCCCAAGATCGTCATCAAAAACACGCCCGCTTCCCCGACGCCATGACGCCATCTCCAGAACACTCCTCCCGCGCGGGCATGTACGCTTCGCTCATGGCCGATCTCATCGCGGTTCGGGTTGACCCGGATCGTTCTGTCGAGCTGGCACAAATGCACGGATTCGCTGGGGTCGACCTTCGGCTCAGCAGCCAGATCGAGTGGATCGAAAAGTTCGGCGTAGACCGCTTGGCGGGGATGATCCGCGACGCGGGGTTGCGGCCCGGATACGGATCGATGCTCACACGCACGCTCTCGGCCCGGGCCGAGGACTGGGATGTGTCGATGGGCCAGCTTCCGCGCGTCTGTCGCGCGGCGCAGGCGCTTGGCTTCCAACGCGCCGGTGTAGTGGTGATGCCCTTCGACGACCGACTCGACCACGCCGCCAACCGGCGTCGTCACCTGGATCGCCTCGCCGAAGCCGCGCCGATCCTCGCGGAACACGGCATTCGGCTGGGCCTGGAATACGTCTCTCCCCTGACCCGTCGCCTCGACGGCACATTTACGTTCATCTACAGCCTCGCCGACACGCTGGAACTTATCGACGAGTCGGGCCAGGACAACGTCGGCCTGATGCTGGATAGTTTCCACTGGCATTGCGCCCAAGAATCAACCGAAGACCTCGCGTCGCTTCCGGCAAAGAAGATCGTGGTCGTACACGTCAACGACGCGCCGGAGGGTGTGGGCCGCAACAAGCTGGACGTGCGGCGCCGTGAATTACCCGGCGACACGGGCGTGATCGACCTGCCGGGGTTTGTGCGGGCCCTGGCTAGCACGGGCTATGATGGCCCCGTTACCGCCGAGCCGACGCACCCGCGCTGGCCCGAGATGCCCGAATCGTTGGCGATGAGGCAGACCTCCGAGGCGGTGAGGGGTTGCCTCGAGTTTGCCGCGTCCATGTGAGCGCGGGCCGGTTATCGAGCGGTGCCGGTGTAGGGTATGCCTCATGATTACCATCCGTGATGTACGCGTGGTTCTGACCTGCCCGATGGGCAGGAACCTCTTGGTGGTGAGGGTCGAGACCTCTGAGCCGGGGCTCTACGGCCTGGGCTGCGGCACGTTTACGCAGCGTTACCTCTCGGTGCGTTCGGCCGTCGTGGATCACCTCAGGCCGTTGTTGATCGGCCGTGACGTTTCGCGGGTCGAGGAGTTATGGCGGTTGATGATGTACAACGGCTACTGGCGGAACGGGCCTGTGCTCAACAACGCGGTCGGCGGGATCGACATGGCGCTGTGGGACATCAAGGCGAAGACCGCGGGCATGCCGTTGTACGACCTGCTGGGGGGCAAGCTGCGCGAGGCCGCTGCGGTGTACCAGCACGCCGACGGCCGGGACCACGCCGAGCTCGACGACCACATCCGCTCGCTTCTGGACCAGGACATCCGCCACGTCCGCGTCCGTTTGGGCGGGGGCGCAGCCCAGACGCGCGCCAGCGGGGAGGCGGGAGGCATGGCGTACGGCGGTGTCGGCGGCTGCGTTGCGCCGCCCGACGGGGCGCTCAGCGGTGCCTACTTCGATCCCGGGAGTTACACACGTTCGACGCTCGGGGCGTTCGAACACGTTCGTCATACCTTCGGCGACGAAATCGAGCTGCTGCACGACGTGCATGAACGCCTGCCCCCCACGGCGGCGTTGGGGTTTGCCAAGGATATGGAACGATTCAAGCTGTTTTTCCTCGAGGATCCGCTTCCTCTGGAGCAGAGCGGCTGGCATGAAAAACTCCGCGCCGCGTGCACCACGCCGATCGCCGCGAGTGAACTGTTCACGCACGCCGCCGAGTGGCTGCCACTGGTTAGCGAACGGTTGATCGATTTCCTGCGTATGCACCTCAGCCACCTCGGCGGCCTGACCCCCGCCCGTCGCGCCGCGATCACCGCCGAGTCGTTTGGCGTCCGTACCGCTTGGCACGGGCCCGGTGACTGCTCGCCTATCGGCCACGCCGTGGGCCTGCACCTCGAACTTGCCAGCCCCAACTTCGGCATCCACGAGCTTCAGCCCTTCGTCGATGCGGCCCCCGACGTCTTTCCCGGGTGCCCCGAACTGCGTAACGGCTACCTCTACCCCAACGACAAGCCCGGCCACGGCGTGGACCTCGACGAAGACCTTGCCGCCCAATACCCTTGCGAACCCAAACTCGTCGAGTGGACTCAGGCTCGCCTGCCTGATGGCACCATCAGCCCGCCGTGATCTGTTTCGAAAATTAACCTCGCCCAAGTCGGTGCCCGACGGGTGGGGTGCTCCGGTGAGTCGGGCGGTTATAAGAACGCCGGCCTCGCCGCTTACCCACCACGCCGCCACGATGCCGCCGCCATCAACGCCGCCACGGCGAGCCCCGACGGCTCGGGGATTGCCCGCAACTCGGCCAGGCTCGAGACGCCGTAGAGCTGCGCGAACGGCTCGACGTCGGACAGATCAAAAACGCCGTCACCCGTCAGATCGCCACGCACGGCCGGATCGAGGTTGTGTAGATCCGCATAGCCGTCGGGGTCTTGCAAAGCTTGGATAAATGCCGTCACGTCTTCGAGGTCGACCTTCCCGTTGACATCCATATCGCCCATCAAAGACGCGATCTCGAGGTTGAGGATCGCGTAGTCGATCGCGTGGTCGTCTGACAGGAAGACGTTGAATTGGCCGTCCTGGAGCGGGGCGAGCAACGGCCCGAAGAAATCGGTCAGCTCCAGTTGCAGCACGTAATCGTCGCCCGTTTGCATGGTGGTCGGTACGTCGAGCGTATCGGTCAGATGGAAACGGGCGGCGTGGTTGTCTAGCCGCAGGACATCGTTGGCGTAGGAATCGGTATCGAGCACACGGAGTTGCATCGTCAGCGTCGCGCCGATGATCTCCTCGCCCGGCAGAACCTCGTAGTCGTAAGTGAACGCGAGCATGCGGTCTTTTTGGGCGCTGTCGAACGTGCCCAGCCCGAAGCTGGAGGTTTCGTTGGCGCCGAACAGGAAATCGCTGTCCACCGTGAAGTTGTCGGCGGGGCTGCCCTCGAAGGTGAAGTTATCGATGTCCCCGGCCAGGTGGGCTTCCTGTCGTACCGAGACCACGGCCGTGTCCCCACGGAGAGAACCAAACCGCTCACGGAGTTGAGCGATGTAAAGGCTGTTTGGGGCGACCGGTGTGCCGAGTGAGTCAACGTTGCCGAGTTGGAGTGTGCCGTTGTATTCGTCGGCGCGGTAGTTGCCGACTTCGACCAGCCCAAGCGCACCGATCACCCAGTTCTGTGCGGTGGGTGGGTTCTGAATCTCGAAGGCGTCGGCCACCGAGTTCCAGATCACCATGTTCGCCCCGGCCCATCCGTGCCCAGAACCGGAGTTGCCGCGCCAGCGGACGTTAATGTTGTCGCCGGTGACGTGGACGTTGTCGAACAGCGTGCCGGCGGACCAGCGGTGGTGTGGGCCGATGTCGTTGTTGGTGTCTTTCGCTGTGGCGAAGAGAAACACGTTCGGCCCGGTTGCGGTGCTCTGGAGCACGAAGTCGTGCCGGGCGTCTTCGGAAAACACCCGCTGGACCAGGTTCTCCGAGCCCCGGACAGTGAACGAATACCGCCGGCTGCCGGTAATAAGAGAAACGGGCTCGAGGTACGAGACGTCTTCGACCGTCACGGTTTTGGCGGTCCGGCCGGTTTCGACCGCGGCGTAGCCGAAGTTCTTCGCGTCGACCTGACGGACCCAGACGTCTTCGACACCGTCCATCCAGACGGCGGTCCAAGCGTGGTTTTCGTCGGTGGGGCTGCCGTTGGTCTCGGCGACGAAGCGTAGGTTTTCGACGCCGACGTTCTGAACGCGGTCGGGGAAGGTGTACTTGTAAACGGTGTTGTCACCGTACTCGGCCTGTTCGAGGCCGTTGACGATCGGAGCGTTGACCGTGATGGTGTTGCCGTCGACGGCGGTCACGGTTCGATCGAAACGCAGTTCTTTGGTGCCGACGACCCAAGGGTTGTCGAGTTGGTCGACACCGATGTCTTCGAACCATGCCTGGGTGCTGCCGCGGTCGATGACGATGCTATCGCCGGCAGCGAACGTGTGGCCGGGAGCGACGTTGAAAGACGTCGCGCCTACGGGCACATAATCATCGGTAAGACCGACGGTGCTGCCGCTGACACGGGTCCAGAACGGCGTGGGGTCATTAGGGCCGACGATTTCGAGAGCCCGGCGCTGGGTAGTCCCCGTGGCGGTGAGGACGGTGCCGTTGCCGTATTGGCCTTCGCCTCGGAGGACCACGCCGTCGGCCGCGATACGTAATGTATCAGCGACTTCGTACTGTCCCCGGGTCAGCAGCACCGCGCCCCGCAGCCCGTCATCGCCGATCGGCAGGGCGGACACCGCGTCGATCGCGGCCTGGATACGAGCACTGTCGTCGCCGGGCCCGGGGTTAACGGTCACCGCGACGTTGGCCGTGGGGATGCGTTCCAGTCCGTGACGGAAGCCGACGGTTGAGAAATCAGGGATGCGGTCGCCTTCGGCGTCGGTGGCGTACTGAAGGGTTCCGTCGGGGGCTGTGGTGACCCAAGCGCCCTCGGGACGCTCGGCGTGGATGTCCACGGATGCCATAGATAAACAAAGGGTCAGGAAGTGAAGCGGTTTCGATCTGGATGTGGGCATGCTGGGTTTTCGTGGTTAGACGGGCGGCACCCCAGCCATGGCCCGTTTGGCGTGAGAGGGAAATGACAGCATCCCGCCACGGGCCGGGCGAGACAGTTCCTCACAACTAGTTTACCTGATGGCGGCTAAATTCACACCCAAACTTGCCTTTGGTATGTTCGGTCCACGGGCCATTTCACGGGCGATGCTTCCGATTTTCGGCCGACGTGTAGCTAATCGCTCCAGCGCCGTGTGATCCCGCCGTAGGCGTCGATGCGGCGGTCGCGGAAGAACAGGTTCCAGTGCCGGCGGTAGTGTTCAACCCGGGAAAAATCGATCTCCGCGGTGAGGACCTCGGGCTGATCGGTCGAGGCCTGGGCCAAGATACGGCCCATGGGGTCGGCGATGAAGCTCGAGCCCCAGAAGATACTCTCGCCTTCTTGTCCGATGCGGTTGACCGCGGCCACGAATACGCCGTTGGAGATGGCGTGGGAGCGTTGGATCGTGATCCAGGCGTCACGCTGTGCGTCACGTTCGTGTTCCGGTTCGTCATCGTACCACCCGATCGCGGTCGGGTAGAGCAAGAGCTCGGCCCCCTGCATCGCGGTGAGGCGTGCCGCTTCGGGGTACCACTGATCCCAGCACACGAGCATGCCGACATCGGCGGATGAAGATGAGAATGGAACCGTGTGCGAAGAGAAACCGAGATCACCAGGCGTGAAGTAGTACTTCTCGAGGTAGCTCGGGTCGTCGGGAATGTGCATCTTCCGGTATTTGCCGACGACCTGCCCGCCGGGGTCGAGCATGATGGACGTGTTGTGGTACAGGCCGGCGGCGCGCCTCTCGAACAGCGACGCGGAGATCGTCACGTCGAGCTCTTTGGCGAGTTGACCGAGCGCCTGCGACGTTGGCCCTGGGATCGGCTCAGCCAGATCAAACGCTTCGGGATCTTCGCTACGACAGAAATATAGGCTCTTGAATAGTTCCTGGGTCACGATCAACTGGGCGCCTTGCCCCGCCGCGTCGCGGATCATCTCCGTGACCGTCGCGAGGTTCGCCATGGGGTCTTCGGCGCAGGCGTGTTGGAGCAGGGCTAGTTTGAGTGTGTGTTCGTCGGTTGGCGGCATGGCTGGGCGGGGGGGGTATTCTGCGTAAAGTGTTTGGTGTCGCGTGGTCACCGCGACTTTCTAATTGTTCCGCTCCTGGTCGATCTCCCAGGTTTACTGGCCTGCGAGTCTGAACGGGACGCGGCAAGAACTACAGCATCTAGATTACCGAATTCACCACCGATGGGCTCCGTACGGCGAGAGTCAACGCGCCGCTTCTTCGATCGCGCGGCGCACCGTCGGCCCGTGTTCCCAGGGCAAGAAGTGGCCAGCCCTCGGAAGTAGAAACAGCCGCAGCCGGGCCGCGTTGGGCAGGGCCTCCAGAAGGAAATGCGCGTTGCCCACGGGTACCAATGCGTCCCGCTGACCATGCACGATCACCACCGGACAGACGACACGGTTTAAGTCCTTGGCCAACCGCCGCGTGCCCTCCTGCGCCGCATACACCTCGTCGTTCGCTCGCCGCATCGCCCCGGGAAGCAGCCAGGAGATCGGCGGGATCGCGCCCATCACGTTGTACCACCGCGGGTACTCCAGATCCGGGTCGACCGACCCCGCCAACACCACCACTCCGCCCACCGCGTCGGGCTGATCCGCCGCCAAACGCAAGACAATCGGCCCGCCCAGCGAATGTCCAACCAACACCGGCTTCTTCCGGTTACGCTCGACGAGCAACGGCTCTACCGCCGCCGCCTGCCCCGCGAACGTCAGCGACGTTTTTCCGTCGGCGGGGCTGTTACCAAACCCCGGCCGATCCACACTGATTACTTCCCAACCCGCCGGCGGTTCAGCCAAGTAACCCAAGTAGTTGGTCGCGTCGCCCGGTGTGCCGTGGACGAAGATCAGCCGGCGCCCGTTGGGGTCGCCTGCTCGCAAGTACGACATGGGTTCGGGCGTGGCTGATGGGACGGTCTCCAGGCGTTTGATGCCCTCGTTACCTAAGTCGGCGATGAGTTGGGGCGGCCCGCAACCCGCCAAGCAAAACGCACCGACCCAGACTGGAAACAACGCGAGCAAACGCATATTTGATGTTAGCGCGGAAGCAAACGACGATCTTCGGCCGTACCCGTTTACCGGCACATATAATCGATAGCCGTGGTCATGCCCGGTGAGGCGGTGGGAATAAACTTCCGGTCTCCAAGGTAGCTTCCACGTCGTTCGGAACTTTTTAAAGATCAGGGAATAGCGATGATTTTGTCACACCTGCAGCGTCGGATTTTGGGGGGATCGTTCTTGGCTTGGGCCGGCCTGCTCCTGACCGGGTGTGTGTCACCCTCGGGGCATACCGCTGGTGATCAGCGGCAGGAAATCCTGCGTCAGCACGAGGCGATCGTAAGCGAGTTTGTGGCCGAGCACCCCTACGGCCGCAAGCAATTGGACCACGCGGCCGGCTACGCGACAACGACCAACCTGCAGACCCAGGTGTTATTCGTCGGCGCCGGCAACGGCTACGGCGTGGCGGTCCGCGGCGCCGACGGCAAAAAAACGTTCCTCAAGTCAAAAGAGATCGCCGGCGGCCCGGGCGTGGGGATCGCGTCGTACCGCACCCTCTTGGTCTTCCGGGATGATTACGCCTACGACCAATTCGTGCGGGGCAAATGGATCTATCAAGCCGAGGCCGACGCCACTGCCCAACTCGACGGTGCCGGGGGCGGGGCCCAGGCTACCGCCGAACTACACCAGCCCGTCACCATCTACCACATGAGCGGCAGCGGTCTGCAGGCCAAGGCGACGCTCGGCAGCGTGAAATTCGAGCCGGACTACCGACTCAACGGCGAGTATTAGCTCACAATCACAGGCTGGGGCCCAATGTTCACATCAAGGTTTTGAAAGTTACGAAAATTCTTGATCTCTATGCGAGATATATGCATCCCTGCTGCCTCTTGCCTCTGATATCGCTTTATGACGGCCTACATCCAAAAGGCGAGGCTTAAAACTATCCAGGCTCATACCTAGCGCAAGATAAAACATTCTCCCGTTAGCCACCGCAAGGCCCGGACGGAGTATTCTCTTTGTGCCGTGTACTCTCTAGGTCGGCTTTTCCTCATTACTCTGTCTCAAGATTACCGAGCCGACCCCCGCCGCCGGGACATCCCCAAACACCCCGCGGCCAACCATATCCCTACCCCTGGCTCGGGCACCGCTACGCTTCCGGGAAACGGCGGCACCCCGTCCCCCCAGTTCAGCAACACCCCGTCGAGTTCGTTCTGGCTGATCAGCCCGTCGAACGGGCCGCCGTCTGGGAGGTTGGCTTCGACGAAGCCGGCCGGCGCGATGTTGTTGCTCCAGTTCAACAGCACCAGATCAAGATCGATCTGACTGACAGATCCATCGCCGTTGTAGTCGCCTACTAGGGCGATGGACGCGGGGTCGGGGATAGTGGCAACGAAGACGCCGCGGCTGCCGTCGGTGAACGAGGCTTGGAATGCGATTTGGCCGGCGTCGTTCAAGGGGGACGGGCGGCCGTCTCCGTTGCCAGTGTTTGTGAACACGTTGAACGTTGCGACGGTGCGGAGGTCGGGATTGGTTGGATCGTCGCTGACGTCGAACAAGTCGCCTTCGCGGATGATGAGGGCCAGCGATTCGCCCCCGGAAGTGGGGTCAGCGGCCCAAAGGCCAAAGTCGTTGGTGTCGTCCACGCCCGGGCCGGTGAGGAAGGCGCGGAACGCGATCTGCCCGGCTCCGTTGAGCACGGGGTCGGTGAAGAATCCGAGGTAGTTCACGCCCGGGGCGGTGCCCAGCGCGGGATCGTCTTTACGCGCGACCAGGCCCGGTGCCCCGATCGCGCCGGCCGCCTCGGACCAGATACCGTGGTCGTTTGTAGTGTCCACGCCCGGGCCGGTGAGGAACCCGATGAACGCGGTCTGCCCGGTCCCGTTGAGCATGGGGCCGCCGAATCCACTGAATTTTACGTCCGAGGAGGTACCGGGGGCGGGCTCGCCGCTGCGCACGACCAGGCCCGGCGCCCCGATCGCGCCGGCCGCCTCGGACCAGATACCGCGGTTGTTCGTGTCGTCCACGCCCGGGCCGGCGATTCTGGCACCAAACGCGGTCTGCCCGGCCCCGTTAAGCACGGGAGTGGTGCTCAGGAATTCGTAGATCACGCCTGGTTCGGTGCCGGGTGCGGCGTCGCCTTCGTGGGCGACCAGGCCCGGCGCGCCGACGGTACCGGCCACCTCGGACCAGATGCTGCCGTTGCCGATGCCCACGTTCCTGCCGGCTAGCAAGGCGTGGAACGCGGTTTGTCCGGCCTCGTTGAACGCGGGTGTGCCGAGGGGGCCGTAGATCACGCCCGGTGCGGTGCCGGGTGCGGGGTCGCCTTCGCGGGCGATCAGGCTCGGCGCGCCGACGGTGCCGGCCGCTTCGGACCAGATGCCGCCGTCGTTGGTGCGAGATACTTCCGGACTGATAAAAAGTTTGGCGAAGAACGCGGTCTGCCCGGCCCCATTGAGTAGAGGGTTGTCGAAGTCGTCGTAGTAAACGCCCGGCGCGGTGTCGGGTGCGCCGTCACCGGCGCGGGCGATCAGGCCCAACGCGCCGGCGTCGCCGGCCGCCTCGGACCAGATGCCTTCGTTGTTGAAGCCGCTCACGCCATTGCCGGAAAGGGTGGCGAAGAACGCGGTCTGTCCGGACGCGCTGAGCCGGGGGAAACCGAAGTCTCTGTAGATCACGCCCGGTACTGTGCCGGGCGCGGGGTCGCCTTTGCGGGCAATCAGGCCCGGCGCGCCGACGACGCCAGCCGCCTCGGACCAGATGCCGATATGGTTGGTGCCGTCCACGCCCAGGCCGGTCAGGCGGGCGCGGAACGCGATCTGCCCAGCCTCGTTGATCGCGGGAACGCCGAAGTCAAAGTAGTTCACGCCCGGCGCGGTCTCGGGTGCGGGGGCGCCACTCAGTGCGCGCGTGTCGTAGGTGATCGCGGCGTGAGCGGTTTCTGGAAGCCTTGGGATCACTGGTAGTGCCCCGAGGGCAACTGCGGTGAAAAGGGCCTTTATGAAGCGGAGGGCGGAGTTCTGAATGACACGGCGGCGGCCACGATAGGTGCGGTGATAAGTACTAGGGGACACGGATCATACTCTCCGGAAAGGGATGGGGCGGTTGGTCCCAGTACGGGCACGATTTAGCCCAGATGCCCGGAAGAAAAAGACTTTAGCCGACATTTCTCATTTGACTTGACCTGGCTACGCCGCCGAGCCGCATGATGGCCAATATAACGCACCCCCCAAGAATCTAAGCCCATCTGTGACAAGAACCGCTCGAATCCGCCCGAGTCACGCCGGTTCGAGTGTTGAGGCGACGGTCGGTGTCGCCGATCGGGCCGTTTGCGGGCCGGAAGGAAGCACCGATCGCGCGAACACAGGCAAAGCGAGGCGTCTTATGAAGCATCCGTCGTGTCATGCTGGCCCGGCCCCTGGGGCGGTATCAGCGAACCGGACCGCCGTCTGAACTGAGCCAGGCCCGGTGGAACGCTGGCTTGATCGCGGGATCGAAACCGATCCGCAAGGCGTCCTTGCCTGCTTCACCCATGGGGTTGTGTCCTTATCCGTGGGTGGTGTGTCAGAAAGAGCTGGATTCTACGGGTGTAACGCGCAGGGCGCTACTTAGAACCGAGGGGTGTATCTGGGAAATGTGGGATTAGGCAGAACGTGGCACCGCGTCGATCAGAGTTGAACATATTCCACGTCGGCAACCTTCCTGTCCGCTGCTTCAGGGAGGTGCATCTCGGTCGCGAACGCGTCGCCCATCTCGGCCCGCCACTCTGTGGGGTCGTAGCGTTGGCGGTCGTGTTTGCCCATCACCGACATCAGGTCGAGCGCGATCTGACCCTCGGGCTTGGCGAGCTCGATGACCGGGATTGCGGCCTCGAAGTGCTGTTGACGGTTGTTGACGTTCTCGAAGCTGCCGGACTTCTCGGCCCAAGTCGCCCCCGGAAGCAGGACGTCTACCACTTCGGAAAGCCTGGAGGGCAGGGTGTCGAGTAAGACGGAGTAGCGGTCTTTCTGGTTGACCGCGTCCATCAAGTCAGGCGTGGCCCACTCGCTGGGGTAGTTGCCGGTCAACACGATCGCTTTGTTATGTGTTAAATCGCCTATGAGCTCGTCGTAGCTCAGCACCGAGTCGCTCACGGCTTCGAGAGCGCGACGGACGCCGCGGGCGTTCGGGGCTTTCTCGGCGTACACCGTGTAGCCGCCGGGGAAGGTCTTGTCCTCGCCGTCGAATGGCACCGGACCGATGGCCAACACGGCGTTCTCGTCGATTGCCGTAATCATCCGGCCCAACAAGTACGCTTCTTCGCTGGCCAGCATCGGACTGACCATTAGCGCGATCGTGCCCCGGCCCTTCTTGAGCACGGTCAGTTCGAGCTGCTCGGCGATCTCGGCGTACGCGGCGTTCCAGTCGTATTCCTCGTGGCTGCCGTGAACTTTATGCGAGGGGCTACGCAGGCGGTCCGGGGAATGGACGAACTTCCAGCCGTAGCGGATCTCGTCTGAGGTCCACCAGGTATTGACGTCCATGTTGGTGCGGGGCTTGATGCGGTAGATCTTGTCCTCGTTGGTCTCGATCGACAGGTTGTCCCCCGACGCCGTGATGCCGTCGATGCTGGGCGTCTTGGTGAGGTTCCAGACGCGCATGGACATGAGGAAGTCTTTGTCGAGGAGCGCGCCGACGGGGCAGATGTCGATCACGTTGGCCGAGAGCTCGTTGTCGAGCGGCATCCCAGGGAAGACGTCGATCTGCTCTTCGCTGCCGCGGCCGAAGATGCCGATCTCGGCGGTGCCGGTGACTTCGCGGGTGAAACGGACGCAGCGGCTGCACATGATGCAGCGGTCGGAGTAGAGCAGGACGTTGGGGCCCAAGTCCTTCTTGGGCTGTTTGATCTTGGTTTCTTCGAATCGGCTGGCGGATCGGCCGTACTGGTAACTGTAGTCCTGCAGCGAGCACTCGCCGGCCTGGTCGCAGACCGGGCAGTCGAGCGGGTGGTTGATCAGCAACATCTCCATGACCGATTTCTGGTTGGCCACCGTCTTGGGCGAGCTGCTGAGGTGGACCTCCATCCCGTCGGCGGCGGGTGTTTGGCAGGTCGGCACGAGCTTGGGGATCAGCTCGACTTTATTGTCGTTCCGTGGATTAGGTGCGCCGACCTCGGCCAGGCATATGCGACACGACGCCACCACCGACATGCCCGGGTGGTAGCAGTAGTGGGGGATCTCGATGTTGTTGTCGAGGGCGACCTCGAGGATGGTTTTTTTGCCTGCCCAGGTGCAAGGCCGGCCGTCGATGGTGAGTTGGGGCATAGTAGAAGTATCGTAAGGCGGCGGGTTGACCGCGGCAACGCGGCGGCGGCCCGACGCCGGCGTTCCCATAACCGGTAGCGCGGTCCGGCAAGAATTACAAACCCGCGTCCGGGTCTGGCCGATATCCCCCGGAGGGCCCCTATACTCGGGGTGGCGATCTTGAAGATCGGCATTATTACAGGACCCCAGGCCGCCGCGGATGATTCGTGAGCGGATCGGCACCGGGGTGAGCAGGGAAATAGAGTTTATGCCACGCGATATCCCCGTCGGTAACGGCCAGATGCTGGTCACGTTCGATCATCACTACCGGGTGCGCGACCTGTATTTTCCCCACGTGGGTCAGGAGAACCACGCCGGGGGGCCGTGCCGGTTCGGCGTGTGGGCGGAACTCCCCGCCAGCGGACAGCACGGGGATGAACGCCGCAAGTCACGCGTCTACTGGTCCGACGACGGCTGGAATACTCACCTGTCGTATCACCCCGAGACGCTGGCTACCGACGTGACGATGCGCCACGACGTGTTGGGCGTCGAGCTTCGCTGCTCCGACGTGGTGGATTTCAACCGCCCGGTTCTCGTCCGGCGGATCGAGGTGTCCAATCAGACCGACCAGGAGCGGGAGGTCCGGCTGTTCCACCACCACGACTTCCACATGTTCGGCAACAAGGTCGGCGACACCGCCTACTACGACCCACAACTCCGCAGCGTGATCCACTATCGCAAGAACCGTTATCTGATGTCGTGTTTCTACGTCGACGGTGAGCAGCAGACCGACGAGTACGCCTGCGGGACCGCTGGTTTTGGCGGCGCAGAGGGCACCTGGCGCGATGCCGAAGACGGCCGTTTGGGGAATAACCCCGTGGCTCAGGGGGCGGTCGACTCGACGATCATGACGCGCGTCGTCCTGCCCCCCGGCGGGATGCGCATGGTGTATCTGGTCATCGGCGCTGGATTCAGCTACGACGATATGGACACGATCCACAAGTTCCTGCACCGTGAGGGGCCGCAGGGCGTGATCGACCGGACCAACGCCTACTGGAAACTCTGGCTCGCCGCGTCGCGGACCGACTTCGGCACGCCGGAAGAGACCGGGTTGTCGACCAAAGTCACCGACCTGTTCAAGCGGTCTCTGTTGCTCGTGCGCACCCAGATCGACAACGACGGCGCGATCATCGCGGCCAACGACTCGGACATCATGCAGTTCTCTCGCGACACCTACAGCTACCTGTGGCCGCGCGACGGCGCGTTCGTGGCCGACGGGATGGACGCGGCGGGGTTCCCGGACGTCTCACGGCAGTTCTACAAGTTCTGCGCCCAGGCGCTTACCCACCGCGGGATGTTCCTGCACAAGTACAACCCCGACGGCTCGCCGGCGAGTTCGTGGCACCCGTGGGTTGACGGCAAGGGCCGACCGCAGCTGCCGATTCAGGAAGATGAGACCGCGCTCGTGGTCTGGGCTCTCTGGCGGCACTACGTGCGCTACCGTGATATCGAGTTCACTCGGCCGATGTGGGTCGATCTGGTGCGCCCCGCGGCCGATTTCATGGTGCAGTTCCGCGACCCGGATTCCAAGCTGCCGCTGCCCAGCTACGACCTGTGGGAAGAACGCTACGGAGTCCACGCGTTCACGGTGGCGACGGTTTATGGTGGGCTCAAGAGCGCCTGGCAATTCGCCGTGTGTTTCGGCGACAACAAACGGGCCCACCAGTACGCCACCGCGGCCGAGGAGGTGCGCGCGGCGTTCTGTAAATGCATGTGGAGCGATGAGCACGGCCGGTTCGTCCGCCGGATCATGCACAAGGACGCCGATCGTACCGCCCGACTGATGGACGACGTCTTCGCGGGCCGCACGCCTCAACCAACCGCCGCCAACGGCTTCGACGACCTGGACCCGGTCCGCGATGCTGACTTACCGGCACCCCCGAGTCCGCCCGTCGAGTACGAGATCGACGATAATATCGACGCCTCGATGTTCGCGGTCTTCGCGCTGGGTTTGCTTCCCGTCGACGACGAGCGGGTCACCGCCACGATGCGGAAGATCGAGGAGCGCCTGACGGTGAAGACGGATGTGGGCGGTGTGGCGCGTTACGAGGACGATTACTATCACCAGGTTACCGACGATGTCGAGAACGTCCCGGGCAACCCCTGGTTTATCTGCACGCTGTGGATGGCCGACTATTTTATCGCCAAGGCCGCCACGGCCGAGGAACTCCGCGAGGCGGCGAAGTATCTGGAGTGGGTGGCCGACCGGGCGCTTCCGTCGGGCGTATTGGCCGAGCAAGTCCATCCGATGACAAACGATCCGTTGTCGGTGAGCCCGTTGACGTGGAGCCACGCAACGGTGGTAGCGACGGTGGTGAGCTACCTCAACAAGCTCGAGGCGTTGACCCTGGCGACGGCGGGCGTCTCGGCGGGATCGGTCGGTATCCAGGACGCGGCGATGTCGACCAGCCAGAAGCTGCGGACCGCGGTGCTGGAGCCGGTTCCCGAGATTTGAGCGGGTTTCCGGTTTTGTACGGAGGCGATGCGCCTGCTGCCCCTGTGATGAGCCAGGCCCTCATTTGGATGGGATCCCGATCCGATGGGCGTCGGTGTCGTTACCGGACGAACTCATTGAGCGCCGTTTTGATCTAGGCGGCATCCCGTTTCTCGACCCCTCAGCGTGAGTTTGCTATCCTGCCACGCGTATGCAACCGCAACTCGTGTTGTACATCGCGTCGGTGGCCGGAGCGGTCAGCCTGTTCTTACTGATGCCCAAGCCCGGCAAGGACTTGCGCCTGCTCGGGGCACTGTTGGGCGCGGCGACGCTGGGGGCGATGTGGTTGGTGCTGGTGCCGCTGACACTGGCGGACCCGAAGGAAGGTCTGCCGTCTCTCAACACCGGATTTAACGACGGGCAGACGCCGTTCTACTACGTCTTCAGCGCGATCGCGATCGCCGCGTCGGTGCGCGTGATCACACATAATCGGCCGGTTTATTCGGCGCTGTGGTTCGTCATGGTGGTGGTGGCGTCGGCGGGGCTGTTATTGACGCTCTCGGCTGAGTTCATGGCGTTCGCGATGCTGATCATCTACGGCGGGGCGATTCTGGTCACGTACATGTTCGTTATCATGCTGGCCACACCGCCCCGTGGTGCGGACGATAGCGACGACGGCCCGATCTACGACCGGTATTCAATGGAGCCGATATGGGCCAGCGTCGCGGGCTTTTTGTTGTTGGCGGTGATTTTGAGCGTGGCGTTCGAGCCGATGGAGGCCAATCCCGCGGCGGCGGCGGTGAGCGACGACCAGGTGGCCGAGAGGATTTTGGCGGACCGTGCGTCCGGATCCGCCAGCGCGGCGTTGGCGACGCCAGCGGGTGGCGAGGTGCGGCTGGGCGACGATGGCAACCCGGTCGTTGAGTTGTCTAATGTTGAACGCGTCGGGCTGGATCTATTTCAGGCCCACCCGTTGGCGATCGAGTTAGCCGGGGTGATCTTGCTGCTGGCGCTGATCGGGGCGGTGGTGATCGCCAAGGCGCAGATACACGAAGAAGACGAATTGGTCGAAGACGGGGCCGGGGGCGTGGCGAAAGGGGCGGCAACTTGAGTCCGATCCTCGCTCTTGCTAGTCCGATGCTTTCGCATTTCCTGCTCACCGGCGCGATCCTCTTCGCGTTGGGGCTCGTCGGCTTCATCAGCCGACGGAACCTGATCGTGATGTTCCTGTGTACCGAGATGATGTTCCAGGGCGTGGTGGTCACGCTCGTGGCGTTCAGCCACTTCCATCAGAACTACACCGGGCAGACTTTTGTGATCTTCGTGCTTACCATCGCCGCGGCCGAGGCGGCGCTGGCGCTCGGCCTGATTGTTCTGTTGTTCCGCCGCAAGCGGACGCTCGATGCGGGGGCGTGGGCCAATATGTCGGGCTGAGGCCTGATGCTTTTGATTTTTTGATTGAGGATTGTTGAGTTCGATCAGGACACGCAGACAGGATTTGCTTCGATGAGGCTTGATTACCACGGTAATTAAAAGTCATCAATCAAGAATCAAAATGAGCGTAGCGATCTTAATTCCCTGGTTACCCGCCCTCGCCGCCGCGATCATCGCGGGGATTGCGCTCAACGAGCGTCTGCAGAAGTGGGCCGCCGCGATCACGACCGCGTCGATCGGCGCGGGCTTCGTGATCACGATGGTCCTCTGGCCGCAACTAGGCGACAAGGCCGTGACGCTGCCGTTCCTAGACTGGATGACATTCGGCGGCGAGGACGGCGTGAGCTTCTCATTCAGTTACTTCCTCGACCCGCTGGCGTTTGTCATGCTCGCGGTGGTCACGGGAGTCGGCTGCCTGATCTCGACTTACGCCGCGGGCTATATGAAAGGCGACCCGGGATACTGGCGGTTCTTCACCTACGTGGCGTTATTTATCTTCGCCATGACGACGCTGGTGATGGCCGACAACCTGGTGCTATTGTTTCTGGGCTGGGAAGGCGTGGGGGCGTGTTCGTACCTGTTGATCGGCTACTACTACGACAAGCCGTTTGCGGTCGCGGCGGCGAAGAAGGCATTTATCGTCAACCGCGTCGGCGACTTCGGTTTCCTGCTGGGCATCTTTCTGTGCTATCAGGCCTACGACACGGTGCAGATCAGCGTGATGCTCGAGGCCGCCCGCGAAAACCTGTCGCACCTCGGGCACGGCTACACCGCGAGTACCGCGGACCTGTGGATCCCCTTCCTGCTGATGATCGGGGCTTTCGGCAAGTCGGCTCAGATCCCGCTCTACGTCTGGCTGCCCGACGCGATGGCGGGGCCGACGCCGGTGTCGGCGCTCGTGCACGCGGCAACCATGGTCACCGCGGGGGTATATCTGATCGCGCGGTGTCTGCCGCTGTTTGAGCTCTCGCCCTACGCCTTGCCGACCGTGGCGATCGTCGGCGCGAGCACCGCGTTGTTCGCCGCGACGATCGCGCTGTGCTGCAACGACCTAAAGGGCGTGTTTGCCTATTCGACCGTTTCGCAACTGGGGTATATGTTCCTGGGGCTGGGCGTGCTGTCGTCGGCGAGCGCGACGTTTCACTTGTTCACGCACGCGTTTTTCAAGGCGCTCCTGTTCCTCACCGCGGGCAGCGTGATGCACGCGTTGGCGGGGCAACTCGACATCCGGACCATGGGCGGGCTGCGGAAGAAGATGCCAGTGACGTGCTGGCTGATGTTCGTCGGCTGCCTGTCGCTGGCGGGCTTCCCGTTCATCACCTCCGGCTTCTGGTCCAAAGACCTGATCCTGGGCGATGCTTTGGCGTTCGCGATGGATCGGAGCAGCACGCTGTATTTTATTGCCGTGATTTTCGGGGTCATCACCGCGTTCCTGACGGCGTTCTACACTTTCCGGCTGTGGTTCACGGTGTTTACGGGCGAAGAGAAATTCGAGATGGGCGACGAGCACCACCACGCCGAGGAAGCGCATCACGAGGAACACGAAGACGGAGCCGCAGGGCACGATGCTCACCCCGACGAGCCTCACGAAATGCCTTGGCTGCCGATGAACGCGCCGCTGGTGTTGTTGGCGATCGGGGCGGTGGTGCTGGGTTACCTCGGGCATCATTTCCACTGGTTCGAGCACATCATCGATCACACCCTCGGCGCGCCCGCCGCCGGGGGGCACCACGGCGAGGCCGGTGGCGAGCACCACGGCCCGGGCGTCTTCGGCATGGACCCGCACAAGTTCATGCTCGTGCTGAGCTCGATCTTGGCCGTGGGGGGCATCACCCTCGCCGCGTTCTTTTACCGGCTCAACCGGCCGTTGACCGACAAACTCGCCGTGAGTCTTGCTCCTATCGTCAAGCTGCTGCAAAACAAGTATTACATCGATGAGTTCTACGACCTCGCGTTTGTTCGGCCGCTGCGTCGGCTCGGCGGGATGTTCTACGTGATCGACGCGATGATCATCAATAACCTGATCCGCCTCGTGGCGTGGGCCCCGATGATGGTCGGCCGGGGCATCCGTCCGGTACAGAGCGGACGCCTCCAGGGCTACGGCTTGGGGATGGTGATGGGGGTGGCGGTGTTCGCTCTTTTGATCCTGATTGCCGCGGCCCGTGGATAAGCCCCGGATTAATCTTCGCAAAACTCTTGGAAGTTGAGTCGACGAACCTTGGCCATCCAAACCGTGAACCTTAACTAAAGCCAGTCTGAGAATTTAAAATGGACCCCGCCTGGATCATCTCGTTACAGCTCTACCTGCCCGTGCTTTTCGCGGCGGTTTTGCTGCTCCCGATCCGGGCGCTCAACGACCGCAAGATCGCCTGGATCTACTCGGCCATTACCTCGACCATCTCGCTGCTGATGACGGTGGTGGTCTTCAGTGTGTTCGATTGGAGCCGGCCGGGCGATCTCCAACTCACCGCGGCGGTGCCGTGGCTCCCGCAACTAGGCCTGACGTTCCAATTCGGCGTTGATGGAATCAGCATCTGGCTGATCGCGTTGGCGACTTTCCTGATGCCCGTGGTCGTGCTCGGTTCGCTGCTGGAAGTCGACCACAACATGCGGGCATTCCACTTCTGGCTGCACATCCTCGAAGCCTGCCTCATCGGCACGTTCATCGCGCGGGATATCGTGATGTTTTACGCCTGTTTCGAGTTCAGCCTGATCCCGCTTCTGTTTCTCATCGGGATGTTCGGCCATAACAACAAGCTCAAGGCCGCACGGGTTTATTTCTACTATTCATTCACCGGCTCGGTGTTCCTGCTGGCGGGCATCGTCTACGTGATGTGGTTTAACGCCTCGCTCGACCGGGCGGCGCAGCACGACCCCACGATCTATGGAGAGCTGATCCCCGCCGCCGGGGAATGGACCGCAAACATCGTGAGCCTTATCCACGCCGGCCACGCGATGCCGGTTTCGGCCCAGTGCTGGGTGCTCGCGGCGTTCCTCGCGGCGTTTGCGATCAAGACGCCGATGTGGCCGTTCCATACCTGGTTGCCGCTGGCGCACACCGAAGCGCCGACCGCGGGTTCGGTGGACCTCGCCGGGCTGGTGCTGAAGCTCGGCCCCTACGGCCTGATCCGCTTCGCCATCCCGCTCGCCCCCGCCGCGGCCGTGATCTTTGCGCCGTACCTCGGGGTCTTCGCCGTTGTCGGCGTGATCGTCACGGCCCTGATCTGCTGGGTTCAGACCGATGCCAAGAAGCTCATCGCCTATTCGTCGGTTTCCCATATGGGTTTTGTGATGCTCGGGTTGTTCGCCTTCGACGACAAGAATATTGGCGCAACCGGCGCGATGTACTACCTCATCGCTCACGGTATTGCTTCGGGCGGCCTGTTCCTGTGCCTGGGCATGCTCTACGACCGGTTCCACACCCGCGACCTCCGCGCGATGTCGGGCTTGGCTCGTGAACTGCCGATGTGGTCGTTCTTCTTTATCGTCTTCGCCCTCGCGGCGGTGGGGCTACCGGGCTTGAATGGTTTCGTTGGCGAGTTCTTGACCATGATGGGCACCGCCGACTCACCCGCCGGCGTGCTGGGCTGGACGTACGCGGTCGCCGCCGCGACGGGTGTGATCCTCGCGGCGATCTATATGCTTTACTGCGTCGGCAAGCTTTGTTTTGGTCCATTGAAGGTCCCCGAGTACGTCGAGCAAAAAGAAGTCTTCGAAGCCGCGATCAGCAAGCGTACCTTCCACGGCATGTCCCGTCGCGAACTCATGACCGTTGGCCCGCTGGCGGTGGCCTGCGTGGTCCTCGGCCTATTCCCCGGTATGTTGCTCGACCCGATGGAAGAAGTTGTCGCTGCGAGTACCGCGGATGCGAAGAAGGAAGTCGTCAAGCGATTCGGTGATGTCTACCCCGATGCACAGCTTGTTGAAGATGCTGAAGGCTCGCAACACGACGATGCATGGCTTAAGCCATCAAGCCCCGAGTTCAACGGCGAAACCGCCTGGGATCGCTTGACGAATCTCAGTCCTGGCGGAGTGAGCAGCTTGGACATGGTGGGAGGTGAGCGATGAATGAGTTCACCGCAAAACTCGCGACATTGTGGCCCGAGATCATCATGCTCGTCGGCGCCGTGGCGTGCCTGACGGCCGGTCTCTCGCCGTCGTCGGTGGTCCGCAAGGCGACGCCGTGGGTCGCGGCTGGTGCGATGGTGCTCGCGTGGGTCGTCACGCTGGTGTCACCCGTGGATCCGCACCCGCTGGGCTTCGATGGGATGGTGCCGTTCGTCAAGTGCCTGATCCTGGGCATGGGCTTGATCCTGCTCTTGGTCAACATTGGCGTGCCCGAGGCTCTCGTACAGAACATCGCGTCAGAGAAGACGGCGTTTACGTCGGCTAAGTTCGAGCCGGGCAACGCGGTGCGCGGCGAGTTCTACGCGTTCTTTCTGCTGAGCCTGACCGGGGCGATGTTGACCGCGGGGGCGACGGACCTGGTGTGGCTTTTTCTGGCGCTCGAGCTGACCAGCCTGCCGACCTACGTGATGATCGCTACCAGCAGGGACCGCGCCGCGGCGCAGGAGTCGGCGATCAAATACTTCTTCTTGGGAGCGATGGCGGCGGCGGTGTTCCTCTACGGTTTCGCGCTCATCTACGGGGCGACCGGGTTCACCGAGTTCGGCCCGATCGCCGCGGCGGTGGCCGAGCAAGCCGGAGAAGGCGGTGAGCCGTCGATGTTGTTGATTCTCGGTGTCGCGCTTGCGGTGCTGGGCTTGTGCTTCAAGGTCGCGGCGGTGCCGATGCACCTCTACGCGGCGGACGTGTACGAGGGCGCGGCGACGCCGGTGACGGCGTTCCTGGCGGTGGTGCCGAAGATCGCAGGGTTCTCGGCGTTGATCTTGGTGCTGGGGCTGGTGGGCTGGGGTTATTCCGGTGACGGAGGCGAGGCCGGGAGTGTGGGGCTGCCCGAGCCGCTCGCGCAGCTGCTGGCCATCCTCGCGGTCCTCACGATGACGATCGGCAATGTGCTGGCGATTATCCAGACCAATATCAAACGTGTGTTGGCCTACAGCTCCATCGCCCACTCCGGCTATCTGCTTACCGGGCTGGTTGCGGGCCTCTCGGCGACCAGTGTTGCGCAGACCGAAAACGCATCGGGAAGCGGTATCGCCGCGGTGCTGTTCTACCTGCTGGTGTACGCGATGGCGACCGTCGGCTCGTTTGCCGTGCTGGCATGTATCCGGGCCAAGCACCCCGACGGCGATCGGGAGCACGACACGGTAACCTATGAAGATGTTGCCGGGCTGTGGTGGAAGAACCCGGTATTGGCGGGCATCATGCTTGTGTCGATGTTGTCGCTGGTGGGCATGCCCCCGTTGGCGGGTTTCCTCGGCAAGGTGTACTTGATCGGCGGCGTGTTCACGGCGGGCTACACTGTGCTCGCGGTTATTATCGTGATCAACTCGGCGATCTCGGCGGGCTATTACTTGCGGATCGCGATGACGTGTTTCTTCGGCGAGCCTTCGCACGAGGTAAACTACGCCAAGGTGCCCACGCTGATCATCGGGGCCGGGGTCACGACGGCTGCGGCGTTTATGCTTGGCGGATATCCTGCCGACGAGATCGTGAAAAACGCCCACGACGCGGTGCTGCCGGGAGAAGTCGTTGAGGCTCAGCCCGGCGTTGAGCCACCGGGCAACGAAGCGTCTGAAGCGGCCGAGGGCCTGTACGCTCCGCCCGACCAAGACCCACTTCGCGATCCCGTCGAGACGTCGCCGGCCGTATCGATTCACTTGCCGGCCGATTCCGCAATAACTTTCTAGGCATGTACCTCCGCAATACCTAGCCTGTAATTCCGTTCTTGAGGCGATCTTCTTCGCTCGGCGGTGTTCGGCGAGATGGAATCAAGCCCGCGAGGCGGAAAGCTATGATGCGCAACATAACAATACTTACGGCGGCTCTGGGTGGCGTGGTTTGGACTGCGAGTACCGCGATGGCGGGCAGCGTAGTAGATGTTGAAACCTTTACCGCTGCGGACAATGGCTTGGGATTAGCTTCGATCACGGTCGATCGGCCCGGCGGCCCGGCGACATTCGGGATCGGCGAGCTGACCAATATCCGCGTCACGGATTACGCTGTTTCGACCACGATCCCGTTCGAGACGGCGCTCGGCGGCACGGTGAGCACCCCGGCTGAGCCCACGGCCCTGCCTGGGCCGGGCCAGCGGGCAGCACTGCTCGAAGACAATCTGCTCAACACGACAATCAATAATCCAAGCGTGACGACGGGCTTGGTGTTTGAGTTCGTGGATGGTGGGGGGGCGAAGACCGTCGTGTCCAACGGCCCCGGCGTCGACTTGGTGGTGTTCGAGATCAGTCCGCCGGCCGGGGTGATGCCGCCCAGCGGCGGGCCGACGGTGTTGGGCGGTGACCCGTTCCGGCTGTCGGGTGTGGGAGGCGACGCGGACAAGTCGGTCGAATTCTTTGCCGAGGATTACGAACAGATCGGGCCCAACGGCACGGCGGCGAACATTTCGTTCTTTGGCCCCGCGGCCGGTACGACGCCGGTGGCGTCGTTGGCGGAGTTCGAGAGCATTGACCTGGTGGCACTGGGTGTGTTCGGATTAAACCTGTATGCGGCCGGCGTGGACCTGAGCGAGTTGGGCTTTGCCGAGGGTGCCGAAGTCGAAGCGCTCGTGCTGAATTCCATCGGCGAGACGGGTTTCGGGGCCGACCCCTCGCTGATCGTCGGGCTGCCGTCGGGCGGCGACGGCGACTCGGCCGAGGTGGTGCCAACGCCCGGTGCAGCGGTGGCCGGTCTCCTGCTGCTCGGGGGCTTGATCTCGCGGAGAAAGACGCGTGAACCCCGGCCATAGATCTATGCTTGGGGTGGCCGGGTAGGGGACGTCGCGTCCGGCCCGGACGAAATTTCCGGGCTCATCCGCACCGCGGGAACCGTCTCTGTTTCCGATCCGACTCGGGGAAAGCGAGACTTAAGTTTGAGGAAGTGTTTTTCGTAGAGGTGCCAACTCAGCCAGGCCGCCGCATAGGTTGCGACGCCCGAGCTGACAATCAGCAGTAGGATCAGGTGCAGTCGGGTGCCTTCGGCCGGGGCGTCCTTGGGCAGGCGCAGGACCGACTCGCGCACGACCGCGGTCACCGGCACGTGGAACAGGTAGATCGCGTAGCTGTATCGGCCCAGCGACCGCAGCGCCGGATGAGAAAACCATTGGTACCGCCAACTCGACGGTGCAGCGTAACGGACCGTGATGAGCAGCGCAAAAAACACCGCGCCCAGCAGCGTGAAGCCGATCGTGTGTACCGACCATTCCTCCCATTTCAGGCCCTGTCCAAACGCGGCCATCCCGAGCACGCCAACCAAAGCAACGATCCCTACGCGGCTCACCCAGGTCCGGGTGCGCGGCGAGACGCCGTGCCCCCGCTCCAGGCACGCCGCTAACGCCCCGAACGCGAGGGTGTCCATCCGCGTGGGCGTGAGGATGTACGAAGCGATCGGGTCGCCGCCGTTGAGGGCCAACCCAACCCGGAGCAGCAACGCCCCGACGATCATCCCCCCGCAGATCTTTGTCAACCGGTGGGCCGGGGTGAACCACACCACGAAAGGCCAGACGAGGTAGAACTGTTCCTCTACCGCCAGCGACCAAGTCACGGCCGTGACCAAGTGGTTCAGGTTGCCCAGGTTCGCCATGAGATAGTTCTGCAGGTACGCCCAGTACCACCACCCGCGCCCGTCCGTGGCGGAGGTGTCGATCTCGCCGGCCTGCGGCAGGTGGGGCAGAACGATCAGCGCAAAGAAGATCACGGCGTAGTAGAGAGGGAAGATGCGCAGGAACCGTCGGGCGAAGAAGCTCGAAAAATATCGCGGCCGTTGGCGGCTGGCGAGCAGGATGCCGGTAATCAGGTAACCCGAGAGGATGAAGAAGAGATCGACTCCGATCCACAGCGAATCGGTGACGGCTTTAATCGTGGTTTCGACCGTGCTCGACGGCCGGAACGTCGCGAAGTGGTGGAGCATCACCAGCAGGATCGCGAGACCACGCAGACCGTCGAGCTGCGGAAGACGGTCGTCGGTCTCACGGGCGCCCGAGCGTCCGTACACCGCGAGAGCTTCATGCGGCTTCGGCGTATCCGGGGGGCGGGAGTCTGGGATCGCCGGATCTCCGGGGCCGGGGGTTTCAGGGTGATGCGGTTACGACTTATTCCAAGTGGTCCCGCCGTAGACCGCGTTATCGCCGAGTTCTTCGGCGATACGGATGAGCTGGTTATACTTGGCGTTGCGGTCACTGCGGCAGGGGGCGCCGGTCTTGATCTGACCGCAGTTGGTCGCGACGGCGAGGTCGGCGATGGTCGCGTCCTCGGTTTCGCCCGAGCGGTGCGAGAGCACGGCCGAATATTTGTTCCGCATCGCTAGGCCGACGGCGTCGAAGGTTTCCGACAGGGTGCCGATCTGGTTGACCTTCACCAGGATCGAATTGCCACAGCCTTCGTCGATGCCGCGTTGCAGGAAGTCTTTATTCGTGACGAACAGATCGTCGCCGACGAGCTGGACCTTCTCGCCGAGCTTGTCGGTGAGCGTTTTCCAGCCGGCCCAGTCGTTCTCGGCCAAGCCGTCTTCGATCGAGCGGATCGGGTATTTCTGGCACCACTCGGCCCAGTAGTCGGCCATCTCGGTGGAGCTGAGGATCTCCTGGCTGCTGGAGAAGAACTTGTAGCCTTCCTTGCCGTCCTTGGCCGCTTCGTTCCAGAGCTCGCTAGTGGCGGGGTCGAGGGCGACGAAGATCTCTTCGCCCCACTTGTAGCCGGCCTTGTCTGTGGCTTCCTCGATAAACTTCAAGGCGTCCTCGTTGGACTTGAGGTCGGGAGCGAAGCCGCCCTCGTCACCGACGGCGGTGGACAAGCCGTTCTTCTTCAGCACGGACTTGAGGCTGTGATAGATCTTCACGCCGGCGTGCATGGCGTCGGCGAAGTTGTCGAAGCCCCAGGGCTGGACCATGAATTCCTGGAAGTCGACGGTGTTGTCGGCGTGCTTGCCCCCGTTGAGGATGTTGAGCATCGGCACGGGAAGCGTCTTGGCCGAGGCGCCACCGAGGTAGCGGTACAGCGGCAAACCCGAGGCTTCGGCGGCGGCGTGGGCCACGGCCATCGACACTCCGAGGATCGCGTTCGCCCCGAGCTTCGACTTGTTCGGCGTGCCGTCGAGCTCGAGCATCACCTGATCGATGTATTGTTGGTCGCGGGCGTCCAGGCCCATGAGTTCGGGGCCGATTTCGAGGTTGACGTTGTCCACCGCCTTGACCACGGACTTGCCGAGGTAGTAGTTCTCGTCGCCGTCGCGGAGCTCGACCGCCTCGTTTTCGCCGGTGGAGGCGCCCGAGGGGACCATGGCCGAGCCGGTGGTGCCGTCGGCGAGATGGACCTCGACCTCCACGGTGGGGTTGCCCCGCGAATCGATGACTTGGCGGCCGTGGACGATATCGATCTCAAAGCTCATAAGTAAGGCTCGGTGTAGTTATGTAGGACGTAAAGGTTCAAAAATAGCCGCAAGTATAGCGGATTTAACGAGATACAAGTTGAGGTGCAGGCAAAGCCGGTGCTTCTCAATAAAACTCTTTGTTGCATGGAGTTAAACTCAATGCATCTGTCCGGTAGGGGCGGCTATTTCCTTGACGTCCACTGCCTTGCCCATGATTCTGTCGCCTCCCACAACCAAAATGACGATCAAGATGGCTATTCCGCCCATGGCCAAGGCGGCAAGGCACACGTAACAAACCATTTTAATCGCGTCGAATTCTTTGCTAGAACTCATGATTTACCTCCGAGTTGCATTAGTGATGGTTTAGCGAAGTTTCAGCCGGTGTGTATTTGAGTTGGTCGCGACACTCCTTTCAAGCAGAACCGAATTGGCATAGTTACCCTCAACAACAGAATCACAGCACCGAACAAAAGCCGACGGCCGCATACGCGACCGCCGGCCAGGGGTTGGGGAACCCCTGTGGTGGGGGCTTCCTTTATCCCTAAATCTGGTAGAGGGCGATGAAAGTTGTTTGTGGGGGGTACTACCGGTATAGGTGGGGCGGGAGAGCTACTCGCGTTCGCTGACCGTGATCACGTCGTAGCCCGCGGCGGTCGTTACTTCGGGCCACAGGGCCACCTCGGCCCGGGCGTCTGCGTCGTGCATGTATGAATAAGTCGGAGCGTGGGTCACACGCAGCGGCTGAGTCCGTTGACAGCCGAACGTCACACCACACCATGCAGTCACACCTAAACACACCGCAACTCGCACGAGGCGGGTTGTTGTGAGTCGGCGGGCATTCTGCGGGGTGGGCGTGTTCATCAGGCTGACTTCGTAGAAAGTGGCGGAAAGACGCGGAACCTCGCGGTTTAAACTTCCAGTGGCTGGAAGAAGAACGTTGACGTCGTTTCGGTTACCCCGCAAACTTGCCTTACCCGCCGCGGTTTGCCCAGCCTAACCTTCGCCCGACACCGCAATGAGCGCCCGGATGCCCCTACAACTCGAACTCTTTGCCCCGCTTGACCGGGTGGGGACGGCTGTAGCGACTACGGGACCGGGGCGACGTACATCTCGGCAACGAGCCAATCCACCCCGGGCCGCCGTCAAGCCACTGCATACACTCGAACTCTGCGTGCTCGGCTCGGGCTCTGGGGGCAACGCTACGGTGCTGCGCTACGGGGAAGGCTGCTTGCTGATCGACGCCGGGCTGGGCCCGCGCACCACGGCCCGCCGGCTCGCCCAGGCCGGACTTACCCTCGGCGACCTCGCCGCGATCTGCGTCACTCACTTCGACACCGACCACTTCCGCAAGAGCTGGGTGCGCACGATGGTCGACCTGGGCGTTATGCTCTACTGCCACCACTGGCACCTGCCCGACCTACGCCGCGTGCAGAACAACCAGCAACTCTTCGATGCCGGGTTGGTCGAGCCGTTCGCCGACGACCGGTTTTTTCCGCTCCCCGGGCTTGCCGCGACCACCGTCCGTTTGCAGCACGACCGGCAAGGCACGATCGGCTACCGCTTCGATACGCCGGCCTGCTCGGTCGGCCTCGCCACCGATCTGGGTCACGCCCCCGAACACCTTTGCCGGCATATGGCCGGTGTCGACGTGTTGTGCATCGAATCGAACTACGACGAACGTATGACCACCCAGAGTTCGCGTCCCGCCTGGGTCAACCGGCGGAACCTCTCAGACTCCGGCCACCTGTCCAACGAGCAGTCCCTCGCCGCGGTTCAACGGATCGCTCAGCTCAGCGCCCACGGCAACCCCCGCCGCGTCGTCCTGCTTCACCGTTCGTCGCAGTGCAACCACCCCACCAAGGTCCGCCGCTGTTTCGAACGCGACCCCGCGATTGCCAAACGCGTCGTCCAGACCGAGCAGCGCCGCCGAACCAGGTGGATCACCACCCGGCCGCTGTCTGCCGTCCGCCGTGCCCAGTTCCCGCTGTCGCTTGGTTGGCCCGTTTCGCCGGCCGATTCATGAGCCCGGGCTGCCATCACTATCCCCGATGCCCCGGTCGCCCCACGTCCGTCGCACCCGATCCGCCATCGCCGACGACACCGCCCGCCCGCACTCCGCGCACTCCCAGCCGCCCCCCACGATCGTTCCCCGTAAATCGTAATCACAGGCCACGCAATGCCCGCGCCCCAACACCCTCGACACGTGTCGGTAGTTGATCACTGCCCCGCGCAGGTAAACCCCCGTTAAGGCCAGCGTGACCGCCAACACCGCGTAAGCAATCCACCACGGACTTGAGGACGCTGCCGCGCTGTTGAACGCGATCGGCGTCGTCACCCAACTCACCAACATAGGAAACGCAAGATATCGGATACGGCTCCAGCCCAGATGTCGAACCCGTGGGTCATTCATCACCGCGCTCCCCGCGGCCGAACAATGTTTCCAATACAACATCCCGCACCACGCCACACGGGAGCGGCGTGTCGGCACCGCCATGCCCGATCAGCAGCGGCTGCAATTCCGCGGGGTTATCGACCCGCCCGTGTGTGCCTCGGACCAGGCCGGTGTCCAACGGCACCACGTCCAGAAGTTGGCGGAACCCCAACTTTTTTCGCAGCAATTTCCACGCGATCTTTCCCGGGCCCGCCGCCGAAAACAGTTCCCGCGGGTCGTACCCCGGCTTGCGGTGGATATCGACCGTGCGGGCGAAATCCGGGGCTCGGTGCGGTTCATCCTGGGGCCAGTAGTCGTAGGTAAACCACCGGCCCGGCTCGGCGACCAGCACCGTGTCTCCGGCCCGGGGGTGCGAAGCCGCTACCGGTTCGCACCCGGGGATCTTCGGCAGTTCGACGCCCGCCTCGTGATACACGTGCGCCACTTGGTGATCGGCCACCGCGAACGCGAGGCAAGCTCCGGGGTCGAGCAACTCGTGTCCGTCTTCGGTACGCACCGCCAAAAGCCCCGCCTCGCGCAGGTGGCGGTTCACGGCAATCGCGGCGTCGTGCGTACGCGTCGGTTCGATGCCATACTCGCTGACGATCAGCACGTGGACGGATTGCCGCTTGTATTCATCCAGCAGACGGCCGACGATCGCGTCGATCTCCCCAACCTGTCGGGGGATATCGGGGTCATTGGGTCCGAGCTTTTGCAGGCCGTAATCCAGATGTGGCAGGTACACGAGGCTGAGCGTGGGTGTGTGCTTGGCATTCGTCAAGATCGCCGCTTCAGCGATCCAGGCCGACGAAGAGATGTCGGCGAGCGGTCCCCAAAAACGAAACAACGGGAATGTGCCCAAGCTGCGTTGCAACGCATCACGCCACGCGGGAAGGTTGCAGTAGCAGTCCGGGATCTTCCGCCCGTCGGCTTTGTAGATCGGCCGGGCCTGCACGACGACGTCGCACGCCGAATAGGTGTTGTGCCACCAGAACAGGTTCGCGCAGGTAAATCGGGGGTCGCGTCGCTTGGCGGTTTCCCAGACCTTCTCGCCGCGAACCAGGCGGTCCGATCGTTGCCAGAAACGGATTTCCGAGGTGTCGCGGTCGTACCACCCGTTGCCCACGATCCCGTGTTCCTCGGGAAGCAGGCCCGTAGTCATCGACGCCTGCACGCTGCACGTCAGCGCCGGGAGAACGGGTTGCAGCGGTGTGAATCCGCCGGTGTGTTTGGCGTAAGCCGCGATGCGTGGCGCGTGCGGCAGCAGCGACGGCGTCAACCCGACCACGTTCAACACCGCCACGGGCTTCATAGCTTGAACCACGATTTAACTCCCCGCGATCCAGCGCTGCCCGGCCAGACTCAAAGCCGCGCAGCCGATGCAAAACGCCGCCATCGGCAGCATACCGAACTGCCACAAAAAAACCGCGTCGAGAATCGGCATCAACGCGATCATCACCCCCACCCACTTCGAAAGCTGTTTCATCGTCGGCAACGCCTCCCCCCACGCGATTAGCGTGACGGCCAACGTGTAGCACGCAACCGCGACCGCGCTGCCCGCGACACGCAGCAGATCGTCGTCGTAGCCCATACCGAAGCCGATCGCCGACGCCGCGGTCCACACCACCAGCCCCCGGCAGGCCGCCATCAACACGAAGCCTATCGGCCACCAGCGGTGCAGCAGGTTGTACCCCACGATCGCCAGACCCAACACGCCCGCCCAGAACGGCACCGGCACCGCGTAAACCAGCGTACAAGCCCAACCCGCCCCCAACAGCACGATTGCTGCCACCGCCGCGGCCCGGCGCGGGACCCGCCCGCTCGGGATCGGACGACTCGGCCGCTGCTTCCCGTCCTCCGCGGCGTCGCACGCGTCGTTGAGCACCATCCCGCCGACATACAGCAGGCTTATCCCCAGCAACAGCATAAAGCCCTGGTCCAACATCCTCCCGAGCTCGTCCACGGTGACCGGTGGGATTTGGCCGTGTTCTTTTTCGACCGGCAGCACGACCGCCACGAACAAACCGACCGACATCCCGTGAACCACGTTGGACCACACCGTCGGAAGGTTGCTTACCCGTCCGAGTTCGAGCCAGTCCCTTGCTCGGCTCACGACCCGAACTCCGTCAATACCCACTCGAGGTCCCGGGCGATCCCGTCTACCCGATCGCCGTTTTGTAGGTCGGGAGGCAGGACGTCCCACGCGTACGTTTCGACTTCGAAGTGGTGTGTCTCATCGGCGGGCCGGATTGCGTCGCGGTACCGGCCGATTTCGTCTTGGGTCGTCTTCAGCGGGCCCAGCGCATCAACGTAGACCGGCACGTGAAAATGTACACGCCATTCTTCGCCCTCGGAATCGCCTCCTGTGGTGTCGGCCAACGCGTCGGGCAAGTCGAGGTAGCTATTGACGCGGCCGTCGTCGGTGCGGATCGAGGTCTGGTGTAGGTAGCGGTCTTCACAGAAGTGTTCGAGTTGGGCGCGGGCCGCGGCCCGGGTCGTGTTGTCCATTTCGGCGAACGGCACACGGATCGCCGAAGAAAGCTGGGCCTTGCCGACCTTGATCCCCGCGTCGCGGTAGGTCTCCAGAGCGTCGGCCTGCTCTTCGAACATCACGGCGCTGTGGCAGACGTCGTGGCACACCCGCAGGTACGCGAGCACGCTGACGTCGTCCGGCCCGCCGAGCAGGTACTGCTCGAAGAAGCGCACTACGCCGCCCGCGGTCTCGAGGATGCAGCCGGGCTCGGGCTCAAGGTCGACATGGATGTGCTTGCCGGTATCCAACTCGATCCGCGCCAGGGTATGAACAAGTTGCAATAGCTGATCGGCGGCGCGTCGGGCCTGGGTATCGTAACCCTCGGGTGTGCCGCAGAACGACGATGGCCAACCGAGCGGCAGTGTCGAAACCGATCCTTCGGGCGCGGCATCGTCCGGCAGCAGGTCGGCGAGAATTGTCGCCAGCCCGAGTGTGTAGTGGTATCGATCCGTATCCGACCAATTCGGCAGATAAACCTTGTCTTTGACCACCGGCTGATGAAAATCATCGAACGGGAATCCGTTAAACGTGTATGCCTGCAGGCCTTGATCGAGCAACCAGGCCCGGAAATCTTGGGCGAGGTTCTGTTCGACGACTTCCTGCATCGCCTCGGCCGAAAACCAGAGCCCCACGCCCATCGGTCGGTCGGGGCTGACCCGCTGTTTGATCGGCAGCGCGTACCGCTCAAGGTTGTGCTTCATCTGCGAAAACGACGCACCGGCGTGGACGTTGGTGCAGTAACCCAAAACCGTGCCGGGGCCGAGCGCGTCTTGCATCGGAGTATTTAACCACGAAGTCACGGAGAACACGAAGTCCCTCCGGAAGTTATTTCGATTGAATCAAGCTCTATTTTGCTCTGTTCGGGCTTTCGCGGTTCACCCCGAATTTGCCCGATTGTTCCAGAAACGCCAGCGGGTTGTTGTAGACCAGCCGATGGATCAATTCGGCACCGTGCCCGCGAGATCGCATCTCGGCCATGCACTTGGGCACCGCCAGTGGGTCCGAATGCCCCCAGTCGCCGGCTGAATTGATCCACAGCCGTTCGCCGCCGTAGCACTCGACGATGTCTACGGCTCGCTGGGGCGTGCACTTGCTGTCGGGGTACAGCGTCATGCCGGCCCAGTAGCCCGCATCGAGTACCTCGCCGACGGTGTGCTCTTCGACATGGTCGATCAGCACGCGGTTCGGCGTGATGCGTCCGTCACGCCGCAATGCGTCGAGGATCAACCGCGTGCCCTTGAGCTTGTCTTCGAGATGCGGGGTGTGCACGAGGATGAGCTGGTCGTTCTCGGCGGCCAACGCGATCTGCTCCTCGAGGATCGCCATCTCGTTCTTCGAGTTCTTATTCAACCCGATCTCACCGACGCCCAGGACGTTGGGCTTGCCAAGGAACTCGGGGAGTAACGCGATGACATCGCGAGCAAAGCCGGGATCTTCGGCCTCCTTGGGATTGATACAGACCCAGGCGTGGTGCGCGATGCCGAAGGCCGCAGCCCGCACGGGCTCGACCTCGGTGAGCTGAACGAAGTAGTCGTAAAAACCTTGCGGCGATGAGCGGTCAAACCCTGCCCAGAATGCGGGCTCGGTTACCGCGACGCACCCGGCCAACGCCATGGCCTGGTAGTCGTCGGTCGTCCGGCTGACCATGTGGATGTGCGGGTCGATGTAGGGCAAGACGTTTGGAGTTAGGGGTTGGGGGGCGGCGGGGCGCCCGCGGCGCTTTTTCCGGGGGCGTGGTCGAGAAGGTCGGTAGAGAGATCGCTGAGCCGCTCGAGGATGCGGCGGGTGCGGTCGGGTTGGCCGTCGACTAGCAGCTCGACGGCGCTACGCATCGCCTGCAGCCGAAAGTCGTCATCGCCTGTGTTTCCGCCTTCGGCTCTTTCGCAGCGATCCAGGAACGCGGCGAGATCGAGAAGTTTGGCGCGGTGCTCAAGGAAATAGTGATCCACAACGGTTTTATGCGACATAGCCCCGGGGCGGCCGGGCGTGGGCGTTTGGTCGTGAGTGGGCGGTTCGGGATCGGGCATGAAATGGCTCAAGCCACGGGTGCGGCTACCGACAATAATTGCTGGGCTGCGTGTTTCATCAAAACGCGGTCGATCTCGTGGACTTCGATGGGCCGGGCGACGTCGCGGATCAGGGTGATCGTGAGTCGCCCTCCGAGATGCTGACGGAACTCGTCGAGCCCGCCGAGCAGGGCGGGATCGTTGAGCGCCGGGTGCGACAGCTGGAACCCGAGCGAACTCAGCGTGCCACGCACGCGGCGGGCCACGGGATCGGGAAGCAGACCCGCCAGCGCGGCGTAGGTGGTGTCCAGCGCTAAGCCCAGGGCCACCGCCTCGCCATGCCGGAGCTCATAGTCCGTGAGTGCTTCGAGCTTGTGCGCTGCCCAGTGGCCGAAGTCTAAAGGCCGAGCGGCGGCGGACTCGAACGGGTCGCCCCCGCCGCCGGCCGAGACGGGGGCCGTGATGTGATGCAGGTGCAATTTAGCGGAGCGTTTCCACACCTCGTCGCCGACGGCGGCATCGCGTTGCGTTAAATCCGCTGCGGATCGTTGGATCGTGTGGTATAGCTCGGTGTCTTTAAGAAGCGCTACCTTCACCGCTTCGGCCAGTCCGCAGCGCCAGTCACGGTCGCTCAGAGTGTCGAGCAGCGACAGATCGTTCACCACCGCCCACGGCACGGCAAACGTGCCGATGAAATTCTTCTGCCCGAACATGTTCACGCCGTTCTTCACCCCGACGCCCGAGTCGGTTTGGGCGAGTGTAGTCGAGGGCATCCGCACCAGCCGCACGCCCCGGTGGGTCATGGCTGCGGCAAAGCCCACCGTGTCGAGCAACGCTCCGCCGCCGAGAGCCAGGACGGTGCTGCGTCGGTCGATGCCCAACCGGTGCAGATCGCCGAGCAGGGCTTCGAGCAGCGAAAGATCGTTCTTGATCTGCTCGCCGCCGGGCAATGCGCGAAAGCCGACGATTTCGGGAGAGTGTTTCGACGATTCTTCGAAGTAGCGTTGGATCTGGTTTTGTAAGGTCGGCCGGGCAGCGACAAGCCCTTGGTCCACGACAACCAGCAGCTTGGCCCGCTGCCCCCAGGGGTTCTCTGCGAACACGTCCCGCAGCGTTGAGTTGTCCGGCGCAAACGCGTCGCGGGTAAACCGCACACGGTGGGGCAGGTCGATCTGGACGCGGGCGTCGAAGTGCATATCGGGTCGCGGAACGATTGGCTAAGGAATATGCGAATCTTAGACGGCCGCGCCCCGCAGGCGATCGAGGAACTCGAAATAATCGGGGAATGTCTTTTCGACGCACGACGGGTCGTTGATCGTCACCCCCGGCACCCGAAGCCCAGCCACGGCGAACGCCATCGCCATGCGGTGGTCGTCGTACGTATCGATCGCCACCGCTCCCCCGGCCTGGGCGATCGCGTCGGCGACGCCTTTCGAGGGCGGCGTGATCGCAATATCGTCTTCGATGGTTTGAACCAGAGCGCCGAGTTTGGTCAGTTCGTTCTCCAACGCCGCGATGCGGTCGGTTTCCTTCACACGCAGGTTGCCGACGTTGCGGATGGTGGTGGGTCCGTCGGCAAATAGCGCGACGACCGCGAGGGTCTGTGCCATATCGGGCATGTCGTTGAGGTCTACGTCGACGCCGCGGAGTCCGCCGTGGACCGGGGCGGCGACCGTGGTGGTGTCGAGTTGCTGATCGACGCCGCAGCCCATGCGGCCCAGCACATCGCAGAACGCCGCGTCGCCTTGGAGGCTGCGTGAACCCAGGCCCTCGATCACGCATCGGCTTCCGGGCACAACCGCGGCGGCGGCGAGAAAGTAGCTCGCGTTGCTCGCATCGGGCTCGATGGGGTAGTCGTAGCCTTCGTACCGACCCGCGGGCACGTGTACGGCCCGGTAGCCCGTGTCGGCTTCGAAGTCGGCGCCGAACTGTTTCATCAGGTTCAGCGTCATCTTGACGTACGGCAGGCTGGTGACCGGCCCGTCAAACTCGATCTCGAGGCCGCCGTGGATGCAAGGGCCGATCATCAAGAGCGCACTAATGAACTGACTCGACAACGTCGGCGTGAGTTCCAGCAACTCGCTCGAAAGACCCGGTGGCTCGGCCACGATCTTAAGCGGAGGGAAGCCAGGCTCGCCGAGGTACTCGATGTCCGCCCCGAGCTCGCGTAACGGCTCGACCAACTCGCCGATGGGCCGTTGCCGCATGCGCTCGATCCCGTCGAGGGTGTACTCGCCCAGGCCCAAGCACATGGCTGCGGTCAGGAACCGCATCGCCGTGCCGGCGTTTCCGAGGCGCAGTTCGGCGGACTTGGCCGGGAGCGTGCCGTCTTCCCCGGTGATGGTGACCGTGCGGGCGTCTTCGTGGAGGTCGAGTTGGAAGCCTAGCGTGTCGAGGGCTTCGAGCATCCGTCGGGTATCGTCGGCTAGCAACACGCCGGTGAGGCTAGATTTGCCCTTGGCCAGCGCGGCGAGCAAAAGTGCCCGGTTGGTCAAGCTCTTGGAGCCCGGCGGGCGGAGAGCGACGTCAAAGGCTTCGAGTGGTTCCAGCGGCAGTGTGTCAGGCAGGTTCACGGAACGATTGTATCGGCTCGCTGTTTCACGTGGCGCGATGGCGGCTAAGCGGGCTGCGCGTCACCCGCCAAACGTGCAAAACTCAATCCGTTTTACGAAACACCGCGACGATGTTCTCTACGGGTACGACGAACAGCCGGTTGTCGCCTTCGAAATCGACGGGGATCGCGTCCTTCGGATTGAAAAGCACTCGGTCGTACTGTTCGATCGGATAATTTTCGTCGATCGAGACTTCGGCCGAGACGGTGACCACCCGGCCGGTAAGCGTGGGGATCTCGATCTTGTCGGGCAGGTGGATGCCGGACTTCGTCTGCTTCTTGTCTTGGTCCTTGCGGATCAATACCCGTTTGCCGATGGGCTCGACGGTCTCGAGCGGAGCCGGTTTTTGAACTTGGGTGGGGGTGTCGGTCATATCGATAGTTTAGGGACAGATTGATGACGGTTCTACCCAATCAATCGGCCGGCCGCACTCGGGGCAGCTTATTCCTTTTGACGCGGACACGTTGTAGCCGCAGCCGAAACACAACCCGAGCATGGAGAGGCGGCGGGGGAATTCGATTTTGATCGCCGTACGTACGTGGTGCGAAATCCAGATAAAGACAGCCGCAGCTCCCAGAGTGACGAATAACCAAGCGACATGCTGGTGCCACTCTCTATTTCCGAAGTCGATGACAGACAAAACGACCATGACTGCGGGGAATACGAACGGGATAAACGGAGCAAGACGCGGAACGATATCCAGCCACCACGCCAGCCGCTTGGGCGCGATCTGGCCGGATGAGATTTTCTTGCCCGACGCCGGGTCGTACGCCCAAACCAGTGGTTGACACCACGCGTACCAGATCAATAACCCCAACAATCCCATTGCCTGTAAAACACCCAGCACGGGCGGCTCGATAAACAGCGTGGGTTTCTGGTGGAACTGAAATCCGATCCACGCAATGATTGGGCGGGCCAAGACAGGCAGGGCTAATGGCCATACAACCCATTGCCATCGCGATAGGGCATGGGGGGAATAAGATCTCGTCCCGCTTTTCAACGCGACCGTTCCCAGATCAAGTGCGGTAGCTCCGGCAGGATCAGCTTGCTCATTGCGAGTTCCACCGCATTGGTCGAACCGGGCAGGGTGAAAAGGAGTGTGTCGCCGGCCAATCCCGCGACGGCTCGGGACAGCATTGCCGCGGGGCCGACCTCTTCGTAGCTGAGCATGCGGAATAGTTCGCCGAAGCCTTCGAGCTCCTTGGTGAGGAGTTGGCGGGCGACCTCGACGGTGGTGTCGCGCGAACTGATGCCCGTGCCGCCGGTGGTGAGGATGGAGTCAAAGGGGTTGTGGTCAGAGAGCCATCCGCGCAATTGATTGCTGATCTCTAGCGGTTCGTCTTTGACGATCTGGTAATCCACAACCTCGTGGCCGGCGGTTTCGAGGTGTCGGGTGATGAGTTGGCCGCCCTTGTCGGTTTCGCGGGTGCGTGTGTCGCTAACGGTGAGCACGGCGCAGCGGGCGCGACGGTTGGCGGCGGCGCGGCGGTGCTGGGTGGTGGGATCGGACATAAGGAATAGGCGGAGCCGCGACGGGGTACCGTGGGCTCCGTGGGGGCTAGCTTTGGTAGGGGCCGTGTTCGTTATAGACGAGTTTGGCCTGCGTTGGGGGGAAGCCGTGTTCGTCGAAAAACAGCAACTCGTTGTCGCCCTCGACGTTGAGCCACGGCTCGGGCAGGTAGTAGTGCGTCTGCGGCGGCACGGTCTTTTTCTGTCGCGTCTGGATGAAGTAGCGCCCGAGGTTGCGACCGTTGAGGAACAGTTGGCCCTTGCTCATGCCTTTGGGGAACGCAAACAGCGGACAACGCGTCGAGGCGACAGAGAATGTGGTGCGATACCACGTCGGCTGATCGCTGGGCTTGTTTTTTGCTGTGAACGAGGCGTCCGTAAATTCCTCGGCGTCGGGTAGGCGCCACGGGCTGAACGACCACTTGGCCTTCGCCGTCAGGTCCGAGGTGGTTTGGTAAAGCGCTACGGTTTTGAGCACATCGACGCCCGTAGGCAACGGCTCGAACAGTGCGAGTTCGACCGCGTTTTGCCCGCCGGTGAACGGGCCGTCGTCGGCCGGGTCAAGCAGGAACCGTTGAAACCCGGCCGAGTCATGGTGGTGCCAGATGTCCACCGGCTGGCCGTTTACTTTCAGCACCGCGTTCACCGGCAGGCCATCCAACTCCAGGATCATCGGCTTACGCTTGGCGGGCTTGACGGTCCAGGACAACCCCTCGGCGGCGCGCACGTCGCCGTGGCGTTGGTGCTGAACGTAGCCCCGCAGCGTAAACGGGTCGGGGCTGGGTTGACCGGTGCGTTTCGGTGCCGGGAGTTTGACGGGCTTGACCGCGTAGAACGGCGCCAACAGGCCTTTCTGTTCACCGACCCGCTGGCCGTAGTTGAATCGGCCGAGGTTGTCGATCAGCAGCGTCATTTTCCCGCCGACGCGCAGCGACGCGGGGGCCATGCGGTTGCCGCCGATGCTGTGCCCCAGGAGCTGGTCGAACTTGCCGTCGCGGTAAACGTGCAGTCGGTCGCCGCTGCCGGGCGACAGGACTTTGGGCGTCGCGCCGGACGCCTTGGGTAACTCAAGATGGACCCAGCCGTAGCCCTCGTCGTTGCCGAGCTTTTCGAACGACATCGGGCCTTTGATGGGCTTGTAGCTGGCGGTACTGCCGTCGAGGTAGGGGTGGGTATCGGCGACGGACCACGAACCGAATTTCGGCGCCGTCGGCTTGCGCGTCACCTGCGTCTTCACTTTCATCACGGTTCCGTCGAGCGCGATACGGAACTGCGTCGGCCAGCCCTTGCGCGGCCGCGGCTGGTTCTCTGTGTCCAGACCGTCGCAGCCCACCACCCATCCGTCGAGCGTGGCATAGGACGCATCGGCCATCGCGGAATTCAGCACGAGCAGCGTCATCTGATCGATCTGTTCGACCGCGGGCGTTTTGCCGCCTGGTACTTTCACGTCCACATGCAGCCCATCGATCGACAACACGCCCTCGCTCCCGGCCGGGCCGACGACGACCAGCAGGCGATCGTCCACAAAAGCCAGCGGGCTGAGGTTGGAGTAATCCAGCGTGACGCCGTTGCTCAGCCGGGCGTCGAGCGGCAGCCACGTCGTGGGTTCGTCGCCGAGCGGCACGGGCAGCGACAGCCCGTTGGGCAGCAGCAGCGTCGTGTGCCGGGTTCTGTCTTTCGGGCTCTTGAGTACGAAGACCACGCCGCCGCGCGATCCGACGAGGTGGACCACGCTGAGCGGGCGGTCGGCCTGATCCGGGTCCACCACCGCCGGCTGCCGCGCGGGTTCGAGGTGGGCCAGCAGCGTCCCGAACTGGCTGGCGAAGGTGCTGACGCGTTTGGTCGCGTCGTATTTTTCGCCGCGGCCACCGGCCTCAAGCAGCGGGGCGTCATAGTCGTAGCTGGTGGTCATAAAGGAGTCGGGCCCACCAACCGTGCGGCCGCCGGTAAAGCCGAAGTTCGTCCCGCCGTGGAACATGTACAAGTTGTACTGCGCCCCGGCGGCGAGGATACCGACCATGCGCGCGAAATGTTTGTGCGCACCTACCTTATCGGCGTGCTCCGTGCCCCATTGATCGAACCAGCCCGTCCAATACTCGCTGACCAGCCGCGGTGCGCCGGGTTGCACGGCCGTGAGCTGACGCAGATTGGTGGTCAGGTTGTCCGACGCGTTCCAAGAATGGATCGTCCCGTCGACTTCCTGCCAAAGCTGATTGCAAACGTTGAGCGGCACGTCCACGCCGGCCTCGCGGAGCAGACGGATAAGCTGTTGGTGGTAGAGCGATTCCTGCTCGGGGTTTTGGCAGAACCATTCGTTTTCGACCTGCACCATCACGATCGGCCCGCCGCCTTGGCCGACGAACCCGCCGGCGGCGCGGCCGGGCGCGTTGGTTGTGGGTGTCAAGGGCGGTTTGCCCTTGCCGACCGGCGAGGTGATCTGGAGGTCTTTGAGTTGCCCTATGAATTCGGAGAGGTACCGCGACGCGGCCGAGAGGAACGGGCCGTTGCCCTCGCGCAGCCGCATCGGGCCGCTGCGCCGATCGGGCTTGACGCGGTGCAGCCACACGGGGAGCCCGCCGTTGTCCCACTCGGCACACACGTAGGGCCCGGGCCGAACGATGCAGTACATGCCCTCGTCGGCGATCAACTCGACGAAATGCCGGACATCGAGGTTGTCGGTGAAATCGAATTGTCCGGTTTTTTTTTCGTGCGCATTCCAAAAGCCGTAGGTCTCGATACAGTTAAGCCCGGCCTGCTTGGCGGCGCGGATCCGGTCCCGCCACAGGCCGCGCGGGATGCGCGGATAGTGCATCGCACCGCTGACCAGCCAGAGGCGGCGGCCGTCGAGCGAAAAGGATTGTCCGTCGTAGCTGATTTTGGCCATGGTTGGACGAACTCAAGCTTTAGAAGAAACCGACATCATTGGCCGCAACTCAGGGATAGTCAAGCGCTTAGATGGTCGGGGCCAGTTGCCCCAGCATCACCGTTGCCAGGACCAGCACCACCAAAAAACTTACCAAGTCCACCACCGTGGTCACCACCGGCCCGGACGCCATCGCCGGATCCAACCCGATCTTGCGCAGGATCAGTGGCACGCATCCGCCGGTGACCTTTGCCGTGACCAGTACCAACGGGATCGACCCGCCGACGACAAATCCCATCGTGAGGCTGCCCTGCCAAATCCAAACGATCAGCAACAGGAAAGCGCCGAGGACAAGGCCGTTGACGAACGCGACCGAGGCCTCCTTGAGCATGACCCGCAGCAGGTCCACCGGTTTGATCAGGCCGAGCGAGATCTCGCGCATGCTCACCGCCACGGCTTGACCGCCCCCGCTGCCGCACAGCCCGGCGACCACCGGCAGGAACATCGCCAGCACCGGCACCCGCTCGATGACTTCAATAAACAAATGGATCACACTCGCCGAGAGCATCAGCAGCAATGAGATCGGCAGCAGGTACGCCATCCGCCGCGCCGCCCGCGACCAGATGGGCATCGACCGCAGCTCTTCGCCGCGGACGATTCCCCCGAATTTCGCCAAGTCTTCTTCCGCCGCCTCGCCGCGGGCTTCCTGCACCGCGGCTCGCTGGACAACGCCAACAAGGTTTTCGTCAGAGTCCACGACCGGCACGGCCGAGAAGTCGATGCGGTCGAACAGGTCTTCGAGCTCGTCGACGTGTGTGTCCACATGGACCACGGCAGAATCATCGAGGATCAACCGAGAGATATGCGTACCGCGGGGCGACATCACCAACCGCCGCATCGGCACCATGCCGACAAGCCGGTATCGATCGTCGACGCTATAGATGTAACGGACTTCGTACTCCCCGTACTCGTCGCCGTGGTCGCGGAGGTCGTCAGCGACGGCCTCGACGGTCTGCTCGGCGGGGTACGCCAGGAACTCGGTGATCATGAGCCCGCCGGCGGTGTCTTCGTCGTAGAGCAGGCGCTGCCGGGCGTCGATCGCCTCCTCGGGCGACATCTCGCCGAGGATCGCCTCGGCGTCCTGGTCGGTCATCTCCGAGAGCACGTCCGCCTGCTCGTCGGAGTCCATCTCGTCGACGATCGCCGCCGCCGCTTCCGGCTCGAGCTCCGCGACGTACTCCGCGGCGTGCGCGTCGTCGAAGTGCTCCATCAGGTCGGCCGCGAACTCGGGCTCGGCCTCGGCGAGCATCGCGAACATCGCCGTCCGCCGCTCGTCGTCGAGGTGCGAGATGGTGTACGGCGTCTCTTCGGGCGGCAGCTTCTCCCGCAGGTAGTCCGCGATCGGCGCGGCGTCGGCCCCGTCGATCAGCGCCGACAGATCCGCCACCGGGTCGAGCACCTGATCGATTGAGGCCACGCTACACCTCTAGCCTCTGGGCCCAGGCGGGCGTGGTCGTGGGGCAGGTCGTGTCGAAGTGCAGTGGGGTCACGGTGACGTAGCGGTCGTACAGCGCCTCGACGTCGGTGCCGGGGATGTTTTGCGCGAAGGTCATCGCGTTGCAGACCTGGTACGTCGGGTTGCCGTCGCTGTCGGTGCCTCGCTCGTACTCGACGACCATCTTGCTCAGCGAAGCAGGCACGACCTTCACGCCCTTGGGCTCGACGCCGCCGTCGAGGATCGGCACGTTGATATTGACGACGGTGTGCGGGTCGATCGGCTCGGAGAGCACGGCGTCGATTGCCGCGCGGGCGTGCTGGGCGGCGCGGTCCCAGTGGTCGAGGTTCCAGTCACCGATGTGCAGGCTCACGGCGACGGAGGGCACGCCGTTGAAGTTCGCCTCGCGGGCCGCGCCGACCGTGCCGGAGTACAACACGTTGATGCCGACGTTTGCGCCGCTGTTCATGCCGCTGATGACCAGATCGACGGGGCCGTCGATGAGAGCGTGCAGCCCAAGCTTGACGCAGTCGGCGGGACGACCGTGCACGGCGAAGCCGATGTCACGGGCCTCGACCGAGATCGGCCGGTGGAACGTTACGGCGTGGCTGGTCGCCGATTGCACCCTCGCGGGAGCCACGACATGAACCTCGCCGAGCGAGTCGATCGCGCGGCGCAACGCCCTGAGGCCGGGGGCTTCGATGCCGTCATCGTTGGTCAACAGGATCCGCATAACCGAGATTGTATCGTCCGGCCGGTATCAGATTTTTTCCAGCTTGGTGATCCGGCCGCCGACGATCCATTCGACGACGTAGATATCTCCGTTGGGGCCGAAACATGCGCCGTGCGGACTGTTGAATCGGCCCGGCTTGATTAGGGCGGCGCGATCGACCTGGGGCCAGCCCTCGGGCTTGGTGTCGGGTGTGACATCGGGGCTCGCGCCGAGTTCGGCCACGACGTCGAGGTCGTGGCTGAGTAATTTGACGCCGGTAAATAGCTCGGGGACCAAGATGAGTCCATCGAAGAAATCGAAGCCACAGGGTGAGTGGGTGGCGTCGTCGTTGTGCCGTAGGTAGCGCCCCTCACCGTCGTAGACGGTCACGCGGTGGTTGCCGCGGTCGGCGATGTAGAGATTGCCGTCGGGGCCGAACTTCAGGCCATGAGAACACTTGAACTCGCCCGCGCCCTCTTCGCCGGTCAAACGGCCGAGATACGTGCCATCAGAGGCATGCCGATATACGCCCGAGCCGCCGTAGCCGTCGGCGACCCAGATGTCCCCGTTTGCAGGGTTCACCGCCGCCCAAGTCGGCATGTACCGCCCATTGAACATGTTTTCGTCTGTCGGTGGACTCAGGCGTAGGACCAGTTCCCCGTCGACGGTGGTTTTACAGACCTCGCAAGAGTTCTGGTCGACCAGCCAGAAATACTCGATGCCATCTTCTTTGACGATCTCAAGGCCGTGGGCACCGGTGAACCGGTCGCCCCAAGAATCCATAAGTTGTCCCTGCGCATTGTAAAAAAGCACGCCCGGGACGGTCTGGGCGAAGACGACGACACGGCCATCATCGAGGACCCCCACGCCGTGAGTCCGGCCGTTATTGCGGCCGGGGGGGGTGTCGGGGATTTTGGCCCAGTCTTCGTGCCAGCGGTAAGTGAATTCGCCTGAGCCGATCTGCGTAGTAGTCATCAAACAGGTCCTGGGGGGTGAAGCCCGGACCGCTCGAATCAGTGCGGGCTGGGCAGCGGAATGGTTTCGCCGGGTGTGATCTGACGCGCGCCGGTGAGCACGTCTCTCACCAGACCGGCGACCACGAGCGGATCGAGTGTATTCGATTCGGGGATCGCCTTCACCGGAAAGTTTTCCCTAAGCATGGGTGTCTCGATTGCGCCGGGCGCGACCGCGGCGGCGGTCACGTTGAATCGGCTGCCTTCGTCGGCGGTCGCCTTGGTGAAAAGGTTTACGCCGGCTTTAGCGGCGGCGTAGACGTTGAAGCCCGTGAAAGGATCGATGCTCGCCATCGACGAGACGTTGCAGATCGCCCCACCCCCCGAATCCTTCTGCTTCCGGAAGGCGGGCCAGACCGCCCGGGTCATGTAGATCACAGACTTGAGATTGATGTTGATCGCGTCGTCGATGATGCCATCGGTGAGACGGCCGATGGGTTGCAAGGGCGCCGAGCCGGCGATGTTGGCCACGGCGTCGATCCGGCCGTAGTGGCTCAGCGCCTTAGCCACGAGTGTGTCCACGGCAGTGCTGTCACTCACGTCGGCGGCGTGAACAAGCAGATCAGCATCGGGGTCGCCTTCTTCACGGATGTAGGCAACAGTCTCCAACAGTTTGGCCTCGGTGCGGGCGACCAGCACAACGGCGTACCCTGCGTCGGCCATCAGCAACGCGGTATCCCGACCCACGCCGCTGCCCGCTCCCGTCACGATCGCCACTTTTTTCTCGTTCTCAGCCATGCGGATCCTCGTTGCTCCATCCCCGGGTCGGCGAATTCCGGCCCGTTGGAAGCGAAGTAGCGTAGGCGTTCGCCTATCCTTCGGCCATGCCCTCCCCCGCAGGTTCCATCCGGTTGTTCTCCTTCGCCCGCATCCGCGTGTTCGTCCATTGGTCGTGGTTCGTCGCGGCCTACGTGCTGTTTGACATCGCCGGCGGACGCGGGGTGGGTGACCTCCTGGCGTTCCTCGCGGTGTATTGCTCGCTGTTTGGCATCGTGATCCTGCATGAGTTTGGCCACGCGTTGGCTTGCCGGTCGGTCGGCGGAGAAGCGAAGGATATCGTGCTCTGGCCGTTGGGGGGCGTGGCCTTCGTCAAACCGCCGCCGCGTCCGGGGGCGGTCTTGTGGTCGATCGCGGCGGGGCCATTGGTCAACGTGGCGCTCGCGCCGATCCTGTACGGGCTGTATTTCCTGATCTACGGCACGCTGGGTTTGCCGCCGTCGCCGTCGCCGATTCAGGGTTTTCTCTACCTGATCGCCCACATCAATCTGGCCCTGCTAGTTTTCAACATGCTGCCGATCTACCCGCTCGACGGGGGGCAGATCCTGCAGTCGATCCTGTGGTTCTTTGTCGGCCGGGCGCGGAGTCTGAGGATCACCGCGGGTTTTGGATTAGCCATCGGCGTGGCGGCCTTTTTGCTGGCGCTGGTCGGCTTGTCGGGCTTCATACCGATCAACCGGACGATGCTTCTGCTGCTGTCGGCCTTCGTCGTCTGGCAGGCTTGGAGCGGATACCGGGTTGCGCACTTGATGTCGCAGGCCGAAGCCCGGGAGCAGGCACCTCTGGACCGCGCGATGGACCGGGCCAAAGCGATGGGCGAGCCGTACCGTGACCGCTGGCCGCCGCGGCCGTGAGTCAACCGACCACCCCGCCAGATTTCAAATCCCTTCGGGGATCGACTCGAACTGCGTCAGGGATTCAAAGCTCTGCCGCTGGCGGATAACGTGGGTCTGGCCGTCTTTGATCAGCACCTCGGCGGCGATGCGACGAGAGTTGTAGTTGCTGCTCATCGCGATGCCGTAGGCCCCCGCGTCATGGAGGATCAGGTAATCGCCCGGCCGGGCTTCGGGCAGCCGACGGGTGGTGACCACGCCGCCGTCCTCTTGGGTGAACACGTCGCAGGATTCGCACAGCGGACCGGCCACGACGTAGTCTTGCTCGCCGCGTTCGGCCATGTCACTCCCGTCGCCGGGGACGACGGAGATGTGGTGGTACGCCCCGTAAAAACTCGGGCGAACCAAGTCGTTGAAGCCCGCGTCGATCACGAGGTAATGCTTGCTGCCCGACTGCTTGACGCTGCGGACCTTGGTGAGCAGATACCCTGATTCGGCCACGAGGTAACGGCCCGGCTCAACCTCAAGATGAATGTCGTTGCCGGTGATCTGCGCGATCTCTCGCCGGGCCGCGTCCCACACCTCGTAGTAGCGCTGCGTGTCGATCCGGGCCGGGTTGTCCTTGTGGTACGGGATCGGAAGCCCGCCGCCGGCCGAGACGACTTCGAGCGTGTCGGCGTGCTCGGAGAAGGCCCGGGCGGCGTTGACCATTGCGCCACAGACCTCGGCGAGGTGCTCGAAATCGGTGCCCGACCCGATGTGCATGTGCAGGCCGCGGATGTTCAGTCCGTGGGTCTCGGCCGAGGCGAGACAGTCGGCGATCTGGGTGTACCAGATGCCGTGCTTTGAGGATTCGCCGCCGGTGTTCACCTTCTGCGAGTGGCCGTGGCCGAAGCCGGGGTTGATGCGGAGCGTGATCGGCACATTGATCTTTGCCGCGGCCAACTGCGCGATCATATCGGGGCTGCCGACGTTCACGGGCACGTGATGCTGACGGATCATGTCCAGGGCGTCGTCATCGAAGAGGTCGGCGGTGAAGATCACGTCGTCGCTGCCGAGCTCGTACCCCGCGAGCTTGGCGCGGTGCATCTCACCAGCGGTGACGGCATCGACCTTCACGCCGTGCCTGCGCATCAGCGCGAGCAGCGCGAGGTTGGAGTTGGCTTTCTGAGCGTAGCGCACAGTATCGAACGCCGCGACCTCGGCGATGCGTTGCTCGATCACGCCGGCGTCGTAGACCCACGTGGGCGTGCCGTGGTCGGCGGCGATCGTCGCGGGGGTAAAAGGTAGGGCGGTGGCTTCCTGGGTGGCGTCGGTGGTGGGAGATGAATTCACGGGGTGGCTTCGGTGGGTTCGGATTGGTGCAAGGGGTCGGTGACAAGAGATTCTAGAACTTTCTCGGGCGGCTGGCCCGACACGGCCCGAGCGTGTCGCCATAGGCCCCACAGGGGCCATAACGACGCGAACACGCATAGCGCCACGAACGGCATCACCGCCAGCAGCATCGCCGTGGTCGGGTCGCCCGTGACCCGCTGTAGGAGCACGCCCGCCAGCCCGATCGCCGGGCCCAGGGCGAAGCCGGCCCCGATCATGCTTTCGTGGTGGCCGCCGGCCTCGACCGAGGCGTTGTGCAGCACCATCGCGTGATAGATCGCCGCGTAGTAGACCTGCCCGGCGCAGAAGCCGAACAGCACCTGCCCGAGGATCGCCGAAGTCGTGGTTGTCGCGAACAATACCAACAGGAACCCTATCGGGATCAGGAAAGCCGATACCACGAGCGGCAGCGACCGCCCCCGCCACGCGGCCCACCCCCCCAGTACCGCGAACGCCAGGAAACGGCAGGCGTCGACCACCGAAGACAAGGCCGGCGACCACGCCACCCCGTGCCCCAGGTCTGCGAAGATGCTCGGCATCAGCGGCGCTAACAGAAACATCATCGCGCACGTCCCCACCATCGACCAACGCGACGAAACCAACAGGGCCCGATACCGCCGCAGCCTCACCGGGTCGGGCCGCGCAGGGTGGTCGTGCGGCAGGTGAACCGGCACCCAAGGCAATCCTCGCAAGAACGGGATTGTCCCCAGATAGATCACCGCCGCCAGAACCACGAACGACGTCGGCGACACCGAGTCAATCATGAACCCGGTGGTCGCCAGAGACAACGGCATCGCGCTGGACCACGCCACGTTGAACCGTCCCAAGACCCGGAACGCGCGGTCCGGCGTCGCCCCCGCCGTCACGTAACTCTCGATGATCGGCCACTTGACCCCGATCAGGAACGCGATCCCCGCAAACCCGCTCCACACCACCACCCGCCCCGGCATCACCGCCACGGTCAGGCTCAAGGCCCCGAGCCCCATCAGCACCGCCTGCAGCGCCGGCCGTTCGCCGCGGCGCTTGGTGATGGCGTGCGAGCTGAGTGCGCCACCGGCGTAGCAGCCCCCGAAAAGCAACGCGAGCCCGAGGTTTTCGAGTTCGCTGAAACCGAGTTGATCGTCGGTATAGAAATACAGCCCACGCTCGAGCAGCACGGTCGCGAAGCTCTGGATGAAGGTGAGGGGGATCAGCAGGCGTTGCATGGGGTTTCAGAAAGCGCAGCGATCTGCGATCGCTGGATCAACGTGGGATGCCTTTGGGGTGCGGGAGTTCCTAAATTCGCTCGGCTTGGCTACAGGATTTTTCGGGTCATCGCTTTCCGCATATCTTTCTCCGCCTCCTTCTTACGGATGTCCTGCCGTTTGTCGGCTTGCCGACGCCCGACGCCAACCCCGATCTTCATCTTCGCCATGCCGTCCTTGAAGTACACCTCCAGCGGGACGATCGTGACTCCCTTGGCCGTGGTTTTGCCGTAGAGGCTCTTGATCTCACGCTTGTGAGCAAGCAGTTCCCGGACGCGTTTGGGGTCGTGCTGGAACGGGCCGGCCTGGGGGTAGTGGGCGATATTGACGTTGAACAGCTGTAGCGTCATCGCTTGCGGGTTCACCGCGACGTAGCCCTCGGCCAGCGAGATCTGGCTGTGACGGATCGACTTGACCTCGGTGCCCAGCAGCTTCATCCCGACCTCGAGCTTGTCGGTGATGTCGTAGTCGCGGGTCGCCCGGCGGTTGACGATCCGTGGCGAGAAGTTGTGTTTGGGTTTCTTACGCTTGGCCATAACGACGATGCCCCGATTCCCGGCCCGTTCGGACCGAAGGGGGACCGCACAGGGTAACGCTTCGCCGCCCGCACGGCGAGGGGTGAATCTACTAACAAAAAACGGCGACCGGGGTCGGCACGCCGCATGGTTAGTGTTGGGGGGAGATACGGATTGGTGCGGCACGGCAGCGAAGGCCCTACCGTTTGTCCTTCTCCACCATCGCATACGCGTTATGGTTGTGGATCGACTCGAAGTTCTCCGAGTTGACCTGGAACCACTTGATGCGGTCCTCGGCGTCGAGGGCCACGGCCAGGTCCCGGACGATGTCTTCGACGAACTTCGGGTTCTCGTAGGCGTCCTCGGTAACGAATTTCTCGTCGGGCCGCTTGAGTACGGCGAAGACTTGGGTGCTCGCGCACCGCTCAACGATCTCGAAGAGCTCCTCGATCATCATGGTTTGTCCCGGGGCAAAACGCACCTTGGCCTCCATCACGCAGCGCTGATTGTGGGCGCCGTACCGCGAGATCTCTTTCGAACAGGGGCACAGGCTGGTCGCGGGGACTTTGATGCCCATGACGAAGTCGTCGATGCCGTTGGCGTCGCAGCGGAAGCTGACCTCGATGTCGATCTTGCCGACCATCCCGGTGACCGGGGCTTTTTTGTCAACGAAGTAGGGGAAGTCGAGCTCGAGATGGGCGTCGTCGGCCCCGAGGCGTTGCTTCATATCGTTGCAGACCAGCATGATGTCCTTAGAGCTGATCGCTTCGTGGTACTTGTTGAGGATCTCCAGGAAACGCGACATGTGAGTGCCTTTTTTCTCAGCCGGCAGAGACACATACATGTTCACCGTCGCCACGGTGGACTGCTTGCCTCCCAAAGGCGTGTCGAGCGAGATCGGGTAGCGGATGTCCTTGACGCCGACCTTGTTGATTGGCACGTTGCGGCGGTCGGCGGAGCCTTGCACGTCGGGCATGGTGGTGGAGTCGGTCACGGCAGATTCGTCCAGGGCGGGGCTGTCGGGCATGGTGGGTCCGCTTTCGTGGTAGGGCGCGGGGAGTGTTTTCGCAGTGCCATACCATAGGCATTCCGACGCGGCTCGGCCATGAAGTAGATTTTACCTGCCCCGCTGCGCACGCTTGGGCCCCGGCCGTTGGGCTCTTCTATAGTATCGTTATGAAGCTCTACACCAAACGTGGCGACGCGGGATTGACCGATCTTTACGGCGGCCAACGCGTGGGCAAAGACCACCTGCGCGTGGAAGCCTACGGCACTGTCGACGAACTCAACAGCCTGATCGGCTTAGTGCTTAGCGGTGCAGACGATGAGCTCGCCGGGCCGCTGGAGTCGATCCAGAGCCGGCTATTCGAGATCGGGGCCGACCTGGCCACGCCCCACGGCGAGGTCGACGAGCAGGGCAACGAGACCGGCCGTGGCTCGACCGTACCGCGTGTCGGGGAGGCTCAGGTGAGCGAGTTGGAGAATTGGATCGACGCGGTTTGCGAGCCCGTGCCGGCGATGCAGCACTTCGTCTTGCCCGGCGGCAGCGAGGCGGCGGCCCGGCTCCACGTGGCACGGACCGTGTGCCGGCGGGCCGAGCGGATGTGTGTGGCGCTGACCCACCACGAGCCGATCGGCGACCACGTAATCGTATACCTTAACCGGCTCAGTGACCTGCTGTTTGCGATGGCGCGGCGCGCGAATCAGTTGGCGGGTGTATCGGACGTGCCTTGGATTGCGCCGGGGAAGGGCGATGGCTGATACGCGGCAGCCGCGGCCTCGGGGGCGGCGTTTCTTCAGACTCGGTATGGTTTTATGTGTGTTCGGCGTGTTGATGCTGCCGGCGTGCGGGCATGTGCAAGTGGTGCTCTTGCCGGTGTTCGAGCGGATAGGGCCCGAGGGTTTGTTCCGCGTGGACGTGGGTGGGGAGAAGGTTGTCGCACTGACCATCGACGACGGCCCGTCGGCGCATACCGATGAGATCCTCGACCTGCTCGCCGGGCACGGCGCGACCGCCACGTTCTTTATCCACACCGACCACCTCGATGCGCTAGGCCCCGCCGGTGAGGAGGTCGTGCGGAGGATCCTCGACGAGGGTCACGAGTTGGGTAACCACACCGCCGCCGACGTGCCGAGTGTGGCCCTGTCGCCCGGGGCCTTCGTGGAGACGTTTTCCGGCGCCGACAAGCGGCTGCGGGAGTTCGAGGTCGAGCCACGCTGGTTCCGCGCCGCGGGCGGGTCGTACCGGCCCGAGGACATGCTGCCTATGGTGCGCGATGCCGGTTACGAGCCGACGTTTGTGATGGGCAGTTTCTTGCCGTGGGACACCTTTCTTCACCTGCCGGTGACCTACGGGAACCAGGTCGGCAACGCCATATTCCCCGGCGCGATCGTGGTGCTGCATGAGGGCCATGGCGAATTAGCGGACCGAGGTCCGAGGACGCTCAAGAGCCTGCGGGCGCTGATCTCGGCCGCTCAAGGTCGCGGCTACCGGCTGCAGACCTTGTCAGAGGTGGTGGATCGAACGAACTAATCATCCCCGTCCGGTCGTAGGGGCCAATCTGCGGGGTTTGATGGGCGAGGGTAAGGCTGTACCTGGACTCATAGATCTTCGAGCAGTCGTTGGACCGCTTTGTCCATGCGCTCGGGGGTCTCGTAAGCCCCTCGCTCGATGAGCCGGCGAACCCGCTCGACGAGCTCGGTGCGGATGACCTGAGGCGGGGCTTCGAGTGCATGGCGATCGAGGCCGATTTCGGCGGGTTCGTAAGCGGACGGCGGAGGGGGCTGGATCATCGCGTCGCTCCTATTAAGGGTGGCTGTATAACCACCGCGTCGCGAGATCTATTGCGGGTAAACCCAATATTTTTTTTGAGCGATCTTTGTTCAGTCGAGGTTGATGCCGGGCAGGGCGTGGGCAAGATCAACATGGGTGCCCTGAGCCGCGACCGGACCGTCGCTGGCGGGGGCGCGGTAGTGGGCTTCGAGTTCGCGGACGATGTCGAGCATCGGCGAGTGCAGCGGGGCGGTGAAGGTGATTTCTTGCTGCCTGATCGGATGGTTGATCTGCAAGAGCGCCGCGTGCAGCGCGGGGGTGCCCATGACCAGTTCACCCGCCGCGACGCGTTCGGCGGCGGCGGCCTCGATCTTGGTGCCCTCAGCCTTGGTGCGGGCGAAGTTGAGGCTGGGCCGCGAGCCCGCGGCGATCGGCGGTTCGGCCAGTTCCCGGGGGCCGACGGTCTCGCCGCCGTAGAGCTGGTCGCCGACGATCGGGAAGCCCAGGTACGAAAGATGGACACGGATCTGGTGGGTCCGGCCCGACTTGAGTTCGCACTCAATCAGCGAGTACCCCTGGTAACGCCGACGGACGCGGTAGAACGTCAGCGACTCCTTGCCGCTGGCGTCGTGACGCACGGCGTGGCCCTCGCGGATCGTTGGGTGCTTGCCCAGCGGCTCGTTGATCACGCCGCTGGGCTCGGCGGGGGAGCCGTGGACCAGGGCGAGGTAGCACTTGAGGTTGGTGCGGTCTTCGAACTGCTTGGCGAGAAGCCAGTGGGTGGCGTCCTGTTTGGCGAACAGGATGACGCCGGTGGTGTTCATATCCAAGCGGTGAACAACGCCGGGGCGCTGATCCTCCTTACCGACACCCGATAGGCCGCGTTTATCGACGGAGCGTTCGTCGGTGCGTGGCGTGTTGAATCCCGGGTTCTCGAAGTGGTACGCCAGGGCGTTGACCATCGTCGCCGACTTGTATTTTCGGGCGGGGTGGACGATGAAGTTGGCGTGCTTGTTGACCACGACCATGTCGTCGTCTTCGTAAAGGATGTCCATCGCGATCGGCTCGGGCCGGAGGTCGACCGCGGGCTTGGGCGGCACCATCACCTCGACCACGTCGCCGGAGCGCAGCGACAGCGACGGCTTACAGGTCTTGCCGTTGACGGTCACGCCGCCCAGGGCGATCAGTTTCTGGATCTGGTTGCGGCTGATGCCCTTGAGCCGGTTCTGCAGGTACTTGTCGATCCGTTGGCTGGAATCGGTCGACAGGGTGTAGACCCGGTGCTCGGCCCCGGCCTCCTCGAGTTCTTCGACCGTGGTCGCTTCGTACCGGGCGTCGGGGCGGTCTGCTTCACTCATCACGCTGCCCGGCCCCCAGAAATCGGTCTACTTCGATCGGCGAGGCAGCCGAATCACTTGGACGGAACCGTCTATTCCACCGCGGGCTCCTCGGACGACGGGTCGGCCGGTGCTGTGAGGGCGTCGAGCACCGCCTCGGCATCCGCAGCGCCCAGGTCGCTCGCGGCCTCGGAATCGAGCTCCGCCTCGGGTTCCGGGGCGAACACCACGGGCTCGGCGAGATCCGGCAACAACGTCAGCCGACGCTCGGCGACAGAAACCCAGTACGGGAATTGGTCACCGGCGAGCATCCTGATCTGCTCGTAATACTCGCGGGCCTTGTCGGTTTCGAAACGTGACTCGGCGACGACGGCGAGGCCGTCCAGCGCGTTGAGCTTGTACAGCGTGTGCGGGGCGCCGTCGAGCGCCGCCTGATAATGCCCGGCGGCGTTGTCGAGGATCGCCTGAACTTTGTCCCCGTCGGCGGCCCGCGACTCGGCGATCAACAGGTCGCCGGCCCGCAGGTTCGCCACGGTGTTAACCACCGGGCTCTTGGTGGTATCGACCACCAACTGCAACGAGTCGACGCTGGCCGACCCGTACAGGTCGATCCAGGCGTTCTGCTTAGCGGCGATGGCGCGTTGAGTGATGAGGTTGTAGCCGGCGAAGATCAGCGCCGCGACGGCCAGGATGCCGACGAGAGGCGTGCCAAAGCGATCCCAGAACGCGGCAACGTCGTTGAAGAAATTGGAGAACTCACCGCTGTCTTCGAGTTCGGGTTCGGAGTGGGGCGTTTTAGGGGGCGTTTCCATGATGGGGATAGCTCAACAGGTCCGGACGCCGTGCGGGGGGAGCGGCGGGAAAGAATTATCGGGTATCGGCAAAAGTCTATGGCAGTTCGGTCGCTCCGGCGACGGGGCCGGCCGGGCTGATGGTGACGTTCAGGGTGGTGATGCCGCGGTCTCCGGTGATGGTGACGCGGAGTTGCTCGGGACCCTTGGCGTAGGCCTGGACGGTGGCTCGGGGGTCGCCGTTATCGAAGCTGTCGAGGTTCCAGCCGTAGTCGTCGAGGTTGCGGCGGAAGTAAGCCGCGGCGTCCTGGGTGTTGGACCGGCCCTGGTAGACGTGGAACACGGTGCGGATGCCGGTGATCGGATCAACGCTGCTGGTGCTCTTGCTGGGGACACCGACGAAGCCGACGGGCCGGGGCACATCGGGGATCTCGGCGTTCGGATCGACGACCAGCCCTGCCCCGCTGGGTCGCGGCAGCAGGTCGCCGTCGTCTGAGTAGGCGTACACAGGGAACGGTCCCTGTGTGCCGTTGTTACAGCCACCCAGGAAGGGAAGCGAGAGCGTCAGGCCCAACAGGCCCAAAATTAAGAGAAAGCGTCGCGATCGAATATCCGTATTCATGGGCTTGGCTTGATTAAGTGAAAAAGAGTGGGGAGGATAGCGCCTGATCGGGCAGTAAAAATTAACCCGTATCGTATCCCGCGCCGGGGTCGCGGGCAAACTTCGTGTGGCCCGCATGAGCCCGTGTCGGGCGTTACCGCGAGGTTTGACACGCGCCGCCGACGCGCCATAATTACTTGTTCGTGGTCCGTGGGCTTGCCCCGGTCGCAGTTGGTGATCGTAGCTCAGTTGGTTAGAGCATCGGGTTGTGATCCCGAGGGTCGCGGGTTCGAATCCCGTCGGTCACCCTTTCCGCTCCCGGAAAATCATCTTTCCGGGGACCCAGACGCCCCCCGCGGCAGGGGTGGGCCGGAAATCTTCACCATGAATGCCGACCGCTTGGCGAACCTCGGGCAGAACCTGACCGACCGGGTCGCCGGGTTTGGTGAATTTTCGAGGTTCTGTGGCGCAACCGCTTTCTGGACCGTGCGTAAGCCCTCGGGCTACGGCCGATTACGCCTGCTCTTGCCGCAACTGTTCACCATCGGGGTGATGAGCATCCCCGTGGTGATGCTGGTGGGCATGTTTGTCGGGGCCGTGATCGGGCTGGAGACCTACGACCAGTTCGCGGCGTTTGGCCAACAGAACAAACTCGGCGGCGTGATCGCGTTGTCAGTGGTCAAGCAGATCGGCCCGGTGCTCGCGGCGGTCATGATCGCCGGCCGCGTTGGCGGGGCGGTCTCGGCCGAGGTCGGCACGATGCGCGTGACCGAGCAACTCGACGCCTTGAGGGTCATGGGCACCGACCCGATCCAGCATCTGGTCGTGCCACGGGTTACCGCCTGCGTGATTATGCTGCCGATCCTCACGGTGTTTTCGAACCTGTTGGGCATCGCGGGGGGATACCTGATCGTCGCGGCGGGGTTCGGGGTCGACGCCGCCGATTACTGGGAGTTCACCGCCCAACTCGTCAACAATTGGGACGTTTTCACCGGCCTGTTTAAATCCGTATTTTTCGGTTTGTTCATCGGCCTGATTGCCTGCTACAAAGGGTTTAACTGTGACAGCGGTGCCGCCGGTGTCGGCCAGGCCGCCACCGACTCGTTCGTGATGGGGTTTATCGCGATCATCATCAGCAATTTCTTCCTGGCGCAGTTCCTCAACACCCTCGACCCGCTGGTCAACGGCTTGGGAGGCGTCTCCGCGGTTTAACGCCGTTCTTCGTTGTCCACCAGCTCTCGCCTGTCGGCCAGGGCTTTGGGGTCGGTATGCCGTGAATTGTGCAGTTCCAAGGTCCGGGAACTCGCAGCCAATTCTTGTCAGATCCACGGGTTGAGATTATCTTTAAGGGTCCAGGCCCCGAAAGTCCCCCGCTGGACTCTCCGCCGGAGATCTCCTCTGGAGAAACCCGTCCGGGCCCGCGTTTGCCCCCGAATCCTCGCACCCCACCCACGGAGCTTCACGGCATGGCCAAGATGTTTTACACCCTCGAAGAGGCCTCCGAACGCCTGGGCCTCGACGCCGACGCGATCAAAGAGATGGCCGCCTCCGGCAAGCTCCAGCAGTTCCGCGACCGCGACAAGCTCATGTTCAAGCGTGAGCAAATCGACCAACTCGCCAGCCCGGGCGACAGCGCCGACGACGGGTCGAGCCTTGGTATCCCCTTGGCCGACCCCGGCCCCGACGACACCGACGCGATCAGCCTCGCCGACTCGATGGCCAGCGGCGCCGGCGAGCCGGTCGACCCCAAGGAAGGCACGGGCATCAGCGTGTTCGACGCCGGCGAGGTCGAGCCGGCCGACCCCATGGCGCAGACGCAGGTGACCCAGCCACAAATCGACGACGAAGAGCTGGCCCTCGAATCCGTCGGTTCGGGATCAGGGTTGCTCGACCTGACCCGCGAATCCGACGATACCAGCCTCGGCGCGGAACTTCTTGACGAGATCTACCCCGGCGGAGGCGACACCGGCGTGTCGTCCTCGGCCGACTTCGGCCTCGAATCCTCGGTGGGCTCGTCCGGTGTCTTCGAAGGTGCGCTGTCGATGGAAACCGGCGCCTCCGGCCCGTCGGGCCTGGAGAACCTGACCGATACCGGCGATCCCGGTTCGATGGACATGCCCATGGCCGGCGGGATGGCCGCGGGCGGCGGTGCCGCGTACACCGTGGTCGACGACTCCGACCCCGCCGGCAGCGCGATGGGCGCGGGGCTGCTCATCGGGGCGACTGTGGCGTTGATCATCGGGTTGGTTGTTGTGGCCGCGGCTATCGCCGGCGGCCGCAGCGTAATCACGAGCACACTCGTCACCGAAGACGGTTCGAGCAACCTGATGTTCCTCTGCCTGGGCCTGCTCGTGATCAGCTTCCTGCTCGGCGGCGTGGGCTTCATGCTCGGCAAGAAGTCGGCGTAACGTAACTTGAAGCGAGGATCCCGTTGAGTCGCCTTGCTTATTGCGCGCTCTCGTAATTAGCAGTATGTCGGCTCCCGCCGTAAGCGGCGGGGCTCAATGAGTGATTTCGTTTAGCTTTATCGGGAGGCGTTGCCTGGCGCATCGCCAATAGATCCGCGTCGTCCCGTGGCGGTGTTATTCTCTACACTGTCCGCATCGCAGCCTGCCTCATCGCCACGCCATCCGCCGACCGACCCGCCATGCTCAGCGCCTACGCCAAAAACGAATGGCTCACCATCATCGTGGTGGGTCTGTGTGTGGCGATCTCGTTGGTGCTCTTGGGCTACTGGCCCGGGGCGGTGGCCACGGCCGTGATCGTCTTCCTGCTGCTGATGTTCTTCCGCGACCCCGAGCGCAGGACGCCGACGCACCGCGGCGTCGTGGTCGCCCCGGCCGACGGCAAGGTGTCGTCGATTCATTCGCTCGACCACTTCGAGCCGTTCGACGGCCCGGCCGTGTGCGTGCGGATCTTCATGTCGGTCTTCGACGTCCACGTCAACCGCTGCCCCTGCCATGGCAAGGTCGCGTCGATCACCCACCAGCCCGGCGCCCACCGCAATACGCTTAATCCCGAATCGGCCGAGGACAACGAGTCGATGACCACGGTGTTCATCCATCCGATCAAGGAACATCCCGTCGCCGTGGTGCGGCAGGTCGCGGGCCTGCTCGCCCGCACGATCCACAACGGGCTGCAGGTCGATCAGGTCGTTCAGCGCGGTCAGAAGTTCGGCATCATCAAGCTCGGCTCCACCAGCGAACTCTACCTGCCACGAACCCTCCAGCCTGAAGTCAAGGTCGAGCAGGGCCAGAAGGTGCTCGCGGGCATCACGGTGCTCGCCGGGATCACCCCGCTGGAGTCCGAGCGTCCGCGGGGCCTGAGCCCGAAGATCAAACTGTTTCGTGGGCCGCTCGTGGAAGAAGATGGCACGACATCGGTTTTTGCAGCCGACGACGACGAACCACCGGAATGAACATTCTTGACCATCCCATAAATCACGCCGATCGGGGCTTGGCGGCGCGGACGCGGGGGCTATGATGGTGAGCATGGAAAGTCTGCGGGGACAAATGCTGTTGGCGTCGCTGGAGATGGGGGACCCGAATTTCGAGCGGTCGGTGATCCTGATGGTTCAGCACGGGCCGGAGGGCGCGATGGGCTTGGTGCTGAATCAACCGACCGGCACAGCGGTAGCTGAGGCCTTGGGAGATCAGGTTGAGACCGAGTGTTCGACCCAGGAGATGCTGTACCGCGGTGGCCCGTGTGACGGGCCGTTGATGGTGCTCCACGGTGACCCGGTCCACGGTCAGGAACAGGTGCTCGACGGGCTGTATTTCGCGACCGAGCGCGAATACGTTGAGCCGGCGCTCTGCGGCGCCGTGAGCCCGGCCCGTTTCTTCGCGGGCTACGCCGGGTGGGGTGCGGGCCAACTCGAGAGCGAACTTGCCGTCAAGGCGTGGTCCGTGATCGAGGGCGACGCGGCAACGGTGCTGCGCTCCACTCCCAGTGAACAGGCCGACGTCTGGCGTAAGCTCATCCGCGTTAAGGCGTCGAGCGAGCTGTTTAAGGATTGGGACCCCCAGATCGTGCCCCGCGATCCCTCGATGAATTAACTCGTGTTCCACGCGAGGTTTGCCCGATGATCGCCGGTATGGAGGCGATACCCAAGACCACCGAACGGATCGAACGGGGCATCGAAGCGGGCCTACACCCCGGGGCCCAGGTTTGCGTCTGGCGGGGTCCGGATTGCGTGGTCGATTGCGGTCTGGGCCATACCAGACCACCGGAAACAGACCAGTCGTCGCCCGTGCTAGCAGGAAATGTCGTCCAAGAACCCGCTGGGCGAAGTTGGGTTGCGGCGGAGGCCCTGACCTCCGACCACCTGACGCTATGGCTGAGTGCCGGCAAGCCGATCACGGCCGTGGCGGTGGCCAAGCAGGTCGAGGACGGCGTGATCGATCTCGACGACCCTATTGTCGAGTACGTTCCCGAGTTCGGAGAGCGCGGCAAGCACAATATTACCGTCCGCCATGTGCTAACCCATACCGGCGGCTTCCGCTCGGTCGTATTTCGCTACCCGGAGCAGACCTGGGACGAATCCATCGAAGCGGTGTGCTCGGGGCGGCTGGAAACGGGCTGGGAAGTCGGGGTCACGGCCGGCTATCACCCGCACTCGGGATGGAACATCCTGGGTAGGGTGCTCGAAATCTGCACCGGGCAGCCGCTGGGCGAGCATCTGCGGGGGGCCGTGCTGGAACCGTGGGGGATGGACGACACGTGGGTAGGCATGCCCGAAGACGTGTTCGAACGCCAAGCCCCGCGGCTCACTCCCGTGGCCAACACTACGGGCCACGCCCCGCAGCCGACAGACATGGAGCAACGCGGATGGGTCGTCGGGCAACGCCCTGGCGGCAACGTCTACGGCCCCGCCCGAGACCTCGCCCGCTTCTATCGCGCGCTGCTCGGCGGCGGTGAGCTCGATGGTTTCCGCGTCCTGGAACCCGAGACCCTCGCGCTGTTCACCGATCGTCACCGCAAGGACACAACGGACCGTACGTTCAGAGCCGTGATGGATTGGGGCCTGGGGTTTATGCCCAACAACGCCCGGCACGACGCGGCGAATGCCGAGACCCACCCGATCGCGACGCCGTACGGCTTCGGACCGCATGCTTCCGATGTCGCGTTTGGTCACGGCGGCAATCAAGTCTCCGTGGGTTTCGCCGATCCCGAGCACGACCTGGCGGTTGCGGTTGTTTTCAACGGCCAACCTGGTGAGCCGGCGCACCAAAAGCGGATGCACACGGTTCTCGCGGCGTTATACGAAGACCTTGGATTGGCGGAATAGAACAAAAACGCGAAGAGAGCGGTCAAGCCGCGTTGGCGTTCTGCTGCTGCAACCGTACGAGGCGGATCAGACACACCGCGGCGGTGGTCATGAGCTCTTGCTCGTTTAGGTCCAGCAGCACGTTTTCGATAGCCGTCGGTGTCGCTTTGTGGGCCCAGGATTGAAAGGGGGGCAGACAGGCGAGCGCCTGAGCGACGATCGTATCGGCCGGGGCCTGAGAGACGTCGTGACTCAGCGTCGGGGACAGCGCCGAGAGCACGGGGTGCGGCATGGTTGGTGGAGTGGAATCGCTCACTCCCCTCCCATCGGACGAAAGGCGGAAAGGCTTAAGCCGGGTGGGGATGGCTCAGCGGTTTGTGGACGTCGATCGGCCGCACCACAAACGCCTGTCGCGATACAGTGGGTCGCGACCGCGGATTAAACAGAACCCCGGCGATCAGGCACACCAGACCGACGGCCAATAACGCCGGGCGTCCCGGACCTGTGACCAGCCGCACCAGGCGGTTGCGCGGGGCGGCATAGAACGGCACGTCCCGACCCAGCACGGGCTGAGGCACGCTCAGCCACGCGCCGACGTCGCCCGTGTCCAGTTCCACCGGTCGGACGCGCAGTGGGTACTTCCCCGCCATCGACATCCGCAGGTGTGTCATGGCGAGCCTTTCGAGCACGACCGGGTCGTCGGCCGTTATGGCCGCGGCGAATTCTTCGTAGCGTTGCGTCTGTTGCCGCAGGGCCTGGGCCTGGGCCCGCATCACGCGCAACCGCCAAGCATTCTCGTGCAGTTCCAGCCATGGCGGTGTCAAGACCACCACCGCCAACAGTATCACCCCGCACATGCAGAAAATCCATCCCGGCGTGGAGTCGGCTACGCGGTCGGTGAACGGGGGCTGCTGCGCGACATTTCGTGGGCGGTTCTCGGGGCGGGATGACGGCGGCGCAAAAGACATCGTGGGATTGCCATCGACGCTCCGGGTCGAGGGGCGTGAATCTTTGGGCTATCGGCTATGATGTTTGGCTCGATATGCCCCAAACCCCTTCCACAAGTTCAGGACACGCCTGCGACACCGGCTCCGCCGTGGTGCCCGACGAGTACGCCCGGAGCGGCCCGTCGGTGTACCTCGAAACCTTCGGCTGTCAGATGAACACACTCGACAGCCAACTCGTCACCGGCCAACTGCGGGCGCTCGGCTACCGGTTTGTTGACGAGTGGAAGTCGGCCGATGTGGTGCTTTACAACACCTGCTCGGTCCGCGAGGTGGCGGAGAACAAGGTGTGGTCGCGGATCGGCAAATACGGCAAGTACCAAAAAACATTGGCTGCCGAGGGGAAGAGTGCCGGGGGGCGTTCCGGGCGTGGCCCGAAGGTGTTGGGCGTCATTGGCTGCATGGCCGAGCGTGACGGCGAGGACTTGATGCGCAAGCACCCGCAGGTTGACCTGCTCTGTGGCCCCGGCGAACTCGACAAGGTGCCGATGCTGATCGACAACGTGCTGCGGACCAAATACGCCGAGGGCGGCGACGGCGGCATCGACAGTCCTGCTCTTGACAGTAGTGAAGATCCGGCCGGTCGCGACACCTGCGTCGCGCTGCAGGGTAATACCCACCGCCGATCGGGCACGCTCGCGGCGGCCGAGGACAAGCTCGAGCTCGTCGATCTGTCCCGCTCGTTTTCGCCGGACGATTCACTTGCCGGCGGGCGATCGGCCTACGTCCGTATCACACGGGGCTGCAACAAGCTGTGCACCTATTGTGTCGTGCCGCATACCCGCGGGGCCGAGGTCCATCGGCCGCCGCAGCACATCGTCGACGAGTGCAAGAAGCTCGTGGATCAGGGCGCGATCGAGATTACGCTGCTCGGCCAAACCGTGAACCACTACCACTACGACAACGCGGCTGCGGTGCTGGTCAACGGCGTTAAACAGCCGCAGATCGGCACGGTCATCTCACCCAACCGCGGCACCGGCGGGCCCTCGCCGATCTTTAGCGACACCACGACCAGCTTTGCGCAACTGCTTCACCGCATCCACGAGGAGATCCCGGGGCTACGGCGTCTGCGTTTCGTGACCAATTTCCCCCGCGACTTTGGAACCGACATCCTCGAGGTGATCCGCGACTGCCCGCGCATCTGCCGTTACCTGCACCTACCGGTGCAGTCGGGCAGCAACCGCATCCTAAAGCTGATGAACCGCGGGTATAAGGTCGAGCAGTTCTACGAGCTCATCGACCGGGTCCGGGGCTACCTGCCGGACGCCGAACTGGCGACCGACATTATCTGCGGCTTCCCCACGGAGACCGACGAAGACCACGCGCTCACGGCGGACCTGCTGCGGCGTTGCCGATTCAAGAACAGCTTCATCTTCAAGTACTCGCCCCGTCCCGGCACGGCCGCGATCGATCGGTTCCCTGACGACATCCCGAACGACACGAAGAAACGCCGGAACAATGAGTTGTTGTCGATCCAAGGTGAGGTCAGCGCCGCGATCCACGCCGGGTATGTTGGCAAGACCGTTCGGGTGTTCGTCGAGCAGGTCAGCGCCAAGTCGCAGAAGTCGGCGAACCGGGCCGACCCGAGCGTGAGTTTGGGGTGGCAGTCGCCTGAGACGGTGGTGCAGTTGTCGGGCCGAACGGACGGGGACCTGATCGTGATGTTTGAGGGCGATCCGTCGCTGATCGGGCAGATCGTCGAGGTGCAGGTCGAGTCGTCGGCGGCGCTGGCTTTGTTCGGGCGGCGGGTGTCGGCCGGGGTGGTTTGAAGCGCACGGTCGCGGCACTCTTCGTGCTCTGTGTGGGGCAGATACCCCCGCGGTCAAAAAGTTACTCTTGGTCACCGTCCAACGGTTCGGGCGCTGCCGGCGGCTGCGGCACTTCCGGGGTTTCCGCGGCGGCGGGAGCGGAGTGATCGGATGCCGGTGGCTCGGCGACGGCTACGGAAACATCGGTGGCAGACTCGTGGGCCTCCGTCCGCGGCTCGGACGGTTGTGTCTCGGCGGGGGGCGACTTCTTTTGCTTCTGCTTGGCGAGCCACTCGTCGCGTTGTTGGCTTTCGGGTTTGACGATCCGGCCCGACACCCAGGTGCCGCCAAATTCGTAATGAGGGTTGTCGACGCACCGTGTGGGCCAGCAGATATCGCAGATGAAGACCCACTGCTTGCGGTAGTCGAGCCGGACGCGGTGGATCGTGGTGCAGGGCGTGAAGCAGTTGACGCACTGTTTGGTGCGCGGCTTGCGCCGTTTCTTTTTCTTGGTCTGCGGAGGTGGGGCGGCGTTGTCGCGTTTGTCGTTCCGGTTCGGCCCGCCGTCGCGTTTGGAGCCCGAAGATCGCGCGGGGCTTTGTTGGTTGCCGTCGCGGCGACGTTCGGAGCGTGGCTTGCCACGCGTGCTGCCCGCGGCGGGCTGATCTCCCTTGGTGTTGTCTCGCGGCCCCGATTTGTTTTTGTCGCGGGCCGGTTGCGGTTTTGGTGAAGGAGCCGAGGCGTCTGCATTTCCCGGAGCTTTGGACTTATCGCCCGAAGTATTACCCGGTGATTGTCCAGAGGCGCCGCCCTTGTTTTTGTTTCGGCGGCGACGGCGACGTTTGCGCGGACGATCCCCGTCGGGACCCGAGGGGTTGGGTGGGGGGATATCATCGCTCATCAGCATAATTCTAACCGATGCGATGCAAGAAGGCGTCGACCGAAGTTTGTCACGGCGGGCGATATACTCCGGCGATGCGTGACGAAGTGATCGATCTCTGGCCGGACATGGCGGGCGGTCCGGGCCTGAAGTTGTATCCCACCACTGATACGAAACCACGGGGCGGCGTCATGGTGTGCCCCGGCGGCGGGTACGGGTCGCACGCCCCGCACGAGGGCGAGCCGGTCGCCGAACGCCTGAACGCGGCGGGCTTCGACGCGGCCGTCCTGACCTATCGGGTCGCGCCCCACCGTCACCCGGCCATGCTCCATGACGCACGGCGTGGTCTGCGGCTCATGCGGCAGCACCCCGCGATCCGCTCTCCGAAGATCGCCGTGCTCGGGTTCTCGGCCGGCGGACACCTCGCGTCGACGCTGACGGTGCACCACGGCCGATTCCCAAGCGACATAGATGAATTCGCGGCAACGGTTAACGGTCGGCCCGACGCGGCGATATTGTGCTACCCCGTGATCGATCTGGTCGACAACGCCATCGCCCATGCAGGGTCGCGGTTGAACCTGCTCGGACCCGAGCCGGACGCCGACCTCCTCGAACTGCTCACCACCCACCGCCACGTCGCGGCCGACACGCCACCGACGTTTCTCTGGCACACGGCCCAGGACGCATCGGTCGTCTGTGACAATAGCCTGCGGTTTGCCGAGGCCTGCCGCGTGGCCGGGGTGCCGGTTGAAATGCACATCTACGAAGAGGGCTCCCACGGCATTGGGCTGGCCGAGGACCACCCCGAAGCACGTGGTTGGTTCGACGCCTGTGCCGGGTTTCTCGACCGCCACCTGAACGCTGCGCCTGTTTCTGCCGGCCGATGACCGCCCCCGAACCGTCCGAGGACACCACTATGCTCGTATTTGAAGGCCACCTCGACATCGCGTTCAACGCCCTGGTTCACGAGCGCGACCCGCGCTGGACGGTGGACGAGACACGGCAGCGGGAGCTCGACCCGTCGTGCGATGATGGCCGGGGGCGGTGCACGACGAGCTTCACGGAGATGCGCGAGGCCGGCGTGGCGGTGGCGGTGACGACGTTGCTGGGGCGGGCCAAGCCCTGGGTGAAGCCCGGGCGGCCGCACGCGTTTCGTAGCGGCGATTGGCCGACGCAGGAAATGGTTTACGCCATGGCGCAGGGCCAGCTGGCGTATTACCGGCTAATGGAAGAACTCGGCGAGGTGCGGATCCTTGAGACCGCGGCCGACTTGAACGAGCATTGGTCCGCGTGGGAAGCGAGCACGCCGGACGCACGACCGCCGCTCGGTCTGATTATCACGATGGAGTGTGCCGACCCGATCGTCGAGCCGCGGCAGTTGGCGCGTTGGCACGCCCAAGGCCTGCGGGCGCTGTTTCTGACGCACTTCGGGATGGGGCGGTATGCCGCGGGCAACCCGGAGACGGACCCTCCCAACGCGTACGACATCGACGGACCGGTTTCGCCGCGCGGCGTGGAGCTCCTGGCGGAGATGGAGAAGCTGCGGATGCCGCTGGACCTGACACACACCAGCGATACTACGTTCTGGGACGCGATCGAGCGCTACCCGGGGGCGGTGTATTCCAGCCACGCCAACTGCCGGGCGATCAGCCCTGAACAGCGGCAATTGACCGACGACATGATCCGAGCGATCGCGGAGCGGGGCGGTGTGTTGGGCGTGGTCTTGGCGATTAATATGATCCGCGTCGATCTGATCGACGGCCCGCCGTGGACCCCGCTCAAGCACGAGGTCACACTCGAACACCTCGCGGACCATATCGACCACATCTGCCAAATCACCGGCAGTGCTGATCGCGTGGCTCTGGGTACCGACACCGACGGGGGTTTCGGCACCGAGGCCTGTCCCCACGGTTACGACCGCCATCGCGACGTGTTCAAGCTCGGCGAGATTCTTACTCGCCGAGGCTACACCGATGCGCAGCTCGAAAATTTCTTTTTCGGCAGTTGGTTGAAGTTCTACCGCGAAACACTGCCGGTCGAAAATCAAACGCCAGGGCGTAAGCCTCGTTCAAGCGAGTTGTGAGGAATCGGCCTGCGGAAAGTTGACTTCGAGCCACTGAGCGTCGCTGGTAACACTCACCTTTCCATTGCTCATGCCCGGCGGCAGCAGGACCGTGTCGCCGGGGCCGAAGGGTACCGGGTCGACGCCGTCGCAAGTGAGCTCACCTCGGCCGTCGAGCATCATCCAGACCGTCGGTTGGTTTTCGCCCGCCGCGTCGTCGAACCCGGCAACGGCGGTGACCTTATCGATGCGGAAGAACTCGCAGGCCACGAGGCGTTCGACCGTCGCGCCGCCCGACTTAGCAGGCAGGGTGGTGAACAGTTCGTATTCGCTGACGTCCGGAGGGCCGAACTCGATGCACGCGATGGCCTGATCGACGTGCAACTCGCGGCCGGTGCGTCCCCAGTCGTAGACCCGGTAGGTTGTATCGCTGGGCGTCTGCACCTCGGCGACCAAGATGCCCGCCCCCAATGCGTGGCAGGTGCCCGAAGGGACGTAGTGGCAGTCGCCGGGCTTCACGGGGACCTCGATCATCAGCGGCACGACCGTTTCGTCGGTGTTGGTGGCGATCGCCTCGCGCAGCTGTTCGGGGGTCACGCCTTCTTTGATGCCCTTGTAGATCACCGCGTCGGGCTTGGCGGCGACGATATACCAGGATTCACTCTTGAGAAACGCGTCGTCGTGGGACGCGGCGTACTCCGGAGAGGGGTGGACCTGCACGGAAAGGTGCTCGTTGGCGTCGAGGTATTTGAGCAGGATAGGGAAGCCGCCGTCGTCGGAGAGCGGCAGGTTGCCCAATATAGCGGGGCCGTAGTTTTCAATGACCTGGGCGAGGGTTTGCCCGGAAAGTGGCCCGTCGCTAACGGTGGAGCGTTCAGCCCCGCCACCTCCGCCCGAAACTGAGGTCGTGGCGAGGTCCACCAGTTCCCAAGATTCACCGATGGGCGTGTCACCGCCGGGCAGATCTCGGCCGAGTGATTCTAGGGTGCGGCCTCCCCAGACTTTTTCTTTGTAGACCGGGGCAAATTTCAGCGGATAGAGGGGCGGTTGAGGCATGCAGAGATGATAACTTGTCTGAGGCGTCGTGGCCGATCGCGAGGCGGCGCGGCCTCGCAATCGTGCGAGTTTTCGATGAGGATGGCGATATGAAATGTGTCATGGTGATGTTCGATTCGTTGAACCGGCATATGTTGCCGCCGTACGACGCGCAGACTTGGGTGAAGGCACCTCATTTTTCACGCCTGGCTGAGCGTTCGGTGACGTTTGATTCGAGCTACGTCTGTTCGATGCCGTGCATGCCCGCCCGGCGCGACCTTCATACGGGGCGTCCGAGCTTCCTGCACTGCGGATGGGGGCCGCTTGAGCCGTTCGACGACTCGGTGGTGTCGATGCTTTCTGAGGCCGGGGTCTACACGCACTTGGCGACCGATCATTACCACTACTTCGAGGATGGCGGGGCGACTTACCACGGCCGGTACGACTCGTGGGAATGCTTCCGAGGGCAGGAGGGCGACCCGTTCGTCGGGCAAGTAGCCGACCCGGTGGTGCCGCCCAACGACAACGGTAAGGGCCGACGGCAGGATTGGGTCAACCGCCAGTACATCCGCTCCGACGAGCAATACCCTCAGACCCAGACGTTCGACGCGGGAATCGGTTTCATCGAGCGCAATCACGCCGAGGACAAATGGTTTGTGCAGATCGAATGCTTCGACCCGCACGAACCGTTCACCGCCGCTCCCAAGTGGCGGGGGCAATACCCTTCGCCGGACGACGGGGCGAAGCTGTTCGACTGGCCGCCGTACGGCCGGGTGGAACACACGCCCGAGCAGGTCCGCGACGCCCGGCACAACTACGCCGCGCTGGTGACCAAGTGCGACGACTCTTTGGGCCGGGTGCTCGATCAGTTTGACCGGCACGATCTGTGGGACGACACGATGCTGGTCGTGTGGACCGACCATGGTTATCTGCTCGGTGAGCACGGTTGGTGGGCCAAGAATACGCCGCCGCTGTACGACCAAGTGGCGCACACGCCGTTCTTCGTGTGGGACCCGCGTCAGGCCGGGACGGCGGGTCAGCGGCGTCACGCGTTGGTGCAGCCGTCGATCGACCTCGGCCCCACGCTGCTGGGTTTTTTCGGGATGAACCCCACGCCCAATATGCTCGGCTTCGATCTGTCGGGCGTGGTCGCCAGCGATCAGCCGGTGCGCGACGCGGCGATCTTCGGCTATCACGGCGACGCGATGAACTTGGTCACCGACACCCACGTCTACATGCGGGCGCCGCGGGACACCGGTACTGACAGTTTGTTTGAGTACACACTGATGCCGACCCAGATGCAAGGATTCAAAAACCCGCAGGAAGCCCGGTTGGCGGGCCCCTTCTCTTTCACCAAGGGCATGCCGCTGCTCAAGCTGCCCGCCGAGCCCCGCCGCGAGCCGCGCCAAGATTTGTTGTTCGACCGCCGCAACGACCCAAAGCAGAGTGAGCCGCTGGACGACGCGACCCTTGCGGCCGATCTGGACGGGCGGATGGCCGAACTCATGGCCCGCTGCGCCGCACCGCCCGAGCAATTTACGCGGATGGGTTTGGCCTTACCGGCCGGGGCGTGACACCTCGACACGGGTATACTTCCAGCATGATTCAGCGGCGAAAAACCCGGCAGGTTTCGGTGGGCGACGACCGCGTAGGCGTGGTGAAGATCGGCGGCGACGCCCCGGTGTCGGTGCAGACAATGACGGCCGGCTACACCTACGAGGCGGACGCCTGTGTCGCCGAGATCAACCGCCTGGCCGCCGCGGGGGCGGATATCGTACGCGTGGCCGTGCCCAACAAGAAAGACACCGAAGCGCTCAAAGAAATCATCCCGCGGGTGACGGTGCCGATCGTCGCGGACGTGCACTTCCACTTCGGCAGGGCGCTCGAGGCGGTGGATGCAGGCGTGCACAAGATCCGCTTGAACCCCGGCAACATCAACGACCGCAAGCAGGTCGAAGAAGTCATCGCCGCGTGCAAAGAAAAGTCCCTGCCTATCCGTATCGGCGTCAACGAAGGCTCGATCGTCGAGCGTAAAGACAAGCAGAAACGTCTCAAAGAACTCGGCGGCGTGTTTTCCGACCACCGCCACGGCCACTTCCTGGCGATCATGCTCGCCAAGCTCGAAGAATACCTCGACATTTTCTACGATAATGATTTCTATGACCTGACGATCAGTGCCAAGTCGCCCGACCCGACGCTGGTGATTGATGCGTACACCGAGATCAGCAAGCGCTTCGACCACCCCCTGCACTTGGGCGTGACCCACGCGGGGCCGAAGGAGACCGGAGCGATCCGCAGCGTGGTGCCGCTCGGCCACCTGCTGGCTTCAGGCATCGGCGACACGGTTCGCATCAGCTACGCCAACGATCCGATCTACGAAGTCGAGGATGCGCTCGAGATGCTGTACTGCCTGGGTTTGCGAGAACGCAAGGGTGTGGATCTGATTGCGTGTCCGACGTGTGGGCGGATAGAGGTGGATCTGTTCACGCTGGTACAAGATGTCAGGGCCATGTTGGCCGACAAGATCGAACTGCCGATCAAGGTGGCGGTCATGGGCTGTATCGTGAACGGGCCCGGCGAGGCCGAGGGGGCGGATGTGGCGGTGTTCGCCGGGAAGCAGCGCGGGATCATCTACGTGCAGGGAGAAAAGGTCGCCACGGTGCCCGAGGCCGAAATCCTTGATGCGCTGCTAGGGGAATGCCAGAGGTTTGAAGCCCGGGTGTTGGCCGGTGAGGCTAAATTGGGCGAAAAAGTCGTCGAAATCATCCCGCCCGACCCGATCGGCGAACTGGGCAGCGGGATCGACAAAATCGCCGCCGGCGCGGTGACCCAGATCACGGTCGACGGGCGATGATCCATCGGCGTGAACGCCATTTTTTTGCTGCGGTATCGTGGATCAGACGTTAGGATGAGACTTTTCGCAGTCATATTCCGTTAACACGCTAGGGGAAAACACATGCCTCGATCCACGACTCCGCTGATCTGTACGGCCGCGACGTTGTTGTGCTTGATGCCGGGCCGAGCCCACGCGATCAACATCGTGCTGGACTACACCTATGACACGAACAATTTCTTCGGCAGCGGCAACCCCGACGGGACGGCGGCCGGGGCGCAAGCCAGGGCCACGTTGGAATCCGCGGCGGACTTTTTCAGTGATCTGCTAACGGATGAGTTTTCTCCGATCGTGACCCCCGAGCCGTTCGTGAACGGCCCCGCCACGTGGACGTGGGACTGGGAGATCCGGTTCACTCACCCCGGCACAGGCTCGCAACTCACGATCGGTGACAACGAGCCGAACCCTTCTTTCGCGGCCGATGAATACCGCATCTATGCCGGCGGCCGAAGCATCAGCGGCAACACGCTGGGCATCGGCGGCCCCGGCGGGTTCGCCTCCAGCTTCGGCGGCAGCTTCTTCCCCAGCGACAGACCGGCGATCGACGCGATCTCGGCCGACTTCGAAAACGCCATCCAGGAACGCGGCCAGACCAACGGCGGCTTCGCCGCCTGGGGCGGCGCCATCACATTCGACACCGACGCCGCCACCAACTGGCACTACGACTCCGCGACCGAGCCCAGCTTTGGTGAAGACGACTTCTTCTCCGTGGCCTTACACGAATTAGGTCACGCCTTGGGTCTGGGCACCGCCGACGAATGGGACGCGCTGGTAAGTGGCGGCAACTTCCTCGGGGCCGAATCGGTCGCGTCGTACGGCGGGGCGGTCCCCGTGGTCAGCGGCCACTGGGCCGAAGGCGTGACCAGCACGGTCTTCGGTTCACCCGGGACCACGCAAGAAGCCGCTCTGGATCCCACGATTACCGAAGGCACCCGGAAAGTATTCACCGAACTGGATGTTGCCGGTCTGGCCGACATCGGATGGCTCATCCAAGAACCCGATCCGACGGTCCTGGGCGGGGACTACAACGGCGATGGCTTTGTTGGTCTGGCCGATCTCAACTTGGTGCTGTTGAACTGGGGCGATTCCACGATCCCACCCGAGTGGGTCAATCCCGATGCGTGGGACGGCGTGCAGATCAGCCAGAACGAGCTGAACGGCGTGTTGCTGGGTTGGGGAAACACCAGCTCATCGATCGCTGCGATTCCGGAGCCGAGCGTGTTGTCGTTGATGGGATTGGCCGGGTTGGCAGTGCTTCGGCGACGCTGAGCCCCCCTTTTTTTGTCAACAATTTTCGGCACGCCGGTGGGACCAAGTGGTCACGGGGTATCAAGGGGCTGTATTGCCGCCGCGAATCACAGGCGCTCCGGAAAAGGTGTGTCAGTTTTCGGCTAATTTTTGGAGCGCCCCCGGGTCTTTTAGACTCACTGACTTAGGATGTTTCTATGAGCAATACCCTTCTAAATCGTCGTCGTTTCATGCAATCCGCCGCCGCTGTGTCGGCGGGGTTCATGGGACTTAGCCGTGTCTCCCATAGCCTTGCCGCCGATGCGAGCGGAGCGAGTGGAGCGGGCTTTGGGCCGCTCGTGAAAGACCCGCAACGCGTGTTGGACCTCCCGGCCGGGTTCCGTTACCACGTGATCGCCCAGATCGGCCAGGAGATGGACGACGGGTTGGTTGTGCCCGGCAAGGCCGACGGCTCCGCCGCGTTCCCCGTGCCCGGTGGCAAGCCCGAAGAAACGATCCTGATCGTCAATCACGAGGTCGATCCACGCCGCTACCGCATGGGGCCGTTCGGCTGGTCTCTCGAACGTTTAGAAAAGGTTGATCGCGACAAGGTTTACGATTTCGGCAAGGGTCAGGCCCCGGGCCTCGGTGGCACCTCGACCCACGTCTACAACACCCGCACCGGCGAGGTTAGCGTCCGCTACATGTCGCTGCTAGGGACCGAACGCAACTGTGCCGGCGGCCCAACGCCCTGGAACTCCTGGATCAGTTGCGAAGAAACCATGACCCGCGCCGGCGACGCGGTCGAGAAAGACCACGGCTACAACTTCGAGGTGCCCGCCCGCGTCGAAATCGGGGCCGTGGACCCTGTACCGCTTATCGAGATGGGCCGGATGAACCACGAGGCCGTGGCCGTCGATCCCGCCACCGGCATCGTCTACCAGACCGAGGACCGCCAGGACGGCGCGATCTACCGCTATATCCCGAACGTGTCCGGCGAGTTGCACAAGGGCGGCAAGCTGCAGGCGCTCATGATCCGCGACCACCCCAGCCTCGACACGCGGAACTGGCTCGGCAGCATCTCGGCTGAGGAAGCCGCTGAATACGCCAAGATGGGCACCCACGCCGTGATGGATCCCTCCGACTTCAGCCCCACCGAAACCCCGCTACACACGCCGATGGAAGTCACCTGGATCGACGTCAACGATGTCACCTCGCCCAAGGACGATCTGAGGTACCAAGTGTTTGCCAACGGTGGTGCTAAATTCGCCCGCGGCGAGGGCATGTGGTGGGGTCGACAAAGCGTATTCTTCGCCGCGACCACCGGCGGCAAGAACCGCAAAGGCCAAATCTGGCGATACGTGCCCAGCCGCATCGAGGGCCAACCCGACGAAGACCGCTTCCCCGGTCGCCTCGAGCTCTATCTCGAGCCCAACAACCACGACCTCGTCGAGAACTGCGACAACGTGACCGTCGCGCCGTGGGGCGATCTGGTGCTCAGCGAGGACGCCGGCCACCGCAACGAGCTCGTCGGCGTCACGCCCGAGGGTCAGCTCTACAAGCTCGCCCACAATGCGCTCAGCGACTCCGAGTTCGCCGGCAGCTGCTTCAGCCCCGACGGCACGACTTTGTTCACCAACATCCAGGGCAACGGGATCACACTGGCGATCACCGGTCCGTGGCACGGCTGACCCGGCGGGTTGGGGACAGCCGTTGGTGGGTGGTTCGCGGTGTCACGTGGCGTGAGACATCGCCCATGCCGGCTCGGGCAGGTCGAGTCCCGCGGCCCTGCCATCCATGCGTTCACACCCCACGACCACGATCTTGTTGGTGCCGCCTTGGATGCGCACCACTCTGTAAGGCACCGGGTCGGCGGCGGGCTTAAGACGGACGTCGATCGACTCGCCGGCCCTCGGCAGCTTGTCGCGTTCGATCATCAGGCCCGGGCCCGGGCCCGACCGCGACACGTCCAACAACCAGCCCTTGCTGAATGCCCTCACCGAGAAACGGTCGCACCATGCCAATTGCTGGCCGGTCAATGTGCGGTAGCGGCTTTCACGAGGACGATTCGGGCGCGGAAACGGCATAAGATATGGACGAGGCTCCTGGAAGAGAAATGGCCCCCTGCCGACTCGGCGAAAAACGGACGGGCGCCATCTACTTTTGAGTCTCGGCCGGATCACAGCGGATTATCCATGCCGAGGCAGCGAAACCCCGTTAAATCTTGCGGCAGCGGCGGATCTGCTTGGGTGATGAGCAGGCGCCTCACGACCCACACAGTTTCATCGGGAGGTCATCAATGCACGGCCGTGATACATTGGGGGATTAACTCTCAAATTCTGCTTTATGCGGACGACAGCCGACAAAACCCTTGACAAGCAGGCCAGGGAACGCCGAAACTCGTGTGTCCGGCGAGGTATCTGGTTTCTTGTTTTTCTCCTTGGGGTACGCATATGAAAGTCTTGGTGATTCTGCTTGTGGTGGTGGTCGCGTTGGTCGCGGCGGTGGTGAAGTTTGGCGGGGTGACGGGATTTGATCCCGCGGCCGAAGCCGAGTCGTTCGTGCAAGAGGTCCAGACGGGTATGACCTGGCAGCAGGTCGCCGACGTGAAGATGCCCCGGAAATACGCGGTCATCCGCGACGATCCCGAAGCCTTGTCTGTGCGGGGACCGGAGACGAAATTCGACCCCGGCAAGTTCGGCACAATGATGCAGAGCGGCGGGCCCGCGGCGGGTTTCATCTTTCTCTACACCTTTGACGCCGAGCATGTCTACGACGTGTACTTCGATCCGCAGGGTAAAGTCACGTCTGTCGAGCAGCCTGCGACCGCGGCGGACCTATTCAATGGCAACCTGTGACCACGGCGTTCCAGCCCCGTCGACGGTTGGAGACCCCCGCCCCGACTTTCCAATGCGCCGTTCAGCCGTTAACGTTTAGGCATGGGGCATCCTTCGCCTAAACGCATGTACGGTCGACAACGCGAGATCTACCGCTACGGCCTCTTCGGCCTGCTGCTGGCTATCCTCGCGGCGTTCCTGATCTGGCCCATCTGTCTTACTGTCCAGGGGGGCTTCGTCGACGAGGCCACTGGCAGGCTGACGCTGAAGTATTTCGTCGGCGAGGGCGTGGGTGTGTTGCGTGACCCTCTCTACATCACCGGGTTGCGCAACGCGCTGGGCATCGCCGTGGCGACGACGGCATTGTGCCTGATCGTCACCCTGCCGATGGGCGTGATCGCGGCGAAGTACGAGTTCCGAGGCAAGACCGCGATCAGCGCCCTGGTGCTGGTGCCCCTGATCCTACCGCCGTTTGTCGGGGCGATCGGGATGCAGGCGCTGCTGGGACGTTTCGGTGCGATCAATTCGTTGCTGGGTAAGCTCGGGCTGATCGACCCTACACAGCCGGGCATCGACTTCTTGGGCGGCGGTGTGGGCGTGCGGTTCTGGGCCGTCGTTGTGATGGAGGCGTTGCACCTTTATCCGATCCTGTACCTCAACATCGTCGCGGCACTGGCGAACCTCGACCCGTCGCTGGACGAGGCGGCGCTCAACCTCGGGGCGGGGCGGGTCAAACGGTTCTTCCGTTGCACCCTGCCGTTAATCCTGCCGGGCATCTTCGCCGGAGCGACGATCGTGTTCATCTGGAGCTTCACCGAGCTCGGCACGCCGTTGATGTTCGAGTACAAGACCGTGACGCCCGTACAGGTGTTCTACGGCCTCACCGATATCGAAGCCAACCCCCGGCCGTACGCGCTGGTCGTGGTCATGCTCGTCGTCGCGGTGGGTCTATATCTCCTGGGCAAATTCGCCTTCGGCGGCCGGGCGTACGCGATGCAGAACAAAGCCACCGCCGCGGTCGTGTCGCAGCGACTCACGGGTTTCAAAGCGTTCGGCGCGATCATGCTCTTCGGTGGGGTCACCTTCCTCGCGGTGCTCCCGCATCTGGGCGTGATTTTCTCGTCGGTCGCGGTAGACGGGACGTGGTAACGCTCGGTGCTGCCTCAGCAATTCACCGCCGAGCATTTCCAGGGGGCGCTCTCGCACCAGTTGGCGATGCAGTCGATCCTCAACAGCCTGATCTACGCCGGCGCGGCGATGGTGCTGTGCATCATCCTGGGCCTGGCGATCGCATACCTCACTGCGCGGATCAAGATCAAGGGCGGGTTTATCCTGGACGCGCTGGGCATGTTGCCGTTGGCCGTGCCGGGTCTGGTGATGGCGTTCGGCTACGTCGCGATGAGTCTATGGCTTCAGGAGGTCGCGGCCGACCGGTGGTTCGCCGGGATCGCCGAGAAGATCGCCGTCCGCGGACAGGCGCCCAACCCGCTGGTGTTTCTCGTGATCGCCTACACGATCCGTCGGCTGCCGTACATCCTGCGATCGGCCGCGGCTGGGCTCGAACAGACCTCCGGCGACCTGGAGGAAGCGGCGCTCAACCTCGGCGCTTCGCCGATGACCGCGATCCGTCGGGTCGTCGTGCCGCTGATCATGGCCAACCTCATCGCCGGCGGCATCCTTGTCTTTAGTTTCGCGATGCTGGAAGTCAGCGACTCGCTCATCCTCGCCGAGAAAGAGCCTCACTACCCGATCACCAAGGCGATCTGGACGCTGTTTAACCGGCTGGGCGACGGGCCGTACATCGCCAGCGCGATGGGCGTGTGGGGCATGGCCCTGCTGACCGTGACGCTGGTGGGCGCGAGTGTCTTGATGGGCAAGAAACTGGGCGCAATCTTTAGGGTCTGACCGCTGCAGTAAGTGTGGCCAATATGTCATGAGATCACGGGGCGGAGGTTCGCGCCCCCGTTTCGAACTGCGCCGTTTTCCCCCAGTTCAACAGCACCGCATTGAGTTCGTCTTGACCGATTGTTCCGTCGTTAAGCGGGGTCGGCGCGATCCAGCCCTCGGGCAATACGCCGCTTCCCCAGTTCAGAAGGACCAGATTGAGGTCGGTCTGGCCCACCACGCCGTCGGCATCGAAATCCCCATCGAGCCGACTGAGCTGCAATGCGTCGCGGGTAAGTTCACGGACGTCGTCGATCAAGTCGTCAACGCTCCGCAATTCGTCATCGATCATAAACACGCCGTACACGCCGAGGCCGGGATTGATCCAGGGCGTGGTCCCGAAACCACCGGGGCTGGAAAATTCCAATGACTCGTCGGTCGTTTCGTGAACGACTTCGATCCAGTTGCCGATGCCGTAGCCGAGGTATTCATCAATCGAGGGAGGCCCGTCGGCAAACACCGCCCCGGCTGTCTGATCAGCGAGAATCGTCTGCACGGCTTCTGGCGACAGCACGGCACGCCCGTCGTAGGTGCCCCCGTTGCGGAGCATGGCCAGCACGCGTTGGTAGTCTTCGATCGTCGAGCGTGCTCCACCGGCGATACGCGGGTTGTCGGTCGTTCCCAATCCCTCATAGTCTGTGTCGGTCAGCCCCAACGGCGTCGCGACGCGTTCGGCAAACAGCGTGTCCCATTCCTGCCCGGTGACCACTTCGGCGATACGCCCGGCGATGTGCATCGACACCCCGCCGTAGTTGAACTCGACCCCCGGCACAGCAATCGGCCCCACGTTCGTCGCGATCAACTCGACCGAGCGTTCGAGGCTCGGCCACGCCGGGTTGAGGTAGATCGACTGCCCGGGCAGGCCCGAAGTATGGGAAAACATCTGCCTCACCGTGATTCCCGACGCGGCGTGCCCCGGCGGGAATTCGTCGGGCAGGTATTGCGAGACCGGGGCGTCCAGGTCGATCAATCCGTCGTCGACCAGGCTCATCACGGCGATCCCCGACAACCACTTCGTCGCCGAGGCGATGGGCACCTGTGTATCGTGTCGGTAGTCACCCCAGTACCGCTCGTGCAGGACGCCGTCGGGCCCCACGATCAGCAGCGCGGCGCCCGGTAGCCCGGGGTTGGCCGCTAGGTAGTCGCCGATCGGTGCGGTGACACCTGAGTAATCGATATCCTGTGCCGTCGCCGCGTGACCGACAAGCGCGACCCCGCAAGCGGCAGCACAACTCCGCCACCGGATGAGCAACGATAAGAATGAAATCTGCATCCCGGCTCAACGCGGCAAGCTCGGGGCTATTGCACCCGTAGCCGAGCCATCCGCCGATCGAATCCGCCGCGACGGCCGAGCATCGATAGCCCGGCCAGGCCCAAGAAGATCGCCGACGCAGGCTCAGGGATCGCGCTGACGTCAGGCGGCACGCTGCTGCCCCAGTTCAGCAACACCCCGTTGAGTTCGTTCTGCCCGATCTGGACCCCGTCGTACTGTTCCGTGGCGACCCAACCCGCGGGGAGTTCGGACTGCCCCCAATTCAAAAGCACAAGGTTAAGGTCGCCTTGGCCGACCGAGCCATTGCCGTCGTAGTCGCCTTCGATGAAGCCGGCCGCCACGATCTCGGCCAGCACCGTAAGGGTGAGCGTGTCTCCGTTCGTAGCGCCGGGCAGGTCTTCGTCGGATGTAAAGAGTGTATAGGTTGCGCTGAAACTCCCGGCCTCGGTTGTGTCCAGGAAAACCGAGAACGGAACGTTGTCTCCCGCAGCCAGCGAACTAAATGTACCGAGGTCTATAGAAAAAACATCCGTGTCTCCCGCCGCCTGGATGCCGTCCAGATCTAGACCCGCGGTCAACGAAGCGGCTGAGGCGAAATTCATGATGGCGGAGGATTCGTTGATTCCCGAAGCGCCCTGGCTGATGGTGCCGAAATCGATAGTCTGGCTATTCGCATCGAATCCGATCGCGAACGCGGCGTTGCTGTGGTCGAGCACCTCGAGGTGTGCCGAGATCACGTCGTTCCCGTCGCGATCGCCGTAGCCGTTGCCGAAACCATCCGTGACGTCGAGGTTGTCGATGATCACGTCGCCGGCGATGAGCCCGGCCGTCGCTGTCGAGCCGCCCAGCCCGATCTCCAGCGTGCGCGACCCGCCGCCGCCGACCCCGAACGCCTGATTCCGGCCGGTCACGCTGCTCGTCACGGCCGAGGACGACGTGGAGACTTCGTAATACGTGCCGTCGTTGCCGGTTTTATTGAGTGTCACGTTTTGCGCCGCCGGCAGCGCTGCACCGACAATCACCCGGCCGAAGTCGAGGTCCAGCGTCGAGGCGCCGTCTGCCGCGGTGTTTCCCCCATCCAGCGTAAGTTGCGTGTCGTTGAGGTTGTCCACGAACACCGAGTGGACGAACTCGGGGCGGTCCACGTAGGCGTTGCGGTTGTTGGTGTAGTAAGCCGGGTTCTCGGCCTGACTGTAGATGACGTGATTCCGCCGGCGCTCGAAGTCATCGGGCGTGTCGAGGTAGTGCCACGCGATGAGCGAGGCCAGGTCGCCCATCTGGTTTCCGCTGGGCGTACCGTTGACTAGGGTCAGGCCGCTGTACCGGGTGGCCGAGTAGAAGAGGCTGCGTGCGATGTCGCCGCGGTCGGCGTCTCCGGGGTACCACGACGAACCGACCGGACCGTAGCTGCCGGTGGTCGCCGCAAAGCCGAACGGGTCGCTGCCGCGGTCAGAGTTGATCTGGGTGTTGGCGGGCCGCAGGGCGTGCGGGTCGCCGAGGTTGCCGGTGGAACTGTTGGACGCCGAGCCGGGCTGCCGCGATTGAGGCCACACGTGTTCGCGGTTCCAGGGCAGCGTTCCGTTCAGATTCCACGTGGAGTCGACCGACGCACGGTTATAGACCAGCAGGATGTTGTCGGGGTTGTCCGGGTCGCGGTCGCTGATCGCGGCAGAGAACCGGAAGCTGCCGTAGCTGCGTTGGATGTGGCCCGAACTCATGATCGAGGCGAGTTGGGCTTTGAGCGTGCTCCCTGTGCCGGTCGCTGAATCGTAGAACCCGGCCGGCGCATCGTACTGATCCGAGTGAGCCGGAGCTGAGAGCACAGCCAAGCAAGCAGCCGAGAGACTTGTAATCAGCGTGCCGCGAAACGTTAAGACTTCAAACAAAATGCTTCCTGTCTCCCCTACTTGCCCCTGTATTGCAAGATCGATTCGGATAGCGTCGGGCCGATGAACATCAAGGGCAGTAGCAAACAGAATCAGTTAATCCCTTAATATAACACATGATATCGATGGGTTCAATGAATATTTTCGGCTGCGACACCACGGCTTCGAGTGGCAGGTCCCGAGCCATCGTTCCAACCGGTGTATCGACCCTGGCCGCGGCGTCACGCTGAGTTCAGCGATTCCAGGTGCCGAACAAAATGCTCAGCCAGGATCTCGCGGTAGGTGTCAGGGTGTTCACACAACACTTGGCGAACCTCCGGTCCTAGTCCCTCATCGGTCATCACCGAACCGAAAGCGCAATGCAGGATCTGTCGGCCGGGTTTAGTGAACCCCTCACCAGGGGTGACGTCGGCCCAATGCTCAAGATATAAATCGACCAACTCATGGTCGTCGGAAACATCTGCAGGGGCCGGGACGTCGGTCACCTCGGCGTGGACGTGATACGTCGCCCGATCGACGCCGTAGCAACCCCGAGAAAAATCGACGACTCGGCGGAACAACTCCGGAGCGTGATGAGCCACGGCCCGGACCGCTTCGAGGTAACTCGTACCCGCCGTCTTCACATGGAACCGGCCGCGCGTCGCGCGGGCCAGGGCCGGGTACATCGACAACTTGTCTGATCCCGAATGGAGTGAGAGTTTGTACGGCCCCAAGTGCTCAGCCACCGCCGCGTGCTCCCGCAGCGAGGTTTCTAAGGCATCGACATCGCCGATGTAGTCGATGCCTTTCTCTAGTTCGCCGACGAATCGTGGCGCGAGCGAGACTAGTCTGCTCCCGAGCCCAGGGTATTCGTCGTTTCCCCTACGCAGCTGGTCCGCGATGATGTAGTGCTCTGCAATGCTTGTGGGCTGGTCCGTTTCGTCGACGCTAACCTCGATTTCGTACGGAAGGCCGCGTTGTTCAGCGGCATGTTTGATGTGGGCGGCTAGCTTCAGGGCGTGCGTGATCGCCAAGCCGTACTTCACTGCGGCGCGCTTGAGCGTGATGTCGTCGAGCGTGATCGTGGAGCCCTCGGGGATGGAGATAGACTCTTCTCGATAGGTTTCGACCCACGCGGTGGGTTGGTACTTCGCTTCCAGGGTAGCGGCGTCGTAGCTGTCGGCGTCTTGGTCGACGTGATCCGAGGGATCGATCGTGAAGAAGGCAAAGCCGGCCTCGGCGGTGAGGTCGACATCGGCCGAGGTTTTGAGGTGATCCGCGTCGGCGCCCCATACGAGTGAGGCGGGATTACTCGTTTTGGCGACGGCTTGCGTGGCGGCGGACATGACCTGCGAGGGTGTCCGGGCGGTGCGCTGCATCTCGCGGATCGACTGCTGAGCGAAGATGCCTTTGATCGGTCCGCCGGCCTGGGAGAGCGCCGCGAGGTGGCCAGGGGTCGCAAACCCCAGTCGGTCGCCAAAGCCGAAGCTGGGGGTCAGGCCGAGGGTGACCGGGCGGATAGATGGTGGAGTCGAAGTATTCATAAAGTCCTTGGCTAAAAACCAAATAGTCAGTCGGGTAAGGGGTATTCCAACGGCTCTAGCTCCGACTCGGGTAACCGGTCGATATCAATCGGCTCAAGCCGACGAGACGGGTCCGGCAGTGGGATGGCCGAGAGCAGGGCTCGGGTGTATGGGTGTTGAGGTGAGTTATAGACCGCTTCCGTTGCGCCCATCTCTACGATCCGCGCACGACGCATCACGACCAGAAAATCGCAGATCTGGCGGACCACACTCAGGTCGTGGCTGACGAACAGGTAAGTCAAGCCGCGTTCCTGCTGCAATTCCCGCAATAGATCGAGGACCTGTGCTCGGACGCTGACGTCGAGGGCACTAACGGCTTCGTCGGCGACGACCAACGCGGGGTTGAGGATCAGGGCACGAGCGATACCGATCCGCTGACGCTGGCCACCCGAGAAAGCATGGGGGTAGCGGTTACGGTGTGACCCCTCGAGTCCAACCCGCCGAAGCATCTCGACAACTCGGTCTTGCCGCTCCGCAGCGTTGCCCAATCGATGGATCAGCAACGGCTCGGCCACGATATCCCCGACCGTCATCCGCGGGTTCAGCGATGCGAAAGGGTCCTGAAAGATCATCTGCATCTCACGCCGCAGCGGCTTAAGCCGGCGTTCGGGTATAGCGGCCAGGTCGATCGTGCGTCCGGCGTTGGTGAACTCGACCCGGCCGGCAGTGGGGCGGAGGGCACGTAGAAGGGTGCGGGCGCATGTGGTCTTGCCGCTGCCGCTCTCGCCGACGATACCGACGGTCTGGCCGCGGAAGACGTCGAAGCTGACGTCGTCCACCGCCCTGAAAACCGGGCCGTGTTTTTTGTTGGTCAGTAGGAAGTGTTTGCTGAGGCCGCGGATCTTCAGCAGCCGTTCGCCGAGGTTAGGCACGGATCACCTCCTTGGTCGTTGTGGTCGGCCACAGCAGGAGGTCGCGGCCGTCGGGGAGACGATGCATCGACGGGCCATCGGTCGAGGTTCCCGGAGGAGGATCGAAGCCCCGGTCGGTGGGGAATTCCTCGGGTAATTTCGGCGGGCTCAAGAGCTCTCGACGTCGCTGCTCGTATCCCTCGTGGGGCACCGCGGCCAGCAGACGGCGGGTGTAAGGGTGGAGCGGATTCCGGAACATCTGCTCGACCCCGGCCCGTTCGACGATTAAACCTTTTTGCATCACCGCGACTTCGTCGGCCACCTGAGCAACGACGCCAAGATCGTGTGTGATGAACAACACGCTGGTCCCGAGTTCGTCCTGGAGCTCATTGATGAGTCGCAAGATCTGTGCCTGGACAGTGACATCGAGCGCGGTGGTCGGTTCGTCGGCGATGACGATGGAAGGGCGGCTGACTAACGCCATCGCGATCACCACGCGCTGCCGCATCCCGCCACTGAATTCGAACGGGTATTGCTTAAGTCGAGTCTCGGGGTCGGGGATGCCGACCTTAGCCATGATCTCCACTGCCAGTTGCTCGGCACGCTTCTTGTCGGGTGTGACGTGCAGAAGGATAGATTCGCAGATCTGGTTGCCGATCGTATGAACCGGCGACAGGGCAGTCATGGGCTCCTGGAAAATCATGCTGATCTTGCCGCCGCGTACGTCGAACAGCCGCTCGTCGTGTTCGGGTAATGCGGCGAGGTCGATCGGCTCGGTGTCCGGTGAGTTTCGAAAGAGGATGCGCCCTGAGGTGATGCGGCCCGGTTTCTGGATCAGGCGTAAGATCGCGTAACTCGTAACGCTCTTGCCGCTGCCGCTCTCTCCGACCAGGGCTAGGGTCTGGCCACGCTTGATCTCCAGGCTGATACCGCGCACGGCTTCGGTACGACCATCGGCGGTGTCGAAGACGACACGCAGCCCGTCGATCTGCAGCAAGGCATCGGATTGTTCAGTCGGTTCGTTCATGGGTGTGAGAGCGTGAGGGGGCGCAGAAATCGACTAGCCGTGGCTGGCGTACGGGTCGGCCGCGTCACGCAGCCCGTCACCAACGAAGTTAAATGAGAGCACGGTCAGGATGATGAAGATCACGGGGGTCAGCAACCACGGGTAGTAACGCACTGCCTGGACGTCCATGCAGTCTTGGAGGAGTACGCCCCAACTGACCACCGGCGGCCGCAGCCCCAGCCCGAGAAAACTCAGCGACGTCTCGCCCAGAATCATGCCCGGTACGCTCAACGACACGGCCACGATGACGTGGCTCGTGAACCCGGGCAACAGGTGACGGAACAGGATGCGCCCATGACTCGCCCCGAGCAGGCGTGCCGCGACGGCGTAGTCTTCCTCGCGCAGGCTTAAGATCTTGCCGCGGACCACGCGGGCCAGCCCCGTCCAGTTGAGCAGTGCAAGCACGATCGTGATCGCGAAGTACACACGGATGGCCGACCAGTCGCCGGGCATGATCGCCCCCAACGCGATCCACAGCGGAAGCTGTGGGAAGCTGCTGATCACCTCGATCGCCCGCTGGATGAAGTTATCCGTCCGCCCGCCGACGTAACCGCTGATGCCGCCGATCACCATGCCCAGAACGAACGTCACCGCGATCCCTACAAGGCCGACCGATAACGAGACCCGGGCCCCGTAAACGATGCGGCTGAATAGATCCCGGCCGTAACGATCGGCTCCTAGCAAGTAGAAGCTGGCTTCGCTCGTGTTGCTTGCTTCTCGCTCGAGTTCATCATGATCGATACCGATTAGGTGCCGATCCAGCGGGATCAACCCCCAGAGTCTGTACGGTTCTCCTTTGGCGAACAGGCCGAGAGGGACGGCTTGCTCGTCGAGCTCGACGTAGACACGTCGCAACGTGATCGGGTCGACGTGTTGCTGCAGGGCGGTGGTGTGCAGGCCGTTCTGAAAATCGAAGCCGACCAGTTGAGGTGGGCAATACTGGAAGTCCAGGTCGCGTGAATTTGGTGACTGCGGCGCGATCACCTCCGCGAACAGCGCTACCCCGTACAACAGAACCAGCATCCTCACGCTCCACACCGCGAGGCGATGCTGGGCGAACTTGCGCTTGGTTAATTGCCACTGGCTGAGCAGGGCGGCCTGATCTTCCGCCGCGACGTCGACGGCTGGAGGACTCGGAGTGTTCGGAGGCTTCAGGCTCATCGCGTTCCCCCTTGGAAGCGGATGCGCGGGTCGAGCCACAACAAGAGCAGATCACTGACCAAGGTGCCCAGCACCCCAAGCAGCGAGAGCACCATCAGCATGCTCCCCGCTAGGTACATGTCCTCGGTGAAGAGTGCACTCAGCAGCAGCGGGCCGACTGTCGGCAACGCCAGCACCATCGCCACGATCGCCCCGCCGCTAACGATCTGCGGGAACAAGTGGCCGATGCCGCTCACAAAGGGGTTCAACGCCATTCGGACCGGGTACTTGATCAACAACTTGAGCGGGCGAACGCCCTTGGCGCGCGCGGTGGTGACGTAGGGTTTGCGGAGCTCGTCGAGCAGGTTCGCCCGCATGATCCGGATCATCCCGGCCGTGCCGCCCGCCCCCAGCACGACGATCGGGATCCAGATGTGCTGCAGCAGGTCGACCACCTTGCCCCACGTCCATTCGGGCTGAGCCGCGTACTCCGGGGAGAACAGGCCCGACACCCCGCTCACCGCCATCAGCACCAAGGCCAACAGAAATGCCGGCGTGCACATGCCCAGGAACCCAATCACCGTCAGTACATAATCGGTCGGGCTGTACTGACGCACCGCTGAATAGATACCGATCGGTAGCGCGATCAGCCAAGTCAACAGGATCGTGCCGATGGAGATGCCCATAGTCAGTAACAAGCGGTCACCGACGAGTTCGTTGATCGGAGACTGTGTCTCCATTGATCGCCCGAGGTTACCCTGCAGCAGACCCGTGTCGGCCGAATCGAACGTCACGAACCAGTTAAACCCCATCCATCGCAGATACTGCCGCCACGCCGGCTCTTCGAAATGGAACAGTTCCTTGAGGTCTTCGATCTGCCGCAGGTTCGCGTCGTCCCCGGATTCCTGCAGCAGCATGATGCGGGTCGAAAGGAAATCGCCCGGGGGTAGTTGGATGATGACGAACGTGATCACGCTGATCAGAAGCAGGGTCGGCACCATGATGACTAGTCGCCGCCAGACGAACGGGTGGCGCCACGCGAGCAGGCCCAGGAAGACTACTGCGATGCCGACCACCATCAGAACGATAATCCGGCCCACCGAACCCCGACCGTCCGAGCCGTCCGCTGCTGGGCGAGGGATGACCCTCCGGACCGCGTTCTTGATCTCTGCGGTCGCGCCAGGCGAGTTGTCGGCGCCCTTAAAAAAATAGGTCTCGACCCCCGCGTTGGACGGAGTCGAAAAGATCACTCCGGACAGCGCATTCTCGGGCACGTTACGCATCCGTTGATCGATCACCACCGGCACCGGCGGGGGGGTGGAGATGCTGATGCTCCACACGTTCTCGGCCGCGATGTCCATCATCTGTGCCATCAGACGTGCCTGCTCCCCGGGGTCGGTCGCCACAAGCGCCGCCTCATAGGCAGAGATCGCCGCGTACATCGGGTGGTCTTTGGGGACCGGCAAGGCACCGCGTAAACCCTCGGCTTGCGGTGAGCCGTAGAAGCCGCCGTTCATGTACCAACGCCCCCAGCCCACCGCGTAGAACGATTCGGTATTGAAAGGGATGAAGTAACGCGGCATCAGCATGGGCATCAGATCGCTCTCGCCGGTCCATACGTTGAAGTCGAAGTCGCTCGAGTCTTTCTCCACGTAGAACAGAGGCCGGGCCCGCTCGCGTGCAGTGGTCCGGATCCCGACGGTCGCCCAGTCGTCGACGATGAATTCTGTGGGGCCCGCCCCGGTGAGGGCCGTAAAGTCGAGGAAGAACGACATCGGCGTGCCGTCGGGGAACATCCGCATGCCCCGTGCGTCGCGCTGCGTGAGCCCCAAATCATCGAGCAATTGATTGGCCCGTTTCGGATCGTATTCGACATACGCCTCACTGAGCGTCGGGTGGTGGAACTTGCTCTCCGGCCCGGGCGCGACCTGCGACGGTCGGCCGATACCCGATTGCTCGGCTTTCATGATCTCCGCCCGGTTGAGAGCCAGCGACAACGCTTGGCGAAAGCGCCGATCCGCCAAGAGCTGGGCCTTCCACCGCGTCGCGGGCTCGTCGGGATCGACACGTCGATTCAGGTTCGGATTGATGGCGAATGTCGAACGAACCGCCGGGTACCAATGCAACACCCGCGTCCCGGCCGTCTCTCGACGTGACATGAGTTCGGTGTAATCGGCAAAGCGTATGTGCCGGGCCTGCATGGATGCGCCGCCGTTGGCCGCCGTGAGCGCGAGCATTCGGCTCTCCAGCACGTCGAATTGCAAGCGGTCGATGTATGGCAGTTGGTTCCCCGCCGTGTCGACCACGTAGTAATAGGGATTGCGGACGAAGACGTATGGAGGGTTGGCCGAGTACGTCCGCATCACCCACGGCCATAACCTGGGGTGCTCCGGATTGTTCCAGGCCTTGACGTATCCGTAAACCGAACCCGGGCTTGGCAACTGGTAACGCCGCATCGTGTCCGCAATGAGATCGGTATCGCCAACCTCAGGGTCCGGGTGGAACGGCTTGAGGTAGTGCCGCGGCGTTCCGGTCAGAACCTTGGCGCCGGCTAGCGCTTCGAGGAATAACGGGTACGGATTATGGAACGTAAACCGGACGGTGTAATCGTCGATCCGCTCGATTTGGCCGGGCTTTCCTGCTTGCGCCATCCAGCTGGGGACAGACGTGGTTGTGAATTCATTGTTGATGTCGTACTGCCACCAGTACATGATGTCGTCGGCGGTATACGGTTGGCCGTCGGACCAACGCGTGCCGGGACGGAGTTTCACCGTCCAGGTGCGGAGTTCGTCCGATGGCGTGATTTGCTCGGCGAGGTGTGGCACGATCGGGTACCCAAGTGGAGACCAGCGAGCGAGAAACGGGCCGCTCAGGCGGTAGTCGATCACCGAAACATCGTCGGGGGCGATCGCCAGCCTCAGCCACGTCCCGCCGTACTCACCGATCCCGTCACTCCCGGCCATCACCACCGGGCGGGCGGGCAAACGTTCGGCCAGCGGGGGTAACTCACCCGCTTCCACAAGCGCCCGCAAGATCGGCGATTCGCCTTGAGGCTTGACCTCCCGATCGACGTGAAGCGAATAACGCTCGCTAGCATCAAAGCCCGGCTCCCGGGCCTCGCGGTGCGCCTCGGCGACGGCCGGGTCAACCCGGGGCGGCTCGGATGCCAGGCCGCCTCGGGCCAGCCACGCCACAAGCCACAGCGCCACCAGCGAAGCCGTCGCGACACCCGCCAGGGAAGCTGTGAAGCGGGCGCAGGCGGTGAGTCGTGTCATCAATGAAGGTGGCCCTCTTCGAGCGACCTGACGAGGATAGAAATATACAATTTGATCGTGCGTTTACAACGCAAAGACGTCGGAGGTCTGTACGGGCTGTCCGGTGACGATCGATTGGTTGGCGCAGATGCCCATCAAGATCGACGACATCCCGTCGGCGAATCCCGCGTCACGCCCGAGCGCGTCGGGAGGTGGGTCCGGCGAAAAAATCCGTTCCAGGAGTTTGCGGTCACCGCCCCCGTGTCCGCCGGTGGCCTCGGGGATATCTAACTCGATTGGCTGCTCAAACATCCGCTGTAGCCGGACGTATTTCTCGCCTTGATACTGCTCGGCGGTGAGTTCATCTTCGGATTGACCGCGGATGACGTGGCCCTTGCCGCGGGCGAAATATTCGACCTGCCCCTCGGTGCCGGTAATCGTGAGCCGCTCACCTTCCCAAGGGCAGTAAGCGATCAGCGAATAATTCAACAACGCGCCACGGGAGTAACAGGCGTTAACGCTCATCGTGTCTTCAGCCGTGATCGGCCATTTGTTTTCACCGCCAAAGACGTTGCGGTCGCGGATATAACCCGAATCGGCCTCGGCTTTATGGTAAACCTCGATCAATTCGTCGCTTTGCCACGTTTTTTCTCCGCTGCCATCGACGGTGAGCGCGAAAGGGTCTTTCGCGCGGGTGGTGTGGCCGGTGTAACGGTCATACGGAGCATCGACACCACGGGCTTTGGCGTTCTTCTCCCCATAAAAACGCAGGTCACCCATAGCGAACACGGTTTGTGGTCGGTCGCCCAGGATCCAGTTAACCAAGTCGAAGTGGTGGGTGGATTTGTGAACCAACAGCCCGCCGGACTTGTCCTTTTCGCGGTGCCAGCGCCGGAAGTAATCCGCCCCGTGACTGGTGTCGAGGCGCCACTGGAAATCAACCAGGGTCGGTGTGCCGATATCGCCGCGATCAACGACTTCCTTAACGAGGCTCATCGTGGGCATGTAGCGGTAATTGAACGTGACACGGAGCGACCTGCCCGTGCGTTCGATCGCGTCGCGGATCACGCCGGCCTTCTGCGCGTCCGTGGTCATCGGCTTCTCCGTGATCACGTCGCAGCCCAGATCCATCGCTCGGGCGATGTAGGTGTGGTGTGTGCAGTCCATAGAAGTCACGATGACGACATCCGGCCGGGCCTGCTCAATCATCGCGTCGAATTCGTTGTCAGTGAATGTCGGCGTTGCCCCGATACCGTACGTCTCCGACAGATACTTCGACCAGTAGTTCGCCCGAGTAGCGCTCAGATCGCAAAGCCCTGCCAACTCGGCGTGCTCCGAGAAGTCGCGGTAGATCGCATCCAAAAACATCCGGCATCGACCGCCGGTGCCCACCACTGCGTAGCGCTTTCGAAATGGCATATTGAATCCGGTACTAGGCAAAGTGACGAGAAGAAATATTCATTAGTTTAACCACACTTGTGAGACGGTATGGTGGGGTGCTCCCAATCTGCGTCACGATGGGTAAGCCCTCCAGACTCTGCGGTTATTCTTCCTCAGACGGATCAACCCGTCTCTGTGCCGCCAGCCAAGCAACGGCGGGCGCCGGATCCTGGGTGTGGCCGCCGTCGAACAGTGTCAGCCGGGCGGGGCCGGCGGTGCGACGTAAAAGCACCGCATAACGGCGGGGTTGCGCCGCGTCGTCGGGAAGCGTCTCAGCCCACCCCGGCGGGATCGTCGCGTGTTCCACAAGGTGAGCCATCTCTTCCGCGGAGAGCCGCATTTCGGGATGCCCGTTGGCTTCTGCCAGAACGTTGAACGCCCGGAGCGAGTGATCGATCGGCACCGAGCCTCGGTGGCCGTCGTAGATGCCGGCATTAATATCGACCGGCAGGCCCGCTGCATTGGACAGGTGGTGGATCGGCGAGCGGTCCCGATACTGAGCGTCCACCGCGGCGGAAGCCCCCGGAGGCCCCCCGCACGCCGCTTCGATATGTCGGGCGTACTTGCCGGACGTACCGTCGCGGGTGTGGAATGCGTGCCAAGCCGCCAAGTCGGTAATCGGTACCCAGGCCGAAACCCCCGCCCACACCTCGGGGGCTGCCCCCACCATCTGTAACGCCATGTGGCCTCCCCCGGAAGAGCCGACCAAATAGATACGAGTATCGTCGATGTTGGCGTGTTGCTTGGCGTAGGTTACCGCGTCCAGAACGTCTACAATCGCCAACTCCGAAGCGCAGCCGTGTGGAGTGTTACTCGGCCCACGGAAATCGGGATGGATAAAAGCCCAACCCCGGGCCTTGGCTTCGCCCCAAAACTGATCGCGCGGATTCGCCTGTCTAAAATCGCCGCTCCATGTGTGCAGTGCCACCAACAAGGGGGTCGGCTTGTCTGTATCGGGTACCCAAACCATCACTACCTGCGTCGTGCCGTCGACCGAACTAGTGATCTCCACTTCGCGGAGTGGCGCGTCGCTGCCGCTTGGGTCGTCGCCGGGAACCGTGGCGTAAGCCAAACTCTGGGTTGCGACCAACACCATCTGCATGCACTTCTTTATCAACATAAATCGGTCGACTTCATGCACCAACACGCGAACGGCGGGTGGCGTCAGTAGAGAGAGTATTAAGAAAACCGCAGCGGTATTGTTCCCCCAGCATTAAGAGCATTGTTTCGCATGCTCGGGACACATAATTGGGCCACTAGTTCCGCGTAATCACACGGTTCTGCCCACTGCCCGAAACGCTGTAGCCGTATTGGGCGGGGTCTTCGGGTCCCAAGACGTCATAGCCGTCGACAAATGCATCGAATAGTTCCTGCCCTGTATTAACGAAGGCGGCATGTCCATCCAGGAAACCGATGTTAACACCACGGTCGTCATGGTTGTGTCCTTCAGCGGGCCAGTTGTTTTCGTCCTGCGGGGTATCCGGGAGGTCGTTAAGCAGGTCCGTCATGATCATTGTTTGTGTGGGATTCAGTACGTTGCGCACATCCTTGAGCACTGCACTCGGATTAGCCGCGGTGCCGAGCTTGTAGCCATCGATTCGTGCACCGGGGATCTTCGCTCCATCTGGATAGTTGCCGACGACATAGTACGCCCGGAGTTCGTAGCTGTGGCCCCCGTCGTTGTCCGAGGGATCGCTTGCCGCCGATTCTAGATCGGCTACCCCTTTGCCCCCACCGACTAAGCCCAGGCCAGGAATATTTACGGGCGGGGTCTCAACAATGGTGTCATCTACGACATTCTGTGTGCTGGGGCACACGAAGGTTTGACCGCCTGTGATATAGCCTTCAATCAGCAGTGGACTGAAGTCATCGGCCACACCGTTACCTCTTGGAATATACGGTGTCGAGCCGCCACCAACCCCTCCAGTAACTCCAAGCAGTTGTTTCATCTCTGCATCGGAGTACCTCTGTTCGCCTTGATCCGTGGTACGGACGATACTCGACATGGTGATTTGCCGAACGTTGGAGGTGCATTTCATGCGGCGAGCCGTCTCACGGGCCGCCCCTAACGCCGGCAGGAGGATGCCGATCAACAAGGCAACAATCGAAATTACAACGAGTAATTCGATCAGGGTGAAGGCTTTCGATGAGCGGGTCATATCAGTCACTCCGGGCTGTGATTCAACAGAAATAGATCGTGATGGGTTTGATGCGATCGGGCCGAAACCTCGGGACGGGCGGTGACCCGTCCCAGGGTGGAGGAGAAAACTTATGACAATCAGCCAACGCGACGACGCGCGGCCAAGGCCAGCCCACTCAGGCCCAGCAAAACGAGACTGGTAGGTTCGGGCACGGCGGAGACAGAAGCGCTGTTACCGAAGTTCAGCAGCACGTCGTCGAGCTCGTTCTGACCGAGGATGCCGTCGAACACGCCGCCGGGGCTGGTCGCGGGGTCGAGGCCGGCCTCGTCGAAGCCTTCGGGGAGCACGGTGTCGCCGAAGTTCAGGAGGATGAGGTTCAGGTCGTCCTGGCCGACGAAGCCGTCGCCGCTGAAGTCGCCGATGAGTGCGTCGCTTGGGAAGAACGTCAACTGGAGATTGTCGATTGCCCAAAACTCGTTAACCGAGTTGGAGTTTCCAAAGTCGATGCTGATAACGTCACCTCCCGGCGCGCCGAGCACGCCGGCGGGAACTTCGAAACCGAACTCTTCGCCGACAAACGAGAAGGGGTTCCCGCCCAATTCAAAGCCGTCGGTTAGATCGCCAGCCTGGAAGCTCTCGATCACGAGCACGTTATTCGCGATCGTCCCATCGCCGAAAGTGAAAGTCGGGAACAGAGTGGCGTCTTCTACGAAGAACGGCTGGGGGTTGTCAGATTCCAGGACCGTGCCGTCCATCAGCGTCACGTCAGAAGACAAAGCGAGAGTGCGCGAAACACCGGAGCTGTTCACCGTCGTAGCCGGTAGATCGTCTGAACCTAGATAGGTATAGCTGAAAGGCGCGGTAAAGCCGGCGGGCACCGGCGCCAGGTCGCCCGAGAACACGACGCGTTCGCCGACGAAGGTAACGATCTCCGTTCCATTGATGGAGAAACTCTGGACGTCGCCCTGCTCAAAATTAAAGTCGGTCGCGAAGTCAAACTCGAGGAAGGTCGTGCCCGGCCCTAATCCCTGGATCGCCGAGGTGTCAACGGGATTGAAATTGATAGTCCCGGTGCTGAGTTCGGGGATGGTGACGAAACCGGGTCCGAAGGCCCCGTTCGGATCAATAACGAGAAAATTCGAGGTAAACGGATCCGAGCCGCCGGTGAACTGGGCTACGGCGTCGTTACCCGGCAGGAACTGGCTGGGCGCGACAATCGGCGGCACGGGATCGCTGGGGTCAGGGATCACAACCGAATAGTTGATTTCGCTGTCTTCAAAATCGTCGATCAAAACCGTGGTCTGCGCGGAGGCGTCGGCATGTGCCAAGCCCAAGGCCACACCGGCCATAACTACCGCAGAGCGGAGATGAAAATGAGTTAACGGCATCTGAAATATCCTCCTGTAACTGGAAAAGGCAAAAGTCGAGAGTGGTGTGAATCGAGAAATGCGAAAGGAGACGGTCCAGGGTGAGAGCGACTCACGCCTCCCTTATTCGATCCGCTGCCCGCTGGGCATCAGGCGGACTGGTACTGGTGGCGGGGCACCGGTCGTGTGGTTGATCTCCAGGAATGAGGACAAGCACTTCTGGATGCGAGGCGGGCTGACACCGGCAAATCGGCCGATCATCCAGTTCGCGGCTTCGGCACCCATCTCGCTGGTCGGCTGACAAACGGCGGTGATGCGTGGATACATGCGTTTACGCTCTTGTGAGTCGTCGAAGCCGATGATCGATAGTTCTTCGGGGACTTTCAGGTTGACTTCGTGAGCCCGGCACATCGCGCCGATGGTGGGACGGGGGTCGGTGAAGAAGACGCCTGTGGGCGGATCGGGCAAACTCAAAAGTTGAGATAGTGCGTTCGCGCCACCACCAAGGGTCGGCACGAGGCGGATGATTAGCGAAGGATCGATCTCGATATTGCTGGCGGCAAGTGCTTCGCGATAGCCGCGTTCACGGTCAGCGTGATCGGTGTCGAGCTGACGGTGCAACACTAATGCGATGCGGCGGTGTCCGAGGTGGATCAGGTGTTCCACGGCTCGCCGGCTCGCCTCGGACGACTCGCAAACCATGAAAGACACGTCGTCGTCAGGCTCAAAGCGTGCCGCCAGCACCAGCGTCGGGATGCCTTCGCTGGCGATGAGCCTGCACTCCTCATGGTCATTGGCGGTCGTTCGTAGGATCAGGCCTCGAACCCGCTTGCGCCGACAAAACTGAGTATAAGATTCACCCTCGGCCCGGTCCGCGAGGTCCAGCATGACCAGGTCGGCCGACACCTCGCGAGCCAAGCGCTCCTGAATGCCATAGACCAGTTCCGAGTCGTAACCCGAGTTCAGGCGCCCACCGCCCGCCTGAGCAAATCCGATTGCCATACCTGTCATCTTTAGCGCGCGAGTTGAATATCCGACGCGGTCGGCCGTACGGAGGACACGATCGCGAGTCTTGGTGCTGATTCCGGGATGGCTGTTAAGGGCACGGGAAACCGTCGTGATGGACACGCCAGCTTCTTTTGCAATGTCTCGTACGGATGCGGCCATGGGATCAACTCGAAATACGGAGGAAGGGAATTGCACAGGCGAAGTGCGGCTTAATGCCGATCGATGATGATCATATCAATTTTCGGAAAAATTGCAAATGTTTTCCGAAACAAATCGTATAAAATCGTAAATTTTCGTTATCAGCGCATCGTTTCCGCGAAATTATGGACCTATAACCCGGTCTAATGCTTCAGAAACAATATTTTAGGCGATGCTTGACATAGAAATCATGGGCGGTTATTTTCGTAACTGTTGCGGAAACAAATTAGATGTGATGTCTTTGCGAGTCATTCGCGCCACTTTCACATCACGCTTTTCGCGTTTCGCTTCGCTTTGACTCATCGATCTTTTCACTTCTTTTCCCCTTTGGAGGACCCTGAGGATGTTTACCCATTCGATTCGTCAATCTGCATGGTTAGGGCTCGGGCTTGGGCTGATGGTTGGCACCGGCGGTGCTACCGCGGCAAACCTGATTTCGCACTATGAGTTCGAGGGCAACACGGACAACTCGGTCGTCGGCGCCCCGAACGGCACACTGGCCGGCGATGCGATGCTGACCAGCGATGCCGCCGTGGGTGCCGGAGCACTGATGCTCGATGGTGCTGGCGACTATCTCGACACCACCACCGCCGGTTTGCCGCAGGGCAGCGGCTTGTATGAGGGCACGATTGACTTCTGGTTCAAGGCCGACCCCGGAATTTCATTGGGCAACCGGCAGTTTTTCGGCAACTTAAACGCAAGCGATACGACGGCCATCCTCTTCGGTACGAATGGCGCGGGTGGGTTGCAGATTTTCATCCGCAGCGCGGACAATTCCGTATTCCAGATCCGAAACGCCATCGATGGCAATGCCTTCAACATCGACACGACGTATGCCGACGGCGAGTATCACAACATCCAGTTCAACTGGGAGGTCGACGCCGCAGGCGGCTCCGGGTCGATCTTGGTGGATGGCGTCGCTCTGGAAACCCAAACGGTTCTGAATTCTTTGACCACGGCTAACCCGATTACGCCCTGGGAGTTCGCTCAACCCATTGGGGCCCGTAATAATCGCGGATCGCTGGACAATTTCTGGGCCGGCAAGATTGACGACGTGAAGATCTACGACGGGATCGTGCCCGAGCCGGCGTCCTTGGCCATACTCGCGCTGGGTGGGGTCGTTGCCGGAACGCGTCGGCGCCGAGTGTGAACGCTTACGACGGATTTGTCTAAGGCCGGCCGGCGGTCATGCCGGTCGGCCTATTTTTCTTGTCCGTCGGCTCTAATGTGAGCAGCGATACCGCTGCGAAGGCGTGCTCAATACCTGGGATTTTCTAGCTCGTGGTTTGATATAAAGCAGCAGAATGCCAGGAAATCTAAACGATCTCTTACAATGGCATCACGATTGGTAGCGCTATTCAAGATCAATTCGTTTCTCGCGTGATGTTCATGGCCACAACGGCGTTGCGAGATTACCGGTCGGGCGGCATTTCACGCATTCACTCGCCGGGTCTGACTCTTGGGCGGGTCTGCTTCAAAGTCATGCTGACGAGTGGCCCACGACGGGAAGGTCGGATGTTGAAGACGGATAATCACGCAACGAAGCGTTCCAGACGGCAGGCGTAACGTTTCGGTGAGCGGGACGTCTATCTTCTACGCGTACAGTTGGAGATGAGTACAAGGTCGAGGCTTGCCACGCCAGAATGAGCGGAACGAGTCAGGGACGGTCAAGGAACGAGACATGCAGATACGGGGATACAAATCTGCGGGAGTGAATGCGAGAGGCGTGGGATACGTCGCCGCTTTGCTGCTGACGACTTGGATCACAGCCCACGGGACGTCGCCTCTATATGCTCAGGTTCGCTTGCCCGCGGTGCTTGGAGATCACGCGGTGTTACAACGAGACCGCACCTTGCCGGTATGGGGTTGGACCACGCCTGGTGACCGGGTAGTTGTTTCTTTTGGACAGGCCCGAGTCGAGACCGAGAGCGATGCCGAAGGCCGATGGCGAGTCGAGCTACCACCGATGCCGGCTTCCGCAGAGCCTCGGACACTGAGGGTAGACAGTGAAGACGGCTCCGTGGCAACGGCACGCGACGTCTTGGTGGGCGAGGTTTGGCTTTGTTCCGGGCAATCCAACATGGATTGGAAGATGCGCAACGTCGCCGACGCTCGGAATCTGCTGGATCGAGCAGACAGGCCGCACATCCGCTTCCTCCAGACCCAACACGTCGCGTCGCCCCGGCCACGCCAGGACGTCGACGCCCGCTGGCGTATCAGCACCCAGGAATCCGCGTCGTTGTTTTCAGGAGTGGCGTACCTGTTTGCGGTCGAACTGTACCGGGAGCTGGGTGTGCCGATCGGTATATTGCAGTCGTCGGTAGGTGGGACACGGATCGAAGCATGGACACCACGTCAGGCGTTTACTGCCGACAACGGGCTAGAGACGGAGGAGGTGTGGCTGAGCACAGCGGACGAAGTCTTTCGCGCCGCCGAAGATCGCGTGTTTGTCGCGCTGCGAGACTGGCTCGAGCGGACAGCGGAGCTTCGTGCCGCATCGGGGCGGGGCGACTTGACGCCACCACCGTCGTGGCCCGAACACGACGCGGGGCGTTGGAACCGGCCGGGGTCTTTCTTCAACGGGATGGTCCATGGATTAGCGCCTTACGCCATCCGTGGCTTCGTCTTTTATCAAGGCGAGTCCAATAAGGGTGAGGGCGACCTCTATGCTCGGCGATTCGCTGCTCTTATAGCGTCTTGGCGTGCGCAGTGGCAAGATACATCTTTGCCTTTCTTTTTCGTGCAACTCGCGCCTTACGACGACCACCAGCCCGAAAAGTATCCTGTTAACGCGCTGCCTTGGGTGTGGGACGCGCAGGTGCGGATCGACCGCGAGGTCCCCGACACGGAGATGATCGTCATCACCGACCACGGCAACCTACGCGACATCCATCCACGCGAGAAGCTTCCTGTCGCCAAGCGACTGGCCCGCCGCGCCTTCGATCGGGTCTATGGGCGAAAACTTGGCGAAACCCACGGCCCACGTTGGAGCGGGATGTCGATCGAAGGTTCTTCCGTGGTCTTATCCTTCGATCACGCTGAGGGGCTGTCGACCCGAGACGGCTTGCCCCCCGATCACTTCGCTGTTGCCGCCCGCGACGGTGTGTTTCAAGCCGCCCGGGCAACGATCGAAGGCACCCATATTCGGGTCGCCGCTTCGGAGGTAGAAAATCCGGTGGCTGTACGCTTTGCGTGGCATCAGGCGGCGGAGCCAAATCTGATCAACGCCGCCGGGTTACCGGCCACGCCTTTCCGTACCGACGATTGGCCCGAGCCATTTTTCACAAGACAGAGATTGAAGCTGCCTCTTTGGACCGGCGCGAGCCCGTTGTCGCTTCCCAACCTTCCCACCGAGTACGTTAAAGACGATCGGGTATGGAACGTATCGAGGTCTGAGCTAGAATTCTTCTTGCCTAATCCGGCCGCGGATGGGTTAGGAGCGCTGCCGCGACCGGCTGTGCTGATCTTTCCGGGCGGGGCATACCAATACCTCACGATCGAGAAGGAAGGCCGTATTGTGGCGCGTAAGCTCAATGAACACGGGATCGCCGCCGCCGTGGTCAAATACCGCGTGGCGCCACACCACCGGCCCGTCCCCCAACTCGATGCGATCCGCGCCGTACGTTTAGCTCGGCACCACGCCGAGGTGCTCGGGTTTGATTCGGACAAAATCGGTGTACTGGGTTTTTCTGCCGGAGGCCACGCGGCCAGCTGCGCGAGCACCGCCTTCGATGAGGGCCGGGCAGACGCGGCCGATCCGGTCGGTCGCCGATCCAGCCGTCCCGATTTTTCGGTTCTCGCCTACCCCGTGATTTCCATGGAAGACGGGGTGACGCACCGCGGCTCGCGGCGGGTGTTCCTCGCCGACGTAGCCGACGATGCCTCCGAGCAGGAAGCCTGGTCGACCGACCGACGAGTTACTCCGCGCACCCCACCCGCTTTTCTCGTGCACTGTGCTGACGACGGAGTCAGCGTCGAGAACAGCGATCGTTACGCCGCGGCCTTGCGGGCGCACGGCGTGCCTTACGAATTTCTGCGACCGGCTACCGGTGGTCATGGTTTCGGTCTCGGCCCCGCCGATCACCCGGCCGCCGGCTGGATAGACAGCGTCGCTGAGTGGATTTGGAATCTGCCGTGAATCGGTGCCGACCTCGTTAATGATGCTCTTTTTTTGGAAAGCCCCTGAATGCCGAAGCTCTACCCAATCAGTGTGATGATGTCAGTTTTGTTTGGTCTGGCGTTGAGTATAAATCTTGCCTCGGCCCAAGAGGTTGGGTTAGATGCTAGTGACCAAACCCTTCAAGCCAAACACCAAGGTGTAATCCCAGTCACCCTCAGACAGTCTGATACTGGCTGGGAACTGCTTCGTGATGGTAAGCCGTATTACATCAAGGGTGGGGGGGTAAAGCCGGGACTGCTTGCCGAGTTTGTCGCCGCCGGGGGGAACTCGATCCGCACCTGGGGTGCCAAAGACCAGGAGGCCTTGCTCGACGAAGCGCACGAGAATGGCCTCACCGTGATGCTTGGAATCTGGCTCGGGCACCCCAAACACGGCTTTGATTATGGCGACGAGGATGCCAAAAACCGACAGGTCGAGGAGGCTCTGGCCTACGTTCGGCGTTACAAAGATCACCCGGCTGTTCTCTTGTGGGGAGTTGGAAACGAGGTGGAGATCCAGACACCTCAGGACGAACGTATCTACAAGCAAATCAATCGCGTTGCCCGGGAGATCAAGGCGATCGACCCGCATCACCCGACGGTGATGGTGACGGCCGGGTCGGCCAGCATGCGACTTCACTTAATGGATCGTCTGTGCCCGGACATCGATATCCTCGGCCCCAATCTGTACGGAGAGTCGATCGATCGAGTCGTTGAGCAACTCGAGTCCTTGAAGATCGATCGGCCATTCATCGTGCCCGAGTATGGCCCGCCCGGACAATGGGGGCGTGACGACAACACGCCCTGGGGTGCTCCCTTCGAGCCGTCTTCGACCGATAAAGCACGTTTCTACCTCCGGCATTACGCCTCGCCGATCAATAGCCGGTCTGGCCAGTGCCTCGGGGGTTACGTGTTCTACTGGAAGTACGACAAGTTCAACCGGGCGTGGCCCAGTTGGTACTCGATGCACCACCATACCGGTGAGGCGTATGAAGGCATCGACGTGATGCGGTGGGCATGGACCGGACGGTTCCCCGAGAACCAAGCGCCACAGATTGTCCTCCTTGACTCACCGGTCAAAGGTGAAATCGTTGACGTGGGATACGCCTCAACAGCAAGGGTCACGGCCTTAGATCGCGACAATGACCCACTCTCGTACGAGTGGGTTCTGTCGCCCGACCACGAAGCTAAGCAAACGTTTGCCGCAGTTTCTGCGGAGCAATGGATCACATCCGGGGGAGGTGCGGAACTGGAGTTTCGCGTGCCTGATGACGCGCAGGGCCCCTATCGGTTGCACGTGGTTGTGCGTGACGGTCGAGGCAAGGCGGCCCGAGCGAATGTGCCGTTCTACGTCGCCCTGCCACGGGTCGATGCGTCCACCCATCTGATTTCGAGTGAGTCGACACGATGAACGTCCAATCCTGTAAGGCTTGGAGATGCCGCCTGTTCGCGTTGGCGTTGACGGCCGGGCTTTCGGTGCTGGGAACGCAGCGAGTGGTAGCCACACCGTCATCGGCCGCGCCCGGCACCGAGGTCACAACGGCTGCGGTACCCGTGGAAGTGCGGAGGGCGGCCCAGGGATGGCAATTACTGCGAGGGGGTAAGCCGTACTTCATCAAGGGTGCGGGCGCCCGTGCGGGTGAATTACATATGGTCAAACAAGCCGGTGGGAATTCCGTCCGGACGTGGGACCCCAAGAATCTTGAGCCGCTGCTCGACGAGGCCCATGACCTTGGCCTGACGGTGTGTGTAGGCATCTGGATCGAACACGCTAAACACGGGTTTGATTACGACGATAAGGCCGCAACCCGGCAACAACTCGACGACGCGCTGCGTGTTGTTCGCCGATACAAAGACCACCCCGCGATCCTGATGTGGGCCATCGGCAATGAGATGGCCAGTGGGACGGCTCACCGCAATCCCAATATCTTCATCCAACTCAACCGTATCGCCAAGGCCATCAAGAAAATCGACCCCCACCACCCCACGATGACCGTCTTTGCCGGGACGGGCGGCAAACGGCTGGCCCAATTCAACCGATATTGCTCCGACATCGACATCATCGGACCCAACCTCTATGGTACCTCAATCGCATATATCGAGGACCGGCTCGCCGAGACCAACGTCGGCAAGCCCTACGTCATTCCCGAGTTTGGGCCGCCAGGCCAAGGCGCGTGGGGTGATCGCACAACGCCTTGGTCCGCACCGTACGAACCATCGAGTACGGAAAAGGCAGAGCCTTATCTAGCGCACTACATGCATCCTATCTCCTCCTCGCCGGGGCGCTGCTTGGGGGGCTATGCCTTCTATTTCAAATACGACCGGTTTGATCGTGACTGGCCGACATGGTATTCGATGCACCATCACACCGGGGAGGCCTACGGCGGGGTCGATTACATGACGTTTGCTTGGACCGGGCGATGGCCGGAAAACCGGGCGCCCGAGATTCACATATTCGAGTCGGCGATCTCGGGTCGATTCGTGAACCCGCGCGAGACATATTTTATCCGAGCCGCGTGTGCCGACCCCAATAACGATGCTTTAATGTACGAGTGGGTCATGGCTCGTGATCACGAGAACGGTGAGAATTTTATCCGCATCCCGACCGACGATTTCGTGATCGAACAAACAGACGAGGGGCTGCATTTCCACATCCCCGAAACGAAACACGGCGCGTTCAGGCTGCACTTGGTGGTCCGTGACGGCCGAGGCAAGGCGGCGCGAGCCAACGTGCCGTTCTACGTCAACCCACCCACCCAGACTTTGATGGTGCTCGGCGATTCTAACGGGGCGTCGGAAAACGGCTGGGTCGTCGCATTGCGGGGTATGTTGACGTCGGACACGATCATTAATCGATCGCGTTCCGGCAACACGGTCGGCTTCGACAATCTAGGACACGAACGGTTAAATCAACTGAAACAGTTGGATCAAGATTTGCTAATAGCCGGAGCCGCGGCGGCCGATTCCCCGGCGGGACGGATCGATGCAGTGCTTATCAATCTGGGCACCAACGACTGCAAAGACGTTTTTAAAGGTCGGGGCGACAAGGTGGTCGCCAACCTCCGCCGACTCGTTTCGCGGCTGCAGGACCACTTCTCCCGGACCCAGCACGACGCGGCGCCCGAGATTCTGATCGTCTCCCCGCCCCCGTACGGCCCGGATGAGAAACTCAAGGCGAAATACCACGGCGGCGCAAGGCGTGTGGCTTCTCTGGTACCGCGTTACGCCGAAGTCGCCCGCCAATCAGGCGCACGGTTTGTTGATATCCATACGCCCCTCGCCGAAGACTTTGATCGCCTTGCCCCGGATGGGGTGCACATGGCCCGCGAGGGGCAGCGGCTCATCGCTCGCCTCGTTGCCGAGGAACTGAATCGCTTGGGCATCTCAGACGCAGAGGCACCACATTGAGGCACGCCTCCTCACCTTGGTCTTTGCGTGCCGAACTGACCGACGGGATCACCCGCGTTCCGTACGGCGTCGCGGCCTTCCTCGCGCTATGCGGCCTGCTTGCGGCGTCCTGCGCGAACGCTGACACCAAATCCCGTGAGGCACCTATGACCACGTTATCCGAGCGACAGGTCCGTGGCTGGACGCTGCTATCAAATCGTGACGTTGACGCCGAGACGGTTATCAAAGCCGCGCGGCGTTTCGAGATCAATCATCTGCAGCTCTCTCACCACATCGTGCACGACTTACGGCACGTCCGTGAGCCTTCACGGCGGGAGCAGGTCAACCGGCTCACGCGGTTGGCTCACGAGCAGGGGATCGAGGAAGTCGTCGTGTGGGACCACGCGCTTTACCACCTCGATTACTACCCTGCGCGATTCCGGACCGGGCCCGACGGTACGCTTGATCTGGACAACCCTGAGTTCTGGAAATGGCTCAAGGCGGACTACCGGGAGATGCTCAACATGGTGCCTGACATTGATGGCATCGTGCTCACCTTCATCGAGACCGGCGCGCGCGTCGAGAGGCAGCATTCGATCGGACTGGAGACGCCGGCCAAGAAGCTCGCCGCGGTCGTCAACGCCGTGGGAGACGTCGTGATCGGCGAACGCGGCCTGAGTCTGTACGCGCGAACGTTCGCCTATACCCACGAGGAGTACGAGAACATCACCCAGGCGATTGCCGAGTTCAGGTACCCGCAGATCGTTCTGATGATGAAGGAGACACCCCACGATTTCTTCCTGACCCACCCCAACAATTGGCACGTCGGCGAGTTTGCTCAGCCGACGTTGATCGAATTCGACACTACCGGCGAATTCAACGGCCAAGGCGTCATCGCCAACACTTGGCCACAGCACTTCCTGCGGCGTTGGGCAGACTTCGCCAAACGTGATCACGTCGTCGGATACGTCGCCAGGACTGACCGATACGGCGGAACCCGTATCGTCGACCGACCTACGGAGATCAACCTGTTAGCCCTCAAGATGGGGCTTGAAGACCCGCGGATCGATCCCGACACCGTTTACGATACGTTTATTACCCAACGCTACGGGACGGATGCTATCCCTCACCTCAAGCCGGCGTTTCGGAACGCCTATGCCATCGTCACATCTTCGCTGTATGTCCTCGGGACCAATGCGTCGAACCATTCTCACCTGAATTACGACCCTTACCCCTCCAGCTACGAACGACATGTTTCGGGTAAGTGGCTTGATCCACCCACCGTTTTTGTGGATCACGGCGTTAACCGCGAATTCCATTACTGGAAAGACATCGTCCAGCCGTTGGCCCCTCCGTGGGCCAAGCAGATCACCCCACGATTGATTGGAGAGATCCCTGATGTCGTCGAAGAAGGATGGCTCACGCCTACCGAAGAGATTACCGAGGAGTTTCTCGGCCTCGTGCTGACGGAGAAAGACTACGGAGTCAGGCTCGCCGATGAGTCCCTGGCTCACATCGAGGCGGCCCGCCCGCACCTTTCGCCTGCCGACTACGAGGAACTTCGGCATCACTTCGCTCGGACCCTGATCACGGCTCGGTTGTATCGCGCCGCGGCTGCCTCTTACTTTGGTTTTCGGGTGTATGCTCGAGGCGAATCATTTCAGACCCCGACTTTGATGGCCACCGTCCGTCAAGCCCTGCTCGATTTGCGTGACTTGGCTGAGGAGATCGAGCAGTATCCCGTTGCGCCTGAGGTCGGCCAGTGGGATTGGACGAAAGACGCGGGGCGTGCACGTCGCTACTTTCATTGGATCGTTGTGGAAGGCTGGCCCGCCAGAACCAACGGCTTTGCCAATCCGTACGGTGGCTTAACTTTTCCGTTGGAATGAGGGCTCTTTTAGCAATACTCGCTTCCGAGTATTTTCGCTCTTTTCAACCTTTCTCAGTGTGATCCAGCTACAAGCGATCGAGGTCTTCGTTTCCGAGTATTGCGCGTCAATGGGCTCTGGCCGTGTAGCCTCTATCATCTAGATTTTGCAACTATGGAGAGGGTCACAGTGGGGCGGTAGTCTCAAAATTCGTCCTTTGTCAGATTAGAGGGACGTTGACTGTGGGCGGTCAATAGTGTATTTTTTTGCTTCAGTAATGTTTGTGAATCGATTGCATCAAACTCTTTTTCTGAGCGAGGCCGAATCGTTGATGGAATCTGTCCTGCCTGTGCGTGCCGGTATACTTGTGGCTTGGTGGTGTGGGCTTCTGGTGGCCGTGGTGCTGGCTTGGGCGACACCGGTGGAGGGGCAAGGGCTGGTTGTGCAGGACGGCCGGTTTACGCAAAACGGCCAAGAATACCGCGGGCTGGGTGTGAACTACTACAGTGCGTTCCTCAACCACCTCCGTGACAGGTCGGACACGTCTTTTGATGCCGGCTTCGCCGGCTTAGCCGAGAAAGACATCCCCTTTGCCCGGTTCAATGCGGGCGGGTTTTGGCCCGACGATTGGGGGTTGTACCAGACCGACAAGGCCGCGTATTTCGCCCGAATGGATGCTGTGGTGAACTCCGCCACGGCCCACGGCGTCCAACTCGTGCCTTCGTTGTTCTGGAACCACTACAGCATTTCTGACCTCTTCAAAGATGAAGCGCCCGACCCCGACAACCCCGGTCAGACGCTGCCCGGCGAATCCGCGAACGCCTGGGCTGATCCCGATAGTCGTACCCGCCGGTTTGCACGGCAGTACGCCTCGGAAGTCGTGAGCCGCTATGCAAACAACGACACCATCCTGATGTGGGAGTTCGGCAATGAGTTCAACCTCGTCCAGGATCTCCCGACCATCAATCCCACGAGCAACATCGCCCCGGGACGCGGCACCCCTGATGAGCGCGACGACGACGATGTGCTCTCGAGCGACGACATCCGTGGCGCGCTGACCGAGTTTGCTCAACTCGTCCGCGGCATCGATCCCCATCGCGCGATCAACTCGGGCAACTCCGCCGAGAGGGCGCAAGCCTATAACCGACGCGAGAATGCACAATGGGCTATCGACACCGAGGCCGAGTTTCGCGAGATTTTTGCCGGCGACCACCCCGATCCTGTCGACGCCCTTAGCGTCCATGCCTACTGGCACAGCCTCCAAGGCACCACCCGCGCGACGCAAACCGACCCGACCAGACGGTTCGCCCCCGACCAGATCGCCGGATATGCCGCGGTACTCGATGTCATGCTTTCGGTCAGCTCGGATACCGGCAAACCGCTTTTCCTCGGAGAGTTCGGCGTCGCCGACGACTTCACCCATGATGTTCCCGATGACGGCAACCCGAACAATACGACTGAGGAAAGGCTGCAATACATCCTCGATCTGTTCACCGAGAAAGAGGTCCCCGTCGCGGCGATCTGGGCTTACGAGTTTAATAACGAAGAGGCCTGGAACATCACCACGACCAACGACCGCGCCTACCAGCTCGATCTTATTAGCGCGGTCAACGCCTCGTGGCAGGCGTCCGTGGCCGAGCCGACCGCGGGTGATCTTAACGGAGACGGCTTTGTCAGTCAGGCCGACCTCAATCTGGTACTGCTCAACTGGGGCAGCGACGCCATCCCCGACGAGTGGACCGCGGTTGAGCAGTTCGACGGCGTGCTGGTCGGCCAGAACGAGCTCAACGCTGTGCTGCTGAATTGGGGCAGCGGCCAGCCACCCGACACCAATATCGTCGTGATCCCTGAGCCCCACACCTTTGGTGTGTTGGTAATCATGCTCGCTTCGGTATTTTCTCGCATGCGTGGTCTGTAATCAATTTGCCCGCCGACGGGCTGGTTCTCCACGACGCATGGCCCGTTTGATGGGCCTCGGTCGAGGACAACGTCACGGGTCATATCGATCTTGTGCCGCCGAGCGAGATTAGGAAGGGCAGCATATTCAACACCGACATCGATAAAGGTCGTGTAGAGTAATATCTATACTGGGCCTGCTTCTAAGTTAGCTTCTCGCTAAGTTGGGAACTCGTGTAAGAGGCCGAGCACGACGTGACCTCGCGCGAAAGGACCCGCGACGCAGGAGCTCTAAACGATGAGTGAACTCTACAAGCGGTCGGTGGCGCTACACCGGGCGCAACGCGGAAAGCTGGCGGTTGCCGCAAAAGTCCCCCTGGCTTCGGCTGAAGATTTGTCATTGGCGTATTCCCCCGGCGTGGCCGGCCCCTGCGAGGCGATCTCGGCCGACGAGTCCGAGAGCTTCGCACTCACCATGCGGGGCAACGCGGTTGCTGTACTCTCGGACGGATCGGCGGTGCTGGGGCTTGGCGACATCGGTGCTGCGGCGGCGATGCCGGTGATGGAGGGCAAGGCGGTGCTGTTCAAAGCCTTCGCCGATGTTGACGCGGTACCCCTTTGCGTGGATGTCAAGAGCGACCAAGAACTCATCGCGATTGCCCGTTCGATCGCACCGAGTTTCGCGGGCATCAACCTTGAGGATATCGCAGCACCACGCTGCTTTGTAGTCGAAGACGCGCTGCAGAATCTGGGCATCCCTGTATTCCACGACGACCAGCACGGTACAGCCATCGTGCTACTCGCGGCGCTGACTAACGGCGCTCGTGTCGTGGGCAAGCCGCTCCACGAGATGCGCGTCGTTATCAATGGGGCGGGTGCAGCCGGATCGGCGATCGCGAAAATCCTTCGCTGCGTAGAACTCGACCCGGCCGTTTGCATCGGCGTTAAGGATGTGTTGGTGTGTGATTCCAAGGGCATCATCTCACCGGATCGCGAAGACCTCAACGCATTCAAACGAGGCCTGCTCACATACACGAACCGGAGCGGCGTTGCTGGTTCACTCCACGATGCGTTACGTGACGCCGACGCATTCATCGGCGTCTCCAAAGGCAATTTGCTTTATGCCCACGACGTGAAATCCATGGCGGAAGATCCGATTATCCTGGCGATGGCCAACCCGACCCCCGAGATCATGCCGGACGTGGCTAAGGAAGCAGGCGCCGTCGTGGTTGGCACGGGGCGTAGCGACTTCCCGAATCAGGTCAACAACGTCCTGGCCTTCCCCGGGCTGTTCCGTGGGGCTCTCGATGCACGGGCGAAGCGCATCACGGGCAGCATGAAGATGGCGGTCGTCCATGCGCTGGCCGACTTGGTCGAAGCCCCGACTCCCGACATGATCTTGCCCAACCCTCTGGACCCATCGGTCGCGCCGCGTGTGGCGCAGGCCGTAGCCGGCGCAACGTCACTTCAAGAAGGTGATTGAATATGTCAGAACCGCAAGACACCCCGGTGAATTTGACTTGGCGCAAAGCTCTAGCCCCGGATGAACTCCCCGAGGGCCGGGTTAAGACGATTACGCTCGGCACGAACACGCTCTGCCTCACACACTATGACGGGAAGTACGGCGCCCTTGATAACCGGTGCCCCCATCAGGGCGGGCCGCTCGGCGAAGGCACGATTGAAAACGGCATGCTCCGCTGTCCGTGGCACGGCTGGGATTATTGCCCGCTCACCGGCAACCCGCCGGGCGGTTACGACGACGGCGTCGAGACCTTCCCCACCGAAGCGCGTGACGACGGCGTCTATGTCGGCCTGCCCCCCGAGCCCGAACACGTCCGCGACGTCTCTGACGTCATGATCGAGACCATGGTCAACTGGGGCGTGAAGTGGTGCTTCGGCATGGTGGGGCACTCGAACCTCTCGGTCGCTGATGCGCTACGCCGGCAGGAAGAAGCCGGCAAGCTCAGCTACATCGGCATCCGCCACGAGGGCGCCGCGTCATTCGCCTGCAGCGCGTACGGCAAGCTCACCGGCCGGCCCGCGTCTTGCCTCGCCATCGCCGGCCCCGGTGCCACCAACTTATTAACGGGTCTATGGGACGCCCACGTCGACCACGCCCCGGTTATCGCCCTCACCGGCCAGGTCGCCACGCAAGTGCTCGGCCGGCATAACTTCCAGGAACTCCCCCTCGAAAAAGCCTTCGGCGGCGTGGCTAACTACACCCAGACCGTGCTGCAAAACTCGCCGCACGCCGAGTTGATGAATCTTGCCTGCAAATCGGCCCTGCTCGACCGCGGGGTGGCCCACCTGATATTCCCGGATGAAGTCGCCGGCCAGGAAGCGCCCGGAGTTCCCGTCGGCTCGCCAGAAGGGCGGATTACCTCGACCAAAATCGCACCTCCGCAAGAGTCGTTGAACGCCGCTGTTGATCTTCTCCAATCGGCCGAGCGTCCGGTCATCATCGTCGGCCACGGGGCGCGCTACGACATGCCCGCGATTATCGCTCTCGCCGAGTCACTCAACGCCCCGGTGCTCACCACCTTCAAGGCCAAGGGCCTGATCCCCGATGACCACCCGCTGGGCTGCGGGGTGCTTGGCCGATCGGGTACGCCCGTCGCCTCATGGTTCATGAACGAGAGCTCCCATCTCCTCGTCCTCGGCGCTTCCTTCTCTAACCACACCGGTATCACCCCGAAAAAGCCCACAATCCAAGTGGATCTTGACCCCCAAGTGCTCGGCAAGTTCCATGCCGTGGACGTTCCCGTCTGGGGCGAGTTGTCCGTTACGGTGGGGCGGCTGAGGGAGCGTCTCGCCGGCGCAAAGGGCAAAGACGTCACCGGCGAGATCGCCGAGCGCTGGCGCATCTGGCGTGAAGAAAAAACGAGCCGCCGCGACGACGACCGCGGGCAGGGCGTCAACAGCGCCTCGATCTTCGACAGCCTGTCTCGCATCCTGCCGGCCGACGCGATCCTATCCGTAGACGTGGGCAACAACACCTACAGCTTCGGCCGGTACTTTGAGTGCCGACGCCACGCCGTGCTCATGTCCGGTTACCTCGGCTCCATCGGCCACGCCTTTGTCGGAGCGCTCGGCGCCTGGGCCGCAACTCAGGAAGACGACCCACGGTTCATCGGACGGAAAGTGGTGAGCGTCTCGGGCGATGGCGGCTTCGGCCAATACATGGGTGACTTTAACACGGCCGTGAAATACGACATGGACATCACGCACGTCCTCCTGAACAATACCAACCTCGGCAAGATCACCAAGGAGCAGAGGGCTGGGAATTGGCCCGTCTGGCAAACCTCGCTCACCAACCCCAGCTTCGCCGAGTACGCCCGAATCTGTGGTGGCTTCGGCGTGAAAGCCGAGTCGGCAGACCAACTCGACGAGGCGATCCAGCAAGCCCTCGATCATCCCGGCCCGGCGATCGTGGAAATTGTCGCAGACCAGGAGTTGGTGTAAGTCGTTGCTGACCTTGTTCAGGTCGGCGTCGTCCACGGGGTTGATCGGGTCGGTACGTTGACGCTTGGAGGAATCCAGGAACATCTGAATCCCGGGCGTGACTTCGATTGGCAATGTCGAGGTCGGATGTGGACGGACTACGTTCGGACTTTTCCGGAAGCCCAATCAACACGTAAACCGTCGCGACCTTTGTGGTATATGCCGCGATCATTCTTCCCACTCCTGGGCGATACACAATTGCCGAACAAGCTCGTGATGCGCGGGACCATTGCTGACCGAATACCACCTTCCGTAAGATGTACGGCGTCTCACTGGATGAGTAACACGAACTGGGAGATGGGATCGCTGGCAACCACTTCACGATCCTCGCTGCGAATGCCAGACGATCGGGGAGTTCACCCGATCTGTCCGTGAGGGGCAACAACGGAAATAATCCGCCCGCCCGCCCGGATGCCTCGACAAGAATCACGGGTGGTGGAGGCAAGATCGCACCTCTCACGTACGCCTCGTGGGCTCCGCTCGGACCAACCCTCGTCGTCATTCCGGTGTCGGTTCAGCGTTCCTGATTGGACATCGGGATCAACGATTTGGTGTCGCCGCCCTGAAATTCGTAGAGGTTGACCAGCCCCAGTATGCGGGTCAGTTCGTCCAGCGCTTCGCGGCATTCGCACAGCAAGTCCGGATCAGCGAGGTCGGCGGGCTCGAGGTGATCGCGGTAGTGGCGTTCGATCCAACCGGCCAGACGTGAAGACAAGTGATCGTCGAGGATCACACCCGGGGCCACGGCCCGCTGCTCGTCGGGGGTCAGCACCACCCGTAGACGCAGGCACGCCGGCCCGCCGCCGTTCCGCATGCTCTGATGGACATCCACGAATTCGACACCCCCGAGGATCCCGTCGTTCACCCATTCAGCGATCAACGCCGCGACCACGGGGTGCTGTTCGCATTCAGCGGGGGCGACCAAAACGTTGCCGCCATCGGGCCGGGTGACGATCTGGCTGTTGAAAAGGTACGAGGACACCGCGTCACCCAAACTGATCCGGTTGGCCGGGGCTACCGCGGTCCGTAGTCTGCCTGAAGTCGCACATCGCAACGCGTCAAGCGTTTGGGGCTGGTCAGCGAATGCGGTCTCGTGGCAGAGCAACACGTCACGGTGCCCCACGGCGATGACGTCGTTGTGGAACACCCCGGCGTCGATGGCGTCTGGGTGTTGCAGGGCGAAGAGGGTTCGATCCGGAGCCAACTGATGGAGCCGGGCGACGGCCTCGCAAGCCTGTCGTGATTGGCGGGCGGGGAAACGTTGAGGACGCCGTGATAAGCCAGCGAAATCATTACGGCCGTAGACAAACAGTTGAACAGCCGGCTCACCGAACGTGCTACAGAAGCGGGTGTGATTCGCGGCGCCTTCGTCACCGAAGTCCGCCATGCCGGGCAGCGGGGTGTGGTGGACGAAGTACGCCGGGTCGTCGAATACGGCCTGCAGGATCGCGGCGGTCGTCGCGGTCTCGGAAGTCCGGTGCAGCGATGTCGCGAGGTTGGCTGGGGTGAAATGCACCCGGCCGTCGGCCGCGTCGGCGGAGGGGCACACCGTCGCGGCGTTCGCGGCCCACATGCTCGAACTCGATCCTGCCGCCGCGAGCAGATGAGGAGCTTCGCGCAACGCCGAAGCTAAAACGACCTCGTCGCTTCCGGCGAAGCCGAGTCGCCGAAGCAGCACGACGTTCGGCCGCTCCTGTGGCGGCAGCACGGCCTGCGGCACACCCAGCGCCCGCAGACGGTCCATTTTCGCCAGCCCCTGGAGCGCCGCTGCACGCGGGCTTGAGGCCCGCGCCTTATTCGACTGCGACGCGAGATTGCCCGGGGCGAGCCCTGCGTAATTGTGGGTCGGGCCGACGAGGCCGTCGAAATTGAACTCCAGCGTCTGATCGGTTTGCATCAGTTGGGCCTTTCGAGTGGGGCCGTGGAAATCCCGGGCGGAGTCGAGGCGGGGGCCTCAAGCGTGTGGGATTCGACCGCGGCGGTCGCGTCGGCGCAGAAGTCGGCGACGTGGTAGCCGCTGGGGCGGTGGTTGCCCGACGCGCCGAGGCCGCCGAACGGCAGGCGACCGCTGGCCCCGGTCGTGGGCTGGTTCCAGTTGACGATCCCGGCACGGACGCGCTCGCGGAATGTGCTGAAACATGCCGCGTCATCCGACAGCAACGAAGCCGCGAGCCCGAAGCGGGTGCGGTTGGCTTCGTCGATGGCGGCGTTGAAATCCGGCACGCGGATGACCTGGAGTAGCGGGCCGAAGACTTCGCCGTCGTCCGGGCCGTCACGATCAGTGACGTCGAGAATGCCAGGGCTGATCAGAGCCGCGTTGTCGCTTCGCGCCTCGGCCCGCAACAACGGGGCTGCGCCGCGCTGCAGCCAGTCGGCTTGTGCCCCGAGGATGCGTCGCCCTGCCTCGGCATGAATCACTGGGCCATAGAACGGTTCGGGTTCGTGAGTTGGTGGTCCGACCCGTAGCGAAGACGCAACCGCAACAAGTCGGTCAAGCAGCGGCGCGACTGCGGGCCCGTCGGGCAGGATCAACCGCCGCGCACAAGTGCAACGCTGACCGGCGGTGATGAACGCGGATATCGCGGTGAGGTAGGCCGCGGCGTCGAGATCGCAGACCTCATGAATGACAAGAGGGTTGTTGCCGCCCATCTCCAGGGCGAGCAAAACGTCCGGCCGTCCGGCAAGCGCTCGGTGGATCGCCTGCCCCCCGGCGGCGCTGCCCGTGAAAAACACCGCGTCGATGTCGCCCGATACCAAGGAAGAGCCCGTAGGCCGCGCCCCATGACAGACCCGCAGCACACCGTCGGGTAGACCGGCCTCACGCCATATTTCAACTAACAGGTCGCCGGTTGCAGGCGTGTACTCGCTGGGCTTGAACACTACGGCGTTGCCGGCAAGCAGGGCCGGGACGATGTGGCCATTGGGTAAGTGGGCCGGGAAGTTGAAGGGGCCTAGCACCGCCACGACGCCCAGCGGGCGGTGAATAACGCGGCCGAAGCCCTGCGGCAGTTCGATCGCGTGGTCGCCGGTGCGTTCGTGCAGAGCTTGGATCGCGAGCCGAACCTTGGCTGGCACGAGTCGGGCTTCGGAGGCCGCTTCCCAAAGCGGTTTGCCGGTCTCGCGACTGATGATGTCGGCGAGTTCGGCCTCACACTCGGCGGCACAACCCGCGAACCGTTGAGCGACTCCGATACGCTCCTGAATCGGCGTTCGGCCCCAGGCCCGTTGGGCGTCGCGGGCCGCCGTCACCGCGGCGGCAATGTCGTGTTCACCGGCGGCCCGTCCCCGCCAGACGACCTCCCCGGTCGCGGGGCTGAGAGATGTGAATGTATCTTGATAGCTAGCCGTGGCGAAACTCATGGCGTGATCTCCGTTGTCGAATGTAGCGCGTTGGGCCGGTGCAAGGAACCCGCACGTATCGGGGCGATGCGGATCGTCGCGCCCAGCTCGAGTCGTAACTTTTCTGCGGTGTCGCGTGGCAGGGCGCAGCCTTCGCTGTCGAACGCCGCCGACACCCCCGCCGCGACGAATGGGCCGTCCGTCGGCGAGACCAGCGCATTCAACTGGGCGTTACCGGCTTGGGGGTCGACCAGGGCCGTGACCGTTGCGAGTTGCGACTCGCGGATCGTCCGGATCGCGGTGCGATCACAACGGAGACAGGGGCCGGCGTCGAAGATGTCAACCATGCCCGCGAAATGAAATCCTTCTCCCTCCAGGAGACTCCGCGCGGGTCGGGTGTTTGGGTGGACCTTGCCGATGACCTCGCGCGCCGCGGCGGGCAGGAGCGAGAGATAGATCGGGTGGGTCGGCATAAGCTCGGCGATGAAGCGTTTGTCGCGAGCCGAGAGGTTGTCCGCCACGGGGTAATCTACGCCGAAGAAATGCCGGCCCAAAGCCTCCCAGAATGGGGACCGCCCGTGTTCGTCAATCACCCCGCGGAGTTCGGAGATCACCTGCCGATCAAAGCGATCGGGTTCGCGGGCAATAAGGAGGAAACGCGAGAGCGACAGCACGCGTCCGTTGCCGCCGCGCCGATACGCGGGGTGCAGGAACAGCGTGCCGATCTCGGTCGGCCCGTCATAATTTCTTACCAGATGCAAAGCCTCGATCTCGCGGCGTACCCCCAGAGCCTCACTGCGTTTCACGGCGCGTTCGAGGCGGTAGGCATAGAAAGGTTCGGCACGCTCGGCGTCACCGACCTGCGAGAACAATCCCGCGGTACCCGCGATCGCGCCGTCGGCCGGGTCGATCATGACAAGGAGTGGTGCCGCGCCGGACGTGGACGCCTCGATCCGGCGGGCCAGACGCTCGGAGTCGGCGCTGAGTGTCGTCAAACCGAAACCGGCTTGTTTCGCCAACGCGACGAGTCCGTCGAGGTCTTGGGGCTGGACGAGTCGGATGAACGTCATCGTGTCACTCGCTTTCCTGTGCGATGTCGTCGAGCGCAAGCCGGAGAATGCCGCACACGGCATCAATGTCCTTGTCCGCGACCACCGGCACTGGCGGAAGGAAGCGCAGCCGCGTCGGCTCGGCACCCGCCATAAACGCGATCACGCCAAGGTCGAACAGGCGTGTCAGCAGGCGGCGTACCTTGTTCGGCTCACCGCCGAAAGGGGTACAGGCGATCATGCCGCCCAGCCCGAACGGACCGGACAGGCGTTCGGGGTGCTCAGTCGCGATCGCCCGGAAGTGTTTTACGAAACGATTGTGGACCCGTTGGATCCGTCCGTCGGGACCGTGCAACGACCCGCCTGCGAGTTGTGACATGACCCACCGGGCCGCAGCGATGGCCGTGGCGCTGCCGGTAAACGTCTGGCTCAATAGGCCGGGCTTGGGTTTGTACGTACCGGTGAACAGCGTCGCGCAGATTTGTGACAGCTTGCCGATCGAGACGATGTCGACCAGATTGCCGAGGCCGAAGTGTTGAAAGGCGAACGGTGCGGGCGTGCGGCCGAACGTCTGTACCTCGTCGACCACAACCGCTACGTTTTGCTGATTCAGCGTCTCCATCAACGGCCGGAAGAACTCGGTAGTACCGGGATAGAACCCACCTTCACCGACGACGAGCTCAAACTTCATCGCTGCGTGCCGTCCAGGGTAGCGTGATAGATGCGAGAGCAACGCGTCGTGCGCCCGCTTGCCGCTGCCCTCGGGATCGGCGCTGTCGAAACCCGGGACGTAGTCCACGGCGATCGTCGGCGGCAGGCCCACCCGGTAAGCGGGTTTATCGGTGATCTGCGAAAGCACCATGGTCCGGCCGCAGAAACACTTTTCGAACGCAAGCACGCGGTCTGCCGGGTGGTGGCGTTGAAACGCGAGCTTGAAAGCGTTTTCGTTCGCCATCGCGCCGCTGCTGGTGAGGAAACAGTGGGCGAATCTAGGCGACGCAAATCCCCTGGAGTTAGCCAACTCAAGAATCTCGTCAACCAGCGCGGCGGAGTCGGAGTTCTGTTGGAGGTTTCCCGCCATGATCGTGTCGGAAAGCGCGGCGTCGATCGCGCAGCGGACCAGTTCGGGGTGGGAATGTCCAAAAAAATGGACGCCGATACCGGTGATCATATCGTACTTGACGCTCCCGTCGTCGAGTTCGACGAGTGGCCCTCGGCCGAGCCCCGAGCCAAGGAACGGGTAGAAGAGGTTTCCGCCGCGTTGTTCGCTGAAGCGGGCGAGGGTTTTGGTGTAGCTCTGTTCGTGGCCTTCACCGATCGGTCCGCGTGGCCCTGTGAGCGATGCGCTGGCATCGGCTACGGCTTCGAGCAGATACGCTCGGGCTCGGGTTACGCGTGGATCATCGTGCAGCCGTCGGCCTGCGATCCCGGGGATGGAAGTCTGTCTCGGTGTGGTGATCATGCTCGGATTAACCTCCGTGGCGGGTGGGAAAAGTATCGGGGTGTTCGGCGAGACGATGGAGCAATACCGCGGTGAGGCGCGCGCGTTCGACGAGGCTGTCGAGAAGCAGATATTCGCGGTCGCTGTGGATGTGCCCGCCCTGCGGGCCGAGGGTGTCGATCGTGGGCAGACCGGCCGCGGCGAGCTTGTTTCCGTCGCATACGCCGCCCGATTCGGCGGAACGCATGGTGAGGCCTAACGCTCGACCGGCGTCGAACACACGATCGAAGAGTTTCTTCGTCGGGGCGTCCAGCGGTTTGGGGGGGCTGGTGAAGCCGCCGTGGAGTTGCGCGGAGAAGCCGTCACGTTCATTGATTGAGGCGACGGCTCGGTCGATCTCATACCTGATCTGCTTCACACCGGTTTCATCAAGGACCCGCACATTGAACCAGCCGATTGCCAAGTCGGGCACGATGTTCGAAGGCCCTCCGCCGGTGAACCGGCCGAGGTTGAGCGTGACTCCACGTCCCAGATCATTCAGTTTTTCGAGGGTGATGAAGAGTTGAGAGAGCGCGTGTACCGCGTTGCGTCCCCGTGCGAATTCCCGGCCGGCGTGAGCAGCCCGGCCACGGATGACGACCGCGAAGTTACCCGAGCCTTTACGCGAGTGGATCAGCGTCCCGTCGGGAAGCGTCGGCTCGAAGACGAGCCCCAAGTCGGATCGGGCCGCCGCTTCCCGCAGCAAGCCGATCGACGACCTCGAGCCGGTCTCTTCATCCGTATTGAGGACGACCTCCCAACCGAGTTCGCGATGCGGGTATGACCGCTCGAACGCTTCGAGCGCCGCGAGCATCACGATCAGACCTCCCTTGGCGTCCGCGACGCCCGGACCATGGAGCACGCCGGGTTCGGGCTGGCGGACGTTCTGAAAAGCGTGGTCGGGGCCAAAGACCGTGTCGAGATGGATATTCAAGAGCACTCGCCTCTTCGCCATGGGCCGACGCACCGCGATCAGGACGTCGGCGACCGCGATCTCACGGGTGGAGCCATCGAGTGAGACATCGTGATGGGGCGGGAGAGGCACGCGATTCACCGAATCGGCGATCTCACTCAACCACGGCTCAACCATTTGGGCCACCTCATCCACCCCGTCCTGGTTTACGGTGCCGGAGTTGATCTCGCTGAGTAGACGCACGCGCTGCGTCATCGCCTCTTGCTGCCCACCCAAGTCACTTACGGCTCGCTGCGCAGCGGAGCTCAATCTGACCTTCGAGATCGGGCTGAGGGTGTTGTCCATGGTGCGTTGAAGTCTTGTGATGGCGGTGGTGGGGCGGTTGGGCCCAACGCCCACATACAAAAACCGCCCGGCTGTCGGCCGGGCGGTTTTTGAGATTCAGGTTGACGAGCCGTCCGGTCGAGTGGGGGGATGCTCACCGGGCGGGTGCCGGATCTTTTCGGAACAGACCTACGATTGTTACGAAGCAGGGAGCCTGCGGGTTCGCCGCACAACAAAGGCCGTGCCCGCCGTCAGCAGGCCGAACGATGCCGGTTCGGGTACCGCGGTGACGGTTGGTGGGACGCTATCCCCCCAGTTTAACAGCACGCCATCTAGTTCATTTTGACCAATCAGGCCCCCGTCAAACTGATCGCCGGCTACCCACTCGGGGGGGATGACGCTATCCCCCCAGTTCAAAAGAACCAAGTCAAGGTCGGATTGGCCGACGAAGCCGTTGCCGTCGTAGTCGCCGGTCAAGGGGGCGGGGCCGCCTCCGAAATCGACGGTGAAGTTATCGAAGACGATCGAGCTCTCCGTGCTTTCGCTGAACGCGGCGCCGGTGAGGCCGAAGCCGTTGCCGAGCGCCGTGTCGATTGTATCGCTAAACGTCTGGGTTTCGCTGGCCCCGCCGCCGGTAAGGGTGATCTCAAAGTCGATCATGTCGGCCGCGGTGATCGTCGAGACGACCGAGAAGTTGAACATTGCCCCCTCGAAACCGTCGGTGAAGACCTCGGTTTCCAGCACCGTAGGGTCGGCACCGCCGACCTCGTTGACGCTGTAGCCCGGGATCACAAACCCGCCGGGCTCGTCGAGCGTGACTTCGTAGAACGTGTTGCCTCCCGCGGCGGAGGTGTCCGTGCCGGTTCCGAAGAGGATGAACCCGGCGGTGATCACGTCGGTGCTAGCCCCCTGGAGGGTGAAGTCGACGCTGGTCGTGATGACCGAGCCCACGCCCAGCGGGGCGTTGTCCACCGTAAAGACCGAATCGGTGATGGTGTTAAACACGTCAACACCATTGCCGTTGACCAGATCAACGGTGTATTGCCCGCCGCTGCTGGTCCATGTGGACGGGCCGTTGATGATCGGGGTGGCGATGTCGAAGCCGTTGGTGTAGGTCTCAACGAACGGCCCGTCGACCGCTAGTGCCACCGGAGCGGCCAAGGAAAAGGCGACACAGGTCGGGATGAAAGAGGGGTTCAAGGTTTAATCCTTTCGCATTTTGCGTGGGAGCCATTGCAGGCGATTTTTACTGCCGTGTGCGGGTTAACCCCGCCGATGGCGGATCAACACCAACGCCCCGACCCCGATTAGCGCGGCGGTTGTGGGTTCGGGGACCGCGGTCACGGAGAAGTTGTCGAACGTGATCTGGGCGTTTGAACTGCCGCTGAACGTATCGCCGGTCAGGCCGAAGACGTTGCCGAGGGTCGAATCTACCGTGTCGATGAAGGTTTGGGTCTCGTTCAGCCCGTTGCCCGCAACCGTAACCTCGAACTCGATCTGGTCGGCGGCCAGCACCGTGGAAACCACGGTTAGCGAGAATGTATCGACTTCGAAGGCATCGAAGTTGATCGTGTCGATCACGGCAGGGTCGTCGCCGCCGACCTCGTTGACCGAGAGGGCGGGTGGATCGAAACCGCCGGGTTCGAGGATGCCGACTTCGTAGAACGTGCCGACTGCCGTGTCGGTCTCGCTGCCGAAGAGCACGAAACCCACCAGGGTGGTGTCGCCGCTATCGCCGGTGATGGTGAAATCTACACTGGTGGTGACTACGGCCCCGGGCCCCGTGGGGAGGTTGTCGATGGCGAACACCGAATCGGTGACGGCGTTGCCGCCGCTGTTGAGATCGACCTCGTACGCATCTCCGACGATGCTCCACGTTGCCCCGCCGTTGATGACGGGTGTTGTTACGTCGAACGTGCCGCCGCTGTAGGTCTCGATAAACGGGACGTCAACGGCTGCAGCGGTACCGGTGATGAGGGAAGCGGCACAAAAAGCGGTAAGGGACGTTGTAATGTTCATCTGGTTCTCTCTCCGGTGAGTGCTAAGGGGCTCAGAAATCAAGGCTAAGCAGGCCAGTGATTAAAGACCAAAGATTCCGTTTAAGGAACGGTCGGTAAAGGAGTCGGCCGTCATGCGGAGGACTCGGGAAATCAGGGCTTCACAAAAAGGAAGCCGCCGACATCGTGACGTTGTCATGGGTGGTCGCCCGGTGAATCCGGGGTCTTGTGCGGACGTCGCTGTCGCGACCCTATGAAAATAAGGCTCGACGCGGTCGGTGTCAATCAGGAATACCGCGATTCATCCAATGATTTACGTTGGCTAACAGTTGTGACTTGATTTTATGCTCAGATTTTTCTTGACGCCAAACCGGCAGAACGATATTTTCCATCTAGCGTCGATCGGCGCACCCTCACAAGAAAACTGTGCATCCATGTGCGGTTGGACCATAAGACACGTGCTTCTGCGTGTTTTTCCTTCACATTTTTAATGGCTCGACGTTAATAGCCGAACTGGTTTGGTTTTGGCGTACGCCCGAATGGCGCAGTTACCGATACCCAGCCTGTCCGCACGGATTCGACGCAGGCCACAAGTTCAACACTCTGATATCCCAAACCTGCCGGCTAGCCCTCGAGGTAGCGGCGAAACCCGACTCAACCCCATGATCCCTTCCGACGACCTTCTGATGCCACAAACATCATCCCACGCACACCTGCCACGACCCACCGTGGCCGAGGGCCCCAAGGCCTCGGCCATCATTGCGGCGATGCGTACCCGTCCGCCAAAGGCTTCCTCCACAATCTATACATGGACGGCCTTGGCGCTCGATCTCCTGGCTCTGCCCACCGCTCCGTTTCACGAGCACCATATCCTTCGACGTGTCCAGGAGCATGCGGAAGAAGCCGGCTACACCGTCCGGACCGATCGTTGGGGCAACCTCATGATCGACATCCCCGCGGCTGAACCTGTCGCGGGGCCCCCGCTGGTGCTGTCCGCCCACACCGACCACCCCGGCTTCTGGGCTCTGAGGATGCTTGACGACCACAAGATGCTTGCCGGTTGGATCGGCCGCGTCGCTGAGACGTATTTTGCCGGGTCGGCGTTGCGGTTTTCGTCGGGTGATCCAGTACTGGGCGACCCCGCATCGCCCCCGGCACGAGGCCACGTCACAAAGGTGCGGGAGTACCGCGGTGAGGGCGACCACGCGCTGGTCGAGGTCGCCATCGACCGGCCCGTCGCGCCGGGCTCGATCGGTCAGTGGGATCTGCCCGGCCCGGAAGTGATTGATGGCAGAATCCACGCCCCGGCCATCGACGATGTGGCTGGCGTGGCGGCGCTGGTTTGTGTCATGAAAGAGTTGGCCGAGAAAGGGGCGGCTCGGCCGGTATCTCTAGTGTTCACTAGGGCCGAGGAAGCGGGCTTCGTAGGCTGTATCGGTTACTGCCGCGACGAGATCGCCGCCGGCAGGCGGGGCGCAGCTCAGGTCGTGGGGATTGAGATGTCCAAGGCGATGGGGGCCGCCGAGGTCGGCGGCGGGCCGGTGGTCCGCGTGGGCGATCGGCACTCGATCTTCGACCCTGCGGTGACCGACGACTGCGCCCACGCGGGCGATCTCCTGCGGAAGCGCGACTCCTCGTTCCGCTACCAACGCAAGTTGATGGACGGAGGGACCTGCGAGTCTTCGGTGTTTCAGGGGTACCTCGGTCGGTCCGGTGCAGTTTGCGTGCCCTTGGGGAATTACCACAACATCGACGAAGACGCGGGCCGTATCGACCGCGAGTACATCGATGTCGGGGATTTCCACGGCTTGATCCGACTTTTGTTGCAGATAATCGAGTCGCCGGTCAGCGAGGCCACGAGCGTCCTGTCCAGACCGTTGGTTGATTGGTGCGACGACTTGTGGGCCCGACATGAACACCTGCTGTTCGATCCATCCTCCTCGCCGAAAGGAGGGGAGGCATGAACTCCCTGTACTTGAAAAATCGGCTTCACGGCGTGGTGGCAAGCGGCTTACTCCGTGGCAGCCTCGCGGTCATGATGGTGTTGGCCGGAGCTGGATTCACATGGGCACAAGAGTCTGGACGTCTGGTGATCGTTGGCGGTCGGCTCAGTCCCGAACACGAGCGGATCTACACGACGTTCTTGCGTGATGTCGAGCCGAACCAGAAGGTCGGCGTGGTCCCGCTGGCGAGCGGCGTACCCGAAGAATCCGGCCCGCTCACGGTGCAGGACATTCGGCAATACGCCGCCCACCCGGATGATGTATTCAATACTGGATTGGTCTATACCCAGCCCGAACGCGCCCTCGAACCCGAAACCGCGCGGCTCTTGGCGGGGTGTCGGGCGCTGTGGTTTACAGGCGGCGACCAGAGCCGCATCACCGCAGCACTGCGTCCCGTCGAGGGTGACACCCCGGTCTACGGATCCGTCGAACAAGTCCTGAAACAGGGCGGAACCATCGGAGGCACGTCCGCGGGGGCCGCGATGATGAGCGATCCGATGATCCGCAGCGGGAACAGCGCCGACGCGTTGCTGCTCGGGGCCACAGACATCCTCGACGGCCCCGGCGTCTGCGTTGGGCAGGGAATGGGTTTCTTCGATCACGGCCTTGTCGACCAACACTTCCTGCGGCGTGGCCGTTTTGGTCGGCTGCTCGTGGCACTCGAGGCGACCGAAACCGCCGTTGGGTTCGGCGTGAGCGAGAACCGGGGCATGGAACTGGACCGTGCCACCGGCGTGATCACCACGCTTGGCGAACAGGCCATCACTGTCATCGATCGCCGACAGGCCCGGACGCAAGAACGGCACCGCGAAAACATCCGGGTCAGCCTGCTCGGCGGCGGCGACCGGATCGACACAGCGACCTATGCCGTCACGACCGCACCCGAGAAGATACCGCTTTCCGAGAGCGCCCGTGACCTGGGCCTGAGCGTCCGCTTTCCCGACATGTGGGATCGGCACATCGTGGCCGAGATGATCAAGGTGCTCGCCGCTCAGCCCGATCAGCCGGTGCTCGCTCAGGACCGCAGCTTCGACTACCGCATGACCGCCGACGACCAGACCCGGTTCTACCTTGGCGAGTCCGGCGAGAGCTTGACCGCCGTCAACGTCCGTCTCGACATCACGCCTGGACCTAATGTCGAAGAAGACGCCCAGAGCCGCCGTGAGGAACTCGCCGAAACCGGCCGTGACTGATCCATCCAGACCGACCTTATTCTCGGAAGATCGATGAACTCCCGCCCCCGCCAATTCGCCCGACGATTCGCCTACGCGGCCTGCGCGGCAGTGGCTATGTGCGGAGTGGGGCTATCGGTCTGCCACGCCCAACTCACGTCGAACGCGGTCTTGGTCGAGCGGTTGACGGAAGCCGCGGAGGCCCCGTTCGTCACACTCCGCGAGATTGGCCGAAGTGTGGAGGATCGCCCGTTGTGGGCCGTGAACATCTTCCGCCAAGCGGCCAACTCGGATAACGCTATTGTGGTCCTGCTGATCGGCCAACAGCACGGCGATGAGCCCGCCGGGGCCGAGGCGCTCCTGGATATCGTTGACGATTTTGCCGCCGCCCCCGCGTCTCTGCCGGCGGGTCTCGATCTGTGGGTCGTGCCCCGCGTCAACCCCGACGGGGCCCATACCGAACAACGCCGCAACGCTAACGACGTCGACCTTAACCGCGACCACGTGGTCCTCGGCCAGCCCGAGACCCGGGCGTTGCACCGCTTGGCCCAGACGATTCAGCCCCACGTCGCGGTTGACTGCCACGAGTTCCGCCGCGACACGGGCGACTACCTCAAGCAGGGCTGGACCGAGTGGCCGCTGATCATGATGGACACGGCCAACCTCCCGATCATGCCCGACGCTTTGTACGAATTCGGTGTCGAGGTCTGCGCTGAGGCGGAGGAGGACATGCATTCGGCCGGTTTCAACTACGCCCGCTACTTCGTCGGCAGCTGCCCCGACCCGCAGGCGACCGGTGAACTCCGCTACTCGACTCTCGATCCCGACGACTGCCGCAACGCCCTGTCGGCCTACGGCACGCTCTCGTTCATCATCGAGTCGGGCATCCACCGCGCGGCCGAGGATCCCCACGCCGATCTGCCCCGACGTGTCGCGGCGAGCCGCCTGCTGCTTTCCCGTTTTGTCCGCGACACCGAACTGCTGGCCCGCGCCAAGCACACGGCCGAGGCGGCCCGTCGGTCACCAGCCCCCGCCCTGATCCCGACCAACGTGCTGTGGGCCAACCTCAAGCCCCGGCTCACCGATTTGCCGGTCATCGAGCGGGTCACCGGCCGGACCCTCATCGTTTCGACGCCGACGATGATGCACGACCGCGTCGTCAAGTCGGCCGTGCCTACGCCCCGGGGCTACGTCGTCCACGCAGATGCCGCGCCCGTCTTCGCCGAGCTGCTCGACGCCCATGCGGTCCCGTACCGGCGTACCGTCGCCTCCGACGCATTCCCTGTCGAAGCCGTCGACTTGGAAAGACTCGAAGACGCATTCGATGAAGTCTACTCCCGCTACGGCGGTCGGCAGATCACCCGGCCCCGTCCCGTGGCCGTCACGGTGTACCCCGCCGGGTCGTTGGTGATCGACGCGGCCCAACTCACTCCCGTCGATTCCCGCCGGGCCGCGCTCGTCCTCGAACCCCGCCAACTGTACGGCCTCTACCAGTGGCCGACCTTCCGATCACTCATCCCCCCCGACGGCACCCTGCCCGTCGCCCGCCTGCTCGCGGTCGACGCCGTCAAGACACCCCCCGCCCTAGAATCGCGGAGAGATTAGTCATGAACGTAATCCCCCCCGTACCCGCCACCCGCTGTCGTTGCCGTGGCTTTACCCTCATCGAACTGCTGGTGGTGATTTCGATCATCGCGCTGCTGATCGGCATCCTGCTGCCGGCGCTCGGAGCGGCTCGAGACACCGCTCGTCGTATGAAGTGCGGCACGAATATCCGTTCCATGATCCAAGGCTCGTTGATCCTGGCCGAAGAAGAAAAAAACCGAGTTCCATTTCCCAACGCCGACACCGTCGATGGTGAGAACATCTCTCACCTATTTCCGCTCTACGTGACCAGTAACGAATTTATCGGGGGTGTCATTGGAAACACGTTCGATGCGGCTATCTGCCCGAGCACCGCCAATCAGATTCAGACCGACCCGAACACGCCTTTCACACGCTCGGACGGAAGAACCGGCCCGTTCGTCAGTGCCAGTTTTGAACCCGTGCCCGGACGTTCGGGCCTGCAGTATCGCCCGCTTAGGGACCTCTACACCAACGCGGGTGAAGGCGCCAGCGACAATACCGGCGGGCACAGTTATGAGCTGATGGCCTGGGCGGAGCAAGGCGTTTACAACACCGGAAAGGTAAAAGGGGGGGCTGCGCGCGACGGCGAATACTATCGGCCTTGGGATGGTAGTGACGCCGCCCCATCGTTCGCCCAAATGAAAACCGACCTATGGATTCAGCAGGCGTCCAGCGTTGGACTGATCACCGAGAACGACGCGGCGGGTATTAACGGCATCGCCGACTCGGACGCGAACGGTCAAGACAATCACCCCGACATAGGGGCCAACACCGGCTTCATGGATGGACACGTTGCGTTTGCTTCGGCCGGGATCGAACAGGTTGAAGTGCTGCTGGATTCAATGGTCGACATGACGCGAGGTGGGAAAGATGACGCGCTCGCTGAGGTCGGCATCCCCAATCCGACTACCAACGCAGAAGGTCTGTTGGTCTACGACTATTGAGCCAAATGTTGTGAATGTGACCGTCGGCCAAGCAGCCGTAGAATTGTGACGATGGAACCGCGCGAACTCAACCGCTTGAACACGACGGACTTTCGGCCCGGCGAGCGGGTGGTGCCGGCATCGAGGCGGCTGCGGAGTCGGTTCCATCCGCCCACGCGGTGGATCAAGTTCGCGATGGAGCTCCTGCGGCTGCCCACGTCGCCGTTCCACGAACAGAACATCATGCTGTGGGTGTGGCGGTTCGCGCGCAATCGCGGGCTGCCGGTGCGGGTTGACTCGGCGGGCAACCTGATCGTCGACTTCGTGCCGGCGAACCCCGACGACCGGCTCAAACGCATCCTGTTCACGGCCCACATGGACCACATCGGCTTCTGGGCGGTGCGGGGTCTGGGGGCGGGACGGCTGCGGGCCCAGTGGATGGGCCGGTTCCCCGAAGACAGGATCGTCGGAGCCCCGGTCGTCTTCTGGACCGGCGGGAAGGCCTTGTCTGAGATCGAGCCGGAACTGATGCCCGGGGCCAACGGGGCGCTGCGGATCGGCGGCCGGAAGGTCGCGGGGGTGGTCGAGAAGATCGTGAGCTACGCCGAGTCGGGGGACGTGGCCGAGGTTGACCTCGCGGTGGAGGGCGAGGTGCTGCCTGGGTCGATCGGCATGTGGGACCTGCCCGAGCCGATGAACGTCAGCGGCCGGCTGAGCGCCCGGGCGATCGACGACGTGGCCGGGGTGGCGAGTCTGATCTGTCTGATGGATAGCCTCAACCGGCAAGAACTACGTCGGCCCGTGAGTTGCCTGTTCACCCGGGCCGAGGAAGGGGGGTTCTTCGGTGCCATCCGGTATTGTCGAGAGCAGTTTGATCGGGAGGGGCTGGACGGGGCGCACCCCCGGCCCGATCTGGTATTGAGCGTCGAAACTAGCAAAGCGTTGCCCCTGACCCCGCTGGGCTCGGGGCCGATCGTGCGGGTCGGCGACCGCCACGGGGTGTTCGACCCGGAACTCGCGGCGTGGGCGGGGCGGTGCGCCGGGGTCCTGTCCGACCGCGAGACAAACTTCGCGTACCAGCGTCGGCTCATGGACGGGGGCACGTGTGAGTCGAGCGTCTTCCAGGCGTGGACCGGCCGGGCGGGCGCGGTGTGTATCCCGCTGGGTAACTACCACAACTTCAACGCCGAGACGCAGGGCCTTGACCTCGAGGCCGTCGACGTGAGCGACTGGGGCAACCTCGTGCGGCTGATGCTGGCGATGACTGAGATGACCGACACGGCCGGCGGGGCCTACGGCGAGTTCAAAGCGTGGTGCGAGGATTGGGAAGACCGCCACGCGGCGCTGTACACCGACCCGACCGCACCCGCGCCCGACACCCTGCCGCCATGTTCGATGCCTGACGACGACCCACTTTCCCCCGAGGCCAAGCCCCGATGACGAGCCCATCCCCCGCGACGCCTCCCGCCGCCGATACCCAATCGGGCAGGGGGTTTGAGATGCCTTCGGCGCTCATCATCCTCACCGTGATCGTGGTCGCGGCGGCCGTGGCGACGCTCGTCCTGCCGGCCGGAGAGTTCGAGCGGGTCGAGAAGAACTTCCCCGATCTCGTTCCGTACACCGTGGCCGAGGGCGATACGCTCGAATCGATCGCCGCAAAGACCGGGGCCGAACTCGATGGAGTCGGTGACCTGCGCCTCGCCGAGCGGTCCACGGAACACCTGATGGAATTCAGTCCCGGGCAGAGGATCCTGGTGCCCGTCGGTGGGATGACGCGGAATGCAGTAGTGCCGGGAACCTACCGGCCGGTCCCCGAAGGGGAGCGACGATCGCTGGCCGACCAAGCCTTGGCCAGCGCAGGCAATGTCACACTTGCGCCGATTCGTGGATTCGCCGAGCGGGCGCAGATCATCGGGTTTGTGTTGCTGCTGGGTGGGGCATTCGGCGTCATCCTCGCAACGGGCGCGATCGATGACGGCCTGCGATGGGCCGTGCTGCGGCTGGGCCGGGGCAAAGCCAAGTGGGCGGTGATCCCCGTGAGTTTCACGTTGTTCAGCCTCGGCGGGGCGGTCTTCGGGATGGGCGAGAGCACGATCGCGTTCGTGCTGATTACCGTGCCGTTGGCGCTGCGGCTGGGCTACGACACCATGACCGGCGTGGCGATGTGCTACATGGCGTCGCAGGTCGGCTTCGCCGGGGCGTTCTTTAACCCCTTCACGGTGGGGATTGCGCAGGGGATTGCCGAGCTTCCATACCTCAGCGGGTTGAACTTCCGTTACGTGGTATGGTTCGTCGTGACGTCAGTGGGCATCGGCTTCACGATGTGGTGGGCCCGCCGGGTCGAGCGGAATCCGATGCGTTCACCGACTTATGCCCTCGATGAATCCCAGCGCCGTCACCTCGCCGAGGTCGATGCCGGCGAGGTCGGCCGCCCGTTGGCCTCGCAAATGCTGGTGATGCTTGTTGCCTTTGGCTCGGTGTTCGTGAGCGCGTACGGCGTTGCGCAGCTCAACTGGTACATCGACGAGATGGCCGCGATGTTCGTTGTCTGTGCCGTGCTGTGTGGATTCCTGGCCCGGTTTAGAGCCCGGAAGATGTCGGACGAGTTTGTGAAGGGTGCAGCAATGATGGCCGAGCCTGGGCTGATCATCGCGTTCTCTGCAGGGATTGTCATGGTGCTTCAGGAAGGGCGGGTGCTCGACACGATCCTGTTCGGCTTGGCGTCGCCGCTGGAATCGGTCTCGCCGAGCCTGGGGGCTTCGGCGTTGATGTTGGTGCAGGCGTGCCTGAACTTCTTCGTGCCTTCGGGCAGCGGGCAGGCGGCGATGACGATGCCGATCGTGACCCCGCTTTGCGACCTGATCGGACTGCACCGCCAGGTCGGCGTATTGGCGTTCCAGTTCGGTGACGGCTTCGGCAACCTGATCGTGCCGACGTCCGCCGTGTTGATGGGCGTGCTGGGGGCGTCTCGGGTACCGTGGGTCACGTGGGTGAAATGGGTGCTGCCACTGGTGATCGTGCTCCACGTCGTCGGGGCGATCTTCCTGGCGATCGCCGCCAATGGTCCGGAGGCGTGGTTGAACTGAGGCGAAGGGGGGCGGATTCTGTCACGCTCACCGCCGTCGACGCTGAACCGCCAGAAGTGCAAGACCCGCGAGCCACCCGACCGTCGCCGGTTCGGGGATGATCTGGGCGAGTACACGGGGCGTTGACGCGTCGTCGAACAACTCGGCGAACGGACGGGCATCATTCAGATTGAAGATACCGTCGCCGTTCAGGTCGCCGTGCTCGGCGGCGGGGCGGCCGAAGGTCGCTGCGTAGCCGGCGGGGTCCTCGAGCGCTGCGACGAACGCCAGGACATCGTTGAGATCCACGGTGCCGTCCGTGTTCATATCCCCCGCAAGCGGACTCGGCGGATCGATCGCGGGGCCGACCGAGAGCACACCGTTTACGACGTTGTAAGAGAAGGGACCACCCACGCCATCCGCGGCGGTGAACGTGGTGAAGTCGAACACGTCACCGGGGCTAAACTCTATCGCGCGGATGTCCCGGAGGGTCAATGGCTGATTCGGCGTTAGTACCTCTGCGGGCTGGGTGGCTTCAAAAACCAACGCGGCCCGGTCGGGGCGACGCCGGCCGTGAACCGTCGCGGTGCCATCGGATTCAATCACGACCGCGGTGCTGTCGTTGATACCGATCCCGCGGAAGTTGGCCGACGCCGTCTCGTCGAGCGACCGCGCGAGCAAGGTCATCAATCTTCCCTCGCGGTAGCGGTTCTCGAAGTGGCTGTCGGTGATCAGGCCTTCCGTCAACGGCAGTGACAGGAAATCGTGGGTCACGGTAACGTCGCGGTCGTACGGATTGGCGAGCGCCCGCGCGGAAGTCAAAGAATCTTCGAGCGCGACGTACGCCGACGAACCCAGGATGGCGAGCCCGGCCGAGGTCCCGCCGACGACTGCGCCGGCCGCGGCTTGGGCGTTGATCGCGTCCTCAAGCGGCGTTCCGTGCCAAAGCTGGAAATAATCGCGCTGGTCGCCGCCGGCGAAGAAAATACCCTCCGCGTTATAGATGGATTGAAGGACGAAAGGATCAGACGACGCGGAACGGCGGTCAAACACGAATGTCTCGACGGAGTCGATCGCCGTGCCTCCGATTTCGGAGAACAGGTAGTCGTTGTATCCATCGCTGCCCGAAGTACGAAGCACCACGATATCGCCGCCCTGGGCTTGCGACTTAAACCACCGCATGGCGCTATCGACGTCGTCGCCCCCTCCTGCCAGTAACACGCCGCCCAAGGCAACCCCGACCTGAGCGTCGGAGGCGCTCCCGGTCAGGAAGTAGTCGTAGCCGGGTTGTGCTTGGGTTGCACCGGCGACCGCCAGCGCAACGCTCGCGCTACCTTGGGACAGGATCGTTTTAAGCCAATTTGTTGACTGGTTACGCATAATTTGCGGATTCGGGAGAATCGTGGAACCAATAGATCTACGGCTTCAGGGCCGCGCAAAAAGTCGGATACACCGCATAGGTGGCGTATCGCTGTAGGGCTAGGCTGATTGGCTACTGCGGGGGATTTCGGTAATGCCGCTGCCGCTTTTCAGAAGTTAGATTCTATAGGTATCGTGGCGGCAAAGAAACCTGATTTCGATGATTTTGAGCTCGCACTCGCCTTTTTGCTCGGCTTACGTCAAACGCTGGGCCTGGCGTTGAGCTTTCACGCACAATTCGGCCGCTTTTAGGGCGTGGGCCTGGGTCATGGCGGTCTCGGTATTATCGATGCAGTCGCGGATGAGGCGGCCGAAGAACTTGAAGCCGACTTGGCCAGCGAGTTCCATGCGTTGCTCGCCGGCGTCGTTGACCAGGATCAGCACGTCTTGAATACGCTCTGGGTTCGCGACGTCGATATATTTACGCAGCTCGATGGTGCCTTCGGTGCCGGTGATAAACGTTCGTCCATCGCCCCAGACGCGGAGCTTGTCGGGGGTGAACCAGTCGACGCGGAAGTACATGGTGGCGCCGTTGTCACCGATGAGGGTGCAGTCGCCGAAGTCTTCGAGTTCCGGGAAGTCGGGATGGTTGTAGTTAGCGACCTTGCTGGCCTGAACGGCGGCGTCTTCGCAGCCGGCGTAGGTGAGAAACTGCTCGATCTGGTGGCTGCCGATGTCGCACAGGATGCCGCCGTACTGCTCGTGGTTGTAGAACCAGCCGGGGCGTTTCTCGGGCGGCCCCAGGCGGTGCGGGCCGAACCCGGTGACCTGGATGACACGTCCGATAGCCCCTTGCGCGATCAGATCGGTCGCGTGCATGGCGCACTCGACGTGCAGGCGTTCGGAGAAGTAAACCATGTATTTCTTACCGGTGCGAGTCACGGCGGCTTTCACGGTGTCTAGCTGCTCAAGGCTGGTTAACGGTGTCTTGTCGGTGAAATAATGTTTACCCGCGTCCATGCAGCGGATACCCAGTTCGGCCCGGACGTTGGGGATGGCTGCTGCTGCGACGAGTTGGATTTCGTGGTCGTCGAGGATCACCTGGAGATTATCAACGTGGGTCGCGCCGTGCTGAACGGCGAGGGCTTGAGCAGCCTCGGGATCATGAGCGTCATAGACGTACTTTAGCGTCGCGCCCGCCTCGGTTAGGCCGTTGACTTGGCCGAAGATATGGCCGTGGTCCATCGCAGCAACGGCAAAGCAGAACTCGCCGGGCCCGACCACGGGGTCGGGTTTACCACAGGGGGCGTAACTCATGCCGTCAGAAGCAGCGTTATTCATTTTCGCTTGTTTTTTAGGAATCCGGATATGGGATGCTAGAGGGCCGAGTTATACATAACATATATTATCGGACTTCGGGTAAAGCTCTGCACAATATAGGGTTGTATCAGGGTCGCCTGAGACCCATATCTGCCAAAATTTCTCGCAGAGGGGGGATTTTAAGTGTTAACGGGGTCAGACGCAATTTGCGCTTACAGGCGATCGCACGACACGACGCCGAACACGTCAGCCGATCCGAGCGGCTTCCCGCCGGCAGCGGACGGTAGCAATACGCGCAGGCTCGATACTCGTAAGCCACGCCCAAGCGTCCGTCGCACGGAAAGATAACACGCCCAAACTGACCAACACGTCTCGATAGTTTTGATGACTGGTTAGCCAATACCTTGCGTTTTTGGTTTTTCGACTCCCCCACGGAAATCCCCCAGTTAATCTATGCATTTTGTCATGCTTTAAAGTCCGATAAACGCTGTATGGTGCGTGAACGTACAGGCTTCCGGACTAAAGAGTTTTTCGGCCATCCAGAACCATTGCTTAACACAGAAAGCTAAGCTAAGTCTTCAGGTCGTTCCCAACAGTAAGGACGTTTCCCTCAAGGCTCGCCACCCAGCAACCAGACCAGGTATTGTGGATCTTCCGGAGCTTCCTCCCGCCATATCTCATAAGCCCGCTGAATCCGCTCGACTTCCCGTTGCTCGGCAGTCTGTTCCATTCCAGGCGTCGGCGTTCCCGCCGGGTGGACAGTCGCCAGAATGAAGATACGGGAGCGAGCATGTTCGTCGGTGTCGAAGCTCAAGCCAGGTCGACGAAGCAAGCTCGCGTGGATCCCCTCAGACGTGCCGTTACTAGAGTCCTGATAGAACCCCCCCGCTACCAATGATCCGCCTGGCTGGATCACGGCCTCGGTAAACACGCGGCGACGGCTGCGAATCGGACGGTTCTCCACGAAGCCCGAGATGCTTGAGATCTCCGGGTCCAAGGAAACCCTCAGCAGGCCGTTAGGCTCCGTTCTTACGCCCACGCGGAGTAAAACCCCGGTATCCACGTCCTCGAAGTCCTGGGTCACCAGACGGCCGTCGTCGCCGATGATGGAGGAGGTGGGCACGGGCACGGTTTCGCCCACTTGCAACTCCGCGTCACGGCCCTCCACGACATGCAGACGCACGCCCGACAACAGAGCCAGGTCCTCGCTCATGGCGTTCGCTTCGGCGAGACCGCCCAACGTGACGGCGATGAGTTCCTGCACGCCTTGCGTGCCCAGGATCTCGCCGTTCAGCGTGACGGCCCCGGTGAGGTCCCACTCGACGCCTAGGCGGGTCGCCGCCCGCCGCGTCAGCTCGATGAACTTGACCTCGACGATCCACTGGCCGCGGGCGGACTGCATCGCGTCGAACAGCTCATCACACATTCGAACACCCTCGGCCGTGTCCCGCACGACAATCGAATCTCCGATCGACGAAACCGAACCCGCCCCGGAGACGATCGACGACACCGCCTCCACGTAGTCCGTGGCGTACCCGGTGGGCACGTAGTACACCCGCCCCACCAGGTCGGAGGATTCGGGGACGCCCAGCACGTAGGAGGTTTCTCCGCGACGCAGGACCTGCACGTCCTCGCCGACCTGGTCAGCAATGACCTTGAGGGCCGACGAGGCCGGTAAACCGCTGCCCCATTGACACCGGAAACGCCGAGCCCCTTCGTCGTCCGGTGCCGCTTCCGTATCGACGCCCTTGCCGATGCCGAGGATGACGCCCTGCTGTCCACAGAACTCGACCAGCTCGCCGACGGTGCCCACGAACACCCCGGCCAACATGGTCTCTTCCCCGTAGTCAGGGAGCCCCGTTTTCCGCTGCGGCCGACTCAACGCGGGCGGCTCGCTCAGCTTCCATCCGTTCAGCAAGGACGCTGCGGAGGGCGGCTCTAATCTTGGCGGGGAGCACGCCCCGGACTGGAGCAGCACCCACACGCCAGCGCCAGCTCGTAGCGTCCTTACGCAACCACGCCGAATCGCCAACATCCGGGTCGACGCCCACCAGCACCAAGTCTTCATACCGATCTCCAATCTTGTAACTCTCACCTTCGATCATCACGCCCCGGGGCATCACCGCCCCCATACGGACGCCCAGCCAGGCCGGGGGTAAATACTCCTCTGCTAGCGCTTCGGCCGGTTCCAACGGTTCGACTTCACGCTCGGCCGCGGGTTCAGGAACCTGTGGTTGAACAACGGCAGCCTCTGCCATCACGTTCTCGACGATGATCTCGCGGTCCACGGTGCACCGGCCGATCGTGAAACAGAACGCACACACACAGAGCCAGGTAAAACCGCGGTTGGCCCGCTTGCTCAAACTATTTTTGTTACGCATATCTTCGTCTTCCTCAGATTCGGTTTCCCGAGCGACCGCACGACGATCGCCCATCATGGCCCGCACGACGCCGTCCATCTCTTGCCTCTGTTCTTCGAGCGTGCCCGCGTGGCTGTGCGACCGGTACAACTCGTACTCCGCCCCGCCGGTCCACTCCGGGCAGTACAGCTCGGAGAAGATGGGCTTCGCCCCAATACCAGGCATGCCCCCCCGCTCCTCGATGTCTTCGCCGTTGAATCTGACGTACCTGAACACGTTGATAACCTCGCTGATGCGTAGGAAACCGACAATCGGTTTCTTGGCCCAGTTCATGCAGAACCAGACCTCCTCGGCCATGCTCCGGAAACTCAGGCTCGCGTTCATCCAGCGCTGTGTGAGGACAAAGATTTTTAGCTGCATGTGGCGGTGCATCGACGTCAGCGCAATGATGGCGGGGTCTTCGTTGCGGTAGTCCTTGGACGGGTACCACTTGTGCAGCTCGTCGAGAAACAGGCAGCTGCCCGGCGGCACCCAATCCCCATCGGTCCCGGTGATCCGCGGCGGGCCCATCACGCGGGCGACGATCCGCAACGCACGCTTCACGAACGCCATGTGGGCGAACTCGCCCAACTGCCCCACCGAATCACTGTCCAACCCCGACTTCTCGAGCAGCCGGTTCGTGACCTGGTTCACGGTTTCCAGGCGTTCGCAGAACCGTTGGAAATGCTTCTTCGTGATCGGCTTGACCAGCTGAGCCACCGCCCGCCGTTCCTCGTGCGGTAGTTTCTTGCGCTTGAGCTTGCGGTAGATGTACGCCCGCAGCTTCTTCGGCCGAATCGGGATGTTCGTGTAGCACGGCCGCCGCGTGTTAACCACCGTGCGGACGATCTCGCGGACCGCCGACAGCGACTTGCCCGACCCGGGCACGCCGACGATGCCAAAAATGCCGGTGGAAAGGGGCTTGGACATCTCAGCCCGTCCACCAGAAGAACGAGAGGATCCAACGGCCGAGCCGGATCGTCGCCGCCCCCAGAAGGGTTGCCAAGACGATCGCCATCACTTCGTTGAGCGGCAGTATCCACGCCGCGTCCGCATACACGTCGGCTAGCGTGTTCAGGCCTTGCCCCAAATCGTCGAACGTGTAGTCAATGCCCGCCTCCTGGGCTTTGCTCTCGATCCAGTCCCGGAACTGCCGGAGGTACTCGCGTAGCCGGGGCCAGGCCCACGCCCAGAAATCGGCGAGGTACGCGATGACGACGTCCCAACCATCTCTCGCTTTGTCATAAGCCCAAGCCCAGACGTCACGAAAGAACTGCCGGAACGGGGTCCAAAACCACATCAACAGGGAAATCAGGAACTCGAAGAGTGCGGCGAACTGGTCGCCGAACCAATCAAAGATCGCGTCGAATTTGTCGATGATGCCCTGGAACATGACTCAAGCCGTCCGCCTGAATTCTTCAAACAAAAACAACGCCGCCCATATCCCAACGCTCGCCAAGATGGCGGCCTTGAGGATCTCGTGAATGCTTGTTCCGCCGACGTCGGTATTGAGCCAGGCCAGGTCCGTCGTAAGGTCGTACGAGGTCCCGCCACCGACCCCCAACGCCGCAAACACCGGCGTCGTGTCGATGCCGATCGTCCACTGCTGACGCCCCTCACGCTCGATCGCGTCCAGCTCGAACGGCGTGAGGCTGCCCTCTTCAAAAACGGGGTCCGTCGCCTCGGGGTCTTGCCACTGGATCGGGTCGCCGTCGGCGGGAGAATCCACCGCCGAAAACAAGGTATTCGGCGAAGCCGTCGAGACAGCGGCCGTGGTGCCGCCCGTACCCGCGTTGCCCGCGTCGAGGATGGCCTCTTCGATGGCAAACACCGCGTCCCTTGTTCCCTCGCCCACGCCCTGCATCACGTCCGACCAGGCCCGAAAGTCATTAGAAAACTCACTGGTAGTTGCGTCGATCGACTCAAGCTCCTCGTACAGCAAACCACCCCACTCGCGGTTCTGCGAGTTGTTGGTCAAAGCCCCAAGGATCTCATCGAGCTTGCCGTACAGCGTGCCGTTAGCGCTGTCCATCACGTCGATGACGTTGTAAATTTCCTGCATGCCGTCCAGCAGGTCGCCGCTGCCGCCGGCCGTCGCGTTCCGGATGTCGTTGAGTTGATCGACGACCGTGTTCATCCGGCTGATCACGTCAAGCGAGAAACTGCCGCTGATTCCGCGTACGTCTACGCCGTCACTCCAGTCTTGGGTGAAGATTTGCTCAATGGTGTATAGAGAATCCGCCGACCCCGCCACTTCGGATCTCGCGGCCTGCAGATCGTCTCGATCCGCCTCGGTGAATTCCGCGTCGGCCGGGCTCACCACTGATAGAGCGAACGCGAGGCCGTACCAAGACAGACGGTGAATAGCTTGCACCCGAGCGCCAAGCCGCTGCCGAACACGACCCACCAGAGCAGCACATCGAATGACTCTGCGATCGCAGTGACCAGGAGCAAGAGTTCCGCCGCTTGTGTTTCGGTCATGCATGGGTTTCCTTGGGTTCGGGGTGCGTTTGAAAAAGCCCCCCCACCCCACGAAGGATGAGAGGACGGTGCTGGGGTCTTCGTTAGGCGCGGCCACCGAACCAGCCGATGACCTTCTTGCCGATGCCGATGCTGATCTTGTAACCGCCGACCGCCGCCAACGCGACGCCCATGATCGTGAGGACGGCCGTGGTCATGGTGACCCAGTCGAACAGAGCGACCGGAGTGACGTCCTGCGGGGTGTACTGGGCTTGGGCGGACGGGGCTTGAGCCAAGACCACGACCGTCGCCACCAACGTGACGGCGAGGAGCTGCACGTAGCTAAGCGAGACACGCACGGTTTCACGAAACTTCCGAATCTTCATAGCACTAACCTTTCCGGGCCAATGGCCCTACCCAGCACCGGGGATTCAATCGTCGTCGTCGAAGTTCCCGGGGTCTTCACCCTCCTCGGTGAAGTCGTCCACCACCCCCGGATCCTCGCCCGCCAGTTCTTCGTCGGCCATCGCGTCGACGTCGAGCGTTTCCATGTACTCCGCGTAACGCTCGTAAGCCTGTTCAAGGCTGAGGCCTTCCTCCGAAGCCTCCCGGCCGATACGCCGCAGCATCGCCAGGTGAACCCTCGAATCCGCCCCCTCTTGGCGTACACGCTGCCCCGTGTACGCTTGCCGGATGACGTTCTTGTCGCGGAGGGATGAAAGAAAACTCATTAGTTACTTCCTAAACAGTTCAGTCACCACGCGGGAGGAGGTCATGCCGATATGCACCACGAAACAGAGCGACAGGCCGACGCCGATGCCTTGGCCGAACACCACGCCCCACGAACCCAACACGTTGAAGAACTCGAGCTGCGTCAAGCCACACCCTCCCCCGTGAAGTCGCGGATGTAACGCTCGCCGTCATGACGGAACGCGAGATCCAGGTAGGCCCCTTCGTCGTCGCTCAGGTCGTCCGTCAGACGCTTCACGTCGGGCACGCCGTACAGGCACCCGAACGCCGAACGCAGGCGTTGGCCGCGTGCGGTTTCCCAGGCGTGGACGTTGAGATCGAGAGCGAGGTTAGAAAACTTCGTGGTGTACTTGAGGACTTCCATCACCGCCCCGCCCCGCTCGGCGGTGTCGACCGGCCGGACGTCGACGATGAAGCTGTCGCCCGTTCGTTTGTACCACCAGTCCTCCATTTCGCGGCAACGCCCTTGTTGGTCGCGTTCCGGTTCGCCGTCACACAGAGCGTAAGCGTGCACGTGGGGGTGCCACTTGCCGGAGCCCTTGCCGATGACGATCTCGATCGAGTACACGCCACCGGCGACAGTGCAGAAGGGCATGAACTCGTGACGACTCGTGCCGCTCCGATACTTACGGCGGTGGTCGAGCATCAGCCGCAGCGTGGACGCGAGGTGGTTAAGGCGCTCACCAAGATCGTCGCCGTCGACCACGGTGAACGTCCAAAGCCATTCGGTGTATTTGGGCTGCTCGGCGAGCACCGACAGGATGCGGTTCTCGTAGCGGCTCGCCGTGCGGCCCGCCCGGAGGTTGGCACACACCGGGCAGAGCTTGTCCTGGCGGCAGCTCTTCGCCGCGATCAAGCGGGCGTCGCCCGTTTCGAGCCAGTGCCGCACCACGCGGTAGGTGTTGCAGCTGATGAGCTTCTCGCCGACCGGCCAATGATCGGCGTTGTCGCTGGCCAGCAAGTACCGGCCCATACGATTCGTCCGCTTCTTCGATTCGCCCGCACGTTCGAGGCGTTGCGGGAGCAAATCAATCTCTTGCTCGAATTCCCTAATTTTTTCGGGTGTGGACGAGTTAGGTACAAGTATCAAGTAAGACGCATGCACTTGAGCCGGGGGCTGGCGATCCGCCGAGGCGGGGTTGGCCGGGGCCAACTCCCGCCCTTCGGCGGCTCGCTCAGCGGCCGCGTGGGCTTCGTTGAGGCGGTGGCCTTGGTTCGTCGTGATGCGTTCTCTGACGCGGTCCTCGACGTCGTCGGCGTGCGCTCGGAAGCGTGCGGCCGATGCCAGGGGTGACGCCCTGCGGGCGTCGCTGGCTTCGGTCGGATGGGGAAGGATGTTGCGGGCTGACGCCTCGGACATCGACGCCCGTGGGTACAGCTGAAGCTCCGCCGGGTTGGCGGGTTGCGGCTTAGGACGCGGCGTGGGCGTTTCGCCTGCGGCGATCGGGGGCGCTTCGCGGCCGCCCCCCGAACCCCCAGGACCACCCCCGGAAGGCAGCGCAGGCGGCGGCGTTTGGCCTGGAAATAACGCGGGGTTCGGGGGATCGGCGTGGGGGATTGTCTGGGGCATCCTTGCTCCGTGAAAGGGTGAAAACCAGCCAGAACGTTTCCGCCGTGGCCGGTGGTGGGTTTACACGGCGACGCTGTCACCTGCCGCTGCGGGCTGCGTTACTTCCTGCACGTGCAGCCGTGTGACGCGGACGATCTTGGCGAGGAAGGTTGGCCGCGTTTTGCTCTTGAGCTTCACCGCGACCTTGCTCAAACACGGGTAACCGCACACCCGGGCTTCGCGTTGCTCACCACGCCACATGATCCGAATGACTTTGCCGGGCCTGAGGTTTTCAAACTCTGCCGTTGACAAGACACCCGGAACCGGGGACGCGTCGAGTTAGGCCGCCCCCTTGGCGTCGGCCGGTTTCGCGGTGGCGTTCACCTTGACCCGCGTCGTTTTCACCTTGGGCCAGCCGCTCGATTGGGGGACGAGCTTGTATTCGACGGTGACGTCGTCGCCGACGTTGGGTCGCTCGACCTCCGAGGCGGGGACCCACATACGGAGGCTCACGCCCATCTGCTGCACTTCCACCGAGTGGCCCGATACACGGCCGCTCTCCTGGACAAGGGGGTCGTCGACCTCGCTGATGGTGCCTCTGAACTGCCCGACGTTATTGGTATCTCGATTCATCTTGGGTCCTTTCCAAAAGTGATTTCCGGCGACATTGCCGACAAAAAACCCCGATCAGCTTTCGCTAAGATCGGGGTCATGACGTACGAATTGCTTTGGTTGGCTAGTAGCGGATACACCCCCACCACGCCCACGCCCACAATGCCCTTCAACGTCGAGAGCTTCCTCCCGGCGTGTTGGGAATTCGGCCTCGTCGTGCTCTTCGGGGCTTACCCTTTGTGGCGTGTTCTTGCTGCCGCTCGCCGGAAGTTCAAGCAGGCCCAGCAGCGCTCCTACCACAGCAAATAGCACCAGACACGACAACGCTCCTGACACCGCCATCAACGAGACGAGGCAGAGGAACACAAGGTTGGCAAAGTATTCGGGGTCCATCCCGTGGTGCCTATGCGAGGCACCACGCCAGGGCGTTCAGATCAGGCGGGCCAAGACCAATGCATAAAAGCCGCTCCGCCCAAGTCGAGGTAGGCGCAAACGGTCAATCGGGGTATGCTGTAGGTGGTTGGCATCACGGTGTTCGCTAAAACTGGCGTGGTGCTGATTAGGCCCTAGTTGCTGCTAGGGCCGTTTTTTTGACCCCCCCACGGCGGAGGGGTCCACGGGGACACAATTACAGAGTTATTTCCCGAGATGCAACCCATTTATTTGGGATATTTTAACAATTATAAGTACATATATTATCGGAACTTGTTTAAAGCCCTGCACAACATTGCATTGTATAACGGGCGTTTGACCCCAATATCTGCCAAAATTTCTCGCAGAGGCGGAATTACAAGTGTCAACGGGGTCAGACGTAGTTTACGCCTGTTGGCCATCGTACGACAGGACGCCGAGCATGTCACCCGATCTGAGCGAGATCTTGGCGGGAGCGGACGATGGCAGTACGCGCAGGCGCGATATCTAGGCGTCGATCCCAAAAGAAGATCACCCGTTCAAACTTTCCGATTCGAATGCAACGTTTTGTCAACTTTTATGAGACAGTAAGACGTTTTCGTCTTTTGTGTTTCTCCAAGATAACCCCAGAGTTTCACCCAGCACCGGTGAGGTGAAATGAGATTCTAGAATTTTAAAATCATGCCCCAGAAGCAACATTGATGCGAGCGGGCAGCTATCGAGCCCGGATGGCTCACAGGCCGGCGATATCTGCGGCGTGTTTTAGGGTCGTGCGGGTGATGGTCATCATGAGTTCGGGCGGCCAGTTGAGGCTCGGGTCGTTTTTGTATATATCCGGAACGACTTCGAGTGTCATCTTGCGGACCTCTTCTTCGATGGAACGCCGGCGTTGCTCGCCGGCCTCGGGGTCGGACGCGTCGACTGGGTCGTTGAGGTCGTAGGCCAGCATCAATGTGGTGACCTGCCAGTCATAGTAGCCTTGCAGAGCGCTCTCGCTTTCCGGGGGGGTAGGCTCAGCCATCGGCGGGCGCTCCTTCTTCGAAGACGGTAAGGGCATCGCCGATGGTGATCGAATTTTCGTACAACGAACGTCCGATAATGGCGCCCTGGACCGGAAGCTCGCGCAGGGCAGCCAGGTGTTCGAGTGTGCCCACACCCCCGGAGGCGACGATAGGGACGTGCGTGGCTTCGCACATCGCTCGGGTCTGCTCGACGTTGGGGCCTTGGAGCGTGCCGTCGGTAGCGATATCGGTGTAGACGATCGCGGCGAGCGGCCAGTCGCTGACCTTCCGGGCGATCTCCACGGCGGTGGTGTCGGTGGTCTCTTCCCAGCCCGCCACCGCGACTTTGCCTTCGCGCGCGTCGAGGCCGAGCACGAGACGGCCGCGATAGGTCGGGTTGCCCATGAGCGATTCGAACCATTCCCATCGACGCAACGCCGCGGTACCGATGATGGCGCGGGTCACGCCGATGTGCAGCAGCGCGTCGATCGTGGCTTCGGAACGCACTCCCCCACCGACTTCGACCTTGAGATCCGTCTGGTCGCAGATGGCCTGAATCTGGTCGCGGTGGGCGAGGTGGCCGGTCTTGGCGCCGTCGAGGTCGACGACATGAAGCCATGTCGCGCCGGCGTCTTCGAACTGTTTCGCCTGATCGACGGGGTCGTCGCCGTAGGTTGTCTGTTGGGCGTAGTCGCCCTGGAAGAGCCGCACGACTTTGCCGCCGCGGAGATCGATGGCCGGGAAGAGATGCATGGGGAATAAGTTAGCAGTTTGGGAGCAGATCGTTTGGCAAGGTGGTTCGTAGAACGGGCGTCTGTACGGCGAGTGACTGTGAAATGGCCCTCGTTACCGCTCTGAAGGTAAGCACTTGGCCGTGGGGGCGGTGATCAGTTTGGTGCCGTGGCCGTAGGGCCTCTGCTCCGGGGTGTTGGGGTGTTCGTGATAACGCTGGGCGAGTTGGACGTAGTGCCCAGCCAGCCAACTCAGATACGCTTTTTCCTCGTCGTTGGTTTTGCGGACGACGCGGCCGGGCACGCCCATCACGACGTGGTCGTCGGGCACTTCGAGCTCGGGCGGGACCACGGCCCCCGCGGCGACGAGGCAGCGTTGGCCGATCACGGTCCTACCGAGCACAGTTGCGTGCATACCGATGAGCGTGCCGTCGCCGACGGACCGCCCGTGGACCACGGCGTTGTGGCCGATTACGACGCCCGCGCCGATGACGTTAGGCTCACCCGAGTCGCAGTGGACGGTGGCGTTGTCCTGGACGTTGCTGCTGTCGCCGATCGTGATGGGGGCAACGTCACCGCGGATCGCGGCGCCGTACCAGACGTTGACGCCGTCGCCGAGCGTGATCTGTCCCGCCACACGGGCGGTGTCGGCGAGGTAGGCCCTGCGGCCGGCGGTGTCGAAGCGCTGAATACTCATAACGGGATTGTAAGGAATTGCGGTGGGGATCGACGCCGGCTTGATCTGTACGCCGCGGACGCTAAGGTGGCCGCTTATGCGTGATCTCTACGCATCTCAATGGTTCCGCATCACCGCCCTGCTCTGGGTGGTGGGCTTCTTTGTTGTGTTCATGCCAGCTCACCGCCGGGGCGTCGTCACGCTGCCCGGGGCTGATCATGCGGTCGCCGGCGAAGATGGAGAGCCGGTTGCCGCCGCGTGCCCGCTATGCACGACCGCAGCGGCTGACGGTGAACCGTTGCCCGCCGACGCCCCCGTCAATTGTGTGGTGTGTCACCTCAAGGCCGGCCTCGACGTGCCGCCGAACATCATTCTCGCGCCGGCCTTCATCGACGAACTCGATTTCCTGCTCGCCGACATTACTCCCCATCCGTCCCCCCTCTTCGCCTCACAGACCACGCTCCACGGCCGGGCCCCGCCTTATTCCGGTTGATCGAGCCTGCTTTTTTACCCCATTCTTGGTCATCAAGTGAGGTGTGCCTTGCGCATCCGATACGGCTTTACGCTTGTAGAAATGCTGGTGGTTATCGCGATTGTTGGACTGCTTATTGGCTTGCTCCTTCCCATCCTCGGAAAGGCAAGAGATGCGGCCCAGCAGGCCGCCTGCCTAGCCAATATGCGAACGCTCGGCCAAGCGCACACCGCGTATATGGCTCAGAATCGGGGTGCGGTCATCGGTACAAGCCACGGCCGATCGTGGATCGAGACGTTGCGCGAGTTCGATAAGAACTTGCTGTTGAAGTCGCCGGTTGACACAAGCCCTCATTTCGAGGGCGGCACGCCCATCAACGGCATGTTTCGCCGTACAAGCTATGCGATCAACTACTTGACCGCTCCAATCGGTGGCGTCACACGTGTACAAGATGTGCCGCGGCCAGCAGTCACTGTTGAATTTCTTATAAAGATATTTACTGATTCAGACAATCCGACAGCGGAAACGCCGCTCAGTGACCATATCCACACCCACCTCTGGGGTGCTCCTATACCCGGATTGATCCGCGCGGTGGCGGAAGTACAGACCGATACTCACGGTGGTGTAGTCGGTACTCCCGAGGCATTAAGCAGTTACGGCTATCTCGACGGCCACGCCGAGATCAACACATTCGAAGATATTTTTACTGACCTACAAGCCAACCGGGTGAATCCTCAAATTGCCCGATGACTCTATTTTCAATTTACTCCCCGCAGATCGCGGGAGAAAGATTTAATCATGCAGTACCGAACCGCGGCCGTTGCCGCATCCTTGAGCTTGGCTACGACCCTGCCTTCCTTTGGACACGATGGGCGGCGTTTTGAGATCGAGGTCGTCGACGGTCAGATCGCCGCACGCGGCGTTAACACCATCAATAATGTCGGTCCCGACGGCACCACGATCATAGATCCTGCCGGTCCACGGCCCTACCGTAATGCTATTCACGGTCACTGGAACACGATTACCACGCCAACCGATTCCGTTGTTTTCAGCAGCCTCCCTGGCTTCGACGCAGGCCGTGGCGCCGAGGCGATGGCTGGTTACGACGTGTTCCTGACACTCAAGGGGGCCCGAAAGTGGATCAACGTGAGCGACGACTTCAACGGCTCGACTCCGATGATCACTCCCGGCACCGTACCGGACTTACAATCATTTGATGCTGGAGAGTTCATCTCATTGTCCATCGGTGGGCAAACGATCAACACAAATACACTCGGTACCCTCGAACTTATTTCGGACTTCGACGGGCTCGTCACTTTTGGCCCCGATGGTCTTGCCAACGCTACGACGTCCAATGGATTCGACCGGGATGTTGAGTATGTCTACAGTCTGGGGGCCGTAGACTTCGTGGATACGCTCTTCGTTCTTGAGCAAGAAATTACTACCAATGCGCCGGGCATTTTGGGCAGTGAAACGGTTTATACGATTCTTTCTCCCAATGGCTCGGGCCCGTTCGAACGGTTGCACTTCGCCGCCCTTTATACGGAAAATTTTCTCGGTACCCCCATTCCCGAACCCGGGGGTGCGATCCTGGCCGCGTTGGTCGGCTCGACGCTGTTACGTCGACGCCGCTTTGCGTAGGTGTTCCGGAAGAATGCTCCACCAGCACAGCCCCCAGTTGACCGTTCGGGGGCTGTGTCTGGTCACCTGAAACGCCGCCCCACGACGACGCCCAGCGTGTGCGGCGTACAGTCGATCGGAGCAAATTTGACTTCGACAAGTCCGGCATGCTCGAGCTGTTGTTTCACCGCCTGGGGTTGGTGAGTTTGTCCGGTTCGCGTTCTCAGCGCCAGCCCGAGCGTGTAGAGGGCCCGGTTCAGGTCGCCCGCGGCCAATCCGGGGAACACGTCGATCACCGCCAGCCGCCCGCCGGGCCGGAGCGTTTCGACGAGGCGTTCGGTCAACGCGGTCAACGCGTCGGGTGTTAACAGGTGAGCCACGTTGGCAAGGATGGCGAGATCGAACTCTTCACGAGGCAGCTCCGTCTTTGCCAGGTCGCCGGGCAAGAGCGTCAAGCGATCGGCGAGTCCCATCCGCAGGGCGGTGGCCCGGGCGACTTCAAGCACGGCCGGCCAGTCCGCTGAGGTGACGCGGGCTTCCGGCAGGCGAGCAGCGCAAGAGAGGCTCCAGATCGCGGATCCCGCCCCGGCGTCAAGGATGTTGCAGGGGTCGGCAGGACTGCCATCGGAGGTTAGGTGCCCGGCGGCCCAGGCCGCGGCTGGGCCGAGCATCCACGCCAACGCTGCGGCCTGCCCGACATATTGCGCCTCGCTCTCGGCCGGGTCGTCCATATGTGTCATCGGCTCGGCGGTCCGCAAAAACTCGGGCAGTTGCTTCCAATAGGGATCACCAAGTGCCCGGTACGGCCCATCCATCAACGAGACCGCGAGTGCCGTCAAGCAAGCGGCTTCGTCTTCATACGTCACCAACCCCAACGCCGCTAGCACATCGAGCGCGAGGCGCAGTGCCTCGGGATTTACGCTTGTCTTCGTTGCTAACGCTTCTACGCCGAGGGCTCCGCCGCGCAGCTCGTCAAAAAGCCCGGCAGCGATCGCGGTGCGGTAAACGTGGTCCGCGCCGTTGCACGCCATGAGCCTGAAGTAGTCTGCCAGCATCGGCGAGGACGTCGCGTGGCGATCATCCGTGCTCATCACGATACCTTCCGCGCCAGTGACACCGTGAAGATGCCCCACTCGTCGATGAGCATATCGATCTTCTCGAAGCCTGCGTCGCGGACGAGTTGGTCCAACTCCGCTTGGCTGCGACGCCGCATCACCCACGACTTGCCGCGGTGGCTGGGCAGGACCCGCGCGATCATCTCGACCTGCGGGTGCCAAGGCTGACCGGTGTAGAGCAGGTACCCGCCCTCGGACAGGCCGGCTGCCAAGCCGCGCAGCGATTTCTGTAGCGGGGCGTTCTCGGGAAACAGCTCATAAAGCCCCGACACCACTGCCACGTTTGGTGTCGGCATGACCGACGCCAGCGACATCTCGTCAAACGCGTCGCCGATCTCGAAATCGACCCGTTTGATGCCAAAGGATGCGGCGTGTTGCTTCGCTTGCTCAAGGTTGTCACCGTGAAAATCACGCAACGTGGCGGACACGGACTCCACCTCGGCTCGGCGGATCGTATCCAGCACATAGCGGCCGCACCCCGTGGCCACGTCGAGCACGTGGGCCGCCCCGTCGCGCTCGGCGGCCCGCCGGATCGCCCGACCGAGCAGTTCCTGCAGGTGTGTCCGCCGCTGCCGGATACCCCGCCAGCCCAACGCGTCGAGGTACACCCGGTCGAGGAGCCGACCGACGCCAAGACGCCCTTTCGATTTGTTCTCGTACACGTAATCCAGCGACTGGCCCGAATCGAAACCCGTGTCGTACCCCAGGCGAATGCCCTCGCTCAGCCGCCCCACCGTCTTGAGCAACGCGTCCTGCCCGCGGAAGGCCAGGTTGCGCGGCGACGTGGCGGGCAGCGGCGTGGAGAGCCGGCGGTACTCGTCGTGCATCGGTCCGACAGTATCGGCCGAGCGCAGGTCCACCTCGGCAACGGGCTTTGCGAAACGCTCAGCGATGAATCGGCGCACCTCGTCGAGCACCAGCTTGCGATCCTTTTCGTGCAGCACGTCGTGGTACATCGCGTCGAAGACACGTAGTTTCTTTTGCGGCGCACCGAGGTTGTCGAAGAATCGCCGCTGAGCCTTCACGCTCACCACGTAGTCGGACCCGCCGGCGAGCATCAGCGTCGGCGTTGTGATTTGTGCGGCGTCTTCGATCAGCCGGCTGCCCGCGTCGTGCAGGCCGAGCAAGACGCTTACGGCGATCGCCTTGGCGATGAGCGGGTTGTCGTCGTACGCCGCGGCCTGAGCCGGGTCATGTGTGAGCATCTTCGACTTCACGTAGCTCTTGATGAACGTTTTCTTGCGGGGGCCTCGTAGTTTCTGGAGCAGCCGGAGCCCCGGGATCGCGAGCGGGACGTACAGCCGCACACGCAGCGCGGGCGTCGCGAGGATCAGGCCGCGTAGGCGCGGGGCGTAGTCGTGGACCCACGCCGCCACGGTCACCGCGGCCACGCTGTGGGCGAGCACGATCATGTCGCGCGAGTCGTGGCCGTATTGGTCAGACAGGTGGCGGATGAACATCTCGACATCGCGCACCATGCCGCCGAAGCTGGGAGCGTACCCGCGTTCACCCGGTGATCGGCCGTGACCGCGGGCGTCCCAGGCGTACACCGTGACGTCTTCCAGACCGAGTGCCTCGACCACGTCGGCGAAACGCCCCGAATGCTCGTGGCCGCGGTGGAACAGCACGAGGACTTTTTCGGTGGGTCGGGCCGGACGCCACAAGCGGTAGAACAACTCGGTGCCGTCCCACGTGGCAAACGTGGCGGTTTCGGTCAGGGGTTCGGCTGTGGGCAGCGCGAGGGCAGTCGAATCGGTGGGAGGAGCGGCTTCTCGCATGGTGTCTTCCTTGAACGTCAAGCGGTTACCGCTCGACCCCGCTGCTACGTGGGGGCTGGGGCGTGAGTTCTCGGAAATACGGAGGGCTTTCCCTTGCCGGGGGTGTCGAGGAAAATCCCGTTGTCCGGAATCAGGAATGGGCGAGTTCTGCGACCGCCGACACGGTGTGCGGCTTGGGGCGTCCGCGTCGCCAGACGTCGTGGACCGTGAGTTCGGCATCGGTTTCAGGGAAGTCGAGGCGGGTGTGCGTGCCGCGTGACTCCTGCCGCCACGCCGCGGCGCGGGCGATGAGGGCCCCTACTGTGAGCAGGTTCTGCACCTCCCAGCCTTGGCGGTCATCGAAGATCTTGTCCATAGTGTACCGGCCCCAGAATTCGAACATCTCGCCGACCTCGCGGAGGTGATCGCCTTCGCGTTCGATCCCGACGTGCCGCCACATCACGCTTCGCAGGCTCGAACGTACGTCGGCCAGGTCGAGTTCGCTACGCTCCGAGGGGCGGATGTCCGAGACAACGCGCGCGGGCCGTCGGGCACCGGTGGCGACCATCTCCAGCGCCGCTTCGCCCGCGGCCTTGCCGAGCACCAACCCTTCGAGCAGTGAGTTACTCGCCAGGCGGTTCGCGCCGTGCAGGCCTGTGCATGCCACTTCTCCGGCCGCATAAAGCCCCGGTAAGGTGGTGCGACCTCGCGCGTCGGTCTGCACGCCGCCGATCATGTAGTGTGCTGAAGGGTGCACGGGGATCGGGTCGGTGGCCGGATCGATGTCGAATTTTCCAAGCAGCGCCGCGATACCCGGAAAGCGCTCGGCGAAGCGTTTCCTACCCATGTGACGCACGTCCAGGTACACGTGCGTGTGACCAGTCTTGGCCATTTGGGCCAGGATCGACCGCGAAACAATGTCGCGCGGCGCGAGCTCGGCCCGCTCGTCGTAGTCGGGCATGAACCGGTGCCCGGCGCGGTCCAACAGATGTGCCCCCTCGCCGCGGACCGCCTCAGTGATAAGGCTGCGCGACGCCCCGGCGATATACAGCGTCGTGGGGTGGAACTGATAAAACGCTAGATCCGCGAGTTCCGCGCCGGCGCGATAGGCCATGGCGATGCCGTCGCCGGTGGCGATGCGGGGGTTAGTGGATTCGCGGTAGACCTCACCCGCCCCGCCGCTGGCCAGCACCGTGGCGGCCGCCCAGATGACCTGCAGACCGTACTTGTCGTGGTGAGTGATCGCGCCGAGCACCTGCCCGCCCGCATCCGCAGACGTGATCAGGTCGAGGACGAAACACTCCCGGAAGAATCGGATGCCGGGGTGGTCAATGACACGCTGGCCCAGGCATTGGGCGAGCGCCCGGCCGGTGGCGTCGCCATCGGTGTGGACGATGCGGTGCTGGCTGTGGCCGCCCTCGCGGCCGAGGGCCGGGTTGGCCCCGTTGCCTAATAACGCATCGCCACCCCCCGTGGCGCGGTCGAACCGCATGCCCCAATCCATCAATTCATGTACCCGCGCCGGCCCGTCGCCTACCACGCGCTCGACTACCGCTTCGTCGCACAGCCCCGCGCCCGCGGTCACCGTGTCGTGGACGTGGTCTTCGAATGAATCGTCCTCGCTGAGCACCGCGGCAATACCGCCCTGGGCCCAAAACGTATTGGACTGATCGAGCTTGCCCTTGGCCAGCACGATCACGTCTGCCTCGGCGTCTCGGTCGGTCACCGCCAACGCTGCCCGCAACCCCGCCACGCCGGCACCTACCACCAACACGTCCGTGAAGATCTGTGGCAGCAGCTTGGCGCGGAACGGGATGAGGTAACGGCGTTCGGAGAAGACTGGGTGCATGATGGGCAAACTGAACAGAAGAATCGGGTGGCCGAGGCGGCATAAAAAATCAGTCAATTACTCGAGCGTGCCCTCGCCGCCGAAGAACGCGATCGGCAGCGGGGCCCCGGTCTCGGTAAGAAAGCGGCGGATGCCGTTGTCGGGATCGTAAGTCACGGTGCCGTTCGCTCTCCATGTCCGCCCGGCCAGGTCAACGCCTTGGGTACGGATTGCCACGGGAAGCGTCACGGACTGCGTACCACCGGCCGGCAAGATCTTGGCCGGCAGATCGAACGCGTCGAATGAGCCCACTCCCGGCACGCTCACGGTGTAGGTTGCCTCGGGTAGCGGCAACGAGACGTCGTTTGGGTTGGTCAGCACCAGCGCAATTTCGAGCCTGGCGCCCTCGGGCGACTGCTCGACGACTTGCGCCCCTACGACCTCAACCTTTGGCGGCAAGGCGCTGATGCACCCCGTAAGCCCGCCGACAACCCCCGAGAGTCCAAGGCCGATGATTAAGGAGAAAAGCTTCTGTCTCATTACCTTATTCTATCCGGTCCTCGCCGGGTTAACTCGCCGCGGCCACGGGCAGCTCGGCTTCCGCCTCGGCCAATCCCCGCACTTTCGGGAACAGCAACAATGCTTCGACGATCATCCATCCCTCGAGCAGCAGCGTGGCCGCTGCGATCACCAGCAACATCCAGTTTTTTTGCGCCGCGGCGAGCCAACTCGTCTCCATCCCCACGCCTTGCACGAACAGTTGATGCAGCATCGCCCACGCCGGCATAAGCAGCATGAACACCAACGGCAGCACGACGAACCAGATCGGCTTGCCCCGCCGCCACAGCCAGAACGTGATCACAAGGAATGCCAGCCCCCCGAGCAGTTGGTTGGTCGCCCCGAACATCGGCCAGAGGATCAGGCCGCCTTTCCCCGCATTCGCCCACGCCCATTCGTTTCCGGGCGTCGGCGTCGCCGCCATCAACGCGGCAACCGCAATCGCAAAGATCGTCGCCCCGTGTTTATTCGTGAGCAGCCGCGCGGGGTTCCACAAAGCCGGCGATGATATCACCGGTCTTTTCATACCGTGATCGCCGCCGGTGTCCGGATCGCCGATGACATCGACGGTTGTGGACAGACCATAGTCCCGACCTCGCACAAACGTTCCGGCCAACTCCTGCACCACGTAGCGCTGTAACCGACACGCGGTATCCAGGGTAGTCCCGGCGAACGATGCAACCAATACGCCCATCAAAGCTACTGCGATTTCCCGGGGTAATCCGATGGCTCTCAGAAAGTTCGCCGCCCCGTCAACAAACGCTCCGACTTTCGCGCCCAGGCCCGACGCAGAGGCCCATGAAGCGTAGCGCGTCGCGTATGCTTCCGAGCCCTGTAACACTGTTCCGCCCACATTCGTCCCCAGCCCAAGACCCGCCACACACGCCAGGATCACGAGCGTCGCCAAAAACCCTTCGGTCACCATGCTGCCGTAGCCGACGAACTGGGCGTCGGTTTCTTTTTTGAGTTGCTTGGAACTCGTACCGCTACTGACTAGGCAGTGGAAGCCGCTGATCGCGCCGCAGGCGATCGTGATGAAGAGGAACGGATAGATCAGCGGGGCGCCTTCGGGATCGGGGTTCCACATCGGGGCGACGATCTCGAGTGGCTGCCGGCCGGCCCCTTCGACGGGAGGGGCGCCGCCGAGGAACGCGGCAACGAACAATCCGAGCACGATCAAGCCGAGCGCCGTGAGCAGTTGTAAGCTGTTGATGTAGTCACGCGGCTGCAGCAGGCTCCACACCGGTAGCACGCTGGCGACGTAGCTGTAAATCAGCAGGATTATTACCCACATGATGATCGACAGTTCGGCTAGCCAGGTGTTGATATTGCCTAAGGCGCCCGTGTCGCCGTAGATGACCGTGAGGTACATCACGCCTAGTGCCAGCAGCGATGGGGCGAGTAGGCTCTTTCCTTTGCGGTGCAGGTAGACGCCGATGGCCACCGCGATCGGGATCTGGACAAGGCAGGGGAAGATCGCGGCGGGGTACTGCTTGAACACCGCGGCGATGACAAGGCCGAAGATCGCCAGCACGATCGTCAACGCCAGGAATAGTACGAAGAGGAACAGCAGACGAACTCGTTTGTTGAGCACTCGACCGGCGATGTCGCCGACGGTCTGGCCGTTGTTGCGCAGCGAGATGACCAGCGCCCCGAAGTCGTGGACCGCGCCGATGAAGATGCTCCCGAGTACGACCCAGAGCAGCGCCGGGAGCCAGCCCCACATCACGGCGATGGCGGGCCCGACGATCGGGCCGGTGCCGGCGATGGACGTGAAGTGGTGGCCGAAAACGATCGCCTTGGACGTGGGGACGTAGTCCTGATCATCACGCAATTTCGTGCTCGGGCAGACCGCATCGGCTGCGAGATTGAACACCTTCCGCCCCAGCCAGCGGCCGTAGGTGTGGTAAGCGACGAGGAAGGCGACGCCCGCGCCTAGCGCAATCAGGAGGGTGGCCATAACAACGATCCGAGGTGAAACGACTCGCGAGTCCGCCAGCCCAGGGGCAGACCGGACACCGCAGTGTAATGCAGATTGTCACCGATCTCCCTAAATCATGAGTGGCCGTGCCCCTCAACGCGGAAGCCCCGGAACCGCATTGACGGATTTCCTAACCGTCACGATCGGTACAACCACCTCGGCCCGTGCTTTCCGGAGCCCCGGAAAGGCCCTCCAGGCCTAAGACGCCCCATCGCCCGGCCGATAGCACCGGCGAGGAGAGGAATACCATGCCCCGCCGTTGTGGGTCTTGTACAGCCTGTTGTTCGAGCCTGGTGATCGAGGAGCTTTCCAAGCCCGCGTTCAAGAGATGTCCCCACGATTGCTCTGGTACCAGGGGTCAGGACAGCCGCCTCGAGAGCGGGAGTTGTGGCATCTACGCCGAGCGCCCGAATTCGTGTCGGAGCTTCCGCTGCCTGTGGCTCGACGGGCACTTGGGCGACGACGATCGGCCCGACAAGCTCGGTGTGATCTTCACGACAACCTCCGACGAGAAGGTGGGCACCCACCCGTTGCTGGTCGAGGCCATTCCCGGCAAGGCGGACACCCCCGCGATCAGAACGGCGGTCGAACAACTGACGCGGAAGTCACCGGTGCTGGTACTGACCTCGGCAGGCGGAACGTTCCACCCTCGGCAGTCGACCGAAACAACACCATTGACTATAGAGGGATGGGCGGCTTAAGCAAGACAGGTCGTGCCGTGGGATAAACGGTGACGGCGTTTACCGTTTGTGTTCCGGGCTGTTGAAGTCGGACTTGCAGCCGGCGTCCCAGGCCTCGGGCATGTTGCCGTGGGCGGGGATTCCGCCGGCGTCTTTGAGCATGCGCGCCAGGTGCAGGCAGTTCCACACGAGGAACGTGGTGTTGCGATTGGTAAAGTCGTTCTCCGGGCCGCCCGAGCCCGGGTCGCGGTAGGATGGGCCGGGGCCGGCCTCACCCATCCACCCAGCGTCGGCCTGGGGCGGGACGGTGTAGCCGATGTGCGACAGCGAGAAAAGGATGTTCATCGCGCAGTGCTTCACGCCGTCTTCGTTGCCGGTGATCAGCGTGGCGCCGACCTTGCCGTAATCGCGGTACTGGCCCTTGTTATTGAACGAGTGGGTGTAGCCGTACATCCGCTCGAGAGTGCGGTTGCAGACCGACGACTTCTCGCCCAGCCACACCGAGGTGCAGAGGATGAGGATGTCGCAGGCATCGACCTCGGCCTGGATCTTCGGCCAGTCGTCGCGCTCCCACTCGGGTGTCTCGGACATATTGTGGCCCAGCCCCGCGGCGATCTCGTAGTCGACAGGCCGGATGAGCTTGTGGCTCACATTATTAGCATCGAGGATGCCTTGGGCGACGCCGATGAGCCCCTCGGTGTGCGACAGCCGAGGCGAACGCTCGAGCGTGCAGTTCAGAAACAACACCTTGAGATCGTCGTACTTCGCCGGGGCAACGGTGCACTGGTGCTGGGTGATCTTCGCGAGCTGTTCGGACATGGCCGACCCTATATGGTGTTGAATGATGAAACCGTGTTAAGAGTTTACCCAGCGGTGAGAGTTAAGGGCCTATTCCTTGCCCATCGACATCAGGAATTCGGCGTTGGTCGGCGTCTTCATCAGCCGGCTCTTGAGCAACTCCATGGCCTCGACGACATTCATGTCGGCGAGGACTTTCCGCAGGCGGTAGACCAGCTTGAGTTCCATCGCGTCCATGAGCAGTTCTTCGCGGCGGGTGCCCGACGCAGCGATGTCGATCGCGGGGTAGACGCGTTTCTCGACCAGACGTCGGTCGAGATGCAACTCGGAGTTGCCCGTGCCCTTGAACTCCTCGAAGATGATGTCGTCGGCTTTGCTGCCGGTGTCGACCAGAGCGGTGGCCAAGATCGTAAGACTGCCGCCGTTCTCGATCGCGCGGGCGCTGCCGAAGAACTTCTTGGGGCGCTGCAGGGCGTTAGAATCGAGACCGCCGGTCAGAATCTTGCCGGAATGCGGCATCTCGGCGTTGTAGGCGCGAGCCATCCGGGTAATCGAGTCCATGAGGATGATCACGTCGTGGCCGTACTCAACGAGGCGGCGTGACTTCTCGATGCACATCTCGCAGACCTGTACGTGGCGGGTTGTGTTTTCGTCGAACGTGGAAGCGACGACCTCGACGTCGGGTGGCGTGTTGGCCTTGAAGTCCGTGACTTCTTCCGGACGTTCGTCGATCAACAGCACGATGACCTTGCAGCCCGGGTAGTTCGTGATGAGCGACTTGGCCATCTTCTGCAGCAAGACGGTTTTGCCGGTACGGGGCGGGGCGACGATCAGGCCGCGTTGCCCCTTGCCGACGGGGGCGACGAGATCGACGATGCGCATCTCGAAGTTGCCGTCGTCGCCGGGCGTTTCCATGACGAAACGCTCGTAGGGGTGCAGCGGCGTGAGGTCGTCGAAGTCTTTAAGCTCGTTGAGGTGCTGTGGGTCCTCGCCGTTGATCGCGTCGACACGGAGCAGCGCGAAGTATCGCTCGCTCTCTTTGGGCGGGCGGATGGTGCCGGCGACGACGTGGCCGACTTTGAGCCCGAACCGGCGGATCTGCGAAGGGCTGACGTAGATGTCGTCAGGGCAGGCGAGGTAGGACTGCTCGGGGCTTCGGAGGAAACCGAAGCCATCGGGCAGGATCTCGAGCACGCCCTCGCCGTACATCAGGCCCTTGGCCGAGAAGTGTTTTTCGAGGATGCGGAAGATCAGTCGGTTGGTGGACAGCCCCTCAATGTCTTTTTCGGAGAGACCCTCATCTTCGGCGAGCTTGAGCAACTCGGCGTCGTTCATCGCTTCGAGGTCGCGGACGGTGAGGTCGGCCTTCTTGGCTTCCTCGTAGCGCTCCTGCGTCTCGGCGTCGAGTTCCTGATCGGTTTGCGGGGCCGGGGGGGCAGCGACTTCGTCTACCTGTTTCTCGACGGCTTTGGACTTGGTGGTTTTTTTCTTGGTGGACTTTTTCTTGGTCACTTTTTTCTTGGTAGTGGTCTTCTCGGGCATGAGAGGGGTTCTCCGTGGGGCCGCCGGGGGTTACGGAATCCGGGGCCGGGCCGCGCAAGAGACGCGCGGTGGTGGTGGGCAGGATGGATGAAGAAGGTGTGGGTTGAAGGGGTCAGCGTTCCGTCGCTGGGGTCGGGGAAAGTGCTCGAACTCGCCAGGGCCGCTGGGGGAAGCGGGGTGGAAGTCGCCGTGGCCGGGGGTCTCTACGCCCCGGGTTTGGGCGGTCAGCGGCCCGTAAGCCGGATATCCGTTGCCCCACACGAGGGGCCGGACGGGAGAGGCTCAGGACTTTTTCGAGGATACCCGGTCAAGTAGCTGCCGGGCTTGAGTCTGGACGGCCGACGGGTCGGCGTCATTGTTCAAAATATAATCGGCACGGGCACGCTTGATGTCAAGTGGTAACTGGTTTTTCTCTCGCCGATCCAAATCCTGTGCCGACCAGCCCCGTGCCTGGGCGACTCGTGCTACTCGCGTTTCACGGGGTGTGTCGACAAATACCAGTACGTCGCAGTCGCCATCGAGTTCACGCTCCAAAAGCAGAGGACAGTCCTCCACGATCGCGGTTACCGCGGGATCGGCTTGATACAGGCGTCGTAACTCGGCCCGGCGGGCGTTCACCCGTGGGTGGACCAGCGACTCGAGCCGTGCCAACTCGCCGGGGTCGTCAAACACTCTCGCCCCCACCGCGGCGCGGTCCACCTCACCGTCGGCCGACAGCACGCCCGCTCCCCACCACTTGGCCAGCGTGCCACGCACCTCCGGCTCGTCCAATACTTTTCGGGCGATCTCGTCGGCGTCGATGACCGCCGCGCCCATGTCTTGCCACAGCCGTGCGACGTGGCTCTTGCCTGAGCCCGGCGCTCCGAGCAGTCCAAGAACCGGCGGGCCGGGCCGCGGCTTCTTAACATCGCTCGCTGAGGACGTGGTTTTGTTGTCGGACATGACCTAATCTTAGAGAGCGAAAAAAATCATGCCGCTCAAGCCGGTCTTGGCCCTCGAAGATACAGATGCGGCCAAACGTGACATCAAACGGATTACCCTCCCATGGTCACGATCTTCCGGTAGTTGTCACGGAAGAAGAGTGTCCACCGCAATTCGTCTTTCAGTTTCCTGTCGTCGTCACGGCCGTTAAAACGGTCCATGAAATCTGAGAGTACACCCGCCGCCTCGGCGTGGCGTGGGTGACCGGTGTTACTCAATACCGCTTGCCAGCTCTGTTCAAGTTCGTCGTCGGGCCAACGCAGCGTCAGCTCTTCGGGCATCTCGTCAAACAGGCGCAGCATCTCGGCCTTGTCGGGGTGATCATCCGGCGTGCGGATAATTGTCCGCCACGCAGCAACCAGGTCGGGGTGTACGTCAATCGCCATCGCGTGGGAGAGCGTGGCGACTGCCGAGAAGAAATCCGGCATGCCCGGCATAATCGGCACGGCTGTGGGATACGGATCGATCTCCGGGTCGGACCATGTCGCTTTCTCGGCCGCCGTGAACAGGTCGCCTCGGATTGGCTGACGGCGGAGTTCGTAACGCACCGGCCCACCGGGCGTGCCGATGCGCTTCTGCCACAGCCGTTGGGCGTCCTTACTCAAGATCCAGACGATGAACTGCTCGGCGGTATCGCGGTGGGGAGCGCCACGCAGGAGTGTGATCGGGTCGGCCGTGGTCGCGGTCATGCTCCGGCCGTCCACGACCGGGTCGGCGTACCCCACCCGACTGATCCCTATACCGTCGACGTCGCCCGACCAACCCGCGTCCCGTACAGCGCCGGCCTGCGTTCGTCCGTAGAAGTCGATGCACATCCCCGCCGCCGCCTCTCCCGACGACACGTCCACGGGTACCTTGCTCGCCGCGCTCGCGAAGTACCGGGCGTTGGCAAACACCCGCCGCATCATCGACCACCCCTCGGTCCACCCCGTGCGCCGCAGCACCGTGTTGAACGTAGCGCCGATCGACCCGGAATGCCCCGGGTCGGCCAACGCCACCCAGTTCTGATACCTCGGGTCTGCCAAGTCCGCCCACGTCGTGGGTTCAGGCAACTCAAGCATCGCCAAGAGGTCGCGGTTGTAAACGATGCCGAAGCTCGACAACGCGGTGCCGACCCACTTGCGCTCGGGGTGGACGAGCTTTTCGCCACCGATGAGCTCGTGGGGAAAGATATCTCTAAGCAGGTCAGCGGGCAGCGTGGGCGCGACCGCCACCGAGACTTTACGTGTCTCTTCGCCGTTGCCGAGCGTCAGCCCCTTGGCGAGTTTGTTGTGGTCGTACTCGCCGCCTCCAAAGAACAGGTCAGCCCCGATGCCCTCGTCTTCCTTGTTTTGCCGGGCCTTGGCCTCGGACTGAGCGAGTATGCCTCGGCGTAGATCGGTGGTCCCGCCCGACGCGCGCCAGTCGAACGTGACCGGACCGAGGTCCTGCTCGGCACGCCACGCGTTGAAAGCGCGAGACATCTCAAACCGGATCTGTTCGTTGTGCGGGGTGTAGATGATCAGCTTGTCGCCGGGCCCTGAGATTTCCCCGCCGGTACCGGTCGCCTCACGCGGTCGTAACGCAAACGGCACGCCGACTACGGCCAGCATCAGCGCCACGATTACGATCTTCGGGAGGTGTTCACGCATCCCGCTATTCTATCGGCACTACCCGGGGTTGGGGCGACCCGGCGGGCGACCGTACGCCAACGCCTGGCGCCGGCCGCAAACCGGTACACTCAGGGGCATGAGCGATCGACGCGACCAGGAGATGATGGCGTTGGCCCTGGAGCAGGCTCGCCGCGCCGCGGAGATGGGCGAAGTGCCGGTCGGGGCGGTCGTGTACCGGCTCGATGACGGCGTGGTCGTCGCCGCCGCCCACAACCTCCGAGAGTCCACGGCCGACCCTACCGCCCACGCCGAGATGCTGGCACTGCGCGAGGCCGCGCGTCAGCGCGGGGTCTGGCGACTCGAAAATCATGGCCTGGCTGTTACGCTCGAACCTTGTCCGATGTGCGCGGGCGCGATCGTCAACGCCCGTCTGGGTGAACTGGTTTATGGATGTGACGACCCGAAAATGGGCTGCGTCGAGACGCTGCACGCACTCTGCGCCGAGCCACGGTTCAACCACCGGCTCGAACACCGCGCTGGCGTGTTGGCCGAGGAATGCGGGCAACTCCTCCGCGATTTTTTCGCACTTCGACGTAGCGAGACTCGGCCGCCCAAGCCCCGGCCGCTGGCGGATTAACTCCCCGAGATCAATCCTGAGCCGTGTCGTAGGCTGGCCGACGGGGTGCGGGGCGCGGGGCCTTGATCAAGAATAGCCCCAGAAGCCCGGCGACAACCGCACCGACGCACACTCCGATCGCGACGGCTGTGATCCCCGGGGCCTGTGCTCCTCGCAGCCCCGCCGCGAGAACAAAGCCCAAAGCCAACGTCAAACCGAACGCTTCGGCCACACCCGAATCTTCTTGCCGGCTGGCGAAAGTTCGCCGAGCGGCACCAGCCAATTGGCCCGTCCATGCCAGCACCAATATCGCTGTCAAGGGCCACACCGCGCCCGCAATAACGCCGACGGGCTGACCGAGCCCCCCGATCGTCGCCGCCTGTGCCAGCCCCGACCCGATCAGGGGCAACGCCGCGGTAGAACCGATGCGCCACGACCGCGAGAACATACCCAACCCCGCTGCCGCGCAGAGCAGGACGCTCAAAGTAACCGCGGTAAAGTCACGCCGCAGCGCGGTAGTCCCCGCGGCGAATCGTTCGAGTTCTCCCGTCACTTCCGGCGTGACACCACGGACCGCCCCGAGGAATCGGCTCAACTCTGCCGCCGTGGGCCACCCCCCCGCTTTCGTGGCTGGATAAGCTTTGAGCGTTAATTTTGGCGGAGCGTCCGAGGTGTTCGTGGAGGAAATCCAGGGCGAGAAGATCGGTCTTGCGTCGCCCAAATCGTCGAGCGTCAGATCTCGGTCTTCCAATAATGCCTGTAGCAAACGCCCCACGCGTTGCCGGCAGTCTGCGTATTCATTTTGCAGCGCCGCCAGCCGGGAGTCACGCGTCTCGGGGCCCAAGGCCTGGGTCGACGCGAGAAACTCGGCCGCCATTCGGTCCATTTCTTGGACCAATGGCTGCTGAGCCTCCGGCAACGACGGCCCAAAAATTGACAGGCCGAATCGGGCGGTGTTCACCTGCAGCAACAAATCATCGTTTGCGCCTGCTTCGTCGGAAGATTGTTCGGGCGCGGCGGCACTCCGTGCGGCCTCTCCGATCTGTCGCCCCAACCCGGCCAGCAACTCGCGTTTGAGTTCCAAGTCCTCGGGCACCATCCGGGCGATACCCGTTACCCGCGCAACCTCGGGTAACGCCCGCAGCTGCTGAGCCCACTCCGTCGCCTGCTCCATATCGGTCGCTACGACCGCCACGGCCAAGCCCAGCTCTCCGCCGTCTTTCACCGCCCGACGTTGCCATTCGGCTCCTTCCGACTCGGCCGGCAAGAAGCCCGTCATCACGTCCCGGTAGTCCGCCCGCCACGCCCCGACGCCCACCACGATCAAGATTGCCGCGGCGAAAATCCCGGCCCCTCGGCGAGACCGCTGGGCCCAATTCCTCAACGCCGTTGCCAGGTTCTCGCGGCGTGGCGGCCGATCAGCCGCAGCGTTGTTTCCATGGCCGATGCCTAATGCGCCCGACAACACTGGCACGACCCAGACGACTGTGACCACTACCACCACCGCCGCGCCCACCGTCACCTTACCGGCTTCTCGGATTCCCAGTGTCCCTATCCACGGATTCACAACCGTCACTAAACCCGCCGCCCCCCATACCCCCGCCGTTATCACTACGCCCGGCCCCACCACCGCTGCGGCGTCCGTACCGAGACGACGTACACTTTCACCGCACCACGCCAAAGCGCCAAACAATGTCAACCCTACCCCTGCCAGCAGGGCTACGCCCGCCAGCGGGTGAACTACGCCAGCCACCGCCCCGCTCCACCCCAGGGTCCACCACAGCCCGACGCCAACCGCAACGGTTACGGCCACCGGCCGACGCACATCGCGCCACGCCAGCGCGGTGAGTACCCATAAAGCCGCCAGCGCCGCCCCGACGCCACGCTGCGCCGCGGTGCGCATAATCGCCTCCGCCTCGCTGCGGCTCGGTTCCAGCCCCGTCAACCCCATCGGAACGCCGTCGAACCGTTGGCGAACGGCGTCCAGATGTCGGCGGACGGCTGCCAGCGATCCGTCGTAGCCCGGTCGATCGTCGATGGCCTCGCGTAATCTAGCCCTCACCACGAGCAACCGCCCGTTGGCCGAACGCATAAACTGCCACGGGTCGCCGCCGATCGAATCGCTCATCGCCGCGTACAAGTCCACCGGCTCGCTGGCCGGCGTGTTCATCCGCCGGGTGAAGACCCGCATCAGCTCGTTGAACAATTCGGCCGCTTCCGCTAAGCCGGATTGCCCTTCGCCCTGATCGTTCCTCTCTAGAGCAGCTGGCGTCGTCGCCGTGGCCTGCGCGACCGCCTCTGCCATCCCGGCCTGCAGCAGCGCGGCGGGGGTATCGCTGACGAGCAGTGGCTTGACCTGTGCGAGGGATTTCACCTCGTGCGCCACACGATCGGCGGGCAAAGTCAGCAGCATCTTCGGGCTTACCGCGTTGCGGTCCAGTCCCCAGACCACATTTTGCACAGCCGAGCTTCCACGCAATGATTCGCCCAGCGCGTGAGTCGCCGCCTCGGCCCGCGCGGAAAATTCACCGTGCTCGCCGGTGTCGATCAAAACCACGACTTCACCGGCGTTGCCGAACATTTCTGACCACTCGCGGTAGCGCGCTGCGCCCGGCGAATCGGCATCAAACATATCGCCGATGCCGCTAATTTTTAAATTGATGATGCCGAACCAAGACAGAGCGCAGGCCGCGGCGATCAACGCCAGGCCGAGCCAAGGGTTCTGCTGCGCCCAGCGCGCCTGCCCGGCAAGCCAACGTTCGAACGGGCGTTCAGGCATGGATTCCATCGTCTCTCAACTTCGAAGTGCGTAGCTTGCGTAACCGCAGGCGCATTTATTCCTTGGATGCCGCCGGTAGATCCGGTTTTGTTGCCCGCGGGTTAGCGTTCGAGAGCTGCGACACCTCGACGACTTCGGCCGGTCCCACGGCGAACACGCGCTCGCCGCGCCGCGGGCGGATAACCTTCATCCCCGTGAACGCGCCGAACGCCGGGAGCACGCCGCCGCGGGCCGTGAAGTGGAAGCACGCCGCCCGCAGCCGTGACTTGCCGGGCCCCTCTAATCGTACCGCCGGGTGAAGGTGGCCACACAGCGTTACCGCGTTGCTCATGACGCATGGTTCATGGGCAAACGCGACCGTTTCGTCCTGCGGGTCACGCCACGGCCCGGTGACGCACGAGATACCCAACACGTTCGGCGGATCGCCGGCTTGCTTGTCGTGGTTGCCGCGCACGTTGACGATCTCTAAGCCGTCCCAGCGTCGCCGCCAGGTTTCCAACTGTTGAATGAGCGCTTCCGTAACGCCGCCTCGTGCGTGGAAGAAGTCGCCAAGCACGACCAGCCGCTTGGCGTCGGTGGCTCGCAGCGCCACGTCCAGCCGTTCGAGGTTGTGGCGGGTCGTGCCCGCGGGCACCGGGATGCCCGCGCCACGGAAGTGCTCGGCCTTGCCGAAATGTGGGTCGGCCACGATCAGTGTCTGCCGCCGTCGCCACGCCATCGTCCGGTCGGGCCGCAACTCCCATGTCTGGCCGCCCCATTCAAACTCACTCATGGTGTGGACTCCGTTCCCGGGTATCTCGGCACACTTCCATCGCGGCCGCTCTCTGGCCGTGGCGAGTTCATCAATCGCCCGCTGCCCGCTCCAATTGCAACGCCATTTTACCGATCTGTTCCTGCCACGACTGGCTGTTGAGGTGCTGTTCCCGCAAACGCTCGGCCCACAGCGGAAACGCCAACGGCGTCAGCTTCTCGGTAGGCCGTAGGTCCAAGCGAGACTCCGCGATCTGCTGCATCGCGTGCCGCAATCGCTTCACTTCGAGTTGCTGCTCCAGCACCTCTCGACGGGCCTGATCGAGGAGCAGATTCTCGGGGTCGAAGTCGGTGAACACGTCGAAGAAAAGCTCCGAGGACGCCTGGAGGTGGCGGTTCGTCACCGACTCGCCAGGGTAGCCGGTGGAGATCAGCCCCGCGACGCGCGCGATATCACGGAACGCCCGGCGCGCAAGTTGCGAGGTATTCAGCGCCGCCAGCAGGTCGTCGAGGAGACCGTCGATGCCCAGCAGCCGTCGCCAGTCGGATTCGTCAAGCTGAGGGCTTTCGGGAGAGAGCAACTCGATGCCGTAATCGTTGACGGTAACGGTTACGGCCCGCGGGGCCTCGGCCGTGAGCCGGTGGGCGAGCAGCGTGCCCAGGCCTTCGTGGACCAATCGGCCCTGCAACGGATACAGAAACGTGTGGTGTCCGTCGCGGCTGGTGGTGCTTTCGATCAGCAGTTCGCCCTCACCGGGGACGACCGACCAGCGGGCCTGCAGGTCCAATAGCGGCGTAACGGCGTGGAGTTCTGGAGGGTCTTCGGGCCCGGCGGGGCCGTGCTCGCGTACCCGGTCGAGTCGGGCCCGCACCGCGTCGGCGAGCTGTGTGGACAGCGGCGTCCGCCCGCCCTGCCACCGCGGTACCTGCGCTTTACGCCCTTTGGCCTTCTTCACAGTGGCGACCATCGCGCGGACCCGCACGAGTTGGAGCAGGTGCCCGGCAAACACGAACTTATCGCCCGGCTTGAGAAAGCCGACGAAATTCTCCTCCACCGTGCCGAGCTTCCGTCCGTTGGCGAAGCGCACCGCGATCGACGCGTCGGACGTGATCGTGCCGATCGCCATGCGGTGATGCCGGGCGATCTTCTGCGTAGCGACGGTAAATCGTCCCTCTTCTTCAATAACCCGAGCGTACTGTGGGTATGCCTTTAGCGTCTCGCCGCCGCGTCGCACAAAATCGAGCGACCACTCCCATTCCGGATCCGACAGCTTACGGTAGGCGTGGGCGCTGCGCACCTCGCCCAGCATCGCTTCGGCCACAAAACCACCGCCCAGCGCGCACGTCACGAGGTGTTGCACCAGCACATCCAACGGCCGTTCGAGCGGGCGACGCGACTCGATCGCGCGTACCGAAGCCGCGTCCCGCGCCGCGGCAAAGTCTAGTATCTCCAGCGCATTCGTCGGCACACCCACCACCCGACTCACCTTGCCCGGTTGGTGCCCGCTCCGTCCCGCCCGCTGCATCAAACGCGCGACGCCCTTGGGCGACGCGACCTGGATCACCTGCTCCACCGGAGAGAAATCCACTCCCAAGTCCAGGCTCGACGTGCATACACAGCACCGCAGCGTCCCGGCCCGCAGCATGTCTTCGACAACGTTGCGTGTCTTGCGGTCGATCGAACCGTGGTGCAGCGCGACCTCACCGATCCAGTCGGGGCGTTTAGCGCAGATCTCATTGAACCAGATCTCCGCCTGCGACCGTGTGTTGGTAAACAACAGCGTGCTCCGAGCGTTTTCGAGCGTGTCGACGACCTGCGGCAGAAGTGCGATACCCAGGTGGCCGGCCCAAGGGAAGCGTTCGACGTCGTCGGGTAGCAGTGTGGTGATCTCGACTTTCTTATGGTCCGGGCCGTGAATCATCCTCCCACCTCTGGACGCCGTTGCTTCCGGGGCCCCCAGCAAGGTCTGCATCGCCTCATCGAGATTGCCCAGAGTGGCGGACAAACCCCACACCGATAACCCGAGTCCATCTTCCTGGGCCCATCGTCGCAACCGAGCGAGGCCGAGTTCGGTCTGCGTGCCGCGCTTGGTCGACATTAACTCGTGCCACTCATCAACGATCACGGTCTGCAGCCCCCGGAATTTCTGTCGTGCGTCGGCGTAAGACAGCAACACCGATAAACTCTCGGGCGTTGTCACCAGCGCGCTAGGTAGCCGCTTCTTCTGCCGGGCTTTGACCGTTGATGACACATCGCCTGTTCGCCGTTCAATCGTCCACGGCAATCCCATCGCCTCGACCGGCGCTTTAAGGGTTTGCTCCGTGTCTGTCGCCAACGCCCGGAGCGGCGTCACCCACAACACCCGTAGCGGCTCGGGCTTCATGTCGGTCCACGCGTCACGGCCGGGATACGTTTCACACCAGCGCTGCAACGCCGGCAGCCACGCCGCAAAGGTCTTACCCATCCCCGTCGGCGCGTGCAGCAGCCCCGACTCGCCCGCTAGCTGCGCCTCCCAGGTCTGCCGCTGAAACTTAAACGGTTCGCCGATGTGTTCACGGAACCAGGCTTCGACGGGGTTCATCCTGACACCTCCCCGTCGAGTACCGATCGCAGCGACGCCAGCGTGTCGGCGTCCTCCGGTTTCTTGTCTGTCCTCCAGCGATGCATCCGAGGAAAGCGCAATGCGAGCCCCGATTTGTGCCGGCTTGATTCATTGATGCCTTCGAAGGCGATCTCGAACACCAACTCGGGCTCAACGGCACGGAAGCTACCTTTTTTACCAACCGTATGGTTCTTAATGAAGCGATCAACCTTAGCGAACTCCTCGTCCGTCAGCCCGGAATAGGCTTTCGTTACGGGTACTAGCTCGCCTTGTCCCGGGGGGCCGTCCCACACGGCAAAGGTGTAGTCAGTGAACAGCGAACTCCGCCGACCGCTGCCACGCTGGGCGTAGACCATCACGCAATCGACGGTGTAGGGATCAACCTTCCATTTCCACCAGTCGCCTTTCTTCCGTCCCGCGGCGTAGCACGCGTCCGCCCGCTTGAGCATCACGCCCTCGACGCCGCGCTCACGAGATTCGTCACGCAATTCCGCGAGACGAGGCCAATCGTCGAACGCAATCCGAGGCGACAGCCGCAAAGCCGGTGATAACGTCTCGGGGCTAAGCGCCTCCAATAACGCGCGTCGCTCGTCCGTGGCGCGGTCCCGTACGTCTTCACCGCTGTACTCCAGCAGGTCGTAGGCCATGAACACCACCGGTACATCCGCGAACAACACCGGCTCCATCCGTTTGCGGTTCAACCGACGCTGTAGCATCGCAAACGACAGCGGGTGGTTATTCTCGTAAGCCAATACCTCGCCGTCGAGTACCGTGCCGTCGGGGAGCTCATCACCTGCAGCCCGTAATTCCGGGAACGCCTCGGTGATTAACTCGTCACCTCGGGACCACACGAGCGTCTCGTCGCCCCGTCGGATGATCTGAGCCCGGATCCCGTCCCACTTCCACTCTGCCCGCCATCTCTGAGAGTCTCCAAGCAAATCGGGCAATTCTTCCGGCGGATCATTGAGCTGGTACGCCAGGTAAAACGGGTAGGGCCGGGCGCTATCGGTGTCGGTTCCGGCCAAGAGCCCGGTGAACGCTTCGGCGGTGGGCTCGATCGGCCGGCCCCCGAGCCGGTGCTGCATGACGGCCGGGTCGACGTCTCCGGCCGCGGCGAGAGCATTGATGACGATCTTCTTCGCCGCACCGAAACGAAAGTTACTCGAGATGAGTTTGTGAAATAGGAAACGCTGTTGCGTACTCAGCGTCCGCCAAGTCGCGACGACCGACGCCTTTTGCTCGGCTTCGGTCATCTGCGCCAACGGCAAGATACGCTTGGTCACCATCTCCGCCAGCGGCTCATCCGTCGGCGTCTGCCCGCCCGGCAAGATCAGGGACAAGGTTTCCGAAAGGTCGCCCACCGCGCCGTAGCACTCGTTGAACAGCCATGGCTCCAAACCCGCTTCCTCAACCGCCCACTGCCTCAGCCGTTTATACGGCACCGCTCGGATGAGCTTCTGTCCCGTTAGCACCCGCAAGGCCCAGACCGCGTCCGCCGGCGGGGCCTTTTCGAAATACCTCCGCAGCGCCAAGGTCTTCTCGCTAGTCCGCGTCGTGCGGTCAACTTCATGGAACAGGCGGGTGAAACGTTGCATGCGGGATGGGGGAGCCGCAGACCAGCGTGCTTGCACCCGGAGGGCTGGGTATCAGCAATCAAGAAACGCCAGTGTCATTCGGCATTAACCCATGTTTTCCATGTCTGGTTGTTCGGTCGTCTCTTCGTCGGTCTCGCCGACATAGCGGGTAGCAACTTCGTCGGCGTCAAATCCTTGTTCACGCAGGTAACGGGACAACGCGCTGGTGTAGCCGTGTGTCGCTCCGACACTTTCGCAGCCGCAAGCCTCGATGGTCTGCATGAGCCCAGGCCAGTCTACGTGATCGGACAATACGAACCCACGGTCGACCCCTCGTCGTCGGCGATTACCGCGAACCATCATCCATCCCGACGCGAACGCCAACGAGGCCGGGCCAAACTTTTTGAGCCAAGGCGTGCCCAACACCGAGGGCGGGGCGACGACCAGCCCCTTACCTTTTACCGGCGCCCGGCTCTCGGCCGTAGACGTGGTTACCGGCGGCAGATCCACACCCTGCTCGGCGTACACCTCGGCAAACCGCTTGACCGACCCGTGCACCACAACCGCGCCCAGCGAACAATCTACTAGTGACAACACCCGTTGCGCTTTGCCCAGAGCGTAGGCGAGCACAACGCTCGTCCGTTTCGCCATCTGATTCGCGGCCCACCACGTATTGAGTTCGGTGGCTAACTCGGCTTCGGGCTGCCAACGGTAGATCGGCAAGCCGAAAGTACATTCGGTGATGAGGCGGTGACAACGCACCGGTTCAAAAGCGGCGCAGGTCCGGTCGGCTTCCGTCTTGTAGTCGCCGGTGACAACCTCGACGCGGCCCGCGTGTTCGACGCGGACCTGTGCGGACCCCAAGAGATGCCCCGCGGGGTGCAGAGAGACGCCAACCCCGTTGATCGTCACTGAGGTGTCGTAGCCCAAACCCTCGATCCGAGCTCCGGTATGAACGCGCTGCCGGAGTACCTCGACCCCAACTTGTGAGCACAGGTAGCGTTTACTCCCGGGGGCTGCGTGGTCGGAGTGGGCGTGGGTCACGACCGCGCGGTCCACCGGCCGCCACGGGTCGATATAGAAATCGCCCTCGGCACAATACAGCCCGTGCATTGTCGGCTTGATCAATCGTTCGTGGTGTTCCGCCACGGTCAACCTCGTGTCCGAAGAGCGACCATCCACAGCACCAGCCCGCCCCGCAACGACCAGGCGGTGGTGCGCAGCCAATTGGTGTCAGTAAGGATTCTATGCGAAGTGACGTCGAAGCCTTGCGTGAGTCGCTGGTGTTGCGGCACGGAGACGAGAAAAGTCACGGCCCATAAAAACACCACCAAGCCGAGCCCCGCCCATGCCTGCCAGGCGGGCACGCCCGGCAAGAGCGTCGAGCGCTGCGCGACGAGCCACACCGCGGTGACAAGTTCGATCACCATCGGCGGCAGGACGACCCACGTGGTCCGCCGCGCGTGTCGGTCTTCGTACGCCGCAAAGCCGTCTTCCCCGACGCCGTCGAACAATGGGTAGTGAACGACTTGCACAAACCAGATGAGTCCGACCATGTAGAGCGTCGCGGCGGCGTGGATCAGGAGTAGAGATTTGACCATTGTTTGGATTTCATGCGGCCGGGGGATCCGGGGCGTGCTGAGGAGACTCAGAAGCTAAATGCCTTGTAAATTTATCGCCGAACAACTCGGCGGCCGGGTCGCCTCCTTCGGCGAATAGCTCTGCCATGCGCCGGTGACGCCGCTCGAACAGCTTCTGCAGGTCGCGTCGGACCATCGTCGCGTTGATCAGCGGGGCCAACGGCCCGCCCGGCGGTCGGTAGCGGATAATGTCGCGGGTCAGCGTACCGGAAACACCCGCCCAATCCATCGCCTCGAAAGTATGTTCATGGGAAAACGATGCGTATGGTCCCTTGGCCTGCACGTCACGGAAACGCCTCGGATACTCGACCTCTTTCATCAGCGTTCGCCAGAAAAAACCGACGCCGTGGAGACGTAGCTTGTACTCATAGATTGCGCCCGGAGCGATGGCGGGCGGCACGCCGTCGGGTATCGGCGAAAGAATCCTGAACCGCATGAATGGCGGGATAACGTGGTTCATGTGTCGACAGTCGCCGACGAATCGCCAGATGGATTCGGGCGACGCGGGCAGCCACTGTTGGGCGCGAAGCACAAAGTCGCGGCCGTCGCGGTCAAACGCGATTGCGTCAGCCGTATCGAGATTATCGGGGCGCGTCACCGTTGCGTTCATGTTGTCACCGCCCCGATGGCTTCTGCCCTGATCGCCTTCGCGGATCGATAAGCCGCGAGTAGGATCAACCCGAAGGGTACCCACCAAATGAGATCGTTCGTCGGGATCGTCCAGCCAAATGCCGGGTCGAGATTCTTACGGACGAGGACTCCATCGATGTAACCTATCGGCCCGAAAATCTTGCCGATCAAACCTACCAGCACGATCGGCCAGTGCCGCAGTGGGTTCGTCGCCGCGATCGCGTAGCCGAGGCCGTAAACGCCGACGATCATGCCCACGCATTGCCAGATCGAAGGGTGGGTCGGCCGTTCCATCCCGACGAGATCGAAATAATGGTTTGGCCACAGCACTACCCACGCACCCCAAGCCAGATTGTACGCGGCCGCGGCGTACAGAGCCCAAGTCATCCAGCGCGGAAACGCATCGTGTGCCGGCGTGCCCCACGCTCGGAATGGATGGGCTTTTGAATCACTCATGGGCAAGCGTAGGCTGCCCGGGAACCCGCGGCCCGCGGTGGCGTATAACCTTGGCCGAGAGCCCCGACGACGGGGTTATACTCGTGACAGAGAACTTTTACATCCACCCGCGAGATACCAACATGGAACGCAGCGTGCTGGCTTGGACGATCGGGATGACATGCGGCCTGGTTGCGAGTATTGGGCAGGCCGCGACCACGGACGAAGAGAATGCCTCGCCCGAAGCCGCGGTCAACGCGGTGGACGCCGCGCCCGACGACCCGCCGCGCATCCGGCTCACGCTGGTGCCCAACCAAGTCTCGGTCAACCGATCGGTGAGCTTCAACGAGCACGGTCAGCTGCGGAATCAGAACCATCAACTTTCGGTTGGCTTTCGCTGTCTGTACGAAACCGATGATCAGCCACTGTCTTACTCGAAACTCGTACTGACTTCGATCACGACCTCAGCCGGCGAGTCGCTCGACGTAAACTCGAATCAGCACCACCACCGCTCGAACCAGACCATCCAAGCGAACCGCCGTCATCAGGGCAAGCCGTTCTTCAACATATATTTCAACCTGCCCGCGCCCCGATTCCCCGCCGAGTCGCTCCGTGAAATTCGCGGCACCGTAACGATGCAGTTGTCCGAAGGCCCGGAGCGGGTGATTCGTTTGTCGCCGATCTCTAAGTACCTGGGCAAACGGTTCAAGGTTATTGACATGGATGACACACCGATGTCGCTGCGACTCCAGGAGCGTGGGGAGAATATGCCGGTCCAACTTGAATTCTCCCACCCCCGTGCGGCACAATCGCTGATCCGGGACATCTCGTTTTACGATGCACGCGGTGTCAAACTTGAAATACGGCAGCGCGGTAGCGGCAGCTCGAACGACGAGATGCGGCGTTACTTTGAGTTGGTCGATGACAAATCCACGATGGTGGTTCGCCTGTTCCGCCAGACCCGCGAGGCCACAGTTCCGTTCGTGGCCCGCCACGTTCCGCTGCCCGTACCCGAACCCGCCGAGGAGCAGTTTGACTTCGCGCTCGAAACCGAGCCGGTGGAAATGGCGAACGCCGACTTTCCCGCGGCCGAGGACGATCTCGAGGCGGCCGGCGAAGACGCTCACATTATTATCCTCGAATGACGAGGATCACGTCCCGGTGACTTGATCGAGCGCCGCGAGAGCCGATTCGCGGGCCTTTTTGTGATCGACCATCGGCCGGGGGTAGTCCTCACCCAGAGTTACGCCCGCCGCCTCCAGCTCCATGGGCTTGGCTTCCCAGGGTTTAAAGAGCCACTTGTCGCCGAGCCCCTTGATTTCGGGCACCCACTTCCGCGTGTACTCGCCATCGCCGTCGAATTTTTCGCCCTGGAGCACCGGATTGAAGATGCGGAAGTACGGGGCCGCGTCGGCCCCGCAGCCGCCCGCCCATTGCCAGCCCAGCGTATTGTTCGCCAGGTCTGCGTCGACCAGCGTATCCCAGAACCACGCCACGCCTTCTTCCCACGAGATCAATAGATCTTTGACCAGGAACGACGCGACGATCATCCGTACGCGGTTGTGCATCCAGCCCGTGGCGTAGAGTTGGCGCATGCCCGCGTCGATAATCGGGTAGCCCGTTCGGCCCTTCTGCCAGTCACGTAGTGCCCCGGCGTTGTCGTCCCAAGGGAAACCGGCATACTTCTCCTGCAGCGGTGCGCGGGGTGTGTGCGGGAAGTGATACAGCACGTGATAGGCAAACTCGCGCCAGCCGAGTTCTTTCACGAAATGCTCGCACTGCTTCTTCTCGTCCTTCGACAGGTTGCGTCGGCTGTCCTGCATGTATTTTCGTGCTGCGTGATACGCCCGACGTGGACTCACCTCGCCGTGGGCCAAGTGTGGCGAGAGTCGGGAGGTTCCTTCAGTGTTGGGGAAATTACGAGCATCTCGGTACGCCGCGATCGGGCCTGCAATAAACGCATCGAGTCGGGCCCGTCCGCCGGACTCGCCCGGCGTCCAGACTCGGGCAAGCCCCTCTTTCCAGTCCCGCGTCGGTTCGAGCCCCAATGCATCGAGCTTCACGGACGACGGCCACTTGTTGGGGGCCGGGATCGACTCGGGCGTATCCTTCGGCAGGTCCGGCGTCGGCCCCTTCTCCGCCGAACGCCAGAACGGAGAATACACCTTGTACGGCCCACCCGCGCCCGTCTGTACCTCCCACGGCTCGAACAGCAAATGACTATTGAAACTGTTCGCCCGCACCCCCTTGTTCTGTCGCAGCCACTCCTTAACCGCCGCGTCTCGTTCGATAATCGCTGGTTCGTATCGCCGGTTCCAGAATACGGCGTCCGCCTTCGTTTTCGTGAGCAGGTCATCGAGCACGTCCTGCGTCGGCCCTTGGCGCAAGATCAATCTGCTGCCGATGGCCTCAAGCGATTCTGCTAACACTCGCAACGAGTGATGCAGCCACCACCGCGACGCCCCGCCCGGAGGCCAGTCGCCTTCCTCGTTCGGCGCCCAGATATATACCGGAACCACGGGCCCGCCCCGCTCGACCGCGGTCAGCAGCGCCGGGTTGTCATCGAGACGAAGGTCTTTACGAAACCACACGATAGTCGCGGCTTGGTGCATATGGGTGTATAGGCCGCTACGGCCGGCCAAGCAACTCGCGGAGCGCGGTTTCGAGGTGTCCGTGTCGGAAGATAAAGCCTTCATCGAGCAGATGCCGCGGCTCGACACGCTGGCTAGACAGCAGCGCTTCATCGGCCATCTCGCCGAATACGCGACGCAGCATGAACCCGGGAGCGGGGAGTACGGCCGGTCGACGCAGTACCTTCGCCAGCGTCTTCGTGAACTCCGCGTTGGTCACCGGCTGAGGTGCAACCACGTTCACCGGGCCGTGCATCGTGTGATCAAACATCGCTCGGTACATGATCCGTATATGGTCTTCGATCGAAACCCAACTCATATATTGCTGCCCACCGCCCAGCCGGCCACCGAGCCCGAGCTTGAACGCCGGTAACATTTTCTTGAGCGCCCCGCCTTGCGGTGTCAAGACGATTCCGGTTCTGAGCAAAACCACACGCATACCTGCATCGATCGCGACCCGGGCCTCGTCTTCCCACCCCTGTGCCACGTCGGCGAGGAAGCTCTTGTCTGAATTTCCGGGGGAGCTGTCTTCGGTGAGCACGGCGTCACCGCGGTCGCCGTAGACCCCCGTTGCCGAGCCGCTGAGCAGCACGCCCGGGCGTTCGTGGTCGGGCAGCCGCGCCAACTGTTCGCATAGCAGCCGCGTACGGTCCACACGGCTCCGCCGGATGCGATCTTTCACCGACGCGTTCCACCGCTGGGCGATCGGTTCGCCGGCCAGGTGGACGATCACGTCGGCCCCGCGGATGGCGTCGAGGTCGAAGGTCAAGCCGTCTCGCCGAGCCACGGGGCGCACAGCGTGGCCTCCAGTGGTGAGGAATGCCGAGAACGTTCGGCCGATCAGGCCCGATGCCCCTGTGAGCGCCACCGTTAACTTACGCCCCACTGCGGTCTGGCGGTGTTCTATCGTGTCGGCTACGAGCGTGGCGTGGCGGTGGTCGAACATCTGTTCGATCTGCTTGCGCATAAATAACCGGTAGGCAAGTGCTCCGAGCGGGCCCGCCGGGAGCTTGAACTCGATATGGTCGCGCATCAGCGATACGCCGCGCTGCCCTTGTGGGTCGGGGTACACGCGGTGAGTATGGACCCATTGGGGGAACGGGCCTTTGACCTGGCGGTCCTTGAACTGAACACCCTCGATGTAGTCTTCGTGGACGGCGACCCATTTCCGCGGCCACGGGGCCCAGACTTTCAAAATGACCCGTTGTCCGTCGCGGATCCCGCCGTACTCCAGCAGCTTCGTGTTGTCCCAAGGCGGGGCCAGGCGTTCGAACGCGCCGGTGCGGGTGTGCCAGTCAAACACTTCATGTTGCGGGCCGGGGACGCGGGTGGCTTTATCAAACGTGCGCTCGAACATTCGTGCATGGTAGTTCTTGCGGTGCTTCCCGTCCCGGCGGGTGGTCGGCGTATACTTCAAGGATGTCTGCCACGCCGCCCACCACCGTCCCGCTGCCCGCGACCGCGACGGAGCGTCGGTTGGTTCCCGAGATCATGGACGACCCGTCGCTCGACCGGGCACTGCACGAGGCGGCGTTACGCGGGCTCGGCCGGATCAACCGTGTGTCGCGGTCGGCGGCGCTGATGTGGCCGACGATCAAGGCGTTCAACACACCACGGAGAACACAAGCCGAACCGCTACGTGTGTTGGACCTGGCCTGCGGCGGAGGCGACGTGCTCGTCGCGTTGGCGCGGCGTGCGGCCCAAGCTTCGATGAATGTGCGTTGGATCGGCGCGGATATGAGCGGCGTCGCGTTGGACTTTGCCCGGGCGCAAGCACGGGACGCCGGCGTCGAGATCGACTTCGAGAAGATCGACGTGTTCACCGACGCGTTGCCGCAGGACCTGGATCTCGCAATGAACAGCCTGTTTATGCATCACCTGACATCCGAGCAGTCGGTCGCTGTTCTCAAGAAGATGGCTGCTATGGCCGGCGCGGTGCTGATCAACGACCTGCGACGCGGGGCCGTGGCGCACGCGTTCACCGTGGCTGGAACTCGGCTCATCACCCGCAGCCCGGTGGTCCACGTCGACGGCCCGCGGTCGGTCCGGGCCGCCTGGACGCCCGACGAGCTGCGTACACTCGCGGAACAGGCGGGCCTGCGCGGAGCGACGGTGCGTCGGTGTTTCCCGTGGCGTATGCTGCTCTACTGGCACCGCGCCATGACCGATCCGCGGACGGATTCGAGCAACCGGGGGGGGGACCGATGAAACGCGCCGACTTCGATGCGGTGGTCATTGGGGCCGGCCCCGCGGGGGCGCTGGCGGCGCGTGGGTTGGCCCTGGCTGGTCACGCCGTGCTACTCGTCGACCGGCAGCGCTTCCCGCGGGCCAAGGTCTGCGGGTGCTGCCTGAACCGCTACGCCCTGACGAATCTCGGGCGGGCGGGGCTGGGCGACCTCGTCGGCCGGCTCGGTGCCCCGGCGCTCGAGCGTTTGAAAATGGTGGCGGGCGGCCGAAGTGCCGAGTTGCCGTTGCCGCCGGGTGTCTCGCTCTCGCGTGAAGCTTTGGACACGGCGTTGATTGATATCGCACGTCAGACGGGGGCTGAGTTTCGCGAGGGCGTCTCGGCCAAGGTCTTACCTGCTGGCGAACGTGATATGCCACAACACCGCGTGAACCTGCTCGACGGCGAGACCGTGACCTGCCGCGCCGTCGTCGTGGCCGACGGATTGGGGGGGACGAGCCTCAAGCATGTGCCGGGCTTCGAGGTGGCGACCGAGCCGGCGTCGCGCCTCGGTTTTGGCGGAGCGGCCGCCGCGGCCACAGCCGCTCAGCGCGCACGGCTCGACCACGGCACGATCCTCATGGCCTGCGGCCAATCCGGCTACCTCGGGGCGGTGGAACTCGAGGACGGGGGCATCGACCTCGCCGCTGCGGTCGACGCTTCGGCCGTGAAGGCCGCGGGCGGCTGGGCCGCGGCGGCCAAACAATTGGTGGCCGAGAGCGGGTTGCCCGCCGACGCGTTGCCCATTGAAAACGTCGCGTGTTGGCGTGCCACGCCCGCGCTCACTCGTCGCCGGGCGAAGCTGGCGGGGCCGGGTCTCTTTGTGGTGGGCGACGCCGCGGGCTATGTCGAGCCGTTCACTGGCGAGGGCATGGCCTGGGCGATCGCCGGCGGTACCGCCGTCGTACCGATCGCGGCGCAGGCCATCGCGGGCTGGGATGTGCAACAGGAAATCGCCTGGCAGAACGTGTTCGCACGGAATGTACGCCGCCGCCAGGCGGGTTGCCGGCTGGTCGCCGCTACGCTGCGTCGGCCGTGGCTGACGCGCAGCGTGGTGCGTCTGCTCGCCACGGCCCCCGCGTGTGCCGCCCCGCTTGTGCGCCACATCACCCGGCCCGGCGACCCGCGACTCGCCCCACCACCCGGCGCCGCAACATCCGGCTGGTCCGCCTCCACGGGGACCGCCGCATGAGCCTGTTGATCCACGGCCTCGGGACCGCCAAGCCACCGCATGCCCTGCCGCAACACAGCATGGCCGCCGCCGCGCTGCCGTGTTCTTGCGCCACGGACCAGCAACGTAAGCTCCTGCCCGCCCTCTACCGCCGGACGCGCGTCGAGTCCCGCCACAGCGTCGTTGTCAATGCTCACAACGGGCACGCATCCCTCTCGCCCGACGAACGCATGCTCGCCTTCTACCCGCCGGCCGAAGACGACACCGATCGCGGTCCGACAATCTCCCAACGGCTTCAACGCTACCCGGAAGAAGCCCGGCCCCTTGCTACGGAGGCCTGCCGCGCGGCGCTCGACGACGCCGGCGTTGCGCCAGCCGAGGTCGGCCAACTCGTCGCCGTCTCCTGCACCGGATTCTCCGCACCCGGTGTCGACATCGGCCTCATCGACGACCTCGGCCTGCCCCCCACCGTCGGGCGTACCATGGTCGGCTTCATGGGTTGCCACGGCGCGATGAACGGCCTCCGCGTCGCGCGCGCCCTGGGCGATTCGCTAAATCGCGGCAACCAGTATGTGCTCATGTGCTGCGTCGAGCTCTGCACACTCCATTTTCAATACGGCTGGGACCCGCAAAAAGTCGTCGCCAACGCGCTGTTTGCCGACGGCGCCGCGGCGGTGGTCGGCCGCGCGCAGCCCGATGTTTCAGATTCGTACTCCGAGAACTATCCAAAGGTCGCCGCCCATGGGAGCTGCCTGCTGCCGGACTCCCGCGACATGATGACCTGGATCATCCGTGACCACGGCTTCGAGATGACGCTTTCCCCCAAGGTGCCCGATCTGATCCACCGGCACCTGCGGGCTTGGATCGAGCCGTGGCTCGCTGAGCGAGAACTGACCCTCAACGATATTCAGGGCTGGGCGATCCACCCCGGCGGCCCGCGGGTCATCACCGCCGTCGAGGAAGCACTCGAGCTGCCGCTCCTTCCGGGGGCGGGTGCGCGGGCCGGTGATCACTCCCGCGCCGTGCTCCGTGAGTCCGGCAACATGTCCTCCCCCACCGTGTTGTTCATCCTCGACCGGCTGCGACAGCACGAAACCCTTCGCCCCTGGGTAGCCCTCGCCTTCGGGCCCGGACTCACCATCGAAGCCACCTTGATCGTCTAAACCCTGACCCGTGCCTAGTCGGGGCCACCCGTGACCAAGCCCGGCAAGAACGTCGCGAGGGCGGGGAAGACAAACAACAGCACCAGTCCGAGTAGCAGTGCCACGATGAACGGCAGGCAGTGCCGAAGGGTCTGATCGTAACGGGCCTCGGCTACGCTTGTTGCTACGAACAACACCACCGCGACCGGCGGGGTCACAGCGCCGATCTGTGTCGCCACCACGATCAGCATGCCGAAGTGCAACGGGTCGAAACCGAAGGCCTGGCCGATCTGCGCGATCACCGGCACAAGCACCACCAATACCGCCAACGACTCAATGAACATCGCCAGCAAGATCATCACGACCAGCAGCAGGGCCACCACGACGGTGCCGTTGTCTGAGATACTCAGCAACGCCCCGCGCAGCCACTCGTCGAGTCTGAGGAACGTGATCAGGTAGGCCAGGCCGCCCGCGGCGGAGATGACGCCGACGACGATAGCGGTGGTGATTGCGGCGTTGAGCAGGACACCCCACAACTCCCGCAGCCGCAGCGTGCGGCGGACGAAGAGGCTGACGACCAGGGCGTATACGCAGGCCACGACGCCTGCTTCAGTGGCGGTGAAGATGCCGCCGAGGATGATGACGGGTGCGATGACCGCGTCCCATGCGCCGAGGAACGCGCGGAGCGGGCCGACGGTCGGGGGCGACGCGGCGGGTACGTCTGGTTCCGCAACGTCGGCCGTTGAAGCCGTGGACGGCGCGGCCACTGCCGCCTGTACCTGCCCGCCCTTGGCGAAGATCGCTACGGCGCCCATCATCCAAGGCTGTGATGAGCAGCCCCGGCAGCACGCCGGCGAGAAACAGACCCCCGATGGAGACCTGCGCCATCGAGCCGTAGACGATCATGATCATCGAAGGCGGGATGATCGAGCCGATGATTCCCGAGCAGCCGATGACCGCGGCGGTGAAACCGGGCTTGTAGCCCGCTTCTTTCATTGACGGCGAAAGCACCCCACCGATCGCGGCCGTCGCCGCCGCGGCCGAGCCGCAGACGTTGCCGAACGCCATGCACCCCAGCACCGAGACCTGCCCTAGTCCGCCGCGCCACCGCCCCACCAACGCGTTGGCCAACTGCACCAGCTTCTTGCTCATCCCGCTGCGCGACAACAACTCGCCCGCCAGCACAAAGTACGGCAGCGCCAGCAGCCCGAACGAATCAAGAAACGTGAACATCCGCTTCGGGAATTCGACCGGCGAGACTTCCTCATTAAGTAAAAAGCCACCGAGCGCCACCAGGTCGAGCGCGACGATCACCGACGCTCCAATCAGGATCAGCGCCAGCAGCAGGATGAACAGCCCGGCCAACATCACGCGTCTCCCGGCACGTTCGAGAACTCAGTGGCCGCCGCTTCTTCGGTCTCCAGCCCCAACGCCCGCGCCACCAGGCGTCGCACCGCGACGAAGACGATGTACACCCCGCCCACGACCAGACCGGCGTAGATCAGGCTGTACGGCACGCCCTCGGCCGCGCCGGGCAGGCGCAGCGACGGCGAGCGGTTCTTCGCCGCCGTCTCCAGGAACGTCCGCCCCAGCGGCGTCTGGTACACGCTGCTGAAGTAGACCATTGACACGCCCAGCACCAGCCAAGCCACGTCGTAGAACACCGCCATGCCGCGCTGCACGAACAAGGGAAATCGTTCGACGATGAACGTCACCGCGATATGTTTCGAGTGCCGGTACGCCACGCCCACCGCGAGGAACACCAGCCAGATGTGCATGTAGATCTGCAGTTCCTCGCTCCACGTCAAGGACGCGCCCAACACCTTGCGGCTGATCACCTGCCACGCCCCGACGACCACCATCGCCGCGAACAGCATCACCACGAGTGCCTGCACCTCGTGGTCGACCCACGCGCAGGTACGCCGCACCCCGCGGAACTTCCCCGCCACGGCAGCAGGTGGGCCCTCATCGGGCAAGCTGGATCTTCTCAAGCAGGTCGGTCGCCTCGCGTTCCGCGGCAAGCGTTTTCTGCAGCGATTTCATCTTCTCGGCCAGCGGCGCGGTGTCGATCTCGTGGATCGTCACGCCGTGGCCGCGCAGCGCGTCCATCGCCTCAGCGTCGCGCTCGACCGATAGTCCACGCTGTACGTCCCGGGCGTGGGCTGCGGCTTCTTCGAGCAGGACTTGGGTCGCTTCGTCGAGTTGGCCGAACGCGTGGTCGGAGTAGACGAACACCAGCGGGCCGAAGAGGTGCTCGGTCTAGGTCAGGTGCTTGCCGACCTCGTACATGCGGTTGGCCAGGATCACGCTCGCGCCGTGCTCGAACCCGTCGATCACGCCGGTCTGCATCGAGCTGTACACCTCGCCGAACGACATCGGTGTGGGGTTGCAGCCCATCGCCCGCAGCGTCTCGGTGTAGATCGGCGTGCGGATCGTGCGGATTTTTAGCCCGCTGAGGTCTTCGACCGAGGTCACCGGCCGCGAGCTGGTCATCACGTTGCGGAAGCCCCAGCTGTCCATCCACGCCAGGACGCGGAAGCCTTCGCTCCGCAACTCCTCGGCCAGCGTCTGGCCGATCTCGCCATCGAGGACCTCGTGGACGTGGTCGTAGTCTTCCCAGAGATACGGCAGGTCGAGCACGCCGATGCGCTGGTTGAAGTTGCCCAGGATCGCCGTGCCGCTGATCACGCAGGTCGCGCCCGAGCCGAGTTGCATGCTCTCGTAAACCTCGCGTTCCGAGCCGAGTTGGCCGTTGGCGAAGATGCGGACTTCGACATCGGGGTTGCGCGACTCCACATATTCTTTGAACGCCACCGCCGCGGTATGGATCTCCGACGAGGTGTCGGCCGCGTGGACGTGGGCCAGCCGGATCTCGACCTTACCGTCGGCCGACTGATCGCTCCCCCCGTCACAGCCCGCCATGCCGACCAGCACGAGCGCGGCGAGCACCGTCGTTATCCCCGTCACAGCTCGCCGAACACGCTCATTCGTCATTCGCCAACACGTCATCTGGATTCCTTACGCTTGGGTGCCGGGCGATTCGCAGTCGACCAGCACGTGGATCGTGTCGTTGTCGTAGGTGTTGCGCAGATCGAACGCGCGCTGCACGTCGGCCAGCGGCACGCGGTCGGTCACGATTTCGTGCGTGTTCACCAGGCCGTCGAGCACCATCTGCACGCCCTCCTGGAAGTACCGCCGCATGGCCACGTCGCTACGCGGCTCGGTCGAATAGATCTCCAGCCGCTTGCGGTGGACCTTGAAGAAATCGAATGGTTGATTGCACGTGCCGATGCAGCCGTACATCAAAATCTTGCCGCCAAAGGCCGCGGCGTTCACCGCGTCGATCATCCCGTCGCCCTCGAGCAGGCACGGCACCACCACATCAAACCCGTCCGGGAACGTCTCGCCGGCCACCTCCATCGTCGGCGTGTCAGTATCCGGGATCAGGAACGTATCCGTCGCCACGTACCGCTTGGCGATCTCCAGGTTCTCCGGCTTCACGTCCGTCACCGCCAGCCGCTTGGGCGAGAACCGCGAGATGACTTGCGTCAGCACCAGCCCGCTCACCCCCTGCCCTGTGATCAGCACCGTCTTCGACGCGTCGATCCGGCAGAGCTCCGCCGCGTGGATTACCCCCGGAAGGATTTCAATCAAACTCACCTGCTCCAGCGGGAAGTCCTCCGGCAGCAGCTTTACGTTAAACGGTTCGCAGACGATGTACTCGGCGAACGCGCCCCATACGTACCGACAAGACACCTTCATCCCCGGCCGCAGCCCCGTCATGTTCGGGCCCACCCGGTCGATCGTCCCCGCCACCTTGTGCCCTAGCCGCACCGGCATCGACAGGAACTCCGGCTGCCGCGCCCCGCGGAACGCTTCGACGTCCGATCCGCACACGCCGACCCACTTGATCTTGACCCGCACCTGCCCCGGCCCGGGCTCGGGCACTTTCGCGTGGTGCGTGCTGATCCGCCCGGGCTCTTCGAGTACCGCGACTACCTGGCTCCCCGGCGTGCCCGTGTCAACCAATTCCAATTCTGCCAGCGACATCTGTGACGCCATCGATGCCAATTCATCAGGAGAGTGATGTGAAGACGAACCGGTGCCGTACTGCTCCAAAGCAATTTAGCAACATATCCGAACCCGAGCCGACCGACTAGAACACGATTGTCCTTTCACCCCCGTACCTCCACCATCGTCCGCGAAACAATTCACCCGTTATGATCCAATCTACGGATGAAACCGCTCTTCAAAACCCCCAGCCTCGGCACACTTCCTGCCGGCCCTTCCCGAGTGTGGGTGGTGTTTCTCATGTGTTACACGTACGTGGCGGTCGTGCCGACGGTCCTCGCGATGCCGTACCTGGTCACGATCGCGGGTGCGTGGTCAAAAAGGCCCCGCGCTGTCTGGCGGCCATTCGTTCTGGTCTCCCTCGCCGCGGCGAGCGCGTTGGCCCTGTTCGGCTCGCCCCTCGTGGTCCCCGACGGCCTACCCCTTCGCCTTCCGCAAACCGACCCGATGGGCCTCGGCCCGGACCCCATGCTGCACGTCACCTTCGTGGCGATCAACGCCCTTCTATCCGCCGGCTTGGGCCTGCTCCCCCTGGCTGGTGCAAACGCGTTCACGACGCTGCGCGGACGCGCGGCACAGACGAACGCTTGAATCACGAATGCTGTTTCTCACGTTCCGGGCGGCCGCGCCCTGAGTGCGTCCGTAGCCCGGGAACCTTCCCCTATGTCATGGATTGGATTATCAGGGGCGGGGGCCATAAAACAGCAGCTTCCCAAGTCACTGTGCTAGACGGCGATGGAGTTAATCATCGTGCAGGATTACCGGTTGCCAATTTGCATCTTTACGCGGGTACGGCTGGAGAAATTGGTAAAGCCGCTGCGAAAACATCAGCATCGAATGGGTGGAAACCGGCTTCCCGTCCCTGTAAGTACCATGTTGCTCATGAGTACGGGCGATGTCGAACGAGCCTTCGGGGGCGACGGCGTAGCCGGGGGAGGTCGGCGCGGCGGGCGCGGGTGTCGCGAGGGCGATGAGGGCGGCGGCGTAGACAAGACCGAGGTGATGGAGTGGATTCATGGGGCCGGGTCCTGAGCGGGTGGGGGTGGGCGGAGGGAGCTGGCGGCGTGAAACGAGGCGGACGGCGCGTTGGCTCCGGTTTTGAGTAGGGCCCCTTTCGGGGCGGAATCAAAACTTTTGATTTTAGCCGGCCGGTAATGGGCGCCGGCAGGTGGTTAGAATAGAAATTGTGGTAAGGGGGCAGATGGCAGGCAAGATGAGGGGCATTGCTGGAGATTCTGGGTGTGTTTCTGGAGGGAATTTCCTGGGGCGGCAGCGCAGGGCCGGGGAGTGGACGGCGTAGCTAAGGGTTAAGGGAATCCGTACAGGCGATCGAATGGATTTCGTCAAGGAAATGCAGTAATCCAGAGTCCTTAGGGCTTTCTCCTCTTGCAGCGCTTGTCTACGTATCCGCATCCCATAATGAAAAAGCTAACGGTCAAATCTCGACTCCGCACGAGGGGATCTGACCAGGGTTGGACTATCTTGTGCGTGCTGCGGCTGTGCAAGTGGACGCAGGCCTTTTGACGAATGGCTTCGAATTTCCCAGCAGCTCCATCACTGCCGGGCGTTGGACCCCCGCAGTTTGTAACTATCGAAGCATTCTGTGGAAGGGAGCTGCTGAATGGTGAGATCGCCGTGGAGCCGTGGAGGAACAAGCCGGGCTACTCGACTGCCGATGGTGCAGGAAGAGTGACCTCAGGTCCTCAGGTCCCCGGTTTTTCCGCGAACCGCAACTTGTTGCGCCGCGTTTTTGGACCTTGCTCGTCGATG
>JBCCCG010000008.1:0-179968 GCA_039033595.1 Planctomycetota bacterium | reverse complement strand
GTATGACATCTTCAATGCCGGATCGGTGTTTAGTCATAGACGCCTCTGCCCTCTAAATCAAATACCCTGGCAAACATATCATTTCGATTCTGTTTGGGCGGGTCGTCTAAGCGACGGCTGCCGCCGAAGATCAAGAGCCGGCGGTAGACGGTGAGGTCGGGACCGGGCGTGTCGGGCATGGCGGTATGGTAAGCCGGACGGGGCGGGGGGAGGGCAGGGTCGGCAGACGGGCAACGCGTGTCGTGGGCGACTCGCCGGTGATGCGCATTTCGCAGGTTGGCATTTGCCCACCCACTCGGCCGCAATCACCACCCCCATTTGCCGTATCATGCCGGCATGCAGGTCTACCTCGACGAACAGCCGATCGAACTGCCCGGGCCGAGTCTCGGGACGCTCCTGGACGCGGCCCGACGCCGACTGGCGGACGACGCCGAGGGCGGTTCCGGGGGCCGGGTCGTGGTTGAGGTGGCGGTCGACGGGCATAAGCTCGGCGAAGACCAGATCACCGCCCGCGCCGACGAAGACCTGGGCGACCTGGAAGTCCGGCTGGTTACCGCCGACCCCAAGCAGTTGGCCGTCGACACCCTGGAACAGGTCCGCGGCCGACTCGGCGAGGCGCAGGAGCTCCAACAGGAGGCCGCCGACCTCCTGCAACAAGACCAGACCCAGCCGGCGCTACAGAAAGTCGGCGAGTCGATCGAGGCTTGGCTCCAGGTGCAGCAGGCCGTGCTCCAGTCGGCCGTGCTGCTGAGCATCGACCTCGACAAGCTCGACATCGATGGCCAACCCGCCCACGCCCTGACCGCCCAAGCCCTCGAACGCCTCGAAGACATCAAGGCGTTTATTCAGGCCAACGACACCGTCGCCCTCGCCGACGCGCTGCAGTACGAATGGCCCGAGACCACCACGCAGTGGCACCGGCTGATCGACGAAGTCGTCGCCGCGATCCAAGCCTAACCTCCAAAGACCATGCCCAACCTTGACCACCCCTCCCTGCCGTTCGTCAAGTCACGTTTCTCCGGAGACGGAAAACGCAAGCTGTTCGCCACCGAGTTCCGCGGCGAGACCACGATCGTCGTCACCAAAGACGACCTCCACGACCTGCTGGCGTTCCTCAAGAACGACGACGACTGCAAGTACGATTTTCTCAGCGACATCGCGGGCATCGACTACCTGAACTACCCGAAGAACAAAGACGAAAACGCGCCGACCGGCCGGTTCGCCGTGGTCTACAACCTCGAGTCGACCACGAACAACACCCGCCTGTTCGTCAAGGTCCTGCTCGACCCCACGCTCGACACCCACGGCACCGACGACGACCCGGCCCTGCACGTGCCCACCTGCACCGACCTGTGGATGGGCGCCGAGTGGCTCGAGCGCGAAGTCTTCGACATGCTCGGCGTCCGCTTCGACGGCCACCCCGACCTCCGCCGCATCCTCACCTGGGAGTCCTTCCCCGCCCACCCCCACCGCAAAGACTACCCCGTCCGCGGCCGCGGCGAACGCGAAGACTACCGCGTGATCGAGCGCGAAGACGCGTAGTAAATGAAAAATGAACAACGCCTTCGCGACGGGATTCGGAAAATCTTGAATCGAGACTGGAATCCTATCGGGCTCTCGAATCTGTCTGCTGTTGACAACGAATACGATTCTTACATCTCAAAACTGATAAAACTGTTGCAAGAAGGGGCGGGTGATCACAAGATTGCTGAACGCCTCAGTGAATTTGAGCAGGTAAGCATGGGGCTATCCAAAGCAGATCGCTCACACGAATTGGTCGTGCAGAATCTACGCGAAATGTACTCGGCGATCGCTCAAAGCAAATCACTCGGTTGACTCGCGCGCGGACATTGCCGACGCGACCAACGACTCCAAGCGTGACAATGTCCGATCCACCTGCGCCCGGATCAGGTTGTACGGCAGCAGCGTGATCAGCGCGACCACCAGCCCCGCGGCCGTGGTGATCAGCGCCTCGGCGATGCCCTGGCCGACGAGCGTCGGATCGCGGGTCGTGGATTGATCGCCGAGCACCTCGAAACTCGAGATGATCCCCAACACCGTGCCGAGGATCCCCAGCATCGGCGCGGCGGTGATAATGGTCGAGAGGATCGGCAGGAAGCGTTCGAGCCGACGCCGTTGGGCCTCGACCGCGTCGGTCGCCGCGGCGTCGGTGGGCGTTTCGTCGAGCAGCCGGCGGGCGGTGTCCCCGTAGACGCTGGCGTCGGCGTCGGCGAGCTGCTTGGCGCCGACACGGTCACCCGTACGCAGCCGCTTGGCCAGGGTCTCGACACGGCTCAGCCTCCCGGGGGCGTTGGTCCGAAGGAAGAACCAGCCGCGCTCCAGCACCAGCGTCACCGCCAACACGCTCAGCCCCAGGAGCGGCCACATCACGACGCCGCCCCGCTGTATCACACCCCACGCCCCGCCCCCGGAGACTCCCCCGCCTTCGGCCACGATGATCGTTGTTATCCACTGCATCGTGCTGAGCATACCAGAGCGCTGCTGCGCTTAGGCGGCCGACGTTTGGGCCGCTTTTCCCGCAAGATGCGATATCATAGAACGTTGTCGCCTTGTTTCCCGTTCTGCGAGGACGCGTCCGATGCCCGACGAACCCGACACCTACGACTTGGCCTTCGACCCCGACGACGAGCCGTCACCCCCGCCGCCGGAAAAGAACGCCGGCCCCCCGAAGCCCGACGCTCCCGCCGCCGCCACGCCCGGCGAACCCGACACCTTCGAACTAGAGACCCCGGAACCCGAGCCCGAGATCCGCGACCCACGCATGGGCAAGACGCCCTCGTCCCCGCCCAAGCCGGCGGCCCCCGACAAACCCGACACCCCCGACGAGCCCGAAGAACCCGTTTCCGTCAGCCCCGCCAAGGCCATGCGCAAACGCGAGGAGCAGCGCATCCGCGCCGCCGAGGAGCAGGCCCTGGCCGACGCCAAACGCAAGAAGCTCATCCTCACGGTCGTCGGCGCCACCATCGCCGTCGCCATCCTCGCGTTCATCGCGCTCAAGCTGTTCTAGGTCGGTGCCGGCGGACCGCGGCACGATGATGTCCCGATCGGTGATCAACCGCGACGCCCGGAGAAAAGAGAGCCCGATCCGCCTCGGCCCGGGAATAACCACCACGGGTCCGCCGGTTACCCCGGCATGCGAAAATTGCCTATCCCCGTTGCCGTCGTCGCCGCCTGCCTCGGCGCGTTGCCCGCTGCCGCTTCCCCCGGGCCCGCCACGGCCGACGACACGTCGATCCCGGTCCACCGCTCGCCGTTCGCCGTGGTCGAGCTATTCACGTCCGAGGGCTGTTCGAGTTGCCCGCCCGCCGAGGTGCTGCTCAACCGCATCGACCGCAACGCCCGGGACGACAACACCCGCGTCTTCACGTTGGCCTTCCACGTCGACTACTGGAACCGCCTGGGATGGACCGACCCGTTCAGCGACGCCGCGTACTCCGACCGACAACGCGACTACGCGCGGGCCCTGCGGCAGCGCTCGGTCTACACCCCGCAGATGATCGTCAACGGCACCGACGGCTTCGTCGGCTCCAGCGCCCCCAAAGCCCGCCGCGCGATCGGTCAGGCGCTCGACACCAAGCCCGCGTTGGGCATCGGATTCGTCGCCCAACCGATCGGAGACAACCGTCGGCTCAGCATCGACTGGCGCCTCGACGCTTTGCCCGACAACGCGACACTTAACCTTGCGATCACCGAAAACGCGCTGTCCACCGACGTGCCCCGCGGCGAAAACCGTGGCCGCACACTCGAGCACGACGGCGTCGTCCGCGCCCTGCTGACCCAGACCGTCCACGACCAGAGCGGTGCGTGGTCCACCACCGTGCCGTCGGCCGTCGATCTCGAGCAGGCCTCGGCCGTGCTTTTCGTGCAGGACCAAACGACCCGCGACATCCTCGCGGTGCACCGCGTCGACCTACACCCCTCCGCGGGTCAGTGACCGTGGACTTGAGGCTCCGCGCAGAATCCGCCGTCGCGGGGCGTCGAACGCGACCTACTCGTCCGCCGGCTCGTCGCCGTCCACCACGCGCACGGTTTCCATGACGTCGCCTTTCCGGATCGCGTTGACCACGTTCATGCCCTCGACGACCTTGCCGAACACCGCGTGCTTGCCGTTGAGCCAGGGCGTGGCCTTGTGGGTGATGAAGAACTGGCTGCCGTTGGTGTTGGGCCCCGAGTTGGCCATGGACAGGATGCCGGCGCTGTCGTGCTTGAGCTGCAGCGCGCTCTCCTCGTCCCGGAACTTGTAGCCCGGACCGCCCGTGCCCCGCCCTTCGGGATCGCCGCCCTGGATCATAAAGTCCGCGATCACGCGGTGGAACGTGATGCCGTCGTAGAACGAGGCGTCGGCGAGGTTTTTGAAGTTGGCCACGGTCATCGGCGCGTGCTCGGTATTGAGTTCGACGATGATCCGGCCCTGGGTGGTTTCGAACACGGCGTACAACGCCTTGCCTTTCACCGCGTCGGCGTCTTCCTGGGTCGGCGGCGCGGCTAACACGCCGGAGGCCGGTTCGTGGTGGGCCCGGGTCTGGGGCAACGCGATGAACAGGGTCAGTCCAAACACGGCGGCGGCGGCCAGCAAACGATTCAACATGGAGGGTCTCCTAGAGCGGTCTGAAACTAATTAGCCGCATTCTAGCCCACGTTCGGCGGGGGCGGAGCGTGCGCGGCGGAGGATGTGGTGAACGGGTTTCCGGGAGCGGGGGCGGTACAATCCCCGCCATGCCGCCGCCAACCGACACCGACCACGACCACACGCTTTATCTCATCGATGGCCACGCCCAGATGTTCCGCGCCTACCACGCCATCCGCGGCGGCATGACCTCCCCCATCACCGGCGAACCGACCAACGCGACCTTCGCCTTCACCGGATTGCTGCTCAAGCTGTTCACCCAGTACCAGCCCAAGTACGTCGCGATGGCGGTCGACAGCAAGGGCGACACTTTCCGCCACGGCTTCTACCCCGAATACAAGGCCAATCGCGGCGACCCACCCGAGGACTTCGCTCCGCAGATCCCGACGATGCTCGATATCGCCCGGCGCTTCGGCATCCCGGTCCTCGAAGTACCCGGCGACGAGGCCGACGACATTATGGCCACCCTCGCGGTGCGGCTCACCTCTGCGGACGACCAGGTCAAAGTCCGCCTCGTCGCCAAAGACAAGGATCTCGAACAGGTGCTGTCCGACCGCGTCACGCTGTTCGACGCCCACACCGACGTCGAGATGGACGTGGCGGCCCTCAAGGAAAAACGCGGCATCACGCCCGACCAGGTCATCGACTACCAGACGCTCATCGGTGACAGCACCGACAACATCCCGGGCGTTAAAGGCATCGGCCCCAAGACCGCCGCCAAGCTTATCGATCAGTTCGGCAGCGTCGCGAATCTCGTCGACAGCCTCGACCAACTCAAGGGCAAGCAGAGAGAAAACCTCGAAGCCGCCGCGGCCGACGGCAGCCTCGACCTCACGCGCCGTCTGGTCACGCTCAAGCTCGACACCCAGATCGATTTCAAGCTCGAAGACGCGGCGATGGACCTGTCGGAGATCGACGCCGAGGCGCTCGACGAGGTCTTCCAGCAGCTCGGGTTCAATCGCCACCGGACCGACCTGAAAAAACTCGTCGCCGTGCCCGAGCCCGCCGAACCCAAACCGGCCAAGAAGGCATCTACCGCGGGCGCGGGTGGCCTGTTCGATCAGCCCGCCGACGACGACGGCGACTCCCCAAGCAGCGAAGCCGCGACCGCCCGCCTGCTCGACGAGATCGATGGCGACTACTCGGCGATTACCACGAAAAAGCAGCTCACCGACCTCGTCAAAATCCTGAAAAAACAAGCACTCATCGCCGTCGACACCGAAACCGTCGGCCTCGGCCACACCGCCGAGCTCTGCGGGATCTGCCTCGCCTGGGAAACCGGGAGCGCGATCTACGTGCCCACGAAATCACCCGAACCCGACCGACACCTGGATCAAGCCGCCGTGCTCGATGCGCTGCGACCGATCTTCGAGGACGCGTCTCTGCCCAAGGTCGGCCACAACATCAAGTACGACTGGCTGGTGCTGGACCACGCCGGCGTGAGGCTGCGCGGCGTGGCGTTCGACACGATGGTTGCCGCTTTCCTCGCCGGAGCCCCCGGCCTCGGAATGGACCATCTCGCGCTGTCCGAGCTCGGACGCACGATGGTGCCGATCAGCCGACTGATCGGCGAGAAGCCGCGCCGCAAGGCCGACCCGCCGCAGAAGACGATGGACCAGGTCGCGTTGGACCTATGCACGGCGTACTCGGCCGAGGACGCGGACGTGACGCTGCGGCTCTACGAGAAATTCAAGCCGCGGCTGGACGAGTTCGGCATGGCCGATCTCGCGGCCGACGTGGAGATGCCGCTGGTCGAGGTGCTCGCTACGATGGAGGCCCACGGGATCCGCGTGGACCCGGACGAGCTCGACCGCCAGAAGGCCGAGCTGTCGGTGCGCATCGACGAACTCCGCGGCGAGATCCTCGACGCCGCCCGCGTGGATTTCAACCCCGACAGCCCCAAGCAGCTCGGCGACGTGTTGTTCAATCAGCTCGGGTTCCCGGTGCAGCGCAAGACCAAGACGGGTTACTCGACCGACGCCGAGGTGCTCGAAAAATTGGCCGACCTGCCCCCGGAAGAGCTGGAGAAGGTCGAAGAGCACGCCCGGCCGATCCCCAAGCTGATCGTCGAATACCGCACCCTCACCAAACTCGTGGGCACCTACTTCGGTAACCTGGTGGAGGCGATCAGCGAGAAGGACCGGCGGGTCCACGCGAGCTTCCACCAGACCGGTGCCGCCACGGGCCGGCTGAGTTCTTCAAACCCGAACCTGCAGAACATCCCGATCCGCACCGAGGTCGGCCGGGCGATCCGCAAGGCGTTCGTGGCGGAGGACAACCACGTGCTGATCGCGGCCGACTATTCGCAGATCGAGCTGCGTATGCTCGCGCACCTGTCGGAGGACCCCGCGCTCATCGAGGCGTTCCGTGGCGACCGGGACATCCACACAGCCGTCGCCGCGCAGGTGTTCGGCGTGTCCCCGGAAGACGTGACCCCCGAGCTCCGCGGCCACGCCAAGACGATCAACTTCGGCATCATCTACGGCGTCACGCCCTTCGGCCTCGCCCGCCGCATCGACGGCCTTGACCTTGCCGGCGCGACGAAACTGATCGACGACTACAAAGCCACCTACGCGGGCATCGACCGCTTCCTGGACCGGTGCGTCCAGCAGGCCGTCACCGAGGGCTACGTCACCACGATCCTCGGCCGTCGGCGGTGGATCGACCAGGTCAACTCGTCCAACCCCAACCAGCGTGCCCTCGGCGAACGCCTGGCGATCAACTCCGTTGTGCAGGGCAGCGCCGCCGACCTCATCAAAGTCGCGATGGTCAACCTGCACCGCCGCATCCAGAACGAATCGCTGCCGATGAAGATGCTGCTGCAGATCCACGACGAGCTCGTCGTCGAGTGCCCCGCCGCGGAAGCCGGCGCGGTGTCGGAGGTCGTGGTCGAAGAGATGGAGCGCGCGATGGAACTCAAAGTACCCCTCCGCGTCGACCCCGGGGTGGGCAACAACTGGTTTGACGCGAAGTAACCAAGCACTTGCCCATGGACACGTCCACGATCGACTATCGCGAGACAAGGGAACTGCCGCCGGACATGGTCCTCGGTCTGTACCGGGTTAACGGCTGGTCGTCCGCCGAGAAGCCCACGCGGTTGCTTGCGGCACTCGTTGATTCACACGCGGTCGTGTCCGCGTGGCACGGCCCGAGACTCGTTGGCCTGGGTAACGCGATCTCCGACGGCCATCTCGTGGTGTTCTACCCCCACCTGTTGGTCCACCCCGATTATAAACGCCGCGGCATCGGGACGCGGATCGCCCGGCGTCTGATGGACCGCTACCGCGGGTTCCACCAGCAGACGCTGCTGGCCGACGGCCTGGCGATCGACTTCTACCGCAAGCTGGGATATGTCCGTGCGGGTAAGACCGAGCCGATGTGGGTCTACGCCGGCAGCGAACACTGACTCAATCCAACTGCCCCAGGATGTCCTGCGTGAGTTCCCAGAAGTGGGTCTCGCGGAACGGGGTCGCGGTGCCCGGGGCGCTGCCGTGGCGTTGGCTGTGGTGGTTCCAGTGGGACTGGGCCTCGAAGAGTTTACGACGGGTCGCCTCGGCGTCGGACGGGTTGCGCGATTTCTGGAACCGCCGGTACGCCACCAGGCCCGCGAGCAGGTCGCGTAGCGCCTCAACCAACGACTCGGTGTACAGCAAAGTGTTGACGAGTTTTTCCAGCTGGGCCGGGTGAGTCACGGCGGCGATCTGCTGCAGGTCGTGGCGGCACGCGCTGATGGCGGCCACGGCCGACTCCTTCTCGATCACCACCCGATCCAACCCCGCCTCGGGCAGCCGCTGCACCATCCGCCACGCCGACGACACGTCGAGCAGGTCGTCCTGGATCCAGTCGGCCGCGGGGTGCCAGGCGTCGGCCTTCTGCTCGGCGAACGGGGCGAGGTAGAACGCCTGCCGCGCCATCTCCGGCGACGCTTCGAGGATCCGCACCAACACCTCGGCCGCCGATTCGTCCTTGATTTTTAAACGCTCGGCCACCCAGTCGCGCGCGATCTCGACCGGGTCGGCCGCGGGGTCGTCCGCCAACCGGGGCACGGCGAACACGTTCGCGTCGATCCACGACTCGTCTTTCACAAACGGCCCGCCCCACCCGCCGCCCCGCACCCAGGCGAACAGGCCGACCAGGTTCACTTTGTCCGCGGCCGCGGCCAGCCCGCGCACCGGCGACGCCGCAGCCGTTTCGGGGTATCCGTCGCGCCACAGCGGGACCTGCCAGTTCGGGACACCGCCTTTGCCCTCGAATTCGCGCTGGCACTGAAGCTCGTAGATGATCGGCCGGCCGCCGCACGAAAGGCTCGCCTCGTTCCAGGGCTGGTACCGCCAGAAATCCGTCTGCGTGAACTTGAACGACAACACAAACCGGTCGTCCGCCGGGTCGCCGGGCAGGCGATCGACGATGCGTTTGACCAGGTCCACCGCGTCGTGCATGCCGTTGGGCCGGACGTTCCACGCCCGGGCGATCAGGCGCTTGTTGTGTTGTTCGACGACGAGTTCGAACGCCTGCTTGAGCACGTGGACCACGCGGTCGGCCCGGCCGAACTGGCTGCACCGCGGGCAGTGCGGCGTGTAGATATCGTTGCCCACGAGGTGCGGCAGCCGCTGCGCGTCGGTGTCGCCGAAACGCAGTACGATCCCCGCGACGCTCGGCCAGCGCCGCAGCATCGCGTCGAGCCCGTCGAAGACGTGCTTAAACACGGTGTCGCTCGCGGGACAGAGCGTGCCTGGTCGGTGTTTGCAGGTGAGCCCGAGCACGTTGCGCTCGACCAGATCGCTGGCCAGCGCGAGCACGTCGTAGAACAGGTAGACGTTCAGCCCGGCGTCACCGCACGCGTCGATCGTACGCGTCACGCCGTCCTGGGTCTGCTGGATCCAGCGGCGCAGCTCGACGTTGTTGACGACCTCGGGGCTCGCCACGCCCGACAGGCCGGTGGTCTCGAAGAGCACCCGGCCGGTGTAGCCCAGTGCCCGGAGCTCGGCCGGGTCGTGGTAACGGGATTCGACATCCGGTTCCCCGGGGTTCTTGATCGTCGTGGCGAGCTTGAGCATGAAGGAACTGGGCGGGAGATCGGAGCGGGCAGGCGTGCTAAAATGATAATGGATCGGAGGGCGTCGAGTTGAACCGACACAAAAGTCCGCGGTAGCGCAGCTGCCCCGCGGCTTCTGTCCACATCAACCGTACCCCAGCCGCTCCAGGTCATCCTCATCGAGACCAAAGTGGTGGCCGATCTCGTGCAGCAGTGTGATATGGATCTGCCGCTGCAGCTCGCTAGCGAGGCGCACGCCTTCTTCGACGCTGATCTCCTCGGCCAGGCGACGGATCGGCCCACGGAACAGCATGATCTGCCCGGGCATCTCCCAGCCCTGTTCGACACTCCGCTCGGTGTAGGCCGTGGCGTCGTGCAGCCCGCACAGATCCTCGTCCGGCCGCATCCCCAGGCTGGTCAGCAACTCGGCCGAAGGCTCGTCGTCCACCACCAGCGGCACCTCATCCAACAAGGCAAACAGCTGTTCGGGCAACGCCTCGACCTCGCGGTCGAGCAACTCGTCAAACTCGTCGCGCTCGCGTCGTGACACCATGACGGGCCCAGTGTACCGGCCGGTTACAATGCCCCGCCATGCCCGCCCCCGGAAGCGACGACCGCCCCCATTTCTTTGATCAGACGCCCGAGACCCTCGGATCGCTGTTCCTAGAGTGGGGGCTGCCGCGCTACCGGGCCGCGCAGGTGATGGACTGGGTCTACGCCAAGGGCGTCGCCGACCCCCGGGAGATGACGAACCTCGCGGCGAAGGATCGCGGGATGCTGAGCGAACGGATGCGGTTCCTCGACGGCGCGGTCGTGCGGCACCAACGCGCCACCGACGGCACACAAAAACTGTTGGTGGACTGGTCGCTCGACGCAGACGCGAAGGCCCCCAACACGTCGCTCAACGTGCTCGGCAGCCGCCCCGGAAACACCGCCACGCAAACCGAATGCGTGATGATCCCCTCGACCAGCCACGCCTCGGGCAAACAGCGGAGAACCGCCTGCATCTCCAGCCAGGTCGGCTGCCCCGTTGGTTGCAAGTTCTGCGCCTCGGGCCTCGGCGGGCTCGACGGCAACCTCACCGCCGGTCAGATCGTGCAGCAGGCCTGGCAACTCGCCCACGACCCCGATATCGTTCGAGATTCGGACGGAGGCATCTCCAACATCGTGTTCATGGGCATGGGCGAGCCCATGGCCAACCTGCGCAGCGTCCTGCCGGCCATCCGCACGCTCGCCGCGGACTGGGGCATGGGGCTCAGCGCCCGCAAGATCACCGTCAGCACCGTCGGCGTCCCCGCGGGTATCCGCAAGCTCGCCGACCTCGACCTGCCCGTCACCCTCGCCATCAGCCTGCACGCGCCCAACGATCGCGTGCGCAAACAGATCATCCCGTGGGCGGAATTCGTCAGTATCGAACAACTGACCGACGCCGGCCGCGCCTACTTCGACAAGACCGGCCGCGAGATCACCCTCGAGTACATCCTCCTGGGCGGCCTCAACGATCAACCCGAACACGCCCACGAACTCGCCCGCGTCACCAAACGCCTGCGCAGCAACGTCAACCTTATCCGCTACAACGAGGTCGCGGGCCTGCCGTTTATCCGCCCCGCCGATGGTGACGTGATCGCGTTCCAGGCCATCCTGCAGAACGCCGGCGTCAACACCCACATCCGCGCCAGCCGCGGCCGCGACATCGCCGCCGCCTGCGGTCAGCTGCGTCACGAATCCGCGACGGCGTAGGACCAACTTCCCGGTTCTGCGTCTCGACTTCCCCGTACGCTCTGCACCATGAACTACGGCTATAGACTCCTGACCGTATTCTGTAGCCTGAGCCTACTGGGCCTCGCCGGCTATGCCCAGGGGCAAGCTCAGGCCCCAGCCGCCGTGAAAGGCCAAGCTCCACCCGGCCTCACCGATGCGATCGATGCGGTCGACCAAGGCCAGGTCCCGGCCCAGCACGCGTTGCTGGTGTATCAACGCGGCCAACTCCTGCTCGAGCGCTACTGGGACGGAGAAGACCACATCATCGGCCAGCCGATCCCCGCACCGCGCTCGTTTGGCCCCGAGACGCTCCACGACCTGCGTTCTTGCAGCAAGAGCGTGGTCGGGCTGCTGACCGGCATCGCGATCGACGAAGGCCTCTTGCCGCCTATCGAAACCTCCGCCCACCTGCTCTTCCCTGACCTTATCGAAAGTTCGCCCGAGCGCTTCACCGCCGCGCACCGCCGGATCACCCTCGAGCACCTGCTCGACATGACCGATGGCATCGCCTGGGACCAGGACAACGCCAAGCCTATGATGGCCCGAAACGAGTTCTGGCTTTGGCAAGCCCAAGACCCTTCGGCCTACGTCTGGTCGCAGCCGATCGCGCACCCCGCCGGAGAGACCTTCAACTACAGCAGCGGCAGCACCACCCTGCTCGCCGAAGCCATCCGGCGCCGGTCCGGTATGGATATCGAAGCCTACGCCAAGGAGAAGCTCTTTAGGCCGCTGGGCGTCACCCGCTGGGAATGGGTTGCCCAGCGCAACGGCAGCCCCGCCGCGTTCGGCGGTCTGCGCCTCGCCCCCCGAGACATGCTGAAGCTGGGCCGCCTGGTGCTGCAACGCGGGAAGTGGGAAGGCAAACAGGTTGTCCCCGGAGCCTGGATCGACGCCACCGGCGATCGCCGCGGCGAGCAGCGCTTCTACGGCTACCAGTGGTGGCTCGACACCTATACCGTCCACGGCCAATCGGTTCACGCCGTCGCCGCCGGCGGACTGGGAGGTCAATACATCCACGTCTTCCCGACGCTGGACGCCGTGGTCGTCTCAACCGCCGGCCACTACCGAGACGCCCACGCGGCGACGCAGGGTATGCGGCTTTTGGAGAAGTGGGTCTTGCCGGCGTTGATGCCGAGCCCGCCGTCCCAGCCTTAGGTCGGTAGTGGTTGCGATCCCTGGCGGCGGACGTGTAGAATGATGGATTGTCCCACACAGATTGGAAGTGGTCGATCCCGCTTCCAGTAGGCTGCGTAGCTCAGTTGGATAGAGCAGCGGTTTCCGGAACCGCAGGTCGCAGGTTCGAGCCCTGCCGCAGTCATTGCTTGGGAAAGGGCTGCGATTCCTCAAGCTGAAATCTTATGGCACAGTCCTTTACTTTTTGAAGTATGCCGGGATACCGGGAGGAGAAACATATGCCGCCGTTGGGCCGATTTCGGGTGATGGGGTATTTGTGGGCGCTGTTGCCGTTTTGGAGCCTGACAACAGCGGGGGATGCGGCGACGATCTTCAACCACAGTGGTCTCAACTACGGCTCGCGTTGGGACGCGGCCCCGCGCATCATCAACGGCAACGAGCGCTCCCTCGACGGCGGGTTGCGCTACTCGCTGGAGGGCGGAAGTTACCAGAACTTCCGCGACCTGCTGACTTGGCAAACGGTGCCCAGCGTTGCCAGCTTCACCCGCGCGGTCGATAACGCTTTCTCTGCATGGTCTGCGGTCGACCCGGTCTCGGGCCTAGGCAGCAGCTTGCGCTTTGTGCCCGATCTGAGTACCCAAGTGGTCGGCACCGGCCCCGACGGATACGTCAACATAAACGGAGCCGAGATCGACCTGTTCGCCACCAACGACGCGAAATTTTGGAACCCCGGCAGCTCGCGCCTGCAGGCCCAGAGTTTTTTCAGTACGACCTCGCTGTCAACCGTCGAACTCACCTCCGGCACGACCGACTACGCCAGCTACGCGATCCGTGGGGCCGACATCAAGTTCAACAACGACCCCCGGGCCCGCTGGACTCTCGATTGGTTCCAACTCATCCTCACCCACGAGATCGGACACGCCCTGGGGCTGGGCGACGTGGATATCCTCGGGCCCGACGGCCTGTTCATCGACAATAACTACGACCCCACCAGTTCCTTCACCGCTCGGGAGACGCTGACCGATTCGTGGGCGGGTCTGGTCGATCCCCAAGACCCCAGCGCCTCGCCGCTGAATTTTTACACGGTGGAGAACGGCTCACCGGGCACCGACACTTTTGGCGTAGACATCCTGATGGAGACCGATTTGCCTCCGGCGCTTTTGGGGCTCGACGTGCCGCTGCAGAACGACGACTTCGGCGGGCGCCAGTTCCTCTACCCAAGCCTCGCGGCGACGGAATTTATCGTTGGCGACTTCAGCGGCGACGGCTCGGTTTCTCAGGCCGACCTGAACCTGGTGCTGCTGAACTGGGGCGACACCGCGCTGCCCACGGGTTGGCTGGCTGCGGATCAATTCGACGGGGAGGCGGTGAGCCAGAACGAGCTCAACGCGGTGCTTCTGCACTGGGGCGACTCGGACGCGGCTCCCGTACTCACGGTGCCCGAGCCCGCGTCTGCGGCGGCGCTGGCCGTCGTGGCGCTTTGCTTCGGACGAGGCTCGCGAAATCGTGACGGGCGCCGAGGCGGCGTGCGATTCTGAATCGCCGGGTCCGGTAGAATCGCACGTATGCGATGGGTGCGACGGGTCTGGGAAGACTTCAACGGGCTGGTGACGCCGGCGGACCTGCTGGGCGTGGTCGGGCTGTGGCTGTACAAGGGCACGGCCCGACGGACCACGGCCGTCGCGCTGACGTTCTTCGGCCTGTTGCTGCTCAACCGCAAGGTCGGCAGCGGAGATATGACGCTCGGCTCGGCGCTCTCGGGCACGGGGCTGATCCTCGTGGTCAGCTTCCTCGGCGGGATCGTGCTCATGGTGCTCAGCGGCTCGGTCGCCCGGCGGGACCTGAAGCTGGCCGAGGCCAAGGGCTCGAACCTCCTGGAAAATATGAAGAAATCGCGGGCGTCCCAGCACGCCGACGCGCTGTGGGGCGCCGTGTTCGTCTACGAGCAGGCGTTGGCGAAGCCCGCGGACGTCGCGGCCGAGCGCCAGACGCTGCGCGACAACGCCGAGGCGATCGAGGCGGTGATGGCCAACGTCTTCCGCGGCGCGGCCGAGCCGCCGGGAGCACTCACGGGGATCGGGTTGACCGAAGAAGGCTTTCACCTGGCGTTCGACTACGCGGTCCGCGCGCCGCTGCCGCGCAGCGTCCTGCGGCGCCGGCTGCGGTACGACCTGTCGAAAGTCTCCCATTGGTACGACGGCGCCCCGTTCCACCACACCGACACCAAGCTCGAAGAACAATTCGAGGCCGGCGACGCGCTAGGGGACGCGCAGAAGATGGCGGGCATGGGGTGGTGGCACACCGTGCGGACGTCACGCATCCGCTCGACGCAAGCGCTCTGGCTGCGGTTTATCACCCGAGCGATCCAAATCCGCGTGGCGCAGGCGTGTCGTAAATTGGACGAAGACTACCCGGACTTCGATTTCCTGCCCGACCACTTCCTCTGGCCCAACGACCAGGCCGAGGCGGCGCTGGCCGAGCGGTTGGGGCCGGCGGCGCTCGAAGCGATGGTCGACACCCGACGGCGCGTGTTCCAGCGCGTGCTCAACCGCGAGCCGGAGCTGGCGAAGAACCTGATGAAGAAGGCGGTGTACCCTAACTTCGCGCTGGCGACCGAACTGCGTCGGCGGTTCGACCCGGAGTACGTGCTCGGGGATCTCGCGCAGTCTTGGGTAGACGACCTCACACGCTTGGGCCGGGCGATCCCCGCGGGCTCACGGCGCCACCGAAAAGTGCAGCGTTACATCGAGCAGACGCGGCGTGACGATCAGCGGACGACCCAAGCCGCGGCCGACCACGGCCTGGACCCGCGGGAACTCCGGGCCGTTCGGGTGATCGGCCACTGCGGCCAGGACACGTCGCTGTCGGCGGTGCTGCCCCGGGCGGCGCGCATCGACCGGCTGCTGCTCGCGGTGCGTGTATACCACACGCTGGCGCGCGTGGAACTGACCGACTACGAGGTGTATCTGGATCGGATCCTGCGCTAAAAAAAAAAGCGACGCGGTGGATCGCTTCGCTCGGTGCGGCTGGATTCGGCTGAACATGGCTCGGTCAGTACCGGATCTTCTTGGTCACGCCCTCTTTGGACGCCTCGATTGCGGTGAGGATGACCTTAAGGGCGCGGTAGCCCTCGCCGCCGTCGATGGTGGGCTTACGGCGGTTGATGATGCAGTCGGTGAACGCGTCCGTGACGCCGGAACTGACCTGTTTTTCGTTGGTGGCGACTTCGCCCACGGCGTAGCGGTCGCGGGTCCCGTCCTTGTAATCCACCATCACCCCCCATTCATGGTCCATGCCGATACGCATGACGCCGTTCTCACAGTGCAGGACGGTGCCGTTGTCCTCGATGTGGCCATAGTTGGTCCACGAGATGTGAATCGAGCCGATGATCCCCGACTCGGTCTTGAGGGTGAGATAGGCGTTGTCGTCGACGGGGATGAGTTTATCAGTGCCGGGCTGCTTCTTGTCGAGCGTGGTGACGAAACCGCCGACGTGGGTGAACTCTTCGCCGAGCAGGAAGCGCATCAGGTCGGCCTTGTGGATGCCCAGGTCGCCGTTGACGCCCATGACGGCCTTGGCTTTCTTGAAGAACCAGCTGTGTTCGCCGTCGACCGACCAGCCGTCGGGCCCGCCGTGCTTGAAGTTGGTCTCGAAAGCAAGGACACGGCCGAGCTTGCCGGACTCGACGATCTCGCGGGCCTTGACGTGCGGAGGCATGAGGCGTTGGTTCATGCCGATCATCAGGTACTTTTTCGCCTTCTTCGCCGCGGCGATCATGGCCTTGGCTTCTTTGGCATCGCCGGCCATGGGCTTCTCGCACAACACGTGGCAGCCGGCTTTCAGCGCGTCGATCGTCTGCGGAGCGTGCAGCGCGTTGGGGGTGCCGATGACCACGGCATCGAGGTCGCACTCGGCGAGCAGCTTCTTGTGGTCGGTATAGGCGTCGGCGCCGTAGCATTCGGCGATGGATTTCACCCGTGCCTTGTTTGGATCGCTGACCGCCACGACTTCGGAGAGCGGGTTCTCGTAGATCTCGGGGAGGTGGCGCCGCTGGTTGATGGCTCCGGCACCGATGACGCCGTATTTCACAGTCTTGGGCATGGGGGGGTCTCAATAGGCCGTAAAGGCAATAGGTATAAGAAAAACTTTAGATCTGCCGACGCGGAAAGCGGCGGCCCGTAACGGTCAATGCGTGGGAGGTCCGACAATTTCGATCCCGTAGCGGGGTGCGGTCTCGCCGATGCGTTGGATCTCGTCCTTGCTGAGTGCGGGGATCGGTCCGTTGTCGTCAGACGCGGGCTTACCGGTCTCGCGGAACATCGCCTCCATCCCGCCGGGCGCGACGATCACGAGCAACTTCGCGGGGTGGTCCGTATTGTTGCGGAACCAGTGGGTGAAGCCTTTGGGCATGTTCACGAACGCGCCCGGACCCGCGGTCACCTCTCGGCCGTCGACGTGGATCGTCAACTCGCCTTCGATGACGTAAAAGCCTTCTTCCTCGCGGCGGTGCAGGTGGGGAGGCGGGCCGCCGCCGGGGGGAACGACGGCCTCCCAGAGGCCGTATTGACTGTCGGTTTCCCCCGCCAGTGCAAGAAAACGGTACCGATCGCCCCCGGCGTGGAACAGGTCTCCTTCATCCGGCTGACGGATCACGGACTGACGGGAATCACTCATGGCTTTGGCTCTGGCCGGGTTTGAGAAGAAACAAATCTACTTGATCTCCGACAACTTCACCGGGCATCGATGCTTGGCGGACTGGGTCACGGCTTCGAGGACGCGCTGAGTCTGGTACGCATCCGCGAAGCCGGGGAGCGGGACAACGGGTTTTTTATTAGCGAGCGCCTTGATCATGTCGGCGGCCTGATTGATGAAACCGTGCTCGTAGCCGATGGCGTGAGCGGTAGGCCACCAGGCGTCCGCGTAAGGGTGGCCCGCACCGCCGTTGCTGACGTTGATGGTGGACCAGCCCTGCTCTTTCTCGGGCAAGGTGTTGTCGTACCACTCGAGCTCGCACATCCGCTCGAAGTTGAACTTGATCGCGCCCTTCTCGCCGTGGATCTCAAGCTTGTTGCCGTTCTTGTCGCCGGTGGACAGGCGGGTGGCCTCGAAGGTGGCGACGGCGCCGCCCTTGAACTCAGCGGTGAAGACCACGGCGTCGTCAACGGTGGACTTGGCTCTCTTGGCCTTCTTGGTTTTAGCGCCCCGGCCGGAGATCTCGCCGCCCGCGCCGCCTTCTAGGACGGTCCGTTCCTTGATGAATGTCTTGAGCATCGCGCCGCTGATGAGCGCGAATTCGTCGCCGGTGACGAAGCGGGCCGCGTCGATCGAGTGGGCGCACAGGTCGCCGAGCGAGCCGCTGCCGGCCTTCGCCCCCTGGAAACGCCAAAGCATCGGCGTGTCGGGCCCGGCCCAATCCTGGAGGTAAAACCCTCGCACGTGGTAGAGCCGACCGAGCTTGCCGGATTTCACGAGCTGGTGCGCGAATGCCAGCGCCGGGCAGCGCCGGTAGTTGTACCAGACAAAGGTCTTTTGCTTCTTAGCCTTCTTCGCGGCTGCGAGCATCTCGCGGGCCGCGTCGAGCGTGTTGGCCAGCGGCTTCTCGCACGCCACGTGCTTGCCCGCCGACAACGCTTCGAGCGCCTGGTCGCGGTGGACGTGGTTGGGTGTGCCGATGTCGACCAGGTCGATCTCGGGGTCGTTGACCATCGCCTTCCAGTCGTCGGTCGCGTGCCGCCAGCCCCAGCGATCGGCGAAGGCCTGCGTCTCCGCGAGGTTCCGCGCGGCGAGGGTGTGCATGACCGGATCGCGCGGCAGGTCGAAAAATTTCGCGGCCTTGAGGTAGGCGTTGGAGTGGGTCCGCCCCATGAACTTGGAGCCGATCAGTCCGATGTTGAGCGGTCGGGGCATCGCGGCTGGTCCTCCAAAACAAGAAAGAAAATCCACCTGGAGCGATGAGGAGTTTACGGAATTTCGATCACGAACGGGGCCACCGGAAGCGGCAAACTCCCGCGACGCTACATCCGCATCCCGCGGATAGTCGCCTCGAAGACCAGGTTGCCGTCGACGATGCCCTGGGTCGCGCAGATCGAGCGGCGGCGGCGGTTCTCGACCTCGTGGGCGAGGACCACCAGCCGGTCGCCGGGCTTGACCTGGCCACGGAATTTGACGTCATCGATACCGGCGAATCCCATGAAGGCGGGCTCGTCGAGTTTGTTGAGCGTGATGAAGCTGGCGACCTGCGCCGCCGCCTCAAGCATGAGCACGCCCGGGAAGATCGGCCGTCCGGGGATGTGGCCCTCGACCCAGAATTCGTCGTCACCGATCTGTTTGTACGCCACGTAGTCGATGCGGTCGTCGGACTCGTAGACGATGCCGTCGATCAGCCGCATGACGCCCCGGTGGGGGTTGATCGCCTCGATGGCGGCCGTGTCGTACACGTCTTGGTGCAGGTCGATCCCGCCGAGATCGAAGAGCAGTTGAGGGGCCATGCGAGGGTTTCCAGGAGACGAGTTTTAGGGACCGGGAGCTTGCTAAGCCCTCACGGCCGCTCGTGAATAAAGCCGTGCCCGGGGAGCCGGACACGGCCGCAAGTAATTATCAAAAAGTGACTTGAATTACGACGATTCGCCTTCGCGGGCCTCGAGGATCTTCTTGCGCAGGTCTTGGGCGATGTTCTTGATGTCCTGCATCTGCTTGCGGACCCGCGTGCCGGCGGCGCGGTTGCCCCCGGCGGCCTTCTTGATGTCGTCCTCGATGGAAACGACCAGGGCCTTGAGCGATTCGTAGGTGTCGAGCATACCGATCTCCTTGATTATTAGAGCGGGGCCCGGCGAGAGCCGCCGGGCGGATAAGCAGAATAGCCTACATAACCCGGGAAAACGGGGCAAACGCCCGGCACTGCGGCCAACGCACCCCGCCCGTAAGTCGCACCCAGGATTCAGCCGTCCTTGGATTCGATCACCGACCGCAACTCCCGGAACTTCGGCGACGACGCGTCGCCCAAGAGCTCGAACAGCGTCGCCTCCACGGTCGTCGGCACCACCCCGGCCTGAATCATCCGCTGCAGCGCGACCTTCTTATCGATCTCCCGCCGCGAGCTGGTCGCGTCCACGCAAACCGCGACGGTGTAGCCCCGCTCCACCAGGTCCAGGCAGGTCTGCTGCACGCAGATGTGCGTCTCGACGCCCGCCACGATCACGCCGCGGATGTTGAATTTCTCGAAGAGGCGTTCGAGCGCGTCTGAGCAAGCGGAGAACCGCATCTTGTCGTCACGGTAGATCGCGCCGTTGATCTGCTTGGCGATCTTGTCGACGGTCTTGCCCAAGCCGCGAGGGTTCTGTTCGGTGACCGCGACGGGCAGCTGCAGGACCTGAGCCCCCTCGACCAACCGCGCGGCCCGGCGGACGAGCGTCGTCTTCTCGTGCATCACCGGCACGAGGCGGTCCTGAATGTCGATCAGTAGCAACGCTGTGCCATCCGGAGTTAGTCTCGCCACACCCATGTCAGTCCCGTCCTTTTCCGGAAGACCCTTCCGTCTGCACCACGGCATCGATCAGCGCGGCCACCCCCGCCGACGCCGATTCTATCGTCACCGGCAGGTTCAGGTCACGCATCGTCTGCGAGGTCATCGGGCCGATCGACGCGGTCTTGAGTCCGCGGAGCAGATCACGCTCGTCGCCCAACAGTTCAACGAGGTTGCGCACCGTGGAAGAGCTCGTGAAGGTGACCCAGTCGAGCCGGCCTTCCCGCAGCGCTTCCAGGGCCTCGGTCTCCAACGATCCGGGCACGCGGGTGCGGTACGCCACGACTTCTTCGACCTCCGCCCCGGCCTCGGCGAGCAGTCTCGGCAACTCGGGCCGGGCGATGTCGGCCCGCAGCAACAGGCAGCGCCGGCCTTGCATCGACCGTTCGGCGATCAACTGCCGAGCCATCGAAGAGCCGGAGAACTCGCGCGGCACGAAGTCGGGCCGCAGGCGTAACCGGTCCCACAACGCCGTCGTGGTCGCGTCGCCGACCGAAGCGAGCTGCGCCCGGCCAAGGTGCCGGACGTCTTGCCCGAGCGTCGCGAGGCGGTCGGCGAGCGTGTGCACCGCGTTGGCACTGGTGAGCAACACCCAGTCGTTCTCACCGATCCGTCCCGCCGCCTGGTCGACTTCGTCCCAACTGTCCGGCGGCACGAGTTCGAGCGTCGGCGCTTCGATCACATCGGCCCCGAGCTCGGCTAAGCCGGCGCGCAGGTCGGACGCCTGCTGCCGGGTGCGCGTCACCAAGATGCGTCGGCCGAACAGCGGCCGAGCGGTGAAGTAGTCCAGCCCCGGTTCGTCGATCGCCGCGACGTCGCCGACGACGATGATCGCCGGGGAAGAGACACCTGCGCGTTCGACCTCGGCCTTGATGGTGTCGAGCGTGCCGTTGGCGGTGCGTTGCTGCGGGAGCGTGCCCCACTGCACAACGGCCGCGGGGGTGGACCGTGCCAAGCCGCGGCTGGTGAGCGAGTCTGCGATCTGTTGGAGCCGGCCGACGCCCATGTAGAAACACGCCGTGCCGCCGCGGGCGATGAGCCTGGCCAGGCCGTCATAGTCGACCGAGGTTTCGCCCTTGGTCGGGTCTTCGTGGCCGGTGACGATGGTGACGGTAGACGCGACCTTGCGGTGGGTCACGGGGATGCCCGCGGTCGCCGGCGCGGCGAGGCCGGCCGTGACCCCCGGGACAACCTCGCAACGAATCCCGTGGCGGGCGAGGAACGCGCACTCCTCGGCCCCGCGGCCGAACAGGTAGGGGTCGCCACCCTTCAGCCGCACGACGTTTTTACCGCCGCGGGCCAGATCGACGAGCAGTTGGTTGGTTTCGTTCTGCGTGAGCTTGTGGTGCTTGGCCCGCTTGCCCACGTCGATGCGTTCGGCGTGAGCGGGGGCTTGGGCCAATAACACGGGGTTCGCCAACGCGTCGAACACAACCACGTCCGCTTTGCGCAGCCGGGCGAGTCCGGTAACCGTGATCAGGCCCGGGTCACCGGGCCCGGCGCCGACGAGGCAAACGTTTCCGACCGACTTTTTTGCTGGCGTGTTCACGGGGCGTAAACCTTAACGATTATCCGGCCGATGGTTTGGGGGTCGGGGCGTCCGCCCCCTGGAGACCACCATGTCTGATCCTACCCTTCGCCTCGTGACCGAAACCGACCGCGTGCCCGACTCGTTCAAGTTCGAGCGTCGGCGGGAGCCCCGCCACCGGCTTTACGCACGGGTGACCGCGGTCGCCCGGCCGGACCGCTCGTCCGGCGACGCGGGGTCTATGGGGGACGAGGCCGGCCAGATCTGTGCCCTGGAACTCGTCGACCAGTCGGCGTCGGGCCTCGGGGCTTGGTCGATCGAGCCGGTGGGCATAGGCTCACGGGTGACGGTGTTCTTCCCCGCTCACGGGGCCGAGCCCGGCTTCAACATGGTCGGCCGCGTCGTCCGCTGCGCCCCGGCTCAGGGCGGCTACAGCATCGGCCTGCAGATCGAATCGCAGATGGCCGCGGCGTAAAAACGCTACGCACGCCGCTATCACTTCAAATCAATTTCGCCAGCGTGTCCTTCAACGCGCGGTAGCTCTCATCGAGCGCCTGCGGGATCACGCGCGTTCCGGCGACCACGTCCATGAAGTTGCAGTCACCCGCCCAGCGCGGCACGACGTGGAAGTGCAGGTGCCCTGGCACACCCGCGCCCGCGGCCCGGCCGAGGTTAGCCCCGACGTTCACGCCCTGCGGGTTCACCGCCGCCTTGAGCAACCGCGCGCTCAACTCGCACAACTCCATCAGCCCCGCCCGCGCCGTGGCGTCGAGGTCCGACAACTCGGGCACGTGGGCGTGGGGCGACACGAGCAGGTGCCCGTTGCTGTACGGGTAACGGTTTAGCAGCAGCGCCGCGTGATCGGTGCGGTGCAAAACCAGACGCTCGGCGGCTTGCTCGGCCGACAAGCCCGCTTGAGACGCGGCACAGAGGAAACAGTCGCCGGCCTGGCCCGGGGGGCTCGCACCACCGAGCTCTTGCAGGTAGCCGATGCGCCACGGGGCCCAGAGGTTCTGCTTGCTCATCGCCACAGGGTACCTCCGAAATTCATGCCCCGGAAACAATCACCGGGAATCGATCGCCCGCGCCCGAGCCGCGCGGGTCCGCGAAACCAAGCGGCGGCCGATAACCCACCGCCGGGCAAGTGAATCGCGTTTACCTCTTCCGGGCGGCCACGATTCGAGGAAACCACAACCCACGACCGATAGCAATCTCGCTCTGCTTCGGGCAACCCCGGAGTTCAAGATTCCGGTTTATCCGCCCGAGAGATGTTGAGTGATGGCTTCGTCCTGGCTCCTGCTGCTTGCGATACTTGCTCCTGCGGCCACCGGTCTGTTGACGCTGCTGCTGCCCAAGCGTGCGGTGACGCCGCGGGTGTTGCTCGCGGTGACGGGCCCGGCGGTGGCGTTCGTGTTGGTGTGGAGCCATCTGGGCAGCCACGGCGTGGCCGGCGCGGTGGACCACCACGTGGAGCCCGCCTACACCGACACGGCCGAGACGCACCACGACGACGCACACACTCACCCCTCCGATCACCAAACGGCGGGCGATGACGACAAGGCGCACGGCGGCGTCGCAGTTCCCGCCCCGCCCGGCACCGAGGCGCTCGAATGGGTGCCGAGCATGAACCTCAACCTCGCTTTCCTCGCCGACGGGCTCGGTGGGTTTTTTGCGCTGCTGGTCAGCGGCATCGGTGTGCTGATCGTGCTCTACGCCCGCGGCTACTTCGGCAACACCGAAGAGGCCCAACGCGACCTCTTCCGCTTCTACCCCACGCTCGGCTTCTTCGCCACGGCGATGATGGGCGTCGTGCTGGCCGATTACACCCTGCTCACGCTGGTCTTCTGGGAATTGACGTCGATCAGCAGCTTCCTGCTCATCGGCTGGGACCGCTACGACAAGCACGCGGTCAAGCTGGCCAAGCAGGCGTTCTTCACCACCGGCCTGGGCGGCATGGGCCTGCTCGGGGGCATCGCGCTGTTCGGGGCGACGACGGGGCTGTGGCGGTGGAGCGACATGCTAGCGCACCCCGAAGCGATCGACTTCGGCTCGGCCGGCGTGCTCTGGTCGTTCGTGCTGATGTTTATCGGGGCCGCGAGCAAGAGCGCCCAGTGGCCGCTGCACTACTGGCTCCCGGGTGCGATGGCGGCGCCGACACCGGTGTCGGCGTACCTGCACTCGGCGACGATGGTCAAGGCGGGTGTGTTCCTGGTGGGACGCCTGTTCCCGATCTTCGGGCTGGGCGCAGGCGTCGCGGGCGGCACCGGGCTGGAGATCTGGCCCGGCGTCGTCACGTGGTTCGGCGCGGTCACGATGCTCTACGGCGGCCTCACCGCGGTCAACCAACACGACCTCAAGCGCATCTTCGCCTACACCACCGTGTCGCAACTCGGCTTGCTCATGGCGATGTACGGCTTGGGCGGTTTCGCCTACGAGTCGCACGGCCACGCCGTCGCGGGGGCGATCGACTTCGACATCACCCAGATCGCCAACCACGCGTTCTACAAGGCGCCGTTGTTCATCACCGCCGGGGCGATCGGCCACGTCGCCTCGCGGTCGCTGCCCGAGCTCTTCGGCGCGTTCCACAAGCACAAGGCGATCTGTCTGACGATGCTGCTGGCGGGTTACGCGCTGGCGGCCGGCCCGGGCACCATCAGCTTCACGGCCAAGGAGTTGTTCCTTTACGCGATCTACCACGCGGCGTACGACCGGCCGTGGCTTTGGATCGTCATGGCGATGACGATCGCGACGGCGGCGTGCAACGTGGCGATCTTCGTGCGGCTGCTCACGACGCTGATGGGTTGGCGGTTCGGGCTGCAGGGCGACGACGGCAAGGGAGACGACCACGCCCACCACGACCACCACCCCCACGAGCACGGCTTCTGGGGCGCGCTCATCTGGCTGCCGGCGGTGCCGCTCGTGGCGCTGCAGTACGTCGGCGGGTTGGTCACGCCGCTGTGGAACGCGGCGTTCATGCCGTTCGAGAAGTTCGCGTTGTATTTCGACCACGTCCCGGCGTTGTGGGAGGTCAGCTTCACCACCCCGCCGCTATACCTATCGCTGCTCGCGATCGCGTTGGGGGTACTGCTCGGGCTGAGCGGGCTTCTCCGGGGCCAGCACACCGACGTGAACGACAAGATCTACCCCGCCGCCGAGGCGGGCGGCGTGGGCTTGGGGCGGTCGATCTTCGCGGTGCTGCAGACCGGGAACCTGCGGTGGTACTCCCTGATCGTGTTGGCCACCCTGGCCGTCGGGTTCGGCGCGGCGGTCTGGAACGACCCGGCGATGTGGGGCGTCATCGGGCCCATGGCGACGCAGGCGTTCGAAGCGCCGCTGGGCGTGATCCTGGGTTTCATCATCTGCCTCAGCGCGGTGCTCATCCCGATCTCACGGTCCCGCGTGGTGCGCGTGCTGCTCCTGGGGGCATGCGGCTTCACGGTCGTGGCGATGTATATCCTTTATCAGGCCCCCGACCTGGTGCTGACCCAGCTCATGGTCGAGATCATCTCGGTGTTGTTGTTCGTGCTGGTGCTTCGGTTACTGCCGGGCGACCCGCCGGCGTCGCAGCGGCCACGCGTTGGGTGGTACTGGCGGATCGTGGTGGCGGGCGGCGTGGGCCTGATGTTCGGCTGGATGACCCTGGTCGCGGCGGACGCCGAGCCCGCGGCGCGGCTGGGCGAGTGGTTCACGCAGAACACCTACCACGGCCCGAAGCAGCCTGACGGCACCTACGGCCGGGGCGGCGGCGGGTTTAACATCGTCAACGTCATCCTCGTGGATTTCCGCGGGTTCGACACGTTCGGCGAGGTCACCGTGTTGGCGCTGGCGGCGTTGGGCGTGTGGTCGATGCTGCCCGGGCGGCGGAAGGAGCTGGACCAGTCATGAGTTCTCTGCTCTTGCGCACCGCGACGAAGCTGATCTTCCCGCTGGTGCTGATCTTCGCGGCGTTCATCGCGCTCAAGGGCCACAACGAGCCCGGCGGCGGCTTTATCGGCGGGCTGATGGGCGCCGTCGCGTTCCTGCTCTACCGCATGACCCACGGCCGGGGCGCGCTGCTGCGGCTGCTGCCCTTCCACCCACGGGTGATGGTGTTTGCCGGCCTGCTGATCGCGCTGGCGACCGCGGTGGTGCCGATGTTCTTCGGCATGCCGTTCCTCACGACGGCGGTGGTCGATGAATTCCCGATCGGCTTCGGGCAGTCGATTCACCTCGCCTCGGCGGTGTTTTTTGACGCCGGCGTGCTGCTGGTGGTCGTGGGCGTGTCGGTGGGGATGATCCAGAGGCTGCACGAAGAGATCGACGCGCGCGAGGCGCGGGAGGCGAACCCGTCATGACGTTTGTGCTGGCTGTCTGCGTGGCGGTCTGTTTCGCCGTGAGCGTGTACCTGCTGCTGGGGCGTGACCTCAAGGGCGTGGCGATGGGTGTGTTCCTGTTGGGTCACGCGGCGAACATGAGCATCCTGGCGATGAGCGGGTCGCCGGTGAAGGATCGTGAGGCGACGGAGTTGCTCAAGAGCGCGCCGATCGCGAGCTACGACACGCCTAAGGTCGATGCGCTCTCGGGTATGGTCGATCCGTTGCCCCAGGCGTTGATCCTCACGGCGATCGTCATCGGCTTTGCGGTGATGGGCTTTCTGCTGACTTTGCTGGTCGTCACGGCCCGGTCGGCGAAGACCCTGGAGCTCAGCCAGCTCGCCAAAGACCCGGACGAGACGGCAGACCCCCCGGACGCCGACACCGGGATCGAAACGGGGGTGCCGGCGTGAGCGAGACGACGAGCAACCTGATCGTTTTGATGATCGCGGTGCCGATGGCCATGGGGCTGTTGTGCGTGCCGCTGGTGAACTTCCCGAAGGTCTGCCGAGCGATCGGCCTGCTGAGCTTTGGCGGCACGTTCACGCTGTCGGTCGTGCTGCTGACCCTGCTGACCCGGCACGACACGATCCTGGCTTCACAGATGGGAGGCTGGGCGGCGCCGTACGGCATCACGCTGGTGTTCGACTCGCTGTCGGGCCTGATGCTCGCCGCCGCGTCGCTGGTGGCGCTGGGCACGTTCGTCCACGGCTTCGGCTCGCTGTCGCCCCGCACCGAACGGCGGTACTTCCACCCGCTGGTCAACCTCATGATGTTCGGGGTCAACCTCAGCTTCCTGACCGGCGACCTGTTCAACCTGTTCGTCGCCTTCGAGGTCATGCTCATGGCCAGCTACGGCCTGCTGGTCATCGGCGGCGGCAAGGCGCAGCTGCGGCACGCGTACAAGTACGTCGTGCTCAACCTGCTTGCGTCGAGCGTGTTCGTCATCGCCGCGGGCATGGCCTACGGCATGTTCGGCACGCTGAACATGGCCGACCTGTCACGCATCGTCACGGGGCTCGCGGCGGAGGGGGCACTGCCCCCGGGGTTTACGGCGCTCGGCGTGCTGTTCCTGTTCGTGTTCACGCTGAAGGCGGGCGTGTTCCCGCTGTGGTTCTGGCTGCCGGACACCTACCCGACGTGCCCGATCTCGATCACCGCCCTCTTCGGCGGCGTGTTGACCAAGGTCGGCCTGTACGCGATCGCGCGGACGTTCCCGCTGATCTTCTTCGTCGGCCCCGGGGCGGACCGGGTGCTCGTCCCCCTTCTCGCGGTGGGCGCGGCGATGACGATGCTCGTCGGCGTGTTGGGCGCGCTGGCTTACTCCGGGCTGCGGCGGGTGTTGTGCCTGATGCTGATCGTCGGCGTGGGGTACGCGCTCTTGGGCATCACCGTCAACGACGCGGGCGGGCTGAGCGGCTCGGCGTTCTACATGGCCCAGTCGATGATCGTGATGGCGGCGCTGTTCCTGTGCTGCGGCATGCTCGAACGCGTCACGGGCACGGACGAAACCGGGCGGATGGGGGCGCTCCTGCAGAACCCGAAGCTGATCTGGCTGGGCGTGATGCTATTCGTGGGGTTGGTCGGCGTGGTGGGCCTGCCGCCGACGTCGGGGTTCTACGGCAAGCTCGTCATCGTCCGCGAATCGCTCAACGAACGGTTCTGGCTCGTCGGCGTCACCGCCCTGGTGGTCGGCGGGCTCACGCTGCTCGCGGCGATCCGCGTCTGGGGCACCACCTTCTGGGGCCCCGAACCGCCACCGGAAGCCCGGCAAGCGGAAGGGGACAACGAACGCAAGCCGGCCGGCAAGAGCGAGTGGCTGGGCGCGGCGCTGTTGACCGTCGCGGCGTTGGGCGTGGGGTTCGTCGCCGAGCCGGTGCTCAGCACCGCGACGACGGCCGGGCAGCAACTCGCCGACCCCGCGGCCTACGTCGACGCGGTGCTGCACAACCCGGCTTACGCCGAGGCCCGGGTCGCAGCCGACTACGACGGCCACACCGGCTCCGCCTACGGCGGTCACCGCAAAACAATCGAGCCGCACCACGCGGAGGGACACGGCCATGATTAATAAGTTTCTGCTTAACTTATTTCTGGCGGTGGTCTACGTCGCCCTAGCGGGGGACGTCTCGTTCCTGAGCCTGCTGACGGGCTTCATCATCGGGCTGTTGATTGTCACGCTGATCGCCCGGGCCACGGGCCAGTCGAGCTACATGCGGCGCGTCTGGGGCCTGTTCCGTTTCGGGGTGTACTTTGTGTACATCCTGGTCAAAGCCAACTACGAGGTGGCCCGCGAGGTGCTGACGCCGGGCTTCACGATGACGCCGCGCATCATCCGGTACTCGGTCGAGGGGCTGAGCCCGGTGGAGATCACGACGCTGGCCAACGCGATCACGCTGACCCCTGGCACGCTCTCGGCCGACATCAACGACGAGGGCACGGTGCTGTACATCCACTGCATGTACGCCGAGGACCGCGACGCGGCGGTGGCGGCGCTCGACGAACTGAAGATCTGGCTGATCCGTGAGGTGTTTGACCATGACGTGTAGCGCGTTGCTTGACATGATGCCGGTGGTCGTGGCGGCGGGCGACACGGCTTCCGGCGGTAGCCACGGCGCCGAGGCCGCCCGCACGCTGCCCGGGCAGGGCGAGATGCTGCCGGTGCTGCTGTTTATGGTGACCGCGGGGGTCTACGTCTTGTGCGTCGGCATGGCCCTGTGCCTGTGGCGGCTCATCCGCGGCCCGGAGCTCGCCGACCGGGTGTTGGCGGCCGACCTGCTGGCGTTGCACGTGGTGGGCTTGGTTGTCCTGCTGACGATCTACGTCGGCGACCTGGTGTTCTTCGACGCGGCGCTGGTGGTGTCGATCATCGGCTTTGTCAGCACCGTCGGCTTTTCGCAGTACATCTACGCCACCGCCAAACGCAAGCCCGGCGAGGCCCGGACCGACCTCGACCTCGAACCCCAAGGAGACCCGGCGTGAGTGTCTTCGGCGACTGGATGGCGGCGATCTTCGTGTTCGTCGGGTTGTTTTTCTTCGTGCTCGGTGCCGTAGGTGTCGTGCGCTTGCCCGACACCTACCACCGCCTGCACGCGGCGACCAAGTGCTCGACGCTCGGGCTGATCGGCCTGCTCGTCGGCGTGGTATTCCATATCGGCACGGGCGCGGTGGACGCCAAGGTGGCGACGGTGGTGGTGTTCGCGTTCGTGGCCGGGCCGGTGGGTTCGCACATGCTGGCGAAGGCGGCGCTGCGGGCGGGCGACGTGCAGTGGGGAGGCACGCTGTCCGACGAGCACGCCGAAGACGGCCTGAGCTGAGCACGAAGCGCTGAGCCCGCCGCGACACGGGGATCGATCCACGGGTTATCGCATGGCACGGGGGCGCGAATCGGCCTAGGCTATCGGCGATGTTCTGGACCTTCATGGGACTTTTCGCGCTCGCGGCGCTCGCGCCGGGGCTGGTTCGCGCTCTGGGCGATCGGGCCGGCTGGTTGCTGGCGCTGGGTCCGGCGGCGGTGCTGGCGTACTGGGTGGTGCGGTGGCCGGCCGTCGCCGACGGCGGGCTCGTCCAGACGCTGCCGTGGGCCGGGTCGTTCGGTGTCGAGCTGGCGCTGCGGGGCGACGGGCTGGCCGGGGCGATGGCGATGCTGATCAGCGGCATCGGCGCGCTGATCGTTGTCTACGCCTCGGGCTACCTCCACGGCGACCCACGGCTCGGCAAGTTCTACGCCTACCTGTTCGTCTTCATGGGCGCGATGCTCGGCCTGGTGGTCAGCAACAACCTGATCACGCTTTTCGTGTTCTGGGAGATGACCAGCGTCAGCTCGTATCTGCTCATTGGTTTCAACCACGGCAAGCCCGGCAACCGTGACGCGGCACTCAAGGCGCTGCTGGTCACCGGCGGCGGAGGGCTGGCGCTGATGGCGGGGTTGATCATGCTGGGCGTGATCGGCACGTCGCTGGGGCTGTCGCCGAGCGAAGCGCTGCGGGTTTCGTCGCTGATCGGACACGCCGAGGCGATCCAGGAACACGCCTTGTTTGGCCCGACGTTGATCCTGATCCTTCTGGGCTGCTTCACCAAGAGCGCGCAGTTCCCGTTCCACTTCTGGCTGCCGGCGGCGATGGCGGGGCCGACGCCGGTGTCGGCGTACCTGCACTCGGCGACGATGGTCAAGGCCGGCGTGTTCCTCTTGGCTCGGCTGCACCCGGTGCTGGCCGGCGGGACGCTGTGGATCGCGGTGGTCACGAGTGTCGGGGCGGTCACGATGCTGGTGGGCGCGGTGATGGCGGTGGGCCAGCGGGACATGAAGGGAATCCTGGCCTACACCACGATCAGCGTGCTGGGCACGCTGGTGATGTTGCTGGGCGTGGGTACGGACCGGGCGCTCGAGGCGGCGGTCGCGTTCCTGTTCGCCCACGGGCTCTACAAGGCGGCGCTGTTTATGGTCGCGGGCAACGTCGACCACGCGACCGGCACGCGGGACGTGACCAAGCTCGGGGGGCTGAGGAAGCTGATGCCGTTGACCGCGGCGGCGGCGCTGGTGGCGGCGTTGAGCAAGGCCGGGGCCCCGCCGATGTTCGGCTACCTCGGCAAGAAGCTGCTGCTGGAGGCGAAGCTGGACATCGAGACCTTGAGTCTGGTTCTTACCGCGGCGGCCGTGGTCGCGAACATCTGCATGGTGGCGGTGGCGCTCCTGCTCACGCTGCGGCCGTTCTGGGGCGACCGCCGAGAGACGCCGCACGTGGCGCACGAACTGCCGGCGTCGATGACTCTTGGCCCGCTGTTGCTGGCGGCGCTGGGCCTGTTCGTCGGCCTCATCCCCGGGGTGTTTGACGCGACGCTGGGCGGGGCGATGGCGTCGTCGATCCGCGGCGCGCCGTTGGAGATGAAGCTCAAGCTGTTGTTCGGGCTGAGCGTCGAATCGTTGATCGTGGTCGGGTTGAGCTTCGGGGCGTTGGCGTTGGGCTACGGTCTGTACCGCTGGCTGCGCCCGGGCCCAACGTTCTATGCGCCGCTGCGGGCCCTCGGGCACTACGGGCCGGACCGGGCGTACCACGCGGGTTTGGCCGGGCTGATGCGTCTGGCGGCGGGGCACACGCGGGTGGTGCAGTCGGGGTATCTGCGGCGTTACCTCTTCGTGGTCGTGACGGCGTTCGCGTTGGCGGTGGGGCCTTTGGCGTTTGCCGCGTTCCGCGACGGCCGTTTCGCGGCGACGATGGGGCCGGTCAAGGTGCACGAGCTGACGCTCGCGCTGCTGGTCGTGGCCGGGGCGGTGTACGCCGTGATGTCGAGGTCACGGCTGGCGGCGGTGGCGGCGATCGGCGGCGCGGGCGTCGGCCTGGCGGTGCTGTTCGCGGTGTACGGGTCGGTCGACCTGGCGATCACCCAACTCATGGTCGAGACGTTGATGGTCGTCATCCTCGTGCTCGTGTTGCGGCGGCTGCCGCGGCTGACCCGGAACTCGCGGCTGGCCGGGCGCGGGCGGGACCTGCTGGTCGCCGCGGCGGGCGGGGCCACGGTCACGCTGTTGGTTTTGGCGTCGGCCACGGTGAACCTGCCCGCGACGGTCTCGGCGTTCTACCTGAATCGTGCGGTGCCGGACGCGTTCGGCCGCAACGTCGTTAACGTGATCCTCGTGGACTTCCGCGCCCTGGACACGATGGGCGAGATCGTCGTGGTGGCGGTCGCCGGCGTCGGCGTGGCGTCGCTAGTGTGGCTGGGCCACGGCCGGCGGGCCCGGGGTGAGGACGGGGGCGCTGCATGAACGTTCTGGTCCTCCAGACCACGGCCCGGCTGCTGGTGCTGTTGCTGGTCGTGTTCTCGGTGCTGGTGCTGATCCGCGGCCACAACGAGCCCGGCGGCGGGTTCATCGGCGGTCTGCTGTGCGGGCTGGCCTACGCCACCTACGCGCTGTCGTTCGGCGTCCGCGAGACCCGGCGCCTGATGCGGGTCGACCCCCGACAACTGTTGGGCATCGGGCTGTTGATGGCGGCGGGCAGCGGCGTGGTGGCACTGCTACGCGGCCAACCTTATATGACCGGTCAGTGGTGGGCCGAGGTGCCGGGCATCGGGAAGGTCGGCACGGTGCTGATCTTCGACATCGGCGTATACCTCGTGGTGCTGGGGACCGCGATGCTGATCCTCGTCGGGCTGATGGGAGAGCGGGACTGATGGTGCTGGTGCTGGCGATCACCGTCGGGGTGCTGTTCTCCTGCGGGCTCTACCTGATGATGCGGCGCAGCCTGCTGAAGCTGATCCTGGGCCTGATGTTGATCGGGCACGGCGCGAACCTCGCGGTGTTCGTGAGCGCGGGTCTGACGCGGTCGCCCGCGCCGCTGGCCGCACGGGGCACGGCGGGGCCACCGACGGGCGCGGCCGATCCCCTGCCGCAGGCTTTGGTGCTCACGGCAATCGTGATCGGGTTCGCCGTTGTCTCGTTCGCGGCGGTGCTGGTCCGCCGGGCGTGCGCGGCGGTGCGGAGCGACGACCCGGACCGCATGCGGAGCACCGACACATGACGGCCCTGCCGATCCTGCCCATCGTGATCCCGCTGCTCGCGGCGGCGGCTTGCCTGGTTGCGTGGCGTTCGCTGACGTGGCAGCGCGGCGTGGCGACGTTGGGCGTGCTCGGTTTGTTGGGGAGCGCCGCGGCCCTGTTGGTCGCCGTGGATCGGCACGACCTGGTGCACGTGCAGGTCGGCGGCTGGCCGGCACCGTTCGGCATCACGCTCGCGGCCGACCGACTGAGCGCCGTCATGGTCGCGCTGGCCGGAGTGATGGGCCTGGTCGTCTGCCTGTTCAGCCTCTACGAGGCGAGCCGCCGGGATGTGCACCGCGGCTTCTTCCCGCTGGTGCTTGTGCTCTTGGGCGGGGTGAGCGGGGCGTTCCTCACGGGCGACCTGTTCAACCTCTACGTCTGGTTCGAGGTGCTGCTGATCGCGAGCTTCGTGCTGTTGAGCCTGGGCGGAGGTCGGCCGCACCTCGAGGGCGCGGTGAAGTACGTTGCGCTCAACCTCGTCGGGTCGATGCTGTTTCTGACCGGCACGGGGGTGCTTTACGGCGTGACCAAGACGCTCAACATGGCCGATCTGCACGTGGGGTTGCAGATGGTCCGGGAACAGAACCCCACGTTGGTGCTGGCGCTCTCGGCGGTGTTCGCGGTGGCGTTCGCGCTCAAGGCGGCCTTGTTCCCGCTGTTCTTCTGGCTGCCGGCCAGCTACCACGTGCCGCCCGCGGCGGTGTGCGCCGTGTTCGCGGCGCTGCTCACCAAGGTCGGCGTCTACGCGTTGGTCCGGGTGTTCACGCTCGTGTTCCCCGATGCCGAACCGGTGCTGGGCGTGATCCTGATCCTCGCGGCGATCACGATGGTCAGCGGCGTGCTCGGCGCGGTGACCCAGTACGAGATGAAACGCATCCTCGCGTGGCACAGCATCAGCCAGGTCGGCTACATCGTCGCGGGCGTCGGCCTGCTCACGGCGGCCGACCCCGAGGTCAAGGCGTTGGGGCTGGCGGCGACGATCGTGTTCCTCGTGCACCACGGCACGATCAAGCCGGCGCTGTTCCTGGTCGCGGGGATGGTGAACCGACGGGAGGGCACCACGCAGCTGCGGCCGCTCGGCGGGCTGGCGGGCGCGACGCCCTGGCTGGCGGCGCTGTTCCTGCTGTCGGCGCTCAGCCTCGCGGGGCTGCCGCCGTCGTCGGGGTTCTGGGCGAAACTGGCCGTGCTGCGAGCGCTCGTTGTGGCGCAGGAGTGGTGGGTGCTGGCGGCGGCGCTGGGCGCGGGGCTGCTGACGCTGATGAGCATGATGAAGATCTGGAACGAGGCGTTCTGGAAAGACCGCCCATCCCCGGAAGCCGGCACAGAGACTCCGACAAGCGGCGAGTCGCTTGGGCCCGCGCCGCCGCGCCCCGTGCCGGCGGGCCTGGCCGCCCCGGTCGTGGGGCTCGTCGTGCTGGTCACGGCGATCGGGCTGTGGCCCCAGCCGCTGCTGGGCTATGCTGACCGGGCGGCGCGCCAGCTCCTCGACCCCGCGGCCTACGTCGAAGCGGTCGGCGTCCCACCCCGCCCCGCCCCCGGAGACACGCCGGAGCCTTCCGCACCATGACGCTGTTCCTCACCAATCTGCTGCTCGCGCTGGCGTGGATGGCCATGGTCGGCTCGGCGAGTTGGGCACACTTCCTGATGGGTTTCGTCGTGTCTTTCCTCGCGCTGGCGTGGCTGTCGGCGATGCTGGGCCACAACGGGTACTTCCGCAAGCTCCCGGCGTCGATCGGCTTCGTCGTGTTCATCGTCTACGAATTAGTGTTGGCGAACCTGCGCGTCGCCTACGACGTGATCACCCCGGCGGCCAACCGCAGCCCCGCGGTCATCGGCGTGCCGCTGGACGCCGAGACCGACGCGGAGATCACCCTGCTGGCCAACCTGATCACGCTCACGCCGGGCACGCTGAGCCTGGACCTGTCGCCCGACCGCAAGACGCTGTACGTCCACGCGATGTTCGCCGACGACCGCGAGGCCTTCTGCCGGGAGATCAAGCGCGGTTTCGAACGCCGCGTCCTGGAGCTGCTGCGATGATCGCGATGGCCCTGTCCGAGATGCCGTGGGCGATGGGCGTGGCCCACGTGCTGCTGGGGGTTCTGGGCCTGAGCATGGCCTGCGCGGCGCTGCGGCTGCTGCGCGGCCCGAGCCTGCCCGACCGGGTTGTGGCGCTGGACCTGCTGGTGGTCGCGGCGGTGGCGGTGGTCGCGCTGCTGGCGTGGGTCTACCGCCAGCCCGCGCTGATCGACCTGGCGGTGTTGCTGGCGCTCACCGCGTTCATCAGCACGGTGGCGTTGGCGTGGTACGTCGAGAGGAGCCGGCCGTGATCGCTTTAGTCTGGATGATCGCGGCGATGGTGGTCGCGGGCCTGGGTTGCCTGCTGGTGCTGTTGGGGGCGGTGGGTCTGCTGCGGATGCCCGACGTATATATGCGGATGCAGGCGGCCAGCAAGGCCTCGGCGCTCGGCGCGGCGATGGTGCTGGGGGGCGCGGCGATGGGACTGGGCGATCCGCCCGCGGTCGTGCGCACGGTCGTGGCGATCGTGTTCCTGTGCATCACGATGCCCGTGGCCGCCCACGTGCTCGGGCGTGCCGCGTTACGCACCGGCGTGACGTTCAGCGACGAGACCGACCCCGTCGACCTGCCCCCGGATTGCCCCCGTGCCCCGGAAGCCCCCGCAGGTCCCGGGAGCCCCGGTTCACCCGTCGAGTCCGACGCCTGAACCCGCCGTCATCCCGGACCCGCGCGCGGACAACGAGGATCGGCCCGTGGTATAACGGCGCGCATGAGCGATGCTGTATCTCCCAAGCGGGCCCTGATCGTCTTCGGCGGCTGGGACGGGCACACCCCCAAACAGTCGGCCGAGGTCTTCGCCCCCCTGCTCGCCGAGGCCGGCTACGACGTGACGACCAAGGACACGCTCGATGCGTACCTCGACGCCGAGCTGCTCGGGGAGCTCGACCTGATCGTGCCGATCTGGACGATGGACAAGATCAGCGACGACCAGTGGAAGGGGCTCAACGGGGCGGTCCAGTCCGGCGTCGGCCTCGCGGGGTTCCACGGCGGGATGATCGACGCCTTCCGCGAGAACACCGAGTACCAGTGGATGACCGGGGCTCAGTGGGTGGCCCACCCCGGCAACGTCATCGAACGCCACACCGTCTACATCGAAGACGACGGCCACCCCATCACCGCCGGGCTCGGCGACTTCGTCCTGCCCGACACCGAGCAGTACTACTGCCACCACGACCCGGGCAACCACGTCCTGGCCACGACCGTCTTCGATCAGGGCCACGGCGACCCGTCGCTGTACACCCGCAACGCCGTGCTGCCTTACGCGTGGACCAAGACCTGGGGCAAGGCCCGCGTGTTCGGCGCGTGCTGGGGCCACACGTACAAAGATTTCGACGTGCCCGAAGCCAAGGAGATCGTCCGCCGCGGGATGCTGTGGGCCAGCCGCTAACACCTCGGGCCACCCACGGCCAAGCGGGTGTGCAAGATTTGCATGAACATCGAGCCGCCGCGGATACCGCCGCGGCCGGTCTGCCGCTATAACTTGGCTTGGCCCGCTGACTACTCGCTTACGGAAGGCCCGTTATGCTCAGACCCGATCAGGCCCGCATCCGCTCGTTCGACGTCGAGGTTTCGCTTCCCGCGGCGTTGGCGCCGCTGGCCGACATCGCCGGCAACCTCTGGTGGTCGTGGCGACCCGAGGCGGTCGCGCTGTTCCAGCGGCTCGACGCGGAGTTGTGGGACAAGCGGTACCACAACCCCGTGGCCCTGCTCACCCACGCCGATCAGGCAACGCTCGACCGGGCCGCCGGTGACATGGCTTTCCTCGACGCGGTCGCGGAAGTCAAGGCCCAACTCGACGCCGACCTATCCCGTACGCCGTGGCACGTCGCGGCCGGGCACGACGTGCCCGAAGGCGCGACGCTCGCTTATTTCTGCGCCGAGTTCGGCCTGACCGAGTGCTTCAACATCTACTCCGGCGGCCTGGGCTGCCTCGCGGGAGATCACCTCAAGTCCGCCAGCGAGCTGGGCCTGCCCCTCATCGCGGTCGGACTGCTCTACCGCCACGGCTACTTTCAGCAGTACCTCGCGCCCGACGGCTGGCAGCAGGAGCGCGTCCCCGACCTCGACTTCGCCGAGCTGCCGGTCAAGCCCGTCAAGGGCGACGACGGGCAGCAGGTGGTCGTTCACGTGGACCTCCCGGGGCGCGGCGTGGCCGTGGCGCTGTGGCGGGCGACCGTGGGCCGCATCCCGCTCTACCTGCTCGACACCAACCTGCCCGACAACCGCCCCGAAGACCGCGGCATCACCGGTCAGCTCTACGGCGGCGACATGGACATGCGCATCCGCCAGGAGATCGTCCTGGGCATCGCCGGCGTCCGCGCCCTCGAGGCCATCGGGATTCGGCCGGACGTCTGCCACATGAACGAAGGCCACTCGGCGTTCCTCGCGCTAGAGCGCATCCGCCGGCTGATCGAAGACCACGACCTGAGTTTCGACGTCGCCCGGCAGCAGGCCGCGTCGTCGCACGTATTCACGACCCACACCCCCGTGCCCGCGGGAATCGACCGCTTCCCGGCCGACATGGTCAAGCGCTACTTCGAGGCGTTCGCGCCGTCGCTGCGGCTCGACATGGAGGGCATCCTCGCGCTGGGCCGCGACAACGTGTTCAACAAGAACGAGCCGTTCTCGATGGCGACGCTGGCGATCCGCACGTCCGACGCGTGCAACGGCGTGTCGAAGCTCCACGGCGAGGTCTCCCGCGACATGTGGCAGGGCATCTGGCCCGGCGTGCCGCAGCAAGAAGTCCCCATCACCCACGTGACCAACGGCGTCCACGCCCGCACCTGGCTCGACCCCGACCTGATGAAGCTCTTCGATCAGCACCTCGGCGACGCCTGGCGCGACGACCCCGCCGACCCGGCGGCTTGGGATAAGTTCGTGGACGTGCCGGACGAAGAGCTGTGGAAGCTCCACGAACACAACCGTCACCAACTCATCGCCTGGGCCAAAGAAACGCTGCAGCACCAGCTCGCCGCCCGCAGGGTGCCGCCGGCCAAAATCAGCGAGTGCGTCGACGGGCTCGACCCCAACGCCCTGACCATCGGCTTCGCCCGACGGTTCGCGACCTACAAGCGCGGCAACCTGATCCTGCGCGACCCCGAACGCCTCAAGAAGATCCTCGCGCACGCCGACCGCCCCGTGCAGTTCCTCATCGCCGGCAAGGCCCACCCCGCCGACGGCGGCGGCAAGGACCTGATCCGCCAGCTCGTGAAGTTCGGCATCGAATCCGAGGCCGGCCACAAAGTCGTCTTCATCGAAAACTACGACATGCACGTCGCCCGCCACCTCGTGCAGGGCTGCGACGTCTGGCTCAACACGCCCAAGCGCGGCATGGAAGCCTCGGGTACCAGCGGCATGAAGGCGGCGCTCAACGGCGTGCTCAACTGCTCGATCCTCGACGGCTGGTGGGACGAGGCGTACGAAGATCAAGTCGGTTGGGCCGTGGGCAACCGTACGCCGCACGCCAACCAGGACGCCGCGGACGAGGCCGAGTCGCGGGCGCTCTACGACCTGTTGGAAACCCAGATCGTGCCGATGTTCTACGACCGCGACGAACGCGGCGTGCCGCACACATGGGTCGCATGGATGAAACACTGCATCCACCAGCTCGCCCCGGCGTTCAACACCAACCGCATGGTGCAGCAGTACGCCGAAAACTTGTACTTCCCAACGCTCCGGCGGACCCAGAAGCTGGCCCAGCACAACCTCGCCGCGGCCCGCGAGCTCGCGCAGCAGACTTCTCGCCTGCGCCACACCTGGGGGCAGCTCCAAGTGGTCGAGGTGACGGCCGACGTGGCCGCGCCGCTAAACGTCGGCGAGAGCCGCTCGCTCGATGTGGTGGTCGACTTGGGAGAACTCAAACCCAATGAGGTCCGCGTCCAGGTCTATACCGGCAAGCAGGACAACGACGGCCAGCTCCACCACGCCGCCGCCACCGACCTCAACCACGCCGAAGACCTGGGCCAGGGCCGACACCGCTACACCGGCCGGCTCGCACCGCCGACCGCCCCCGGCAGCGGCCGACACGGCTTCGCCGTCCGCGTCCTGCCCGGCGGCGAGCTGTTCGAACCCCTCACCATCCCCGGCCTCATCCGCTGGGAACAAACCCCGCCTCCGGCACCCGCATCCACCGCGTCCCACAAGCCCAAAGACAAACCCTGACCCCGCAAGCCCGCGGCCTCGGGCCGTGGCCCCGGCACGCTCGCCCCATGCCCGACACCCTCTTCCCCACCAACGACGACGACCTCTTGATCAACGTCTACCAGAAGCAGGGCCGCACCCTCGACGACCTGCCCTACACCGACGAGTTCGAGTCGCTCTACACCGCCATGTACGGCCCTGAAGCGCGGGACACCGACAACCCCGCCGCGCACACCCGCGCCAAGGTCTTTCACCGCCTGCACAACCTCCGCAAGGCCGGAAAACTCCCCAAGCTCGGCCGAGCCAAGTCCCCCCCGCCGCGCATTGAACCCGAGCAGGAGCAGCAACTCACGCAGATCGTCGAGGCCCAGATCGGGCAACTCTCTAAACGCGACCAACTGCTCTACCAGCCCGCGTTCGACGAGATCGTCGACACGTTCAACACGTCAACGGGCCTGTCGCTCTCGCCCCACGACCTGTGGCGCATCATCGCCAAGCTCGCAAAATAGAAGGTCGGCCACATGAACAGCTATCCTCAAACCTTGGCCCCCGAACCCTATTTTTCCGGGATGATGCAATTCATACATTTCCTCGCATGTAACCTGCGAAATCACGCCAGTGATTTTTCAGCCGAGCAGCTATCCGACTTGGGAGACGCGCTTCATAATATCCCTGAGTCGCTGGTGCGATACGGCATAAACCTCGATGAACAAAAAATCAGGGACTGGTATCTCTCGTCGTACGACGATAAATGGGCAAGCTCACCACCACATTTGAATCTCAACAAGATGCTCGACGGGTGTATTGAAAACGCCAGACGAGATCGCGACAAAATGTGAGTCCTATCCTCTCGATACCTTTCCTTATGCACTTCCAAACCGACTACCCCGGCGCCGTGGCCGCCTTCAAGGGCGAGGCGTGTTTCACCCTCGATTACTCCCGCGACCGGCTGCTGCACTGCCTTGCTCAACTCGATGAGGTGCAGGTCTGGCACCGGTCGTTTCCGGGGGCGAACGCCGTCGGCAATATCGTGCTCCACGTCAGCGGCAACCTTCGGCAATGGATCACCGTCGGCTGCGACCCAACCCGGTCCAAGCCCGACGAGCGCGACCGCCCCGCCGAGTTCTCCGCGACCTTCGGCATGACCCCCGACAGACTCGCCGACCAACTCCGCGCCGCCGTCGACGAAGCCAAGCAAACCGTCCAATCCCTCAACAAAGACCACCTCCTCGCCCCGCGCACGATCCAGGGCTTCACCACCACCGGCATGGGCGCCGTCTGGCACAGCGTGTCCCACCTCGAGGGCCACGCCCAAGAAACCATCTTCGCCACCCGCCTCATCCTCGGCGAGGCGTACCGGTTCAAAGACGTGTACTGAGTCTATGATGCGGCGATGCGCACCCTGGCCATCGGCGACATCCACGGCAACGCGGCTCAGCTCGACCGCCTCCTCGATGTTGTCGCCCTCCGCCCCGACGACCGCGTGGTCACGCTGGGCGACTACGTCGACCGCGGCCCCGATAGCCGCGGCGTGCTCGACCGGCTCCTTCGGCTCCAAGAGACGCAACACCTGGTTCCGCTCCGCGGTAACCACGATCAGTGGATGCTCAACGCCCGGCACGACGAAGACGCCTTCGCCATCTGGGAGGTCTACGGCGCCGTAGCCACGCTACAGTCGTATCCGGACGAATCGCTCGACGCGGTACCCGAGACCCACTGGCGATTCCTCGCCGAGACCTGTCACGACGTGCACGAAACCGATACCCACATCTTCGTTCACGGCCACGTCCTGCCGGATGCCGCGCCCGACACACAAAACATCGAGCACCTGCATAACCTGCAAATCCGTCACGCCGAGCCACACGTTTCGGGGAAAACCGTGATATGCGGACACGAGCCGCAATCCAGCGGCCTGCCCCTCGACCGCGGGTTTGCCGTGGGCATCGATACGGCGGGTTGGCTGACGTGTCTGGACATCGATACCTGGAGGTACTGGCAGGTCAACGACGACATCACGCACACCCGCCAAGCGTCGTTGCGGTCATAACACCAAAGCTCCGTGAACCCCTACAATCCCGCCGTGCGTGAGAACGACCTGCTCCAACACATCTACGCGGCGAACCCCGGCTTGGCCACGGCGTTTCCAGGGGTGACGATCCCGCCGGGCGACGACATGGGGGCGATCGAGTTCGGCGGTCGGACGCTGCTGGTCGCGGCGGATCAGGTGATCAATCGGGTGCACTTCGACCTGACGCGCACGCCTCTGGAGAAGATCGGCCGCAAGGCGATCACGCGGAACCTCTCCGACGTCGCGGCGATGGCAGCGAGGCCCGCGGCGGCGGTGGCGGCGGTGGCGCTGCCGCGCGGCTTCGGGCACGACCGGGCGGCGGCGTTGTTCGACGCGATGCGGCTGACCGGTGAATCGTTCGGCTGCCCGCTGATCGGCGGCGACACCGCGATCCACGACGGGCCGCTCTCGATCAGCGTGACCGTGCTCGCCGAGCCGTGGGACGGCGTCGAGCCGGTGCGGCGACGCGGCGAAGATATGCAGCAACTTCCGAGGGTTGGTGACGCGATTTACGTCACCGGCGAGCTCGGGAATTCGTTCGCTACCGGCCACCACCTGGATTTTACGCCGCGTCTGGAACTCGCCAAGTTCCTCGCCGAGAACCCCGCGACCCGGCCGACCGCGATGATGGACCTGTCCGACGGCCTCGCCCAAGACCTGCCGCGACTCGTCGCGCACGCCGAGTTGCAAGCCCGCGTCCTGCCAGTGCGTGAAGGCACGCCCGAGCCGCGTTGGCACCACGCGATCGGCGACGGCGAGGACTACGAGCTGCTCTTCACCGCCGCCGCGGACGCGCCCATCCCCGACGCATTCGGCGAGGACGATGACGCCGTGCTCATCACCCGCGTCGGCACCGTCACCGACGCCGGCGGCATCGTCGTCATCACGCCCGAAAACCAACGCGTCCGCCTGGAAGATTCCGGGGCCGGAGGCTGGGAGCACACGTCGTGATCGAACTTGTCTCCGCCAGCCTCGACCAGACCGTCGACCTCGGCCGCCGCCTCGGCCAACTCGCCGAGCCCGGCGACGTCTTCGCGCTCGACGGCGAGCTCGGGGCGGGCAAGACGCAGCTCGTTCGAGGCCTCGCCCTGGGCATGAACCTCGACCCCACCCACGTCAGCAGCCCGACCTTCGTCATCATGCATGAGTACCAAAGCGTTCCCGATAGCGCCGCGGAAGATACCGGGCGGGTGCTTGTCCACATCGACGCCTACCGCCTCACCGGCCCCGACGACCTGGCCTCCGTCGGCTTCGACGACGAACTCCGCGCGGGGGCCGTGGTCGCCGTCGAATGGTCGGAACGGATCGAGAGCTTCCCCGGCGGCGCAGCTCAGCTCGGCGAAAACCGCCTGCATATCCTGATCCAACACCACGGCGGCGGGTCGCGTCGCTTGACGCTCACGCCCCACGGCCGGTGGGCCGAACGCCTGTCCGCCCTGTCGTCCACGATGAATCCCCAGCCATGACCGACCGACCGCTGCCGCCCCAACCGAAGACGACCCCCTGCCCGACCTGCAAAGCGCCGGTCGACGCAAGCGTGGAGAACTTTCCTTTCTGCAGCGCCCGCTGCAAGACCATCGACCTCGGCCGGTGGTTCAACGAAGACTACAAAGTCACACGCCCGATCGAGCAGGCCGATACTGAGGAAATGGATTAAATAATTTTGTAGGTATAGCCGTAAAGCTCAGAAACTTCGCTGGGATTTAGTGAATGGTAGAGTACATTGGCCCCATCATTCTTAAGTTCCGCGCCGAGCCAAACTTCTTCGCACCCATTTTCTCTGGCCAGCAAAAGCAGTTTTTCCATCATCTTTCTTCCGACCCCTCTCCGGCGCTGGTCTGAGCAGACATCGACCTCATCCACATAGAGCCATAATTCCTTTGCGTACGGTTTAATCAGGATTCTTGCGGACGCGATCCCAAGAAGTTTTTTACTGTCTTCTCCCTGCTCGTAGCATGTCAGAAGAAAAGTATCTTGACGTTCCAGATATGCCCGAAGACCGTCTTCGCCGTACGACATAGCCCCATTAGTGTTATCCCACGACGCTCGGTTGATGTCGCCTACGAGTTTCGCTAAATCATCTTCTAGGGTGATAAGGGATACATCCATGAAGTTGGTTTACTCGTCTCCTGTTTCCGCCTGCTCTGCCTTCTGCGCCTCGGGCGACACGCCGTACACCACGAAGCGGTGGCTGACCGGGTCGAACCCGTGCTCTTCGCAGATGCGTTGCATCAGCGCATCGAGCTCGGCGGTGGGGAACTCGACGATGCGTTGGGTCTCGACGCAGACGAGGTGGCCCTTGGGGGCCTTGCCGAAGGCGAGCTCGTAGTGGGCCTTGCTCGAATCGATCAGCACCTCGCGGATGATGTTGGCCTCGAGCAGGTGCTTGAGCGTGCGGTAGACGGTGGCCCGGCTCACGCGGTGGCCGGCCTCGGTCATCTCGCTGAGCAGGTCGTCGGCCTCGAACACACCGTCCTTGCCCAACACGACGTCCAGCGTCCGGGCGCGTTCGGTAGTGAACTTGAGCCCCTGACGCTTTAGAAACCGACGAAAGATCGCGCAGATCGGCGTGATCATCAGGTCGTCTTGGGCCTGATGCTCGGCGTCGTTTTGAAGTTGAGTATTGGTCGCAGCCACGTGCCGTAGTGTAGCCGAGCCGGGAGGCGGCTGGTATCCTTCCCCCGGAAGTCGAGGCGTACCCGGCAATTGAGAGTCGCCCGAAGATCGGAGCGCCGATCCATGGCCGGTCGCGCGTCGCTGCAAGGAGCCCCCGCGTGTCTGAATCAACCTTAAAAGTCGGCATGATCGGTTTCGGCACCGTCGGCCGGGGTGTGGCGGAGCTGCTGCGCGACGAAGCCGACCTTTACGCCGACCGCGTGGGCCAGTCGATCGAGTTGGTCAAGGTGCTCGTCCGCGACGTGGGCAAAGCTACCGCCCACGGCGCGATCGAGGCGTCTTTGGTCACCGACGATGTCGACGCGTTTTTCTCGGCCGGGACCGACGTGGTCGTCGCGGTCGCCGGCGGGCTCGACCCGGTGGGCGGCTTCGTGGCCCGGGCTTTGCGGGACGGAAAAGACATCGTGACCGCCAACAAATCGCTGCTCGCGGCGCGCGGCCCCGAGTTGTTCGCCCTGGCCCGCGAGCACGGGGCGTCGATCGCCTTCGAGGCGTCCTGCGGCGGCGGCATCCCCTGCGTCACCGCGCTGACCGCCGGGCTCATGGCCAACCGGATCTCCGGGCTCTACGGCATCCTCAACGGCACGTGCAACTACATCCTCACCCAGATGACCCGGCACGGCGAGTGCTACCGCGACGCGCTCGCCGGCGCCAAGGACAAGGGCTACGCCGAGGCCGACGAAAGCCTCGACGTCTCCGGCGCCGACAGCGCCCAAAAACTCGCGATCCTCGCGTCACTCGCCTTCGGCGCCAACATCACCGAGGCCGACATCCCCTGCCGCGGCATCGACACGCTCAGCCTCGGCGACGTCCGCTTCGGCGACGAACTGGGCTACGACATCAAGCTCATCGCCAGCGCCGAGCGCTGGGAGGGCCAGCCGTACATCGCGCTCAGCACCGCCCCGTGCTTCATCGCCAAAGACGAGCAACTCGCCCAGGTCCACGGCTCGTTCAACGCGCTAGCGGTGGGCGGCCACGCCGTGGGCCCGACGCTCTTCACCGGCCGGGGCGCGGGCCAGATGCCCACCGCGTCCGCCGTGGTCGGCGATCTGCTCAACGTCGTGTCGGGCGCTTACCCGCAGGGCTTCGCCCAGATGCGTTTGACGCCCGACCTCCACGGCCCCGCCCCGCTCGTCGAGCCCGACGACCTCGAGAGCCGGTGGTACCTGCGTGTCGATGCGCTCAACCTGCCGGGCGTGATGGCCAAGCTCACCGCCGCGCTGGGCCGGCGTGACATCAGCCTCTCGGCCCTGCTGCAGCACGACGCGCCGCACGGCCAGAGCGACGACACCGTGCCCGTGGTCATCACGACCCACCAGGCCCGCCTCGGCGACGTCCGCGCCGCCGCCGACGAGATCGCAGCCCTGCCGGAGATCAACGGGAAGCCCGTCATCATCCGGATACTCGACCTGCCGGGATGAACTCGACTTTCGGGCCGCCCGCGTGATGAACGATCGGGGCTATGCCGCTGCACCCCGGAGGCAAGGCGTCCACGCCCCAGCGCGTCTTACACCATGCGCATCATCGAGTGTCATCCCGAAGACCCCGGCCATGCCGACCACCGCGACGCCGTGCTCGCGCTGATCAACCATTCGATCGTACACACCACCGCGATCTACGACTACGCCCCGCGGTCGGCCGCCCGGCTGGACGAATGGTTCGCGGCCAAACACCGCGACCGGTTCCCGGTGCTCGGCCTGCTCAACGACGACGACCAACTCGTGGGCTTTGGTAGCTTCGGCCCCTTCCGAGACTGGCCCGCGTACAAGTACACCGTCGAGCATTCGCTCTACCTCGACGAGGCGGTCCAGGGCCGGGGCTGGGGGCGGCGCCTGCTCGAAGCGCTGGTCACTCGCGCCCACCAACAAGGACGGCACGTGATGGTCGCCGGAATCGACGCGGACAACGCCGCGAGCATCCGGCTGCACGAACGGGCCGGGTTTGAACGCGTCGGCACGCTGCCGCAGGTGGGCTTCAAATTCGACCGGTGGCTGGACCTGTGTTTCTATCAGCTCACGCTGGACACGCCGAGAAACCCCGTCGATGGATAAGGTCGGCCGACGTCTCACGCGGCAGCCGATCCGCCGCGACACCCGGTCGATCCGTCACCACCGCGCTCCGCACCGCCGGCACCAATCCGTCGCGGGCAAACGCCGCCCGTCAGCTGCCATACTGCGCGACCAGCTCCGGCAACTGGGCCGTGAACGCGCCGCGCGCCATCACCGCGTCCGCCCCGACGCGTTCGGCGCCCGCCAGCGCCCCGGTCATCACGTGGGGACCGAACGCGATCACCCGGGGCTTGCTCTCGTGATCCGCCGCCCGCTTGATCAGCTCGAACGCGAAGTCGCCGAGCTCGAGGTCCACCATCACGCACGTCACCGCGTCGTGGTCTTTGCCGTCGTCGACCCGGTCGAGCCGGGCGTCCAGCATGTCGAGGTTCCGCGCCGGCCGCGCCGAAACGTTCATCACCTCGCAGGTCGAGGACACCTTGGTGGCGAAGATCAGATCGCTGCAGCAGTAGACAATCATGGCGACCCGATTGTACGCCACGGCGAGTCCCCCGCGTCCCGCAACATTTGCGCGCTGCCCGCCGGGCCCGGACGCGGTACACTTCGGCACGGTTTTCGTTCCACGTCCCGAGGTTTTTCGCCCATGTCTGAACACCCAGAACACGCCCACGTCCTCAACGAGCTCGGCTTCCGCTACGACCCCGCGAACATCTACCAACAGGTCATCAGCCAGGTCCTCCACGCCGCCGAGCAACTCGACCTGCCCCACCACCTCCAGCTCATCATGGCCCAGCCCAAGGCCGAGGTCATGGTGCACTTCCCGGTGAGGATGGACGACGGCAGCTACAAACTCTTCAAGGGCTACCGCGTCCAGCACAACAACATCCTCGGGCCGTACAAGGGTGGCATGCGGTTCCACCACGGCGTCAGCCTCGACCACGTCAAGGCGCTGGCGGTCTTGATGACCATGAAGTGTTCGCTCGCGGGGCTGCCGCTGGGCGGGGGCAAGGGCGGCGTACAGGTCAACCCCCGCAGCCTGTCCCAAGGCGAGTTGATGCGCCTCACCCGCCGCTTCACCAGCGCCCTGGGCGACAACATCGGCCCCGACCACGACATCCCCGCACCCGACGTCGGCACCAACGCCCAGATCATGGCCTGGATGGCCGACACCTACATCAACTTCACCCAGGTCACCCACCGCGGCACCGGCTCGGCCGTCGTCACCGGCAAGCCCGTCGCCTTCGGCGGCTCGCTCGGCCGCGAGAAGGCCACCGGCCAAGGCGTCGTCTACGTCATCGAAGACCTCCTGCCCGAGATACTCAAGAAGCCGCTCAGCGACACCAGCTACTCGGTCATCGGCTTCGGCAACGTCGGCTCGTGGACCGGCAAACTCCTGCAGCCCCACGGCGCCAAGCTCGCCGCCGTCATGGACCACACCGGCGCGATCTCGGCGCCCGAAGGCCTCGACGCCAAAGCCCTGGCCGACCACGTCGATAACACCGGCGGCGTCGCCGGCTTCCCCGGCTCCACCGTCATCAGCGAAGACGAGTTCTATTCCCTGCCGGTCGACCTCTTCGTCCCCGCCGCGCTCGAACAGATGATCGACGTCAAGCAGGCCAAGATGCTCAACTGCAAGGTCATCGCCGAGGCCGCCAACGCCCCCACCACGCCCGACGGCGAGAAGGTTCTCGCCGAACGCGACATCGACGTGCTGCCCGCGATCCTCTGCAACTGCGGCGGCGTGGTGGTCAGCTACTTCGAGTGGATGCAGAACCGCCAGTCCGAGATCTGGGACGCCGCGCGGGTCGACGAGATGCTCCGCAAACACATGCGCAGCGCCACGGCCAAGGTCCTCGCCGCCGCCGCCGAACTCGACTGCGACATGCGCACCGCCGCGTTCGCCGCGGCGCTCCAACACGTGGGCGAGGTCTACCGCCTGCGCGGCATCTTCCCCTGACCAAGCGGTTCCCCGCCCCCGCCCGTGGGCATCGACGGCGGTTGTCCTCTTGGGACACGACTCGTCGACACTTAGCCCCCGGCGAGCCGCCGGGGGCACCCCGGGCCACCGACCCGGGGCTAAAAATGAACCACTGCCAAACGCACGGCACGAAACGCCCCGCGTCGGCCGCCGCAGGCCCGTCCGTAAACCCGCGCCAGAAGGCCGCAATCCTCGGCCGCGACCCCGCCCCACACCGCGGCGCGCACCTACCGAAACCCTCCGCCGATGAACTGGCTGCGTGAACACCTCAAAAACGCCCTGACCTACGCGCCGACCGACCTGCTCGAGATCGTCACCAACTACTCCGTACTGCGGAAAGACGCCGGTCGGCTGCTACCGCCCGAGTCGGTAACCGGGTCGAAGACGGTGCTGTACGAGCGGGCCCACCGGTTGGTGATCGACGCCGTTCGAGGCACAGCCACCCCCCCGGGAGCGCCCGACCCGGGCAACCCGGAAACACCGCCCCCTTCGGAGCCCCCGCCGATCCTGTTCCTCGAGTTCGGCGTGTTCGAGGGCAACAGCATCCGCCGGTGGGCCGGCCTGAACACCCACCCCGACTCGCGGTTCGTCGGGTTCGACTCGTTCGAGGGCCTGCCGATCCCGTGGCGGCAGCGGCCGGCCGGGCACTTCTCCACCAACGGCCAACCCCCCGCCATCGACGACCCCCGCGTCGGCTTCGTCAAGGGCTGGTTCCACCAGACCGTCCCGGCCGCGCTCGACGACCTGGGGCTGCTTCCCCAAACCACAGCCACTCGGGAAGGCGCGGCGGAAGCCGTCCCGGACACAAAAACGGCCCCGGAGACGCCGACCATTCCGGGGGCGGGGGTGGTGGTCCACATCGACGCGGACCTGTACACCTCGGCCCTGTTCCTGCTCACCGAGCTGCACCGCCGGCTGGACCGCTACCACGTCCTGTTCGACGACTACGCCGCCGGCGAAGCCCGGGCCCTGCACGCCTACCTCACCGCCTACGGCGCTGCGTTCGAGCCGCTCGTCGGCCGCAAACGCCGCCCCCGCTCCCGCGTCCCCAACCAGGCCTTCGGCCTGCTCACCACCTGCCGTTGACCACCGTTGACCCGACGCTCCGGCCGCCCCAACCGTACCGGCCGCGGATCTGCGTGCGCGGCCCCGCCCGGCGTGCCCTTGTGCAGTACGGGCGGCACGAAGCATCCCCGGATTCTTTCCGCGTACCGCCGACTCGCCCGGGCCGACGGGCGGCTTCGCCGCACCCGCTAAACATGAAACCGACCACCCTTCACGATCCCCGCCGTGCGCCGCCCCACTGGTTGGTTTCCGGTCGGTTTCCGGTGGACTGGTCTGCCCACTCATTTTGCTCGGCAGACCGATCCCGGACCGGAACCGGACCGCGCGCCGAATCCTCACCGGGATCTCGACGGCTCGCGATACGCCGCTCGCCGTAACCCACCACCCCAAGGCGCGGCCGCGGCCAAACGACGCGAACTCCTGGCCTCGGATCGCCACGACAAACCGACAAAGCGTCGCGTCCATCCTCTGCCGCGCGCCGCGGCCGCCTTCTCGTGGGCGGGGATGGGGGTGGAGAGCGGCGTAGAGGCCGGGACAATCCTCGGTTGATCGTGGCGGGCTTTCGGGTTGCGCTAAAGGGCCTACCGTCCCGCCTCCCGCCTCCCGTCTCGGGAGTCCCGCCATGCATACCATCCCCGTCAAGACCGTCACCCTGCCGCCCATGACCGTCGCCTGCAGCAGGGCGTTCGGCGAATCCCCGGAACACGAGGCCTGGGCGACGCTCCGCGCCTGGGCCCAGCCCCGCGGCTTCCTCGACGACCCGGCGGCCCACCCCGTCTACGGCTTCAACAACCCCAACCCCGCCGAGGGCCAGACCCGCTACGGCTACGAGTTCTGGATCAAGGTCCCCTCCAACACCCCGGGCACAGCCACGGTCCGCGTCCGGCCGTTCGCCGGCGGCGTCTTCGCCACCGCCGACTGCCACCTCTTCCGCAAACCAACCATCCGCCAGGCCTGCCAATCCGTCCTGCAATGGATCGACGCCCACGACTACACCTGCGGCCCGACGCACGAGTTGGAACACCACAAAAACCCCCTGGCCAACCCGGACGACCTCGACATCGAATTCATGATCCCGTTCGAGGAAAAAGCAGCTGCATCCGTTAGAAGTGGTTGAACCAACAGAAGGCTGTGCTTCGCCGCACCCAACCTCCGCAATCCAACACTGCCACATAATTATTCGAAAGCGGAGTCGGCCTCTAATCCGTGTATGAAACTCTCGAATGAAGGAGCAACAAGAGTGATTTGGTAATCGGATTCCTGATCGACATGAACGACGGCGGGGTCACCGTCCTTACCGCATTGGCTGTAATCGAGACAAATCATGTCGTGTCCGGCGGACGGGCAATCACACACATAGATGCCGATGTCGGGATAGCCCCATTCGTCGATCCAGAACTGCGATCGATAGTCCCCCGCGATCGAGCAGTCTTTCGTTTGATCGATGCCATAAATGCCAGTTATGGCAACGTGGTCGTTGGCCCAGGACGTCGGCTCCTGCGTGCGATGATTGGTGTTCTTGGGTACACCACCGTTCTGAACTCGCAGCAATTCAACGTAGGCCACCGGGAGCTTATAGCCAAGCTCGTCTTGAACCGACGCGATCATCTCATCGGTAACCGGGGCGCCAACATACTCACGAACAGCGTACTCGTTGTTGTCCCAAAAACTCGAAAAATCGATGTCCGCGTATATGCCTGCCATTCAATCCTCAGATTATCAGCCAATGCTTGAAAACATCGCGAACTAAGGCTCCGTGACCGAAAACCCCTGGCTATTGGCCCGGCACCAACCAGTGTCAGATTCTGTGAGTTATTCGGTTTCGATATCGGCCGAATCATCTTCAGTCGGGGCTTCGCCCACCGGGACGACGCCCTTCTTTTCGAGGACCAGTTTCTTGATCTCGTTGAAGAGGTCTTCGTTTTCGCGGATGAAGGTCTTGGAGTTTTCGCGGCCCTGGCCGAGGCGGACTTCGCCGAAGCTGAACCAGGCGCCAGACTTTTGGACGACGTCTTCTTCGACGGCCATGTCGAGCAGGTCGCCGGAGGCGGAGATGCCCTCGTCGAACATGATGTCGAACTCGGCCTGACGGAACGGCGGGGCGATCTTGTTCTTGACGACGCGGGCGCGGGTGCGGTTGCCCACGGCCTTGTCGCCGTCCTTGATCGAGGCGGTGCGGCGGATGTCGATGCGGACGCTGGCGTAGAACTTCAGGGCCCGGCCGCCGGGGGTGGTTTCGGGGTTGCCGAACATCACGCCGATCTTCTCGCGGATCTGGTTGATGAAGATGACGGTGGTCTTGGACCGGGCGATCGCGCCGGTGAGCTTGCGCAGCGCCTGCGACATCAGGCGCGCCTGCAGGCCGACGTGGGAGTCGCCCATCTCGCCCTCGATCTCGGCCCGCGGGATCAGGGCGGCGACCGAGTCGACGATGATCAGGTCCACCGCGTTGGAGCGGACCAGGAGTTCGCAGATCTCCAGGCCCTGCTCGCCGGTGTCGGGCTGGGAGACGAGCAGTTCTTCGAGGTTGACCCCGAGGCGGCGGGCCCAGGACGGGTCCAGGGCGTGCTCGGCGTCGATGAAGGCGGCGACGCCGCCCTGCTTCTGGACCTCGGCGATGGTGTGGAGGGTGAGGGTGGTCTTGCCGGAGGACTCGGGGCCGTAGACCTCGACGACACGGCCGCGGGGGATGCCCCGGCCGCCGAGGGCGAGGTCGAGGGAGATCGAGCCGGTGGAGATGCCCTCGGGGAGGTTGGATGGGTCGTCGTCGAGCCGCATGATCGAGCCCTTGCCGAAGGAGCGCTCGATGTGGGTCACGGCCTGTTCGAGGGCCTTTTCGCGGTTGGCGTCGGGCTCGGTGTGGCGGGAGGTCTTGGTTTTGGCCATTTTGGACTGCTTGCCGTTAAGGGAAGAGGGTTTTTTCGCGAGAGTGGCGACCATCGTAGTGCTCCGGGGGCTGGCGTCAACGTTCGGGGTTTGATTGGATATCCCTACCGTAGTGGATGTTCGGTTGTTGTCAAGGTTTGGCTTGAGTATTTTTTGAATTTTGTTTGGGTTAACAAGATGCGAGTAGACCGAGGGCCGAGAGGGCGAGCCGTGGACCGTCGGCCTGGGGCAGAATATTGGGGGTGGAATCCACGGCGGGGTTTAGAATGGAGGGCGAGGAATCGGCGTGGGCCGAGGGACGGGGTGTATCCGTCTCGGCCGATGCCCCTTTCAGTGAAAGGCTTAGGCGATGGATTGGTTCAAAAAAATGTGTGTAGCGGCGGGCGTAGCGGCGGCGATGACGTTGGGCGCGGGTCTGGTGGCCGGCTGCGAAGAGGCCGAGGACGCGGCGACCGGGGCGGAGAACACGGTCGAGGGCGTGGCCCACGACGAGCACGACGGCCACGACCACCATGATCACGACCACGCGGGTCACCCCGGTCACGACGCGGCGAAGACGCTGAAGGACGCGGCGGACAAGGCCCAGGACAAGGCGAAGCAGGTGGCCGACGACGCGGAGGCGGCGCTCGAGAAAGCGGCCGAGTGACGCGGCGGCCGCCAAGGGCGGTGGGGATGATGCGGGAGATGTGATGACCGTCGCGCGGTGGGGCGCGGCGGTCATTCTTTTGCGCCGGGGAACGCGGGCCGGGCGTGGCGTGTCGCTCGCCGATCGCGGCGCGGTCCCGGGCGGCCTAGCTGGAGGCGCTGGTGTAGGAGCGCAGCGCGAAACGCCAGAACCAGCGGCTGAACAGGAGCAGGCCGACGGCGACGGCGGCGGCGGTGGCGAGGGTGGACAGCCCGGCCTGACCCGTGACGAGCTCGGCGGGGACGGTGGTCATGAACGCGACGGGCAGGACGACGGTGAAGAACGTGCGGTAGGCCGCGGGGTAGGCGTCGATCGGATAGCGGCCGGCCTCGAGCAGCGACTGCATCGCGATGGTGATGTTGTCCATCTTGACGAACCAGACGGTGAGCGTCGAGAGGATGTAGCCCAGCGCGTAGACGATGGTGAGCCCCAGCAGCATCGGCGGGATGAAGCGGAGCAGGCCCCCGAAGCCGACGGCGGGGTCGAGCCGGGTCCAGGCGAACACGGCGAGCACGACGCCGAGCACGAGGTTGGGCACGCCCCAGACGCGGAGCTTGCGGGTGCTGAGCCAGAACTGGGTGTCGATGGGTTTGAGCAGGACGAAGTCGAGCGTGCCCTGGCGGACCATCTCGCCGAGCTGTTGGCGGTTGGGGGCGAGGACGGTGGACTGGAAGCCGTCGAGCAGGGTGTAGGCGGCGACGACGAGCAGCGCCTCGGGCCAGGTCCACCCGCCCATGCGGTAGCCCGTGCGGAAGAGGGTGTAGAGGACGAAGACCGCGCCGGCGAGGCCGAGCGTGCTCTGGATCGCGGTGAGCACGAAGTTGGCGCGGTACTCCATCTCCGCGGAGACGGCGGTGGACCAGAAGTGTTTGAGGGTCAGGGCGTAGCGTTTCATTGACCTACGCCCCCATCGCCGAGTAGTGCTTGAGCCCGCGGCGCCAGAGCCAGCGGTTGATCAGCCACAGCAGCACGATCCAGACCGCGAGCGTGGCGAAACCGCGGGCGAGATCGACCTCGCCGCCGGCGAGCAGGGTCGCGGGCAGCCAGAGCATGTAGGGGAACGGGGTCCACAGCGCAAACTCGCGCATCGCGTCGGGCATGACCTCGAGCGGGATCACGAGCCCGCCGAGGAACGTGTAGGGGATCATCGTCAACGCGTCGAGCGCGCTGACGCGCTCCAGCCAAAACGCCAGGAACGACGTGGTGTACTGCAGCAGGAAGCGCAGGAAGAACGCGGCGTAGCACGCGACGACAAACAAGCCGACGCGCCACCAGGCGGGCAGCCACACGCCGGGCTGCTCGTCGCTGCCCCACAGGGCCTGGGGCTGGATGAAAAAGCACAGGCCCACGAGCATCGCGCCGAACGGCAGCCGCGACATCTGCTCGCCCAGCAGCTCCGTGATGTAACGCACCATCGGGTCGATCGGGTGCAGCAGCAGCGGGGAGAGCTTGCCGCTAACCACGTGGAACTCGAACTCGTAGATCACCCAGACGATCGTCATCTGGCGGACGATGAACACGGCGATGAAGTAGCGTGCGGCGTCGACGGCGGTGAAGCCGGCGAACTTGCCGCTGTCGCCCGCCTCGACCCAGACGCCCATCATGATCAGCGGCAGCGACGTGGCAATCGCCCACAGGAAGATCTCCGCCCGGTACGTGCACATGAACGCGTACCACGTCGTGAGGCAGGTGCGGAATGTGCGGAGGGTGTAGGCGGTCACGGAGGAGTTGGGGTTTGGGGGATCGGGGTTTACGGGGTCCGGGTTTAGCCGGCGATTGCGGGTCGCCGCTCGGCCTGCATTACGTCACGCCGCGTCGTCGTTGCCCGAATCGAACAGCCGGGCGATCACGTCCTCGATCGGCGGGTCGGCGATGGTCAGGTCCACCACATCGAGCTCGCCGAGCAGCCGCGTGACCGTCGTCGTCAACGCGTCGCGCTGCACGAGCAGACGGACCTGGTTGCCCTCGTTCGCCTCGACCTCGCCGTAGCGAAGCAGCGTCGGGTCGTCGGCCGGGGCGGCCAGGTCGAGGCGCACCTCGCGGAACGGCGCGAAGCGCTCGACCACGCCCGCCAGCGTGCCGTCGTAGAGGATCGACCCCTTGTCGATCACGATCACCCGTTCGCACAGCGCGGTGATGTCGGCCATGTAGTGGCTGGTGAGCAGGATGCTCGCGCCGTGCTCGGCGTTGTACTGCTTGAGGAACTCACGCACCGCGGTCTGCGCGTTGACGTCCAGGCCCAGCGTCGGCTCGTCGAGGAACAGCACCTTCGGCTCGTGCAGCAGCGCCGCGACCAGCTCGCACTTCATCCGCTGGCCCAGCGACAGCTTGCGCACAGGTTGGGTCAGCTCTTTGTCCAGGTTCAACAACTCGGCGAACTTGTCGATGCGGCGCTGCGCTTCGTCCGGGGGGATCGCGTACACCGCGGCGTTGACGCGCAGCGAGTCCATCGCCGGCAGGTCCCAGAGCAACTGCTGCTTGTTGCCCATCACCAGCGTGATCTCGCGGAGGAAGTCCGCCCGGCGTTTGAACGGCTCGTGGTCGAGCACACGGACCGCGCCGGCGCTGGGGTGGATCAATCCGGTGAGCATCTTGATCGCGGTGGTCTTGCCCGCGCCGTTGGGCCCGAGGAAGCCGACGATCTCGCCGGGGGCGATGTCGAAGCTGATGCCCTTGACCGCTTCGATGTCGCGGTGTCGGCGTTTGACGAAGTGCTTGACCGTGCCGAGAAAGCCGGGGTCTTTGTCGGCGACGCGGTAGGTCTTGGCGAGGTTGTCCACGGAAACGGTCGGCATCCGCGGAAGTGTAACCGCTGCGGGGGCGTTAGAATCTCGACATGCGTGACGCAGTGATCAGCGGGGTATCCACCGCGGCCGTCAGACTTGGCTTCGTCGGCCCGAGATCCGCCCAGGCCCCGGTCGACGGCGGCCCGCCCGCCGGAACAACCGCGGACCCGTTGCCTCCGACCCCGGCCGAGCCCGCTGCACCGACCGCCGACGAATTGACCGCGTCCGACCTCGAACGCTTCGACTGGCTCGGGCTGATGTGGGACATCTGGAACGCCGAGCTGTTCCACGTCGGCGGCGCGGGCATCCGCCTGAGCCAGATCGTCATCGCGTTGCTGGTGATCCTGATCGGGCTATGGGTGGCCCGGCAGGTGGCGCTGCGGGTGAACGGCCGGCTACGCAAGGTCAAGCGTATCGACGCGAACCTCGCCGCGGCGGTGCAGAAGATCGTGTTCTATTTGCTCGCGGTGCTGGTGTTCTTCATCGCGCTGCCGATCGCAGGCATCCCGAGCACGATCTTCACGGTCTTGGGCGGGGCCGTGGCCATCGGCGTCGGGCTCGGGGCGCAAAACCTGTGCAACAACTTGATCTCCGGGCTGATCCTGATGATCGAGCGGCCGATCCGGTTGGGCGACATCGTCGAGGTCGGCGACGAAACCGGACGTATCGAGGATATCGGCAACCGCTGCACCCGCATCCGGCGGTTCGACGGCATCGACGTGATCGTGCCCAACTCTTCGCTACTGCAGCAGCCGGTGGTCAACTGGACGCTCAAGGACGCCGACCTCTGCGGCAAGGTCGCGGTGGGCGTGGCCTACGGCTCGCCGACGGCGCCCGGCCGCGACCTGATCGCCCGGGCCGCCACGGAACACGACCGGGTGCACGCCGACCCGCCGCCCGAGGTGCTGTTCGTCGACTTCGGCGACAACACGCTAAGTTTCGAGGTTTATTTCTGGACGGCCGTGACCCGCCCGCTCGACCTCAGACGCATCGAGAGCGACCTGCGTTACCGCATCGATGAATTGTTCCGCGAAGCGGGGATCACAATCGCGTTCCCGCAGCGCGACCTACACCTCGACACCCTCCGGCCGTTGGAAGTCCGCCTGACCCGTGACGATCCGCCGGGCGACGCGGCGGCAGATACCCCGTGAGGCCACGATGAAGAAACTCCGCAAAGCCCCACTGCGCGTCGGCCGGACCCTCGGCCACGCCTTCGACGCGACCGTCGACACCGCGTTCGGCTCGGTGAGCCACGCCCTGCACTCGACGCTGCGCCTCACCGGGCTCGCGCCCCGGCGCGGCGGCGATTCGTCGCAGGCCCCGCACGCCGCCCCCGGGGCCGTGCCGGGCCTCGAGGGCTTTGCCGACCGCAACACCCCGCCGCCGCCGGGCCTGATCAAACTCACCGTCCACGACTACGGCCCGGAGTCGCTCGACGTCCACCACCCCGAGGACATCGAAACGCTCTTCGCCGCCCCCCGCCCCGAGAACGCCGTGGTCCGCTGGATCAATATCGACGGCCTGCACCCCTGGGTCGTCAAGCAGTTCGTCGAGACCCACGGCATGCACACGCTCGCGGCGGAGGACACGCTGCACGTGCCCCAACGGCCCAAGGCCGAGGCTTATGACGACCACCTGTTTCTGGTCGCCCGCATGATGCGGCTGCACGAAGAAAAGCTCTCGGCCGAGCAGGTCTCGATGTTCCTCAAGCCCGGGCTGCTCGTCACTTTCCAGGAAAACGCCGACGAGTCGCACAAGCCGGCGACGTGTGGGAGCCCGTGCGGCAGCGGCTGAAGGTGCAAGACAGCCGCATCCGCCGGTCGGGGGGCGACTACCTGCTCTACGCATTGCTCGACGCGGTGGTCGACCACTGCTTCCCCGTGCTCGAACGCTTCGGCGACATCCTCGAAGAACTCGAGCCCGTCGTGATAGAAGACCCCAGCCCGAAACTCATCGCCCACATCTACGCGATCAAACGCGAGCTGGCGCTCTTGCGGCGCGTGCTCTGGCCGACCCGCGAAACCGTGAACACGCTGCTCGACGAAACCACGAAAGAGATCACCCCCGAGACCAAGCTGTTTCTCCGCGACGTGCAGGAGCACTGCGTCCAGCTCGTTGAGATCATCGAGACGTTCCGCGACATGACCAGCAGTTTGACCGACCTGCACATGTCGGCCGTGAGCAACCGCATGAACGAGGTCATGAAGTTCCTGACGATCATGGGCACGATCTTCATCCCCATCACGTTCCTGGCGGGGATCTACGGCATGAACTTCGAGCACATCCCCGAGCTGAGCCATCCGCGGGCGTACCCGATCTTCTGGGGCGTGTGTGCCGTGGTCACCGCGGGGCTGCTGGGGTGGTTCTACCGCAAGGGCTGGATCGGGCGGGGCCGCTGAACACCCGGATGTCCCCTTAGCCGTGATGCGACGCATCGCGGGCGGATGGCCGCAGCGAACGGTCCGCGACGCGTCGCGTCATGGCTAGAGATTCTCGTATCCCCCAATCCTAAAAAACACTGCCTCACCCCAGTAATTGATCCATCCCCGGGATATTCATCCCGCCGGTGAGGCTGGCCATGTTCTCTTTCACCATATCCTGGGCTTTGGCCATGGCGGCGTTGGTCGCGGACACGATCAGCTCTTCGATCAGGCCGTGGTCGGCGTCGTCGCCGCTGCCGACCAGCGTGGCGATCATGGCGGGGTCGAGCTTGACGTCGGTCACGCGCAGGTGGCCGTTCATCGTCACACGCACCGCGCCGGCGCCGGCGTCGGCCTCGACGCTCATCGTTTCGAGCTCGGCCTGCATCGCCTCGAACTTGGCCTTGAGTTCCGCGGGGTTGCCCATGAGGCCGGCGAGCTGCTTGAGGTTCTTGAGTTGGTCAAACATCGGGGTCGTCTTCTTTCGCAAGGGGCGGCGGCACGTCGGCCGACGCGGGGGGGGACGGGGTCTGTCGGCGGGCCTGGATCAGCATCGCGTCGGGGAAGACCTCGAACACGTCGCGCACCAGAGGCAGGTCTAGGGCGTCGCGGCGGTCGACGTGCCCCCCGCCGCCGGCGTGGTCTTCGGGCGGATCGTCGGCCGACGCCGCGGCACCGGCCGACTCGGGGGCAAGGGCCCCGGAAGCGGCGGCGCGTTCGGCGAGCTCGATCTCGAAGGGCCTGCCCAGCAGCTGCCGGAGCGTGTCGGCGACGCGTTTGAGGCGGGGGCCGGTGGCGACGTTGCGGGCGCCGTTGACGAAGCTGGTGGTGCCGACGAGGACCGCCCGGCCCGGCGTGACGCCCGCGTCGACCGACTGCAGGCGGAAGTGGTCCATCCACGCCGCGGCGTTGGACTGGCCCACGGCGTCGAGGACGGCCCGCCAGACGGCGGCGGGGTTGTCCGCGTCGAGACCTTCGCGGGGCGCGACGGGCGGGGCGTTGGGGGCCGGGGGAGCCGACGGCGCAGGGGCGGCGGCGTGAGGCGGGCGCGGCGCGGCCGGCGGCGGAGACGGGCGGGGCGCCGGCGTCTCAACGGCTAGCTTTTTTTTTTCGGCGGGCAGCGCCGCGGCCCCGCCGGCGAGCACCGCGCTGACGTCGGCCATCTTCTCGGCCAACGCCAGGCGGACCACCGTCGCGTCGAGCAACGCCCGCGGGTTGCTGCTGGTCTTGCCGAAACGCTGAAGGTTCTCGCACAAGGCGATCATGTGAACGAGGCCCGCGGCGTCGAACCGCTGGGCCTGTTCGAGTGCCTGCGGCTTGGCGTCTTCGCTGAGCTCGATGAGGTCGCTGTCGGGGCCGCAGGCGCACAGGAGCATCAGCTGGCGGAGGCGTTCGATGACGACCTCGACGAGTTGGTCCTGGCCGATGCCGCGGTTCAGCAGGTCGGCGGTCGCGGTGAGCGACGCCTTGACGTCGCCCGACGCCAGCGCGTCGACGAGCGCGGCGACGAGCTCGTGGTCGGGCAGGCCGAGCATGTCCTGCAGGGTCTTGGCGGTCAGCGGCGACTCGCCGGTGGCGAGCAGCCGGTCCATGAGCGAAAGCGCGTCCCGCATCGAGCCGTTGCCGAGGCGCGCGACCTGCCAGACGACCTCGCCCTCGGCCTCGACGCTCTCGTTCTTGAGCACCTCGTTGAGGTGCTCGGCGATCTTGGCGGTGGCGATGTTGCGGAAATCGAAGCGCTGGCAGCGCGACTGGATCGTGGCCGGCACCTTGTGCGGCTCGGTCGTGCAGAGGATGAACTTCACGTGCGACGGCGGCTCCTCCATCGTCTTGAGCAGCGCGTTGAACGCGGCGCCCGAGAGCATGTGGACCTCGTCGATGATGTAGACCTTGTAGAGCGCGTTGGCGGTGGGCGAGAGCCCGGCGTTGGCGATGAGCTGGCGGGCCTGGTCGACCGAGTTGTTCGAGGCCCCGTCGATCTCGATGACGTTGAGGTCTTCGCCGGCCATGATCGCGGTGGCCATGCGCTGCTGGATCTCGTCGGGCGGGAACTCCACCCCATCGGGCGCGGGCGCGTCGTCCACGGTCCCGGGGGCGTTGAGGGCGCGGGCGAAGATGCGGGCCATCGACGTCTTGCCGACGCCGCGGGTGCCGCAGAACAGGTAGGCGTGGGCGACGCGATCGGACTGGATCGCGTTGATCAGCGTCGACGCGATGGGCTCCTGCCCGACGACGGAGCCGAAGGACTGCGAGCGGTAGCGTCTTGCGAGAACGGTGTAGGCCATGGGGCGATCTGGCGGTTTCGTGACCGGACGATTGAGATTCACGGCGGTCGGTCGCCGGCCCCCATGATAAGGCAATGGTCACCGGCGATCGCCGAATCGCAGAGTCACTCGATCGCCCCATGGTTTGACGCCCCGTGGACAGACGGCCAGGACACCGACGGCACCGGGCAGACGACGCTTAGGGCTGCTCCGGTCAAGGCCTGACCCGGTTCGCGAGCCCACCCGTGCACCGGGCCCGGCCGCCTGTCCAACAAGGCGTACTCGGCAAGCCTTCCAGCAGGCACACCGAGCCAAGAACCATACCGCCCGCCGCGCCCCCGGGCAAACCCCGCACGCCTCGACGCCCGCTCCGAGACGTGCGCCGGCCTTGGCCGAACGCCGGTCACCGCGTATCCTGATGTATATCCATAGGTTGGCCATCCCCCATCTGCCCCGCCGACCGCTCCGCCTCGTTTAAGGACAGCCCGATGATCTTGTTCATTCTCCGTGGCGCGTTTCTGGTGCTGGTCGCCGCGGTCATCTCGCTTTTTGTGGGTTCAGAGTTCCAGGAACAGGCGGGGTTCGGCTTCGAGGTGATCGTCGCAATCATCGGCATCACGATCGCGATCGCCGCGATCGTCATCGCCGTGGACGTCTCGACCACGCACAAGCGGCTGTCTTCGATCTCGGGCGTCTTCCTCGGGCTGATCGCCGGGCTGCTCGCGGCCTACGCGCTGTCGTTCGTCGTCGAGCTCGTGGGCGTCTACACCGAACCACAGGTCACCACCAGCATGCCCAACCTCGCCGAGGCCGACTACGAGACGCTCAGCTCCGAACGCATCCTCGAGCTCGAGCGCCAGGCCGAGCAACACGACTTCGAGGTCTCCCGGGTCGAGGCGTTCGGCAACCTGCTCCGCGGGATCAAGGTCATCATCGGGCTGGTCACCTGCTACGTCGCCATCTCGCTGGTGCTGCAGACGAAGGACGACTTCCGCTTCGTGCTGCCCTACGTCGAGTTCGCCAAGGAGATCCGCGGCAACCGGCCGACGCTGCTCGACACGTCCGTGATCGTCGACGGCCGCGTCTTGGACATCGTCGAGACCCAGGTCATGCAGGGCACGCTGATTGTGCCCAAGTTCGTGCTCGACGAGCTGCAGCTGATCGCCGACTCGGGCGACAAGATCAAGCGGGCCCGTGGCCGGCGGGGCCTGGACATCCTGCAGAAGCTCCAGGCGTCGGACAAGATCGAGGTCCACATCGAGGAAAAAGACGCCGAGGGCACCAACGTCGACCAGAAGCTGATCGCGCTGGGCCAGGACCTGCGGGCGCGGGTGATGACCAACGACTTCAACCTCAACAAGATCGCGACGCTGCGGGGCGTGGACGTGATCAACATGAACGACCTGGCCAAGGCGCTGCGGCCGGTGGTGCTGCCGGGCGAGCACATGAACGTGAAGCTCGTCAAGCCCGGCGAGTCGGGCACGCAGGGCGTGGGCTACCTCGACGACGGCACGATGGTCGTGGTCGAGGGTGGGCGGACGCACCTGGACCACCACGTCGATCTGGTGGTGACCTCGACGCTGCAGACCTCGGCGGGCCGGATGATCTTCGGCAAGTTCGCCCACGACGAAGACGAGGACGGCCCGTTGCCCGCGCCGGCTGCAGAAGCCCCGGCCGGTTCGTCGTCCGACGAGGGTGCCACCCCCTCCGCCGAAGCCGAGTCTCCTGCTTCGGCCGCACCAACCGAACCCGAGCAAGCCGCCGAGTCCCCCAAACCTTCGGGCCGTGCGACACCGCGTCCGCCGTCGAGCCGGCGCAACCCACGTCGCGGCTGATCGCCTCGGCCCGCCCTTTCTTCACTTTGTTGACCACGTGATTTTCCACCGCGGGCTGTCCCTCACGCGCTACGGGACGACCCCCGGTTTAGGGCCGTGGGTTGTAACGGTTGCGCAACCGACAACGCGTGTGCGGGTCAAACGTGGCGTGTTCGCGTGTGTTTCGAGGGTTTTTTGCTCGTGGGCTGGCCGAGGCTCGGGGCGGTGATAGGTTTCGAGGCATCAAGGGGGTGGGGCCGTTCCGCCGGCGGGTGCCGACAGACCTCACCACATTTCAACACCGAGGTTCATGCCTCACGACTTGGGAGAAACACGATGAAGACTCTGCTTCCCACGCTCGCCCTGACCGCTGCCGCCGCTTTCGTCGCCGCCCCGGCCCACGCCGGCTCGGCCCACTACCTCACCGGCCACGGCGGCCTCGCGACCTCGCACACCATCGTCTCGGGCGACGTGACCATCACCGCCACCGCCTCGGCCTACAACCCCGGCAAACAGGAAACCCACTCGGCCCACGTCGGCCAGTACCGCTACGGCATGGGCGTGACCAACGGGGTCTACAAGAACAAGTGGGGCCGGACCCGCTCGACCGACGGCAGCCACACCGTCGACGGCAAGGGCTGGAAGGACACCCTCTGGCTGAGCTTCGACAAGCCCTTTGAAGTCCTCGGGGCCGTGTTCTCCTACGTCGATGGTAACGACGGCGTCAACGTCGTCGACGGCGACGGCGGCCTGCTCGGCTCGTACGGCCTCGGCAGCCTCCGCAACAAGTGGGGCATCGCTCACCTCGACCTCTCGGAGCTGGAGTACACCGGCACCAAGATCGGCTTCACCGCCCGCGACAGCAACGACGACTGGAAAGTCAAAGCCGTGAAGGGCGAGCCTGGTCACACCGAAGCCGTGCCCACCCCGAGCGCCGCCGCCGCCGGCCTGCTGGGCCTCGCCGCCCTCAGCGCCCGCCGCCGTCGCCGCGAGGAAGAAACCGCGGCCGAGTAAGCCCTGACCCACCCCTCTCTGAATCACTTGGTTCCCCCGCCCCTGTGGTGGGGGGCCTTTTTTTCGTAGTGTCCGCGTTTAGCCGGCGATCGCAGATCACCGCGGCGACGTCGCGAGCGCGGGCCTCCGGTCCGCGGCTCGACCGATCCGAGAATCATCGCTAACCCGCCGCGGAGCCCACCCGCCGCGCCCCCACCATCCGCGCCGCGTACACGCTGCCCCAAAGCGCCTCCCGCCGCACGCCCGGCATCGCCGAGCTCGACGCGTGGATCATCTCGCCGCCGCCCACCCACAAACCCACGTGGTCCACGCGCTGCCCCCCCATCGCGAAATACACCGCGTCGCCGGGCCGCAGCACCGTCTCCCACCGCCCCCGCGCCCGTTCGGCGTGTTCCAGCCCCAACGCCGAGCACACCTCGCCGCGTCCGCCGTCGCTCCGCACCACACCGCCGACCTGCTCGACGGCTAGGTCTTCGCCCGCAACCCCCAACCCCGCGAACGACGTGGTTTCCGTGAACTGCCGGCGGGCCGAGTGCGGCAGCGCCACGCCACGCCGGCGGGCGAACATCTGCACCAACCCCGAACAGTCGAACCCGAAACTGCTCGCCCCGCCCCAGACGTACGGCCGACCGATCACCCGCTCGACCTCCGTCAACGCATCGGACGCATCCATCACCACCGGCGACCCCACTTCCATCACGTCGCCCGCCTGCACGAACAACTCGCCGGATTGGGGCGAATCGCCGCCGACGCTCGGCAGCGCCACGCGCCACCACCGGCTGCCGTAGGCCCCGGGGGCCGCCTGCACGTCGGTCAGCTCAGCGCCCCATAGATAAGACTCGCTCGGCCACACCGCCACGCTCGGACCCGCGGTCCGCGCGGGTCGCGCAAACCCGTGCGCCGCCAGCGCAACCGTCCGCAACCACGCCCCGCCGCTTCCGGGCTCTTGGCTCGAGTCGTCCCGGCCGGCGTACCGCACCGCAACTTCGGTCGCCGTCGTTTCGGTGCAGGCGCGCGCGTCGAGCCAGCCCGTGTCGGCTGTGCCCGACTCATCACACCATGCCATCAGCCCCCAGCCGTACCGCACCCGCGCCCACGCCCGGCCGTCGACCTCGCGCCGCTCCAACACCTCGACCACCGCGCCGTGCCGCAGCTGTGTCTGCACACTCGCCGGAGCCGCGGGGTCGTCGAACGTAAACACCACCGGCCACCCCACCACGCCCAACCTCGTCACCGCTTCACCCATCGCCACAGCCTAACCCAACCCGCTCCCGAAGCCCACGCCGCCGGCCTTAGGCACGCCGCTAACCACCCCCACCCGCACCACCCCTACAACCCCACCCGCCAACCACACCGCGCCGCACTTTCGCTGGCCCGCCCCGCCGCGGAATTCGACGTTGCAACTATCCAGTCCCGCGGCCGGCCCGTCGCCGCCGCCCTTGTCCGCTTGTGGCATCCCGCCTCGGAGGCTCTCCGTGATCCAGCCCGCCCCCCGCGTCCGTGCTTTTACCCTCATCGAACTCCTCGTGACGATCTCGATCGTCGCGATCCTGGTCTCGATCGTGACCCCGGCCATTGTGAGCGCCAGCTCCAAGGCCGAGGAAGTCAAGTGCCTGGCCAACATCCGCTCCATCGGCCAGGCGACCATCGCCTACACCGCCGACTACGACCGCAAGTTCCCCGTGGGCCTGGGCAACGACCTGAACCTGCTCAACCTCGTGGGCAAGCGCGGCACCAACAACGGCATCGGCGGGCTCGAGGCCGAGGACCGCCTGCTCTACGACTACCTCAACGGCCAGACCGACATCGCCGAGTGCCCGCTCGAACAGGGCTTCGACACCCGCGCGAGCTGCTTCGACTTCTACGGCTCGTCCTACCTCTACTTGGACAGCAACAGCAACAACCCCACCGCCGTCTACCGCGCCCGCAACAACATCTGGTCCCTCGAAGGCCACCGCCTCACCCGGGTCTCGGCCCCCGCCAAGAAGATGATGGTCGGCGAGGCCACCATCATCCGCGACGCGTCGAACGCCAACCACTTCTGGCACAACGACGAAGCCAACCTCAAGGGCTCGATGGTCTTTGTCGACGGCCACGCCGCGGTCACCGAACACAAACTCGACCAGAACGGCGGCTACAGCACCGTCACCAAAGCCCAGGTCGAAGACTGGGCCCGACAAGACCCGTATTACTAAGCCACACTCCCAACCCACGACCCCCTTAACCGACCGAGCCAGACCCGGTCGGTTTTTTTATGCGCCCCGCGCCCGGAGGCGAAGAGACGCGACCGAGCCGACACGCCCAAGCCGACAACCCCGACTTGGCAAGAGCAATAATTGCATAATCCCGCAAAAACGATTAAAAGATATATAGGTCGATTAATAGTTAATTGACAGCAAGGAGATACCGATGACTCGTTTCCCGTTCGCCGCCCTTCTCGTTTCGTTGCTCGCCCTCCCCGTCGCCGCACAGCAGGCCGATTTCATTCTGTTCGACCAAGGGTTCGAGAGGGTCGACCTGCCGCCCGAGCGGATCGCCGTGCACCCGATCACCTCGCCGTTCTACCACGAAGACTCGTTCGTCACGACCGACGTCCGGGCCTGGTACCTCTACCACGACTTCCCCGTGTCCTCGCCCATCGGCGGCGGCAGCGCCAAGGGCTACGCGGCCCAGATCCGTATCGCGCTGACCGATCGCCTCCAGTTCGTGGCCTACAAAGACGGCTACCTCGAATTCGACTCGGGGCTCATCCGCGACGACGACTGGAACGACCTCGCGGCCGGCATCAAGTGGAAGTTCTTCGAAGACTGGGACAACGACTTGCACGCGGCCGTGGGCGCGGGCTACGAGCTCGGCATCGGCGACGACGAGGTGCTGCAGATGGACGACGAGGTCCGCCTCTGGGCCTCGGTCAACAAGGGCTTCGATAAGCTGCACCTCGGCGCCACGTTCAACATCACCATCCCCACCGGGGCCGAAGACACCCTGGGCGACAGCACCCGCATCCTCTGGCACCTCCACGCCGACTACTTCGTCACAGACTGGTTCTCCCCCGTCGCGGAGATCAACGGCTACGCCACCGTCGACGAGGGCGACAACACGCCGCTGCCGTTCAACGGCGTCGACGTGGCCAACCTCGGCGGCGGCCAGAGCGAAGACGTCATCACGCTCGGCCTGGGCGGCGAGCTGCGCCCCGCCGACAACATCGCCGTCCGCGGCGCATACGAGTTCCCGCTGACCCGCAACGAGGACCTGTTCGGCTACCGCTGGACGGTCTCGCTGGTGCTGAGCTTCTGAATCCACTGGCCTTCGGCCCGAGGCGTGTGCCTCGAACCGCTTCCCCCGACGCAGCCCACGGGCCCAACCCGTGGGCTTTGCTTGCGCTATCCCGTTAAAATCTCTATATGTCGTCGTTCGCCGTCGCCGCGTTGTACCGATTCGTCCGTCTGCCCGACCCCGCGGCGCTGCGCGAGACGCTGCTGCACGAGATGACCGAGGCCGGGCTCTGCGGCACGCTGCTGCTGGCCGAGGAAGGCATCAACGGCACGATCGCCGGGCCGCCGGACAAGCTACGCGGGTTCGTCGACGGCCTGCGCGACCCGCAGCGGCACGGCGGGCGGTTCGTGGATCTCGACGTCAAGTGGTCGACCGCCGACGCCCCGCCGTTCCGTAAGACCCGCGTCCGGCTCAAGCGAGAGATCGTCACGATGGGCGTGCCCGAGGTCAACCCCGGCGACCCGGAGACGGTCGGGCGGTACGTCGACCCCGACGAGTGGAACCGGCTGCTCGACGACCCCGACGTCACGGTGATCGACACCCGCAACGACTACGAGTTTGAGATAGGCACCTTCGAGTCGGCCGCCGGCCCCGCGGTGAACCCCGAGACGCACACGTTCCGCGAGTTCCCGGGCTTCGTCGCCGAACGCCTCGACCCGGCGACGCACCGGAAGGTCGCGATGTTCTGCACCGGCGGGATCCGCTGCGAGAAGTCGACCGCCCTGCTCAAGGCCCGCGGCTTCAACGAGGTGTACCACCTCCGCGGCGGGATCCTGAAGTATCTCGAAGAGATCCCCGAGGCCGAGTCGAAGTTCCGCGGGGCGTGCTTCGTCTTCGACCGCCGCGTCGCGGTGACCCACGGGCTCGAAGAAACCGACCACGAGCTCTGCTTCGCCTGCGGCTGGCCCACCACGCCGCGAGACCGTGCACACGAGGACTACGAGCCGGGCATCTCGTGCCCGCGCTGCGTCGGCCAACACACGCCCGAGCAGCGGGCCCGCTTCGCGATGCGTCAGCGGCAGCTCGCCGCGGGCGGGGCCGACCGGGGCCCTTGAGCCGGGGCTCGGTCCGACCCGTCGATCGTTTCGGCGGCCTTGCCGCGGTTTCGCGGCGGCTTTATGATGTCACGTTCCCCACGGGGCCGTAGCTCAATTGGGAGAGCGCTGTGTTCGCAATGCAGAGGTTGTGGGTTCGATCCCCATCGGCTCCATATTCGGCCCGCTGAGTGCACCACTCGGCGGGCCTTTTTCGTGCCTCTCGGCCCCGGACTGTCGAAAATCGGGCGGTGGCACCGATGGGTAGGTGACCCCGCGGAGCTCATGGGGCGTAAGGAAACGTGCATGAGTGGTCCGTCGATATCCCCGCCGCCCCGCGACGCGACGCCGGCCCGCGGCGGGCGGGCCGCGCCGGGGTGGATCGCGGTGGCGGGCCTGGCGTTGGTGATCGGCATGGGGCTGCTGGTGCAGCGCGGGGCGCAGCGGGCGCTCGACGGGTCGTGGGACTTCACGATGATCTACGCCGGGGCGCGGCAGGTCGTGCTCGGCGGCGACCCGTACGACTTCGAATCGACCTTCGACGCTTATGCGGCGGCGGGCGGCGAGGTGGCCCAAGAGATCGGCGACCCCGGCCGGCTGCGCGACCCGGCGTGGTTCCACTCGCTGTACCCGCCCACGGCTTACACGCTGCTCGCGCCGGTGGGCACGGTCGGTTGGGAAAACGCCAAGGCCGTGTGGCTGGTCGTGAATCTGTTGGCCGTCGCGGGGGTGAGCGTGTGGCTGGTCCGGCAGCGCCCCCGGGATCCATCCCCGCCGGGCGCTGGGGCGTTCGCCGCGTTGGCGGTGGGTATCTGGTGGGGGTCGGCGGCGCTGCATACGGCGTTGGCGTTCGGGCAGATGTCGGTGTTGGTGCTGGCGTTGATGCTGCCGGCGATCGGGTGGCGGACGCCGCCGGGCGCCGCGCGGCTGTGCCACTGGCACGCGGCGCTGGCGGGGTTGCTGTTGGCGGTGGCGGGTTGGCTGAAGCCGCAACTCGTCGGGCCGATCACGGTGGTGCTGTTGGCGACGCCGCGGCGGGCGGTGGTCGGGTGGGCGGCGGGGTGGGGCGTGTTGATCCTGGTGGGGTCGGTGGCGTGGATCGCGAGCATCGAATCGGCGTGGCTCGCTCACTGGCGGGAGAACCTGCGGGCGTTCACCGCCTCGGGGCTGGCCGAGCCTTCGGGGCTGAACCCGTACACGTATCAGTTGATCCATCTTGAGCCGTGGCTGCACCGGTGGTGGCCCGACGGGATCGGGCCGGGGGCGGCGTTGCGGGTCGCGGGAGTGCTGGTCCCGGCGGCGGTGTGGCTCGGGGCAACGGCGGTGTTGGCGGTGCACGGCCGCGCGGGGAACCGGGCATCTGTGACCGAAGGCCCCGACGCCCGGTGTTTCGCGGCGGTCGCGTTGGCCGCGGTGCTGACGATGCTGATGGCGTACCACCGGACGTACGATGCGGTGCTCTTGGTGCTACCGAGCGTGTGGGCGTGGCGGGCGCTGTCGGCGAGCCGCCGGGACGCGGCGGCCTGGGCGGTGCTGGTGGGCGTGGCATTGTTCACGGTGCCGGGGCCGGTGGCGCTGGAGGTGTGGTCGCGGGGCGAGGGGTTCGGGGCTTGGCTACGGGAGACGTGGCTTTGGCGAGTGGTGCTCTTGCCGCACCACAGCGTGGCGCTGGTGGTGATGGCGGCTTGCCTGGCGGTTCGGGTGGCGCGGGGGGTGCCGGTCACGACGGATAGCGGGGCCGTGCCGGTCGGCGAAGCCGCGGGATCGGGGGAAACGAGGTAATGCAGTGGCATGGCCCGCGAATACTTGGGTTAATTGGTGTTGAACACGCGCCGGCTATAGTTCGGCAGGGGTCAACATCCGGCCGAGCAAAGACGCGGCCGGGACGAATAGATCAGGTTTGAACCAGGTGAACCCTCATGCCCCAACGCCCCGCCCCGACCGCCACCCCGTGGAACGGACTCACCCTGTCGCTCGTGATCGGCGGCGGCCTCAGCCTGTCGCTGGTGCTGGCGGGTACGGGGTTGTTTGCGGTGGGCCAGCGCTTGAAGCCGGCGGTGGCGGCCGAGACCGGTGAGGCTCCTGCCGTGGCCGTCGCGACGGATACGGTGCTCGAAACGGTACCGGCACAGGCGCAGGCCCCGACACCGATCCCCACCGCCACGGCGCAGGCACCCGAGCCGGCACCGGCTACGACGCCGCCCAAGCTGTCGTTCGTCATCACGCCGATGCCGCCCGCCGAGGCTTCCGCGACGGCCGAGCCCGAACCGCAGCTGGTCCTGGCCGACCCCCAAACCGACGACGCCGAAAGCACCGGCGGCCTCCTCCAACACCACGCGGCAGACGTACAGACCCAAATCACCGTGAGCCGCGACGACGATGCCGCACCGTCCGCGGCTCCGGCTCCGACCACCGCCGCGGGACAAACCACCAGCACCTCGGGCGGCAGTGCCCCGGCTCCCGTGGTGCGCGCGGGTTTGGCTCGACCAAGCGCCGGGGCTTCGGCGGCGGCCTCGGCGGATGCCGGAGCATCCGCGGGCGCCTCGGCCTCCGCGGGTTCGCCTGCGGCCGATACGTTGGCGTCGACCTTCGAGATCCAGCACGACGAGACCCCGTCTTCGCCGACCGCCGAGGAGCGTTTCCAACAGGACGTGCAGCGCTTCATCAGTTTCTACAACATCGGCTGGTCGACCAATAGCCCGGCCCACCGCAACATCGGCTGGAACGTCGCGACCCGCGGCTGGCCGACGTTCGTGCGTTTTCACATCGAGCCGCAGATCGAGCAGGGCGTGCGTCGCTTCCAACTGCACAACCCCTTCGGCGCGATCGCGGACGAAGCAATGCAGCTCGACCAACTGATCCACGCCCAGGAAGCGGGACTGCTGCCGGTGACCACGAACTTTGTCGAGGCGTGGAAGCCGATCACCGACCAGGGCATCGAGGTGATCGCCTACGTCGGCTGCGGCACCGACGACCCGGACTTCCGGGGCCTGACGATCGACCAGTGGCTGGAACGCGCGTTCCGCTCGGTGCAGCCGTGCCTAGACGCGAACATGTCGATCGCGCTCGACGCGGCGGTGGGCGCGGCCGAGGGATCGCCGACGCACGTGTTCGCCCTGCGGCTGCGCGAGCGCGGCGTGCGGGTTTACGTCGAGGCCAAGCCGACCCGTACGACGCCGCACTGGTTCGACTTCGACGTCATGGCCCTCGATCAGACCTGGCTCAACAGTGACATCGAACACGGCCACCCCCAGGCCCGTACCAGATACGGCATCTCCGATGATCTGCTCACCGGCGAGATCGTCCGGATGATCCGCCCGCGTACCAACGAGACCCAGGAAGACCTCGACCGGTTCCCCGTGATCCACGGACGCATCCGCGACATCCTCGACGACGGGCACGCGGTGTCGATGGGTGCCTACCACTGGTTTAAGCAAGGCCGTACACTGCGTGACTTGCTCTACGTCGACGAACGCCAAGCGGCGTACGACTAACCCCCCGGAACTCCCCGAAACTTCCGCGAAAGCTCCCGGACCCCGCCGCCTCGCGATCGGCAGCCTCGGGGCACCCCAGCGACGCTCGCCCCGGCCGATCCACAATGACCCAGCCCCGATCGACCGACGACGCCGACCTCGCCCAGCAGGCGACGGTCAGCGCGGCGTGGACGACGCTGCTGACGGTGGTGAGCCGGGCTAGCCAGTTCGTCTCGCAGTTGGTGCTCGCCTGGCTGCTGGTGCCCGAAGACTTCGGCATCGTCGGGCTGGCGTACACGCTGATGATGTTCGTCTGGCTGCTGCGGCATGCGGGCATCGGCCCGGTGCTGATCCAGCGGCAGCGACGCATCGAGCGGTGGGCGGGCCCGGCGATGTGGATGTCGCTGGTCATCGGGCTCGCGGCGGCGGGTCTGACCGTGGGCCTGGCGCCTCTGGTGGCGGCGTTTTACCGGGAGCCGGCGCTGGTCGCGGTGTTGTGGGTGTTGGCGGCGTCGGTGCCGTTCGAGTCGTTGTCGATCGTGCCGCGGGCGGTGCTGCAGTCGCAGCTGCGGTTCAAGCCGCTGACGATGATCGACGGCGGCGTGGCGCTGGGCTCGGCGGCGGGCGCGATCGCGCTCGCGGCGTCGGGCTGGGGCGTGTACAGCTTCGTGATTCCGCGGCTGGTGGCGTCGGTGATCGCGCTGCCGATCCTGTGGCGGTCGTCGGGGTTGGACTGGCGCCGCCGACCGGCGCCGCGGCGTTGGAAGTTCCTCGCGGCGGGCATGGGCTGGGTCACCGCGGGCGGCGCGGCGCTGCAGCTGATCAACCAAGGCGACTACATCGTGCTCGGTCGGCTGGTCGAGGAAGACCTGGTCGGGCAGTACTACCTGGCGTTCATGATCTCCAGCCAGACGATGACGCTGCTGACGGTGAACCTGGGGCTGGTGCTGATGCCGGCGTTGTCGCGGTTCCGCAGCGAGCCGCTGCGTCAGGCCGAGCTGTTCATGGAGTTTCAGCGGATAATGGCCACGGTGGCGTTGCCGTTGTGCGTGGCGCTGAGCGTGTGCGCCCGGCCGCTGGCCGAGGTCGCGCTCGACCCGCGGTGGACACCGGTCGGGCCGCTCTTGGAGATCCTGTCGGTCGGCATGGCGTTCCGGATGCTGGCGGTCAACACGCACCACTACCTCCAGGCCGCGGGCCGGTGGTCGCGGTACTTCTGGCTCAACGTTATCCACGGCGTCGCGTTTATCGTCGCCTGCGCGGTGGCGCTGCGCGGCGGCAGCCTGGTCGCCCTGGCCTACACGGTCAGCGGGTTCTTTGTCGCCTACGGCATCACGCAGCTCGTCGCGTCGCTGCCGGCCGAGATGAACCACCGGCTCGGCAAGACGCTGCGGCTGTATGTCGGCGGGCTGGTGGTCAGCGGGTTGGCCGCGGCGATCACGCTGGGGCTCACCTGGCCGCTCGACCTCGGGCCGACGGCGACGCTGGGGCTGCGCGGGGTGGGGATGGCTGTGTTCTCGGTCCTATTGGTGCGGGGGCTGCTGCCCGATATCTATGCGGGGTTGTGGGCTCGACTTAACGCGCTACGCCATCGCGGTGGCGCCTCCACGGGCCGATAACCACCGGCGTCGGAGCCCGGAGTGTTCTGCGCTAATTGGTACACTCTCCGATTCGCCAGACCCCGCCCCGTCCTCGAGCCTGACCCGCCCCACCGCCTCCATGAGCAGCACGCCCGCCCACCGACGCCCCGATTTCCTGCTCATCGGCGCGATGAAGGCGGGGACCACGTCGCTGTTCCACGACCTCAACGCTCAGGCCGGCGTCTTCATCCCCGCCGACAAAGAACCCACCACGCTGGTCCACCGTAAAGACGACCACGAGGCGCTGGCCGAGTACGACAAGCTGTTCGCCCCCGCCCAACCCGGAGACCTGCTCGGCGACGCCTCGACCGGGTACGCCAAGCTGCCCGAGGTCGACCCCGGCCTAGCCGAACGCGCCGCCCGCCTGTGTGCCCCGGGCGCCAAGATCCTCTACCTCGTCCGAAACCCCGTCGACCGCATGCTCAGCCACTACCACCACGATCTCAGCGGCGGGTTGTACGACGGCCCGCTCGGGTCGGGCCTGCGCGAGATCCCCCACATCCTCGAGTTCAGCCTGTACGGCTACCAGCTCGAGCCGTGGATCAAGGCGTTCGGGCCCGAGCGTGTCCACGTGGTCCATTTCCGGCGCTACACCCGGGAACGCGCCGCGGTGGTCGAGGAAGTCTGCCGGTTCCTGGGCGTGGCGTACGACCCGGCCAAGGCGACCGAAGAAGTCCACAACCGCAGCGACGGCAAGCCGCTGATGAAGGGCGCTTACCGCTGGTTCCAGTTCATGGGCATCTACCGGTATCTGATCCGCCCGCTGATCCCGCCGCGGCTGCGGATCAAGCTGACGTCGATCCTCATCCCGCAGGCCCCCCCGCGGCCGAAAAAGATGCCCCGCGAGAGTTTCGAAGAGATCCGGCCCCGGCTCGAAGAAGACAGCCGACGGATGTCCGAGCAGTTGGGCTGGCCGATGCCCGTGTTTGACCTGACCAAGTCGGTGGACCAGCCCGACGAGAACCCCGGATAGAACCCGCCTCCGGCGCGTCCCCACCGACCCCGGACCGAGAGCAGACCCATGATCTTTTTTGCGGTGAGTTACGCGATACTCGGCATCGGCGCGTTGGTTGTGTCGCTGTTTGTCGGGCCGCACTACCGCACGCTGGGCCTCGCCAACCTGCGCAACATCTTTATCCTGGGGTTCTGCTACTTCCAGTTCTACGGGATCATCTATCCGCTGTGGTACGACGATTTCGGCGACTACTTCGTAGCCGACGCCCCGCGTGCCGCCGGTCGGTTCGTCGCGTACAGCTTTCTCTACCTGGTCTGCTTTTTCCTGGCCTACAACTGGTTCTTCAGCAGGCCACCGAAGAAGATCAAGCCGCCGACGTTCCAGGCCGACCTGCCCCCGGTGCCGCTGCTGATCGTGGCCGTGACCGTGGGTTTGGCCGCGTACTTCGCCCGTTTCTCGGGCTACGTGCCGATCTTCGGCCCGCTCTTGAACCACATCTTCACCGCCAGCGCGGCGATGTCGGGCTGCCTGGCGATGTACGTGATCGCGCGCAACTTCGTCAACCCGGTGCTGTCGCTCCCGGCGATCGGCATCATCCTGCTGAGCATGTTCAACACGATCCTCGCGGACTTCGGCCGGCGGGGCCTGGTGGGCATCCTCGGCGCGGCGATGTGGGGGCTGTATTTCGTGCGGCCCCAGACCTTCTCCTCACGAAAAGTCTGGCTAGTCCTCGTGCCGGCCGCCCTGATCGCGATGACGATCATCGGGTCGTTCTCGCAGGTGCGTACCGAGCGGGACACCGCCGGCCAGGGCGGGCTGCGCGTAAACGGGATCATCAAAGGCCTGGGCTGGCAGGCACTCAAGTCGAACTTTGCCGTTCCCGATACCGGGATCGCGTCGTTGTGGCTGATCGATTCGCGCTTCGAGTACTACGAATACCAGCACATGGCCGGGCTCAAGTACTTCTTCCTGCACTTCGTGCCCCGCAGCGTCATGCCCGACAAAGACGAGCCGCTGTCGCGGCGGATCCCGGTCGAGGCCGACAAACGCGGCGTCGCCCTGGGCATCCACACGGTCGGGCCGGGCATCGTCGGCCACTCGGCAGCGGACGGTGGGTTCTACGCCGCGGTGGTGTACGGGGTTTTGATGGGGCTCGGGATCGGGTGGATGGACCGCATGCTCCTGCGCAACCGCCACTCCTGTCTCGCCGTCGCCGCCATCGGCAGCACGCTCGGCCAGGTCGTCGGCCTGTCCCGCGGCGACTCGGCGATCTTCATGGGCATCATCCTCATCGGCGTCATCGGCAACCTCATCATCATGTACGTCGTCGATGTGTTCCTGCGCGCCAGTCACCCCTCGCCGGTGCTGTACGCGCCGCCCCCGGGCCAGCCCCTGGCCCAGCCGTACCCGTCGTTGAGGAATTTCTAGTTCAAGCGCGAGCGCCCGCAGCGCCGTGTTCCCGCGCGTCGAGCCCGGTTCAGAGCGAGGCGACCACGCGCTGCAGCAGGTCGGCCCAGCGGCTGGCCGAGAAGGGCGCCGCCAGACCGGGGCCACGCTCGGCCATGGCCCGCCACGCCGCGGGGTGGTCTTCTATTTCGCGCATCGCCGCCGCGAGGTGATCGGGCGAGTGCGCCGGGACCACGATGCCGTTGAACCGGTCGCGGACCAGTTCCGGGGCCGAGCCGGTGGTGTTCGTGCAGATCACCGGCCGGGCGCAGGCCAGCGCCTCGGCCACGATCACGCCCCAGTGCTCGTGGTGGCTGGGCAGGATCAGCGCCGCCGATGCCGCCAACGCCCCGGGCAATCCGTCCGGCTGGACAAAACCGCCCTCGGTCACACCGGGCTCGGTCCCGATCTGCTCGCCCATCGGGCCCGCGCCGTGGCACACGAGTTCGAACGCGTCGGCGCGCCCGCCGTGGTACTGCCGGTAGCCCTGCAACAGATCGGTCACGCCCTTGCTCTCGACGTACCGGCCGACGAACAGGAACCTGCGGGGTGGCGTGTCGGGGACGGCTTGCGGCACGCAGGTCCGGTCGTCGTAGCCGTACATGCCCACGTGGATCTTGTCCCACGGCACGCCGAGGTGGCGGGCGAACTGCAGGCTCCGCACGCCGGGCACGAGCACCGCGTCGGCCCGCGCCACCAGCTTCCGGCGCCGCAGGCACGTCACCCACTGCTTCCAGGTCCCCTGCCAGGGGTTGTCCATGGTCTGGATCACCTTGCTGCCGTGCCGGTCGGCGTGCGCGAACGCGGCACGCACGTAGGCGTCGTACGCCCAGCCGACCACCAGGATCGCGTCGGGTTTGAACGCTTCGAGCCGCTCGGCGACCTGCGCCTCGGTCAGCGTCGCGGGGTCGTGCGACTCGATCGGCAGGCCCTCGCCGAGCTTGTCGGCGAACGCCGTGTTCTTCGTGCCCGCGCCCGAGCCGAGCGTGAGGATGCACAGCTCCACCCCGTCGCGCTCGGCCAGCCGACGCCAGCACGCCGCCGAATAACCCGACACGTTGGTCCACAAGATCGCCAGCCGCATCACGCGCTGCCCTCCTCCGGCTTCAAGATTTTTTCGTAGGCCGCGACGTACTTCGGCGCCAACGCTTCGGACACCAGGGTCTGCCGGACCCACTCGTGGCCGCGCCGCGCCCGTTCCGCGGTGGCTTGGGTCTCCGCCAACACCTCACGGATCGCGTCGATCAGCGCGGCGGGGTCCTGCTCGACGATCCACGCCCCGGCCTCTTGCAGGTCCGGCCAGATCGCGGTGCCTTTGGTCGTCACGACGGGGAGCTGCGCGCCCATCGCCTCGACCAGCACGATGCCGAAGTTTTCCTGACTCGTCGGCAACACGAACACGTCCGCTTCGGCGAACGCCCGGAGCTTGTCGTCGCCCCGCAGCATGCCCGCCCACACCACGCGGTCGGCCACACCCAACCGCCCGGCCTTGTCGCGCAGCTCCTGCTCGTATTCCGGCTCGACCGGCCCGGCCAGGACGACCCGGACCTCGGGCAACGCCTTCGCCACGTCCAGCAGCAGGTCCGGACGCTTCTTGAAGTGCACGCGGCTTAGAAACAACAGTTGCGGCTGCGCGGGGTCGGCGGGGATCGCGCCGCGCTCGATGTCGAGGATTCCACTGAACTTCACGATACACGGCAGCACGAAGGTCTTGAGCCCCGAGACGTAGTGCAAAGCGGCGTCGGCTTCGAGCTGGGCGGTGCACTGCACGGCCGCGGCGTTCTGCAGGATCTTCCGCCCGAACAACGCGAGAAAAGCCTTCTTTTTTAGGCGTTTGAGCGGCCCGCCGTGGTCCATCGACCAGTAGTCGAGCATGCCGTGCAGCGTCACGACGTAAGGCTTGCCGACAGCCACCGCCTCGGCGGCGAGGAAACGGTGCAGCGGGTTCCACACGCCGTGCATGTGCAAGACGTCGCAGCGCTCCAACAGCGGCCGAATTTTTTTCCGCAGGTCTTCCGGCGGCCGGTACCGGCAGATGAACGACGGGTCGACGGTCAGCGTCATGTGCGGCGTCGAGCCGTCTCGCCAACCGTCGGGGGCGTCGACCTCGTAGCCGGTGAGCAGTTCGACGTCGACGCCCTGACTCAGCAGCGCTTCGCACATGTCCATGCCGGCGGTGACGACACCGCCTTTGGCCAGGTCGACGCATTCGAGGTAGTGCAGGATTCGCATGAAGAGTGGGATGGGTGGCGGAGCACGGCGGTTCGGCAGAGGCGGGGATGGTAAACCAACCCCGGGATTTACGCCGGGGCGGTTGGCGGGTCCGGCGGTTCGGGAACGCCCGTTGTTTCGGATCCGGTCGACAACGGCGGGCGATCGGCGATCCGCTTCGCCGGGTTGCCGCCGTAGATGCCCCACGGCTCGAGGTCGCGCACGGCCACGCCGCGGGCCGCGAGGATCGCGCCCGCCCCGACCGTGACGCCGGGCCCGACGAACCCGCCGAACGCGACCCAGGCGTCGTCTTGCACCGCGACCGGCGGGCGCAGCAACGGCATCTCGATCGTGCGGTAGTCGTGGCTGCCGGCGCACAGCACCGCGTCGTGGCTGAGCGTCACCCGCGCCCCCACGCGGACCTCGCCGAGGCAGTAGAAATACACGTTCTCCCCCGTAGCCGTGCCCGCCCCCACGCTCAGGTTCCACGGGCACATGAACCGGCAGGTCCGCCGGATGCGGCTGGCCGGGCTCACGTCGGCCCCGAAGCACCGCAGCAGGAACGCCCGGTAGCGGTACCACGTCGGCCAGGTCATCCGGAACAACGTCACTTCCACTACAGACCACAGCATCCGCCCCGCCTTGGCCCGAAAAGAGTACGGGCTCTGGTGGCGGGCGGCGTTTGCGGGGGTAGGTTTCATGGGCGAGACGCCGATAAGGTATAAGTCTTCGCGGAAACGGGGGTTTGGCCCAAAACGGCCGGCCTGTCGAGAGTATGCCTCATGAACGGTGCGATGTCGCCCGAGGCCCCGAAAATCCCCCCGAGACGCAACCCGCCCACGCCGCAACCCGGATGATAACGCCTGCCGCGGGCCCCATCGCCCCGCCCCACCGCCCCATGCACATCTGCCTCGTTTTAGGACCGTACCTCCCGCCCCCGCCCGGCCCCGCCGGCGCGGTCGAGCGGCTGTGGATGGAGACCGCGGAGCACTTTGTGAAGGCCGGGCACCGGGTCACGGTCGTTTGCCGCGCCCTCGACGGCGGGGAAAGCTACCCCACCGGCGGGCCGTTCGAGTTCCGCCCCGTGCGCGGGGGGCGACGCAGCAACTCGCTGCCCAAGGACCTCGTCGGCGACCTGGGCTACACCCGCCGCGCCCTGCGCCGGATCCCCGACTGCGACGTGATCGTGGGCAACACGTTCTGGCTGCCGATCCTCCGCGCCGGCCGACGCAAGTCGCGAAACCAAGTGGTCTGCCACAACCTGCAGCGCTTCCCCAAGGGCGGCTGGCACCTGCGGCTGTACCGCAAGCTCGACCGCGTGCTCGCCGTATCGACGGCCGTGCGCAACGCCGTCGAGAACCAGTACCCCGCCCTGCTGCCGCGCACGACCATCGTGCCCAACCCGATCGATGCCTCGGTGTTCACGATGACGCGTCCGCCAAAGAGCGACGACCCCGCGCAGCCCACCGTGCTGTTCACCGGGCGGGTGACGGCCGAGAAGGGGCTGCACCTGTTGGTCGAGGCGGCGGCGCAGCTGGCCGAGGACGTCGCGGGCCTGCGGCTGGTGGTCGTGGGCGAGTCGGCGGCGGACCGCGGCGGCGGCGGGCCGGAGTACGTCGCGAAGCTCAACCGCTTGGCCGGGGACAAACTCACGCTGGACTTCCGCGACGCGATCTACGACCGGCCGGGACTCGCCGAGGCGCTGCGCGGCGGCGACGTGTACTGCTACCCGTCGATCGCCGACTTCGGCGAGAGCTTCGGCGTCGCGCCGCTCGAGGCCATGGGCGTGGGCTGCCCGACCGTGGTGTCGGGGCTCGAGTGCTTCCAAGAGTTCGCCCGGCCCGGCGAGAATTGCCTGCGCTTCGACCACCGCGCCGACGACGCGGTCGACCAGCTCACCGCTCACCTGCGAACCCTTTTCGCCGACCCGGCGTTGGCCCGTCGGCTGGGTGACCGGGCCGCCGAAGACGCCAAGCGGTTCGACGCGCGCCACGTCGCGCAGCAATACCTCGACGTGTTCACCGCGACGCTGGCCGAGAAACGGGGCGTTGCCGGGGAGGTGGCCGCGACATGAGCCAGACCTCTTCCCCCCAGGTGATGGATCAGGCCGACCGCTTCGCCTCGCCGTGGTCGAAAGGCGAGAAGATCAAGCTCGTGTTGTGGTACGCCGCGTGGGTGATCTTGTGCCGGTGGACGCCCAAGCCGCTCAATCCGTGGCGGCTCTTCGTGATGCGGGTCTTCGGCTGCGCGGTCACCGGCCGGCCGTTCGTGTTTTCCTCGGCAATCGTGCGGGCGCCGTGGCGGCTGCGCCTCGACGACCGTGCCTGCCTGGGCCCCAAGAGCGAGGTCTACAACCTCGGCCCGGTCACGCTCCACGAAAACGCCACGGTGTCGCAGCACGTCTACCTCTGCGCCGGCAGCCACGACTTCACCCAGGAGCACCGCCCGCTCACCGTCGCCCCGATCGTCCTCGAACCGCAGGTGTTCGTCGGCGCCAAGGCGCTGATCCTCATGGGTGTGACCGTCGGCCGGGGCGCGATCGTCGGGGCCGGGGCGGTCGTCGCCAAGGACGTCGCGCCCGGATCGATCGTCGTCGGCAACCCCGCCCGGCCCCTGCCGCACGCGGCGCCCACCCCTTCACAAGACCCCCCAACACACTAACCCCACCCCCGGACAACGATGGCCAACATCCCGATCTCCATCATGATTCTCACCCTCAACGAAGAGGACAACATCGAGGCCTGCCTCGACTCGGTGTCCGACTTCGACGAGGCGGTCGTCTTCGACTCGTTCAGCAGCGACCAGACCACGCAGCGCGCCGAGGCGAAGGGCGCCCGCGTCGTGCAACGCAAGTTCGACAACTGGTCGGCCCACCAGAACTGGGCGATGGAGAACATCGACTTCAAGAATCCCTGGGTATTCTACCTCGACGCCGACGAACGCATGACGCCCGAGCTCCAGGCCGAGGTCAAAGCTATCGCCGAGGGCGAGACCGAACACCGCGCCTACTACTGCGGCCGGAAGAACTACTTCATGGGCAAGTGGATCCGCCACGCCATGCCCCCCGGCACGATCATGCGCTTCTTCCAGCCCCCGCACATCCGCTTCGAACGCCTGGTCAACCCCACGCCCGTGGTCGACGGCAGCATCGGCTACCTGACGCACATGTTCGAGCACTACAACTTCAGCAAGGGCCTCGCCGAGTGGTTCGCCAAACACAACAACTACTCTTCGATGGAGGCCGTCGAGGGCATGAAGGTCGTAAACGAAGTCGGCCGGCCGTGGGGCAAGGTCTTTACCCGCGACCGGGCCGAGCGTCGCCAGGCCCTCAAGCAGATCAGCTTCAGCCTGCCGATGCGGGCGAACCTCAAGTTCCTGTACTTCTATTTCGTCCAGCGCGGCTTCCTCGACGGCCGGGCCGGATACCTGTACTGCAAACTCCAGGCGACCTACGAGCTCATGATCGATATGAAGATGAAAGAGCTCAAACGCAAAGAGAAGGGCCTCGCGGTCTGACCGATCATTCCGCCCGTCGTTGAGGCTTCCGCGTTCACCCCACCCACCCGGCCACGCCGTGCCGCGCCCCCCGACCGCCATGCGTCTACTGCTTTTCGAGCCCAACCACCGCGGACACCACTTCGTGTACCTGGCGCGGCTGCTGCCGGGCATGCTCCGCCTGCCGGTGAAGATCACCGTCGGCACGACGCCCGAGGCGCTCGAGTCGCGTGAGTACAAGCTCTCGCTGATCAAGCACGAAGACCGGCTCGACTGGTGGACCGGCTGCCGGCTGCCGACGGGCCACCCGCTCAAGAAGGCGGCCCGCCGGGCCCGCGAGCTCCGCGCCGCCCTCCGCGACGTGAAGCCCGATTACGTCGGGCTCATCTACGGCGACGGGCTGTGGCAGATCCTCACGCTGCTGTCGCTCGTCGGCGTCCGCCTGATCCCGCGTTCCATGCCCGCCGAGGCGTGGTTGTACCGCGGCGGCTTCGCCTACGACGACGCCACCTCGCTGCCCCATCGCTTGCGGCGGTGGCTCTTCGCCCGGCTGCTGCGCAAAGGCATCTTCCGCACGCTGTACCTCGACGACGAGCTGCTGCTGCGCTTCGCCGAGTCGATCAAGGGCAGCAAGACCCGGCTCGTGCTCACGCCCAACCCGATCGACTTCCTGCCGGAAAAAAGCCGGGCCGACGCCCGCGCCGAGCTGGGCCTGCCCGCCGACGGCCGGCTGATCAGCAGCTCGGGCATGGTCTCCCCGTGGAAGGGCATGGATCGCTTGATCCACAACTTCGTCGCCGCCGCGGGCGACGGCCGGCTCCGCGACACCGACCGCCTGCTCCTGGCCGGGCCGCACAGCGAAGAGATCGTGGCGTTGCTGACGAGCGACGACGTCAAGCCGTGGGTTGCGTCGGGCCGGATCCTCTCGCGGGACGAGTTTCTTTCCGAGGCGCAGATGTTCGCCGTGGCCGCGGCGAGCGACCTGGTCGTCGCCGGCTACCCGCAGCACTCGGGGCGTTCGAGCATCATCCTCTGGGCCGCGGCCGCCGGTCGGCCGGTGCTCGCCGCCGCCCGCGGCTGCATCGGCTACGTCGTCCATCAGGAAAACCTCGGCGCCACCGCCGACGTCAACGACCCCGCCGCGTTCACGCGGGCCATGGTCGACGCGCTCGACGCTCCGTGGACACCCGCCGACGCCGAGCGCGTCCGCGCTTACGCCCACTGGCACCGCATCGAAAACTATCAGCACGTCGGCGCGACGCTGTTGCGTCAACTCACCGATTCCCCCGCCCCGGGAGACGCGGCCGAAGCCCCGTCGGCCGGCTGACCCGCGACCTCGGCGGGCCGCCATCCCGCCCGCAGCATCTTCACCTTCGTCACCGTCATCTGGTCGTACAGCCGCATCAAATCGGCGTACCGCCACGCCGCCGGGCCGTCGAGGAAACCGCGCTGCAGGAACAGCACCGCGAACCACCGCAGCCACGGCCGCCCCGGCAACCGGAAGCTCAACGCCTTCGCCGCCCGCCGCCGCACCACACGGTCGCCCGAGAACAGGTCGCCCCACCGCGCCTCCGCCCCGTCGCCGAACACGATCGCCTCGGCCTCGCGCTGGCTGTGGACGTTGTGGCGCTCGACCCAGTCGAACACGCCGCGCCGGTACGCCTCGTGCAGGTAGGGCTCCTTCAGCGTGTCGAGCTCGGCGTCCTCGGGCTCGCGTTGGCCGTGGCCGTGGTCGATGAAGCGCATGCGTCCGCGGTGGAACAAGCGGACCTGGTACACCGGGTAGCCCTCCGAACGCCGCAGCCACGTGCCCATCAGCATCATCTTGTGCGGCACGCGGAACGCGTCGACCCCCGGATCTTTTTCCGAGCCCGAATCCCGGTCGCCGAAAAGCCCCACCATCTCCGCGACCATCTCCGGCGTAAACCGCTCGTCCGCGTCGAGGTGGAACGTCCAGTCGTGCTTCGTCGGGACGTGATCGATCGCCCAGTTGCGCTGCTTGCCGAACGACTCGAATTTGTTCGTGTGCACCGGCACGCCCCGCCGCGCCGCGATCTCCTGCGTCCCGTCGGTCGACCCCGAGTCCAACACGTGCACATCGTCGCACCACGCACACGAGTCCAGGCACGGCCCCAGATTCACCGCTTCGTTCATCGTCAGGATCACCACCGACACCGGCGGCTTCGGCGAAGTATTCACAACGGATTGGTCGGCGGTGGGGTTCATGGCAAGGTGTCGATGGAAAACCGCAACGGGTCGCGCTCTGCTTGAAACTACTGCCGATCGGAGATCAATGCACGCGCCGCATGGTGGTTGGGCGCTGTCGCTTGTCAATCACGCCGCAGGCTGAACTCACGCCGGGCGCCGGTGAACCTGTGCCAGAGCTTACGCAGCGGCACGATCCCCTTGATCCAAACCGCAACGGGCGGCTTCTTCCGCCACACGTCTCCGCGGGCCGCGCGATCCACGAGGCCCCAATCCACCTCGCCGGTCCGCTCGAAGGCGTCCAGCAACTCGGCCAACACGGTGTTTTCGTCCGGCCGCCCCTTCTCGGTGTAAAAATGCAGGATGTGCGCGTTGCGTGCAAGCCACGGCGACGCGGCCACCATGGCGTTATACGACTTGGGCAGTAGCCCCAGCTCCGCGTCCTGCGTGTCGATCGCGTGGTTCAGGCTCGGCTGATCGACGTTGACGCCGCGCTCGGAGGTCTCCTGCCAGCCCGCGTACCACGCCGCCGACAGGAGGTGTGCCGCCGGCGAGTCCGCCCAACCCATCACGCCGCTGTTCACGTAGTGGCGTGTGGGGCACGCCCAACCCAAGGCTTCGTACGTCCTGCGGCCGTGCCCCGGGAAAAAGGGGTAAGGAAACCCGGGGTTCAGATCGGCCGCGGCGATCAGGTCGTAACGCGACAGGTCGAACTGCGAAAGAAACGGCCGCACCGGGAGCGTGTCGACATCGACGAAGATCAGCGGACCGTCGACGAACCGCCGGATGTTAGTCTTGAGGTACCGGCTCGCCTTCATGGCGGGGAGATCGTCGGGAACCGCTCGGCACACGATCTCGTCGACCACGTCATCCACGGCGGGGAGCTGACGGCGGATATGCTCCAGCGACGCCTCGGTGGTCAACAACGCGACCCGCGCCTCCGGCTCGACGCGCTTGAGCGCACCGACCGAGATGCAGAGCATCGCGGGATACGCCGAGTCGGCGTTGGCGGTCACCACGTAGCACACCGTAGGCTTGCCCGGTCCGGGGTTGGTTGGACTTGCATTCACGGACATAAAAAACATCCGACCCGGGGCGTGCTGAGCGACTCGTTAATCATTTAATCCGTGTCCCCGGCGGACACGGGAGCCGGCAATCCCAGGCGATCGAACACCTGGTCCCACATCGCCGCGATCGCCCCGAGCTTGTCGGCTTTGGCTCGGGCCAGCGTCGATGCCGCGCTGGTCAGCCACGCCCCGTCGAGGAATCTTCGGAACATGTCGGGCCACGCCTGCCCGTCGGGCGGCGAAGAGAAGTAGGTCTCTTTGAGGCCAAAGTCTTCGTGCAACATCGCGTACTTGGTCGCCCAGCCGAACGTCACGCACGGGGTGCCCGACGACAGCGACGACACGCAGGCGTGGAAACGCGACGCCAAAACGAGTTCGCTGCCCGCCAGGACCGCCTTCAACCGCCGCGGATCGGGGTCGTCGACTTTGATGCGGTCGGGCGTGGCGAGCGCGTCCACCAACTCGCCGTCGCCTCCGCCGGACTCGTGCTGCAGCAGCACGACGCCGTACCCCGCAGACTCCGCCGCCGCCGCGGCCGCTCGCAGGCGTTCCAGGTAGTGCTCCTGCCAGCCCGACGCCGCGTCGGTTTTGTCGAGCATCCGCATGTTGGGCACGATGGTCAGGTATTTCGGCCGCGTCGGCTTAAACCCGGCGGGCAGATCGCCCGGCGGGGCTTCGATGGTGATGTCGGGTGCCAGGCGCAGGGGCGACCCGTCCGCGGAGCCCGACAGCACCCCCGCGACGGCGTCGTGCGAGATCGGGTCGCGGGCATAGATCAGATCCGTCTCCGCGGCCACCTTGCGGAAGGCCGCGGCCGAGGCGGGCTTCTCGAACGGCCCGAGCATCTGCGGCAGCATGACCACCGGCCGGCCGCGACGCCGGTAGGACGCGAACCGCGCCGCGCTCATCTCCGCGACCGCCGGCGAATACACGTCCCCGTAGGCGTACCCGCAAACATCCAGCAGCGCGTCGGCTTGGTGCGACCCGACCAGCCCGTAGGGCAACAACTTTTCACGCCGCAACAACTTCGACCACAACCGGCCGACCGGCATGGCGTACCGGGCGTAACGCGGACGATTCCGCGGGATGCTCGGGAAAAATGTGTAGAGCCCGTAAGACGCCCGGTCGGCGAACGGCGAGCCGGACTCGGCGTTGATCGCCACCACACACTCGGGCGATCGCTTACGCAGGCGGTCCAACACCGTCCACAGCATCAGCTGCCCGCCACGGTTGACGAAGTCCGCCCCGAACACTTCCACGACGTACCGGCTCATTTGACGTACTTCCGTATCTCGTCCAGCGTCTTCTTCTGCGAGTAAGGCACCATGCCTTCGGGGTCGGGGTAGCCGAGCGACATGCACATCACCACACGCTCGTGCGGGCCCAGCCCGAGCCGTTCGCGCATCCGGCGGTTGAGCGCGGGATCGTCGGGCCAGTTGATGCAGCAACTGCCGAGGCCCTGGACCTCCAGGCCGTACTGAAACGCCATCGCCGCCAACGACCCGTCGATGTAGATCACGTGGCGGTCGCGGGCAAACGGGTACGCCGCCAGGTTCCCGACGATGACGACGAAACAGGGGAACTGCTGGTTGAAGCCCTTGGTGCCGTACGGGATCCCGCCGACTTCCGAGGCGATCTCCGGGTCGTCGAACACGTAGTAGCAGAACGCCTGCCGGTTGCACGCGCTGGGCGCGTAGCGGGCGGCGTCCATCGCGGCGTCGATCAACTCGCGCGGGACGGGCTTGGGCAGGTACCACCGGCAGCTGCGCCGGTGGAGCGACAGCGCCTGGAGCTGCTCGATGCTGATCCCCGAGGGCTCGGCGCCCCGGCTGAACGGCGCGTAATCCGAACGCGTCGCCTCGATGCGTTTGGTCGCGTCCTCGAACCGCGCCTTGACCTTGTCGATCAGCGGGTGATCCGCTTCCGCGGTGCCCTCAAAATACGCGGTCAGCACGTCGTGCGACCACTGCAGCAACTGGCCCTGGCCCTGGTCGGTGTCGCAGTGTTTGCCCGCCAGCGACTCGTACGCCGCGATCGTTTCCTCGATGTAGTCGAGGGCAAATACGGGGCGACGCGGCCGCATGATCAGGCCTTTTTCCAAGCGGTGCGTGTTCCGCCGGAGGGTGTAAACCGATTTCTCGTCCCGGACCGAGTTCTGGTCGTGGTTCAATCGGTTGCCATACACGACCGAATCGATTTCGTCCCGGAACGCCGAACCATTGGCGTAGATCAGGCGCTTGGCCCAAACCGATTTACGCAGCGTGTTGGCGAGCAGTCGAGACACAATGGCTTTGGCCCGTGCCATGTCTTAAGCCTCCGGGGACATATCGGGCGGGTGTTATACCCGCCGGGGAAAATGGGCGTGTTCGGTGACGAGTTGGCCGGCGTTTCTCAGCGACCCCCGTCCCGACCCAAACCGGGCCCCGATAACCGCTAAATCCCGGTGCGGCCTGAACTACCATCGTCCATCGCTGCATCTTATCAAAGTCGTCCGGGCGAAAATTCGACGCCCGGGCTTCGGCAGACCGCCCTGCCTGGCGCGATGACAGAGCCGCGAACCGCTGCCGCGCCCGCGTCACGCCGGCTTCCGGCGCAGCCGGCCCAGGAAGCGTGCGCCGAGTTCCTTCTCTTCGGGGCTCAACGAAAACGCCAGGGCCGATCCGGCCAACCCCAGCCCGTAGCACACGCCGACCGCGATCAGCACCCAACCCTGCTGGCGACCGTACACCCACATCACCGGCACCGTCGCCAGCGTCCCGATCCCGATACCCACGGCCGCCGGCAGCACCGTCCGCTGAACCCACTGCGACAATCCGATGTCCACCATCCGCCCGATGTACCATACGCGAAACACCGAGGTGACCAGCGTGGCGAAGGCGAACAACACGAGCAGCCACGGCGGACTGAGCGAGGTGGTGGCGTAGAGGACGGCCGCGACCGGCAAGGGCGAAAGCGTGATCCAGAACGTGATGCGCATTGTCTTGCCGATGTCGCCGTGCGCCGCCAGTGCCAACGCGTGCCCCGTCGAGGCGTGCATGAGCATGATCACGGCCAGCACCAGCGGCACAAACACCGCCGCGTACGGCGGCACGTCGCGTAGCCACAAACCCAACGCGGCGTCGGGCACCAGGATCACGGGCAGCGCCACCAGCGACGACGCCAACAACGTCAGCTTGCTGACCGAAAAGGCCATCCGCTGCACGTCTTCGCGTCGGCCGCCGCCTTCCAGGCTGACCATCGCGGGGCGGGCGGCGCGGACGATGGTCCCCGCGAAGTTGCTCATGTACGTCGAGGCTTGGTTCGCCAGGAAGTAGGCGGCGTTCACCGACGGGCCGAAGAAGATGTTGAGCAGGATGTTGCCGCCTTGGGCGCGCAGCTGCCACGCCAGCGAACCCAGGAACGTCCAGCCTGCGAAACTCACCAAGTCGCGGAACCGGCTGCGTTGGACGTAGCGCGGCCGGAAGTGGGTTTCGGGAAACAGCAACAACCCACGCCCGATCTGCAGGAACATGAACAGCAACCGGCTGGCGGTGATGAGGATGGCGTAGCCGATGAGATGGTCGGAATGGACCTTTGGCGTCAGCAACACCGCCACGAGCCCGGCGACCGACGTGAAAAACGCGAACACCGCGTCCTGCACCATCGCCTGCCGGGCCAGGAACACCGCCAGAAACGGCGTGGCGAGCACCGACAGCCCGATGTTCAGCAGGGTCAGGTCGTATACCCACCCCGCAGCGGTCAGCCGGTCGGGCGGGATATTGAGGCCGTACAAAAACGCCGGCCGCAGCGCCAAGCCCACCCCGGCGATCACCACGCCCAGCCCGAGATACACGATCACCGCCGTGGAGAACACCTGCCGCAGCGCGACCTCGTCGCCCCGCCCGATCTCGTAGGCCATGTGCCGCTGGGCCGCGTCGGACAGCGCGGTGCTGATGAGCATAATCAGCGACAGGCCGCCGCCGAGCAATCCAAACAACCCCAGGTCCACCGGCCCGAGCAGCTTCAACAGCAGCCGCATCGTGAGCAGCCCGATCCCGATGGTCAGCGCCATGCGGACGTAGGTGACCAGGACGTTAGAGATCAGGCGGTTGGCTTGGCCCATGCGGGGGGAGATGCTAGCAGATACCTAAGCAGCATCGATACGCCCGGCCGATAGCCAAGGTTCGAGGACCAAGACCCACGCCCCGCGAAACCGCGGCGCCGTTCAACCGGTCGAAGCCAGAGCATGACAATCCTTACGGCACTCCGAGACTGCCGGCCGCGTAAGAACGGACGGACTTGCGGACCGCCCAGAGATTGACCGGCAGGGTCGCCTCGTTGAACCCCAGGGATTCGACGTGGGTGTCGCCGAAGGCGTAGTTCGACACGCCGCCGCGCTCTGGGTTGCCCGTGCCGCCGTGCCGGCTCTGTTCGAGGATATCGAACGGGTCGGGGGTCTGGGCGAAGATGTCCACGTAGTACCCCTCGTGCTCGGTCTCCTTTTCCCCGAAGAAAATGACTTCGGAGAAGCTCACGAGCGCGGCCTGGGGCATGGAGGTGTCGTCAAGTTCGTCCCAGCCGGTGCCTACCGCATCGAATCTCAGGTCGTTGAATCCGTTGAACATGTAGCTGCGCGGGGCGAGGTCGAACTCCTCGGTCGCGATCGGCGGCCCGAGCGTGGCGCCGTCGGGGTCGTTGGGACAGACCAACAACTCCTTGGTCACGATCGTCGACCGGTATTGCTCAGGCCAACGCGGGTTGATCGCCCGACTGGGGTATCGCCCCTTGTGGTCGTTGGCGTAGATTTCCGCGGCCATGGCGAGCTGCTTCATCTGGCTAGAGCACTTGACCTGGCGGGCGGTCTCGCGGGCGGCGGCGAGCGTGGGCAACAGCAGGCCGATCAATAACGCGATGATGCTGATAACCACCAGCAACTCGATCAGAGTAAATCCGCGAAGGACCGTTGGCTTAGACGTTGCAATCATGGGACTTCCCGGTGATAAATAATGCCGATTCGGGCGTGAGATTATGTCATCCTTAGTATATCGCTTACGGGCGGATATCATCGTGTCACGTCGGGTTCGTGACGCGGCGACGCCCCCAATAGTGAGAATCACCGTGAGTCGTAATCAGTGGATCGGTCTGGGCGTGGCCCTGGGATTAATCGGACTCGCGTACCTCTGGGTATACGGCCGAGACAGGTTGCCGCCCGTCGAGGTGATGGCGGTCACGGTGCCGGGCTCGAACACCTTCTTCTCGTTCAACGACGACGTGCTCGTGGAAGAAGTCATGGTGTTCCGCCCAGCCGAGGGGGCCAACTTGACCGACGATCTGGCGTATATCGAGGGCGAGGTGATGTGGCACCTCGTGCCGCGCCCGCCCGTAGAGGGCGAGGCTGACGGAGATAACGCACAGATCAACCCCGATCCCCAACCGCTCGACGTGATTCGTTATGGCCGGGGTCTGGTCTGGCTTAGGCCGGCCGAAGGCTTTAGGCGTCGCGGTAAGCCACTCGAGCCGGGGGTGCAGTACGTCTTCGTCGCCAAACTCACCGAAGGCCGAGCACAGACCGTGTTTACCTTCGTCGGCGACGATGGATGATCTCGACGCCTAATGAAACATGTCGCTATGTTTCACTGACCGCGGTGTCACTCGACACGCACATCTAGCGCTTGCACACGCCGAACGCTGGGATTAGATTGCGCCTCCTCTCGCATGCACGCGATCCAACGCGCCGCCGCCGCGCGTTCCTTTAGTTGAGTTTTCATTCTCGTCGCACGCCTGGTTTCTTCTTCAATCTCTGAGGTATCCATGACCGCACCCGCCGATGTCGTCCGCCGTGCGCAGCAGCGTTACTGGCGGTCCAACGTGACCGTGATGGTCGTGCTGCTTCTGATCTGGGCGTTCGTGGGGTTGGGCTGCGGGATCCTGTGGGCCGACTGGCTCAACGACCGGGGCAGCCTGGGCGGGGTGCCGCTCGGATTCTGGTTCGCCCAGCAGGGTTCGATCGCAACATTCGTGTTCATCATCCTGTTCTACGCGATCACGATGAACCGCCTGGACGCGAGGTACCACCGCGAGGTCAGCAACGGAGCGCCCGGGTCAACCGACGCGTCGGAAGGCGGTGACGCGTGAACATGCTTGTCGCCCCCCCGCCCGCCGTGCTCGCCGGCCTGTTCGGCATGACCAACCTCAAGACCTGGACCGTGGTCTTCGTCATCCTCACGTTCGGCCTGTACTTGGGCATCGCCTGGCTGTCCCGCGTCAAAGACACCAAGGGCTTCTTCATCGCCGGCGGCGGCGTCCCCGCCCCGGCCAACGGCATGGCCACCGCCGCCGACTGGATGTCCGCCGCCAGCTTCATCTCCATGGCCGGACTGATCTCCGGCATGGGCTTCGCCGGCGGCGTCTACCTCATGGGCTGGACCGGCGGCTACGTCCTGCTCGCGCTGCTACTGGCCCCCTACCTCCGCAAGTTCGGCCACTTCACCGTGCCCGACTTCATCGGCGACCGCTACGACAGCTCCACCGCCCGCCTCATCGCCCTGCTCTGCGCCATCTTCGTCAGCTTCACCTACGTCGTCGGCCAGATGAAGGGCGTGGGCGTCGTCTTCTCGGGCTTCCTCGGCGTCACGCCCGCCACCGGCGTGTTCATCGGCATGGCCATCGTCTTCGTCTACGCCGTCTTCGGTGGCATGAAGGGCATCACCTGGACCCAGGTCGCCCAGTTCTGGGTCCTCATCACCGCGTTCCTCATCCCCGCCGTCGCGATCTCGCTCAAGCTCACCGGAAGCGCGATCCCGTCCGTCGGCCTCGCGTCGCAGGTCACCGAGGCCGTCGACCCCGCCCGGCCGTATTTGCTCGACAAGCTCTCGACCATCAACCAGCAGTTCGGCTTCGGCAGCTACACCGAGGCCTACGGCGAGAACTCGGGCAAGTGGAACCGGCTCAACGTCTTCTGCGTCTGCCTCGCCCTCATGGCCGGCACCGCCGGGCTCCCGCACGTCATCGTGCGCTTCTACACCGTCAAGTCCGTCAAGGCCGCCCGCTGGTCCGCCTTCTGGGCGCTGGGCTTCATCAGCCTGCTCTACCTCACGGCCCCGTCCGTCGCGGCGTTCGCTCGCTACTACATGGTCGACGACATCGCCGGCCTCAACGGCAAGACTGTCGAGGAACTGCCCCAGTGGTACCACGACTGGAACAAGACCGGGCTGATCGCGTGGGTGGATTTCAATGGTGACGGGAAGGTTGCTTTCACCAACAACCTTACCGATGACGTAATAAGGCCGGAAGGCAAATCACCGCTGATTCAACCGAACGAACTCATGCGCGTTGGCGGAATTCCTGCTGCGATTAGATCCGAAATCTTGGCTGACCCAGAAGTATGGATTACCGAAAACTCGGGTGCGACCGCAGAAGAGCGTGCAAAATTCGCTCAGTACAAGAACAACATTAGTGCAGCCCGCGGCACTTATAGCGGCGCTCTGTTCAAAGAAGTCAGCTTCGAGGATCAACTGGCTTACGTCGCATCGATAGAACAGTCGGGGCGCTTAGGGTCTAAAGCCAAAGCCGAACTCCTCGCCCTCGGCGGCGCCCACCACCCCGACCGGGACATCATCGTGCTCGCCACGCCGCAGATGGCGCAGCTCGCCGACTGGGTCGTCGCCTTCGTGATCGCCGGCGGGCTCGCCGCCGCCCTCTCCACCGCGTCGGGCCTGCTGCTGGTGATCTCGTCGTCGGTCGCGCACGACCTGTATTTCAAAGTGATGAACCCCACCGCCAGCGAGGGTCAGCGGTTGCTCGTCGGCCGGGTCGCGATCGGCGTGGCCGTGTGTATCGCCGGGTACTTCGGCATCAACCCGCCGGGCTTCGTCGGCGAGGTCGTCGCCTTCGCCTTCGGCCTCGCCGCGGCGTCGTTCTTCCCCGCGATCGTGCTGGGCATCTTCACCAAGCGCGTCGGCACCGTCCCGGCCGTGGCGGGCATGCTCGTGGGCATCGGGTTCACCGCGTTCTACATCGTCACCCAGAAGGCCGACGTCATCCTGCTCAACGCCGAGGTCGCCGCCGCGATCTTCGGCCCGCCGGACTCGGCGATCCGCCAACCCTGGTTCTTCAACATCGACGCCCAGGGCATCGGCACCGTCGGCATGGTCATCAACTTCATCGTGACGCTGACGCTGATGCCGTTCTTCAAGCCGCCGTCGGCCGAGGTCCAGGCGCTGGTCGACTCGGTCCGCGAGCCCGAGGGCGAAGGCCCCGCCGCCCAGATCGAGACCGCGCCGATGCACTGAGCACGCCTCGCCAACTCGGCTCGGCTAGCACGATCCCGGATCATCGCCGCGCGGCAGCAGGGCCCCGTTAGACTGTTGGTGTTCACCACATCCGCCGCACCGTACATGTGCTCAGCGCATCTCGCCCGAGTTCTGCATCATGAAATACGCCGCTCTCTTGACGGTTCTTTACACGTTAGCTGTCTGCGTTTGGTCCGCGCCCGCTCTGGCCGCCCCACCACTTGCTCAATCCCCCAACCCCGACGCCATCGACCGTGAGGCTCAACGCCTGATGGCCTTGCACGACGCGCAGGGCCTGGCCGTCGCCGTGATCGAGAACGGCCAGATCAAACACGTCGCGGCCTACGGCAAGCGGAACGTCGAGAAAAACCTGCCCCTGACAACCGACACGGTGATGTACGGCGCGTCGCTGACCAAGACCGCGTTTGCATATCTGGTGTTGCAACTCGTCGACGAGGGCCGGCTCGACCTTGACGCGTCCGTCGCTGACCTCTTGCCCAAGCCGCTGCCGGAGTACGCCGAGGGCAACAAGCATTATTCCGACCTCGCCGGCGACGAGCGTTGGCAGTCGCTCACGCCGCGCATCATGCTCACCCACACCACCGGATTCGCCAACTTCCGTTGGCTCGAGCCCGACCGTAAACTCCGCTTCCACCACGACCCGGGCAGCAAATACGGTTACTCGGGCGAAGGCTTCTACCTGCTCCAACACGTCCTCCAGGACGGGTTGGGACTCGACGTGGGGCAGGAAATGCAACACCGGGTTTTCGATCGCTTCGGCATGACGCGGACCAGCATGAGTTGGCGGCCTGATTTCGCCGACAACCTCGCCGACGGCTACGGGCTGGACGGCGGTTTCGAACCCCACGACGAACGCAGCAACGTCAGCGCCGCCGGCTCGATGGACACCACCATCGCCGACCAGGCCCGGATGTGGGCGGGCATCATGCGCGGCGACGGGCTGAGCCCGGAGAAACGTGCCGAACTTGTTCGGCCGCAGGTCGCGATCACCGCCGCCAGCCAGTTCCCCACGCTCGACACACCGACCAACCCGCGCAACGCCGACATCGGCCTCGCCGCCGGGCTGGGGCTGGTGACCTTCCAAGACACCAGCGGCCCCGCCTGGTTCAAAGGGGGGCACAACCCGTGGACCGGGAACATGGTCGTCGGGCTCGAAAACGGTAAGCGCGTCATCGTGCTGCTCGCCAACGACGTCCGCGCCGAGCGCCTGTATCCCGATCTCGCTCGCTTCATCCTCGGCCCGACGGCGATGCCCTGGGCGTGGGAGTATTCGTGGCTGCATCCCAAACCCGCCGAACCCGGCGAGTGATCGCCGCGCGGGCCGAATTCATGGCGAAGCACCGGAGTCGCGCCAACGCCATGAATCGAACCGACAACCGTTCGTCACGCGAGCTGATCCGTGGGTACCGTTGGTTTCACCGGGTGTTGAGTGAGTTGATGATACTGGTCACCGGCGGGGTCATCGGGCTGATCTTTGCCGCGTTTTTTGTGTTGACTTCGAGCGTGGGGTGGACGGCGATCTTGGTCTGGCCGTTGAGCATCGGATCGCCATGCGGCGTATTTGACGTGTTGTGCCCTTGGCTCGGAGGCAGCGTGGCCGACGAGGTCGGCAACCGCTTGATCGAGCATTTCCTCGACTAGCCTATGCGGGCGCCCGGTTCCGAACTGGGATCCGGGCCGGGCGGAACACGGCCGACATTTCTCACGCCCTAACCCTTCCGCCGGCTCGTACGAGCCGATAAACCAGGAAAAGACGGCACTTCTTTGACGGATATTCAGTTCGGTTCAAGACGCCCAGCGTTCGAGCCGACGTTAAGGGGTACTCCGAATCCAGGCGTCTGCTTTCCATGATCGATCCACCTCTGCCTCCGGACGAAGAACAGCGTCTGCAGACGTTGCGGGCGTCGTGCCTGCTCGACACGCCGATCGAGAAGCGTTTCGAGCGGATCACCCAACTGGCCCAGCAGATGCTCGACGTGCCCATCGCCGCGATCTCCCTGGTGGACGCCGATCGGCAGTGGTTCAAGTCGATCCAGGGCCTGGCCGCTCAAGAAACCAGCCGGCAGGTCGCGTTCTGCGCCCACACGATCGTCGACCGCGAGCTGCAGGTGGTGCCCGACGCCCGGATCGCCGAGCGCTTCCACAACAACCCGCTGGTGACCGGCGACCCGGGGATCGTCTTCTACGCGGGCTACCCGCTCTACGCCCGCAACGGCGTCTGCCTCGGCTCGTTGTGCGCCATCGATCACAAGGTGCGGACCCTCAACGATTATCAGACCAAAGTCCTGAGCGACTTGGCGAAGCTCGCGGAGCAAGAGATCGAAGACCCGCACAACGAGTCGGGGCTCGGTGAGTTTCTGCGACGGGTCAAACCGGACCACCTCCCCTCGCTGGTCAACCCGGGCACGCGCTTGTGGAACCGGGCCGGCACCGAGGCGGTGCTCGATTTCATCCTCGACCACACACGCGGCAGCGGGAAGATGCTGGGCCTGCTGATCATCACGCTCGAAGGCCTGCACGGCATCGAAGACCGCCACGGGATCGAGACGGCCGACGCGGCCCGACGAGCCACGGCGCGGCAACTGGTCAACTCCCTGCGTCCTCAAGACTTGGTCGGCGACCTCGGCGACGGCCGGTTCGCCATCGTGGTACGCACGGGCGATCCTAGCCAACAGGCCCCTCGTCTCGCCGAGCGGCTCGATCTGCTGTTCCGCTCCCTCGCCGTCGAGACCCCCGCCGGGTCGCTGCGGCTTGAGGTAAGCACCGTGATGACGCTCTACCTGCCCACGCGCCTGACACGGGCGGAGAAGATGCTGGCAGGTGCCCGTACACCACCGGGCAAAACTTTGTCACGCAACGTCGCTTGATCACCGAGCTCGTGGAAGAGACCGCCGATGTATTGGCTCAAAATCTCTTTTTCACACCCGTGTTCAACTTGATCAGCTTTGTGCCGTTTCCCCTGATAACCTTCGTGTCTTTTCTCACATCAGGCTGTAGCTGTTGATCTGTGCGAATAGCATCGAGTTAATCGATTCGGGTATCGCCCGCGTACCCGCCCTTGGGTCAACTGACCGTCCCAGCCGGAAGCACTGCATCCAGTTGCGGTCCCACCGCACCTTCTCCCGGGATGCTGATCCCGTCTATGATTCATTGACCGAAACGAGTTGCCTCGCTCTTGGCGCCCTATCTCGGTCCGTCGCCTTGACGGCAAACCCTGATCGGGCTACCTTTTACGGCTCGCTACGGCGAAACCCCGATTTTTCCACCCGCAACCCCCTACCGCTCGGCACGCTAACCGCTTAGCCGACAAGGACCTGCGCTATGCTTCCCGTTCAACGTAAGACCCGCACCCAGACCCGCAAGGGCCGCTCGCACCACGCCCTTTCGGCCGGCCAGTTCGTGACCTGCCCCCACAGCGGCGAAGCTCGCAAGTCGCACGTCGCCTGCCGCGAGACCGGCTACGTCGCGCCCAACGGCAACCGCCCGGGCTTCTTCCTCGACATCAAGCTGTTCCGCAAAAAGAACAAATAACCCCGGAATTTTCTCGGGATTCCGATCGGTGCGGGCGCTCACTCTCCCCGGGGCCGCTTCGGCTAAGATTCGATTCTTGAATCGGCTGACCCTATTACCCCGGAATTCCCTCTTGGAAACCCGGCCTAACCCGGAGACGACCCCTTGCGAATCGCCCTCGACGTCATGGGCGGCGACGATGCCCCCGACGCAATCCTGGCCGGCGGCGTGGCCGCGGCTGATGTCCTTGCCCCCGACGACCAACTCGTCCTCATCGGCGACGAGCAGATCATCCGCGACGGGCTCCGAGGGGCGGGCCTGGACAACGATCCGCGTTACGTGATCGAGCCGACCGCCCAGGTGATCGAGATGGGCGACTCGCCCGTCACCGCCCTCCGCAAGAAACCCGACAGCTCGATCGTCCGCATGGGGTGGCTGGGCAGCAAGAAAAAGGCCGGCGACCAGCACTGCCAGGCGATCATCTCGGCGGGCAACACCGGCGCCTGCGTCGCCGCGGCGCAGATGTCGATGCGACGGCTCCCGGGCGTCCACCGCCCGGGCATCGCGATCGTGCTCCCGACTTTCCACGGCCCCGTGGTGGTCTGCGACGTCGGCGCCAACCCTGAACCCAAGCCCACACACCTCTACCAATACGCCATCATGGCCGGCGTGTACGCCGAGAAGGTGCTGGGCATCGACAACCCCAAGGTCGGGGTGATGAACATCGGCGGCGAAGAAGGCAAGGGCACGCCGTTGGTCCGCGAGACCAGCGCCCTGTGCCGGGCCGACGAAACGCTGAACTACGCCGGCAACGTCGAGGGCCGCGAGTTGTTCGCCGGCAAGGCGAACGTCGTGGTCACCGAAGGCTTTACCGGCAACGTCGTGCTCAAACTCTCCGAAGGCTTGAGCGTCGGCATCTTCCAGACCATCACCCGCGAAGCCATGGAGATGGATCCCGAGCTCGCCCAGCGCCTCGGCCCGGTGTTCAAGAGCATCTACAAGAAGCACGACTACCACGAGTACGGCGGCGCGCCGCTGCTCGGGGCCAACGGCCTGTGCATGATCTGCCACGGCAGCTCCGAAGCCCGCACCATCCTCAACGCGATCAAGAAGGCCAAGATGTACCACGAGCTCAAGGTCAACGACGCGATCATCGCGGCGCTGGCCGAGCACGAGGGGCGCGTCAAAGCGGCGTCCTCGTCCGGGGGCGGCGTCGGTTCCGGGGCCCATTCCGGGGGCGGGGGCGAAGCATGACACGGCGTGGCAAGCGCCGGCCCGCCGGCGCGGCGGTGATCGGGACGGGGACCGCCCTGCCCGACAAGGTGCTCTCCAACGACGACTTGGCGAAGCTTGTCGATACCAACGACGAGTGGATCACCCAGCGCACCGGCATCAAGACCCGGCGGATCGTCGACGGCGATACCACCGTCACCGACCTGGCGACCGACGCGTTGCGGGCGGCGCTGGACAAGGCGAGCGTGGCGGCGGCCGAGCTCGATCTGGTGATTCTCGCGACGATCACGCCCGAGATGGTGTGCCCCAACACCGCCGCCCGCGTGGTCGCCCGGCTCGGGGCCGACCCGGCCGGGGCGATGGACCTGTCCGCCGCGTGCTCGGGCTTCGTGTACGCCCTCAACGTGGCGGCGAGCCTGGTCGAATCGGGGCAGTACAAAACCGTCGGCGTCGTCGGGGCCGAGACGCTGTCGAAGATTGTCGACTACACCGACCGACGGACGTGCATCTTGTTCGGTGACGGCGCCGGCGCCGCGGTGGTCCAGGCGGTCGACGACGAGGGCCGCGGCTGCCTGCACCAGACGATGCATTCCAACGGCCACCTGTGGGGCGAGCTCTACGTCCCCGAGGGCGAGGCCCACCTGCCCGACGGCCACATGTTCACCGGCGCGTACAAGACGCTGCAGATGAACGGCCGGGAGGTCTACAAGTTCGCCGTCACGACGACGCAAAAGATGATGGCCGAGACGCTCGACGCCGCCGGGGTCAAACCCGAGGAACTCGCGCTGGTCGTCTCCCACCAGTCCAACAAACGCATCCTCGAGTCGGCCCGCGACCGCTTCGGACTGCCCGAGGATAAGCTGTATATCAATATCGACCGCTTCGGCAACACGTCGGCCGCCAGCGCCCCGATCTGCCTGCACGAGGCGTACGAGCAGGGCAAAATCAAAGAGAACGACCTCGTGCTGTTCTGTGCGATCGGCGGCGGGATGACCTGGACGACTTCGCTGTGGCGGATGTAAGGAATTCGGCCACGACCGAGGCCAGGACCAACGATTAAGGGGAATCTTTCATGGACGAATCCACCAACACCACACTGCTGTGCCCCGGGCAGGGCGCGCAGGCCGTCGGCATGGGCAAGGCCTGGTTCGACGCTTTCCCGGTCGCGGCTCAGACGTTCGCGGCGGCGGACAAAGCGCTGGGGTTGTCGCTGACTGATTTATGCTTCGGCGGCCCGGCCGAGCAACTCAACCGTACGGACATGGCCCAGTGCGCGATCTACACCGCGTCGGTGGCGTGCTTCCAGGCCCTGCTCGAGAGCGGAGCCGTGGGCCGGTTCACCGCGACCGCGGGCTTGAGCCTGGGCGAGTTCACTGCGCTGCATCTCGCCGGAGCCTACGACTTCATCGAGGGCCTGAACCTCGTGAAGCTGCGCGGGCGGGCGATGCAGGACGCGGCCGAGGCGAGTGAGGGCTCGATGGTGGCCGTGACCGGCGACGTGACCGAGGAAGCGATCCGCGAGCTGTGCGATAAGGCACGGGGCGACGGCGTCCTGGTCCCCGCCAACTTCAACTCGCCCATGCAGGTGGTGGTGAGCGGGTCGGTCGACGCGTGCGAACGGGCCGTGGGCGTGGCGGGCGAGATGGGATTCAAGCCGACGCCGCTAACGGTGGCCGGCGCGTTCCACTCGCCGCTGATGCAGCCCGCGGCCGACCGGCTGAGCGAAGCCCTCGACGAGGTGCAGTGGAACGCGCCCAACGTCCCGGTGATCTCCAACGTCACCGGCGAGCCGCACCACGACGACGACCTCGACTCGATCAAGGCCAACCTCGTGGCGCAGCTCACCAGCCCCGTGCGATGGACCCAATCGATGCAGTGGGCCGTCGCGAACCTGCCGGGCCGGTACGTCGAACTGGCCCCGGGCAAGGTGTTGTCGGGCCTCATGCGTCGCATCGACCGCGGCACGAAAGTCGAGAACTTCAACGAGCCCAAGTGAGCGATGCGACTCTTCCGACTCCTAGTCGTGGTGACTCTGGTCACGCTCTGCGGCGGCGCTTTCGGCACGGCCGTGGGCGCGCTGGTGGGCTTCGCGACGCCAAACGCGCTGGAAGTTTTTTTTGATGTAGAACTCGAAAACACCTCGGACGACGCCGACGCCGCGCGGGCGGCGGACAGCACCGGCGCCACGGTAGCCGTCTCCGCGTCAGGCGAAAAGAGTTTTACGGTGTATGGTGCATCCCTGGGGGCCTCGTTCGGCCTGGTGAGCGGGGCGATGATCGCCTTGGTCATCGGCGTCCTCGATCAGCTTATCCTCGCCCTGCTTCACTTTCGCCGGCCAAACGGCCAAGCCCCGCAAACCTCCTGAGAACAACCCATGAGTGAATCCACGCCCCAACGCGTCGCCATCGTCACCGGCGCCTCCCGCGGCATCGGCGCCGCCATCGCCAAGGCCCTCGCCGCCGACGGCAAGCACGTCGTCTGCGTCGCCCGCAACGAGGCCAAGCTCAACGAGGTCAAGGCCGAGATCGAAGCCTCCGGGGGCAGCGCCTCGGTCAAGACCTGCGACATCGGCGACGCCGACGCCATCACCGCGCTGATCGACGGGGTCGCCGAGGAGCACGGCCGGCTCGACATCCTGGTCAACAACGCCGGCATTACCAAGGACAACCTGCTCATGCGGATGAGCGACGAGGAATTCGACGAGGTGATCAACACCAACCTGCGCAGCGCCTTCATCGCCTGCCGCGCTGCGGCCCGGCCGATGGTCCGCGGCAAGTTCGGCCGGGTGATCAACCTCGGCAGCGTCTCGGGCGTCGTCGGCAACGCCGGGCAGGCCAATTACGCCGCCGCCAAGGCCGGCCTGGCCGGCTTCACCAAGAGCTTCGGCAAGGAACTGGGCAAGAAGAACATCACCGCCAACGTGGTCGCCCCGGGCTTTATCCAGACCGACATGACCGACGTCCTGCCCGACAAGATCAAGGAAGGCGTCAAGCTCGCCACCGCCGCCGGCCGGATGGGCCAGCCCGAAGAGATCGCCGCGGCCGTGGCGTTTCTGGCCTCCGACGGGGCCAGCTACATCACGGGGCAAGTGCTCACGGTCGACGGCGGGATGACGATGAGCTGATCCGACGGCCGACTCGGGGGTCGGCGGGCCCTTTTCCCTCGGCGGCCCAATTTTGCGGTTCCGCACTCTGAACCCCTCGCTCGTTTGGCATAAACGGCACGTCAAGCTATATTTCCAAGCTCAAATGCCCGGGACATCCCGGGCGGCATAAGACACTGACCCCGGTTGATCCCGGGACCCCTCGGAAAAACGCGGCACTCCAAACCGCAGCACCCCGGATCAACCCGGACTTAAGGAGCCAATCCATGGACGAAACCGAAATCAAAGAGAAGGTCATCGCGATCGTCGCCGAGCAGATGGGCGTCGAAAAAGGCGAAATCAGCGAGTCGACCAACTTCGTGAACGACCTGAACGCCGACAGCCTCGACACCGTGGAATTGGTCATGGAATTCGAAGACGAGTTCGAGACCTCGATTCCCGACGAAGAGGCCGAAAAAATCCAGACCGTCGGCCAGGCCGTTGACTTCATCAAGGAAAACATGGACAAGTAAGTCCCCCGGCTTGCTCTGATTCACGGCCCGCCCCGCGGTGTTTGTGTTCGGCATACGATGGTGGGTGGCTCGGCTGCGTCTCAGCCCCACCCGCGTCCCGCCGGCCGCCCCACCCCGGGGCGTTTCGTTTCTAATCCACCCTCCCCGAACTAGCACATGAGCGATCGAAGAGTCGTCATCACCGGCCTCGGCTGGGTCACCAGTCTCGGCAACGACGTCAATACCGTTTGGCAGAAGCTCCTGGACGGCCAGAGCGGCATCAAGACCGTCACCCGCTTCGACACCACCGACTACCCCGTGAAGTTCGGCGGAGAGTGCACCGACTGGAACGGCCCGCCGAACATGGAAGACGCGGCGCGGAAGCAGGCGGCGAAAAAAATGGATCGCTTTGCCCAGTTCGCGGTCAACGCCGCCGTGGACGCGGTCAACGACGCGGGCATCGACTTCGCCAACGAAAACCCTTGGCGCTGCGGCTCGATCATCGGCACCGGCATCGGCGGCATGGAGGAGTTCTGCGACGGCTACCGCAAGCTCATCGCCAAGGGTCCGGGCCGCGTCAGCCCTTTCATGGTGCCCAAGCTCATGTGCAACGCCGGGTCGGGCAACGTCTCGATCCACTTCGGCATCAAGGGGCCCAATTCCGCGGTCGCCTCGGCCTGCGCCTCGGCGGCCCACGCCATCGGCGAAGCGGTCGAGTGCATCCGCCACGACGCGGCCGACATCATGATCACCGGGGGCTCGGAAGCCGCCCTCAACGACTTGGGCATGGCCTGCTTCGTCGCGCTCAAAGCGCTGTCGAAACGCAACGACGCGATCACCGAAGCCTCCCGCCCGTGGGACGCCGACCGCGACGGCTTCGTGCTCTCCGAAGGAGCCGGCATCATCCTGCTCGAAGAATACGAACGGGCCAAAGCCCGCGGCGCCAAGATCTACGGCGAGCTCAAAGGCTTCGGACAATCCGCCGACGGCTCGCACATCACCGCCCCGCTCGAGAACGGCGAGGGCGCTTCCCACGCCATGAGCAGCGCCCTGGCCAACGCCGGGCTCAACCCCGACGACATCGACTACATCAACGCCCACGGCACCTCCACGGGCCTCGGCGACCTCGCCGAGACCCGGGCCATCAAGCTCACCTACGGCGAGGACACCAAGACCCCCGTGTCTTCGACCAAATCGATGACCGGCCACACCCTCGGCGCGTCCGGCGGCATCGAGGCCGTCATCCTCGCCAAGGCGATCGAGACCGGCACCCTGCCGCCCACGATCAACCTCCACAACCCCTCCGAAGGCTGCGACCTCGACTACGTGCCCAATGAAGCACGGGCCATCGACATCACCCACGCCATGTCCAACAGCTTCGGTTTCGGCGGCCACAACGTGAGCCTCGTCGTCAGCAAGATGTGAACCCGACGCCAACCCTAGTTGATCTTTACGCATCTGCCACCACTCTTGTGACATGTGTAGGGCCCCTCGATCTCAATCACACAAGCCCAGCCCTTGTGCAGAGTTTCGATGTGACTTAAGTTATATCTGGGTACGGATCTATCTTGATCGTTCCGGCGTGTCACGTCCCCCCCATACGGCCTATACGTGTGAGGCGTGAAGTGTCTTGAGCCGGCTCGACAAGAGGCCGTCGGGGCCAGGTCCATTTTTGGGGCAGGTATTTGTCCGGGAATTTGTAACCATGTCTAAGAATAAATCGGTGGTGTCGCGGCTGCGTAAACTCCAGAATCAGGTGTCACAGGACTGGTTATCTACAACCCGGCGTGTCGGGATATCGACTTCGTCCACGCGGACCAAGTCCACCTCTTGTGTGCTCGGCTCTGCTGTGCCAGGACTCGAATCGTTGGAACCGCGGCTCTTGATGAGCGGCGACGGTTTCGTCGGCCCGATGCCGTTGGAAGCGTCACCAACCCCCGCATATCCCCCGGCGCTTTCACAGGCTAATGAATCGGCACACCGTGACCCCGCATCGGCCAGCAACCAAGCCGTCATGACCGAGTATCTGTCGGGCGACTTCAGCGGCAACGGCAAGGTCGATCAGGCCGATATCGATCTGGTGCTCCTTCATTGGGGCAGCGAGGCACCCGAGGGCGGTTCATTGCCTCGCTGGCTCGGGCCTGCCCCGTCGGGGCAGGTCGGCCAGGGTGAGCTGAACGATGTGTTTCAAAATTACGGCTTCGCCTTATCGCGTGAGATTGTCGTGCCGCAGGCCTTCAACCAGATCACGCTGAACGAGTCGGGCACGCAGTTCACGTTCGACGTCGCGTTGAGCTCGCGCCCGACGAGTGACGTGACGCTGACGGTGTCGGTCGGAGATCCCACCGAGCTCTCGGCCTCGACCGACTCTTTGGTTTTCACCCCGAGTAACTGGGACGTCCAGCAGCAGGTACAGGTCGAAGCGTTGGCGGACTCTGAGATCGACGGCAATCAGACGACGCACGTGCGGTTCGCGGTCAATCCACTCGCCAGCGACCCGTCATTCCATGACGCGACGGATGTTTTGGTCGACGTGGTCGTCGAGGACCAAGCCGTGTCGGTCGCCGCGGTCACCGAGCACGCCGAGGTGAGTTACGTCCTGATCGAAAACAGCCCGCGGGTCGAACGCTACGACATCGCGTCCGAGACCTGGCTCTCCCCGGTCGCCTTGACCAACGCTCCGGGCCCCGCGACCAAACTGCACGTCGACGACGAGGGCATCTATGTCGCGTTTGGCAAGTCAGTCTACCGTTACAACCTAGACGGCAGCAATCCTGTCCACCTGATCAACACCGAACACGCCGTGCGGGCTATCCACAGCGACGGCAACCTGCTGTTTATCAACCAGAGCAGCGGGCTCTACGCCCGGTTCATCAGCATCGACAAGACCGACAACTTGATCCTGGATACGTTCAGCAACTACGTCGATTCGGTCTACGGCTCATCCATCGCCACGGACATCAACTTCATCTTCGGCCGCTCGAGCGGGATCAGCCCGGCCGACATCACCTTCGTAAGCTACGCCGATGACGGCACGTTTATCTCCGGCGGCGACAGCCCCTACCACGGCGCCTACCCCAGCGCGAGCCAGACCTGGGTGTTCCCCGACGGCGCTAAAGTTGTCGACGGATCGGGCACGATCTACTCCACCTCCGGGCTGACCCGGCTCAACAGCTTTGGCACGCAAGTCGACGACATCGATTTCCTCGGCCAAGACATCCCGATCGTCCTCAACGACAACACGCTCACCTCGTTTACCTCCGGGATCCTGCCCGCGGGCAGTTACACGTTGGGCTACACCCCGTCGGACATTTTTGTGAACGACGAAAACGTCGTCACCTTCACCTACGACGTGAATTCGCCGACCGGTGTCCAGGTACGGCTCGTCTCGCTGGCAGAGCTATCGCCGCCAACGCCCGGCCAGCCCGTCGATCCGGTCGGCCTGCCCTATACACCCGACCAGGTCGAACAGGCGGCCGACGGCACCGTGCTGCTCTATAGCAAATCGCACCAAAGCATCTTCCGCTGGGATCCCGACACACAGAGCTACGGCCAGACGATCCCCCTGATCGGCACCGCTTCGTACATGACCTATTCGTCGGAGACCAACACCGCCTACCTCGCCTACGAATCGGGATTGATCCGTAAGATCGATATGGACGCCGCGGAGCCGACCGAAGAACCGTTCGCGGTTCTCCCGAGCCGACCGCTGGGCTTGTCCACGGCCGGCTCCTATGTTTTCGCCGTTGACCCCTCGGGAGCTTGGGTGAGCCATTACACCTTCGCCAGCGACGGCACGCTCGTGGACTCTGAAGAATGGAACTACAGTTCGAAAGAGTTTGTCTGGAGCGAAGTGAACCAGAAGATGTACTTCTTCCGTGACGGCACGTCCCCTAACGACCTGCTTTGGGAAGAAATCAACGCCGACGGCAGCACCTACCCCGGCCTAGCTCCCGGCGCGATCGGCGCCAAGAGAGACTCACCGCTGCACAGCAGCGCGGGCTTCACGCATCCGATCCGGGTGGCGCCCGACGGCAGCGTCGTTGTGCTGGGCTCGGGAAGCATCCATGACGCAACCACGCTGGCGCGGTTGCCCCAGGCGTTGAGTAACGGCTTCACGGACGCCGATTGGCTGAACGAGAACCTGTACACGATCCGCACGATCGCGGGGGTGACGCAGATCCAGCAATGGAACGGCGATAACTACCAATGGCAACAAGCCGTCCAGACCGCCGGCACGGCCCACACCCTGCAAGCCGTGGATGAAAACCGGCTGCTCTCGATCACCCTGGATGACGAAGGGATCCCCGAGCTCACATTGCTCAGCTCCGCCCTGGAGAAAATCCCCAACGCATCCACCTTGGCCGGCGACCTCGACGGCAGCGGCTACGTCGATCAGTCCGACCTCGATATCGTGTTGCTGTACTGGGGCAACTCGGCGCCCGGCAACTTTAACGGCGCGATCGGGCAGGGCGAGCTCGATAGCGTCCTGCTGAATTGGGGCCAGAGCGTGTAATCGACCTCGATGCCCGGCCGGTGCCCGCCGTCGACGACAGGCCTCCGCGCACCGGCCTATGATTCGGCCATGACCACCGCGCCCAAGCCTTCCGCCGTCCCCCATGTAAACACTTGCCACGACGATCCCCGTGTCGCCGAGATGGTCGATCTGGTCCGCGAACTCTCCGCCCAGACCGACGCCCAGAAGATGGTCTCCGACTTCGGCGATCGCTTCCGGCGGATGTTCCACTACGACGGCTTCATCGCGCTCAGCCGACGCGACCTGCCCACGCCCAAGTACCGGATCACGCGCAACTCGGGCTGGGAAAAAGCAATCAACCCCTGGAAGCAACGCGACCAGTTGCCCGTGCTCGAAGCAGGCGTACTCGGCGATCTGCTCTACGGCGACCTGCCGGTGCTCAACAACGAGTTCGTGCCCGACCCCGATGATCCGGCGTACGAATACCTCAAAGACTACCGCTCATTCCAGGCCGTGCCCCACTACCACGAGGGCGTGGGCACCAACATGGCGATCAATTTTTCATCCGAGCCCGGTGCTTTCGCGCCCGATAAGCTCGCCGACCAGGTGCTCACCCACAACCTCTTCGGCCGCACCACCAACAACATGGTGTTGTCGCAGGAGCTCAAGGCCGCCCACGCCGCGCTCGACGCCGAGCTCAAGATCGTCGGCGACATCCAGCGGTCCCTGCTGCCCCAAGCCCTGCCCGACGTCCCGCACCTCGATATCGCGGCTCATTACGAGACCGCCAAACGCGCCGGCGGCGACTACTACGACCTCTTCCCGCGGGCCGACGGCCGATGGGGCATCCTCATCGCCGACGTGTCCGGCCACGGCACGCCCGCCGCGGTAGTCATGGCGGTCACCCACGCGGTCGCCCACACCTACGCCGGCCCCGACGCGAGCACCACCTGCGAGCCGTGCGCGATGCTGGGCTATATCAACGACCGCCTCGCCGGGAGGTACGACGTCAACACCGTCATGTTTGTTACCGCTTGGTACGGCGTGTTCGATCCCAAGACACTCACGCTCGACTACGCCGCCGCCGGCCACCCGCCGCCGCGCGTCTGCCGCGACGGCGAACTGCTCAAGCTCGACCAGGCCGGCGGCCTGCCGCTGGGCATCACGCCCCACCCGCGCTACGACACCGCCCGCTTCCAACTCCGGCCCGGAGACGAACTGGTCATGTTTACCGATGGCATCGCCGAGGCCTTCAATCCCGACCGCAAACAGTACGGCGAAGAGCGCCTCGACGCTCTGCTCGCCCAAAGCCCCCCCGACCGCCGCCCCGCCGACACCCTGCGGGCCGTGCTCGACGATGTCGGGGGCTTCGCCCAAGGCGTCCCTAACGACGACGACCAGACACTGCTGGCCCTGAGGGTGAGGTGAGCCCGCCACCCGCCATATGGTCGGGATTCAATCCGAGAGCGATTTCCTGCGTAATTCTGCCCGACCAGTCAAAATCCGGCCGATCTCCGTCCTAGCTTTCCAACGCGGGGTATGCAATAATATGATCAAGAGGTCGTTCTCCCTTAATCCTAGGATCCACCATGACCGTCTCCATCTTCCAACCCGTTCTCGCCTTCCTCGGCTCGCTGGGATGGCCCGAGATGCTTATTTTGGGGCTGCTGGGGGTCATTATCTTCGGCAAGCGACTGCCCCAGGTCGGCAAATCGCTGGGCCAGGGGATCGTGGAGTTCAAGAAAGGGCTGTCGGGCGTCGAGTCAGAAATCGACGACGCCGTCCAGGCGAGCAAGAAGCTCGAGGACCCCTCTTCAACTTCGGGCGGCACGCTCAACACCTCCGAGTCCAAGACGACCACCCCGCCCCACTCGGCTTGACCCCCCGTTCATCCCCGCTATCTTGATTTCTTGGAAGTGTTCACCCACTTCCGGGTTCATCAGGCCCTACCGAAAGGTCCGGAGCCTGAGAACCCCTACCGGGCGATTAGCTCAGCTGGCTAGAGCGCACGCTTCACACGCGTGAGGTCACAGGTTCGAGTCCTGTATCGCCCATTTCCGCTACGAAACACACGATCGCTGCACCGGGCAGTTTTTTAGAGTGCCCCGGCCCCGTCAACGCCACGGGCGATTTTTGGCAGCGCTCAGCCGCCGAGTTCATCGAGGGCTTTCTTCGCTTCACCAGACCGGCCGGCGCTCAGCAACATCGCAATGCGATCCAGTTCGATCGGGGAGGCGTACTTGGCCCTGCGCAACCCGAGCAGGCGAGCCGGTAGACGCAGGTCTTTGGCCGTGAAGACGAAGCCCTCGCCCAACTCGCGCCGCCGGGCCTCTTGGATGACTTCGAGGAAGCGATAACCAAACTCGTGCGTCGGCTCGATCATGGTGCCCTCACCGTAATCGTTCCACGTTACAAGTTGGATGACGGGCCAGGGCCCGTCGATCCCGACGTCGAGCGCTTCGCGCAAGGTCGAGCCGTCCCGGTAGTCGAGGTCGACAAAGCTCTTCTCGTACACATCATTGAACCCCGCGACAGCCGAGACGATGACCCGGTCGGCTTCGCCGGACGGGCGGGTAAACACCTTGATCAGACGATCGCGGATGGTAGCCCGATCCGGATCACCCTCCCACACCTCGGGGTGGACCCAGGTGAACCCTCCGTCGGCACCGGCGTTCCTCCAGAGGTGGTGCAGAGCGAAGAATTTGGGGGGCGTCTCCAGGTTTCCGAATGCTGTGGTCCAAGCCCCTGCATCTTTCACGTAGATCGGGCCGAAGTTCAATAACAACGGCCGGCCGTCGATTCGGAAATAATGCGGACCGGCAAACCAGTGTTCCTCGACCCACGCAAACGTCTCGCTCAGATGCTCCGCGATGCCCTCGGGCCTCAGCGCTCCATCCTTCACGAGTCGCTCGACGGTGCGGTCCTCGAAACAGACCGTGAACGACATGCCGTATTGGTCGGACGCGTCATACATCGCTTGCGTGGCTTGATGGATCGGCGGGTAGTCCGCCGCGCCCGACAAGCCGTACCAGTCGACGATGACGCCGTCGACCCCCGCGAGCTTCATCTGCAAGAGTTGGCACTCCAACACGGCGAGATCGGTCGAGTCGTAAACGCCAACCAACGGGTGGTAGTGTGACCAGATATCGGGCAGGCCATCCTCGTCAAGTTCGCCGGGGTTGTGCTGCTTCTCGAACCCCGTCCAGTGCTCGCCCCACCGCCCTCGGATCGCCAGGGTCTGGTACCAGGGCATGTAGTGCATCAGGAGCGTCTTCCGGCCGGATTTGAGCCTTGGCGGGCTCGGAGAGGGGCTCGGCTGGGGCGGACACGGCGGGAGTGGAGCCAATTAAGGCGCAGGCCCCCGCGACCAGACAGACGAGCGCAGCGGACCCGACGATCAATGGAGACGTACCGGGCGAACGGCGAAAAGGCGGACAAAACATGTTAGGGACTCTCGGCATGTCGTTCGGAACTCGACGGGTGAATCGCTCATCTCGCTAACCAGCAAAACGCCCGAAATCGATTCACCCACATAGCCTCAGTATTACGCGCTGAGCCTTATTCTCAAATGCCCGGAAACGCCCTGCTCATGAACGAGCGCCGTTTCGACCGTACCTACCGACCGGGCTCCGGGGATCGGCCCGTCCGCCGAAGGGACAATTCTTGCCCCCGGATGCTTTTTCCTCGGTCTCTGCTGATGAGCGATCACACGGAATAACGCGAGCTACCCTTGGGTTGTATTTTGACTTAACCTCCCTTGGGCAGGAGGATGCGGCATACTGGGCGACCGCCCGCGGATAGGTCAGTTTTTTATGATGGGGTATCAAATATGTTGAGTAATCCGATCGCGGGGTATACACGCTGGCTGCACACCCGTTGGCCGGCGGGCAAGCCGGAGAAGCTGCCCGTGGCGCAGCCCGACGGCTCGACCAACGTCCCGGGGTTCTACATCGTCGGCGACCTGACGGGCATCCCCCTGCTCAAGTTCTCGGCGGATACCGGCACGCGGGCGGTGATGACCATCGCTAACGACCCGGGTTTCGGCAAGCGTTCGACGGCCGACCCCAACGTCCGCGACATCGCGATCGTCGGCGGCGGCGTCTCGGGCTTCGCCGCGGCCAAGGAAGCCAAGAAGCGCGGGCTCAGTTTCGAGCTTTTCGAGGCGGCCGAGCCGTTCTCGACGATCGCGAACTTCCCCAAGGGCAAACCGATCTTCACCTACCCGACGGACATGACCCCGGCAGGCGATCTGCAGTTTCACGAGAAATCCGAGATCAAAGAAGGCCTGCTCGAAGACCTGCACGACCAGACGCTCGACGAGGGGATCACGCCGACCAAGGCCCGCATCGAGAAGGTGTCGAAGTCCGGCGGCGTGTTCGAGCTCCACGTCGCGGGCGGCGACAACATCAAGGCCCACCGCGTGATCGTGGGTATCGGGCGGTCGGGCAACTTCCGCAAGCTCGGCGTGCCCGGCGAGAAGCTCGACAAGGTCTACAACCGCCTGCACGACCCCAAGGACTTCTGCGGCCAGGACATCCTCGTCGTCGGCGGCGGCGACAGCGCGATGGAGACCGCCATCGCCCTGGCCACCTGCGGCAGCAAGGTCACGCTCTCGTACCGCAAGCCGGAGTTCAGCCGACCCAAGCCCGAGAACGTGGCCAAGCTCAACGAGTTGGCCCTCAACCCGATGGCCGATGTGAGCGTCGAAAACGTGGAGGGCGACCGCGTCACCACGCCTACCGGCCCGTACCTCGGGGCCAAGCCCCAGCCGCCGGGAACGATCAACATCATGATGGCTTCGCAGCCCCAGGAGATCCGCGATACCGAAGTCGTCATCAAGGATTCAGAGGGCAACGACCAGACGATCCCCAACCAGTCCGTCTTCGCGATGATCGGCCGCGAGCCGCCGCTGGATTTCTTCCGTAAATCCGGCGTTAAGATCAGCGGCGACCGCGGTGGGGTGTGGTGGACATGGCTCGTGGTATTTATGCTGTTTTGCCTCTGGATCTACCACTGGAATGGCGACTACAACATCCCCTTCGGGCTCAAGGACACCTTCAACCGTTTCCTGGGGCTCAATCCGGCAGCCCTGTGGGACGCGCTCAAGGGTGACGGCGGCTACCTCAGCCGCGAGGGCACGCTCGGCCACACGCTGGCGATCAGCGCGAGCGGCCGGAGCTTTTACTACACCCTGGCGTACGCGACGTGCGTCACGGTCTTCGGCATCCGCCGGATCCGCCGACGCAAAACGCCGTACATCAAGATCCAGACGATCACGCTCACGGCGATCCAGGTGCTGCCGTTGTTCCTGTTACCCGAGATCGTCTTCCCGTGGATGGGGCACAACGGCTGGTTCGACGGCGGCGTGGGCGCTTGGTTCGCCAACACGTTCTTCCCCGAAGTGAGTTACGGCCATGGGCGGGAGTATTGGCGGGCCTACGGCTTCGTCCTCGCGTGGCCGCTGATGGCATGGAACTGGTTCACCGACGCCCCGATCTGGGGCTGGCTGGTGCTCGGCTTCCTGCAGACGTTCGTGGCGATCCCGTTGATGATCCGCTTCTGGGGCAAGGGGGCTTATTGCGGGTGGATCTGCTCCTGCGGCGCGCTCGCCGAAACCCTCGGCGATACGCACCGCCACAAGATGCCGCACGGTCCGTTCTGGAACCGACTCAACATGGTCGGCCAGGTCTTCCTGTGGTTCGCGTTGGCGATCATGGTGTTCCGGATCGTGGGATGGGTGATCCCCGGCAAAGACGATTTCTCCGACAAGACGTTCAAATATCTAGCTAAAGGTGACGGCCTGCCGATCCTCAACTTCGCGTACATGGTCGACCTGATATGGGCGGGGGTGCTCGGCGTGGGCTTGTACTTCCACTTCTCCGGCCGGGTGTGGTGCCGGTTCGCCTGCCCGCTGGCGGCGTTGATGCACATCTACACGCGGTTGTTCAGCCGGTTCGCCATCATCGCCGAGAAGAAGAAGTGCATCTCCTGCAACGTCTGCACGTCGGTCTGCCACCAGGGCATCGACATCATGAACTTCGCCAACAAGGGCCTGCCGATGCAGGACGTCGAGTGCGTGCGTTGCTCGGCCTGCGTGCAGAGCTGCCCGACGGGCGTGCTGTCGTTCGGGCAGATCGACGGCGAGAAGAACGTGATCAAGAAAGATCCCGCTTGGCTGGCCGCGTCGCCGGTGCAGATGGCCGAGCTGACGGTGAAAGGCCAGAAAACTTCGTAACCACACCGATCCTTCTACACTCCGATGGAGACACCCTTGCCGAAATCCCACACCTTATCTGCACTTGCGCTCGTTGGGCTGACACTGCTGACCGCGCGGTCGCGGGCGGACCACCATGCCGAGACACCGCCCACCCCCGCTGAGCGCATCCAGGCGATCGAGCATGCCCACCACGTGGCGACGTATGAAAAACAGTCGGCGATCAAGGCGGACATGGTCATCGACTTCGGGCCGATGCACGTCGAAGGCACGATGTGGTTCACGCCGTCGATGGGGAAGGTCCGCATGGAACTCGACGGCGGCACGGTGATCGTATTCGACGGTCAGACCGCCTGGCTCAGCCCCGCCGACGCCGCGGTGCCGGGGCCGCCGGCGCGTTTTCACGTGCTGACGTGGCCGTACTTCGTCGCGGTGCCGTATAAGCTCGACGACCCGGGCACGCACCACACCGACACCGGGCCGCACCCGATCCGCGGCGACCAGGAGCGGCTGCTGGGGGTGAAAATCACCTTCGACGCCGGTGTCGGCGACACGCCGGACGACTGGTATATGTCGTTCGCGGACCCCGACACCGGTCGCCTCACCGCCCTTTCCTACATCGTGACGTACGGGACACCCACCGAAGAGGCGAACAAGAAGCCCAGCATCGTGCTGTACGACGACTTCGTCGAGGTCGCCGGCGTGCCGTTCGCCACCACATGGACGTTCCACTTCTGGAACCCGGATACCGGGATCGACGGCGAGCCGAAGGGTACAGCGAAGCTGTCGGATATCTCCTTCGTCACTCCGCCGGACGACGCGTTCGTGAAACCCGCGGGCGCGGTCGAGGCCAAAGCCCCGGGCGAGTAAACCCGTCATTCAGTCATACAAAAACAGCCCACGCTCAACGAACGTGGGCTGTTTTGCTTTGGGGGAGCGTAAACGGACGCGGGGTCAGTCCTTGACCTCGTACTCCGCGTCGATCACGTCGTCGCCGCTGGGAGCGCTTTCGCCGCCGGCGGCCGCGGCACCCGCGGCGGCCCCGGCGATCGGGTCTTCCTTGGCGGTGGCTTCGTAGACGGCTTTGCCGAGCTCCATACTCTCGGTGTTGAGGGTCTCGAGGGCCTTCTTGATCGCGTCGGCGTCGTCTTCCTTGATCTTCTCCTCGACGTTGGACACCGCCGATTCGATCTTGCCGCGGACCTCGGCGTCGATCTTGTCGCCGTGCTCCTCGAGCTGCTTGTTGGTCTGGTGGACCACGGCCTCGGCCTGGTTCTTGAGATCGACCAATTCACGCTTGGCTTTGTCGGCGTCAGCGTTGGCCTCGGCGTCGGCCTTCATCTTCTCGATCTCGGCTTCGGAGAGGCCCGAGCTGCCCTTGATCTCGATGTTCTGGCTCTTACCGGTGCCCTTGTCGGTCGCCGAGACGCTGAGGATGCCGTTGGCGTCGAGGGCGAACTCGACTTCGATCTGCGGCATGCCGCGCGGGGCCGGGGGGATGTCGGCGAGGTTGAACTGGCCGAGCGTGCGGTTGTCCTTGGCGAACTCGCGTTCGCCCTGCAACACGTGGATCGTCACCTCGGTCTGGTTGTCGGCCGCGGTCGAGAAGGTCTCCTTCTTGCTGGTCGGGATCGTCGTGTTTTTCTCGATGAGCTTGGTCATCACGCCGCCCATCGTTTCGATGCCCAACGACAACGGCGTCACGTCGAGCAGCAGCACGTCCTTAACGTCGCCCTGCAGCACGCCACCCTGGATCGCGGCGCCCAGCGCCACGACCTCGTCGGGGTTGATTGAGCGGTTCGGTTCCTTGCCGAAGATCTCCTGGGCGAGTTCCTGCACCTTGGGGATACGAGTCGAACCCCCGACGAGCACGACCTCGTCCACGTCGCCCGCCGAGAGGCCCGCGTCTTTGAGGGCGGTCTCGCAGGGGTTACGCAGCCGCTGGAACAGTTCGTCACAGATCTGCTCGAACTTGGTCCGGGTGATGGAGATCATCAGGTGCTTGGGGCCCTCGTTGGTCGCGGTGATGAACGGCAGGTTGACCGTCGTCTCCTGGGCGTTGGAGAGCTCCATCTTCGCCTTCTCGGCGGCTTCCTTGAGGCGTTGCAACGCCATAGCGTCGTTACGCAGGTCGATACCGTCCGACTTCTTGAACTCGTCGGCGAGGAAGTCGATGAGCTTCTGATCCCAGTCGTCTCCGCCGAGGTGGCCGTCGCCGTTGGTCGCCAGGACTTCAAACACGCCGTCGCCAACATCGAGGATCGACACATCGAACGTGCCGCCGCCGAGGTCGAACACGGCGATCTTTTCGTTGGCCTTCTTGTCGAGCCCGTAGGCCAGCGCCGCGGCCGTGGGTTCGTTGATAATGCGTTCGACCTCGAGACCCGCGATCTCACCGGCTTCCTTGGTGGCTTGGCGCTGTGAGTCGTTGAAGTAGGCCGGCACGGTGATGACGGCCTTGGTGACTTTTTCGCCCAGGTAGTCCTCGGCGGTCTTCTTGAGGTTCTGCAAGACCATCGCCGAGATCTCCTGCGGCGTGTACTCCTTGCCCTTAGCGCTGACCTTCACGAGGTCTTCGCTGCCGCCGGTGACTTCGTACGGCACCATCTTCTCTTCGCTCTCGACCTCGCGGTGGCGCCGGCCCATGAAGCGTTTGATGGAGAAAACCGTTCCCTTGGGGTTGGTGATTTGTTGCTGGCGTGCGGGCTGGCCAACGAGGCGCTCGTCCTTATCGGTGAAGGCCACGATGGACGGGGTGGTTCGGTTACCCGAGCTGTTGATGAGCACTTTCGGGCTGCCCGCTTCCATGACGGCGACGACGGAGTTGGTCGTGCCCAGATCGATTCCGATCGTCTTGGACATAGTCATTTTCCTTGATATTGAGCTGAAAACAGGTTTTTTGGGAGTATCGGGGCACACCGTCCCCGCTGATTGGTCGCAAATCGGATGCCACGCCAAGGGCCCGAAAACGTCTTTGCCCGCCACCGGGGCTGCCACTGATCCGATCGGCCTTACGCCGTTCTGCCATATTGGCAAACCTTGAAAATCGGGGTTTCTGAGCAACCTCGCCGGGGCGTTTTTCCCTTGTCTGACCGAGAATTTCTGTCCCCGACTTGACGGCGAATCGAGAAAAGTGCAGTATTTCCAAGTGAATTCCGATCTACGGGTACTCGTGCCGCGACCGGCACACGATCGAATCCAACGTCACGGATGATCCCCCCATTTCCCGTATCCAAATTTAACGCTAGGAGAGCACCACATGGCAAAGAAGAAAACCACCAAAGCCGCCGCGAAGAAGCCCCCGACCAAGAGCGAAGTCTACGCCGCCGTTGCCGACGCCACCGACCTGCCCAAGAAGAAGGTCGCCGAAGTGATGGACGCTCTTGCCGAGGTCATGGCCAAGAGCCTTAAGAAGAACGGCGTATTCAGCCTCGTCGGCCTCGCCAAGATGACCGTCGTCAAGAAGCCCGCCGTTAAGGGCGGCAAACTCGTCCGCAACCCGTTCACCGGCGAGATGGTGCCTCAGAAGCCCAAGCCCGCCAGCAAGAACGTCCGTATCCGCCCGATGAAGGCGCTCAAGGACATGATCAACTAACCAGGCGTTGATCGCCTCCGGAATTTCCGGAACCCCCAGTCCGTGACACCAACGAAGGACCCCTGGCACGCTCCGAAGCCAGGGGTTTTTCCTTTCTTACTCCCGGCCCGCTCACACCGCGCCGGTTCGATGCGGCAACACCAGTCCGCATCGCTCCACGCGGCGTAAGTCCATACGCCACCCTACGATTCCGCTTGCGTTTGCAGTACCATAACTCTCCCGCCTCAGGAACCCCGACCGTGACCACGACCGCCGCCAACACCACCCCGCAGATCATCGAACGTCACGACAACTTCATGTCGATCAACTACGGCCGCTACCCCGTGGCCATGGTCGAAGGCGACGGCTGCACGCTCCGCGACGCCGACGGCAAAGAGTACCTCGACCTCTTCGCCGGCTTCGGGGCGCCCGTGCTCGGACACTGCAACCCCGACCTGGTGGGCGCGTTAACCGAGCAGGCGAAAAAACTCTGGCACGTCGGCAACCTCTTCCACACCGAGCCGCAGACCCACGCCGCCGAGGCGATCAGCACCCTCGGCTTCGGCGGGCGTTCGTTCTTCTGTCACAGCGGAGCCGACGCCAACGAATCCGCGATCAAACTCGCCCGGCTGTACGGCAAAGCGAACCGCGGCAAATCCGCCGGCGAGTTTGGGCGTTACAAAGTCGTCTCCTGCACCAAGAGTTTCCACGGCCGATCGTTCGCCACCATGGGCGCGACCGCGAACCCCAAAGTCCGCGAGGGCTTCGGCCCGCTGCTTCCCGGCTACACCAACGTCGCCTACAACGACCTCGCCGCCGTGGCCGCCGCGGTCGACGACGAGACGGTCGCGGTCATCGCCGAACCGATCCAGGGCGAGGGCGGCGTGAACGTGCCGGACCCCGATTACTTCAAAAAGCTCCGCGCGTTCTGCGACGAGCACGACCTATTGCTGATCTGCGACGAGGTATGGACCGGCTGCGGGCGGACCGGCAAGGTCTTCGCCTACCAACACTGGGGCATCGAACCCGACATTATGACGCTGGGCAAGGGTGTCGGCGGCGGGCTCGCGGTCGGCGTGATGTGTGCCCAGCCCCGTGTCGCCGAGTTGTACAACGCCAAGACCCAAGGCGGCGTGAAGCACGCGACCACGCTCGGCGGCAACTGCCTGTCGATGGCCGTGACCGCCCGGATTTTCGAGGTATTGGAGCGTGACGGCCTCGCCGACCACGCCGCCGCTCTCGGCGACGCGGGGACGACCCGCCTTCGTTCACTTGCGGGCACCCACCCCGTCGTCAAGGACGTTCGCGGCCGGGGGCTCTTCCTCGGCGTTGAACTTGATCCTTTTGCTGAAGGGGCGTGGTTTGAAAGCGTAACCGACGTGGTCAACCGATGTCTGGAGCGTGGCCTGCTGGTGAACGGGACGCAGGGAAACGTGCTTCGGCTCGCTCCACCCATCACGATCACCAAACAAGAGTTCGACCGTGGCCTCGATCTGCTGGAAGAGGTGATCGCCGGATGACACAGGGCCCGATTGATCTCGGACGCTGGGCAACAGCGCTGTTCACGGTATGCATAGCCGGGGTGCTGCTCACGGGCTGTGAAACCGAGCCGCCCATGCCCGAGGGCAAGATCCGTATCATCGATCCGGGACCGCTGGGCGACGCTACCGCGCGCCCCGCCCGAGAGCCGGTGAACTGGCGGTCGCGGCGGATCGTCGTGCGACTGGAACACCCGGTCGAAGAACTGTGGGAGTTAACCGACGAGACGATCCTGCCCGACGTCAGCCGGGCGGTATGGAACGGCAACGGGATGCGGGTCGGTCTGCTGAGCGCCAACCAGGCCGACGAGTTCAGCGAAGCGCTCGGCCGGGTCATGGAAGTCCGCGACACGGATATCCGCAACTTCGATGAGCCCCACCTGCTCCGCCGTTCGAGGCCGCTGCGGGCCGAGTTTTTTGCGGACCTGACCGTGCCGCCCCTGCCGGAAAACAAAGAGTATTTCACCCGCGGTCGATTGCAGTTGCTCATGTCGTCGCGTCCCCGCGGCGACGGCAGCGCTCTGCTCACGCTCCTGCCCCAGCACCACGTGCCCGAGGTCAGCTTCGTGCCCCGGACCGCCGCGGAAAAACTCCTCGACGGGCGCATCTACGACGAACTCGGCATCGAACTCAACATCGGCACCAGCGAGGCCCTGCTCATCGGCTTCTACCAGCCCGCCCCGCCAGATACCGAAGGCGAAGAAGTACCCGCCGCGCCGGCGCCGAGCGACCCCGAGACCGCCGGCCCAGACACCCCGCAACCCCGTGGGGGCAAGCGTCTAGAAGCCCCGGGGGTTCCAAGCCAACCGCTTCCGCCGGGCAACGAGGTCACCCCCCCGCCCGACGGCGTCGACGAAGAACAAGGCGAAAAGGTAATCGAGGAAATCGACGAGCCCCAGTCGGCATCCGACGAAACGCCGGACATCCCGCTCAACCTCGGCCGCGGCCTCTTCACCACCGGCGTACGCGACCGCGACCTGCAGATCCTCTATCTGCTCCGGCCGTTGCCGTAGCCCTCCTCTGTACACCGGTGGTTCTACCCCTCGAGCGCGACCGAATCCGTCACGCCCAGGCTGCGGTAGATCTGCCTCGTCGCGTCGGACTTGTTGAGCGTGTAGAAGTGGATACCCGCCACCTTGTTGTCCAGCAGGTCACGGCACTGCTCGGTCGCCCAGTGCACGCCGACGTTCGCGACCGCGCTCTCGTCGTCCCCACAGCGTTTGATCGCCCGCAACAGCGGCGCGGGGTACCGCGAACCCGCGGCCAGTTCCGCCATCCTCCGCATGCCCTTGGCCGAGGTGATCGGCATGATCCCTGCAATGATCGGTACGTGGATGCCCGCCAACTCGCAGCGCTCGCGGAAGTCGTAGAAATCGTGGTTGTTGAAAAATAACTGCGTACAGATGTAGTCCGCCCCGGCATCGACCTTCGCCTTGAGGTAGTCCATCTCGAGCAAACGATTGGGGGTGGACGGGTGTCCTTCGGGGAAGCCCGCCACGCCAACGCCGAACCCGCGCGGGTCTGGATGTCCCTGGAAGTCACGGATGAACTTCACCAGATCGACGGCGTGTTGGAAGTGGTCGTCGGCCTTCGAGTAGTTGGCGAGGTCACGCGGCGGATCGCCGCCCAGCGCCAGCAGGTTGCTGACGCCGATGGAGGCGTAACGTTCCAGGATCTGCCGGATGTCCTCGGCCGAGTGACACACACAAGTCAGGTGCGGCACCGCCGAGATGCTGGTCGTCGTCTTGATCCGCTCGACCAGGTCGTGGGTCAGCTCACGGGTCGACCCGCCGGCCCCGTAGGTCACCGATACGAACGCCGGCTTGAGCGACGCCAGGTCTTGGATCGTGGCCACCAAAGATTCTGCCGCTTCCCGTGATTTTGGAGGGAAGAATTCGAACGAGAACGTGGTTGAACGCTGAGCGAAGATGTCTTGAATATGCATGGGGTGCGCCTGGAACGCTACAATTCATCCGTTAATCCGGATTAAATGATAATATGAATCGCACCGCTTTGCGAGCGGTAACGTGCGGGCGGACGTACCGGCGTGTATTGACTAAGGTTATCCATATGCAGACCGATTTGGTGATCCCGGCCCGCAACGAGGCCGAAAATATGCCCGCCCTAATTGCGGCGGTGGACGCGGCACGCGCGACCGCGGGGCTCCGCCGGGTAGTGCTGGCGGATAACGGCTCCACCGACGGCACGGCCGACCTGGCCCGGGCCGGAGGTTTCGAAGTCGTTTACGAATCCCAGCCGGGCTACGGCGCGGCGTGCTTGGCGGCGCTCGATCATCTGCGGGCCGATCCGCCCGACGCGGTGGCGTTCCTTGATGCCGATCTCGCCGACGATCCGGCCCACCTGATCGACGTGCTCGCCCCGATCGCCGAGGGCAGCGCAGACCTCGCGCTCGGGCAGCGGCAGCGCCTGGCCGAGCCGGGCGCGCTCGATCCGCACCAGCGCTTCGGCAACTGGTTGGCCACCTCGCTCTTGCGAGTGATCACCGGGCGGGCCTACCGCGACCTCGGGCCGATGCGGGCGCTGCGGTGGCGCAGCCTCGAGAAACTCGCGATGGCCGACCGTACCTGGGGCTGGACCGTCGAGATGCAGTACAAGGCCGCCCGCTACGGCCTACGCATCGCCGAAGTCGACGTGCCCTACCGCAAGCGTCACGCGGGCAAGAGCAAGATCTCAGGATCGCTCATCGGCAGCTTGCGTGCCGGCACGAAGATCATTGCCACCCTTGCCCACCTTTGGTGGACCACACCCAAGCGCCTGCCCACACCCGACCCGCTGGGCGAGGCTTAGGCATCGACGCGTGTGAACCCCGTCATCTCCTGGGCCGGACCCTAAGGCCGGGGGTAGGTAAGGGAAACTCTACATTCTGCAATCACCCCGCCTGCTGCTGCGGCCGCTGGGTGCCGGGCAGGGGCGTGTGAATATTGATGCGCAGTTCTTCAACCGGGTATAGCGACTCATCGTCGTCGTCGATATGGTGCCACTGCGAGACCTCGGACTTGCCAGACTCCCACGTCAGCATGATCGGTCGGCCGTCATGCAGCGCGGGGAAATCAACCCTGCCGAGCTCGAAGTCGCGCAGCTCCGCGCCCGTCATGTGCAATTCGTCCACTAACCCGCCGAGGCGATCCATGGTTGTTTCATACTCACGCTCGGTGAGGTTGCGTAGCGCCCCATCGTCGAGGTTCTCCAGTTCGCGGCGCAGCTCGATGATCTGCACGTAGGTTTCGGCGATATCGGCGACAACACGCGAGACGTAGGGAAGCGCGCGGTTGGCTTCCTCAACCGAGAAAAACTTGCGGCCGGGGTCGGGGCTCGCGACGGCAGGGACAACGCTGTGATCGAACATAACGGGGTGCTCACGCCGGGGCCGGAGTGACCCGTGGCCGACTTCTCTATCGAACCCCCCCGCGCTGACGATGCACAAACCGCCGCCGCGTTATCGGCATCCCCACGCACTGACCCTATCGGTCGGCAAAAGTTGCGCTCTGCTCCCCGAAAACAGAAACACCGCCCACAGAAACGGGGATGGCGTCGCCGCCCGACCCCGCAAACTTCCTTCATCACCGGCGATCCGTGTTCAAACCGCACCGAGCAGGCGTTGCCGTGCGCCGATCACCAAGCTTAAGAGCAGCGGCACGACCACGAGCGTGAACACCGTAGCGACGAGCAGCCCGCCGACGACGACGCTACCCAGGCCCTTGTACAACTCGCTGCCCGAACCGCCCATGAGTACCAGCGGCAGCATGCCGCAGACGCTGGTCGTCGTGGTCATGAAGATCGGGCGTATACGCGTCCTGACCGATTCACGGATCGCGTCCCGCGGGTTCATCGGCGCGATGTCTTTAAACACACCCGGCGACGTTTCTTCCTTCCGGGGACGCATGAAGTTGAGCGACTGGTGGACGATCAGGATCGCGTTGTTCACCACGACGCCGATGAGGATGACGAAGCCCAACATCGTCAGCGTGTCGAGCTGCTGTGCCGGGTTAAACGCGTGAACGATTGCCAAGCCCAGGAACCCGCCCACCGTGGCCAACGGCACCGCGAACAGAATCACCAACGGGTACAGGAAGCTCTCGAATAGCGCCGCCATCACCAGGAACACGATCAGCACCGCGAGGAACATCCGGCTGCTCAGCAGGCTGCCCAACGATTCGGTGTTAACGCCGGCCCAGTTGCCCAGAAGCGCGCCGCGCACTTCGGATAACTTGTCGGCGCTGCCCGCGGTCCGTGCGATCACATCCGGCGGGATGCGGTTGTTGTCCTTCATCTCGGCCACGGTTGCCTCGATGTCGTCGACCGCGACCTGCAACGGCACGTCCGGCGGCGGGGTGATGCTGAACGTGATCGACCGCTGGCCGTCGATACGGTTGATCTGCTGCGGCGCGGTCGTTGGCACGAACGCGCCGAGCGCGGCGATCGGCAACACCCGCGTCTGCCCGTCGCTGTCGCGAACCGCCAGCGGAGTCTGGGACAGACCGTCGACCGACAGATCGAAGTCGGGGTGCTTGGTTAGCAGAAGGTCGATCGATTCACCGGACAGGCGGTAGTCGCCGATCTCCAGCCCGTCGACGAGCGCCCGCACCGCGGCGCCGAGGTCGAGTGTGCTGATGCCCAGGTCTCCGGCGCGGATCGGGTCGGGGCGGAACTGCACCTCGGGCCCGGAGAGGTTAAAGTTCAGCGGATCGGGCTGTACCTGGCCGTAGCCGTATTTGGGAGCGAGAACCCCGTAGAGCGCGTCGGCGCTGGTGCGTAGGGAATCGAGGTCGGACCCCAGGATCTCAAGCGAGATGGCGCTCGTGCCCGCCGCGCCGCGGCCGAAGATGGAGCGTTGCGACGAGAAGCCGATCGACCCGGGGATGCCGGCCATCTGCGAGTCGAGGATGGTGCTCAGCGGCTGGACGAGTTCGTCGTCCTGGCTGGAAGCCCCCATGAAGATGATGTTGCCGAAGCGGACGAAGAAGTAGTTGTTGATCGCGGGCACCGCGGGGTAGAAGACCGGTTCGGCAAACGGATCGGGGTTGGGTATCGCGACTTGCTGGATCGCGGTGGCCTGCTCGGTGGTCTCGACCTCCCAGTAGGGCTTGATGCCGGGCTCGATGCGTTCGGCGATCGACTGGGCCTGTTCGATGTTGTAGGCCGGCGGGGTCAGCATGATGCCGAAGATCAGGTTCTGATTGCCGTTGGGCAGGTAACTCGTCGGCGGCATGAGCAGCCACGCCCCGCCGATCGACGCGAGGGTAAACGTGGCGATCACGAGAACGCGCAGCAAGACGGTCACGCCCGACCGGTCGGTGAGCGTGTGGATCAGGTCGGCATAGCGTTTGGGGAATACGCTGAAGGTGCCCGAGATGCGCTCGGCGAGGTCTCGTTTGCCGCCGGCCTGGCTCCCGGGACTGAACGGCCTCAGCCACCGCGCCGACGCCGTGGGGATCACCGACACCGACACGATCAGCGACAACGCCACCGCGCCGCAGATCGCCAGCGAGATGTCGAAGAACAACTGCCCCGCTTCTTCCTGCACCGTGAGCACGGGGATAAACACCGCGAGCGTGGTCAGCGTCGAAGCGAGGATCGCGCCCCAGACTTCCTTGGTCGCTTCGTACGCCGCGACGCGCGGCGGCTTGCCCATGTGGATGTGTCGGTCGATGTTTTCCAGAACGACGATCGCGTTATCGACGACCATGCCCACGGCGAACGCCATCCCCGCGAGGCTGATCACGTTGAGGTTCCGCCCCGCGGCGGTCATGACCACGAACGTGCCCAGCACCGACACCGGGATCGCCAGCGCGATGATCAGCGTCGGCCGGATCTTGCCGAGGAACACCAGCAACACGATCGCCGCGAGCGTGCCGCCGATGATGAGGTTGGACTGCACGAGGTTGATCGCGTCGGTGATGTAGACGGTCTCGTCGTAGACCTGGCGCATCGTCAGGCCGTAACGGTCCCGCTCGTAGTTGGGCAGGACGTCTTCGTTGCAGTGCTCGATCGCGGCGCGGAGGCCGGCCATGACCTCCATGACGTTGCTGCCCGTCTCGCGGATGGCGTTGATGGCGAGGGCCGACTGGCCGTTGGCGCGGACGAAGCTGCGGCGTTTTTCCAGGGTCTGCACCGCGTCGCCCAGGTCCTTGATACGGATGGGCCCGGCCGCGTCGTAGCGGACCACGGTGTTCTCGATCTGGTCGAGCGCGTCGTATTGGCCGAGCGTGCGGATGCGTACATCCCGGATACCGTCCTCCAGATCACCGGCCGAGACGTTGACGTTCTCGAACTGCAGCGCGTCCCGCAGCTCGTTGAACGTCACGCCGCGCTCGGCGAGCGCGGCGGGGTCGACACGGACGTGGACCTCGCGCTCGCGGCCGCCGTAGATGTTGATCCGGCTGACGCCCGGAACGCGTTCGAGCTCCGGCTTGATGCGGTCGTCCGCGTAGTCGTAGAGCGACTGCATGTCGAAGTCGGGGTCGGTCGAGTCGAAGATGACCCAGGCGATCGCCTTGGACGCGTCCGCGTCGGCGTCGGTGATGATCGGCTCGTCGACGTCATCGGGGTAGTCGGGCACCTCGCGGAGTTTGTCGGACACGCGGACCCGGGCGTCCTTGGTGTCGGTGCCGATATAGAACTCAAGACTGATCGTCGCGCTGCCGGTGGACGCCGAGGCGGTCATCTTCTTGAGGCCGCCCAGGCTCTTGAGGTATTCCTCCTGCTCCTCGATGATCTCGCGTTCGATCTCCTCGGGGCTCCGGCCGGTCCAGTTGGTCTCGACGGTGATGACCGGCTCGTCGACGTTGGGCGTGAGCTGGATCGGGATCGTGGTCAGCGACAGCACACCGAAGAGCACGGTGAGGATCACGCCGACGGTCACCTTGACCGGGTTCTGGATGGCGAAGCGGATGATGTCCATGGGTCAGGGCTTGGCGGCGGCGGCCGCGGGGGGCGTGGCTTCGTGGCCCCCGGCGTCCGGTTCTGTCGTATCTCCGGGGGCGGGGGCCGATGCGGGCACGGCTCCGGGATCGGGCTCGAAGGCCAGGGGCTGAGTGGGGAAGAGCCGTTCGGCCCCTTCAATCACCACCTTTGTGCCCTGGTTCAGGGCGGGGAAAGCGGCGCCGGGCAGTGGCTCGACGGCGTAACGATCACCGACGCCGAACAGCACGTTCACCGGCTCGGGGAGCGCCGCGGGCATCGGCCCGCCCATGTTCTGGGCGTACCACACCGACGCCCCGCCGGGGCTAAACAGCACGGCGTCTCGCGGCACGGTGATGAACGGGCCTTCGCGGGTAATGGGCAGGTGCGCGATCACGCTCATCCCCGCCCGGAGTTTGGTATCCAGGTCCGTCAATCGGATCTTGACCGGGAACGTCCGCGACGCGTTGGTGCCGTCGGGCCGCACGGAGACGATCTTCCCGACGACGCGCTCGTTCACCGCGTCGATCACGACCTCGACGCCGTCGCCCACGGCAAACGTGTTGACGAAGCGCTCGGGCACGTCCACGACCGCGTCGATCTCGCCGGAAGAGATCATCTCGACCACGCCCTCGCCCGGCTCGACCCACTGACCGACTTCCACGAGCGTGCGTGACACTGCCCCGTCGAACGGCGCGACGATGGCGGACCGTTCGGCCTCGGTCCGGGCGCGATCGCGCTGGGCGACCGCGCCGTTAAGCCGCGCTTGGTTCGCCGCGACAAGGGTACGGGCGTCATCAACTTCTTTGGCGCGGGCCGAGCCGGCGGTCTTGAGTTGCTCAAGTTGCCCGAGGTCATTCCGGGCCTGGGTCAGTTCGGCCTCGGCGGCGGCGACGTCGGCCTCGGCCGCCTTAAGCCGCAAATCGGCCCAGACCTTGTCGATCTGCGCGAGCTTGGTTTGGCCGCCCGTCACCGCGTCGCCCTCGTTGACCGCGAGGTCGGTGACCTTGCCCTCGATCTCGGCGGTGACAGTGACGCGGCGAACTTCTTCGAGCCGACCGACCACGGGTACGCGGTGCTGGAGCGTTTGGATATCAACGGTCCCTACCCGCACGCTCGCCGGGGGCGGCCCGCCATCTTCAGGGCCACCCTGCTCCTGCTCGGCCGCGTCTGCCCCGAACACCGCCGCGAACAACACCACCGCCAGCGCCCCGACGATCAGCCCCGATACCAACGCCGCGGCAACCGCCAGCCACAACAAACCGTTCTTGGATTTCATACAGCACATTCCTCGGCCCCGACCGGGGCTCGATGGCGTAGCGTAGAACTTCCGCCCCGGGACATCAACACGGGGGTAGGAAATTCACTGATGTTTGATTGGGTGCAATACCCTGGCGAGCGAAGCAGCGTCAGCGGATCAGTCGGCGTATTCCCAGACCGTGACGTCCAGCCGCTGGGCGCCCCATTGCAGAGCGCGTTCGTGCGTTGGGTAGAGCACGTCGAGGCGGTAGCCCTTGATCGCTCCGCCGCGGTCGAGCACGGGCACCGGCCGGCCGCCGTTGTATCCGGGCACGGTAATGATCGTGCCGAAGGGCAAGATCTTGGTGTCCGCGGCGACGAGCTTCATGCCGTTGGTCCACACGCTGTAGCCCGAGGCGGTGATGCCGTCGGCCCAAATGCCGCAGGACTGCTCGTCGGGGCTGTAGGCCGTGGTGAGCATGCGAACGGTCTTCACCGGCCGCAGCGGGCGGCCGTCGAACGTCGGAGCGTCCGCAAACGAAAATGCGGGGGTCGGCGATTCCTGGCCGAGGGCCGGACCACCGTCGGCGGTCTCCGTGATCAGGTCCTTTGACGCGGCCACCAACGAGTTTTCCGACGCTTGGGCGCTTTCGACGACACGCACCCCCGGCGCAGGCCGCGACGGCGCGACCTGCGCGGGTTCGAGTTCGCCGCCCGAGCCGAGCGTCTCGGTATCGATTTTCATCAGCCCCAGCGTATCGCCCTGGTTCATGCCCTTGACCACGCCCAGGACCAAGGTGCCGGCGACGATCGCCGTGCCCGAAAGCACCACCACAGCCAACGCAAACGCGAACGGCTGGGTTCGCCGGCTGCCGCGGATCTGGCTGAAGGTGTGGCTAAACATGAGCGGATTGGCCTAGGCCGAGAGTTAAGCTAAGCCCGGCTGTAATACAGCGCAACGTCGGGAGTTATTTCCGCGACTGCACATGATACCCACAAGGACCCAGCCCGCCAGACAAGAAAACGTAAATTTTCAAGATCGTTGAAGCGATAGACCGATGATAAGAGGTTTTACTTTTTCCGGGCCGGCGTGGAGCGGGCCGAAGGAACCGTGGATTTTGCTGCAGAAGCAGGCTTGGTGGATGGAGTTGTCGGGGTATTTCCCGGCTTGGGTGGCGTGACGCTTTCGTCTTTTTTCGCGCCGCCCGGCCGGGCAACCCAGAAGACCTGATCTGAGGCGTACCAAACCCCCTTGCCGTAGGCTTGATGGACGGGGCGGAGGCAGATGAAATGCACGTCGTCTTCGCGTTTGATTTGCACCACCTTGCCGGTGGATTGCCCGTTGACGGTCACCACCGTGTCCCCATCTTCGATCGGGGTACCGGCGACATCGAGGGTGGGGGCTGGGGTAGTAGAAGCGGCGGTATTCACAGTTAACTCTTTTTAACTTAAGGCTTTGTCTCTTTGGACTATAGGCGCGCGGCGCCGTGGTATCTACCCGGACGTTTGCAATACTCGGCCCTTTCGTCGATAAAGCCTGCCCCTTGCCGGGGATGAGACGCTTTCGCCCGGCCCAGATGTGTCAAAAATAGTCCCCTGCCCCGCCCCGGAGACCCGCCAGATGGAAACCACCCTGATCTTTTTGAAGCCCGACGCCGTGCAACGCGGGCTCATCGGCCCGATCGTCAGCCGCTTCGAGAACAAGGGCCTGACCTTCGTGGGCATGAAGCTCATGAACGTGCCCCGAGACTTGGCCGAGAAGCACTACGCCGAGCACGCGGGTAAGCCGTTCTACGACGGGCTGATCGCGTTTGTGACCAGCTCTCCGGTGCTGGTCATGGCGATCCGCGGCGTGAACGCAATCGCGGTCTGCCGCACGCTCATCGGGGCGACCAACGGCCAGAAGGCAGACCCGGGCACCATCCGCGGCGACTTCGGCATGTCCGGCGGCTACAACATGATCCACGGCAGCGACAGCCCCGAGTCCGCCCAGCGCGAACTCGCCCTGTGGTTCCAGGACGGCGAGTTCGCCACCATCGACAAGACGCTGGATCAGTGGGTGTACGACCCGGGCGACCTGAAGTAGGGCCGCCCCGAGAATCTCCGCCAACGGAGAAATGAGAAATTAAGTTGGCCGTCGCGCTCCGGCGCCAGACCATCGCCACTCAATCGAGCCCCGCGAGTCTGGCCACCGCGTCGTACCCCCCGATCGCCGTCGCCCCGCCCGCGGCGGTGACGCTGATCGCGCCGCACGCCGCGCCGAGCCGGCCGGCCTGCTCGAGCGGCAGCCCGCCCGCCAGCCCCGTGATCAACCCGCCGAGGAAACAGTCGCCCGCGCCGGTGCTGTCGACCACCGGGCCCGGCGGCCTGGCGCTGGGGATATGGATAACACGGCCGGGGGCCTCACTCAGCAAAACCCCGTCCATCCCGCCGAGCTTCACGCCCACGATCCCCGACGCGCCGCAGCTCCGAAACCGGTCGATCATCTTCCGTGGATCGTCCAACCCCGTCTGCCCGCGGGCCTCGACGAGCGACGGCACGTACAGATCCAACTCCGGCAAGATGCGGTCTAGGGGCGACATCGCCCCGCCGTCGCCGGACGCGTCCATCGCCGTCTTGCACCCCGCCGCCCGCACCGCCGCAAACACCTCCGGCAGGTCCTCCTGCAAACGCGGCATCAGCGGGTAATAACCCAACAACAGCCAACGGGTGTCCCGCCACAGCGGTAGGCGTTCGATGTACCACGACTTGTCGATCCGCTTGTGCGCCCCGCCGTGATGCAGAAAGCTGCGCTGCCCGGTTTCATCCACCAGCACCACGCTCGTCGATGTCGACTCACCCGGCAGGGTGACTAGGTTCTGCGTGTCTATGCCCTCGTCCAGGAACGCCGAGCGCAACAGTCCGCCCCAGACATCATCACCCACCGCCGTGAACACGCCCGCCTTACGGCCGAGCCTTGCCATCGTGATCCCGCTGTTGGCCGTGATGCCGCCGGGGCATAGCACGATGGGGTCGGTCGGGTGCAGCACCTCTTCTCCAACCGCTTCGCGCAGCGGCACCGGCCGACACACCACATCCACGACGCAAGACCCCGCGACCACGCAATCCAGCGTTTGGTTCATCCCCCGATCTTAATCGCTACGCCCCGTCACCGGTCACGGCTTCTCGAGCCATTCAACCTCGTAGTCGAATCCTTCTTCGCCGCCGTCGGCGGGGCCCGGTGGGTTGCCGTTGAACAGATTCTCTGCTTGAACGCTATTAACCCCTCGATCCCAGATTGCGATCCGGTGCAACGTCCCCAGCCAAGGTCTGTCTTGAGAAAGGTTATTGCCGATCGTCAGCCCCGTTTCCTGACTCCACGACTGGAAGTCCCCATTTTTTTCAATCGTGCGATCGACTTGGCCGTTTCGATACAGAACCATTTCGCCATCGGCAAACGATACGATCATGTGCTCTCGTTGGCCGGAAACCAGATCGTAGTCCGAAAGCGTATATGGATTGCCCGTGCTCGCGAAGTTTGTCCTCACGCCTCCAAAATATTTCTCGTAGTGATCACGCAACAAGAAATTGTAGGCGTCGGAGATATTTTCGTAGTTGTAAGAAAAAATCGTCCCGATATTACCCGCACGGATTGGGCCGGGCGTGAACTCGGCTACGATCGCGATCTGATCGGTTTCTTGGACGGCGTCGAGTAAACGGAGCGGACGCTCGGTGGTGGAGATCAAGGTGACCGTATCGAGGCTAAGTCCACCACCGCTGATCCACGTGACATGATCGGGGTCAGCGATCGTCATGTTCAACGGATCGCCCACACCAGCCGTGTCTTGTACCGTCGCCATCTCCGCCGCGCCGGGGTCGTTGCGTGACGCCAAGTCGGCGGCCTGGTCTTCGTTGATGTTTTTGTCGTACAGCCGGATGTCGTCTAGGCGGCCGTGGAACGGGTCGTCCCAGCCGTCACTGGACAAGTCGCTGCCGTGCCACTGGTCTACGCCAAAGGTCCAAGGTTCGTAGTTGCCCGCGCCGCCGGACGACGTGCCCAGCCCGCCGGTGTACGAGTCCGTATCGCGTTCGACGCCGTCGAGATAAAGCCGTAGCCCGCCCGGGCCAAAACCGACGGCGACGTGGTGCCACGTGTTTGCGGTGACTGCGCTCGACGCGGTGACGTATTTGCTGCCCGAGGGGGTCTGAATACGGCACCCTAATGTCGATCCACTGAGGTAAACACGGATGTGCCCACCGGTCCCGTAGTTGCGGGCGTCCTTGGCGATCATCCCCTGCGACCCGGAGAGATCGTTGGCGTAAAACCAGAACGACAGCGTTCCTTCGTTAAGCAGATAGGCATCGGTGTGGGGAACTTCGACATACTCATCACTTCCATTGAATTCAATCGCCGTCCCACCGTCGCCCTGGCCGATTGCTCCCAAACTCGGATCGCCAAAGTGACGGCCATCGTTGGCGGCAGTGTCGTCAATGACGTGGTTAGCAGCGACCCATTCCAACGCGCGTTGAAATATAGTGCGGCCGTTGGCGCTAAGTTGATTAATATCCGACCCGGTGTAACCCCAGGGCAGGATTACACGACGGCCAGCAGCCGACGAAGAATCGTAGAGCGTATCGCGGAAATCGACGGTCCCCAGCATGACGTTCGAACCGCCAACATCCTTGGCCAAGACCGCCATCCCCGAAGCTTGGTTATTTCGTTCGGGCAGATAAATCGTTGTGGACGCGATTGAGAGGCTGCCTGTGGTGAACGGCGAGGTGATGTAGTGGGTAGCGTCTACAATATCTATTTGAGTCCCCGTATATACCGAATAGAGGTCTGAGAGCCTGAACTCCCAACCCAAATCATGCTCATCGGTCACAATGCCTTTGGGTGAGGTCAAAAGCTTCGTATCGACTTGTGATACGGCAACACCTTGGGGCACGTAGATAACGTCAGCGGCAGCGACCGAAACGTCATAGTCCGTCTGGGAAGATTCGTCCGAGAGCAAGATCACGGTGTGCCCGAAAGATTCGATCATTGTTTGCCTTGCGGCCTCCTGCGCCGTAAGGCTTACCGCATCCCGGACCACCATTAAAACTTGGAGACCGGCGGTCACCACATTCTCGTCGAGTTTCCAGTGCCCGACCAGCGTCGGAACCTCCGGGGTGGGCTCGATGAATTCATACAACGCGACCAGGCTCGGCTCAGATGAGTCCGCACTGACCACCGCCGTCTGATTCTCGAATAGGGCCAATATCTGCTGCTCGGTGAGTTGATCACCATAAAAGGCAACTTCATCGAGCTTGCCGTCGAAATAATCTTTCAACGACGAAAGTATGAGATTCCCGCTGCTCCAGGTATTTGTCCCGATCCCGATCGGCTCGTAGTTACCCACCCCGCCCGACGACGTGCCCATCCCGCCGGTGTACGAGTCCGAATCCACCTCTTCGCCGTCGAGGTACAGCTTCATCCCGGCCGGCCCGAACGTGAACGCCGCGTGGTGCCACGTGCCGCTGGATAACCGGCTGCCCGAGTCGAGGCTGTAGCTGGTGCTGACGTCTTGGAAACGCAGTTCCACGTCGTCGCCGTTGGCGTAGATGGTGATATGACCACCGGTGTCGTTGCCCGATGAATCTTTGGAGAACAGCTCCTGTCGTCCCGACAGATCGTCGAGGTTGAACCACACCGAAATCGTGCCCTCATCGACGAGGTAATCGTCGTGGTGAGCGACCTCGACGTACCCGGTGCTGCCGTCAAGTTCGACGGCATACCCCGATGTGCCGGTTGCGGCGAGCGTGGTTCCACTACGGTAGATACCGTTATGCCCACTCGCGCTATCGGTCGCGATCGATCCCGTGGTCTCTTCAAATTTCCAGAGGCTGATCGGGTCGGGCAATGGTATCAACGTCATACTGCCAGACGCCGCCCACTCGATGGCTTGGCGGAGGATTTGGCGTCCGTTCGCATTGAGAGCATCGATCTCGAAAGAACCTCCACCCCAAGGCAGAACGACCCGACGCTGCGGCGAAGGATTGCCGTCCAAGTCTGTATCACCGATGTCGAGTAATGTGAGAACTCTTTGGTCCGTGGCGACCCGCTCGGCCAGTGTCGTCAGCCCGACCGCACCCGTTCCGCCGGCACGGATCAGGGACGTGTCCGCCACGGCGATCTGCAGATCACCTAACGAAAAACCCGCGACGATCGGATGGGTGTTGTCCACAATATCGATCGTTGAACCCGTGTAGGCGCTGTTACCCGAGTTCATCCGCAACTCGTCTTGAATATTTGTCTCCTCGCTGACCACGCCGAGCGGAGCTTCGTTGAGCTTGCTCCCGACATCGGACGCGACGACTTCGTGGCTGATGTAGGCCACGTCGGCCGTCGCGGCGGCCAGGTCGTACTCCGACTGGCTGTCGGTATCGACCACCGTCACCACGTCGTAGCCCCACGACTCAAACAGTAATTTCTTAGCCAGATCTTCATCGCTCATCGTCGAGCTGCCCGTTACCAGCAGCACCGTCAATGGCGTTGGCGCTGCCGTGGGCGTCACCCGTGTTTGCACACGGTGGGTCACCCCGTCAAAGATTCCGTCGACGGTGAGATACAACGCTTCGGCGGGGTCATCACTCAGGTCCGAGTCGTTTTCATCCTCGAACATCACCCGAAATACTCCGCCGTTCAGGGGTTGGTCGGCGGACCAAGTGCCGTGGGCATGATCGTCGCGCCACTCAGGCGTCGCCCGCACGTGCTCCATCACCACCGCCAAGCCGTCCTCGGCGATGGCCCGGGCCTGGGTCTGCCGGGTCGAGTTGTGGGCGATCGCCATCGATGTGGTCTGGCTCGACAAGAACGTAAGCACGATGATCGTGCCGACCGCCAATGCCACCATCACCATGACCATTCCCATCCCGCGGCGGCGCGGCGCCGCAGCGGGGGTGGTGCATGAAAAGATCGGGTTCCGAGAGAGGCGGTTCATGTCGTCGATTCGTTTCGTGTTGTGTCGGGCGGGTTGCCTAACGGGAATAACCGATACATTTGCTCATAACGCAAATGGGCCCGACGGTTTTTCAGGGCCCGTTGCGTAGCTTGACGGTGCCGATCGTTACGTCCGTCGCCCCCCCAGCGGTCAGTGAGACCCGGTAGCTGAACTTCCGGGCGAGCTGCGGATCGACCTGATCCAGCGTGACCGCGAAACCCTCGACGTCCGGGGCCCACAGCTCGGCAGGAAAATCTGCGGTGCCCATCAGGTTGGTTGTGATCGTGGCGAAGTCGTCGGTCGTGGTGTACACCACATCGGTTGTGCCGTCGGGCGCAGTGTACGACGACAGCGTCTTCGCTGCGGCATCAAAATCCAGACGACGGATTTCCAGCAAACTCGGCTGATCGTCCCCGTCCAGGTCGCGGTGCCAGAGCACCACCCAGTCGCCCGCCGAGTCGCTTCCGGCCGCCAGCACCATCCGCCCCCCGCGCACCGCCGCACTAAGCCGGGCGCTAACCATCTTGTTGCGGCCCACGAGTTGGCGGATATCGCGGTCGGTGTTGGTGCCGTAGGCCACCGCCGAGAGCATCCCGCCGATCGTCACCGCGATCAGCGACAAGATCGCCATCGCAATCAGCAGCTCCATCAGCGTAAACGCCTTCGTACGCAAGCGTTTTTGATTTGGTGCGGAAGCCGCCCCCGCTGTTTTGGTGTTCGTATCCGTCATGGCGCGGGCTCCGGCACGGACCGTGTGATCGTCCACGACCGCCTGCCGGGTTCGGCCACCGTCACCGTGATGTTGATGACGTTCCGGCTGCCACCGAACACCGCCACGTTGACCGTGTCGTATTCGGCGGTCACCGAGCGCTCGAACTTCTGGTGCAGTTCGGGGTACGCCACGCCCGCGGGGTCGGTGAGCGCGCCGGCCGCCTCGGTGTAGCCGTGGTAGTCGTCGAGCGCGTCGAACGTATCGCGGGTGGTTTCCCCGGAGTCCGGGCCGGGCGTGGTGTCGCCGTCGGGGTCGGTGTAGCCCAGCGTGAGTACCTCATCCATCAGAGCCTCGCCGAGCGACAGCGCCCGGCCTTCGTGCAGCGCGTTGTAGGTGTGCGCCTGGCCGGAGACGACCGTCTGGGTCAGTCCCGCCACGATCAGCGCGAGCACGGCCGTAGCGAACATGACCTCGATCAACGAGAAGCCCGCGTCGGGATGTGGTCTGGATGCATTGCCCATGGTATTTATGCCGTCAATTCCTGTCTGAACATCGGCGACATCGGGCCCGGCTTTCAGGCTGAGCACTTACGCTTTCCGTGAAAACGCCTGATTTTCGACGGGTTATCGGGCGGTGCGCCAAGCCGTGGCAAACCGGCCCCACCCAACGGCCGATATCCACCTTGCATGCCCGCGTTCCCCCCCCCACGCCCCGCCGGCTTCACCTTGGTCGAGCTGACGGTCGTCCTGCTCGTGCTGGCGATCGGCTCGGCCATGGTGGTGCCGCTGTTCAACGGCAACGAAGTCACGCAGCTCCGCACCGCGGCCCAACTTCTGGCGGCCGATCTCGACGCGGCCAAGGCCGAGTCGTTGACTCACGCCGACGACCCGCGCGTCGTCGTTTTTGATCTCACCAATCACATCTACCAGATCGCCCCGTCCTCCACTCCCGCCACGGCGATCACCAACGTGTACGACAAGAAGCCCTACATCGTGCAGTTCGGCAAGGGCCGGGCGTCCGCCCTTCCCGACGTAACGATCAGCAGCGTCGATCTGAACGGTGATAACCAACTCGGCTTCGGGATCTACGGCCAACTCGATCAGGCCGTCCCGGCCACGATCACTCTCGCCGCCGACGGCGCAACCGTTACACTGACGATCGACCCCGCGACCGGCGAAGCGACCATCGGCGATATTCAGTGAGTGGGTAGTAGAATAGGAGTGAGGCTTGACGAGAATCCGCCGTCGCCATTGCGGCGCGGCTCCCAAACCACCGCGCTTCCGCGCCGTGTGCCTCCATCTCGCGTACTCACATCATCCACGCACCACCGGGTTCCTTAGCACCCCGATCCCGGCGATCTGGACCGCCACCTCGTCTCGTTCTTTCAGAAATACCGGCGGCGTCCGCACAAACCCTACGCCCGGCGGCGTGCCGGTCAAGATCACCGTCCCCGGAAGCAGCGTCGTGTCGCGGCTCAAAAACGCGATCAACTCCGCGACCGAAAAGATCATGTCGCTGGTGCTGCTCGACTGCATGACCTCGCCGTTGAGCGTCCCGGTGATCGCCAGGGCTTGCGGGTCGGTGATGATCCGGCCCTCGTCGCTACTGCCAGCGGCGTTCCCGGGCGTGACCAGCACCGGCCCCAGCGGGCAGAAGGTGTCGAAGCCTTTGCCACGCACCCACTGACCGCCGCCACCGTGCTTCTGCCACCGCCGCGCCGAGACGTCGTTGGCGCAGGTGTAGCCCAGCACATGGTCAAGCGCATCGCGTTCGCGGACGTCGCGTGTCGGCCGGCCGTCTCGGTGCGGGCCGATCACCACGGCCAGCTCCGCCTCGCTGTCCACCTCGGGCCCGGGGTGGTTCGGCAGCTTCGCCGCCGGCAGCACGATCCGGCCGCCGGGGTCGCTGACGGTTGTTGTGGGCTTCATGAAGACCACCGGCCGCTCCGGGATCGTCGCGCTCGTTTCCTCGGCGTGCTCACGGTAATTGAGCCCGATGCAGAACACGTTGGGCGGCATCACCGGGGCCAGCCGACGGCCGATCTGGACCACCCGCCCCGCCGCCGTGTCGGGCCGGGGCCAGGGCCCGTCGGCAAAGAGCTCGGCCGTGCCGTCGCCGCGGTCACGCCCGCAGCGGACCGCCCCGTCGGGGGCCACAAATCGGGTCAGGATCATGCCGTTTTCTCCGCGGGGAAGGGTCCGGTATAATCGCCCAACTCGAAACGGCCCGCCACCCACGGTGAAATCTATGGCGGTTTGGCCCTTTTTTCGGTCGATTTCCGAGAGATTCCGGATCGTCCGGAGCAATCTCCGGGGAATCCAGTGCCGACTGGCCCCCACCCCCGTTTCTCGACGATGAATCCAAGGAGCCTCCGCGTGGCGGAACGCAGCACCCTCAAACCCTCCCCCACCCCAGCAGCGCCGGCCGCCACGGCCGCGCCCACCCTCGACCGCCAACGCACCTGGAATCAAGTGGCCCAGCAAAACGGACAACAACCCAAAGCCAACGTACCCGCCGGGCTCTGGCTCCGCTGCCCCGCCTGCGAAGCCATGAGCTACCGCAAGCAGGTCGAAGCCAACCAACACGTCTGCCCCGAATGCGACCACCACTACCGCATCGGCGCCGACGAACGCATCAAGCAGCTCGTCGATCCCGGCAGCTTCGAGCCGATGTGGGACAACCTGGGCCCCAAGGACACGCTCGGCTTCACCGACCGCCTGTCCTACAAAGACCGCATCGCCAAGGAACAGAAAAAGACCGGCCACAAGGACGCGCTCGTCGCTGGCAAGGCGTTCATCAAGGGCCGGGGCGTCGTGCTGGCCGTGATGAACCCCGAGTTCATGATGGCGTCGATGGGCAGCGTCGTGGGCGAGAAGATCACCCGGGCGATCGAGCTCGCCACCGACCTCGACCGCCCGATCATCATCGTCTGCGCCGGCGGCGGTGCGCGGATGCAAGAGGCCACCCTCGCGGTGTCGCAGATGATCAAGACCTCCGCCGCCCTCGCCCGCCACGACGAAGCGGGCGGGCTCTACCTCGCCCTGCTCACCGACCCCACTACCGGCGGCACCGCCGCGTCCTTCGCCATGCTCGGCGACATCACCCTCGCCGAGCCCAAAGCCCTCATCGGCTTCACCGGTGCCCGCGTCATTGCCAACACCGTCCGCCAGGAACTGCCCGAGGGTTTCCAGCGCGCCGAATTCCTGGTCGAAAAAGGCTTCGTCGACCGCGTCGTCCACCGCAAGGACCTGCGCAGCGAGATCAGCCGGCTGATCGACTACGCCGGGAAGTGATGGCAGCCCCATCGACCTGCCTATGGGTTTCCGTCTCGGAGTTGGTCAAGCGGTATCACCTCAGGCTCCGTATCGCCTTCAGGAACGGAGATACATCAGGCTGGGGCCCATGGCTAGGTTTCCCGTCACCAAGCTATGGCGAGCTTAAGAGCTGGGGCCCATTCCCAATCAACGATGCATCCGCGATTCTTCTTGACCCGATCGAGATCAAACAACTCGGCCGACTTATTGCGGACAAGAAGGTCGACCACACAGATTCCATCACGCGAGAATTAGATAAGCTCGACGTGCCATTCGACCACATCCCTGATAGGGGCATCCGAATCGCTGTCACGCAGGAAGATTAGGGCCGATGCCGAAACTCCAAACCAGCGCCACCGTACTCCTCGTCCGCGACGTCCGGGCCTCGGCGGACTATTTCCGCGACTGCTGCGGCTTCAAGTACGACCGGTTCTGGGGCGACCCGCCGGACTTCTGCATGGTGTGGCGAGACGGGTTCTGCCTGATGCTCAAGCAGACCGGTAAGCACGACCAGATCGTGCCGAACTGGCGGGTCGAAGACAAGCTATGGGACGCCTACTTCTGGGTGGACGACGCCGACGCGTTGCACGACGAGTTCAAGGCCGCCGGGGCGACCATCGATTATGGCCCGTGCGACCAGCCCTACGGCTGCCGCGAGTTCGGCATCCAGGACCTCGACGACCACGACATCGCCTTCGGCCAGGACATGGACGCCTGAGACTCTTGGCAAAGCCGGTAAGTTCGAGCGGTTGTGAGGGTTGCGCCGCTGCTGCGGTGCCCGAGTCCACGATCTGGCCGCGGCGGGGAATCCACCCTCGGCTGGATTAACGCGTCGGCCGATAGCGCCCCTATGACGCGCGCTCATCGGGTCAAGGTCATCGTTCTGTTCGGCGGGCTTGCGCTATGGCTCAACGCCGCGGCCGCGCAAGACACCACCGGTTCCGCCGGGGCCCTCGATCTACGCGTCTTCGCGTCGCACCACTACCACATCCACACGAACCTGTCTCGCGAAGAGACCGTGCCGTTCGGCCGGCATATGGACGCGGTATTCACTCAATACGAGCGTCGCTTCGCCAGCTACACCAAACGCAGCGGCGGGCTGATGCCGCTGTTCCTCTTCCGCACGCAGGACCAATACCTCGCTTTCTTGAAACGCCACGGCATCGCGGCCGAGGGCTCCGGCGGCATGTTTTTCGTCACCCACAGCATCCAGGGCCTGGCCACCTGGGCCGAGGGCCACCGCCGCGCGCAGACCTTCCGCACGCTGCAGCACGAGGGCTTCCATCAGTTTGCGTGGCACTACCTGGGACGCGACCTGCCGACGTGGATGAACGAAGGGCTCGCCCAATACTTCGAAGACGCGGTCATCCTCGACTCCGGCATGGAGCTGGGTCTGGCCAACCCGCACCGGATCGAACACGTCAGAGACGCGCTGCGGTTCGGCTACGCCATCGACTGCCAAGACCTCATGAACCTCTCGCACCGCGAGTGGTCGCAGACCCTGCAGACCAACGCCAGCCGGTCCGAGCTGCTCTACGCCCAGGCGTGGTCGATCGTGTACTTCATGATCCACGGCGACAACGCCCGCTACCTCAGCTCCTTCGAGGTGTACCTCCGCCTGCTGTCCAACGGCCAACCCCACGACAAAGCCTTCCGCAACGCGTTCGGCTACTCCCCCGAACGGGCGCTCGAAGACCGCTGGCGGTCGTTCGCATTAAGCCAGACCGCCGACGCGGTCAACGTCGCCGCCGGCCGGCTCGAGTTCCTTGGCGCGGCGCTCGACTACAAGCAGCAGCGCGACGAATCAATGCCCCGCGACATCGGCGAGCTCCGCCGCGACCTCCAGCGACGCGGCTTCACGCTGACCCGCACCGCCCACGGCCTCAAGCAGGAGCTCCACGCCGTCGACGGCGAGCTGTTCACCTACACCCGCCCCGGCGGCGAGACCTCCGAGTTCCTCATCCTCGAACCCAGTGCCCGCGGCCTGCCCCCCCGCATCGCCGCTCCGGGGCTCTCGCCCGAGCCCAACCTCGTCTGGGAGTTCGGCCGCGACGGCCAACCGACGTTCGAGATCGAGTACCGTTGATCACGGCCTAATCACACCACGACCCCGTCGAAAGACCCCAGCCCCAACGGTTCTTTCGTGAAGAACGGTTCGGCGTAGCGAGTGCCGATGCGGCTGCCCATGTAGCCGTTCATTTCGCGGACAAACTCGACGACCCGGCGGTTCTTCTCGGGCAGCACGAACTGCGTTGTGTAGGCCTTGATCGAGTCCTCCTTGTCGTCCATCTGCTCGGTGATGTCGAGGCAGAACGTCGGGTTGGCGATCCATCGCAGGTGCGTGCAGTAGTAGTAGATCATCCATTTCGGGTAGATCGGCTCGCCGGGCAGGTCGATCTTCGACAGCTTCGCGTCGAAGCGGGCGTCTTCGACGATGCGCGTCACCGCGCGGTGGTCGGGGTGGGCGTCCTGATCGAACGGCAGGAAGATCATGTTGGCCTGATGCTCACGGATCACACCCGCCACCGCGTGCCGCGCTTCGAGGGTGTGTTCCACGAAACGGTTCGGCAGGCCGAGCAAGCGACGCGTGACTTTGCCGCCTCGGCCGGCGGCTTTCGCTTGGCGGTTTAAAACCTCGGTTGCCGCGTTCCATTCGATCTCGCGTTGCTCGACCGAGCCGAGCGGCGTGGGCTCGCCGTTGGTCATGTCCAACACGAGCACGTGGTGGCCCTGCGCCGCAAGTCGGACGATCGCGCCGCCCATGCCGAGTTCCTGATCGTCCGGATGCGGGCCGACAACGAGTATGTTCATGGTGATGAGGGTGGGGGAGTTAGGGGTTGGAGGTTGGTATCGAAAAACTCAGCCCCGGTTTAACGGCCCGGGGGCAGGATAGTAACGGCCACGACGCCGGCAAACTCAGGATGATCCGGGCCGCTCAAATCGCCACAACGCCGACGAGCACTCCGAACACTGCCGCGGCGGATTCTCGCGGGTGGCGGCGTCCGCCGGGTCGCCCATCAACGCTTGGCACTTCGGGCAAAACATAAACGTGCCGTCGTCCGCCATGTGGTCCAGCACGAACCGTTGGTAACCCGCCTTGTACTTCCGCGACGCCAACCACAGCGCCGACCCGAACACCAACACGCCCAATACCAGCGACGCGACCATCAGCACGGGCTGCCCGATGCGATCGCCCACGTACAGCCCGACCAGCATGGCCCCGATCGAGACCGCCGCGACAACGCGGAGGCGTTGATCGGCGCGCTTCTCTTCGGGACTCAGACGGGCCTGCCGCAGGTCGTGTATCACCTTCGCCGCTTGACGCGACGTGAAGCGGGTGACCTCGGGTTGAGACACAGCTCGATTCATGGAGGGATTCTACCGACTGACTCTGAACCCAGGCGTGACGGGGCGGGCAAACGGCGTAGGACATCGAACCGAGGCTCAATCAGACACCGGACCGAGGAGCCGGGTGTACAGCGCCAGTAACTCGCGGTTCATTTTCTCGGCCGAAAAATGTTCGATGACGTGCTCGCGGCCGCTGGACGCCAACCGTTCACGCTCGGCCGGGTCCGACAACAATTCGATCAGCACGCGTCCCAGCGCCGCGGTGTCGCCCACCGGCACCAGCTTCCCCGTCACCCCGTGGCGGATCACCGACGGGATCCCGCCGACATCGTACCCCACCACCGGCACCCCGCACAGCAACGCCTCGCACAACGTCCGGCTCTGCCCCTCCTGGTAAGACGGCAACGCCATCACGTCCATCGCCGCCAAATGATCCGGCACCTCGGCCAACGGCACCAGCCCGGTGATGACCGTCTTGCCGAGCGCCATGTTCGGGTGCGCTGCCACCGCCGCCCGCCCGAACCCGTCCCCCACGAACAACAGCCACACGTCCCGGCCGTCTGCACGAAGCATCGGCAACTGCTCCAGCAGGTCGGCGTGGCCCTTGAGCGGGTCGAGCCGACCGACGTGGCCCACCACCATGGCGCCCCGCGGGATGCCGTATTGCTGCCGCACCACGTCGCGCCGCTCGGGTCGGGGCGTAAACGCATCGATATCGATCCCGCTGGGGATCACAGTGAACTTCTCGGCGGGAGCGATGCGTTTCTCGACGAACGCCTCAACCATCGCCGGGGTGATGGCGATCAGGTGGTCGCAACGCTTCGCCGCATATTTTTCTAGCCGGATATAGAGGTTGTGGATGAGCTTGGATTGCCGGTCGTGGAATGATAGGCCGTGCACGGTATGAATGATTATTGGATTCACATACTCTTCAAAATGAACTCGACGTTTTCCAAATCTATGTGTCAGATTACTGTTGCGGATATCAATCCCAAACCCGCATTCAGCATCAGCCGCCAACCGGGCGATGATGCCCGCTTTACTCGAATGCGAATGTATAGTGTCAGGTCGAAGTTCACGCACCAACTTCCGCACCTTGCGGTAGCACCGCCAATCGTTCAGCGGGCTCAACTCCCGCACCATCGGCTCGATCTCGTGCAGCGTTGCGCCGCTGACTTGGGCTTCGTCGAGTAGCGAGCCCTCGGGGCCGTGGATCGGGCCGTAGGCGAGGTGGACCTCGTGCCCCGCTTCGACCTGGGCCTTGCAGGACATCACCGTGTTCTGCTGAGCTCCACCGAGGATCAGGCGCGTGATGACGTGGAGGATGCGCATCGAGCGATAAGTCTACCCGTACTTGATCCACTCGAGACACAGCCCGTTCGGCGGCAGGGTCGTTCCCGCGAGCCGCCGATTCTTTGTGGCTAGGATTTCGTCGATCCGTTCCGGGGGCATCTTGCCCAGGCCGATCTCGATCAGCGTCCCCGCGACGATGCGGACCATGTTGTAGAGGAAGCCGTTGCCCGAGATCACGACGTGGGCTTCGCGGCCCCTGGAAGCGTCGGCCGCGTACCCGCCGGGCAGCGGGTGTTCTTCGATTCGGCAGTCGTGGATCGTGCGCACGGTCGTGAGCCGTCCGTGGGCAGCGGCGGCGAAGCCCTCGACGTCGTGCGTGCCGATCAAACGCTGCGCCGCTTCGCGCATCGCTTCGAGGTCGAGCGCGGCCCACTCGTGGTAGACCAGATGCCGGATGCCCAGCGGCCGGTGCGGGGCGTTGAGGATGCGGTAGCGGTACTGCGTGTCGGTCGCGCCGCGGATCGCGTCGAAGCCGTCGTGCACAACCTCGGCGTGGCGGGCGTCGATATCCTCGGGCAGCCGGCTGTTGATCGCCCGGCAGAGCCGGTCGAGCGGGATGGTGGTGTTGGAACTGAAGTGGCAGACCTGCCCGATCGCGTGGACGCCGGTGTCGGTCCGGCTTGCCCCGAGCAGACCGATTTCCTCGGGAGGCTGCCGCAACACCCTCATGAGCGTCTTCTCGAGCTCGCCCTCGACCGTCCGCGGCCACGGCTCGTCCGGCGGCTGCTGCTTCTGCCAGCCGTGGAAGGCGCTGCCGTCGTAGGCGACGGTGAGTTTGTAACGCTTGGTCTCAGACACATCGGAGATTATGACGATTCCTGCCGCAGCCGTGTCATCCGCGGGGATAAACCGATCGCTTCCCAAAACGCCCGGCCGGCGGGATTGCTTTCTAACACATCCAACTCGATCGCCATCCCTCGCGGCACGATGCCCTGTTTCCATAGCCCGAACGCCCGCCTGCCGATCCCCCGGCGGCGGCGGTCACGCACCACGAAGAACTGCCGCAGGTAAATCAATTCCGCATCCGGCACACAAGGATCGGGCTCGCGTCGGTAGATCACGTAACCGACCGTATCGCCGCCCGATTCGAACAACGCGGCTTCGTAGCCCTCGTCACGAAGCCAGCCTTCGAGCCGCGCAACCAGCTTGTCCCACGGCAGGCGCGACCGGGCCTGCTCGTCGTCTTTCAATTGCTGGTTCAGTCGGCACAGCAACGGGATGTCGGCCGGCGTTGCCGGCCGCATCGTGAGAGGCGGTGTCTCGGGCATCGGCCTCACCCCCGCATCGATTCGGCACCGATCCCACGCGTCTCACACCACTGTCGGTACGCGATCGAGCTGATCTCGCTGGGCTTGATCTCGCTCTTTCCGCCCCAAAAAACGTTGGTGTAGCTCACCTCGATGCCGGCTTCTTCGAGGTGTTGGTCGATCGCGGCTTTGTGGGCGAGGACTTTTTCCTTTTCCGTGCCGTGGGAGACGCCCATGATATTGACGTCGGAGAACTCGGGGCCGCCCTCGCGCCAGTAGGCGTGGGTCATGCAGTGGTGGCGGCCGACTTCCTGTCCGGCTTCGAGTTCTCTGCCCTCGGACACCCGCCAGTGGAACAGGGCGTTGAATTTGGTGACGCGTTGGCCGTCTTTATGTTTCTTGACGTGTTCAAGGAAGGTGGAGAACCGGCCGATGACGCGGCGTTCGTTCAGGCTGGTTGCCACAGCGCAGAAGTCCTCGATCGTTTCGCCCGCCTCGGCGGCCCGGGCGGCCCACAGGTCTTCGGTGAGTTCTTCCGGCGAAAACTCGCGCTTTAGCGCAACCAACACCCGCCACTCGCGGTCGGTCAGCTCGATCACTTTTGTGTCCAACACCCTTCCGGGCTCGTCGGTGCGGTCGCCGGGCTGGAGGTTTTGGCGCCGCACGTGACCGACGCCGAGAGCGAAGAGCTTCTTGGCGGGCAGCAGCTTGTACGCCTCAGCCCCGGTCTGCGCGCAGAGATAATCGCAGTGCTTTGTCATGCTGTACGGGCGGGGCACCTTGAGCGTGGTCCACAGCTTGTATTGGCTTCCGGGCGTTTCCTTGTCGGTAGTGCGCAGCACGACGTGGCCGGAGAACGGGTCCTGCCGGAACATAAAATCGAACGCGGTGTTGAGTTTTTTCGGGGGGACCCTCCAGGCGATCAGCGCACCCGGGGCGAGGCTGGTGGCCATGAGCGTCTGCCGGACGCGTCGGATCGTGCCGGCCTCGAGCATCGCGGCGATCCGCTCGATCACCGTCGCCAGCGGCAAGTCGGCCGCCTCGGCGATTTCGTTGAGCGGATAACGCGTAAACCCCTGCACGCGGTCTTCGGAAACCGCGAGGATGCGGGCGTTGATCGGATCATCGATGTGGCAGGGTAAAGTCGGAGCAGGCATGGCCCAAGTGTAGCGGCCGGCCCCACGGCAGGCGATTTCAGGCGCCGGGGTCCGTAGCGGGTTCGACGGGTGCTTCTGATTCCGGGGCCGTCTGCGATTCCGGGGCGGTCTCGGCCGGGGTGGCGTCCGCGGGCTCGTCGAACCGCACCTGTGGCCGGCCGGTTTCCCGACCCGCCGCGTGGATCAGCCCCACGAACAAGTCGTGGTCGCCCTCGACGTCCATGTGGCACGACAGCTCGCACTCGAAGTACGCCAACGCGTCTTTCATGATCGGCACGTTGCCCAGCTTGCTCTTACGCAGTTCGAAGCCCAGGAACGGGTCGTCGCCCGGCTCGGAGTCCTGCGCGAACTTGCGTTTCAAGAGCCGATCGTTTTCGCCGAGCTGACACAGCGCGAACTTGCGCGATTCGCTGAGCAGCGGCATGATCGGCTTGCCCTTGGCGACCGCCACGCCCAGCATCGGGGGCGAGGCGCACACCCGCTGCACCCAACTCACCAGCATGCCCGCCCGCCGGTCCTCGTGCTCGGCGGTCAAGACGAAGACGCCCGAAGGCACCACGCCGAGCGCCGCGGCGATCGTCGCGTTCATCTCCGGAGTCGTCGAAGAAACGTTGTTGTTCTGAGCCATGCAAACTCCAGATCCCCGGGTAGCCAACCTCCCACCGTCTCGCCCCCGAAGTCTCCCCGATTCCCCGCCCCCGGGCCCGCGGAATAATGAACCCCCCACCGCCGCAACCGGGCCGCAAGGCCACACCAAAAAGATAAGCGCTGCGCGGGAGGGACGCAATCGTCTTACACTCCCGCCATGCCCTGCGACGCGGTGATGTTCGATCTCGACGGCACGCTGGCCGACACCCTGGCCGACATCGCCGCGGCGGGGAACCACGCGTTTTCCGCCGTGGGCCGGCCGACCTACCCCGTCGCCGACTACCGCACTCTCGCCGGGCAGGGCCTGGACCGCCTGATCCGCGACGGGCTGGGCCCCGACCACGGCGGGCTCTTCGACGACGCGATCAAGTACTTTCGGCGGCATTACGCCGCGCACCGCTTCGACCACACCGCCCCGTACCCGGGTATCGACGAGCTGCTGGACGCGCTGACGGCCGGCGGTGTGTCTCTCGCGGTCATGAGCAACAAGCCCGACGAGGCGACCGTGGACATGGTCGACCACGTCTTCGGGCGGTGGGACTTCGCCGCCGTGCGCGGCCACCGGCGGGGCTACCCCGTCAAGCCCGATCCGAAGGCCGCGTTGGAAATCAGCGAGGAATTGGGCATCGCTGCCGCACGCTGGGCGTACGTCGGCGACACCGACGTCGACATGCTCACCGGCCGGGCCGCGGGCTTTTTCACCGTCGGCGTGACGTGGGGATTCCGCGACGAGGCCGAACTCCGCGATGCCGGAGCCGATGCGATCATCGATCGTCCCGAACGGTTGTTGAATCTAATCGTGTGAGTGAAGCGGGATCTCCGGCGATTGGCTAGACAGGGCCTCCACAATCTTGAGACGCCGTTCTTCCACATACTGACCCGTCTGATCCACATAACTCCATCGCGCCGTCGTCACGGCGAAAATCTCTGCAAAACTCAGTTCGCGGCCGTATTGAATTGGGGCGAGGGCCATGATCAGGAGTTGATGGGTTTGCCGATGGTCTTGGATGCTGTAATCCGGTGCCCGCCCGATGCTCTGGATTTGACGCCGCAATCCACTGAAGGACGGTTTGAGTTCGTTCGGAAGCGTTTGCTCTATGCCATCCAGCAGGATCAGGATCGACTCGAATTCGGCACGATCGCCTGTTTCGGGTTCGGTCGGGGGTTCAATGAGCGGGACATCGGCCAGCCAGGTCACGGCGTCCAGCACCACCCGAGCAGATCGCTCAAGAGCGGAGAGGTCCAGCTTGTCCGGGGTGTCGCGGGGCGTGTGGTAATCGGCGAACGGCCCGCAGGTCAGGAACACCCACGGCCGGTCCATCGGCTCGAACGCAACGTGGTCGCTACGCGGGCCGACCAACTCCCGACCAACCGGATGCAGGCCCAGGCCCGCGTCGTCTGCCGATGCCCGGAGCGCAGCCCGTAGCTGCGGGAAACGACGCGTACCCACCGCGAGCAGCGTGTTGGGGTGGGCGTCAAACGTCGCCCGGCCGAGCATGTCGAGGTTCACCAAACCCGCAAACCGCGGCTCATCGAAGTCTTCACGGGCGCTGAACATGTACGAACCGTAGAGCCCCTGCTCCTCGGCGTCGAAGGCGGCGAACACCACGCTGCGGGCCGGGCGCTGCGGGGAGCCGGCCAACACGCGCGCGGTTTCCAGCAACACCGCTACCCCAGCCGCGTTGTCCGCCGCTCCTGGAAAGACCACGCCGTTGCGGACGCCCAGGTGGTCGTAGTGCGCGCTGAGCACGACGAACTCGTCGGCCAGCGCCGGATCACCGCCGGGCAGCACCGCGATGATGTTTACGCCCGCACCGAAGTGTTGGGCGTAGCCGGCTTCGCCCGCCCAGGGCTTGAGGCCGTACTCCGCGAAACGCTCGGCGACGTACCCGCCGGCCCGGAGCCCGCCCGGTTCGAGCGGGTGCCGCCCCGCCAGTTGCGGATCCGTAAGGATTTCGACGTGCCGGGCGAGCCGCGACGCCTCGGCCCGTGGCGGTGTCGGCACCGCGGTCGATGGGCTGGATGCTTCGACGGACACCGTCGGACGAATGTCTGTCCGAGCCACGGTGCAGCCTGCAGCCGCCATCCCCAACGTACCGACCAAGACGCCGATCACCCAAGAACTCGTTCGCATCGCCGACCTTTCAATCCAGGAATGGACCAAACTGCTCAAGTCATACCGCCGCCGGCCGCCGCCGCTTCATCGAGCCCGGCGATCCAATCCATGTAACGGTATTCCAGCCCGTGTTCGTCATGCAGAAAACGTAGCCGACGGAGGAACTCCTCGTAAAGGTCCTGCTGCCACGCCTCGGTGCCCTGCTGACAAAAGAAGATGCGGCACCCCAGCGGCCGGACCGTGTGCGTGCTGCACAACCCATCGACCTGGTACGGGCACGCTCCGGGGTGCTCGGCGAACTGTGGCAGGCGGACCCCGGAAGTTTCGGACGCGGGTTCGGGGTTAACCGGAGTGGTCTGCACCTGCCGGAGAAACCACGCGATCTCTAACCCCGTCACGTACAGCCGGTGGCCGAAGTCATCGAACTTGCAACACCGGCCGCTGGTCCAACACGTCGGGCCCCTGGCCGCCACGGCCGCGTCGATCTCGGCGTAAAGTCCACGCAGTGCCACATCGACCGGCGGGCGCCCCGCAGCGTCGTGCCACGCGGACCACAAAGCCGCATCGGGTGATGTCGAGGGATCAGGCACCGGGATATCGTCGTGGGCGGGTCGCTACGCCGCAAGCGAGTTATAGCCCCTCGGGATTTTTCGCCAACTCGATGCGGATCTGATCGATCGGCACGAAGTTCCCGCCCGTGTCCCGGTCCGGCAGGATCATCCCCGGGCAGTCCTCCGCCGCCTCGGCCCACTCGCGCGGGCTCGCCAGGTTGGACGCCCAGAACGGCCACGTCCGGCACTGCGTGGGCCGCACCTCGTAGATGCTGCACCTGCCCTTGCCGCGCTCATCGCGCTCGAGGAACACGCAGTCAAACTGCTTCTTCTTGTAACGCACCTCTTCCAGCGTCCACCGCCCCATCTTCCGCTTGGTGTATCGCTGATAAAACTCGCGCTTATCGATGCCCAGGTGGTCGGCCATCGCCTGGGCTTCTTCGTCTTCGAACCAGACATATCCCGGTCCGCCGGTGCAGCAGTTGCCGCACTGGGTGCACTTGAACCGCAGACCGTCGGCGTACCACTCCTGGTCCTCGGCCTCCGGGGGCAACGGGCCGGAGTCCGACAGCGCGGTCGCCGGGGCCTCCGGGTCGAACTCGGGATCGGTGGGTTCTCCGCTCATCTAGGGAGTATATCGGCCTAACCCGCGGCCGTATCCAGCAGCAGCCCGACGTGCGCCGCCACGCCCGACGCCAACGCGTCGAGGTCGTATCCGCCCTCGAGCACCGACACCACCCGCCCCTCGGCGTGACGCCGCGCCACGCCCAACAAGCGCTCGGTGATCCCCGCGAAACCCTCAGTGGACAACTCCATCTGCGCCAGCGGATCGGCCGCGGCGGCATCGAACCCTGCGGAAAGCAGCAAGAACTGCGGGGCGAATTCTTCCAGCCGAGGCAGGATGGCCCGATCGAACGCCGCGCCATACTCTGAGTCGCCGACGCCGGGCGGCAACGGCACGTTGAGCGTAAACCCCTCGCCTTTGCCGATGCCGATCTCGTGGGCGTAGCCCGTGCCGGGATAGCAGGTCTGTGGGTTCTGGTGCACGCTGACGAATAACACGTCGGCCCGATCTTCGAGCAGGTGTTGTGTGCCGTTGCCATGGTGAACATCGAAGTCCACGATGGCGACGCGCTCGAGCCCGTGGTCCGCGATCAACGCCTCGGCCGCCAACGCGACGGTGCCGAACAGACAGAACCCCATCGACCGGTCCGCCTCGGCGTGGTGGCCCGGTGGCCGTACCGCGCAGAACGCGTTGCCGACCTCGCCTTTCATCACGCCTCCGATGGCCCGCAAAACCCCACCGACCGCGAGCCTCGCCAGGCCGTCGCTCGCCGGGCAGATCGCCGAGTCCACGGTGTCGATGTACGGCTGGCCCATCGCGCACGCCTCGTGCACCCGCGTGACGTACCGCGGCGCGTGCAGGCGCTCCAGGCGCGCCCCATTGGCCGTGTCGAACGGCAGGCGAGCCAAGCGATCCCACAACCCGTCGGCCTCGAGCCGCTGCACGATCGCCCGCAGCCGATCGGGGCGTTCGGGGTGGCCGGGCCCGGTATCGTGCTCCAGGAAACGCGGATCGTAGATCAGGCCGGTAGACATCGCCTCACGATACCGCGAGCGTCAGAGCTGCGTCACTAGCCCGGCATCGCCGCCCTCAGCGGGCCAGCACTTTCCATCCCCACGCCGGCAGGTTCACGTTGTAGGCCCCGTCGATGTGTATCGACTTGCCGGTCATCGCGGAGCGGTACTCCCCTTCCAGCCCCACGGTCTCGAACCCCAACTCCGACGGCTCGGAGCTGAGGTTGGCGATGACGATTACGGCGTGTTCGCCGTTCTCACGCACAAAGCCGAACCCCACGTTGCCTTGACTGGTCTCCAACCAGCGCTGGGTCCCGCCAAGTTCCCCGTGCCAGAGCGCCGGGTTGTCCCGCTTGAGCCGCGTGAGACGCTGGTAGATCCGGCCGATTGGATCAGGCCTCCAGTCGACCTCGTCCTTGTCGAAGAACAGCAGCCGGCGGTCGAGCCCGACCTCCTGCCCGGTGTAGATCAACGGGATGCCTTCCAGCGTCAGGCTCAACACCGCGAAGGCCTCGGCCGCATCGCCGTACCGCTCCTGCACCGTGCCGTGCCACGAGTTCTCGTCGTGGTTGGTCGTGAACCACATGCGCGGCCGGTCCGGGCCGTGGGCCGCCCGGTCGGCGTCGAACCACTGTCGCAGGTCCTCGGCCGACTTCTCGCCACGAGACACCACCATCGCCGTCGTGTTGAACCCCCAGCCGTAGGTCGCGTCGAACGCCTCGAAGTATTCCGGGCCTTCGGCCTCGGCCAGCAGGAACACCGGCTTGATCGCGCTCAGCTCCGCCCGCGCCCGCTTCCAAAACTCCATCGGCACGCCCTGCGCGTAGTCGCACCGGTACCCATCGACACCGACCTCGGCGACCCAGAACTTCATCGCTTGAATCATCGCGTCGCGCATCGCCGCGCTGTCGAAGTCCAGATCGATCACGTCGCCCCACTCGGGGATCGGTGGCTTGAACCCGCCGTCTTCGCCGCGCACGAACCAATCGGGGTGTTCGCGCGTCCAGCGGTGGTCCCAGGCCGTGTGGTTGGCGACCCAGTCGAGGATGACGAACATGCCGCGGGCGTGGGCCTCGTCGACCAGCTCACGCAGGTCCTCGAGCGTGCCGAACTCGGGGTTCACGGCCGTATAGTCTGTCGCCGCGTAGTAGCTGCCCAGCGTGCCGTTGCGCTTCTCCTCACCGATCGGGTGGATCGGCATCAGCCACAAGATGCCCACGCCCATCTCCTGCAACCGCGGCAGGTGCGTACGGAACGCGTCGAACGTACCCTCGGGCGTGTACTGGCGGACGTTGACCTCGTAGATCACCCGGTCCATCGCCCAGGCGGGCGTTTGGCGTTCGACGTGGGCCGTCTCCCGCAACTCGGCAGTCGCAGATTGCGCCCGGACCGGGGCCGCCATAGAAATCACGGTCAGCAGAGCCGCCGCCCCGATCCAGCAAGAACGTTTCGCATCCGTCATCAATCCGCACCTCGCGAGCAGCAGAACACAGCGGCAGCATAAACGCCGGACCGCCCCGGCGCGCCATCTCGGTCTATGGCGGTAACGGAATGTCCACGCCGACCCTCTACGCCGCAGCGAGATCAATGTCGTCGGTGCCTTCGGCCCGCGCCGCGGTAACCGGGTGGTGCAGCGTGTACATCGCGATCGGCCGGCCGCCCAGCCGGTGGCCCGCCAAGTCGTAAACCACCGGCCACACCTCCAGCGTCGTGCCGTGTATCACCACCGCGCGGGGGTTGCGCGGCGTCTGGTACGCCCCGGTGTTGATGATGAAACGGCCGCCATTAGGGGTGCCCGGCGAGGTGTCGCGCCAGATGCCCGCGCGGTGGATGTGTCCGAAGACAAAGAACCGTGACTCGGGCGCAAACCGTGCGGCAAACCCCATCGCCCGCCGCGGGATCGTGTGCCAGTAGTAAAGCGCCTTTGCCGCCTTCATCGCCGTCGCGGTCTTGCGGCTCAACGGGCCCGCGCCCCGGCGTCGTTTGGTGCCGAGGTTTCGGTCAAGTTGCCGCGCCGCTTCGCCATGCTTCACAAACAGGTCCCACTGCGTCGCCGAAGCGTGCTGACACGCCGCGAGTTGGTGGTCCATGTCGCGGGCCTTGCCGGGGTCGAGCGACAGCACCGCGTCGGCGTGGAGACGGCGGAGCTCTTTGGCGTGTTCGGTCCACGGCGAGATGGCGGGGTGCAGGATGTCTCCGTGGGTCAGGAAGACTTCACGGTCGGCCAAACGCAGGTACCGGCGGTCGGTGAGCAAAGGGTCGTGGTTGCCCGAGATCAGCGTGAGCCTCACGCCGTCGGCCTCGGCGTATTCGAGAAGTTTGACCACCTGCCGAGCGGCCGCGCCGCGTAGCTTTTCGTCGGCAATCTCGGCGATATCGCCATTGAGGATGCACTCTTCGGCCCCCGCCCACAACGGCCGCACCGCCTCCGCCGAGCCCGCCCCACGCCCGGGGTTGGCCAGGTGTAGGTCCGAAAGCACCACAATACGCCCGTCTCCACTCATCCGGTATCTATCGGGCCATCGCGACCGGCAGGCCACCACGGCTCTCGATTCACCGATTAATGGAGGGAATTCGCGTTGGACGCCCTTAATGAGCCCACCACAGAAAACCAAATCGAATCGATGAAAAAAATTGCCCAAATTTGCAAATTATCTCTTGCAGTCAGCCCTCATCGCCTATACGTTAATCGTTGAACATTCGTTTCATTATTTCTCCTGTCTCCATCATTCTTCGATCTGTCTGATGTCGGCCAAATCAATATAAATTGAATAGCAACAATATGTAAAAAACTTTCGGCCGCGGCTATCTTGCGCAGGTTTCGTGTTTCATGTCGCCCCCATTCCCAGCTCGTTTGCTCAGGGGGCGGTTCATTTTCTTCCATCCTTTTCTTAGGAGTTAGTTATGAGAATCAGTTTCCGGTCTGTCGCTTCGCTCTGCCTGGTCGCATCCTGTCTGGCCGCCGTCTCGGTCCCCGCCGCCGCCCAGATTCAGAAATGCAACGACACCAATGGCTACGTCTACGGCCAATATTTCGTTACCGCCTGGACCCAGAACTACAACGGCTGGTACTGCCGCACCTGGGACGGCAACAACAACGACCAGATCTGGTACCTCTGGATCAACTTGCAGCAGAACTCGACCACTCAATCGGCGGGGTTTGACGCCGGCGTAGGCCGCAACGAGAGCGGCGGCACCCGGCTTACCCGCATGGACGACAGCGACCGCATCAACCGCGGCATGTACTACAAGTTCACCAACGGCCTCATCCCCCAAAACGGCGCCAATTACTACATGGGCCCGAAGACCATCGTCTCGACCACGCAATTTTACAGCGGGCTCAACGGCCAATACGAATGCTACATCGTCGATAACTCCAACTTGTCCCCGAGCGCCTTCGCCAACAACTACAACCTGCAATACGTGTCCCAGGGCACGTACGACGGAGCGACCTACAAGCACTACTCGCGGCAGCTCGGCCAGATCAACCAGGTCTTCTCGATCCGCCAGAACTACCGCACCCAGGGCTGGTCGTCGGTCAACTGGATCCAGCGCCAGTGGGTTCTCAGCGGCCTTGTGCCCGGCAGCGCCTGGAACCTCGGCTGGAAGATCAACATCGAGACCGCGGGCAAATTCGCCAACGGCAGCGAGTGCGGCTTCACGGACCTCAACCTGCCGTGGAACAACCAATAAATCGACGCCTAAAAGAACTTTAATTCGGCCGCGCAACCCCGGTTGCGCGGCTTTTTTTGTGCCGCCAAAACATGAACCAATAAACCGCCCGACGCGTACAATAGGTTTATGCCTCGTCGTGCCTTCACCCTGATCGAACTGCTGGTCGTCATCGGGATCATCGCCCTGCTCGTGGCGTTGCTACTCCCCACGCTAGGCCGGGCCAAGTCCGCGGCCTTGTTTCTCGGTTGCCAAACGAACATGCGCAGTATTGGCCAAGCCGTCCGTACTTTCGCGCTGGACAACAACGGCCGCAAACCCCCCGCCGCTTACCGTTTGGATCGAGGCAAGTGGATCAGCCAGGCCGCCGGACCCAACACACGCATGGACAACAGGCCCTTTGGGTTGGGAGTGCTTGTCGATCAGGACTACCTGGTCTTCGAGGCGTTGCAAGACCACGGCCGCAATATGGCCTTGGACCGCGAGATAGATCTCGAAAAGTGGCGTACTTCGAGAACCTCCGGTTCTTCGTATCTTTATTTCTACCGCAATTTCCGCGAAACCACCGACATCACAGATCCCTTACGAGGGTTTCCGAAAGGCGACCCAACCAGTATCTACACGCTGGATCACGCCGCAGATATGCACCAACACGCTTTGGTGAGTGACGTTAATCTTGACGACGCGGTCGGGTATACCGGCGCGTTTGAAGGCGGGGTCCCCTGGGTCAGTCACCCCGAAGAAGGCCGCAGTAACTTTCTATTCCTCGACGGCAGCGTCGGCACGGCCGACAACAACAATATGGTCATCGCCGGCTCCGCCGACGATAAGCAACGGGCGAGGAATCTGCAGGTCTGGTTCGACGCGGCCCACCGTTTGTACGACGGCAGGTAATTGAGTGCGACCCATCAAATCTCTATGGAAAGTCGGAAACGCCGCATCGGCCGCGAGGCGAGGCGATGCCCGCGCCGTTTATCGAACCGTATTCTCCAAAGAGACACCTCGCCGCCTTCGATGACGACCGCTCGCGGCCAACGCGGGACGTGAAAAGAACCGGTATTCAGGATCACTCGCCCGGATCCGTCCCCCCGACCACGATCGATCCAGATCCCGGGCCGGTGGATGTGACCGAAGACGAAAAAACGGCAGTCGGGGAAGTGCTCCTCGGCGAACCGCATCGCCCGGCGGGGCATGGCGTACCAGTAGTACAACACCAGCGCCGCTTTGCGGCCACGGTTTTTCCACTTCCACCACCAACCGCGCGACGCGCGTTGGAATCGGCCCCACCGTTGCTCGCGCCAGCGCCGCACCGCGGCGCGCTTCGCGGCCTCGGCTTTTTCCTGCGCGTCGGCGCAGCCCGGCGTCTCCCGCAGTTCGGCACAAGCGGCGCGGTATTGGGGCTCGAATTGGTTGTCGGGATCGGTCCAGGGGGAAGTCGCGGGGTGCAGCAGATCGCCGTGCGTCGCGAGGACCGCGTTCCCCGCCAGGTGGACCCAATCAAGGTCGCTGACCAATGGGTCGTGGTTGCCCGCGACAAACGTGATCTCTACGCCGTCCTCGGCCGCCAGCGCGCGGAGCTTGGCGACCCGCTGCGCCGAGGCTTCCCGCCCCGGCTCGTCACGGGTTTCGACGGTGTCGCCGTTAAAGACCACCCGGCTCGCCCCCCGCCACAGCGGCCGCAGCGCCTCGGCCGACCCCGCGCCGCCGCCGCGTTTGGTCATGTGGGCGTCCGAGAGGATCACGATGCGCTCGGTGGGCGGCGGGGCGTCGGCCATCACTTCTCTCCGAGCGTCTTCTTGCGCCGCAGGATGTGGTGGTAGTGCTGGGCGAAGCGGTGCGCCTCGTCGCGGGCGGCCTGACACAGCTTCAAGCCGAGGTTCTGTCGGCTGAGTCGGATCGGCTCTTTCTTGGCCTGCACGTAAATCAACTCTTCTTTCTTGGCCAGCGAGATCACCATCGGCGGCTTGACGTCGAGGTCGTCGAAGACTTCCTGCGCGGCGTGGAGCTGGCCCAGGCCGCCATCGATGATGATGACATCCGGGTACAACTCGTGCCCCTGCCCCGCGTCACGGTAGCGGCGGGACACGACCTCGCGGATGGACGCGTAATCGTCGTTACCGCCTTCCACCGTCTTGATCTTGTAGCGGCGGTACTCGTTCTTGAGCGGCCGACCGTCGACAAAACAGACTTTGCTGCCGACGGTTTCGCCGCCCTGGAGGTGGGCGATGTCGATGCACTCGACGCAGCGGATCGGGTCGTCGAGGCCGAGCGTCTTCCGCAAGGATTCGAGCCCTTTCTCGGGGTCGACGTAGAACGATTCGGACTCGGGCTGCCAGTTCTGCTTGGTCGTGCCGCGTTCGTCGAGCTTCTCGATCGCCTTGATCTGGTCGCGCAGCGTCGCGGCTTTTTCAAACTCCAGGGCATCGCTCGCGCGCTCCATGTCGCGTTTGAGCTCGCGGAGCATGACCGAACGCTTGGATTCGAGGAAGCGGACAAAGCGCTCGATGTCTTCCCGGTAAGCGGCCTTGTCGATCTTAGCGCCGCACGGCGCGGTGCATTGCTTGATCGGGTAAAGCAGGCACGGCCGAAAGTACGCCCGCTTGTCGTCGTCCTCGCGGATGTCGAGGTGGCAGGTACGGAACTTGAAGACCTTCTGCAGGATCTGGACCGACTCGCGGAGGGCGTAGACGCTGGTGAACGGGCCGAAGATCTTGGCGCCCTTGAACTCGTCGCCCTGCGGGTTGCGGGTGATGAAGACGCCGGGGAAGTCGTCCTTGAGCGTGATCGCGAGATAGGGGAAGGTCTTGTCGTCGACGAGGCGGGCGTTGAACTTCGGATGGATGTCCTTGATCAGCCGGTTCTCGGTGAGCAGGGCCTCCCACTCGCCCTCGCACTCGATGGTGTCGAAGTCTTCGACGACGTCGAGCATCGGCAGCTTCTTGGCGCCCAACCCGCCGGAGTTCGCGGCCGAGGGCACAAAGTACGACGACACGCGGTCGGGCAGCTTCGAGGCCTTGCCGACGTAGATCACCACGCCGGCCGCGTCCTTCATCAGGTACACGCCGGGCACCTTGGGCAGGGTGCGTGCTTTCTTCAGAAGCTCGTCGAGTTTCTCACGTCGGTCGGCCATGCGACGGGATTGTAGACGGTACCGGGGGCGAGTCAGGGGGACACGGGCAAGCCCGTGGTTGTCGATCGACGCCGAGTGATTCAAAATATCGGCCGAATCGATATCCACTTCGAAAGGGCTAGCCATGGTACGGGTCTTGATCGCAACGGTGTTGGCCGGCGTGCTGCTGCACGCCTGGGGCTTCGTCTCGTGGATGGTGCTGGGCTGGCACGACCCGACCTTCAACGACCTGGGCGACCCCGCCACGGAAGACGCGCTGGTCGCGCTCATCGAGAAAGCGGACCTCAAGGAATCGGGGTGGTACTACTGGCCGGCGATGCCCGAGGACTGGAACGACGAAGAAGCTATGAAAACCTACGAGGCGCGGCACGAGTCGATCCCGGTCGGGCACCTGATCGTCGCGCCGGCGGGACAGAAGCCGATGCCGGTGTCGATGATAGCGATCGCGGGGGGCACGAACCTGGGCATCGCGCTGGTGGCGAGCCTGCTGGTGGCGTTGGCGGGGATGAAGGGGTTTCTCAAACGCTGGGCGTTCGTGCTGGGGCTGGGTGTGTTGGTGGTGCTGGCGAGCGACGCGATGAGCTGGAACTGGATGCGGTTCCCGACGGACTACACGATCGCGATGGCGGTGGACCGGGTGATCGGCATGGCGCTGGCGGGCGTGGTAATCGCGGCGCTGGTGGTCCCGAGCAAGGCCAAGGGCACTGCGAAAGAAGGTTGACTCGCCCTACGGCGTCTTGCGCTTGCGCGGCCCGGGCCGGTACTCCTCGACCAGCCCCGCGTCGAGCAGGTGCTGGCCGACGTCCAGATCGTCGATGATGACGCGGCACAACAGTCGGCCGAATCCGTCACGCTTGCGGCCAGGGCCGAATGCGAGGCGGACCGTCTTCCCGTCGACCAAGCGACGCAACTCGGCGGTCGCGGCGTCGGCCCGTGGGTCGCCACGCTCGGGGGCATCGATATCGCGGATGCGGACGGAGGTGAGGTCGCCGTCGTACTCCACGCGGAAGGTGTCGCCGTCGATCACCCGGGCGACGGTGAACGTGGTCGCGGTGATCTCACGAGCAGACGGAGGCGGGACGGCCGGTTCCGACACGGGCGAAGATATGCCACCCGACAGCGCGGCATGGCCAACTAGCTCCGGGCTTCCGGCGGCGGGCACACGCCCGGCCGCAGCCGTAACCGGACCGGTTTTACGGTCGACAACCGCCACGTCGCTCGCCCGATCGCCCAGAGCCACCTGCCCGCGCGCCGCCGGCTGGCTCCACCGCCCCACCAGCGCCCCGGAGCCCAGCCCGGCAACAAACAGACCCACCGCGATGAGTGAACGCCGATTCATCCAGTGGTTATCGTCACAACCGGACGGCCACCGCAAATTGAATCACGCGCTCCCGATCCACCGCCCACCCAGCGATGTCGTGTGCGGGCATAAACAACCCCGCGGCAAAGTTTGCACACGGGGTTGCTTCCGGGGGTCAAAAAACAGGGCGAGCGTGTGAGTCAGGATCAGGTTCACACCCAAACGAAATCATTCGTCAGGCGAGATACCCGCGTCTTTCAAGGCTTCGCCCAAAGAGGGTCCGTTGAGGTAGCTGTCTTCAAGCGTGTCGCGCATCTTGGCCAGCGCGTGGATCTGGATCTGGCGAACCCGCTCTTTGGTCAGGCCCACAAGTTGGCCAACTTCCTTGAGCGTCATGCCTTTGCCGCCGTCGGGATTGTCGAAGGCGAAACGCTTCTGGATGATATCGCGTTCCAAGTCGTTGAGACCCGAACGATTCTCGTGGAAGATTCGTGCGACTTGTTCAACGCAGCCTTCTTCCTCGGCTACGGCTTTCTCGGCGGCGTAGTTCGACCGCTCGAGGTCTGGTTCAAAGCCCACGGGAAACAACGAGCGGTGACGCGTCGTCTTCATGCCCAGACGGCTGAATGCTTTGAGGATCGCTCGGCAGGCGTAGGTCGAAAACTTGAAGCCCTTCGAGACGTTGAACTTGTCGATGCCCCGCAACAACGCCATGTTTCCTTCGCTGATCATCTCGGGGAAGTCCACGCTGCCAGCTGGCAAGCGCTTGGCCATGGCCAACACCAAGGCGAGGTTGTATTCGGCGATCTTCTCACGGAGTTCGAGTGCGGTGCGGTGCCACTTGAGCAGATCACGCGACTTCACCACGCCCAAGCGGCGCGGATTGATTGATCGGCGGACCTGCTCGGCGCGGAAGCGGGCGTAGTTGAACTGGAGAAAGGTGTGTTGCTCCTGCTTGGGCGTGAGCAGTGGGAGCGTGGCGTTGCGGAGTTGGGGATGGTTCGGCCGTTCGTGGGCCAGGCGGGTGTACCAGCCGACGCTGGGCCGAGGCACTTCGCGATCGGGCGCAAAGATTGTCCGCAAAGACGCGGGCTCGTGGAACGCCGGATCGTCGATATAATCGATCTCATCGAAGAGCAACGGCAGGAGCTCTTGTCGCTCGTGCTTACAAAGTCCTTCGGGCCAGTTCACCACACGTTTGCTGTCGGTCGCTTCGCGAATTTGCGACGGTGCGTCGGGGGAAGAAAGTGTGGACATAGTTGCTGACCCTTTCTGAAGGAGACCTCGCCCCAAAAACGTTCAAAACGTTCATCTCTAATGTAAATATATCGGTGCCTATCGCCTTTCGTCAAGACATATGCGGATATTTTTTTGGCAAAACACTTAATCCAACCTCGTAAATGAAGCATAAAATCCATATCTCTTGCAATCGCGAGGAGTTACCAACAAATCGTTCTAAACATTCAAAACGGCCATGATCCAGGCCGTGTGTTCGGGCAAGACACTCCGCCCCACGTGCATCAGAGCGCAATAGGCCTCGCTTCTGCGTCCAGGCACCGCGTCGTGCCCGTCGGCGGGCGATCGGCTTGAGGTATGCTCCGCCCGTGAGCGAGCCCACCCCGAGCATCGAATTGCGATCCGAACGGATCGTGATGACGATTGAACTGCTTATCGAACGCATCGACTACCGCCTGCCGGGCCGGGGGCTGGGCAACACCGCCCGGCTGCTCCGTGGCGTCGCCGGGCGGGCGGTCAGCCGTTCGGTCGAGGTGCAAAGGCCCAACGTCTTCCTCCGCGTTACCATCGGCCTGGTCGTCGCGGTCATGCTGGGCGTGCTGATCAAGATCGGCGTGACCTACCTCCACTTCGACCCCGACACCGATGCGTTCTCCATCCTCGAAGGCATCGACGCGGCGATCAGCACCGTGGTCTACCTCGGCCTGGTCATGCTTTTCTTGTTCACCCTCGAAACCCGCCTCAAACGCCGTGAGGTCCTCAACGCGGTACAGGAGATGCGCGCACTCGCCCACGTCATCGACATGCATCAGTTCTCCAAGGACCCCGAACGTCTGATCCACAAAGAACTCATCACCCCCGAGATCGTCGGCGGCGACGGCGTCACCCGCGTCGATCACCTCACCCCGTTCCTGCTCGGCCGCTACCTCGACTACTGCAGCGAGATGCTCTCGCTCATCGGCAAGGTCGCCGCGCTCTATGCCCAGAACACGCAGGACGCCGTCGTCCTCGCCGCCGTCGACGAGATCGAAACCCTCACCACCGGGCTTTCCCGCAAGATTTGGCAGAAGATCATGATCCTCGACCAGATCGTCGTCGGGCAGCGCCAATGATCCGCACCCGACCCCTGGCCCAAAAGCCACGCCGAGCGCGCTACCACGACGCTACTTAAGAGCAATCATTTATGGCCCCCACTTCACCGTTTCTGCCGATGCCGTTCGGCACCGTCTACCTGATCGACCCACAACTCACGGCCGAACATCGCCGACGCGACCTGGAAAACATCCGTGCGACGGGCATGAACACCGTCGTGCTCTGGCCCGCGGCGACGCGGTGGGACGCCGAGCGGCCGGGGGGCTTGGCGTTCGACACCATCGACCGCGTGATGGACGACTGCCGCGAGTTGGGGCTCAGGGCGATCATCGAGCTCCAGGGCCAGCAGACCCACCAGGAGATGGCCCCGCACAGCGCCGCGATCATGCCGCGGCTGGCCCAGCATCGCACTCGACGCGAATTCGCCTGGAACCACCCCGATTTCCAGGAAGCCACGCTCACCTACATCCGCCAAGTCGCCCAACACTTTCTCGGCCACCCCGCTCTGCTGGCGTACGACGTGTTCAACGAGGTCGGCAACCACAGCCAAGACATCTGGACCCGCCGCGCGTTCGCGGCGTACCTTCGGCGACGTTACGGCGACGACCTCGGCCGGCTCAACGACCGCTGGGGCACACACTTCGTCGACTTCGACGCGATCGCCGAGTACGAGGTGCTGCACTCCAGCACGATCGACTGGTGGTCGATCGTGCCGAAGCGCGACTGGTACGCCTTCCGCCACCAGAACTTCATCGACCTGCTCGACGCGTGGACCGCGGCGGTGCGTGACGTCGACCCGCGCACACCCGTGTTCGCCGACGTATTGGGCTGCGACACGCAACAAGACCGCAACGGCGACTACTTCGGGGTCAACGACTGGGACATCGCCGAGCACAGCGATGTGCTGGGCCTCTCGTGCTACGCCAATATGCTGCCCGAACCTTTCTGGGAGACCCAGGCCTGGGCGTGGCCGATGTTCTGGCGGACCGCCGACGCCGCGGCCCGAGGCAAGCCGGTGGTCATCTCCGAGATGATGACCGCCAACCGGACGCTGCTGCCCACCGAGTTCTCGTCGATGACCGACGAGGTCGGGCTGTGGAGCGCCCAGGCGTTCTTCCACGGCGTCGACGGCCTGATCTATTGGAAGTGGCGGCCCTTCCGTCGCGGCCTGCAGGTCGGCGGGCGCGGTATGACCGACAACAACGGCACGCCCAACGACCAGGCCGAGCAGGCGGCCGCCGTCGCGGAGTGGGTGGCCAAGGACGGCCCGCGTCTGGCCGAACTGCGTCCCGACCACGCGGGCTGCGCCATCTTGCACGACCACAACACCCAGCACCTGCTCCACGCCATGGGGCCGACGCCGCCCGGCGTCTACCTCGACAGCGGCATGGGCTTGTTCTACGCGTTCTGGCGGCGGGGCATCAGCCCGACCTTCCTCGCCGGGCGCCTGCTCGACACCGAAGGCGTGCCGGCCGACATCCACGTCCTGGTCGTGCCCTGCGGCCTCTCGTGCTCGCAGGCCCAGGCCGACCATCTCAAAGCGTTCCTCGACCGCGGCGGGACGCTCGTGACCGAGAGCCGCTTCGGCCTGATCGACGAAGACGGCAACCTCTGGGACCACGCCCCGAGAGGCGGCCTGCACGAACAGCTCGCGTTCACCGAGAAACGCCTGAACGCGCGGTACGTCGGCCGCGTCTCGTCGGTCGGATTGGAACTGCAACACGAGCATGTCCAGGACCGGCTGGAGCTCGCGCACGACACCAAAGTAACGCTGGCTTTTGATGACGGCATACCGCTCTTCATCCATCGGGCCGTAAGCCAAGGACGTCACCTGCACTGCACCGGATTACTGGGCAGCCTTATTCATCGGAAGCTAACCGGGGCCCTGAACGCGTTCGATGTTTTATTCACCGAGATCCAGAAGAATCTGAGCCCGTCGCTCGCCATTACCAATCCCCCCGCCAACATAGATGTTGCCGTCCTCAACGATTCCACCGGCCGGGCCGCCGCGGTCGGCATCACCAGCTTCCAACACGAACCAATTACCTTCAAGCTCCTGGATATAGCGGCTGTGGATCGCATCGTTCCGCAGGCCTCAGCCGAAGTGGTCAAATCGGGCGAAGATCAAACTGTCCGCGTACCGCCGCGTACCGCCACGCTGCTTTGGCTCGACCTCGAATGATCGAATGAGCAAATAATTCTACGTCCCGCAACGCGCTCCTTCCGGAAATCGATACGACGCACTAAAGAGCTGCGAACACACTTCTTTGATGCGAACTACCTGATACCTCCACCGAGCGATCAATACGGAAGCTCTGTATCGATGCCTAGTCAAACTTCTTTTTTCTATAAAGCAGCGCTTGTCTAAATCAGGGCAAGCGGATAATATTTAAGCCGATTCCATTTTTCACTCTTTCGGAGGATTTGTACCGTGAAGAATCGATCTATCATCATTCTTATCTGTGTTTCTTCTGCCGCGGCTCTCATCGGTAACGCGGTTCATTCGCAACTTCTTCCCATAGATGTCTCTTTAACTTGGGACGTAGATATCGATGCGCCGAATTTCACAATATATGAGCCAAGTTCGCCACCTATTCCTACTATTGAGGGTGGGTTTGGGGATGGCGCACCGCGATCTATGAGTCTTGATTTCGGCGGATTGGCAGATGGATACGACGCTTCAGGTATAACTAACGGTTTTATGCATGTTGATGCTACTGGTCGCTTGACTATCGATCGTGATTCATTCGGTGGTCACGTAGACACGTCTATAATTGGCTCCGGCTATAATGCCAGCTCCTTAATTCAAGGTACATTTGATTTTATTTTAACCGTCGATTCAGAAGTAACAGTTGCCGGAAATTTATTTGCGGGTGCAAACTCTAATGTAGGCAGCGAGGCTAATTTACCGGATTGGGTCATTGCTGCTTCGGTGGCTCGCGGGCGAAACAACACCAGACCTAATCCAGAATCCACCGTCGTGCCTCTGGTCGATGTGTTTGATTCTCCAATTGCCACGGCTGGCGAAACCGTAGGAATAACTAACGATTTTATTAGCCTTACTGGTGGAGAAGCGGTTATCTTGCCCGCGGGCGTTTACAACTTCAAGTATTCTGCTCTTGCATTATCCGAAGAAGGTCCCGGTGGGCGTAGCGCCGGAAGTACGGTTGATTTAGATTTTTTTGTTAACCCTCTGGACTCGCCCCTACCACCGATCGAAGACTTTATTCTCGCGGGCGACTTTAATAGCAATAGCATTGTCGACCAGGGCGATTTAAATCTTGTACTCAATAATTGGGGTAGCACAATAGCGCCCGATGGTTTTAGCCTGCTGCAAACATCGCTTTTTGATGGCCTGATTGATCAGAATGAATACAACGCGGTTTTATTAAATTGGGGAGATACTCTTACGTTTCCATCCTCAAGCGGATCCTCAAGTATTGTTTCGATCCCTGAACCTGCCGTATTGTCCCCTGTGTTCGCTTTAATGTTTATGTTTCGCCGTAGCAGTATGATCAGGAAGCACATAGATTGACGACTTCGGCCACAATTCCTAGTTAACGCAAGCGTATGGATGCGGAATTCGTCACAAGGAAAATGTTCTCCGGCTGAGTCCTCCTTGACCTTGTCGGAAGGGCGCATCGATATTTTCGATACGCACCGGGGTTCGCCCACGCCATTAATCTTTCATTTGGGTCCAATCAAGATTCCAAAGCGCTTGATTCGTTCGTGCCGCACTCTTGTGTCTATGGACGAGACGACGAGAAAGCGATCCGCCGCGACGAACGATTGAGATAGGCCGCGATACGTTATTATGCATGGATGCAAATCAAGACCAGAACAATGGCATCCGTTGTGTTGTGTAGCAGCGCCCTCATCTTTTTCGGATATGCAACACCGGCGCAACCCGTGAATAGACAAGCCGACTCCCCACCGGCGGCAGCAGATGCCGTGGATGCTATCCCGCCCCAATGGACGGTTGCTTTCGGCGAGTTGATGGAACGGTGGGTCGAGCAGCAGCGAGATGAGCCGGAGGCCTTTGGGCGTATCCTCGCCTCGTTCGGCCCCGCGCGGCTTGGAGGCGGACGCGCGGAACAAGCGGTGGCTGAACTCAGCGACCAAATGGAGCGAGAAACCGAGGCGTTGGTCGCGCGGTGGCGGGAAGACCCGGCGTCGGCCACCGCCATGCCAACGGTGGATTGGACCAGACTGCAACGAAGCGGCGGCCGATGGGTCGTCGACGGCCAGCCCGTGTTCCCGATCGGGTTCTCGTGGTTCGACGAGGTCGAGAACTTCGAGTACCACGTCGGCGGGCCGACGCGGCCGGTGGAGAAGACGCTGCCGCCGATTCTCGAAGACATGGCCCCGCTCGGGATCGGGCTGCACGAAATCAACGCCCGGGTCAGCGCGTTCCTGACCGAAGACCCGGCTGAGGCGCAACATACCGCGGACTGGCTGCGTGAACGGCTGGACCTCTACGCCGAACACGGCATGGCCGCGGACGTCAACCTGATCTGGAACCACACCCGGCCGCTCGAAGCCCGCTACCCGGGACTGACCAAGTCCGGCTGGCACTTTTTCCGGATGGACATCGACCACCCGGACTTCCGCGACGTCGCGGGGCAAGCACTGGATACGCTCTTCGGCACGCTCGGGCCTCACCCCGCGCTGGCCGGGGTCAGCCTCGCCAACGAGCCGGAGTTCCCCGTGACCGCGTGGACCGAGCACACGGCGGCCGCGTTCGCCCGGTGGCTCGAGCAAGAGCACGGCCAACTCGATCGGCTCAACCGGGCCTGGGGCACGCAGCTCAAGTCGTTCGACGAGGTCACCGCCCCCACCGAGGCCTCGCTCGACGCGGCCTCGACCGGCCAGAGGTACGACACGCTGCGCTTCAACCGCGACCGCGCAACGCGGACGTTCGCGTTCTTGGCCGACCGCATCCGCCGGCACCACCCCGAGATCGCGGTCCACATCAAGATCCAGGACCTCAGCAGCGTCGGCGTCCAGCACCACGTGCCGGGCGCGGGGATCGACCGCGAAGCGCTGGGGCGGATCGTGGACTTCCACGGGATCGACACGCGGATCCTGCCGGTCACCGACGATCGGGCCGCCGCCCCGTCGTGGGACGTCGATCGCTACTGCGTGCAGTGGCCTCACGCCATGCTGGCCTACGACCACCTGCGCAGCGTCGGGCCGGGCAAGGCGATCCTCGACACCGAGCTCCACGCGTTCACCACGGGGAAGCTGCGTCCCGCGGTGATCGACCCCGAGCACGCGACGCTGTCGATGTGGCTGATGGCCGGCCACGGCTCGACCGGCAACATCGTCTGGTACTGGCAACGCCGCGACGCCCCGCACCTGCGCCACCCCGACCTGTCCCACGCGTTCTACCACAGCCTGACCACCAAGACCGCGCTGCTCGCCGCGCTGTTTCAGAGCCACGCCGAACTCAACGCCCACGGCCCCGAGATCGCGGCGATCGCCGAGCCCGCCCGCCCCATCCAGATCCTGTTCTCCGACAGCTCCTGGCTGCAAGACCACGAGCACATGTACGCCCTGCACACGACGTACGAGGCGGCGGCCCAACTGGGCCTCGGCGTGGGCGTCACGTCCGAAGAACGCTTGGCCGACGGCGCGCTGCCGGACGAAACCCGGCTGCTGCTGCTGCCCCGGGTCACGCACCTGACAACCGAGGCCCACGCCGCCGTCACACAAGCCGAGAAAAACGGGGCGCGTGTGCTCTGGTTGGATCCGCCCGACACCCTGCGCGACGCCTACGGCCGATCGCTCGAGCCCCGGCAAGACCGGAACGATCCCGGCTGGGTTCTGGACGACGTCGAATCGCTTCACGCGTTGATGGCGGCGGCTCTGGCCGACCTCGACCTCGTGCCTCCGGTCCGGCTGGTGCAAGACGGCCACGCCGCGGCGTTCGGCACCGTCTACCGGTCGGTCGATCACCAAGGTCACACCCTCACGCTGATCGCCCGCGTCGGCAACTCACCCACGACCCATCTCGTCCTGGGACCCGATGGTCAACCACGGCGCGGGACCGACCTCCGATCGGGTCAAACCATCGATGGCCGAGTCACGCTCCAACCTCGGCAGGTCCTTCTGGTCCGCTGGGACGCTCCGGCCGATTGATACGCCGACCGCGTTTGCCGTGCCGGACATGACACGGATCGGTGCCGGTATCGGAAGGGCTTCGGGGCCCGTAAGTCGCTTGATTACTAAGGATTCACCAGTACCCAAGGCTCTTCCATCGGACACCCATAAATGCCCGGGTGTAGACTCCGGGTCATGGATACGACCAAGCACATTCAAGATCAATCGATTCGCACCCAACGGCTCGGTCTGGAACGCGTGAGTGCGTGGGCGTTCGCGATCCTGCTCGCGTGGCTGCTGCTCTTTACAGATGGGGTGCCAGCTCACGCCCAGACTGCGCCAGGCGCTCCCGAGCCGGCGGTGCCCGCGGAAGAGCGCCTGGATTTTTTGCGCCCGGCTGATCAGGGGGGCTCGGACGGTGCCACGGCAAGCGAACGCGCTACGTTGCGGGTGACCAAGGGGTCTTCCGAGGTATTGCCTCAGATCCGATTGACGCCGCGCGACGTCGCGGTGCCGGGCATCGCGGACGCCCGCATCGATCTCAACGGCGAATGGGACTTTGTCCACAACGTGCCCGACGCGTTTGACGGCCGCGGGTCGAGCGTCGCGGCGTGGGATGCCGTGCGGGTGCCCGGCCACTTCGCGTTTCAGGGCTTCCCGCGCATGCACGCCGACTTCGGCGTGCCGGTGGCATACCGCAAGGCGTTCGACGTGCCCGCTGGGTGGAAAAACGCCCGCGTCGTGCTGCGGTTCGAGAGCGTCGACGGCCTGTCGCGGCTCTGGGTCAACGGGCGGCCCGCGGGGCAGAACGACATCGCCACGCTGCCCAGCGAGTTCGACATCACCGAGTACGTGGCGCCCGGAGAGACCAACGAGATCACACTCACGGTGGAGACATCGCTGGTGACCTATTGGTCGCGGCGTGAGCTGGGGGGGATCAACCGCGGCGTGTACGTGCAGGCGTTGCCCGAAGTCAACCTCGCGCGGCTCCACGTCGACACCGAACTCAACGAAGCGGGCGATGCCACGCTCAACGCGCACCTGCGGATCGCGAATCAGAGCGAACAATCGGTCGAGGGGTTGCGGGTGGCCTTTTCGCTTAGCGATGTAGATGACGAGGCAGCCCCGCAGGTGCTCGACCCGGACGGCGTGCGGCTGCGCCCGATCGCGCCGGGGCAAACCCTGGAGCTCACCGTGCCGCTACGTGTCGCCGACGTGCAAACCTGGACCGCCGAGTCGCCGCACCTCTACCGCCTGACCGCCGCGCTCGAACGGCAAGGAAGCGCGGACGCTCCAGCCAAGACGCTGATGTCCGCGACGCAGCGGTTCGGCTTCTGCGACGTGCGGGTGGTCGGCCACGAGCTTCGGCTCAACGGCCGACCGATCAAGCTCCGCGGCACGAACTACCACATCACCTACCCCGGGCTGGGCGAGGCCGTGCCGCGGGAACTGATCCGCGGCGACCTCGAGCGTTTCCTGGACGTGAACTTCAACGCGCTCCGCTCGCGGCCCACGCCCGATATCGCCTACGTTGAGCTCTGCGACGAGATGGGCGTGTACACGACCGTCGAGGCGATGGTGACGCTGATGATCTACGCGCGCGGCGTCACCCAGGACCACGGCGCCAACCCCGAGATCGCCCCCGGCTACCGCAACCACGTCGCGACCATGATCGAGAGCTACTACTCGAACCCCTCGGTGATCGCCTGGGGTCTGGGCAACGAGTGCCCGTACTACGACTGGTTCCGTACCGCCGCGCCGGGCATGAAGCACCGCGACCCGACCCGGCCGCTGTTCTTCGGTTCCGACCGGCGCGAAGGGGTCGGCACCGCCCACATGGACCTCAACGACGACCACTACCCCCGCGACGAGCGCATCCCCGACGGCCCGCACTACGGCACCGGCGACACCCAAAACCCCCGCGTCGTCCACGGCGAGGGATGGGACTACCCCGACGACCGCCCCAACATCTTCACCGAGTGGATGATCATCTCCGGGGAACGCACCAAGGAAACCCTCTACGACCCCGGCGTCTTTGAATTTTGGGCCCACACCGCCGATACCCACATCGAAGCGCTGTACCAGCGGCCGCACTTCGTCGGCGGGTTCCACTTCAAGGGCGCGCCGTACATCGGCGCGAAGGAAGTGTCGTGGGGCGGCGTGTTCGACGCCCGCCGGAACCCGGTCGACCTGGCCTGGCACGTGAAGAAGACGCACTCGCCCGTCCGCATCTTCGACACCCGCGGCCAGCGCGACGAACAACGCCAAACCGTGCGCTTCGACGTCGCCAATCGCTACGACTTCTGCGACCTGAACGAACTCACGTTCAAATGGACCACGGAAGACGGAGCCACCGGCGAGGCCGTGGTGCAAGCGCCGGCCCGGACCACCGGCCGACTGATCCTTCCCGTCTCGTCGCCCCGAGCCCACCGTTTCGACCTCGACGTGATCGACCCGCCCGGGCGCACCATCGATCGGTACACACTGCACGTGCCGGCCACCGACGCGTTGCGCCGCGAGCAGCGCCGGGCCCTGCGTGCCGAACGCCGACGCGCCCAAACCCAAACGACCACACCGCCCGCCGTCACCGAAACCGAGGAGGCCTGGCGCATCGACACACCGGACGTCCGCCTATTGGTCGATCGATCCACCGGGCTGTTGTCGGCCGGTTCCCTGGCCGCGACCGACGGCGAGGTGCCGGTGCTCCAAGGACCGCCGCAGCTGCTCGTGCTGCCTTCGCTGAACCGTGGGTTCCGTAACCAAGGCGAGGCCGCGCTGACCAATCAGGCCAACGGCTGGCAGATGCGTGAAGCCCGCCTGACCGAACACCCCGACCGCGTCATCGTCGTTGCGCACGGCAACTACACCGACGCCGCGGGCACGTTCACCACCACCTTGCACCCCGACGGCCGGGTCGAGGTCGCTTACGCGTTCATCTGGACCGGGGCGGCCGACCTCGAAGTGTTTTCCGCCGGCCTAGCGCTGCCGGTGGGCGAGGCGTTCGACACCCTGCGCTGGGACCGCCGCGCCCGGTGGAGTTGGTACCCCGAGCACCACATCGGCCGGGCGGCCGGGCAAGCGACGGCGGCCGGAGACGCCGCGTGGAACGATGCCCGCGAGGCCGCGGCCCAGTCCACGCCCGACCAGGCCACGCCGCCCCTGCCTTGGTCACAGCAACGCGCCGCCGACGGCGTCACCCGCGACTTCCGCGGCACCAAATTCAACATCCGTGAAGCGGGTTTGCACGACGCCGACGGCCGCGGCCTCGTCCTGCTCGACGACGGCACCGGGCTCCACGCCCAGGCCGTACCCGCGATCGGCCAAGACGGCTACGTCTTACACGCCTTGAACTTCCACCGCGGCGATTCCAACCCGCACCTCACCAAATCGCTCCGCTTCGACCAAAAGAGCATCCGCCCCGGCGAGTCCTTTGCGGGCCGCGTCGTCTTTCAACTCGTCGATGAATGATCGCCAGACGGATCGGCCTTTGACGGGCGGTCTCAGTTCTCGTCGGTTTCGACGGACTCAAAGCTCACGTGGTTGTCGACCAAGCGGGCGTGGGCGGTGGTGACCTTGAGCCCGGGGGCCATGCGGAGGATCTCGGCTTTGGCGAGGGACAGGTCGTGGTCCTGGTCGGGGCGCATCGCCTGGGCGTCGGTGTCGGCGCGGGCGTGGGCGTAGAAAGCGCAGCCGTGGTGCTGGATGAGCACCACGTGCTCGAGGCCGTGGGCTTCGATCAGGAACTGGATCTGGCTTCTGATCCCGGCCAACTCGTTGGCGGTGCTGTAGTGACCGGTGAGGCAGGCCGGGCCGCCGGGCACGGCGAGGCGGTCGTAGCGCGGAAGCTTCAGGTGATTGTGCAGGAAGTCATCGAACTGCTCGCCGTAGCGGCCGTCGGAGCAATAGACCGCCAAGGCGTGGATGCGGTGGGCGTCGAAGGGCTCGTCGCTGTTGAACAGGATGTTAGGGGCATCGGGCATGGAGACGGATTCCGGGGGACCGGGGCGGGAAATGTTGGCGAAATAATAACGGATACGGGCGGAGACTCGGCCGCGGTGGTGCCCGGGAATCCGCACCGCGGGCCTCGCGGCCGTGCCGCTCGCGGAAATGGGAAGTAAAGTGTGTCCATGCCCGAACCCGAGACGCCGGTGGCCGATACAAAGCAGACTACGGCGGCCAAGGCCGCGGGTGACGTCATGACGAAAAGCAAGTCGAGCAAACGCCAGAAACCCGTCCGGCAGGTGGTGTTCCATACCTACCCGAAGCTGCTGTTCGTGTGGCCGGTGATCGTGGCGGGTTTTCTGTTCTGGCCGTTGGTGGGGAGTTGGGGGGCGAGCGCCGAAGTGGTGGGTTGGCTGTACCTGCTCATCGTGGGCCTGGTGCTGATCACCATCGGGGTGGACTTGGAACGCGACCACGCGGTGTTCTGGCTGGTGGTGTTTTTGGCCTTCTTCTTCCTGGGCAAATACCTCGACGCGCGGTACGAGGCCGTCACGGTCGTGGGCGATATCTACCGCTGGTTTGCCAACCGCAACGTGGAATACGACCCGGCCCTTGGCGGAGTGCTGAGCGTGCTGATGCTGCCGCCCTACCTGGTCATGCTGGTATGGGCCCGGCTGCAGCACCGCTGGCGGATCACGCACAATGAGTTCGAGCACTACTCGTGGGGCCGGGCGGACGACTCGCTGGCCCGCGGAGCCAAGCGGGTGCGGAGCACGTTCCCGGACCTGCTGGAGCTGCTGCTGTGCGGAGCCGGAACGCTGGTCGTGTATTCGGCGACGGGGCGGACGGAGCTGCGGCGGATCCCGCACGTGCCGATGATTTTCCTGGTGCGGCGGCGGATCAACCGCCTACTCGAGGCCACCGCCGTGACTTCGGAGGTGTACCAGAACGAACTGTATGAAGAGGAAGCGGACACCGAGCACGATGAAGAGGATTCCAGCGCCGGTGTCGGCGAGGAAAGCGAGGGCATCGGTGGCCGCGATCCTCTATAAAAATAGCCAAAATTTTACCCTCGGCGACGCACTGAGCTCTCCCCAATTAAAAAACCCGCATGAGTTCAGAGGAACTGCACGCGGGCTTCCGGGGGTCAAAATGTTGGAGTTACGCCCGCTAGGGGTAATCACTTAAGGCAATATTAGCGCCCGCACCGGGTAAGTCAAGCGGGTCCGGAAAAAAATGTGACGACCAAGCTTAGCCAGACGCTCTCGCCGGCTCAGAAGCCGCTATACTGATTTAAAGGTGGTGGAGAGTTCCACCGATAGCCATTAACGGAAGATCGCGTTTGGGGGCTTTTTTCGCCCCACACCGCTTCTTGGGGTTAGACGACAGTCATTTGTGTCGGTCTCATGGGATTACCCTGAGGGATCGATCTTCTGGAGCCCCCAGATACCCCCCGGACAACCCTTGGCGATTCCGCCTTCCGTTGGTTTTGATCCAACCCTGATGATTTTCCCGTGGCAACGACCGGCCGGCCCTATGCCCGCCCGTCCTGCCGAGTAACCCTATCCGAGTTTCCCATGACTACCCCGATTCGTTTCGCCAAAGGCGATACGGTCCGCCACCCCAAACGCCCCGAGTGGGGCCTGGGCACCGTGCGTGACCTTCAAGCCATCGCCCAGCCCGACGGCACCCGCGCCCAGCGGCTGACCGTGGACTTCGCCAACGAAGGCCGCAAGCTCATCAACACGGCCGTGGCCCCGCTGGACCGCGCCAGCGCCGCCCCGAAGAAAGCCTCCAAGCCCAGTTCCCGGCGGAACACCCCCCAGCAACCCCTGCCCAGCCATTCCAAGACCAAAGCCACCCCCGCCGGAGCGGCGGTGATGAACGGCGACAGCGGCGCAGGCCTTTCCACCGACACCCCGGCTCGAGATAAAAATGCCGCGGGCGGATGGCTCGATGACCTCGACGGCGGCGCCAAGTCCAACGAGCTCTGGGACCTGCCCGACGACCTGACCAACCCCTTCGGCTCGGTGCCCGAACGCCTCGCCGCCACCCTCGAGACCTTCCGCTATTCCACCGAACCGCGGGCCCTGATCGACTGGGCCATCGCCCAGACCGGCCTCGACGACCCGCTGTCGAAGTACACCCGCCACGAGCTCGAACAGGCCTTCCCCCGCTTCGCCCGGGACCGCGACGCCCACCTGCGCGACCTCGTGCGGCAGCTCAAACGCGAGAGCAACTTCGCCGCGCTCAAAGACGCCGGCCGAGGCCTGTTCCCCGCCGCCCAGTCCGCCCTCGACAAGGCCATCCGCAGCTGATCCGCTGGCTTCACCACGACAGCCGCAGCAACACCTCGCCGTCGTCGACCTCCCCCGTCGGCACGAAACCCAACCCCTCGTAAAACGGCCCCGGCGTCCCCTCCCCCGGAACATACGACGTGGTCAGCCACCGGCTGTCCGGCAGAGTCTTCACGTGCTCTACCAGCACCGCCAGCGCCGCCCGGCCGTAGCCGCTTCGCTGGTGTTCGGCGTCGATCATCAACCGCCACAGGAAATACGACGCCCTCCCTTCCGGCGCCTCGGGGTGATCGGGCCCCACCAGATCCAGCATCGCAAAACCTACCGGCTCGCCGTCCACGCAGATCGCTCGGGGCCACGCCCGTTCGGGATACACATACGCCTGGGCCAACGACTTGGCATTGTCCGCGACAAATCTTTCCTGCCCCGGCCCAACGCGCAGCCTCAACACTTTGCCGAGGTTCTTCGGGGTCACCGCTTGCAGCTCCACCGCGGGGCGCGGCGTCGATTTGGCTTGCGTTTCTGTCATCGCCCGACACGGTACCCCCGCCGCCTTGGCTCTACAATCCCGTACATGCCCTCAGCCTCCGCCGAGCAACAGCAGCGCGCCGCCCACCTCCGCGACGAGCTGCACCGCCACAACCAGCTCTACTACACCGATGCGGCCCCGGAAATCTCCGACCGCGCCTTCGACGAGCTGCTGCGCGAGCTGCAGGACCTCGAAGCCGAGTTCCCCGAGCTCCGGACCCCCGACTCGCCCACCCAGCGCGTCGGCGGCGAGCCGATCGAGGGATTCGTCACCGTGCCCCACGCGGTGCCCATGCTGTCGATCGACAACACCTACAGCCGGGAGGAATTCGCAACCTGGCACGAACGGATCACCAAGGAAGCCGCCACCGCGTTCCCCGACGACCCGTCGGCGATCCGGCTCCTCCTCGAACCCAAGATCGACGGCGTCGCCTTGTCGTTGCGCTACGAGCAGGGCCGGCTGGCCCAGGCCCTGACCCGCGGCGACGGCACCAAGGGCGACAACATCACCCACAACATCAAGACCGTCCACGCCATCCCGCTCCAGCTCGACGACACCCGAGTCAAGATCCCGGGGGTGCTGGAGGTCCGCGGCGAGATCTACATGCCCCACGCGGTGTTCGAAAAAGTCAACGCCCAACGCGAAGCCGAAGGCCTCGACCTCTTCGCCAACCCCCGCAACTCCACCGCCGGCACGCTCAAGCAGAAAGACCCCGCCAAGGTCATCCGCGGCCTCGCCTTCATCGCCCACGGCCGCGGCGTCCTGTCCGGAGACGCCGGCGATGACTTCACCGCCACCCACGACCGTTTCCTGCAGACGATCAACGCCCTGGGCGTCCCGAATCACGAACACACCCGCGTCTGCCAGACCGTCGACGACGCCTGGGACTTCATCGAGTCGTTCGAGCGGATGCGTCACGACCTGCCGTACGACACCGACGGCATGGTCATCAAGTTCAACCGCTACGACGTGCAGGACCACCTCGGCACCCGCTCCAAGTCGCCGCGCTGGTGCATCGCCTACAAGTACGCCGCCGAGCAGGGCGAGACGAAACTCGACGCCGTCGAGTGGCAGGTCGGCAAGACCGGCAAGCTCACCCCCCGCGCGACGATGCAGCCCGTCTTCCTCGCCGGCACGACCGTCACCCACGCCAGCCTCCACAACTTCGGCGAGATGCTCCGCAAGGACATCCGCCTCGGCGACACCGTCGTCATCGAAAAGGCCGGCGAGATCATCCCGCAGGTTATCCGTGTCGTCGTCAAGAACCGCCCGAAGAACGCCAAACCGCCCTCCGCCCCCGACCGCTGCCCCGAGTGCAACACCCCGGTCGACATCGAGATGGACAGCCGACGCGTCCAGGAACTGGAAGTCCATGAACGCAAGGTCGAACGCGAAAAAGCCAAGGCGGAAAAAGAGTCACGCGACCCCGAGGCTATTGATCCACCCGAGCCCCTGGGCCCGCTCGACGAAACCGCCCGCTACTGCCCGAACCCCGAGTGCCCCGCCCAGTTCCGCGAACGCCTGGTCCACTTCGTCGGCCGCAACCAGATGGACATCGACGCGCTGGGCGAGAAGACCATCCACCAGCTCGCCGACGCCGGGCTGCTGCGGAACCTCGGCGACATCTTCCGGCTGCACGAGAAACGCGACGAGCTGCTCGCCCTCGAACGTATGGCCGAGAAGAAGGTCGACAACCTCATCCAGGGCGTCGAGGACGCCAAGTCCCGCGGCCTGGCCCGCGTCCTCGCCGGGCTCACCATCCGCCACGTCGGCAGCAACGGCTCGCGCATCTTCGCCCGCGCCTTCGGCGACATCGACGCCCTGACCGCCGCCTCGCTCGAAGACCTCGAAGCCCTCGAAGACGTCGGCCCCATCACCGCCCAGTCGCTCCACGACTTCCTGCACTCCGACGCCGGCCGGCACGTCATCGACGAGCTCAAAGAAGCCGGCCTCGACCTCACCGAAGAACAGGCCGCCGCCGCGCCGGGCCCGGAGGGCGGCGGGGACTCACCGTTTTCCGGCAAGACCGTCGTCCTCACCGGCACGCTCGAACACTTCAAACGCAATGACCTCAAGGCCAAGCTCGAAGCCCTCGGCGCGAAAGTCAGCGGCAGCATCAGCAAGAACACCGACCTGCTCATCGCCGGCGAGAAAGCCGGCTCCAAACTCACCAAGGCCCAGTCCCTGGGCGTCGCGGTCTGGGACGAAGCCCAGCTCCTCGAACACCTGCCCGGCTAAGCCGACCCGTCGCCACCGGTTGGTTTCCGGTTGGTTTCCGGTTGGTTTGCGGTGGTCTGGTCTGGTCGCCGAAACACGCCTCACCCCACCACTCCCCGGCCACTTTTAGACCAGTGGTCGGACCGGCTTCCGCCGCCCAACCGTCTCCGCGGGTTGTCAAAGAGCCGGCCGCCCCGCCCGCGCAGCCGATAGCACCGGCCACGGGCCGCCGAATCGCTCTCCACCAGGGGGCGAAGCGCAGCGTTGGTGCGCGCGATACGTCAGTCGGGGCGTCGACCGACCGCGCAACCAAAGTTCCGGCCAAGACATAAAAACTATCTCGGCGAAGCCGAAAGTGTTCGACTTTTGCGTCGTATCGTGCGCGCGCTTTTCGCAAAGCCCCCGCCCCCGAGCGGCGGGAAAAAACGCGCCGCGGCGGCCCGGCGTCCGGCTCAGACCGAAGCGCGGTCCAGCGCTTCGGAGAGGAACGCCGCGATGCTCGGCCAGCGCGCGGTCTCACTGCCCGTCTCGTGGTCGAACCAGATCACCGGGCAGTCGCCGGCGGCGGTCACCGCCGAGGTGTCGAGGAAGATCGGGTCGCCGTTGTCGGTCGACGCCGCGCCGAGCCACGCCTTGGGTAATTCGGGCCACGAGAGCTTGGCCATCGACGCGTTGGACCGGTGTTCTTTCGCCAATTGCGCCGCGGCCGCGACGCGCAGCGCCTGGCCCTCGCCGAAACCCGCCTCGTCGAACTCGAAGCCGTCGGCGGCCTTGAGCAGCCCCGCCCAGCCGGCCGGGACCGGCCGCTTGAGCTTCTTCTCCGCCGCCGTGATCGCCGTGGCGGAAGCGCCCGCCGGCCACTTCTCTTTTTTTGCCCGCCGCTTGAGCCGGGTCATCACCGGCTTGAAGTCGGTCGGCTTGTCGGGCTTGGGGTTGGCCTCGAACTTGGCGCGGGCCTTGGCCTCCTCCGCCCGGAGTTTTTCGAGCCACTCGCCGTGGAACAGCGGCTCGGGCAGCGCTTCAGAGCGCTCGTCGAGCGCCTCGCTCCCCGGCGGGGCCTCGTCGAGCACCAGGATCGGCTCGAAGTCGTCGGGTTGCGCCATGCCCTGCTTGAGCATCGCCCGGCGGACCTTGGCGGTCGTGCACAGCCGGTAAGGGTCGAAGTGGTAGCCGTGAGAAGCCATGCGTTCGATCGGCATGACCCACAAGTAAGCAAAATCGACCCGGGGCAAGCCTTGGCGCGGGACGCGCCGCAGGCCCCAGACCTTTCGGCAGCCCGGGCTCTCGATCGAGCCCACGTTCTTACGGAGCGTCTTGAGCAGCTTGTCGAACGCCGGCCAGCCGGTGGAGACGTCCTTGCGGATCTGGTTGATGGCGAACTCGTCGATGCCGTAGCGCCAGGTCGGGTCGTCGGTCTGCGCGATAGAGTGCCATCGGACGACGCGTTCGCCGATCGTCCGGACGTCGAACCACGGGTGGTCGTAGCCGCGGGCCAGGGGCTTGGTGGCCCAGACGTGGAACCACTGCTCGGGGGCGCGGTACTTGCCGCTGTCCGACATCCAAGCCGCGTCGAGGCCGCGCCACCCCAGCTCCTGGACTCGGGACCAGGCCGACTCCGAAAAATAGACGCTGTTGAAGGAGATATTCGGGCAGACGCGCGTCGGCGGTCCGGGCTTGACCCGGGCGCCGTTGACCGTGTGCAGGCCGTGACGCCGACGGTTATCCTCGCGGAGATCGGTGCGTGGCCGGAACACGAACCACTTGGCTTTCTTGAGCTCGGCGTCGTCGAGCCGCTCGTAAATCCGGACATCGCCGAGCGGCGGCAGCTTGCCCTGGTCCACCTGTCGGAGCGTCTTCGCGGTGGGGCCGACGTTCTCTTCGCCCAGTGTGAACTCGATCCCGGCGACCTCGGGGTCGTCGTCGCCGACCTGATCCGGGGCGATCCCGGCCAGCCACGGGCGTATCTGCGCGAGGGCCCGCTTGTTGAACTTCTGCGTCCGCGAGTTAAAAACGTCGAACGCCAGCTTGATCCTGTAATGCATCTTCGACCCCCATTTACGCCACCGTCGCCCCGAGCGCGATACCCCGTCAACCCGCCGTCACCCCGCAGAATCAAGCAAAAAGTATACCGCTTCACGCCGCCCGCCACGCCGGAAAATCCGGGACGATCTTTCGTGTGGCGGAGATAAACCCGCGGGTTTGCCGATAAAATCGGGGCGTCCTGGATCGCCGCGGGACGGCTCTGGGTTCGCGGATCGCTTCTTTTCTTTATTTCGAGTCTGGGTCCATGTCCGAAATCTACATCGCCACCGCGATCGAGACCGACGGGCCGGCGCCCGGGCCCTGTTCGATGCTGAGCCTGGCGTCGGCGGCGTATCAGCGGGACCAGACACTGGTGTCGACGTTTTCGGTGAACCTCGAGACGCTGCCGGGGGCCGAGGGAGACGCGGCGACGGTGGCGTGGTGGAAGAGCAAGCCCAACGCGTGGGCGGTGTGTCGGCACGAGCCCGAGCCGGCGGCGGCGGCGATCCCCGAGTACGTGGAGTGGCTGGACCACCTGCCGGGCCGACCGGTGTACGTGGGGTACCCGGCGGCGGCGGGGTACGCGTTCGTGAGCTGGTACCTGCACCGGTTCACGGGGCGCAACCCGTTCGGGCGCGGGGCGCTGGACCTGCGGACGATGTCGATGGTGCTGCTGGGTCGGCCGTACCACCAGTCGAAGATGCGGAGCATGCCCGAGGCGTGGACGCACGACTCGCCGCCGCGGACGTACGTGGCGCTGGACGACGCGCTGTCGACGGGCCGGCTGTTCTGCCACATGCTCGACGCGGTGAACGCGCTGCCCCACGCGAACCGGGGCGATTGCTCGGCGTCGCCCGGGCCGGCGCTGCGGCTGAAGGAAGACGACTGAGCCGTGGAGGCGGTCGGGGCGGGGCGCGGACACCGTGACATAAAATTTAAGTTAAATCTTAATTTTATAAACCGGGCTTTTGGTTGACATTGTCAAAACTGACACCACAATTCATCGACCCGGTTGCCGCCCCCCCGCCCCGCCCGCCCCGCCGAAGCCACGCGATGCCCCAGACGCCCACGGAAGACCACAACTTCGCCTGCCGGATCAACGCGTTGTCGCGCGAGGTGCAGGCGGCGACCGCCCGGCTATTGGAGCCCTACGGCGTCACGCCGGCGCAGGCGCTGATGCTCTACGAGTTGGCGCACGGCCAGACCTCGCCGACCGTCATCGCGCAAAACATGGCCGTCGACGCGTCGAACCTGTCGCGGATGATCCGTCTTTTGGGCGACCGCGGGCTGCTGGTCCGCGAGGTGGACGACGCGAACCGGACGCGGGTGGCGGTGAAGCTCACGCCCGAAGGCCGGAAGCTGGCCCGGCGGATCGACCCGCACGCGGCGGTGATGCAGGACGTGATCACCGGGGCGCTGACCGACGCCGAGCGGCGGGCCCTGTCCCGCGGCCTGACCAAGCTGACCGACGCGCTGCGGCGGACGCGGTCGATGCGTGACCACCCCGCGGCGGGGTGAGCCAACCACGCCGATTTTTTTATCTCAATTCTTGACATTACCATTATTGAGGTATCTAATTTCAGGCCCGCGGCGTCGCGGGTACTTCTACCCCTTTCTCTGGAGCCCGTTCATGAGACCGCCTCTCCCCGTTTTCGCCCTCGCCGCCGCCCTGCTCGCCGGCCCGATCGTGTCCGCCCCCGCGTCGGCCCAGTCGTCGGCCCCCTCACCCCGGACCACCGAGATGACCTTCGAGGCCGGCACGCTGATCGACGTCACGCTGGGCAAGATCCGGCCCGGCATGGAGGGCAAGTTCGCCAACGAGTACTTCCCCGCGGCGATCCCCATCGCGATGGAGTACGGCCTCAAGCCGTTGGGCACCTTCAGTGTGACCAAGATCGACCACGGACCGGCCGACGGCTTCAACATCTGGGGCTTCTTCCAGTGGCCCAGCCTCGAGCGCAAGCAGGCTTTCGAGAAGGACCCCCGCTTCGCGCCGCTGCGTGAGTTCCGCGACTCGATGATGGACACCAAGCCGATCCAGGTCTATACCCAGGTCCCCGAGACCACGACGGTCACGCTCACCGAGGGCAGGATGTACGAGGCGGCGTTCACGTGGGTCAACCCGGAAAAAGGCGGCCACCTGCAGCAGTACTTCGGCGGCGCGGGCCCGTTCATCGCCGAGAACGGCGTCCGATTCCTCGGCGACTTCCAGGTCACCGGCCAGAGCGACAACCCCGAATACGCCTTCGATTCACTGCCTACCAAGTTCTTCTTCATCGACTGGGGCAGCCCCGCGACCAAGGAGAAATGGTTCACCTCCGAGACATTCCGAAACGTGGGCTGGCACCGCGCTCTGGGCCTTGACCGGTTGGTTGTGATTGAATCGAATTTCAACTTCCCCCCCGCCGCGGCGTCGGCCGAGCCTCGTCCGGCCGGCACCGAGTTCGTTGCCGCCACGACGGAGAAAACCTACGGCGTCAACGCCACGGGAGATTGCGTCTGCACCGAAGCCTCCACCACGGCGGCCCAAGCGCCACGGCGCTGACCCTCGTGGGCTAAACGGATATCGTGTCCGCTCTGGCGGCGGTCGGTTCACGCCCGGCCGCCGCCATTTTCGCTATGAACGCGAGTGATTTACGTCCGTCCGCTGTCCCTACCTTCACCCACCCGCGAGCCCCGCCGATGTCCAAAACCGTCCACCAGAAATTTCTCCACGTGGCCGAAGACTTGAGCCCGCGGTTGGCCGAGGCCATCGCGGCGACCGGGCCGGTGCGGCTCGAGAAGACCCCGGGCCGATCGCTGGGCGAGACGTTGTGCCGGGCAGTCGCGGGGCAGCAGCTCTCGACCAAGGCGGCGGCGACGATCTGGGGCCGGGTGGTCGAGCGCGGCGGCGAGAAGCCGCTGCTCGAGTTCGTCCGCCGCGCCCGGCCCCAGACGATGCGGGCCTGTGGGCTCTCGGCGGCGAAGACGCGCGGGATGAAGGCGATCGCCGACGCGCACCACGCCGGAGACCTCGACGAACGCGCGCTCGAGCGGATGGAACACACCGAGCGCATCGACCAGCTCACCGCCATCCGCGGCGTCGGGCCGTGGACCGCCGACATGATCGGCATCTTCCACTTCGGCGACCCCGACGTCTGGCCCGACGGCGACCTGGCGGTGCGCAACACGCTGCAGCGGCTGACCAGCAAGCGCCGCAAGACCCACCTGACCGCGGCGCGGTTCGCGCCGCACCGCTCGTACTTGGCGATCCACATGTGGCGTGTGGCCAACAGCCTGCCCACGCGCTGAGTCGCCGGCGGACCGACCCGGTGACGCAACAACACCTCACGAAGTACCGGCCGGCTCTTGCTGTCCGTGCTTTGGTGCACCCCTTGGCTCCATCGAATCGTAGCCGCATGCTGAGGCGCCGCATCACTTTTCAGATATAAATTAAAACTTAATTATTGAATTAATCAGGGCGCGTCGACACGCCACACCGCTACCCCGGCACCCGGCCGCTGCCACGCGCCCCCACTTCGAGGCGTCACGCCTTATCCCCCGCGCGATCTCGAAATCTAACGCCTCGACCCCGCCGGATTTCCACGCTGGCCTTGAAACGGGAATAATTAGGCCATATACTTGTTTGAACAATTAAATGGCTTTGCAGCCGAAAGGAACCCCCATGAATACCACCACCCCCCGCGACCTCGAACTCCGTCCCGCCGACGAGCGCGGCGTCACTCGCATCGGCTGGCTCGATTCGAAGCACAGCTTCTCTTTCGGCGGCTACCACGACCCCCGGAAGATGGGCTACCACGGCCTGCGCGTCCTCAACGACGACCGCGTCGCCCCCGGCATGGGCTTCGACACCCACCCGCACCGCGACATGGAGATCCTCACTTGGGTCCTCGGCGGCGAGCTCGCCCACAAAGATTCCATGGGCCACGCCAGCTCGCTCGGCGCCGGCGGCGTCCAGCTCATGTCGGCCGGCACCGGCGTGACGCACAGCGAGTACAACGGCCGCGACGACACGCCGGTTCATTTCCTCCAAGTCTGGATCAATCCCACCACGCCTGGCAACACGCCGCGGTACCAGGAAGCGGTCCCCGACCCTGCGACGCGCGACGGCCGGTTCGCCGCGCTCGCCACGCCCGGCGGTCGCGAAGGCTCGCTCACGATCGGCGCCGACGCCGAGGTGTACGTCGCCGACTTCGTGTCGGGTCAGTCGGCCACGCTGCCGATCCCGGTGGGCCGCGTAGCCTACGTCCACGTCGCCACCGGCCGGGTGACGATCAACGACCAACCCGCCGCCGCGGGCGACGCGGTGACCGTCGCGGGACATGACGCCGTGGCCGTCGGCGGCGTCGCCGACGGTGATGCGCCTTCACAAGTCCTGGCTTTCGTTTTACCCGCCTGACACCGTTGTTTACCTCGGCCACCAGAGCCGCGCGGATGTTCGCCGCGCGGCTTTTTCAATACCCACAGTCGTCGTACGTGGCCAGCTCCGCCGCGTCGGGCTTCTGAAACCAGCCGATCCACTCCCGCAGCTCCGCCCGGTTCACGCGGTACGCCCCCACCGCGAGCCGGGCGTTGCGCTCCTGAAGCCGCCGCCACAGTTCCTCTTCCGGCGGGTCCAGGAAGTGCAGGCACACCGCCGCACCGAGGGCGCGGGCCGTGTCACGACACCGGCTGCGCTCGTCGGCTCCCCAGAAGCCGTTTTCGAGGATGACGTCGGCCCCGGCCGCGAGTAGCCGCTGAGCGGTTTCCCACTGCAGCGCCTCGACCGTGTCGCGCAAGCGATCGGCCTCGGCCCGATCATCCGTGTCGGCCATCAACCGGGCGATCCATTCGTCGGGCGACAGACGTACCGCTCCCGTCGCCGCCTCGATCTGCCGGGCGCGTGTGGTCTTGCCCCCCCCGGCCATGCCGCACATGAGGTGAAGAGTTGCTATCGGTGGTGCCTCCGATCTCGACCGCTGCTACCGGAGTATGGGCCAAGCCGGCGGAAGCTACAATCCCGCCATGATCCGACGCGCCAGGATTGCCGACGTGCCCGCGATGGGGCGCATCATCAACGACGCGGCCGAGTTCGGGCTGATGCTGCCCAAGTCGACCGCGGCGTTGTACGAGACGGTGCGCCAGTTCCACGTGGTCGAAGACGAAACCACCGGCGACGTCGTCGGCGTGTGCGGGCTGTCGATCATCTGGGCGAGCCTGGCCGAGGTCGTGTCGCTGGCGGTGGACGCGTCGCAGCGCGGCAAGGGGCTCGGCCGCCGGCTGGTCGAGGCGTGCCTCGAAGAGGCGCAGGCGCTGGGCATCCGGCGCGTCATGTCGCTGACCTACGAGCAGGCGTTCTTCGAGAGGCTCGGCTTTTCGGTGGTCGACCGACAGGAGCTGCCGCTGAAGGTGTGGGCCGACTGCGTGCGTTGCCCGAAGAACGCGGCGTGCGACGAGATCGCGATGATCCGCGTCTTCGACCACATCCCCGAGCCCGAGGCCCCCGCCCCGCCGTCGACGGCGCAGGGCCTGCGGTTCGAGGTGCCGGTGGTGATCACGACCACCGCCGCGGGCAGGGACGGCAAGCCGCTGGTCGGGGATTAAGCAGCGTCTGCGGGAAGAGTTTAGTTGGTCGCAGGTTGAGAGTTCAGCAAAGGGGATACACAGACCAGAAAAGTG
>JBCCCG010000007.1:0-182078 GCA_039033595.1 Planctomycetota bacterium | reverse complement strand
GTCGTTAAGTAGTATTTCGCCTTGGAGGGTGGTCCCCCCATGTTCACGCAGAGTTTCACGAGCTCTACGCTACTCTAGGGCTACCCCACTACGCCGCTACAGGACTATCACCTTCTATGGTCGGCCTTTCCAGGCCGCTCACGACGCTATGGGTTTATCCGCTTTCGCTCGCCGCTACTTACGGAATCTCGGTTGATTTCTTTTCCTCTGGTTACTTAGATGTTTCAGTTCGCCAGGTTCGCTTCCATGCCGTATGCATTCGGGCATGGATGACCACAAAAGTGGCCGGGTTTCCCCATTCAGAAATCCTCGGATCGAAGCTTGTTTGCCAGCTCCCCGAGGCATATCGCAGGCTACAACGTCTTTCATCGCCTCTTGATGCCAAGACATCCGCCACATACTCTTAGTAGCTTAATCATCCCGACCTGCAACCGAATCTTCACTGTCACCCGAAAGCAACAACTTATACTCAGCCCAAATCAAAACGACCTGCCGTGGACGATTTGCCACGGCAACCCGCTAACTCTACCGATCCGATTAGGCGGAATCGGTTTTGCCAGACCTTCTTGCAAAAGGCCTACGCGGGCAAGCACCTCAATCAGCACTGTTGATTGAACTCGGTGTCACACAAATTCAGCCACGCCTCGCTGGGAGGCAACGACGCGGCCTTGCATGCAACACCTGACCTATCCACTTGTCAATGAACTCAACTCACTCGGCTCAATGGCGTTATGAGCTTCCGCTTACTGCGGGCGGTAAAGTCGGATGCACCGGCTTTGCCGCTCTCAGTAGGGCGGAACAATGTAGCGATCGGAACTGGCTTGTCAAGAAGCCCCTGATCCGACCCGGGGGGCGGGTCGGCATTTCGGCCCGCGGGGTCTAACGGTGGTTGCCTTTTTGCTGAAGCACTTAAACCTTTCGATACCTTGCGGTGGGCCACGCATTATTACCCAACCTTAACCCAATGTCAACCGCACCCCTTCCATTCCACAAAATATCCACGCGGGTACACTATCGGACCAACTCCCGTGCCGGACTCGGCTTACCGTCGAGCGGCACACCGCACCCGGTGGGGTGCCAGAGTGGTCGAATGGACCGGTTTTGAAAACCGGCGTGGCCTCCGGGTCACCGTGGGTTCGAATCCCACCCCCACCGCTTCTTCGGGCTGCCTCATGCCGCCGCCAAGCCATAAGGCAACCCGCGCGAGCGCCCCGCTTCGCTCTCCTCCGATCACTTGGTGCGTTCGTCGGCTTTGCGCTTCGCTTTGCCCATGGCCGAGAGGAGGCCCTCGCCGGCCGCCGTCGGAGTCGGCGGCGATGCTTCGGTGGCCACCTTGCTAGTGGGCGCAGATTCCGGGGACGTCGGAACCGGGCCGGGAGAGCCGCGCGTCTCGCGCTGTTTTCCGCGTCGCTCACGCTTGGCTTTCACACGGCCTGCCTTAGCCGTTGTCATGTCACTTTCGGCAGCCACCGCGTCGTCCAACGTGGCGGTGCGTGACGCAACGCGTTTTCGCCGTTGCCCAAGGGCGATGAATAACTGCGACACCCACGACGTTCGCCGCTCAAGCACTTCGAGGAGCAGCAACACAACCGCGGCCAGCCACAACCAGTGCGCGATCGACACGAAACGCTCAACAGGTACCAGATCGTCCCAGATCGCGCCGAGTTCGGCGCGGGCTCGGCCGTTGGTCGTGTCGGCCAAACCCTGCAGCGTCTCTCGGCCATCGCGCGACTGCGGCAGGTACTCCGGCGAATACAACAACCGCGTCGGCGGCAGCGTTACCGCGCCGACCTCGCCCAGGTCCAGCGTTGCCAGCGCGACGTCTGTCCCCGACAGATTCACCTCGGCGGTCAGCGTGTCGGGCGCGGTATACCGCATGGTGAGTTCTTCGGAACGGGGTTTCGTGCCGGGCTTGCCGACGAGCAGATTGACTCGGGGTTGGCCGGCTAGGCTCTGCTCGGGGCGGTCGGGGTCGAGCAGCAGTTCGACGGTGAGTTTGCCGTTGTCGACACGCTGCCGTGCGAGCAGGGTGTCGGGCAGCTTGCGGTCGCGGGCGGCGACCCACCGCGTCAGGCTGGAGAGCAGGTCGCCGAGCTGCGGCCAGTCCGCGATCGGGCCGGTGAATTTACCGTCCGCCTCGCCGGTGTACACCGCGACCCGGCCGAGCCCGGCCCGCCAGGACGCGACGAGCGGCGCGGTGTATTCGTCGGTCGTCGCCAGCGCGAGCTGCGCCTCGGGCTTGAGGTAGTTCAGGTTGTATCCCCCGACGGCGGGCGGCGGAGAGAAGGCTCGACCGGTCATCGCCGACAGCGCCCCTGTGCTGCGCACGGGCGTGAGTTCGTCGATAAAACTCGACCGCGCAACCACGAACGTGTCCTGGGCGAAAAGCTGCGGCAGCTTCTTGGGGTCCTGGGTGAAAAACGCCCGACCGCCGCCGCGGGCCGCGATGTCTTTGAGCAGCGGCGCATCCACGTCGCGGTCGCTGCCCAGGCCGATGACGCTGACAGTGATGTTGGCCTTGCGGGCCTTCTCGAGCAGTGTCTTGTACTGAGCGGGGTTTTCCGAGTCCTGGGCGTCCGAAAATAGGATGATGTGCCGCGTCGTGGGCGTCGCGTTCACGAGCATGCGTGCCGACGCATCGAGTGCTTCGTAGACGTAGATGCCCCCGCCCATCGAATCGATGCGCAGGATCTTTTTCTTCATCGCTGTCTTGTCGGACACCCGCGTGAGGTTGATGATGGTGTGCGGTGCCGAGTCCACGGCGATCACGCCGAGTTCGTCGCTCGGGCCGAGCAGATCGACCACCTGCGCCGAGCCGAGGTTCGCCAGGTCCATCTTGGTCCGGCCGTCGGGCACCTGGATGGCCATCGACCCCGACCGGTCCAGCGCGATCACGATCGCCAAGGAGAGCTTGCGGTGCTCCTGTCGCAGTTCCATCGACACCGGAAGGATCGGATCGATCGGTGACCGGAAGTAACCGCCGGGGCCGAACGACCGCTGACCCCCGGTCATCGCCAGCCCGACGCCGGACGACTCGACCAGTGCGGCCAACGCCTCCAGGCTTCCGTTGGGCAGGTCGGTGGCCGGCACGTTTTCGAGCACCACCCCGGCGTAGTTGGCGAACTCCTGCAGCGAGCCGTCGAGTTCGTCGGGCGACGCCACGCGGACTTCCAGCACACCGGCCCGCAGCAGATTGGCCAAGCCCCGGCCCGGCGAGTCGGTCACCACGAGCACGGGCTTGTCGCCCTCGACGCCGACGATGAAGCGGCCGGTGTTGTTTTCGGGAGTGGGGTCGGCGGCCGTGTCGCCGGCGGGCGTGAGGCGGAGTCGGTAGTCCAGCGAGCCCGGTGTGGCGGCGCGGTCGCGGAAGGTCAGCCGGGTGGTGCCCGCGGGCAGCTCACGCGTGCCTTGGGCAACGAGTGTCTCGCCGCGGCGGAGCTCGAAGTCGACGGTTTGCGGGGCGGGCGTCTGTGCCCAGGCGGTGATGATGAACGACTCGCCGGGTTGTACGCTGGCCGGTGCATCAACGCGGACAACGGCGAGGTCGCGTGTGGCGGGTCGGCTGAGGTCACGGAAATCGATCGGCACCCCCCGGGCCGCCGCCCGCGCGGCATCGGCCCGCGGGTCGCCGCCGGTGTACCGGCCGTCGCTGAGCACCAGCACCCGCCCCGCTCCGTCGCCCGGGATCAACGCGATCGCACGCCGCAGCGCCGCGGACAGGTCGGAGGCGTCGCCGCCGACGGCCTGCGAAAAGTTCTCGACGGTTTCCACCGCGGGCTGCTGCTCGAGCGCGGCTCGCTCGCCGAAGGCGACCACCGCCAACCGATCGTTCGGCGACATCGAGGCGTGCAAGAGGCCGATCGTCTCGAGCTGCCGGGCTGACGCGTCGGCGGGCATCGAGGCGCTGCGGTCGGCGACCACCACGACCGTGCCCGCTCGCTCGGGCAGCATCAATCGTGGCTCGCACATCGCCACCACCACCAGCGCGTACGTCGCCGCCCGCAGCCCGCGCAACCACCACCCGCCGGGCCGCTGCCACCACCAGAGCAGCGCCAACGGCACCGCCAAAAGCAACCAGTGCGCCGCCGCCAATATCATGTCGCTACCCCCCGGGCGTCGGCCCCCGGGAAATCGGCCCTACCGGGTCCCGCACCCCCCGATGCCTGGCCCGGCCCACCGCCCTGCCGGTAGAGCAACGCCGCGTGCAGCCCCAATACGCCCAGAGCCAGCAAACCCAACACCCAAGCCAAGCCATGGTATTCGTTCACGACCGCGGCCTGATCGTCCCACACGCCGAACTCGTCTTCCGTGGCGCCACGCAGGTCGGACTCGCCCGCCGAGCCGGCGTTGACCGCCACGCGGTGGCGTCGCCCCCCGGCAACGACCGCGTATGCCCCCGCCCGGTCGGCGACCCATGTCGCCCGTCGGTCGTCGATCGGCAGCACCTCCGCGCCGTCCAAATCCGCTACCGGCGCGCTGTCCTGGCCCGATTCGATACGCACCACGCGCGCTTCGCCACGGGGCTGGTTCGAGACAATCGACACCGGCACACCCGGCCGGACGTTGACTGGAGACACACCGGGCCGCTCGCTCTGTCGCCAGTCGATCAGGTTCCACACCACGATCGGCAACGCCGCCGACTGCAGCCACGTCGACTCTTCGGGGCGCAAGCGCCACGTCAACCGGTGCGTCCCGTCTCGCCGGGCGTCGTCACGCAGCAATACGACGTTGCCCGCCGACACCACCGGACGACCGCCAAGCTCAACCGCGTGGGTCGCCGTGTCCGCGGGTGTTTGTTCGGAATCAGGCGCTTCGCCCGCCTCGGGGCCCACGGCCCAAACCAGGCCCGCCAGCGATAGGCCCTCCGCCAGCGGGTGGTCGAAGTCGATCACAAACGGGCCGAGGTACGCTTGGCTCTCCGCCGCCGGGTTCGCGCCGCGGTCGAACCGCACCGACCATACGGGCCCGGAGCCGGCATGACTCGGCACGGGGTCGAGTGAATCGGTGAACTTCAGCAACGCGCCCGACGGTGAGGTCAACTTTGCCCGGCCCGACGCTTCCACGGCCTGCGTGATCGCCCGCGCCAACGCCGCGTCGCCCAGTTCGACGGCCACCGGCAGCGGACGCGCCGCCGCAGGCATCAAGACCACGTGGTTGTCGGCTGCCAGCGCATCGTCACCGATAGCAATGATCAGAGGGCGACCCGCCGCCTCGGGCCGCAGCCAGACGCGTTTCGTCTCGCCGGCGGGCAGCGGCACCGTCGAGCGCGAGAAGGCCTCGGGCTCGCCCAAGGGTGACGCGGTTTCGTCAGAGGCGTAGGCCGCTTGAGGTGCGCCCCGCGACAGGGTCAGCGTGGCCGACGCCGGTGTCTCGCTCAGGTTCGCGAGTTCGATCAGCACTTTGTCACCCTGCGCCGCGTCGGGGGAACGCACCGCGTTGATGATCGCCAGGTTCGCCGACGGGCGGCCGACCGACACCCAGCGCAGCCGGCCCCACTCCGCGGCGGGTCTTTCTTCATCGCGCGCCACGGGTTCGGCCTCGGCATCTTCTTCGGCCGCGCCTTGGCGCACGACGGCGTTGGGTGTGGCCCGCACCGCCGCAGGCATAGGGTGGTCGCTGAGCACGAGCAGACGCTGCCGCGGCCCGCCGATCTCTGTCGCCAGCGCCACCGCCGCGCCCAGGTCTGCCGTCGCCGACGCGCATTCCCAATCATCCAGAAGTGCTTGCACCTCCGGCCAATCCGTAACGGGCTCGCCCAGCACCCGCGGCTCGCCGCCCGCTGCGACCAACCGGACGCGGAAACGCCGCAGCGTGTCGAGCTCGCGGCGCAGCACATCGATAGCGCGCTGCCGCGCGTCGTTACCCGCGCCGTCCGTCGCCGTCATCGAATACGAATCGTCGAGCACCACGGTGACCACGGCCGTGTGCCCGCCACGCAGCACCCGCGGGGCCGTCGCCGCCAACACCAGCAGCAAGATCGCCAGCAGTTCCAGCAGCAGCGCCAACGGCGTCTGCATCCGGTTCTTCTTCCGCCCACCGCCCTGCGCATCTATAGCGGACCGCCAGAGGAATAACGTGGAGACTTCCTGCCGACGGAAGCGGGTGCGCAGCCAATAAATCCCCGCCACCATCGGCAGCGCCGCCAACCCCACCAGCAATAGCGGCAGTCCCAACACGGGCATTCAATTCATCCTGTGAAACATCACTGACCCAATATCAACAATATCCACTCGGTCCAGCAGCACCACGGCTACACCAGCCGCACCACCTCCGCCCGCGCTAATGCTGCCAAGTCCCAGTCGGCGGCCAATTCTTCAGCGATCACCTCCACCATCCGAACCCCCGCCCTCACGCACGCCCCGCGCCACTGGTCACGCAGGCGATCCAGCTGCTCGTGGTAGCGCGACACCGCCGACGCGTCCAGCCGGATCTCGCGCAACTGCCCGTCTTCGCTGTCGATCAGCCGCAGGTCGCCGTTCCACGCCGGGTCCGCGTCGTCGCGGGCCAGGAGCTGCACCACACACGCCGCGGACGCGTCCTCGGCCAGCCGGCTCACGATCGACCACGGGTCGTCCGGGCACAGCAAGTCGCTCACCAAGACCCGCACCCCCCGCCGGCGCATCGGGACCGCGACCTCGTGCAACGCGTCGGTCAACGACCACGCTGCGTCGAAATTTGGCCCGTGCCAGCCCGACGGATCGCCCTCGCCGCCGGGGATCGGCTCCAGCCGTCGACCGGCCGCGTACACCCGCCGCGTCATCCGCGCGTTGTCCGCCGCCGTCGCCAGCGCCACCGCCAACCCCCACGTCGCCCGCCCCTTCGCCGTGCCCGTCAGGTCCATCGAACGGCTCGTGTCGATCAAGAGGTCAAGGTGCGGCGTCACTTCTTCGCGATTGAGCTTGATGATCAGCCGGTCGCTGCGGGCGTAGGCCGACCAGTCGATGCGGCGCAGGTCGTCACCGGGGGCGTATTCGCGGTAGTCCATGAACTCGATCGAGTTGCCCACCCCGCTGCCGAGTTGCTCGCCCATGAGCCCCGCAGGGGTCTGCTGCGGACGGCTCAGCGCGTACGGAAGCCCCGCCCGTCTTCCGGCCTCTAGCGCCGCTCGGCGTTCGCGTTCATCCATCGGTCAAGCCCGCCGTTTCCGAACGTCCGGCGTCGGAGCCCATCTCCCGGTCCGTGAGTCCCTGCGTTACGCCGGGGCCCAACGCCGATTCGGCGGGGGATAACGGTGGTGGCGTAAAGCCACGCATCTGCCGTAAAAACCACGGGATGTTCACGACCAGCGTTACCCCGAACAGGATGACCGACAGCGGCAGCGCCAGCGTGCCGTAGGTCGAGTTCCAGTCGCTGTCGTCGCAGAACACCGGCCCGAACGGATTGAGCAGCAGCCAGACCTCGGGGTTGAAGTCCCACCGATCGGGATCGAGCGCGAACGCAATGATCATCGGCACGATACTCACCGCCGCCATGATGATCAGCCCTACAACGCCGGTCACCACCCCCCCGTTTTTCATGCGGATCAGCCGCCGGCAGATGATCACCGCCAGCAACAGGTAACCAAACACCCAGAGCATCGTACTCGCGCAACGCACGAACCAGGCATCCATAAACGAGCCGTAGTACCCGCCGCCGGCGAAAGAAGCCGCCTCGAACACACCCTTGGCGATCGCCACCGCCAAGAGAGCCAGCCAAGACAGCAAGCCCACCCACAGGAGGCCGCCGCCCGCGCCGCTGTAAAACAGGAACGCCGGTGCCCGCAAGACGCCGATACGGGGGATCGTGCGTTTGAGCCGAGGCCCCAGGTTCTCGCGCTCGCTGGCGCTGAGGACCGCCGCGAGGATCAGGAACGTCATCGCCCCGCCGAGCCACACGCCCAGGATCTCGATCTCGCCCCAGTAACTGGTCAGGTATACAAAGCCCACAAACGTCGCGGCGAGCACGACCGTGAAGTAAGCCCGCGGCACCAGTGCCCGGTTGGCCGTGGGGGGCGAGATCATCGCCACGGACAGGAAAAAGAGCATGGCCAACACCGCCAACCACGAGCCGACGAAGACCGCCAGGCCCAACCAATCGTCCGGATCGGCCATAAACGAACCAACGCCGAAGCCCAGCATCGAAAAACTCACCCAGGTTGTCATCGACACGAACCCGCCGACCATCACCGCCAGCAGGATCAACCCCAGCAGCGTCTTGACCGGCCAACCGATGGGCATCGTGCCCACGAAGATCGCCAACTGCGTCGCCGCCAACACGATCAACGCGTCCAGCCCCAGGATGAACAAAATCGTCGGCAGGTCGATCCCCCGCAGCAGGTAGGTGATGACCATAAACGGGGCGCACGCGCTAAACGTCAGGGCCGTGACCACCATCCCCGCCAGCAGCTTGCCCCAGACGATCGACGACGGCCGGATCGTGGTGACATACAGCAAGTCCGAAGTCGCGCTGCTGCGCTCGGCCGCCAGCCGGACGCCGACGTACACCGGCACGAACAGCATGCACGTCGCCAACAGGATCGACTGGAACACCAGAAACAGCTGCGCCCCCGCGTCTTCGTCGATGCCGCGGTTCTGGTCCTGACTGAACAACACGCCCGCCAGGATGATGAACAACAGCGACAGCATCAGCATTAACACCGCGATCACGAACCGCGACTTAACCGCCTGGCGCAGCTCTTTCACCACGATCGGGTTCATCCGGTCGTCGAGCCATTCACCCATCCTCATCGGCACGCGGAACACACCGCTGACCGCACTCATTGCACGTCCCCTTTGGTCACGTTCATGAACACCTGCTCCAGGTCCGTCTCGACCTGCTTGAATTCGATCACCCGGAAGTTACGACGCAAGAGCTCGGCGAGCAGCTCACACGCCTGATCCTCGTCTCCCGCGACCTCGGCCTCGACGAACGGGCCGGCCTGCTTCGCCTGACGGACATGGGGCATCTCCAGCATCGCCTTGTACAGCCCGTCGTTGTTGTCTTTGGTACGGATCGCGACATGTTGGAAGTGGTCGTCGACCGCCCGGCCGTGGCGGGAGATCTCGGCGAGCGAGCCGTGGGTGACCAGCGCGCCTTTTTCGATGATCACCGCCCCGCTGGCGATCTCGGCGAGTTCGGTGAGGATGTGCGAGCTGATAAAAATCGCTTTGCCCGCGTCGGCCAACGCGCTGAGCAACTCGCGCAGCTCCACCCGGGCCCGCGGGTCCAGGCCCGCGGCGGGCTCGTCCATGATCAGCAGCTCCGGGTCGTGGATCAGGGCACGGGCGAGGGAGACACGCTGCTTCATACCTTTGGACAGGGCTTTGAGCGGCTTCTCACGGATACCGGTGAGGTTGGTGAAGGATTCGATCTGGTCGACCATCTGGAGGCGTTTCTTGCCGCGGAGGCCGTAGGCCCGGGCGAAGAAGTCCAGGTAGTCGTGGACCGACAGGTCGCGGTGAGTGGGCAGGTTGTCGGGCATGTAGCCGATCATCCGCCGGGCCTTCTCGGGGTACTGCAGGATGTCGAGGTCGTCGAACCGGCAGTGGCCTTCGTCGGGCACGTCGAGCGTGGCGAGGATGCGCATCGTCGTGGTTTTGCCCGCGCCGTTGGGGCCGACGAAGGCGAAGACCTGCCCGGTGCCGAAGGAAAACGACAGGTCGTTGACCGCTTTGGTCTTGCCGAAGGATCGGTGGAGGTTTTCGACGTGGATCTGCATCACTCGCCCTCCGTCCAGCGGCCGACGACGACGCCGGTGACGTCGTGGGAGACCAGGTTGTCGAGGCCGGATTCCAGGAAGCTGGCGTTGTCGAGCTCGGCAACATATGTGCCAGGGAACACGAAGTCATCGAGATCTTTTCGTGCCATGTTGACGAATTCGAGTGCTCCGCGTTGGGCAAGTTGCTCATGTAGCGAAGTGTGGGCCGTGGCGTTTAGTTCGGTTGCGGAGGCGGTAGTCGAACCCCCGGCAGCCACCGCGTCGAACCGGTACGCCCGGCGATCAGCGTCCACCACGATAAGTCGCTTGATCGGCAGACCGAGCCCGTTGACCACCGTCAATCCGCCGTCGTCGTTCCGCGAGATGTCCAGCCGTTCCCGCCGGGTTTCGACCTGTCGCAACGCGAAGTGCGCCGGGACGCGGGCGATCACCCAGCCGCTGGAGAGGTGTTGGCCGTTGGTCAGGTCCATCGTGCGGGTTCGGCCGCCGCCGGAGTAGCCGTAGCTCGCGTCGCCGGACTGGGGCGTGACCTCGGTGCGGTCGTCGTACCACAGCCCCTCGCCGGGCGTGAGCGGGGCGTAGTAGCCGGTCATGCCCAGCGTCACGGCCTGCCGGGTGTCCTGATCCAACAGCGTGACCGCGACCGTCTTGGCCCGCGGGCGCACGCCCTCGCTGAGGACCGAGTACGCCAGCACGCCCCCCGCGAAGATCGACGCGATCGTCGGGACCGTCCACAGCAGCCACATCCGTTTCTTGAGCAGCGTCAACGCCACGATGTTCACCGGCCCGATCAGCAGCGTGAACAACAACATGATGAACAGCAGGCTCCGCGTCGGCACCCGCACGGTTTCGAGCATGGGCAACTGACTCTCGGCCGACGAGGCGTCGAGGCGTTGGCGTCTATGGTCCGTGCTCCGGATCCTGGAGTGCACCCAAGCTTCCCACCGGTCGGTATCGAAACCCGTCAACACCGATTCGGCGGTGTGAAACACACGCCCGGCCCCGAACCCCAGGGCGTCGCCGTCCTGGTCACCGACGCGGTAGGTCCACCCCGCGGCCCACGCCACGCCCGGCTCGGGCCGCCGGTTGTTGTCACCCACGACCACCACGATGCCGCCCGCCGCGGCGTAGTCGCGCAACGCCGCGTCCACCGGGGCGGGGGCCGAGCGGAGTTCGTCTTCGCCGACCATCACCGCGAAGTAACGCGAGTAGGCCAGCCAGTTGCCGCTCCATTCCGAAACCGGCCACTCGGCCCGGGCCATGCGGGCCAGCGTGTCGCTGTATCCCCAGTGGCGTCCTCCCCTGTAACCGCCGTGGCTGGTGTATGCACTCGATGACCCCCGCTCGCTGACTTCGGTCATCGCGGTCTCGAAGTTGGTGCGCACCCGCCCGTCGATCCCGCGGCTGACGAGAATGGGCAGGCCGTCGTAGCTGTCTACGTGCGAGACCAAGGCGACGGGCAGCCGGTCTTCCTGGACCGCCCCGTCGATGGTCACCGTCGCGTCGTTGCCGTTCATCGGCAGCGGGGGTTGGAGCATCTCGGTCACCGCGGCGCTCTGGGGCTCGACGCGGACGGACTTAGAGATCCGCCGGATCGAATCGCCATAGTTCCACGACTCGGCCGGCAGCGAGACGGTGACGGTGCGCGGCTGGGTGCCGCGGTTGGCCACGGTCAGGCGGTAGACCACGTAGCCGTGCAGGCTGGCAACGTCCGTGGGCGGTTCGAGGCTGACGGTCACGCTGCCGTAGTTCTGTGTGCCCGCCGCGGCGTGCACCGAGAACGCGACCAGCACGGCAACCGACCACGCCTTTAGGCTGCCGGTGCGCCCCGCCAGAACTCCAAAGAACCTTGTTGACCTCAATCCAAAAACCCCTGGCTTGCCCGTACCCTTCATGCCCCCGCCTCCACTTCGATCCCCGACGGCAGGTTCAGGTCGGCCTCGTCGATCGCGGCGATCAGCCCGCCCACGACGTCGTGGGCGGAGATCTTGTCGAAACGCGCGGGGTAGCTAAGGATCAACCGGTGGTTGAGCACGTGGGGGGCCACGGCGTTGACGTCCTCGAAGCCCACGGTCGGCCGGCCGTTGAGCAGCGCGACCGCCCGGGCCGATTCGGCCATCGCGATCGCGGCGCGGGGCGAGGCGCCGTGGGTGACGTACTGCTTGACGATATCGGGTGCCGCGGTGTCGTTGACCGGGTGGGTCGCCGCGACCAACCGGGCGATGTAGCGGCCCACGGGCCCGGGCAGCACGATGCGTTCCATCGCGCCGAACAACCCGCGCAGCTGATCTTCGGTGACGAACGCCTGCGGGGCCGGGGCCTCGCCGCGGCGGCGGGTGTCGAGGATCTTCTCGAGCACGTCCACGTTCGGCTGCTCGACGTGGAGCTTGAACAGGAAGCGGTCGACCTGCGCCTCGGGCAGCGGGTAGGTGCCTTCGAGGTCGATCGGGTTCTGCGAGGCGAGCACGAAGAACGGCTCGGACAGCGCCCGCGTCTCGCCGCCAACGGTGACGCGACGTTCCTGCATCGCTTCGAGCATCGCGGCTTGGGTTTTCGGCGAGGCGCGGTTGATCTCGTCGGCGAGCAGGATGTTGGTGAAGATCGGACCGGCCTGGAACACCATCCGCCGCTGCCCGTCGCCGGACTGCTGCAGGATCGTCGTGCCCAGGATGTCGCTGGGCATCAGGTCGGGCGTGAACTGCACGCGATTAAACTGGAGCGACATGAGTTGGCCGAGCGTCTTGATCAACACGGTCTTGCCGACGCCGGGCATGCCCTCGAGCAGGATGTGCCCCCGGGCCAATACACCGGCGAGCACCAAGCGGTGTAGCCCCTGCTGACCCAGCAACACGGCGTCGAGATCGGCGAGGATGCGACCGGTAAGGTCGACCGCGGGCTGAAGTTCGTCGGGCGAGAGCAGGCGGGGCGGGTCGTGGTCTGGGGTCATGCCCGGGTGGTTCCTGTAAAGACGAGCAGGAGATTGAGAAGGACGAAGCGCAAGAAAACGGTGTCGCCGCGGATAGTTTAAAGGCGTTTTATTCGTCGGCGTTGGTACGCTCGAAGTACCGCGTCACCGCGCCGCGGTGACGCGGGAGGACGACGGTGTTGACGGCGCTGCCCCCCCCGGCCGCGGTGTGGGTCAATGCCCCACCCGACGAGCCCGCGGCACCTTCGATATCCTGCGGTGCGCCTCGGCTGGCGCCGAGCATCTGCGAATCACGGAGGTCGCGCATCCGCGACGGCGGCAGGAGCTCCGGGGCAAACTCTACACCCTCTTTCGACGACGGGTCCTGCCAGACCATCTCGGCGTGGCCCGGTCCGCGGTTGATCCCGCCACGGCCCGCTCTGATGCTTTTGCACGCCACCAGCAAGCCCTCGCCGTCGCATTCGCCGGTGCTTTCGAGCCAGTCCAGCAGTTCGTCGGGGTCGATCTCCGCCAGTCTCAGCTTCTTGCCCGTGCCACTGCCTTCGCACATCCCCGCTTCGCAGAGCGACTCGATCATCTCCAAGAGTTCGGCCTGCCGCCCTTCCATCGCGTCGGCGAGCTGCTTGAGCATCTCCGGATCGAGCATTGAGGCGTCGAGCCCGCTCTGGGACAGCGCCTCGGCCAAGCCCTCAGGCAACTCCATGCCGTCAAGCGTCGGTGCACCCGATGCGGCTTCCATCAACTCCGCCAACGTGCTCATCGCTTCGCCCAGCCGCTCGGGGCTCAACGTGTCGCCGCCCTCCCCGAGCGCCTTCGCCAGCGCCTCGGCCCCCGCGGCTTCGTCCATCCGGCGCTGCGCGAGCTCGGCCGCTTCGTCGGCCGCCTGCTCGATCTTCTCGGCCAGGTGGTCGAGGGCCTCCCACGTCTTGCTTGGGTCGTCGCCCTTGGCCTGTTCGCCGATGCGTTTCATCGCGTCGCGCACCTGATCGGCCTCGGGCGCTTCGAGGATCTTTTCTTCTTTGAGCACGTCCAGCCGCTGCTGCATCTCGGCAATCGAGCGGCTGACGTCGAGCCGGCTGTCCGCCGCGGCCGGGCCCGGCATCGGCACGAGCATCGCCGCGAGCACAAACGCCGTCGCCAGCGCGAGCGCCCCGCCGCTCGGCCCGCCACGCCACCGAAGCCTCGGCTCCACCGGCACCCGAGCGCCCGCCGCCCGTTTCGCCCACGCCTCGGCCCCCTCCACGTCGCCCACCATCAGCAACCCGCCCAAACGGTTTTCCCTGTCGAACAACGCCAGTGTCTGCGCTTCGCTGGGCACCTGTCTCCGTGCCACCCAAGCCACCGCGCCCCACACCCCGATTAAGCCCAAGCCGCCCCACCACAACCACGCGGCCGAATCCTCGATCAACACCCGCACCACCAACGCCACGACACCCCAAACCAACGTATACACCACGCTGCCCCGCACCGCGAGGCGCAGCCACGCCCACCGCCACACGTCGCCCCGCCACCGTTTGGCGGCCGCTTGTTGTTCCATGTCTCGGTTCTCGTGGGACCCTGTTAACCTAGAGTTCAGACGAAATCATCGGGCATCGGTTCCGGATTCGCAACGATAATTTGCCAACGATTCTCAATGATGGGCGAGAGCCGACCCGAATGCCCACTGTTTTCTCCGTCATGAACCACACCCGACCCCACAAAACCGTGCCGACCCGCTGGATCGTTATGGGTGTCAGCGGCTGCGGCAAGTCCACCGTCGGCCGCGCGCTGGCCAAGCACCTCGACACCGTGTTCTATGACGCCGACGACTTCCACCCCAAAACAAACGTCGAAAAGATGGCGGCGGGCCACCCGCTCGATGACGCAGACCGGGCCCCGTGGCTGGATCGGCTCAACGCTCTGATGATCGAAAATCCACGCGTGGTGCTCGCTTGCTCGGCCCTGAAAAAACAATACCGTCGCCGGCTCGTCGAAGGCGTCGAAGGCGTGGGCTTCGCTCACCTCCACGCCGACTTCGACACCCTGCTCGCCCGCATGTCCGTCCGGGACGATCACTTTATGCCCACCGAGCTGCTACAAAGTCAACTCGACACCCTCGAACCGCCCACGCCCGACGAGGCGGTGATCCTCGACGCCACGCTCGGCCTTGATCAACTCGTCACCGCGATCGCCGATGCCCGGCGGTAAGCCAGCTCGGGGACCGTCGCGGTCTTCTTCGCGTCGTCTGTTTCGGCGGTGCACAACACCCAGTGCCGCGGGGCCACCTCGTGCAGCTTCGCGTTCGGCCCACCGTAGCGGCCGACCCGGAGCGGATCGGGGTCGTGCGGCGCCACGGAATAACCCGCCGGGAAGTCCTCGGGCACCGTCGCGCCATCCATCACCGTGTCCAGCCGATCCACGTGCCGCCCCAGCACGGGCATCGACCGCAGCAGGCCGCGCGTGTACGGGTGCATCGGCCGTTGAAACACGTCCTGCACGCTGGCGTACTCTACGATCCGCCCGGCAAACATCACCGCGACCACGTCGGCGTTCTCCGCGACCACGCCTAGGTCGTGCGTGATCAGCAGGATCGACATGTTCTTCTCGCGCTGCAGCTTCCGCAGCAGCTCTAAAATCTGCGCCTGGATCGTCACGTCCAACGCCGTCGTCGGCTCGTCGGCCAGCAACAACTCTGGCTGACACGCCAAGGCCATCGCGATCATCACCCGCTGCCGCATCCCCCCGGAGAGCTGGTGCGGGTACTCCTTCAGCCGGGACGACGGGTCGGCGATCCCCACGTCACGCAGCGCCGACGTCGCGATCTCCACCGCCTGCTGCTGGTTCACCTGCTGGTGCAGCAACACCGCCTCCATGATCTGCTGACCGATGGTGTACACCGGATTCAGGCTCGTCATCGGTTCCTGAAAGATCATGGCGATCTGGTTGCCGCGGATTGCCTGCATCTGCTTCTCGGAGCGCCGCAGCAGATCCACCGACGACTCGTCGGCGTGCCAGAGGATCTCGCCCTTGTCGTACCGGCCCGGCGGCGTGGGGATCAGTTGTAGGATCGACATCGCCGACACCGACTTGCCCGACCCCGACTCACCGACGACCGCCAGGGTCTGCCGCGGATACAGCGTGAGGTGGACCCCATCGGCGGCCTGCGTGCGTCGGCCGGAAGCCCCGGGGAAGCTGACCGATAGGTCCTTGATCTGGAGCAGCGGCTTCGGGTCGGCGTGTTGGTTCATCGCGGGTCTCGGACACAGAACTTTCAGGAATCGTCGGACGAAGCGACCCGCGGGTCCAGCGCGTCACGCAGCGCTTCGCCCACGAGGTTGTAAGCGAAGACCGTCAGGAAGATCGCCAGACCCGGGAAGATGGTCAAGCCCCACTGCCCCGCGGCGCTGCGGCTCTGGTTGAGCAATTGGCCCCAACTGGGCTCTTCGACCAACCCAAGCCCGAGGAAGCTCAGCGTCGACTCGATCAGGATCGCCTGGGCGATGCCAAAGCTCGCGAGCACGAGTACGGGCGTTACTCCATTGGGCAGCATATGGCGGAACAACACCGACCTCAGCGGCGTGCCGCATGCGTGGGCGGCCTGCACGAAATCCATCTTGCGCAGCTTGAGGAACTCGGCCCGGATGAAGGTGGCGTACCCCACCCAACCGGTGATCCCGATGATAACCATCATGAGGTAGAGGTTACGCCCGTAGAAGGCAACAATCATAATCAACAGGAAGATCACGGGGATGGCCGAGAAGACCTCGACGATGCGCATCCCCAACAGGTCGACCCAGCCGGCAAAGTACCCCATCAACCCGCCGACGACGATGCCGATCAGCACCGCGATGCCGGTGGCGATCAGCCCGATGGCCAGCGCGATCCGCGAGGCGTGGATCATGCGCGACAGCACGTCCGCCCCGCTCTCGTCGGTGCCGAAGGGGTGCCGCAGGCTCGGCGGCAACACCCGTGGATCGACCCCTTCGGCCGACATGCGATCGCGTTGGTAGTCGCTGGGCGAGTAGGCCAGCGGCGGCAGCAGCTGCCACTCCACTTTCTCCGCGGCCGTCGCTTCGCGGTACGCCGAGTACACAATGTTGGCCGGCGGGCGCACGTCGGCCGCCCAGAACGCTCCGCATAACACCAACCCGACCGCCGCCGTGCCGGACCACGCCCTCACCGAAGCGGAAGACCACCACGGCACAACGACTAGTACAAAGAGCAGGCTCAGCAGCATCGCCGCAGTCATCAGAAAAACCAACGGCAGCTGCCCCAACTCGCGCTGCGCCCACAAAACGGGCAACGCCCGGGCCGCCGCGGTCGCCGTGATCGCCGCGGTGATCCACAGCCACGCCTGCAGCCGCCACGCCCCCGACGCCCGGCGCCAGAGCACCAGCACAACCGCGACCAGAAAGCTGCCCAGCAGCACCACGTCCGCCGCCGTCAGGTGCTCGACCCACGGGCTGCCGACCCGTCCATCGACTTTCCACACATACGGATGGCTGCTGGCGACCACGGGCGCAAACACCGCCATCAGAAGCAAAGCCAGCACCCAGCCCATCCCGATCCGCGCGCCCCACTGCCCGAGCATCCACAACCCCACACGCCCCAGTGCGCTGGAACGCAACGGCGTAGACGCGGCGGCCGGGGTCGCCCCCGCCGACACGCCCCCCCGTGACTCGGCGGGCCGTGGCTCAGTCATAAGCCACCCGCGGGTCGGCGATCGCGTAACACAGGTCGCGGATCAACTCGCTGGTCAGTCCCAACAACCCGCCCATCAGCGTTACCGCCATGATGACTTCGCGGTCTTTCTGAAAGGCCGCCTCGATGCCGAGCTTGCCCATGCCGTTGAGCGAGAAGATCGTCTCCACGATGACCGTGCCGGCGAAGAGCGCCGGCAGCACGCCCGAGATGATCGTGATCATCGGCAGGAGGCTGTTGCGGAACGCGTGACGCCAGAGCACCAGCCGCTCGGCCAGGCCCTTGGCCCGGGCGGTACGGACGTAGTCGGCGCTGAGGCTCTCGAGCATCGCGCCGCGCATCACCTTGCTCATCACCGCGAAACCGCCGTAGGTCATGCACACCACCGGCAGCACGAGGTGCCAGGCCGTGTCCAGCAGCCAGCCCCGCTCGAACCCCGCCGGGCCCCAACCCGGCAAAAACGCCATGCCCGCGGCCTGCGGGTCGTGCAAGCCTGACGTCGGGAACCAGCGCAGGTACTGCTCGTTGGCGAGGTAGGTGATCATCAGCACACCCGCCCAGATCGTCGGCACCGACCACAGACCAAGCGTCATCACGCCCGAACCCACGTCGAACGCCCCGCCCCGCCGCCGCGCCGCGTAGATCCCCATCGCGATCGATACGACGTAGATGATCGGGATGCTCAACACGTTCAGCAGGATCGTGATCGGCAGCCGCTCAGCCAACAGCTCGGAGACCGATCGGCCACGCAGCGACTGGCCGAGGTCGGGCACCTTGAGGGCCGGGCGGTCGAAGCGGATGCGCGAACGCCCAGACACCTCGAACGCCAGCACCTTGATGTACTCAGACTGGGCGCGTTGCAGGCCGCGCTCGGGCTTGTTTTCCAGCTCGATCAGATACAGCCGCAACGCCTCCCACGCCTCGGGCTCCAGCGACACGTCGGTGGCGTCGAACAGGGCTTGGCTAGCGCTGGGCTGGTCGAGCGCCGCGTCCAGACGCTGCGCCGCGTCGAGCGCCGACAGGCCGACGTAAGCGGAAACCGTCTCCACAAGGTCCACCGCCCGTTCGAGCTGTATCGGACGCGTGTTGAACGGCTGATCGGCGAGCACGGCACCGACCTCGGCGCGCATCGCGTCGTCAAGCTTAAGGTCACCCGACATGCGGAAACCTACGGGCGAGACCTGATTGAGCCAACGCCCAAACTGTGCCGCCTTGGGCAGGTCCAGGCCGTAGCGTCGCTCGAGCGCTTTGCGGGCGCGCTTCGCGTCTTCGCCTTCCGTCTGTGCCCCATCTTCGGTCAACACGGTGCCGCCGAATTCGCCCGGCGAGTAAGCCATGACGAAGAACACCACCGCCAACACCCCCAGCAGGGTGGGAAACAGCAGCAGGACACGGCGGACGATATAGGTCAGCATGGAAGACGGTCTCGGCCCGGGATCAGTCCTGCGTCCACCGCTGGGCCCCGGCGGGCACGAAAAACTCCGTGCGCTCGTTGAGCCCGATCTTGGTCAGCATCACGTTCTCGAAACGCTTGTCGAGGAAGATGACCGACTTGGAATTGAATAGGAAGGTGTACGGCTGGTCCTCCTGGAGTACGCGGTGGATCTGCCGCCACAAGGCGACCCGCTCGTCGTCGTCTACGGTGACCCGCGCCTTGTCGATCACCGCGTCGAGTTCGGGGTTGCGGTAGCTGACATAGTTGTGCCCGCCGCCCGCGATCGACTCGGAGTGGAAAATCTGTTTGGGGTCGGACTCGATTACGCCGCCCCAGGCGAGCGTGATCGCGTCGAACCGACGTTCATCGATCCGCTGGAGCATGGTGTTCCATTCGGTGGGGTCCAGCTCCATCGTGATGCCGGCGCGGGCGTAGGCGTCTTTGCAGTACTGAGCCATCTGCTGGTAGCCGGGGTTGCCGGCGGGGAAGACCAGGGTGAAGCGGAACGGCTTGCCGGACTCGTCTTCAAGCACACCGTCGTTGTCGCGGTCGACGTAGCCTGCCTCCGTCAGCAGCGCACGGGCCCCGTCGAGGTCGTAGGGGATCGGCGTTACGTCCGGGTCGTACTGCAGACTCAGCGGGTTGAACGGTCCCGTGGCGACGGTGGCGAGCCCCGCCATGAGCTGGGTGCACATCTCCTGCCGGTTGAGCAGCATCGTCATCGCTCGCCGGACACGCACATCGGCGAACGGCGTCGGCTCGCCGTCGCGGACTTGGTTCCAACCGATGTACCTATAGCCGGCGGTCACCGCCCGGAACTCAAAAAGCTCGGCGTTGGCGTTGAGGTCCGCGTCGTCTTTGAGCTGCGTGTACTTCTCGGGACGGACGCCGTAGCGGTCGATCTCGCCGTTGCGCATCGAGACGAGGCGGGCGTTTTCTTCGGTGATCTCCCGCCACACGAGCCGGTCGAGCGTGGGGCGCGGGCCCCAGTAGTTGTCGTTGCGCACCAACTCGACCTGACCGCTGCCGGGCCGCCAGTCTTCGGGGTCCATCGGCAGTTTGTACGGCCCCGAGCCGAACAGCAGACCGGTCGAGCTGTTGAACTCTTCGGGGGTGAACTGCTCGTAGTAGTGTTTGGCCAGGATTTTCATGGCGCCGGTGATGCTCAACGACTGGAAGTAAGGCTCGTCGAGCGTGAAGACCACACGGTGCGGGCCGTCGGCCACGACCTCCACCACCGACTCGTAGTACGGCACAAGCTGCGGCGCGTTGACCTCGGGATTGCGGATCATGTCGAGCGTGAACAACACGTCGGCCGAAGTCACCGGCACACCGTCGGAAAATACCGCGTCAGACCTCAGGTCGAACGCGATCGTGAGCCCGTCGTTGGATACCTGCCATGCCTCGGCTAACAGCGGGACCCACTCGAGCGTCTCGGGGTCGCGGTCGATCATAGACTCGAGGACGTAAGACTCGATCCTGCGCTGATAGAGATCGGTGGGGATCAAGGGGGTGAGCTTGCCGACGGTCTGCGCGAACGCGTCGACAAACCAGTCGCCTTGGGCGTAGCCGTCGAGGCCCCGTGCTTCGAGCCAGCGGCGGTGAGGATCTTCGCCTGCCGGGGGCGTGTCCGCTTGTCCGGCCGTCGGTACCGCCCCGACCCGGACACCCTGCTCGAGTGTTCGTTCCAGTTCACGGATCGCCTCGGCCTGGGCGGCGAGGTTGTCGTCGATCCGCTGCATGACCTGCCACTGCCGATCGTACTGGAGCATCGCCAGCCAGATGCTCACAACAATCCCCACGAGGAGGACGACGAGGACCATATCTTTGAAGCCGAAGCGGTTATCCATGCGAATCCTTTCGGTGGCCTACCGTTGTCCGCGCTTGGGGTCGAAACGGTCACGCAGCATATCGCCCAGGAAGTTCAGGGCCATCAAAGTGAGCCCGAGCAACACGCAGGGGAACACGAGCAGCCACCAGTGCATCTGCAGCGTCTTGCTGGTCAGGGCGGGCAATTCCTTAACGCCTTCGGCCGCGAGGTTGCCCCAACTCGGCAGCGGCAGACGCACGCCGATACCCAGAAAGCTCAGGAACGACTCCTGCAGGATCGCGAGCGGAACGGCAAGCGTGGCGTAGACCACGATGACACCCGTCAGATTCGGCAGCAGGTGCAGCCGCAGCACCCGCAGCGGGCCCATGCCCACCGCCCGGGTCGCTTCGATGAACGGTTGGGCCCGCAGGCTGAGTACCTGCCCGCGGATCACCCGCGACATCGTCAGCCAGCTCACCCCACCGATGGCGATCAGCAGCGTGAGGATGCCCGATAGGTTGGTCGACAGCGTCTCGGACATGCCCAGCGTGTCGCGGGTCAAGCCGAGCATGACGGGCTGGAGCGCCAGGCTGATCATCACGACGAGCAGGATATATGGCAGGCCGTAGAGAACATCCACCGTGCGCATCATCGCGGCGTCGGCCTTGCCGCCGCCGTAGCCCGACAGCGCGCCCCATGTCACGCCGATAAACACCGCAATCAATGCTGCGCTGATACCGATGCCCAGGCTGATCGCGCCGCCCAGCAGGCAACGCCAAAGCAGCGACCGCCCGAGTTCGTCGGTACCCATCGGGTGTTCGAGGCTGGGCGGGGCGAGCACCATGCCCGGCTCGCTGCTGCGCTGCAGGTCGTACCGCGACAGCGACCAAGGCAGGGATAGGAAGCACGGCAGGGCCACGATCAGAAACAATACCGCCCCGAGCCGCCCCGTGGTGATCCGCGGGGGACGGTCGGGCGTCGACGAATTCGTTGCCAAACCAACGGTTGCCATCTGTTGATCGAGTATACCCGTCCCGCGCCGACCGGGTCGGTCTCGCCCGACCACCAAGTGGCCGGCAAGCCAACGGCGTCAGCCCCAGGCTGCGTCGAACGCCGTCTCGCGGAAGCCCACCGTGAAACGCGTGCCGTCGGTGACGATAGGACGCTTGATCAGCATCCCCTCTCCGGCCAAATAAGTGAGCGTTTCGTCGCGGCCCATCGCCGCGAGCTTATCCTTCACGCCCGGCTCCCGGTACGCCCGGCCCGACGTGTTGAGCAACTGCTTCAGCTGGTAGTCCCCGGTGTCGAGGAGGGCCCCGAGCGTGGCGGCATTCGGCGGGTCTTGGGTGATGTCGATGAACTCGGTATCACATTCGTGGGCTTCGAGCCATTTCAGCGCTCGGCGGCAGGTGTCGCACTTCATGTACCCGTAGACGGTTAGTTTTTTCATGGTTTCTGGTCTCGCTTACCGTGTTTAAGACTCGAATAGTAGCGGGTGATCGCGGCGCGCAAAGTGTGACGCCGGCCACGTGGGGAGCGTTGAGCCCTCGGCCTCGACAGCACGGGATTCGACTAACCTAGAGCGATGCCTGTGGTCGGCCTCATCCTCGGACTCGTGCTGGCGCTATGGATCAGCGTGTTCACGCTGTTCAACGACGCTTACCTCGAACAGCCGTTGATGACCGGCAACCTGATGCCCACGTCGGTCTACGGGCCCGCGGTGCTGATGGTGCTTGTCGCCTGCGGCTTCAGCGTCCGTGGGCTCACGCGACGCCAGATCTTCGGCCGCCGCGACCTGGTCGCGATGGTGTTGATCGCCTCGGCGGCGTGCGCGTGGCCTGGCACGAATTATCTGCGCACCTTCGTCGGCAGCACGGGCAACGTCGCGAACCTCGCGAAGACCCAAGACCAGTGGCGCGACGCCGACGTCATGAAACACCTGCCCTCGGGCGTGTTGTTGGCCGACGGGCATGACACACCGGGCGTCACCGACGGGCTGACGCTCGGCGCAGAAAACCCCGACGATTATGATCCGGCCAACGTGCCGTGGGGCGCGTGGTGGCCGGTGCTTCGGTTGTGGGGCGGGGTGGCGCTGCTGTTGGGTCTAGCGGGGGTGTGCCTCGGGCTGATTGTGCACCCGCAGTGGGCGCGCTACGAGAAGCTGCCCTACCCGTTGGTGCGCTTCGTCGAAGAGCTCTCCAGACCCGGCGAGCCAAACCCCGAACGCGGCGACCCCGGGCGACGACCCGCGATTCTCCGCAACAAGCTGTTCTGGCTCGGGCTCGGCGGCGTGGCCTTGATCCACCTGCTCAACGGGCTGTGGGCGTGGAATATCCATATCGTGCGCATCCCGCTCGAATACGACTTCACGCCGCTCAAGGCGTTGTTCCCTCACGCCAGCCGGGCCCCGGGCAACGACGAGCAGTTTCAGCCGGCGATCTACTTCAGCGTGATCGCGTTCGTGTTTTTCATCCGCGGGGACGTATCGTTCAGCGTCGGCTTTTCCAACTTCCTCTGGCTGATGCTGGGCGCCGCATTCCTGTCGCGCGGCCAGACGCTGGGCAACAACCCGCTGGAGACAGATTCGGGCACGCTGCTGCGGGCCGGGGCGTACCTCGGTTTTGCGGGGATGATCCTCTACCTCGGCCGGCGGTATTACTTGAGTGTGGCGGCGGGCGCGATCGGGCTGAACCGCAGCGCCGAATTCCGCGGCAGCGCGTGGGCGGCGCGGGCGATGACGCTGTGCCTGGCGGGCGCGGTGTGGCTGCTTGCGGCGTACGCCGGGCTCGACTGGCGGCTGGGCGTGGTTGCCGTGCTGCTGGTGCTGATCATCGTGTTAATCATGGCGCGGCTGAGCGCCGAGACGGGGATGTTCTACCTCGAGCCGAACTGGATGCCACTCGTCGTGGTTTCGGCGCTGCTGGGATTCGAGGGGCTCGGGCCCACAACTTTCCTGGTCGTCGCGTTGTTCTCGACGATCATCGCCGGGGCCCCGCGCGAGCCGCTCATGGGCTATGTCACCAACGGGCTGCAACTCGCCGAGCGCGTCGGCGGGCGCAAGAAGCTCGGAGGCGTCGGGCTAGGCATGGCCGGCGTCGCCGTGGTCACGCTCGGCCTCGCCGTGCTGGCGACTCTGGTGCTTAGCCACACGCGCGGGCTGAGCGCAAAGGATCCTTGGGGGACGCGCTGGCACGCGGCGCTGCCGTTCGACGCGCTGGCCCGACGCCTGTCGGACGCCGTGGCGCGGGGCGATATCGGCGGAGTCACCTCGGCCGCGAACGCGGGACACTTCGCCGCGGCGACGCCGGACATCGGAGCGCTGGGCTGGTTGGCCTTGGGAGCGGCGTTGGTGGTTGGTTGCGCATTTGCCCGGCTGCGTCTGGCATGGTGGCCGATCCACCCGGTGTTGTTTCTGGTGTTGGGCTCGTCGCCGGCGATCCGCGTGGGCTGGTCGTTCCTGATCGGTTGGGCGATCCGCCAGCTGATCGTGCGGCTGGGAGGGGTCAAAGCATTTCACGCCGCCCTGCCGCTGGCCGTCGGCGCCATCGCGGGAGAACTCCTGGCGGCACTGGGCTGGCAACTCTGCGGCTCGATCTACTACTTCGCCACCGGCCTGGGGCCCGGCCAATACTTCATCCTGCCCAACTGAGTCCCCCGCGACCACCGCACCGTCCCCGCGCTTCTCGCAAATTCGCCCGTGACGCGACACACGTTACAATCAAGAAAGCATTCCGCTCCCACGCTGGGGCGGTCATAAAACGCTGGCCGCGTGCCCGAGTGGACCAAGGGGGCGGATTGCAAATCCGCTTGCGTAAGCAGTCGTGGGTTCGAATCCCACCGCGGCCTTTAGCTAATCAAGCTTTTCCGGCCCACCTCGTTCGTCCTGTCCCGATGCCCTCGGAAACAGACGAACCCCATTCATTGAGATTCAATGAACTTCGATCCCCCCAGTACCGGCGGTTGATTTATTATTCATTTAATAACAATAATTTATTTTTTGACAGATCAAGTACGCGTCACGATTTGCCTAATTTTTGCCCTCATTGCGGGCATTCTATCGGTCTCGTGCCTTTTTCTGACGCGTTGCCGAACTTCGTTGCAAATTAAATTGACAGTGGCTATCATCTCGGACTTGGCGTCTCGGGACTATGGACACCCGTACAGCATCACCCCGGAAACACCGGACTCACCACATTATTTCTTGGAGCGGCATCACACATGAGCGGTAGCACTAAACGTCTGAACGCGATCTCGGCCATCGTCAACGACGAGCCCGTTGAATCGACCTTTGATTTCAAGTCGTCGCCGACCAGTTCCGTTTGGGGTGAGAACGTCTTCAGCCTCGACGAGATGGCTCAGCGCCTACCCAAGAACGTCTTTAAGTCACTGAAAAAGACCATCAGCTCCGGCGAGCCTCTGGATCTCAACACCGCCGACGCGGTTGCCGAGTCGATGAAGACTTGGGCGCTATCGAAGGGCGCCACGCACTACGCCCACGTCTTCTACCCGCTCACCGGCCTGACCGCCGAAAAACACGATTCGTTCTTCGAGCCCGATGGCAGCGGCGGCACCCTCGCCGAGTTCGCGGGCAAGACGCTCATCCAGGGCGAACCCGACGGCTCGTCGTTCCCCAACGGCGGCATCCGCGCCACCTTTGAGGCCCGCGGTTACACCATCTGGGACGTCACCAGTCCCGCCTACATCATGGAGAACCCCAACGGGACGACGCTGTGCATACCCACCGCGTTCGTCTCGTGGACCGGCGAGGCGCTCGACAAGAAGACGCCCGTTCTGCGTTCGATGCAGGCCCTCAACGATCAGGCCCAACGCGTGCTGAAGTTCTTCGGCCACGACGGCCCGTTCGTCTCATCGACCGCCGGCGCCGAACAGGAATACTTCCTGATCGACAAGAACTTCTACTTCGCCCGCCCCGACCTGATGGCCGCCGGCCGCACCGTGTTCGGCTCGCCGCCGCCCAAGGGCCAGGAGTTCGACGACCACTACTTCGGCGCGATCCCCGAACGCGTGCAGGCCTGCATGTTTGAGGTTGAACGCGAGTGCTTCAAACTCGGCATCCCGACCAAGACACGGCACAACGAGGTCGCCCCCGGCCAGTACGAAATCGCTCCGGTGTTCGAGTTCGGCAACGTGTCGACGGACCACCAGCAACTCATCATGACCAAGCTCAAGAGCGTCGCCAATAAGTACGGCATGGTCGCGCTCCTGCACGAAAAGCCGTTCGCCGGCGTCAACGGCAGCGGCAAGCACCTGAACTTCTCCATGGGCTCGGCCGCCGCGGGCAACCTGTTCGACCCCGGTGACACGCCGGCGGAAAACGCCCAGTTCCTCGTGTTCTGCGCGGCGATGATCAAGGCCGTCTATACCCACAGCAAGCTGCTGCGGGCCGTGGTCGCCTCGGCGTCCAACGACCACCGCCTCGGGGCCAACGAAGCCCCGCCCGCGATCCTCTCGATCTTCTTGGGCGACGAGCTCACCCAGGTCATCGAAGCCATCGCCGGGGGCGGATCGGTAAAGGCCAAGAAGGGCACGCTCCACGTCGGTGTCGACGTGCTGCCGCCGATCCCCATGCACTCGGGCGACCGCAACCGCACCAGCCCGATGGCGTTCACCGGCAACCGCTTCGAGTTCCGCGCCGTGGGCTCGAACCAATCGATCGCCGGCCCGCTGGTCGCCATGAACACCATCATGGCCGAGGCCCTCGACGAGGCCGCCACGCTGCTCGAAAAGGCCGACACCGCGACCGACAAGAAGCTCGGTGCGGCCGTGGAAAGATACGTCAAGCAGGTCTGGAAAGAGTGCCACACCATCGTGTTCAACGGCGACGGCTACTCCGACGCCTGGCATAAAGAAGCCGAGAAGCGAGGCCTGCCCAATCTCCGCACCACCGCGGACGCCCTGCCCGTCCTCAAGGACAAGACCTACGTCGCCCTTTTCAAGAAGTACAAGATCCTCAGCAAGCGAGAGCTCGATTCGCGCTACGAGGTCTACGCCGAGCAGTACATCGCCTCGGTGAACGTTGAATCGAACTTAGTCGTCGAGATCGCCAAGACTCAGGTTTTCCCCGCCGCGATCCGGTACCAAAGCGAGTTGGCCACCAGCCTGGCGAACCTTAAGGCCGTGGGCATCGACACTGATCACGACACGATCGACAGCGTCACCGGCCTGATCGCGAGCCTTCAGACTTCGATCTCTGAGCTCGAAGCGCTCAAGGAAAAGGAAGGCTCGATCAAGAGCATGGAGAAGCACTGCTACTTCATCAAGGACGAAGTCTTGCCTAAGATGCTCGACGTGCGGGAATACGTCGACCAGCTCGAAGACATTGTGGCCGACGATCTTTGGCCTCTCCCCACCTATCAGGAAATCCTGTTTATCAAGTAGACGCACCCGACAGCTCATTAAAAAGCCCGGCCGTATTTGGCCGGGTTTTTTAATGGTCGGGTTCGTTCCGCGGGATCAGCCGGCGGGTGAGAGCAGCGGGTGCCGGTCGGCTTCGGCTCCGGCGTCCGCCGTGCTGCCGATCGGATTCAGGAAGGCCTCGCGCAGGAGGGGGTCGTCGGCCGCCGCCTGACGCAGGGCCTCGACCTTCGCGGTCCGGATCACGTCGAGGTCGTGTTCGATCTGTTCCGCCTCGGAGCGTAGGTCCTCGATCTGCTGACTTGTGGTCTCGAGGCGTTGCTCGAGTTCGGCCTCGTCTTTGACGAACGGGGCGAGAACCGCGTCGATCGCGGTGCCGGGGGACGGGGGTTGTTTGTTGCTCACGGCAGAAACTCCGCGTATGGGGGGGATCGTAACGGGTTCAAGGTACTCATCGTCCGATAGAGGCGCCGGGTTAAGCGCAGGCAGGCAAATTTTTATCGGGGTGATCCCGTACCCCACGATTTCCGGGTATTTGATGCCCCGCAAAGACGGAGCATCCCCCGCCATCGGCATACCCCCGCGCCCAGCAGACACCGTCGTCGGCCGAGCCGGGCCCCCTTCACTTCAACAATCTTGATGGCGTCCTGCCGGCCCGCTCTCCAGCGGGCCCCACCCTCGGCGGTCTTCAGGCCACCGCCTGGGCCTCGAGCATCACGGCCATCCGCACGAGTTCGGCGAGCGAACTTGCCGCCATCTTGTCCATCACGTGTGCCCGGTGGACCTCGATGGTTTTGTGCGAAAGGCCCAGTTCGTTAGCGATCTGCTTGTTGAGTTTGCCCTCGACCACCGACGCCATGACTTGGCGCTCACGGGGCGTGAGCTGATCGAAGCGCTGCTGCACGCTGGCCAGATTCTCGGCCGAGGCGCGGTGATCGGCGTCAATCGCCAAGGCCGCGGCGATGCGGTCGAGCAACGCCTGATCCGAGAACGGCTTCTCGATGAAGTCGATCGCGCCCGCCTTGAGCGCACGCACCGCCGCGGTCACGTCGCCGTGACCGGTGATCACAATCGTGGGCAACTCGACGCCCATCTCAACGAGTTGATCGAACATGTCCAAGCCCGACATACCGGGCAGGCGCAGATCGGCCACGAGACACCCCGCCACCGGGCGGCGGCAGCGATCGATCATCGAGCGGGCGTTTTCGAAAACTTCCACATTGTGCCCCACCGACTCGACCATGAATTGCAAAGATTCACGCACGCCTGCGTCGTCGTCGACAATAAAGACTGTCACATCGGGTTGCATAAGAGTAAACCCCCAAACTATGGAGACGACTTACCGGGATACCGAGCATCTGGTTACACAGGTCGGCGGCAAGCGATCCAGCGATAAACGCCGAACCTCACTAAATTCTAGTAGATGCAGAGGGCTATTAGAACCCTCTACACTCAGGATTTATACCCATAACGCGAGTTTTTGTGCCGTTTCCCCTTACTCGGGCGGCACGGGAGTCTCGCCCGGGAGGGTTTTCGCTGCCTGGCCGGTAGCTACTGGCAGCGCCAGGTGGAACGTGGTGCCCCGTTTCTGTGTCGGAGCGACCCACAGCCGGCCGCTGTGGGCGTGGATGATCGACTGGCTGATGGTCAGCCCCATCCCCATCCCCTCGTCTTTGGTGGTGAAAAAGGGATCGAAAAGGTGGTCGCGTTGCGAGTTCGTGAGGCCCGGACCGCGGTCGTGCACGGTCACCAAGACCCGATGCTGAGCATCGAGCGTCGAGCAGATGCTCACCACACGGTCCTCGGGCGCGTTGCCCTCCATCGCTTCGAGCGCGTTGCGGACCAGATTGATCAGCACCTGCTCGATCTGGATCGTGTCGACGTTGACGCCGGGCAGGCCCTCGGCCAAGTCGAGGTCGATCCGGGCTTGGTTGGCGTGGATGTCCGTCTCCGCGAGGGCGATGGTTTCGCGGACCAAGTCGTTGACCTGGGCCGGGACGCGGACCGTGCCGCGTTTAGTCACGAACGCGCGGATCCGTCGGATCATCTGCCCGGCGCGATCCGATTGGTCGGCCACGCGTTGCAACGTCGCCACCAAGCCTTCCTGCGACAGCCGGTCGTCACGAAGGCGGTTGATCATGCCGTTGGTGTAATTATTGATGGCGGTCAGCGGCTGGTTAAGTTCGTGGGCCAGCCCCGACGCCATCTCGCCCATGGTCGAAAGCCGGGTGACGTGGGCGAGTTCTTCGCGGTGCAGCCGTTCCAGGTCACGGGCGGTGCGGCGGGCGGTGATGTCACGCTGGATCGCGACCCAATGGGTGATGTTGCCTTGGCGGTCGAGCAGGGGGTTGACGTTCCATTCGACGACGTACCCGCGGCCGTCTTTGCGGTAGTTGGTGGTTTCACCAACGAATTCCTCGCCCTTGGTCAAGGCGCTGCGAAGGCTTGCGATCACCGACTTCTCGGTGTGGGGTCCCTGGAGGATACGCGGCGAGCTGCCGAGGACCTCGTCCAGTTCGTAGCCGGTCATGCGGGTGAACGCGGGGTTGACGTAGACGATGTGCGGCCCCGGCGCGGCGAGTTGGTTGTCGGTAATCACTACCGATTCGCCGACCTGCTCAACCGCCGACTGGACCAGACGCAATGCCTGCTCGGCCTCCATCCGCGCGGAGACGTCACGCGAGACCACCACGATCCCCTGGCCATCGTTGCGGCTGGAAGATTCCAACCAGAGCGTACCACCGTCTTTACGCAGAGCTCGGAAAGTGGTGCTGACAACATCCGTGGTCGCGCGCAGGCGGTGCAGGCTCTGGATCACCGCGTCGCGGTCGTCGGGGTGGGCGATCACGCGGGGCAGTTGGCCCACCAGTTCCTCGGGCTCGAAGCCTAGCAGCCGGCGGCAGGCCGGCGAAAGGTAGGTGAATCGCCCCTCGTCGTCGTGCCGCGAGATCATGTCCGTCGCGTGCTCGGCCAGGGCGCGGTACCGCTCTTCGCTCTCGCGCAGGGCCTGCTCGGCCTGCTTGCGTGATGAGGCATCCCGCGACACCGCCACGATCTGGCGCTCGGTGTCGGTCCCGCGCGGCTCCATCACCCGGCCGGTCGTTTCGACCCAGACGTAATGCCCATCTTTGTGACGCAGGCGATAGGTGATCACGCGCGACTTCATATCGTGGAGCATCCGCGCGTGGCCCGCCTCGATCTGCCCCCGGTCGTCGGGGTGGATCATCTCGAAACCCCGGGTGCCCAACAGCTCGTCGGGGCGGTAGCCGGTCAACGGCTCGGACGCCTGCGAAGCGTACCGGTAGGTCCCGTCGAGGCTGTGGCAGGAGATCATGTCCGTGACGTGATCGGCGAGGTAGCCGTAACGCAGCTCGCTCTCCCGCAAGGCCTCGTCGGCCCGCGTCTGCAGCTCGGTGTGGAGCTCTTTTAGTTCCGCCTGGCTCTCGACCAACTCCTGCTGAACCTGCTGAGCCTGGGTGACGTCTTGCACGAACGACAAGATCGACACGACACGCCCCGCGTGGTCGCGCAACACCGAGTTAAACCACTCGCACGAGATGACCTGGCCGTCCCGGGTGTAGTTTCGGTTCAGGCAGATATTCGAGTCTTCCTTGCCGTCGATCAGCCGCTGGGTGATCTCCATGACCAGCGGCAGGTCGTCGTCGTGGACAAACCGCCAATCCGACCACGAACGCCCGATGACTTCGCGTGAGGGCCAACCGAAGATCTGCTCGGCCGTGGGCGACCACCGCTGGGCCAACCAGTTGTCGTCCCACTCGATCACGCCCAGCGGCGCGTTGTTGACGTGGAACTCCAAACGGTCGTGCGCGCCACGGCGTTCGATCGCCTGGACCAACATGTCCGCGGCGAGTTTCAGCAGCAACTCGTGTTCGTCGGTCCACGCCCGGCCGCCGCCGTGCTGATCAAAACCCACCAATCCGATCACACGGCCTCCGACTTTCATCGGCACAAATAAAAACGCGCCGATCGACAAGGCGGCCAGTTTCTCACGCTCGACCTGCGCGTCGTCCCCCATCTGATCCAACGAATCGACCCGCACCGTCTCACCCGCCGCGGCCCGCGGAAAGAGTGTCCGCATGCTCTGGGGCGTAACGCCGGCGAACGCTTCCAGTGTCGAGGGCACCGAAACCGCGCACCACTCGTAACGCTTGCTCGCCGAAGCCATCAGCGAATCGAACTCGAACAGGTAACACGAGCTCGCCCCGACGAACCGCCCCAGGGTCTGCAGAGCACCGCAGATCGCGCCTTCGATGCCACCCTGATCGACACGGATCAACTCGTGCGATAGTTGCAGGATCAGCGCAGTGAGTTCGTCACGGTACACCACATACCGCGCTTCCCCTGGCAGGCCGGAGACATCCATGGCGTCACTGGGATCGATCGGATTCATCACGCGGGCCCGGGTCGTCAGAGCAAATAGAGTCACCTATCAGCATAACGCACCCGCCCAGAGGCGAGGCAAGTAATCCGCCGGACTAGCGCCGGACCGCCGCCATCAACGCCGCGACGCGGGCGGGGTCGACGGGTTGGCCGAGTTGGCCGTCGCGTTTGACCGATGTCCCCACGATCAACCCGTCGGCAAACTCCAACAGGTCCGTCGCGGTCCGTGCCGACGCCCCGCTGCCCACAAAGACCGGCACAGCCCGACCCCCCAGCCCGTCCATCACCCGCCGCACCTCACGCAGCTCACCGAGGTCCGTCGCCTTGCCCGTACCGGTGCCCGAGACGATCACCCCACCCGCCCCCGCCCGCAACACGAGTTCTTCCACTTCCTCTTCGATCGGCCGCCAGCCGCGCCCCATCGGCGCCGCGTGCTTCACCCGCACGTCGCCCCACACCTGGATGCGTTCGGCGCCCATCTCGCGCCGACGGCGCATTAGCCGGGCCGCGTCGCCCTCAATGACGCCCTGGTCGGTCACCACGGCCCCGCTCAGCACGTTCACCCGCACGTAGTCCGCACCGCAAGCCATCGCCACCGCCAGTGCGCTCTCGCCGTCGTTGCGCAGCACGTTGATCCCCAACGGCAAGCCGGTGGCCAACTTCACTTCACACGCCAGTCGCGTCAGGCACGCCACCGCCTCGGCGGGTGCCCGGCCGCGAAAAAACGGCACGTCACCGAAGTTCTCCAGCATCAACCCGTCCACCCCCCCGGAGGCCAACGCTTCGGCATCGGCGAGGACAACGTCTCGCACCGCGGCCATATCGCCGCCGTAGCCCGGTGAGCCCGGCAACGCCGGGGCATGCAACATGCCGACCACTACCCTCTGCCCCGGACCGAAAATCGATAGCGAGCTTTCCATCGATGGAGTGTAGCGTTGCCGCCCGAGCCCGTGAACCGATCTTGCGTTAATCGAATGTACTCGCCGTGAAACAGATGTAACGGTTTAATACGCAAACCCTACCTCCCCAGACGGATAATCATGACCCCGACCTTGCAGAACCTCAAGCCCCGCACCGACAAGAACGGCAACGTCATCGACTGCCACGACGGCTGCCTCCGCTACTTTGAGGGCCGGTACTACTGGTACGGCACGGCCTACGGCGACACCGACGGCTTCGTCAAAACCAACTACTACGTCGTCTACAGCTCGCCCGACCTCGAAACCTGGACCGCCCACGGCGACCTGCTCGACAAGCGGCTCGACGGCGTGTGCTACCGGCCGTACGTCGTGTTCAACCCTAACACGAAGAAGTACGTGCTCTGGTTCAACTGGTACCCCGTGCTGTGGGAGGGCCAATTCGGAGTCGCGACCTCGGATACGCCCACCGGGCCGTTCACAATGGTTAACCCCGACGCCAAAGTCGCGCAACCCGAGCCCGGCGACCATAACCTCTTCGTCGACGACGACGGGGCGGGTTATCTGATCTACACCTCGATCCCCGACCAGGGCAACGGTGACCACGGCATGTCCGTCGAACGCCTCGACGACACCTTCACAAAATCGGTCGGGGAGAACTCGGGCATCTTCGACGTCAAGGTTGAGGCCCCGGCGCTGATCAAGCACGGAGTCGCGTACTACTGCATTTTCGGCAACACCTGCTGCTTCTGCCCGGAGGGCGCGGGCGCGCGGGTATACCGCGCCGAGTCACCGATGGGGCCGTGGACTTTTGTGCAGGACATCAACCGTGACGAAGACGGCCGCATCATCGTGTCGGGCCAACAGACCGATATCGCCGAATTACCCACGCCCGAAGGCCCGGTGTTCCTGTGGATGGCCGACCTCTGGGAGTCGCGGCCCGACGGGATCAAGGGCCACGACATCCAGCACTGGGAGCCGATGACCTTCGCCGACGACGGCACGCCGCAGCGCCTGCGCGGGCTGGATGAGTTCGAGTTGGCCGTGCCCGAGTAGTTAATTCGCAGGCTTTCTCTACCGTATTCAAGCATTTCTGTATCCCTGGGAGCATCACCATGTCACAACCCAACCCCGTCCGCGTTGGCCTGTTCGGCATCGGCCTCGACGCCTACTGGCCCCAGTTCGCCGGGCTCGAGGAGCGCCTGCGCGGCTACCTTGGCTTCACCGAACAGCGCCTGGATCGCCCCGGCGTCGAGGTGGTCAACCTCGGCCTGATCGACACGGTCGACAAGGCGTTCGACGCGGGCCACCGTTTTCGGGCCGAGGACGTGGACGTGATCTTCCTGCACGTGACGACGTACGCGCTGTCGTCGACGGTGCTGCCGGTCGTACGCCGCGCGGGCGTGCCGGTAATCATCTTGAACCTGCAACCCGAGCGGGCGATCGACTACGTCACGTTCAACAAGCTCGGCGACCGCACGAAGATGACCGGGGATTGGCTCGCTTACTGCGCCGCCTGCCCGGTGCCGGAGATCGCCAACGTCTTCAACCGCGCGGGCGTTCGCTTCGAGCAGGTCACCGGTGTGCTCGACGAAAGCGATCCGTGCTGGGCCGAGGTCGACGCCTGGATCGAAGCCGCCCGTGTGGCCCACGTCATGGCCCACAACCGCATGGGCGTGATGGGCCACTACTACAACGGCATGCTCGATATCTACTCCGACTTCACCCAGCAGCTCGCGGCCTTCGGCGGCCACATCCAGATCCTCGAGATGGACCAGCTCGCCGAGGCCCGCGACGGCGTAGACGACGCCGCGATCGACGAACGCGTCGCCCTGTTCCGCGACGAGTTCGATGTCCAGCCCGACTGCCCCGCCGAAGAGCTGAGCCGGGCCGCCAAGACCAGCGTCGCGCTCGACCGGTTGGTCGAGCAGCACCGGCTCGGGTCGATGGCTTACTTCTACCACTCGGTCGAGGGCCACGCGCACGAAGACGTGATCTCGTCGATCATCCTCGGGACGTCGCTGCTGACCGCGCACGGCGTGCCCGTCGCCGGGGAATTCGAGATCAAGAACGCCCAGGCGATGAAGATCATGGACAGCTTCGGTGTCGGCGGATCATTCACCGAGTACTACGCCCTCGACTTCGACGACGACGTGGTGCTCATGGGCCACGACGGCCCCGGCCACCTCGCCATCGCCCAGGGCAAGACCAAGGTCCGTCCACTTGAGGTCTACCACGGCAAGGTCGGGGCCGGGTTGTCGGTCGAGATGTCGGTCAAGCACGGCCCGGTCACCCTGCTGTCGGTCGTCCAACGCCGCGACGGCACGCTCGCGCTGCTCTACGCCGAGGGCGAGTCCGTCGCCGGGCCGATCCTCGAGATCGGCAACACCAACAGCCGGTACCGCTTCTCCATCGGCGCCCGTGCGTTCGTCGAGAACTGGAACGTCCATGGCCCGGCCCACCACTGCGCCGTCGGCGTCGGCCACATCGCCGACCGCCTCGAACGACTCGGCCGGCTGCTGGACCTCGAGACGATCCGGGTATGCTGAGCCGATGACCCCTGGCCACGACCCGCTCCCCCTTATCCTCACGCTCGTCGCCGCCGCCCTGCTCTCGGGCTGCAGGGCCGCGGACACGCGCCGCGAGCCGGTGCCGTGGCCCGGTGGGTGGAACGCCGTCCGCGACGAGGCGTCGACGCTCGGCAAGCCGGCGTGGCGCGACATGCTCGTCTACACCGCCGACCTGCACCGGCGCGCCACACGATCCCCGGCCGATCCGTTCGATCACCCCTGGGAGGAGATCGGTCCCGGCTACCTCTACGGCCCGGCGTTCGGCCACTGGGACCTCATCCACCAGCTCTTCGACACACTGCCGACGTACCCCCGCCACGCGCTGGACCAGTTGTACAACAATCTGAAGCTTCAGCAGGACAACGGCTTCGTGCCCGGGGCCATCTGGATGCCCGGCGGGCCGACGCAGCGCGAAGAGGTCTGGTGGATGGATGAGACCCAGGGGCATCCGCCCGTATGGATCGTCGCCGCCGACGAGTACGTCCGGCTGACGGGCGACGACTCGGTGCTCCCGTTTTTCTACGCGGCGCTGGTCAGGCAGTTGGGGTGGTTCGAGCAGAACCGCGCGTGCGCCGACGGCGGGTTCTACTACGCCGACGTGACCCACCGGCAGTGGGAGAGCGGCATCGACGAGAGCGTACGCTTCGACGACCTGCCGCCCGGGCTGGTGGCGTCGCCGCGGGCATGTGTAGACGCGACCAGCCACGTGTACTGGGCGTACCGGCACGCGGCGAAGTGGGCCGCCGTCCTCGGCGAACCCTCGAACGAACACGAAGCCCGGGCCGAGCAACTGGGCGCCTTCATCCGCGACAAGCTGTACGTTTCCGATGACGGGATGTTCTACGACGCCTGGGCGGTCGACGACCCGTCATTGCGGCGACGGACGTTCGACACGATGTGGCCCGTCGTCGTCGGTGCCGCGAGCCCGGCGCAAGCTCAACGCTACATCGACGAGGTCCTGCTTGATAACGTGTCATTCTTCACGACCCACCCGATGCCCGCGACGGCCGTCGACGCCGCGGAGTACGAGCCGCGGATGTGGCGCGGCGGGGCGTGGAACAGCATGACCCACTGGGCCGCCCGTGGCTGCGTCGACCGCGGCCGACCCGATGCCGCCGCGGCGTTGCTCGAACGGGCCCTGGATCAGAGCGCCCGGCACTTCGACCGCACCGGCACCATCTGGGAGTTCTACGATCCGCGCGGCGGGCCGCCGGAAGCGATGAAACGCAAGGGCGGGCCAAGCGAACTCGACCGCCCCTGCCGCGACTACCTCGGCCACAACCCCCTGCTCGCGATGGCCCGGCTGTACGACGAACTGTCCGCCGCCCGCCGCTAGCGCGCGCCAGGCTTCGGTTTCGTCCGGCTTTCATCACGAGCAATCCTTAGCTTGGACACTCGGTTATCTCGTCAGACCGAAGCGCCGTTGAAGTCATGAACCGCATCGATCAGAGCGACCATGTTCTCGAGAGGTGTTTGGGCCTGGACGTTGTGGATCGTGTTGAAGACGAAACCGCCGCCCTCCGCGAAGATGCGGCAGCGTTCGAGCACCTGCGCCCGGACTTCCTCGGGCGTGCCGAACGGCAGCGTCTGCTGCGTGTCCACGCCACCGCCCCAGAACGCCAGGCGATCGCCGAAGCGCTGCTTGAGCCCTTCAGGCTCCATCCCGTGTGCTGAACATTGCACCGGGTTGAGGATGTCGAAGCCCGCGTCAATAAAGGCCTCCAGCAGACTGGCCACCGCGCCGCAGGAGTGCTTGAGCACCGCCCAACCCGTGTGGGCGTGGATCCATTCGGTCATCCGCCGGTAGTGCGGCAGCCAGAGTCTGCGAAACGTGTCTTCCGAGCAGAAGGTGGATTGCTGCGTCCCAAAATCGGTGCCGCACAGGACGACCACGTCGATGAGATCACCGACGGCGTCGTTGATCCGGGCGAGGTTGGCCAACGCGATCTCGACCTGTTTCTCGAAGATCGCTTGCACGTACTCCGGGCGAGCCGCGATGGACATGTACCACTCGCTGATGTCGCGGATGCCGCGCGGGCGACGCAGAAACGGCGCGGGCACCAGCGCGATGTCTCCGAGCGCCGTGCCGGGCAGGCAGACGAGCACCGCGCGGTCGGTCTCCGCCGCCGCGCACGCCCCGGGCGATCCGCTGGACATCCTCATCGTCCAGCGGCTTGAATTCCTCAAGGTTGTCGGCCACGTCCAGGCGGTCCTCGTCGATCGTCTCTTGCCGGATCACCGCATCGAAGAAAAACCCACCGCGGGGCATGTGGCCGCTCGCCGGGACCGTGCGATCGCCGCAGGGATAGATGAACGTATTACCATTCGCGTCGGACGTTGTCTGAAAATCTGCGGGCACCAACACGTCCTGGTCCCAGGGCGTCCGCCAAGCCTTCCACCCGTCTGCCGGGAAACCGAAGATCGTGCTGTGCGGGGTCACGCCCTCGACGTCTACGCCCAGAGCCTGCTTGAGGTCCTCCTCGACGTAGCCAAGCATCTGGTAGGGCTCGTGAATCATCACCGGCCGCCGTTCGAGCCCGAAGTATTCGCGCAGCGCAGCGACACAGGTACAGTGCAACCCGGTGACAAACGTCCCACCCAGGTCGATCGGTACCCGATCCGGCGTCCGGCGGGCCAGACTGTCGAGGACACGTTGACGTGAACCAGCCATGGGCAACCCCTTTCAAATCGAAAGCCCGCATCGAACGGCCGAGCATCTATCTGCACAATTGAAGATATCTTTATCCATAATAAACGTCAACGATATGCGTCACGTTTACTTGGAGCCGGCTGCCACCTGCCGTAGAGTGAGCTAGCCCTAGAGCCGTTTTGGAAGCAGACCCCTTGGATTGCACGCTTGAAGATCACCGAGGAAATTATTGTTGAAGCGACGCCCGAGAACGTCTGGCCGTATGTCGCCGATCCCTTGCTGATGTCGGCGTGGAACGGCAAGGTAGTCGAGGTTCAACGCGCCTCGACGGCGCTGGTGAAACGCGGGGAAACTTTCTCGATGACCTACCGGATGATGCGGAACCGCAACGAAAGACACGACATCGAAGTCGTCGCCTGTGACCCACCACGGGTCGTCGAGTACCGCTACTTAACGGGAACACAAGGCAAGACCTTAGCGACGGTCGAGCGTTACGACCTCGCACCCGTGGAGGGGGGCGTCCGGGTCGTCCAGACGATGGACCTGTCTGAAGCCGGGATCTCCTGGTATTTCTGGCTGCTCATCAAAATCATCATGCGACTCGGTGAGAGCGAGGGGCCGGACAGCCTAGAAAAACTGGCGCAAGTCATTGCCGAAGACACCCGGGCGTCGGTGGAAACCAAATGACACGTCCGAGAGCCGTCGTCACGCCCCGAACTCAGCCCCTACATCGGCGTGACATCCATCCGACCACCGCCAACAGCGCGAGTGCGCCGGTGGGCTCAGGAACGGCCGCGGCCGGGCCCGATCCGTTCCCCCAATTCAAAAGCACGCGGTTGAGTTCGTCCTGACCGACCTCATCGGACGGGGGATCATTGAGCCAAGCCACGGACGCGAGTTCCGCGGCCGCACCCCAATTCAGGAGCGCAAGATTCAGGTCGCCTTGACCGACCACGCCATCGTTATCGAAATCACCCGAGAGGCCGTTGTTCTGGAAGACGCGGAAAGTGAACTCCCCAAAGCCCTCGGTCGGCCCGAGCGTGCCAGAAGGCAAGCCGAATTCGTCGTTGTGCTGCCAGAAGACATACACGCGATAAGTCCCCGGGCCCAGCGGATCGAGCGTCACGCTATCGCTCATGGGGGTAAAGATCTGGAAGCCGACGCCGCCGGGCGACGTCTGGATCTCCCAAGTCAGGTCGTTGCCGTCACGCGTGACCGATGATTCGTAGAGTTGGCTGCCGTCGGTGAAAACGTCAAACCCCGAAGTCGCAAATAGCGTGACGGCGTCATCCGACTCGATGAGCATCGGGGGCGCGGGGTCAATCACCCGGCCTTGGAGGAAGGTCCCAAAGGCGGGCGCAGCGTAGGTGCCCAGTCCCAAGACCGCGCACCCGGTCACGATCCGGACGGCTCGATTCAAGAAAACACACTGATTACGCAATGTTGTGCCCCCATACGTGGGAAGTTGATTCAGCCCGGCCTCGGCACGGAAATGATTCCTCAGCCAATCCTTACAGATTACCCGAGGACCGATAGATCACCAAGGGAGGGTTTGCGGTAAGCGCACCGCCTTCGTCGGTACGGCGCGCCCCAAACGCAGACGGACAGTACACTATCGATGTCGGCCGGCCGGGTTATCGCCCGGGTTGGACCGTTTCTCTTCCGGAGTCTGGTGTCGTCTCGGCGACGCGCGGCCAGCCCCTCCCGGAATTGTCCCGCTGGCCGCGCGAAAGATGACTCGTCATGCTGCCCAAAGAACCGCCCCGCCGTCCGCAGCTCGGATTCCTGTACGTCCCGCCGTTCCGCATCGAAGGGCTTTCGATCGCCGGCGAGGAGTCGTGCGTCCACTTGCCGGAGTTCGACATCGCCTTCGACATCGGCCTCTGCCCCCGCGCGGCATTGTCTTCGAACTACGTGGCGCTGACCCACGGCCATATGGACCACGCCGCCGCCCTGTCCTACTACTTCTCGCAGCGTAACTTTCAGGGCATGGGCACCGGCAAGGTGATCTGCCCCAAAGAACTCGCCATGCCGATCCACCGGCTGATGGAGGCCTGGGTCGACATCGAACAGCAGCGCACGCCCTACGAGGTCATCGCCCTTGAACCAGACGAGCAGCAGGAGATCAAGAACAACCATTATCTGCGCGCGTTTGCAACCGTGCACACCGTGCCGTCCCTGGGCTACACGCTGATCGAAAAACGCAGCAAACTCAAAGACGAATTCGCCGGGCTCCCCCAAGAACGCCTGGTCGAGTTGAAAAAGAAGGGCGAAGAGATCACCCAGACGCTGATGATCCCGCTGGTCTGCTACACCGGCGACACGGCGTGGGGCCCACACTTCGACCGCGATGACGTGCTGAACGCCAAGGTGCTGATCACCGAATGCACATTCATGGAAGCCGGCCACCGCAAGCGCGCGGGCATCGGCAAGCACCTGCATTTAGACCATATCGTTGACCTCTTGGAGCGGAGTAAAGCCGAGGCCGTGGTGCTCACGCACCTCTCCCGCCGCACGCATATCGGGATGGTCCGCCGGGCGCTCGAACAAAGCATCCCCGCCGAGCACCGCGACCGAGTTTTGGTGCTGATGGACAACCGTGCCAACCGGGAACGGTATGAAGCCCAACTGGCCGCCGCCGAGCGTGACGCGTAGACACCACTCCTACGGCCACCACGCCCGCATCGAGCTGCGCCCGACTCGCCCTCGGCGGTCGGCCGCATCCGCCGCCATGATGCAACGCCCCCCCACCATTGCGGTGTCGTTCGACGGCCCTGGCAGGCTTGGCCGCGCCGAGGAAATCTCCCGGCAGTACGGCCTGCCGATCGCCAAGAAATTCAATGACCCGCACGACCTACACCTCGCCGTGACGCCCGCGGTGATCGGGGACGATTCCGAGGGCGAGCGGCTGGAGCTGCGCGTCGTCGCCCCCGGCCACCCGTTGGCCGGTGGGCACGGCGTCTATGCCGACTTGACTAAAATCGATACCACCAGCCCGGCGGGACGCAGCCTCAAGTCGCCGCTCTTCAAAGCCGTGGGCGTGAAATCGGGCGTCGACCGCCCGACCGTCCTCGACGCCACGGCGGGTATAGGCGAAGACGCCTGGCTACTCGCCGCGGCGGGCTGCACCGTGACGGCCGTCGAACGCCAGCCGATCATCCACGCCCTGCTCACCGACGCGTTGCGGCGCGCCCGCGTCACCGCGCCAGACGTCACAGACCGCATCAACCTACTGCCGTGTCGCGACGCAGCGGGCGTGCTGACTCATGCGCCCACGGCCGACCCCACTCCGGGAACAACCGCGGATACCGGAGCGCTCGACGTGGTCCTCATCGACCCCATGTTCCCCGGAGCCGAGAAACGCAAGACAACGGAACGCAAGCCGTTACGGGTGCTGCGGTGGCTGGCCGGTGACGACACCGATGCCGATAACCTTTGGGCCTTGGCGCGGTCCGTCGCGACACGGCGGGTCGTGGTCAAGCGCCCCCGAGCCGCTCCGCCCTTGGCGGGGAAAAACCCGACGGTGTCCCACGCCGGCCGAGGCTTCCGCTTCGACGTGTACCCGGCCGCAGCAGAAACGTAACAAAGCGGTGGCTTGGATTGGCCGATGTTCCTATCAGAGTCGTACTTGCGCGGTCTGTCGCCGATCGAACCCGGTCGGTGAAATACGGATCGGCGCGATCTGTGTTTGTCCGCCTCTCTGATTTGGGGAACGAAGTGATTCAGCCCACCGACATGCAACCCGTCTTCGGCCGATGCGGCACCGTGGTGGCTTGGATCCAGGACGAGGTGCTCTTTGACATGACCGGCCGGTGGATCGCGTTTTTCGACGACGATGCGGTGTACAGCTTCAAGGGCAAGCTGCTGGGTTTTTTCGAAGACGGTTGGTTTCGCGATCCGCGGGGCGACGCCGTGGGCTTCACCGAAGACGCCAACGACCAGGGCCCGGTGCGTCCGGTCTGCGACCCCGTGCCGCTGCCCCCGGCTCTCGACTTCCCCCCCGTGCCCACTACGCCCCACATCTTCCCCGCCAGCCCGATCCCGGGCCTGGACTGGAGCCTGTCGAGTTGGGGCGAGTTCGTCACCGCAAGCGGCAACGTGAGCTCGATCTATTAGACCAATACGCGGATTGCGATGAATCAATGAACAGAGGCGACGCCGCGAACCCTAAACGGGCGTCGCCCCGCTTCCCCATAGTGCTAGCCCAGCACCATCAGTCATCGTCACAAACCCCGGCGGCCCGGGCCGCGTCGCCGCTGAGCAACTCACCGATCGAGACCACCCCGGTCTCTACTGACCAGCGGAAAGCGTTGGGTCAGGTCGGCGATCCAACGACACCACCCACCGCCACCCGGCCGTCGGCCGACACGCCCCCCGGGCCCACCCACCGTAGCCGCGCCCGAAACACCCGCCGCCGCAAAGCGGACTAACTCGGTCGAGGTATCCATCATTGCGAAGCACCGGAGTCAACCGGAAGACGCATGCCGAACGCCCGACATAAATCCGACATTCAAAAAATGTGCCTCCTGCCTCACGACGCAGTTGACGCGGTTACGCCACCGAGCCCGGCCGACCGGGCTCTAGCTCAGTGGGTGGTCGCCGCGGCGGCATCGGCGGGCAACGTCGCGGAGCCGGGCGTATCAGACGGCCGTGTATCGGCGACCGCCGCCGCGGCATCGCCGCCGGTGCCGCTGTCCTTCTGGCCGACCAGCAGGATCGGTGCGGCGATCGCGACCGATGAGTACGTCCCGACCATAACGCCGACGATCATGGCGAACGCGAAGCCGTGGACACCCGGGCCGCCCAGAACGTATAGCGTCACGACCGCGATCAGCGTTGTGCCCGAGGTCAACACCGTACGGCTGACGGTCTGGTTGATCGAGTTGTTGACGATCTCGGGCGTCGCCCGCGGCAGCCGGCCGCGGTTCTCGCGGATGCGGTCGAACACCACGATCGTGTCGTTGAGCGAATAGCCCACGATGGTGAGCAGCGCCGCCACCAGCGCGAGGTTGATCTTGAAGTCGTCGAGCAGCAGCGCCTGGTGCACACCGGGGATACCCACGAGGTAGCCGCAGATCGCGAGGATGCCCAGCGTGATACATACGTCGTGGACCAGCGCCGCGATCGCGGCGAGGCCGTAACGCAGGCTGCCGAAACGCAGCCAGATGTAGGCCACCACGGCCAGCAGCGACAGCGCCATCGCCACGATCGCCTGCTGCTTCATCGTGCCGGAGACTTGGCTGGAGAAGTTGCTCACGCTTGCCAGCGACGTGTCGCGCTGCAACGCGTCGCGTACCAGATCCCAACCCGTGGCGGCCAGACCCAGCGTGTCGGTGAAGTCGCTGCGGTCCTCGGCGTAGTTGGTCTCGTAGTCGGTCAGGACCACCGCGATCGTGTCGTAGGTCGGGTCGCCGTCACGGTCGGTACCCGCGCGTTCGAGCCCGAAGAACTCGAGGTCCTTGAGCCCGAGCTTCTCGTAGTCGGGCTGCCGCCGCATGCGGGTGATGCGTTCCTGCACCGCTTCGAGGCTTACGGCCGGGGACAGGTCTTCGAGCACCAGCGCCACGCCACCGACGTAGTTTTGCACGTCCGGATCGGCCTCGGTGAATTGGCGGCCGAGGCTGCCGTACAGCGACCCGCCCTCAATCGGCTCGACGATGCCCTTGGCCTGCGCGACGCTCTGTCGAAGCCCGGCGAAGTCGACCGACTCGGTCACGTCCAGCGAATCGCGGAAGATCGCTCTGACCCCGTCGCCGAGTGCTTCGGAGTTCTCGATCAGCGTCGCAACACGGTAACCCGAGGCCGCGCCGTCGTCGCCGACGGTCACCACCTGTGCCTGGCCGAGGAGTTCCCAGTCAGGAAGTGTCGGCAGCTCGAGTTGCTGGTCGGGTTCGCGGGTGGCGTTTTCGTCTTCGATCGCGGCGATCTGTGCTTCGACGTTCGCGGTGATCTCGGCCGCCTCAGGGGTACCGCCGAATTCATCGAGACGCTTCCGCACCTCGGCCAACGGCAACTCGATGCCCTCGGCGACGTTGAACGTGACCTCGGTTCCCGAGCGGAACTCGATGTCCAACAGGTCTTCGCCGCGGTAGATCGCCATCGACACGCCGGTGATGATCAAGATCAGGCTGACCGGCAGGAACAGCCGACGCAAGCCCACCCAGTTCACGTTCGGCGACAGCAGCCGGGCGATCCCCGGCACGAGGGTCGGCAGCATCGGCAGGTCACGGGCCTTGAGCAGCAGCATGTACAGGTCCACAATCACCCGCGTCGAGAACAACGCGGTGAATAGCGTCGCGAGGATGCCGATGCCCAGCACTACAGCGAAGCCCTTGACCTCGGCGGTGGCGGTGTAACCCAGCACTACACAGGTGATCAGCGTCGTGATGTTCGCGTCGAGGATCGTCGACAGCGCCTTGCCAAAGCCCAGCCGCACGGCCGAGGGCAGGTCGGCCTTGGCGGCGCGTTCCTCCCGGATACGCTCGAAGATCAGCACGTTCGCGTCGACCGCCATCCCGATCGTCAGCACTAGTCCCGCCACACCCGGCAGCGTGAAGGTCGCCTCGATCATCGACATGATGCCGAGGATGATGACCATATTCGCGCACAACGCGAAGTCGGCGACCAGCCCGGCGAACAAGTAGTACAGCGCCATGAACACGCCCACCACGATCAACGCCGTGATACACGCCTGGAGGCCGCGCTTCACGTTATCGGCCCCGAAGGTCGGGCTGATGGTCTGCTCGCTGATCGGGTTATAGGAGAGTTGACCCTCGAGTGAGCCGGCACCGAGGGTGTTGAGCAGGTACTGGAACTCGGCGTTGGAGAACTCACCGGTGATCGTGCCGCCCGAGGACAGTTGGCTCTGCAGCGTCGGGGCGGACATGAGCTCGCCGTCGAGCACGATCGCCATCTGCCGGCCGACGTTGGGCCCGGTAAGTTCGCTCAACAACCCCGCACCGGGGCCGTCGAGGGCGAAGCCCACGGCCGGCCGACCGAGTTCGTCGCTGGTGCGCGTCGTGCCGGTCAGGGTCCACTCCATGTCGCCGGTCATCGCCAGGCCGACTTCGTTGGCCAGCAGCACGTAGAAGTCGCCGCCGTAGGCCTGGCCGACCAGACCGAAGTTCATAAACACCTGTGGGGCGAAATCGGGGTTGTCCAACAGCTCTTCGCGACGGTCGCGCTCGTCGATGAACTTCTCGAGCGATTGCACCTTAAACCACCGCCACGGCTCGGTCAGCCCGGCCCGCGGCCCCTTTTCGTCGAGCCGTTGGACATAGGTGCTGATGTCCACTGGCCGCGCCTGCCCCGCGCCGGCCGGGGTTGCGGCGATACGGAACTCCAGTACACCCGCCCCGCGGAGCATGCGCTTGAGATCTTCGGGGTCGTCAAGCGGGCCCTTGACCTCCTCGTACGCGGCCCAGGCCGCGGCAACCCGCTCGATGCCCTCGGCGGCGGCGGGATGGGCCTTAATGAACGACGCGAGCGCCTCGGCCCGCGGGGTCGTGTCCTTGCCGCGACGCTTCTCGTTGGACAACGCAAGGATGCGGTCGATCTCGGGCTCGCTGACCGACGCGGCCAGCACCTCGGACCGGCCACGGTTGAACGCCTGCCGGGCTTCACGGAACGCGGTGGCCTTGGTGTTCAGATCGGTCAGGAGTTCGTTGAGCTCTTGTTGCTGCGACTCAACGGGGGCGAGGCCAAACTCCGCGGACTTCTGCTGCCAGAGCTCGTTGGCCGCGGCGTAGGGCTCGCGCAGGGCGTCACGCCGCTGCGCCAACTCGGCGAGCGCATGCAACTTGGCCAGTAAGGACTCATCGCCCTCGGCGAGCTCTTCGAGGGCTTGAGCGCGGGCCGTGTCGTCTTCAAGGGCTACGGCCGAATCGACACCGGCCGGATCGAGCGTGTTGGCGATCAGCGCGTCTCGAGCGTCCTCGAAAGCCTCGCGTTTCTCTCGCACCACCGGGCCGGCCTGAGCCATCGTCACCGCAATGCGGTCGCCCGCCTCCTCCCGCCAGATCAGGTTCTTCACGCCCGCGGCGTCCACGCGTACGCTCTGCACGGCGATCGTATCCTCGATCACCTGCTTGGAGTCCTTGCCTTGCGGCACCAGCACGTCGTAGACCAGCGTCGTGCCGCCGGCCAGATCGATACCTGGCTTAAGGCCCTTGGACGCGATCAGCGCGGCGCAGCCCGCGATGATCAAGACAATGAGGATCGGTTTCCAGATTGGGTAGCGCATGGCGTTGGGGAGTTGGGATTAAAGACCTGAGGATTAAGAAAAAGACAATACAAGACAGGGGATCAGGTGGAATTCGGGCGAGGCTTGACCTTAGCCCCTGCCTCCTCAATCCCAACCCCCACATTTCAGTCTTCTGAAGTTACGGTGCTGATCGCCGACTTGGCGAAACGCATCCGGGTATTGGAGTTTTCATCGACCTTGACCAGGACCTCGTCGTCGCGCACCTCGACAACCGTCCCAAGCACCCCGCCTACGGTCTGGACCTTGACGCCCTTGCTAAGGTTCGCGAGCAGCTCGGCCCGGCGTTTCTTTTCCTTGCGGCCGCTGCTCATCGAGAAGATGAACAGTACACCAAGCACCAAGATCATGGGGAACAGGATGCCGGCGAACGGGCTGCCCGACTGTCCGGTCGTGCCGTTGGTCGGAGCGCCGTCGGCACCCGGTGCGGCGGTGGTATCGCCGCTCGGCGAGGTTGTTCCGGCAGAGCCCGCGGGGGCGCTGCCGGGGACCGGGGAGGTGTCGGCCTGGGCCAGGGTCACGGGCCAAACGGAGAAGTCGGAGAAATTCATCGGTCGTGCGTCTCGTGAGGGAGTTCCGTCGGAATCCCGAGGGCGGGGCGGGAGGATTCCGGGGGCGGCCCCAGGTGATGAAAAATCAGGAGGTTAGCCCGCGTCGTCCGCAGACCCAACCTCCGTGAACGCGACCGGCCACCGGCGGGCCAGATCGGACCACGCATTGTCTCGGATCGCCCCGCGGATGTCCAATAGCAGCCGCTGGAAATGCCGGAGGTTGTGCAGGCTCACGAGGATCCCGCCCAGCATCTCCCCGGCCTGGAACAGGTGGCGGAGGTAGGAGCGGGAGAAGTGGGTATTGGGTAACGGGGGCTGGAGAGCCGAGGTAGAACCTGACACTGCAGTCCGATCCGCCCCGCCTCCCACGCTTCGTTGCCAGTGGCCCACTCCCCCACAAGCCAGGCAATCACACCCCTCTTCGATCGGCCGGGGATCGCGCGCGAACTTGGCGTTCTTGAGCCGGATCAGGCCGTTCGAGGTGAAGGCACTGGCATTACGGCCGTTGCGCGTCGGCAGCACGCAGTCAAACATGTCCACACCGGCGCGGACCGCGGCGACGATGTCGCGCTCATAGCCCACGCCCATGAGGTAACGCGGCCGGTCGCTCGGAAGCAAGGGGGCCGTGTGTTCGACAACGCTCTTGATCTCAGCACTGCCCTCGCCGACCGCGACGCCGCCGATGGCGTAGCCCGGCAGGTCGTGTTGCGTGACCCGCTCGGCACAAAACGTCCGCTGCTCAAGGTCCGTACCGCCCTGCACGATGCCGAACAGGCCCTGTTGGTCCCACCGGCCGCTGGCGCGGTGGGCGGCCACGCACCGGTCGAGCCAGCGCAGCGTGCGCTCGTTGGCGATCTCAATCCGCGCCGCGTAGTCGGCCGGCGACATCGGCACACCCTTGGTCGAGCCGGCCTCCTTCGCCGCGTCGCTCCGCGGGTTGTACTTCGGAGCGACCGCGGGCGGGCAGTCGTCGAACGCCATGATGATGTCGGCCCCGAGTTGCTCCTGCACCGACATCGACCGTTCGGGCGTCAGCTCGACCGTCGCGCCGTCGAGGTGGCTATGGAATTTCACGCCGTCGTCGTCGATCTTGTTGATCCCGCCGAGGCTGAACACCTGGAACCCGCCGGAGTCGGTGAGCATCGGCCCGCGCCAACCGGTCCAGCTCTGCAGCCCCCCCATCTCGGCGATGAGCTCGCTGCCGGGCCGTAGCAGCAGGTGGTACGTATTACCCAACACGATCTGCGCCCCGGTATCGGCGACGTCCCGCGGCAACAGCCCTTTGATCGTGCCCTGCGTGCCCACGGGCATAAACACCGGCGTATCGAACGTGCCGTGCGGCGTCGTGACCCGCCCCAGTCGGGCCCGGCTGGAGGTGTCCTGTTGCAAAAGCTCATAGGTGATCGTGGGCATCGGCCGCACAGTTTAGCGGGCGTTCGCAGATCGCCGTGACCCGCCGCAACCGGGGTAGCCGCGATCTTCCCCGCGGCGATTTCTGATCCCCCGCTACACGCTGAAGAGATCACCCTGCCTGCTTCGACTCGGTCGCCTGGTTCAGCGTCTTCTTCTCTTTCCTGGTCAAGCTCTGCAGCCCCTTCTCGGCCACCTTCGCGAGGATGCGGTCGACCTCGGCCTCCGTCGCTGCCTCGGCCTGCCGTTTCTTTTCGTAACGCCCCTCGTTGATGCTCGACTGAATGGCGGACGGTGATACGCGGTCGGCCCAATCCAACCACTTCGGCTTTTGGATTAACAGATAACCCACGCCCGCGCCACCGAGGTGGGCCACCGCGCTGCCCGCGCTGCGACCCCCGGCCAACACTTCCAAAACATCTAGAAAAATATAGACCCCACCCAACATGAGGATCGTGAATGTGATGGGGATGAACATGAAACCGATCGGCTCACGTCCGTACTTCACCATACACCCAGCCACACTCCCTAGCACACACGCCGAAGCACCGACCAAAGGTGTCTCCGGCGTGATGAATGCGATCGCGGGGAATGCCGAAACCGCCGCGAACAACAAGCCTCCGCCGACCCCACACAACAAATAAAAAGCCAGGAAACGTTTGCTGCCCCACCACTGTTCCATGAGCCGGCCAAAAATCCAGAGGCCGATCATATTGAATAACAGGTGAAAAAAGCCACCGTGCAAGAACTGATACGTGAGGATCCGCCAAGCCTGAAAGCCTAGGATCCCTTGTTCAGCGCTGAAACGTCCCAACCAAGTCGGTGAGGCCCAATCTCCACGCGTGCTACCCGTTAACACACTGTCGACCAGAAATACCGCTACATTAATTACTAGAAGCCACAGTGTCATCGGCGGCAGGTTGGCGCTGACTCCCGGCACTCCACCTCCACCATATCCACCGCCACCGAAACGCCGTGCTTCTTGTCTGAGGTAATCGCGGTTTTCTGAACCCATAATCGTTTATTCCTCGGCCCCGCCGAAGGTCTGGTGATACAACAGCGTCGCGATCGTCTTGGCGTCGCGGATCGTATTGTCCCGCACCATCCTCATCGCCTCGTCCCACGCCACGACTTGAGCCGTAATCTTCTCGGTCTCGTCGAGCCGTTGCCCGACAAATTCCAGCCCCGTTGCCAGGTAGGCGTGCAGCAACTCCGTGCAGAACCCCGGCGTCGGGAAGAACTCAGCCAGCTTCTCGATCTGCCGCGCCCGGTAGCCGGTCTCTTCCTCCAGTTCCCGCGGCGCACAGCCGTCCGGCGACTCGCCGGGCTCCACCGTCCCGGCCGGCAGTTCCCACAGCGTGTCCCGCACCGCGAAACGTTTGTTGCGGATCAGCACCACGTCGCCATTGTCCATCAACGGCAGCACCACCACCGCGTCGGCCGCCTCGACGACTTCCCGCCGGTGGGTCTGGCCCTCGTCGGCGCGTAATTCCGCTGTCCGCACCGTAACGCGGACGCCGCGGTGGATCACTTCGCTGTCGGGGTGTAGGTCAAACGCCATCGCTGCATCTTAGCCCGGTGCCGGGTCTACGTGGTTCAGCTCCCGCACCCGCCACAGCCTCCACCCCCGCCACCCGAGTCGGCTCCACAGCCGCCGAACCAGCCGCCGCCGCTGTCGCCGCCCGCGGCCGGCGGGTGGAACGCGTGCTGCAGCGTCTGGGCGTCGGAAGGCAAAGCCCCGACGCCGTACAGCCCCGTCACCCACGCATAATCGCTCGAAGTCGCGGCCCGGCGATCGAGCCCCCGCGAACGCTGCCGCCGCATCCGACGCAAAGATGCCGACCCGGCGGATGTCCGCGGGCCCTCGGTCAACATCAAACCGCCGGTCAGCACCAACCCCACCACCATCAACACCAGGAGAAAACCGACGGGCTTGCCTCGCTGTAACCCGATGGCCGTACGCCAGGCACCCACGGCCAACACCAACAGCAACGGCGAGGCGGTCAAGAAGGCCCAGACCCCTCGGGCCCAAACCGTCTGCGCTAGACCCCGATGGTTCAAGTCCTGCTCCAAGACCGACGACGCGTGGCCCACGCTGCGTCGCGCGTCTTTGACATCGCCCCGTGCTGACGCGATCGCGTACACGCCGGACTCGAAAGCGTCCGGTTCCGAGAGCTTGCGTTCACCGACTCGGAGTCGGCGGCCCACCGGCTCCACCGCGACACACTCGGCCCGCAGCATGCGTGCGGTCACGGCCTCGGTCAACCGGGCGTCTCCACCGGCCAGGTACGCGGCCTCGTAGGCCGTCAACGACTCCCCCCGCTCGCCAACGCCCGCCAGGAAGCGGCCCAGACGAAAGGCCCCGCCGAACGCGAAAGCGACCACGAGCATCGCGACGTAGGCCGCCAGAAAATCCCCGCCGCTCACCGTGGTGATCCACGAAGTCAACGTCGTCGCCGAGCTCAGAACTAGGATCAATCCGCCGATCATCGCGAACCTCCTTTTCCAAACAGGACTCTGATCCACCGCGACACCCGCGGCACGATCCAAACCTCGCTCGGCAGAACACGCACGCCGATCATGCGCGGCCCAAAACGCACCGCCGGCGGCGGCCAGATATCCGCCGGTGGCGCCTCGCCAAATATTCGTTCGTAACTCGCCAGCGTCCGGCGATACTGCTCGTCGAACCGTGTGCCCTCGGCCGGGCCGCCCTTCGTCGGGCCGTGGTGCAGCGTCTTGCCCAGCACCTCGGGGCAGAACACCTCCCAGTAGTCCCGGGTGTATAGCAGGTGCAGGTGCCACGCCTGATCGACTTCGTCCGACGGCGTTACCGGGTGGCCCGCCGCGACCGCGAGGTAGCAGAACCGTCGGTACTCGTGAACCACGCGCACGGCAAAGTCCACGGCCCAGCCATTCTCTTGAGCCAGGCGGCGAGTAAACGGCAGGTCGCTGGCCGGGTCGTCCAGCGGGTGTTCAGTGATGCGTCGCCACCGGGATTCATCGAGCGTTTCGCTCACACCCGAAAGATATCAAGCCACCGTTTTCAATGTTGAAACGATGGCGTCGAAACAGCCCAAGCCTGGGTCGTTCACACGCCGACCGGCGGCTGGTATCCGCTGCGGAGACTGCCGCCCTCAGCGATGCTACTCTTGAAGTCACACGGATGCGCCGCGTCCCCGAGACCCCAGTCGTCGGCGTACAGCTCACGCACCTTCACCAAGACGTCGGCGGGGAGCTCGGTGCCGTCGCAGCAGTCGACGTAGCGGTCCACGTCGCCGGTGCTCAGGATATTGGGCTCGATGCTGACCATGGCCGGCTGCTGGGCGAGCCAGCGCAGGGCGAACTGCGTCACGGTCATACCTAGGTCGCCGGCCATCTCGCGAACGATAGCGTTCTTCTTTAGGCCGTACACCATCCACGCGCGGTCGCGGAACTTGCGGTGGTCGCGGTCGGGGAACTGGTGGTGCTCGTCCTTGAATTCTTCGTCCAGCATGCCCGAGTTGGTCGGCACGCGGCTGATGATCCCACCGCGACCGCGGGCCGCGGCGATCTCGCCGAATTCCCGGCCCAGGTCCTGCTCGTAGAGGTTGTAGACCGTCTGCACCACGGCGGCGTCGTGTTCCAGGAACGCGGCGTGACCCTCTTCACGCCAGCCGATCGCCGGGCCCAGCGCGATGCCCCACTCTTTGATCTTGCCTTCGGCCTTGAACTTCTCGAGTTCTTCAAACAGTTCCGGCGTGTAGTGCGGGAGCTTGATGTTGTGGGCCTGGTACAGATCAATGTAATCGACGCCCATGATCTTCAGCGAGTGTTCGAGCTCGCGGCGCAGGTTGTCCGGAGAAAAATTCTGTTTGCGTTCTCGGTGCTCGCCTTCCTTGCCCGGGTCGGTCACCAGGTCGTAGCCGAACTTGGTCGACAAGACGATGTTGTCGCGCCCCGCGTACTCCAGCGTCGGTTTCATCAACGACTCGGCCCGCCAGTTGCCGTAGGCCGGGGCGGTGTCGAAGAAGGTCACACCGCGTTCGACCGCGTAGTTCTGGATCGCGACCGCTTCGTCGTCCGTGAAATCGCCCCACCAATTCACGCCGAACGTGAAGTTGCCGAAGCCGAGGAGGGAAACGGAGAGGTCGGTGCCGGGGATGGTGCGGGTGTGCATGGGGCAAGCGGGCTTGGGGTTTTGCGGGTAGGTCAGAAGGAGTTCCGAAGTGTAGCAGCCGGGCAACCCGCTTCAATCCGCCCTTTTCTGGGCCGGTTTAATGCTTTGGGACTTGGCGTTTAACGGGTCGAACGGAGTGCCCCGCGTTCACCGGTTCCGCCGGCGGTTCGCCTCGGATTCAAGGCTTTCCAGCTTCGGCGCGAATTCGGGCCCGCCGAGGTCGGGGAAGCGTTGGCGCAGCTGAGCGATCCGGCGGGGGACGTCGTCGACACCCTCGCCGAGCTCGAGGTTGATACTCAGCCGGGCGATCCAGGCCCGCCAGTAGACATCCGGGTACGGCTCAGTCAGGCCGCCGAGGATGCGGTTGAGCAGCGGCGCCGCGGCGCGGAGCGACGCGTCGTCGCTTTTGCTTACCAGCGCCTGGGCCTTCTCGAAGAGCACGTCTACGTTGTTGGAAAACCGCTGGTCAAGCCCGGTATCGCGCAGGTACGCCAGGGCCTCGTCGCCACGCGCCGCGATCCGCAGCGAACGTAGCACGACCAGGCGGTAAGGCAGCATCTGCTCGGCGTCGAACCCCTGCCCCTCGGCCCAATCGGCGAGCAGCTTCGCCATCGCCGCCGCCGCGTCCGCCAGACGCGCCGAGGCCGGGGCGTCGTCGCCGAGCGCCTCGATCTGCCGTTCCATGTCGGTCAGCACGTTGTCGATCACGCCCGCCGCCGCGTCGGGGAACCGCCCCATCATCAGGCCGGCCGTCTCCTGGGCCCGGCCCAACTCGTCGGCCTCGACCAGCAACAAGATCCGCCGCTCGAGGCCGCGTTGCACCAGCACCGGTCGGTCAGCAAAGTCTTGTTCAAGATCCGCGATCGTTGCGAGCGCCCCATCGAAGTCGCCGCGCTGCGCGAGCACCTCGGCCCGGCCGAGTTGGGCGTTGGCCAGGACCCGCGCCGCCGACGCGTTTTGGTAGTCGTCTGCCGGCTGCCGCCGGGCCGCACGGGCGGTCGGCTCGATCTGCTGCGCCGTGTCGAGCAGTTCCGACGCCACCGCGTCGCGCGCCGGGCCGGGCGGCGTGCCCTTGAACCAGGCGGTCAGGCTCGCGAGCCGCTGCGCCTGCGCCTCGAGGAAGTTCGGGTGGCTCCGCAGCTGCTGGGCGTAGAGGGACGCCGCTTTCTCGTAGTCACCCTCGGCCTGGAACACCGCGTAGGCGTAGTAGACCAGCCGATCGTCTGCCGGCTTGGTCGTCGCGTAGTGGCCCGACTCGTACAGCGCCGCCGTCGCCCGGCGGTACGCCTCAGCCACACCCGGCTGCGCGGCGTGCTGGCGATGCAGGGCCTCAGCAATCCGCGTCGCCAAGTCGATCGCCGAGGTCGCCACGGGCTCGTCGGGCGTCTGCTCGGCGACCATTGTCGCCAAGTCGACCGCTTCCAACAGCGACCCGAGCTGACCTGGCTCCAACGCGTACTTCGCATAAGCCAAGTTGTAGAGCCCGTTGGCCCACACCGCGTCGCCTACGGCCGTCCGGTTGTTCAGCGTCCGGCCCGCCGCCACCGCCCGCTCCAGTTGCGCCCGGCCGTCGACCTTCTTGCCCCGACGCTGCAGCAGCAGCCCCCGCCGCCGCGAGATGTCGGCGATCGCCATCCGCACCGTCGGCGGCAGAGCCGCGATCTCCTCGGCCGAAGCCCTGGCGTCCAGCGACGCCGCCCAGCGATCGAATACCAGGTTCCGCACCGCCGGCCCACGCTCGCCCAGCGCCGGATCCTCGATCAACTCGAAGTACACGTCGTAGGCCCCGCGTAGTGCCGCGTCGCGTTCTCCGTCAGACAACGCGTTGGCACGCCGCACCGCGAACCGGTGGCGGGCGTCGGTCACCACCAGGGCAAAGTCCAGCCGCTGCCGCACAGCCGACTTGGCCGCCAAGTCGGTAAGTTGCGCGGCCGCCGCGTCCGACCGGCCCTGAGCCGCCGCGGCCTCCGCCCGGGCGATCGACGCGCCTAAACGGTCGGCGTGCCAGTCGGCGGACTTCGTCGCCGCGGCGAGATACTGCGAATCCGCCCTTGCGGCGTTGCCCAACGACAGCTCCAGCCGGCCCGCCAACGACTGCACCCGCGGCAGCAGCGTCGTGTTGCCGACCTCGCCGCGCAGGAACGGCTCTAGCCGACGCAGCGCCAGCTTCCGCAGCCGATCGCGTTCCGCCGCGGGGGTCTTGGCCTGCCCCGGGACCGAGCCCAGACTCATGAAGTACGGGTTGTCGTCCGGCAGCAGCGACGCGAAGTGGGCCGCGTTCGCAAAAAACCACGCCGACTTCTGGTCGCGATACTCGTCGAAGATGCGGTAGTACGCCAACGAGTTCTCGAGCGCGTCCCGCATTGCGGTATCCCGCGACAGCCGGTTGTCCAGGTCGCGGAACTCGGTCTCGGCCTGCATCATCATCGACAACGCCGCGGGCACGGAACGTTCGAACGCCGCGCGTTGGGCACGGCTGGGCACACCGAACTCGTAAAACGATGGAGCCAGCCCCTCCAGCCCTTCCAGGTACGTCACCAGCAGCATCTGCGCCAGGTCCGTCCGCCACACCGGCCGCAGAGGGTGCCCGGCCATCTCCGGGTCGTCGATCAACCCGCGTAGCGCCACCCGCGCAGCGTTGAATGCCTCGCGCCGCCCCGCCGCGTCCAACGACGGGGCGCGCAGCGCGATGCTGCGTTGGCCGACCTCAATCAGCCGCGGCGTAGCGGGGTCGTCGAAGTCGCCGGTCTCCGCGAGATGGAGCAGCAATTCGTCCATGCCGCGCTCGGCGAGGGCATCAATGAGCTTGGATTGGTCGAGCTGGGCGGAAGCAAAGGGGCACGCGAGCACGAGCGCAAAGGAGCAGAAAAGCCGCATGAGTTGTCGTGAAGTAAGACCCATAGATATTCTGCTCTTCTGCTCTACGCCCTACGGCTTCGCCGCCTCGGCAAAACTCACGTTCGTGTATTGCGCCGCGACCGCCGCGTTAAACGCGTTGACCACGTGCTGCCACCGCACCGTGCCCTGCGGCTCTATGATCACCGGGTTGTCCGGCTCGTAGATCCCGTCGCTGCGCCCGATCTCCGGGTCGTAGCGCAACCGGTCCAGGTCGGCCGCGAGTTCGCCGAAGCTCTCGTAACGCACGGGGTTGTTGGCCGACCCGCGCTCGATCCGGACCAGCGTGTCGTCGGCCGGGTCGGCGGCCAACCGGATATTGATCTTCTCCGGGGGCAACTCGTCCGCCGGCACCGGGCTCCCCGAGCCCTGCGGCAGCTTCGCGGTCAGCACGCCCTCGTCGATCATAAAGCTCGCCGTGACCACGAAGTAAATCAGCAGCTGAAAGATCACGTCGATCATCGACGTGAGGTTCAGTGCGCCGACCTGCGCGGGCTGACGTCCGCGCCGCTGCCGCGTCGAACGGTGGTGGATCGTCGGGTCGACGATCTCACCGGATTCGGGTTGTGACGCGTTATCGGACAACTTCTATTCTTCCGGCATGTACGCCACGAGGTTCACGGTTTCGATCCCCGCGGCGGTTACCGCGGCCATGATGGGCTGCACCTTGTCGTAATAGATCGCCCCGTCCACACGCATCAACACCTCGACTTTCGGGTTGTCTGCTTTCGCCGACTTGAGCTTCTCGGTGATGCCTTTCAGGTCATCGGCGTCGAAGCGCGAGTTGGTCCCCGTGCCGACCTTCACGTACCCCGGCCGACCCGCGTGGCTCAGCGGGAACTCGTCACGCCCCGTCCGCGTGAACGGTTCGGGCGCGACGTTGACCACAACACGCTCGATCTCACCAACCTCCCGGGTCCGCGGGTCGTCCAACTCCGGCAGGATCATGTCCACCGTTTCCTCGGAGACGATATTGTTCACGAGCATGAAAAAAATGATCAGCAGAAACACCACGTCGATCAACGGCGTGATGTTCATCCTGGGCGTCACCGCCCCGCGTTGGACCACTTTCGACATACCCAACAATTCCTATTCTTCGCGTTTGCGAAGACCTAACGGGAAGATCACCAGGAAACTCACCTGGTTTCTGAAGCAGACCTCTTCTTCCGCGACGGGCGAAACGGCTTGATGATCTGCTCGGCCATGACCAGCCCCTCGGCCGTGAGCGCGTCGATCTTGTTGCGGACCACGGCGTACGCCGCCAGCGCCGGGATCGCCACGACCAGGCCCCAGAACGTCGTGACCAACGCTGTCGAAATCCCCGCGGCGAGGTCGACCGGGTCGGGGCTGCCCCCGGCGTCAACGAGTCGTTGGAACGCGACGATCATGCCGTAGACCGTGCCGAACAGGCCCATCATGGGGGCGATGTTGCCCATGACGTTGAGGATCTCGATCGGCCGGAGGATACGGGTCGCTTCGGCGTCGCCGGACTCCTCGAGGGCGCGTTCCATGGCGCCGTAGCCGTTGCTGGCTTCGTTGAGCGCGGCGCTAGTGATCCGTCCGAGGTAGCTGGGGTCTTCGTTGGCGTACGCAATGGCCTCGCGGTACTTCTTCTGGGAAAGCAATTGCTCGACGCCCGCTTTGGTCTCTTCGGGCATCAGGTTCACCCGGCGGTAACGCATCACAAACAGCAGCGTCAGCCCAAAGCTCACGAACGAACACAGGATCAGCAACCAGATGATCGCCAGACCCAATAGATCAGACGACCAGAAAAACGCCTGGAAAAAACTGGCACTCTCGGCCTGGCCCGTATCGTTTTGTGCCGACGCGACAGGCGTCAGTGCGGCAAGTAATGCTGTGGCGGGATAAAGTTTTCGCATAATAGATTGGTAAGGGTTGATGTTGGTTTGGATTAGCGGCCTTGGGTCAGTTTTAAGTACCGCGCGTGATACCGCGGGTGGTCTTCGGGCGTCAACACTCGGCCGGCTTGTTCGTAGAGTTGTTGCGCTTGGTCTTCGATCTGCAACCGGTCGTGGATGTAGGCCACCTCGAGCAGGGCCGGCCCGGCGTACGGGCTCTGCGGGTAATACACCAGTACCCGCATGAAGTCGAGACCCGCGTCCTTGAATTTTCCCACGCCGCGTGACCGCTCGGCCAAGCCCAGCCGGGCCATCGCCCGCAGGTACATCAGCTCCGACGTCATCCGGCTGTCCATCATCTCCTCGGCTAGCGTGATCGCCGCCGCGAACTCGCCGGCGAACACCTTGTCGGCCAACTCACTGCGTGATAGGCTCTGCGGCAGCATCACCGCCCCGTTCGCCTTGTACGGCCCCACGCCCGCTCCCGGAAGTCCCGTCGGTGTCGGGGGTGATACTCTCGGACCGTCGGGGCGCGCGGGCTCGGTCGCGCCAGGCTGCGCCGCGGCGAGCAGCGACTCGAGGTAGGGCTTGGTCTGCGCGTCCGTCCGGCCGGCGGTGCGGGCCAAGCGTTGACGAACCTTGAGCTTGTCGATGTCTGACAACCGCGACACGCTGCCCACCGGTGGCGTCGTTGCAAAGGTGACACCGCCGCCCTGCTCGATCAGTTCGGCGTAGGCCGTGGCCGCGGCGACGCCGTTGCTCAAACGGTCATGGGCTGCAACGATCTGTCGTGTCGCTTCCAAACCGACCCAAGCGTCTTTGCCGCGCACCTCCCGGCGGACCGCGGTGAACACCCGGATCGCGAGTTGGTCTTCGCCTTTCTCTAAGAGCTCGAAAGCCTCCTGCACCTTGGGATAGTTGTCGAGGCGCAGGCCGGTGACCTCGCCGTAGGGCCTACGGACGTCCTGGCCCGCACTGGTGACGTAGACCATATGCCCGTCGGCCACGCGTAGGATCTGCACGCCCGGCAGCCAGATGCCGTTGACTCGGATCTGGTCTGCGGCGGCGGCGGACGGAATCGTCATGGCCACAAGCAAGAGCCACAAGAATAGGCAGCGGCGGATCGGCATGGTTTCAGAAGCCTTCTTCGTCGGGTGCGTTGGTGATCTTCCAGAGGTACTGGCCCCCGGTGAGATGGGCGATTTCTTCGAGCAGCGTCATGCGAACTTTGTTGCCTTGAGCGTCCACCGCGAGGCGATCGATGTCGTTGAACTCGATCGTGTTTACCGCGAGGTTGCGGCGCGGCGCGTTGCGGACCGCGTCGAGTATCTCGTCGCGTTGCAACTCGTACTTACCTCGACCGGGATTGTAGAGGTTCTGCGACAGCAGGAAGATGAGTTCCGGCCGGCGCTTGAACGCGAGTTGCAAAGCCTTGACCGCGTCGCCCGAACCCATGTTCTGCACGTTGCGGGTGTCGCGGAGCCAGGCGATGGCCTTGGCCTTGGCGTCGGCGGTGGCGCGGCGTAGGCCGGCGGGCGGGACTTCCTTGACGCCCTGGCCGTCGAACACGATCACGCTGAACTTCTGCTTCTCGCTCATGCCGCGGAGCGTGGTGGCGAGTTCGCTGACGATCTGTGGGTAGTCGGCGATGATCGAGCCGTCGGCCTCAAGGACGAAGATGATGTTCTTGGCGTTGCCCCCCGAGCCCATGAAGTCGGTCTGGAACTGTGCCGCGTCGTCGATGGCGAGTTCGAACGTCGGCGCCGGGGCGAGCGGTTCACCGACCCCCGGAAGCGTGAGGTCCAACTCCAGGTCGAGGTCGTTCTCCAGCGGCGTCGGGGTCGGCGCGGGGGCTGGCGCGGCCGCGGCGGTTGGGGTTTCGACACGCTCTTGCACCTTGACCTCCAACGGAGCCCCCGGCGTGTCACTCAGGCTCACCACCGGGATGATGACCTTCTGGTCCTGCAGCGCCTCGCGCACCGACCACACCACGAATACCGCCACAAGGATGAGCCCCGCATGGGCCGCGAGCGAGATGATCCACGGCACGATCCACTCGACGGGCGCGGGCGGCGCCTCGAGTTCGGCCGGGCCGTCCTCGCCGTGCTCGGCCACGTAGGCCATCGACGCCTCGGCCGCCGCAGGGTCCACGGCGTCGTCGAACTCTTCTTCCTCTTCGTCCGGTACCAGGTCCGCGTCGTCCGCGGCCCGCGGCGCGGGCAGGTCGAGTTCGTCGAGGTCTGACGAATGCAGTGACTCATCGTCGTTGAGCGCTTCGTCGGTGAAGAGTGACGACGGCCGGGCGGACACGGCGGGTGGCGGCGGGATTTCGTCTGCCGAATCCTTGGCCGGCTCGGAGGCTTCGGGAGAAGATTCCGGGGGCGGGAGATCGCCGGGCCCGGGCTGATTGGCAAAACCCATCCAGATCATCAAGTCGGTGTCCCGTGATCGAGCGGCCGACGGCCGCGGCTCAACAACGCACCAGGTATTGGACACCAACCCGCGCGGCGTGTCCAGCAAACACGGCCGCGGGATGACAACGGGGTAGCCCGAAATACTTAGGATCGATCAGGAAACGATCGGTTCTGGTCCGTCATTCGGTCGAAACGCGCCGGGCCGTGCGTCGCAAACGAAACGGGCCAACGGCATGGAGTCTCAAGATCAGCGGGAGGCCTGGGTGTCGAGTTCGTCTTCCCCGACGAAGCGGTACACGCCGCCGGTGCGGCGGGCGATCATCTCGAGCGTGCCGCGGCGGGTAGACGTGGCCAGCGGGTCGGGTTCGCGGAGTTGGACCGTGTGGAAGACCGTACCGGCGGTGTTGGCGGTTTCGATCAACGAGACGAGTTGGGCCCGTTGCTTGAGCCCCGCCGGGCCCCGACTGGTGAGCCCGTCACTCAGCAGCACCACCGCGTCGGGCTGATACGCCAACGCTCGACGGATCGCCGCGTGCGCGTTCGGTCTGCCCGAAGCGATCACCTTGCCCGCCGACGGATCGACCCATTGCATCGTGTGCGTCACCGCCCGGGTCGAGGCCAGCTTCATGCCCACCGGCGGGGCCTCGACCACGCGGTCACCCACCAGGAACATGACCGCGTACGACTGCCCCGGCCGCAGCGAACGCAACGCCTTTTGCAGCTCCGCTTGCACAAACGGCAGCGTGTCGATCAGCGAACCCGAGGCGTCGATCAGGTAGACAATACGCGTCGCTCCCGGCGTGCCGTAGACCCGGCCGTAGGCGACATACGGATCGTCCTGCGGCGCTACGCTCATCCGCACCGGCCACGCCTGACCGGGTTCGGGGATAGCCATCACCGCGGGAGCTTCGTCGGGCGTGGTCATCTTCTCGGCGGGAGCGGCGGTGGATTGAGCAACGCTCGAGAAGGAGATCTGCGTTGCGGTCGACGCGGACACACTCGCCCCCGCTACCGGCTCTTCACGGACGACGGCTTGTGCCGCTCGCGGCAACGCCGACGCGGCGACAAAAGGCTCGGTCTCGGCGAGAACCGTTTCCGGAGCGATCGGTGACGCGGCCGCATCCACCGCCGAGGCCGATGCGGCCATCTGCGGATCACGCCCGATCGTGGACCACACCACGACCACCGCCAGCCCCAGCAACGCGACGTGGATCAGCACGCTCGTCTTCCAACCCGCGGAAGTTCTCTCCGAATCAGACGACGCCGAGCGATCGACACGGGAATGGGATTCGGCCATGGCAACTAAAACTCCGGGAGATGAACGTGGTGCGCAACGCGCCGCCGAGAACATCGCAATAGATCGACCAAACCACCGGGTTCACCCAAGGAATTTGCGTTCACTCACCCGTGTCCCGATAATCCGCTCGCTCCATCCCACCTACCCTTCCCCCGGAACATCCCATGGCCCGCTCTTCGTCTGCGAAATCCAAGTCTTCGTCACCGAAACTCCGAATGGCGTTCATCGGCGCCGGTGGCATCGCCACCGCCCACCTCAAAGCGCTCGCCACGATGGACGACGTCGAAGTCATCGGCATGGCCGACGTGAATCAGAAAGGCCTCGACGCCAAGGCGGCCGAGTTCGACATCCCGACCTCTGGCATGTTCACCGACTACAAAAAGATGCTCCGCACGCTCAAGCCCGACGCGGTGAATATCTGCACGCCCAACGGCCTGCACGCGCCCAACGCCATCGCCGCCAGCAAGGCCGGGGCCCACGTGATCGTCGAGAAGCCCATGGGCATGAACGCCGGAGAATGCAAAAAGATGATCGCCGCCGCCAAGGCCGCCAAGAAAAAACTCGTCATCGGCTTCCAATTCCGCTACCACCCTAAAACCAAGTTCCTCTGCGACCTCCGCGACGACGGCGTGTTCGGCGATATCCGCTTCGCCCGGGTCCAGGCCCTACGCCGCCGCGGCATTCCCAACTGGGGCGTGTTCGGCCGCAAGGAACTCCAGGGCGGCGGCCCGCTGATCGACATCGGCGTCCACGCCCTGGAGATGTGCCACTTCACCATGGGCAGCCCCAAGCCCGTCGCGGCCGTCGGCATGACCGACACGTACCTGGGCAACAAAAAATCCGACGTCGCCTCGCGTTGGGCCGGGTGGGACCACAAGACCTACACCGTCGAAGACCTCGCCGCCGGCCATATCCGTTTCGACAACGGCGCCGTGATCCACCTCGAGTCATCTTTCGCCGCCCACCACGAACACGACGGCACCATCGACTTCCAACTCATGGGCACCAAGGGCGGGGCCAAGTGGGACACCTCTGAGGTCTTCACCGACCGGCACGGCTACATGATGAACATGCAGCCCGATTATCTGCCGGAGATGAAAGAAGGCTTCAGCCATTTCTTCAACATGAAGCTCCGCAATTTCGTCGACCACGTCCTGTACAAGAAGCCGACGATGGCCCCGGCCGAACACGGCCTGATGGTCCAGCAGATGCTTGACGCCGTGTACGCCTCGGCCGACAAAGGCGGCAGGGAAGTGCTTGTCCGCGGCTGATTTCCTTTTGGCACAAACACACCCCGACTAATCTCGATCACCCCTCGCGTGGCCCCGCAAGACATCCCCGTACGCCGAGCTTATGCTTTACCTGTCTGCCATCACCCCGCCCCACCCTCGGGAGACCACCATGAGAGCCCTCCGCCACGCCTGCATCCTGCTCACCCTGGCCCTCGCGATCGGCGGCTGCGTCAAGTTCAAACAGGTCTGGACCGTCAACCCGGACGGCTCGGGCAAGGTGACCCAGACCTTCGGCTTTAGCGAACGCGCCCTCCAAGAAGCTCCCAAAGACCCGTTCGACAACCTCGACAACCCCGAGGAACTTATCGACAGCGAAGACGAAGGCTTTGTCGCGTTCACCCGACCACAAATCAGGACCGAAGGCGGTTACAAATACGCAACCTTCACCGCTTACTTCGAGAACATCAACAACGTCACCCTGAGCGGCGACGCGGGCAACGGCGAGATGGAGGCCACCCACTATCAGCTCAAAGACGGCACCTTCACCGTGTCCGACGGTATGCTCGGCCAGATCATCACCACCATCGATAACGACGCGCAATACCGCGACCCGACGTACAGACCAGTCTTCCTGGACATGATGGAAGGGATGGAATTCGGCGAGAGCTACGACCTGCCGGGCAAGATCACCGACGCCCAGGGCTACACCGCCGACGGCGATGTGGCTCGGACCACCGTCACTATCAAAGAGCTGCTCGGCGACCCCAACGCCAAGCTCAACAAGCTCAAAGACAATAAGCAAACCATCACCTTCACCCCTACCGGCTGGCAAGGCGGTGAAGCGGCGTGGAAAGCTGAACTCGCCGCCGCGAAAGCTGAGTGGGCCGCCATGAAGAACAACACCCCGGCCAGCGCCGGCACCGAGTAAGTCGAACCATCCCAATACCGAGCCACCCGGCCGATCGTCATAAACTTTGGACCTGGCGGCGCAAATCTTTGATTCGCGAAATTTCCGCGCGCCCGGCACATCTTCTATGTGCGTGTACTTTGCACCGGGTGCGCTGCCCCTCACGGGAGCCGGTGTAAGCAGAACGCGGTAAAGCCGGGGTTATGGGTTAAAATCAATCTGTTTTGTGTTTCATTTCATTTCTTCAAACCAGGAGGTGACTCATGTTCGTTATTTACCGTCTCGCGATCGTTCTGTCCGTCTCGGCCCTCGTCGTCGACTCCACCGGGTCAACGTCTGCTGCGTCCTTGGTGACTTCGACCATCCAGCCGTTCGACACCAACCTCGGCACACTCACACAGGTCATCGTCACACTCGATCCTGCGCCGGTACAGACTTCCGACCACAGCACGGGGTTCGGCGACATCGACAACCACAGCCACACCGCGTTCACCCCGCCGGTAACCATCGCCGGCCTTGGCACGTTCACGTTCAACCCCACCCAGACGTCGGTCGAAGACAGCAACCCCTTCTCCGACCACAATCACAGCCTCGACGTCGGGCCGAGCACCGAGGTCTTCGCCGGCGCGGGCCTGGGCTGGTTCCTCAACCCGTCCAACCCCACGATCACCAGTGTCAACGTCCCGATCTTCCAGGTTGCGCCGGCCGAAAACCACCAACACACCGTGTTGCTAAGTCCCATCGCGCCCCGCACGACCTACATCTTCGACCCCATCCCCGAGCCCGCGACGCTGTCGCTGTCGCTGCTCGCGCTCACCGGGATTGCGCTCGCGGCGCGTCGCCGTCTTTGACGAATTAGACGTTCAATCCCGCCCCGGCCAGCCGTCGAAGACGAATTTCCCGTCGCGGGACATCACTTGGCCGTCGACGGTGATCGTGCCACCACCTGCATCGGCGCGGAGATCGCAGACCATGTCCCAATGCAGTCCCGATTCGTTGGAGTTGCCGGTCTCGGGGTAGCCGGCGCCGACGGCGGCGTGGAAGGTGCCGCCGATCTTTTCGTCGAAGAGCGTGTTCTTCGAATACTCGGTGATCGAGTAGTTGGTGCCCACGGCGATCTCGCCGAGGTTGCGGGCGCCCTCGTCTTGATCCAGCATCGCGAGCAGGAAATCGAGGCCCTTGGAAGCCTTCGCGTCGACGACCCGGCCGTTCTCGAAGGTGAGCTCGATGTCGTGGACCTCGCGGCCGTGGTGCACGGCGGGGAAGGAGTACTTCACGACGCCTTGCACGCCGCCGGGCGCTGGGGAGTTGTTGTTGGCCTTGAGGTTCGGCCCGGTGAAGACCTCGCCGTCGGGGAAGTTTTCGTGACCGTCGCAGTTGATCCAGGCCATGCCTTCGACGTCGACGTGCAGGTCGGTGCCCGCCGCGGTCTGGAAGTGCAGATGTTTCTTGCCGGTCAGGAAGTCGACGACCTTTTGCTGGCGGGCGCTGATCTCTTTCCACACCGCCACGGGGTCGGGCGCGTCGAGGTGGCCAGCGGAGAAAACGAAGTCTTCGTACTGGGCCAGCGACATCTCGGCGTCCTGGGCGCTGGCGAGCGTGGGGTACTGCGTGCCCGACCACTTGAGTTCGCCGGAAGCGGCCCGCTCAAAGAACACCTTGGTCAGCGGTTTACGCGTCGCGGACGCGAGCCCCTGTTTGACAGGATCGACGCGCGACAGCGACTTGGTGTTGGTGTCGGCCCACAGGCCGATGGACACGTCGATGGTTTTCATCTCTTCGAGCGCCAACGGGTTGACATATTGCAACTGCTCGTCGTTGGCGTGTGCGTAGAACAGGTCGGTGCAGGCGCCGGGGCTGAGGCGGACCATGGGGTGGCCGCCGGCCTTAAGGACCTGCTCGTAGACGGCTTCGATCAGCGGCAGGCCGACGGGGTCACCGGCGATACGGACGAGTTGGCCGGGCTTCACGCCGGTGGAGTACTCGACCAGGACGCGGGCCAGAGCGGTGATTCGGGGGTCTCTCATGGCGGGAGTGTAGACGATCCGGCCGGGGCATTGAGTGGCCACGGCGGCCGGGGGATATGAATTTCGGGAGATTGCATTGGGGTCGGCGGCGTTGCGGGGTATAGTTGAAAGGGTCACCAAGGAGCGTGCATGGCGAGTGAGGCCGAGCCCGAACAGCTGGCGGAGCCGGGGCACACGTCAGAACTGGTCACACCCCGTCCAACGGACGAGCCGTTGACGCCCAATTCCTCCCCGTCGGTCGGCGCCACACCGTTCGGCGCGACGCTGGCGCCGGCCCTGCAGGACGTGTGCGGCGGGAAGCTGTCGAAGATCAACTGGTTCCGGACGCAGTGGCAGCGCGGCGGCGCACTCACCGGGTATGCGACATGGGACGAGTCGGGCGCGGAGATACGGGTGGTGGTGAAACTACCGGTGCCGCCACGCGAACGGCGGTGGCTGGTGGCGCTGCAAGAGATGCCGGCAGGCGTGACACCGGTAGCACCCAAGGTATACGCGCACGGCAGCGAGCTGGGAGGATACGACTTTACGTGGGTAATCATGGAGCGGCTGGCGTACGGACCGTTGGATCACGCGTGGGGCGGGCGGGAGTTTGACCTAGTGGCCGACGCGGCCGGGCGGTTCTATGCCGCGACCGCCTACGTGCCGATCGACCCGGCGTGGAAGCCGCGGCACCGCGATTGGCCGCAGATCATCGGCCGGGCCCGTAAGCACGTGCAAGATCGCGGTGTCCACGAGTCGCAGCGATGGAAAGCCGCGTTAAAACGCGCCAACAAGCAACTCGATCGCTGGACCGCGCGCTGGCACGACCGTGGTCGGGACGACTGGTGCCACGGGGACCTGCACCTGGGCAACGCGCTGTCCCACGTCGCCCCACCCCCGGCAGATCCGTTGGAAGGTGCACGACCGCCCGAAGGGCAAAATCATCCCAACGACACCGCCCGGCTCATCGACCTCGCCGAGGTGCGCGTAGGCCACTGGATCGAAGACGCGGTGTACCTTGAGCACCTGTATTGGTCGGCCCGCCACCGGCTCGGCGGGCGCAAGATCGTGTCGATGATTGCGCGGGAGCGCAAGCGACGCGGGCTGTCGGTCAGCGCCGATTGGCCGGAGTTGGCGAAGGTGAAACGGCTGCTGCTGGCGATCGCCACGGCGACGCGGCTCCACGAGGTCACCGTGGGCCACGCCGAGGCGGCGCTCGCGATCCTAGAGGCCGAGGTGGGGTAGCTCCGGCGGGGTCGGCGTGTCGCAGGTGTGGCCTTAACGCCGGCGACGGGTGCAGATCTGGTGCCAATGAATAACGCCGGGAACCCCACAGCCGCGACGGTCGTACAATCGAGCGATGATCGAACCGGGCCCGACCGAACCCCAATCGTCCGGCGACGCCACACGCCCGTCGCGCCTGTCCGTTGCGCTGGGCCGGCTGACGCTGAGTGCCGGGCGCTACCCCGGCCGGCGGCAAATCGGGGCACTGCATCGGCGGGTCTCTCGCGAACGCGGCGGTCGGCGGATGCGTGTGCATCGGCCGGGCGACGTGACGCTCGACGCGTGGTTCAGCCCACGCAACGCCGGCACCCCGCAGCGCCTGCCCGTCGTGATCGCCCACGGCCTCATGGAAACCAAAGAGCGTCATTTCAAGACCGCGTGGAAGCTCAACGCCCGCGGCCACGACGTGCTCTTGTTCGACCACCGCGTTCATGGCCGATCGACCGGGCGGCGGCTGACCTTCGGCGTGCAGGAAAAGTTCGACATGCAGGCCGTGATCGACCGCGCCCGCGACCGTGGGTTCATCGGCGACCGGGTCATCACCATGGGCTTCAGCCTCGGTGGGGGCACGGCGCTCCAACACGCCGCGGTCGACGAGCGCGTGGTGGGGGTGATCGGGTTAGCACCTTTTGCCGACTTCAGGGGCGCGATCCGCAGCTTCCGTCAGACGCTCACGCCGTGGCTCGACGAGCAGTGGGTGATGGACGGCTTCGACGCCGCGTCGGCCGAGGCGGGCTTCAAGATCGACGAGGCGTCGGCGCTCGAGGCGTTTAAGCAAGTCACCGTGCCGGTGTTGCTGGCCGAGGGCGGCAAGGACCCGTTCCTGCCCGGCGTCGACCACGTGCACAAGCTCGCGGCGCTCAAGCCCGGAGGTGATCTCACGCTGGTCCGCATCGACGAAGCGAACCACAACACACTGGTGCACAAACGCTGGCCCAAGCTCGACCGCGCGATCGCCCGGTTTTGCCGGGACGTCAGCGCGCGGCATCCGGATTGAACGCGAAGCTGCCCGGTCCTGCTTGGAAAGCCTTAATCCGACAGCGCATCGATCTTTCGCTGCTTGTAGTACGCCCGTACCCGGCCCAGCAACGGGATCACACGGGGCGGCGTGAGGTCCCGCTGCCGGCGGTTGGCGTCGCCGATCGCGAAGCAGTGCGCCCACTGGGCGAAAAGCGTGCGGTAGGCGCGGATCAGCGACCACGATGGGTCGTAGAGGTTGGTCGATTCGCTGGTGACGCCGTTGAGCTCGATGACCGCGAAGTCTTCGCCGCGTTTGAACGCTTCGGCATCGGCGTAGCGCACGTCCAGCCGGCCGAAGTAGAAGTCCCCAACGCGTTGGATCACGCTGTCGACCGCGGCCTCGAGGCCCGGGGTGATCAGGTGAGCCCCGTCGCGGAACTCGGTGCCCTGGCAATGGTTACCCGCTTCGGCGAGGCGGATTTTCTCGCCCTTCGCCGGCACGCGGGCGGCCTCGCCTTCGAACCGCCGGAGGAATACGGCGGCCTGCATGCGCAAACGCGGGTGGGCCCAAACGAGTTCCTCGAACGTGTGCCGGCCGTCGCCGAGGAGTTCGGGGAAGTGCTTATCGGTGATCGAGAAGATCCGGCCATGCGGCTCGCCGGGCGTGCGCAGGTAAAACACGCCTGCCTCGAAAGGCCCCGCGTGGTACTCCTGTAACACCGCGGCCCCGGGAGAGTCGGCGAAGTATTCGTCAACGCCGCCCTCCCGCTCGATCCGTCGCACACCCGCGCCGCGCTGCGCGGCGTCGGGCTTAAGGATCAACGGCCACGTCCAGCCGCGTTCAGCCACCACACGCCGCGCCGCGTCCGCGTCTTCTACAAGTTCGGCCGACAAAATGTGCGTGTCGCTCGGCGAAGACAACGCGTCCATGATCTGAGCCTTACTCTCACCCACCACCCCGCCATCGGGCAGCGCCGGGTTCGCCAGCGTCCATACCGTTAACGAGCGGTGCCTTGCGCTCAGCCACAACAGCCACGGCACGAGCGGGACATAGAAGATCCACATCGGCCAAAACTCCCACCGCCACACCCGGCTGACCTTCACCCATAACTTCTGCCGGCCACGTTTCGTCGGAAGGTGCATCAACACCCGCACCACCATCAGCAGCGCAATAATCGCCGCGATCAACGCCAGCCAGCTGTCGCCGAACAGCATGCGGAACGGGCTTGCCGCCGCCTCGCCGAGCACGACGACGAGGACCAGCATCACCGGCGCCCAGATCATCACCGCCAAACACGTCCACAGCGCAAACCGCCCGGGCTTCTTGCCCAACGCCCCCGCCGCGACGTACAGCGGCAGCCGCGTGCCGGGGATAAACCTCGAGGCCAGCACGGCGGACCATCCCTTGGTGTCGAACCACTGCCCCAACGCCTCGACGTGGTGCACCGGCAGCCGCTTCGACACCGGGCCCCACACCAATGCCCGGCGGCCAAACACCCTGCCGATCAGATACAAAGCCAAGTCGCCGGTGAAGATCCCCGTGAAGATCGCGAACACCGCGAGGAAAGGGTCGAGCTGGCCGGCACGCACTAATAGCCCCACCGTAATCGTCGTAGGGTCTTCCAGAAGGTAAGACGCACCGATGATCGTACCGACCGCTAGCCACGGGTTGGTCCCCCGCGGGATATTCAGGTCCACCGGCAACACGCTCGCCGGCGGCTCCTCTGCGCCCGGGAAATATAGCGTACGGCGCGACGGGGCGTCCGGGTTGTCGCCCGAGTGTTTCTCCACGAAGGGTACGATCTCGTCGGCCAGCAGCCGGCTGCCGGCGTCGTCGAAGACCATGAAATGCGAACGATCGAACATGACCAGTTCGGATTGCTTGACGATGGCGTGGTGCTGCTCGGCGGTCCACGCCGGGACGAGCGGGTCGTGCCGGCCGTGCAGGATCAGCAGCGGCGTGCCGGCCGCCTCGACGTCTTCGAGGTAGCCGCGCATCGGGCGCTGGTCGGTGTCGTGGAAGTTGCGGATGAACGCGTGGCGGCCGGCGCGGGTGCCCATGAATTCCCCGACCGGGCCGGGCAGCAGCGCGGGCAACCCGAAATGGGGGACGAGTTCGGGCAGCGCCACGAGCGCGCCGTAGCCGACGATGTACTTGAAGTGCTCGAAGTGGTAATCGCCGCTGCCCTCGCCCTCCTGAATGCCGATGCCGCCGTAGAAGATGATCGAGTCGAGGCAGCCGGGCGCGAGGTCGTGCATGTTCAACGCGACGCCCGAGCCCATGGAAAAACCCAGCACGTGGGCGGAGTCGATCTCGCTGCGGTCCATGAATTCGAGCACGTACCGGGCGTGGGCCCTGGTGCTGTACGACGGCACCCATTTCGAGGACTCGCCAAACCCGGGCAGGTCGATCGCCACCACCCGGAAACGCTCGGCTAGCATCGGTCCAAGCAGATCGAAATTTTCTTTACTGCCCGGGCTGCCGTGTAACAGGATCAACACGGGGCGCTCGTCATCGCGCCAACCGCCGTAGGTTTTATCTTGGACCCACGCGTGGCCGTCGGGCTCTGCCCCTTCGGCCGTGAAGCGCGGCGACTGCATCGGCGGCCGGCTCTTGTCAAAATTGTCTGGCGACACCTCGGTCCAGATCATGGACTGCACCACGGCTGAGGCGGCCACCAGCAACACATACAACTTCCACCACCGTTGCCGCAGGAACGGCCGCCGCTCACGATGCCGCTTACTCACGCCGAGGCCTCGGCGCGACGCGGCAACGTGGCGGACGCGGTTTCGCCGTTGGTGCCATCAAACGCGATCGGGGTGTAGGCCATTGTTACCACGTCCGCGGACACCTCGACCACGGTGCGGCTGACGGTCCGGGCGTCCTCCCGGTGCATCGCCACCGACAAGTGCGGACGGTCGGGCCAGCGGTGACGATGGAAGGCGTCCTGGTCGTCGGGGGTTTTGAAGTCGCTGGCGTGGAACAGTTCGCGCCGCGGGGTCGCGACAAGGTGGTCGCCGAGGCCGGAACTGGTGAGCATCGTCGGGCGGCCGGCGGGGTTGATTGCGCTAATCGTCAACACGGTGCCGTCGCTGCGGACGACGAACGCGGCGCGGCCGTCGGCGACCAGCAGGCGGAACGGCATCATCGCCGCGGCGTCGATTCGTTCGGCCTCCGCCGCCGCGTCGGCGGCGGCCGCGTGGTGCATCAGCGAAGGGACCACTGCCCCACGGCTGGAGCGTCCCACCGGGTCCGGCTGGGCGTCGCCGAGGTTGAGATTTAGCAGCGTGATCGCGAGCCCGGCGTCGTTGGCCGCGACCCACGTGCCGTCGCTGGAAGGATCAACGGGCATTAGCACGGCGCGTCGGCCGTACCGCCGAACTTCGGGCGAGATCGCCGGGGCGCGGGCGTGCTGTTCGTCGCGGTTGGTGACCAAGCGGAACGCCGTTGCGTCATCGGCGGTAGGCAGGGGTAGCAGCGTGGCGGTGCACATGGTCTCGTGATCCGGAGCTTCGCTTGGCTCAGCTCACGGCTCAGGCACTGGCGGCTTGCTGTTGCTGGTGGCGGAGGGTGCCGGGGGCCATACCGAACTCGGCGGGCACGTCGCCTCCCAGTGCCTTGACCATACCGCCGATCATCGCGTTGTGGTGGATGGTGTGGCTGAGCACGAAAGCGATCTCGCGGGAAACGGTCGACGGCGCGTGCAGGGCCGGGCGGTCGGCGGCAAGGAAGATGGCGGTGGTCACGGTCTGGCCGAGCGCGTCGGTGGGGACTTGGGCAAGCGCCGCGTCGAGACGGTTGATCTCGGCCAGGGCCGAGGCGGGGTCGTTCTCGATGTCGGTGCCACGCTGGCGGGCTTCGTAGTCGATGAGTTCGCCCTTGACGCCATGCAAGAGCGCGTTGACGTGGTCGAGGCAGTGACGGACGTGGCCGCCGACACTGCCGCCGTAGGTCGTCACGGGTTTGGCGTTGTAGCGAGCCGGGTCGAGAGGTTCCAACAGGCGACAGAGTTGCCCCAGTACCTCGCGGAGGGGCGCTACGTGCGACGGGTCGGACGTGAGATCAGACGGCGGGCGGGTGTGGGCGGAACTCGTCGTGGACGTCGGCATGGATACCCCTGAGTGCGATGCGGGTCGGAGCGGGAGGGCACTCGGGCCGTGTGGGTCTAACGGCGGGCCCAGAGTGCGCAGTTTAACGTATCGGAATAACCGGGGTGGTGAGAAAAATGTTCCATGTGGCGGCGGACAACTCCCATTCACGGGGGGGCGTGCAATAAAAATCGCATTTGCGGTGAACGAACCCGGCTATTGTGGCGTCTATTGATAGACGGAGGCCATTTCTGTCTCGGCCCACCCTCGGGGGTGGGGACCGCCGGGGCGGGGCCCGAGTCGCCGGTGCGGGTGGTTAGACCCGCGGAAGGTAATCCTCAGAATGCTCGGCAAAACCCTGCAACGCGTCCTCGATCAGAAACTCACCACGGCCCGCGAACTCGGCGAACTCGCCGGCGTATCCACCTCAACGGTGTACCGCTGGATCGCCGGACAGAGCCAACCAGACTTCGACTCGATCCGCTTGTTGGTACGCCACCTGCCCGACCGCTTGGCCCAGGAGGAAATCCTACAGAGCTTCACCAGCGGCAGCGACTGGCACTGCACGCGCCTCGACCTGGAGTTAGACGTGAACGACGACGGACAGATCGACGCCGAGGACGCGCTGGACGCGACCATCGAGGCCGTGAAAGGCTCCGCCGAATCCCTGACGAAGATCCGCAGCCAAGCCCACAGCCCGATGACCTCAGATGAGACTCTCGAAACCGTGGCGCTCTTAAACCACGTCGTCAAGCACTGCGTGATCACCCAACGCGTGCTGGTCGACATGGCCGAACAGCGCCGCAAACGCAAACTCAAACTGGCGAAGTGATCCGGACTGCCCGTCAACGGGACAGGCCGATGGCGGGTTCGCCTTGTTCAGCGGAGGGCCGGGGCTTCGCCTCTATTCCTCGCCGCCCCGGCAATCCGTGAAGATCAGCGCGAGCGTCACCTACTTCCCGTCGACCGTTAACGGGATCGTCGCGTTCTTGCCCTCGTCGCCAGGGGCCGCGGCGGACGCGTTTTCGATGTGCAGCGCCTTGGCCCGCTGGGTCGACCAGTTTCGGACCCGGCGGTCCGGGGCGTCGCCGCCGTTGTGGACTTTGATGAATTCGTAACGGTTGTCACGCTGGGCCGGCGTGAAGCCCGCGTCGCGGATGAGGTGGCAGAGGACTTCTTCGCTGAGGCAGTAGGTCGTGCCGGCGGCACTGACGACGTTTTCTTCCATCATCACACTGCCCATGTCGTTGGCCCCGTAGTACAGGCCAAGTTCGCCGATGCGCGGGCCCATGGTGACCCACGAACTGCCGATGCTGTGGATGTTGTCGAGAAACAGCCGGCTGATCGCCTGCGTGCGCAGGTACTCGGTCGCGCCGGCGAGGCGCACCACTTTGCCGGCTCGGGGGGCGATCTCGCCGCAGGCTTTTTTGTCCTCAGGATCGACCTCGCCGTTCATCACCGCCTCGGCCAACACGTCGCCGGGAAACGGCTCACCGCCCGCCAGGTCGTGGTCCGGCAGGTGACCCAGCGGCGTGTTCTCGCGCTGGAACGGCCAACTGATAAAGCTGATGTACCGACCCGGATAGCCGCTTTCGATCGCGCGGTCCTGCCGGGCGCGGATCGCGTCCATGTGAAGGATGCGGTCGGCGGCGCCCTCGATGTGGCCGAACATCATCGTGCCGGAGGTGAACATGCCGAGCTTGTGGGCGGTCTCCATCACGTCAAGCCACTGCTCGGCCGACGCCTTGCCGATACCGATCTTCCGGCGGACGTGCGGGGCGAAGATCTCACCCCCGCCGCCGGGCAGTGAATCCAGCCCGGCGTCCATGAGCAGCCGCATGATCGCCTCGAGCTTCGCCAACCAAACGTCGCGTGGAAGTTCGTGAGATTTCTTCGGGTCGGTCTTGGGGAACCCGTCCATCTCGTACACCGCGACGAACTCCACGAACTCCGGCGGGCTGAACCCGTGGATATGTACCGCCGGAAACTCGCCCTTCAAACCCCGCAACAGCTCCAGATAAAAATCTACTCCCAGGTGCGGATGCATGCCGCCCTGCAAGAGCACCTGCGTCCCGCCGATGTCGACGAGTTGACTGACCTTGTCGTGGAGTTGCTGCTTGGTCAGTACGTACGCGTCGTCGTCACCCTCTTTGCGAAAGAACGCGCAGAAGGTGCAGGACGCCGAGCAGACGTTGGTGTAATTGATGTTGCGGTCGATGACGTAGGTGCGTTTCGCCTCCGGACCGCCGCCGTGGATGCGGTCGCACACCGCGGACGCCCATCGGCCCAGGTCGTGGAGGCTCGCCTCGTGGTACAGCCGCAGCGCATCGGCCGGAGACAGGCGGCGCTTCCCGGCGATGACCTCCTCGAGCCGGAGCTCTTGGGCGAGGGGTGACGTGGTGGGATGAGAGGCGGATCGCAACATCAGGATGGATGTTACGCCGGTCGGAGACGGAATGCGCTACAGGAGATCGATCGAATTCAGGAGGATCGGCCCGTTGGGCTCAGGCCGCCTTGGCGGCGGTCCCGGAGGTTCCGGCGGTCTCGTAGGCGGAGGCGGGCGCCGGAGGGTTAGCGGGTTGGGCCTCGACCCTGACCGCGACTGGGTGCTCGCCCTGCCCGCCGTCGTCCCGGAACTTGCGGCCGGTGTAGAGCTTCCAGAGCAGGAACAGCCCATAGGCGTAGCACGCCACGAGGTACGCGATGACGGTGAAGAGGACGGCTTGGAACAGCATGGCGGACTTCCTGAACAGGCAGCGATAAATCGGACCCTCGACGATCCGAATAAAGAATCATCGGCCGTGCCTTCCCGGCGACTCCAATAATCCGCCCGGACTTACTCCGAACTTCCCCCTTCCGCTACGTCTTCGGCCCGCAACGGCACGTCCCCGCGCACGCCGCGCCGGAGCTTCGCGCCAACCAGACTCTCGAACCGCCCTGCCGGCAGCCCCGTACCCGGTCGTTTGACCACCAGGTCACTCCGCTCCAACACGTGCCCGGCCGGCAGGTCCCGCGCCGTGCAGACGCTCTGCCGCGACACCCGCCGTACGTCGCGTTCGATGTTTCGACAGGTCTTCTCGATCGGCCCCACCATCGCCGCCGCCCGCCGCGCCGCCGCAACGTATTCCCGCAGGCCCGCCGGCTCCACGCTCGCCGCGTGGTCAGGGCCTTGCGCGCCGCGATCGTGGGTCAAGTGTTTCTCCAACACGCACGCCCCCGCCACCACCGCCAATGCGCCGGTGTCGAGCGCAGCGGTGTGATCGGAGTAGCCGACGGCGACGCCGAAACGCTGCCGCAACGCCGCGATCGCGCCCAAAGCTGCCTCGTTGTCCGGGGTCGGGTACGACGACACACACTGCAGCAGGGCCCCGCCCGACCGTGCCGCGTGCTCCGCCGCCACACCGAGCTCGCCCAGCTCGCAGGTCCCGGTGGAGATCAGCATGGGTCGACCAAGCCCGGACGCCGCATCGAGCAGCGGGCGGTTTACGGCGTCGGGCGACGCGAACTTCACCGCGTCGACATCCAGCAGCCCCAAGTCCGCCACGTCCGGCACGCTGAACGGCGTCACGACAAACGCCACCCCCGCGTCCTGCGCCACACCCCGCAGCTCACGGAGTTGGTTCACGGACAGCATCAGCCGATCAAGCAAAGCCCGCACATCGTCGGCCTGCCCGTCTTGATAGCCCGCCAGCCCCGCCTCGGCCGAGAGCAGCCGATCAGGCTGAAAAAGTTGAAACTTCACCGCGTCCGCTCCCACGTCTGCCGCGGCACCGATAAGTTCGGCCGCACGAGCCGGATCGCCATCGTGGTTCACGCCGATCTCCGCGATAACCCACACTTTCGCCAATCGCTCGGCGTCGGCTGACCAGAACTCGGGCGTTGCTGCGGGGGTGCTCATCACCGGACATCCTACCCGGCAGAGGGCGCGGTCTACCATGGCTTGACCCGCCGCTCATCGCTCGCTAACGTGCTTCGCCCCGTACGCTGCGACGGTCTATAATGCAACTTCCGCACCTGCGACTAGGTAGCTCAATCGGTAGAGCATCGGCCTTTTAAGCCGCTGGTTCTGGGTTCGAGTCCCAGCCTGGTCATTCTCTTCTCCCTCTTGTGCCCGCCCGTTTCGGGGGTTTCGTCGATGAGCTACTTCATGGTAGATGTCGAGGCCGACGGCCCCATCCCCGGCGATTATTCGATGATCAGCTTCGGAGCCGTAGTCGTCGAGCCGGGGCTCGAACGTAGTTTCTACGGCCAACTCAAGCCTATCTCCGACCGGTGGGTACCCGAAGCGCTGGCCGTCTCGGGATTCAGCCGCGACGACACGCTCAGTTTCGACGAGCCGGCGAAAGTGATGCAAAAATTCGCCGCGTGGGTCGCCAAGCAGAGCCACGGCAGGCCGTTCTTTATCGCCGACAACAACGGCTTCGACTGGCAGTTCATCAACTGGTACTTCCATCATTTCACCGACAGTAATCCTTTCGGCCACAGCTCGACCAACCTGGGCTCGCTGTACAAAGGCTTGGTGCAGGACGCGTTCCAGAGCTTCAAACACCTGCGGGAAACCGCTCACACCCACAACCCCGTGGACGACGCCCGCGGCAACGCCGAGGCGCTCTTGAAGATGAAGGACATGGGGCTGAAGATCAGCCTGAGATAGCGGGGCGACACGGCGGCTGATACATTGGGGGGCTCTTTACGACTCACCCGATCCGTGACCGCCCGGAGCTGCCGGTTTGTCATCTTCACCGCAACTCGACCAACGCGCCGCCGGGGTGCTGCTGCACCCGACCTCGCTGCCCGGCGGGCACGGCAGCGGGGACCTCGGGCCTGCAGCCGACAAGTTCGTGGATTGGCTCAGTGCCGCGGAGCAGCGGTGGTGGCAGATGCTGCCGGTAGGCCCGGCCGACACGTCCGGCTCGCCGTACAACGGCGACTCGGCCTTCGCGGGCAACGCCCTGTTGATCAGCCCCGAGGGGTTGGCCGAGATGGGGCTGCTCACCCGGCGGGAAGCCAAGCCCCCTTTCGCCTCGACCGCCAAGGTCAACTACCCGCGGGCATCACACCACCGGCGGAAGCTGCTACGGCTCGCGTTTACTCGGTGCACCACGGCCTACAAGCGACAAATCGAGAAGTTCCGGGCACAGCACGCGGCATGGCTGGACGACTACGCGTTATTCGCGGCGCTGCGGTGGGCGCACGACCTGCGGCCGTGGTGGGAGTGGGACCTGCCGATCCGCAAGCGTCAGAAGCGGGCGCTAGCCGCGGCGCGGAAGGAACTGGCCGAGGACACCGCGTTCCACGTGTTCGAACAGTGGCTGTTTGATCGGCAGTGGAACGCGTTGCGGAAGCGTTGCGCCGCGGCGGACGTGGGGCTCATCGGCGACCTGCCGATCTTCGTCGCCCACGACTCGGCCGACGTGTGGGCCAACCGCAAGCTGTTCGACCTCAACACCGACGGAACGGCCAAAACCATTTCCGGAGTGCCGCCGGACCTGTTTTCGAAAACCGGTCAACTCTGGGGACATCCGCTTTACCGCTGGAACACCCACGCCGCCGACGGCTACGCGTGGTGGACCGCGCGGCTCGCACGGACCTTCGCGCAGTTCGACGCGGTGCGCATCGACCACTTCCTGGGCTTCAACCGCTTCTGGGCGACCCCCGGTAAACACAAGACCGCGATGAAAGGTAGATGGAAGCCGGGCCCGGGCGGGGCGTTCTTCACCGCCGTGGAGAAGAAACTGGGCAAATTGCCGATCATCGCCGAGGACCTGGGCATCCTCACGCCCGAGGCCGAGGCGTTGCGAGATAAGTTCGCGTTCCCGGGTATGCGTGTCCTGCAGTTCGCCTTCGGCGACGATGACTCGTACCACGCCCCCCACCGCCACGTCCCGTGCGGCGTCAGCTACACCGGCACCCACGACAACCACACCGCCCGCGGTTGGTACGCCGCGGCGTCGGCCGGCGAAAAGAAACGCCTCCGCGACTACGCGGGGGCAACCCGCGCAACCGTTGCGTGGGACCTTGTCCGCGCCTCGGCGGGCAGCCCGGCACGCCTCGCGGTCGCCCCTGCCCAGGACATTCTGGAGTTGCCGGGATCGGCCCGGATGAACGTGCCGGGCACGACCGAGGGCAATTGGCGGTGGCGTCTGACACCCGATCAACTCAACGGCCGGATTGCCGCTAAACTACGACGCTTGACACGGCTCACCGGGCGGGCCCTGGGATCCTGACACCGCCCTTCCGCTGCGCCTCGTCGTTTCTCGCAAGCTTTAACTCTTTCTTATTTACTCCAACCCCAGTTTTCTACCCCCGAGATCCGCCATGGCCAAGACCACGACCCGTCGCCGACGCCCCACCGTTAAACCGGTTAACCCGATCGCCGAGCGCCTTGATGCCCTCGCCCGCAACCTCCGCTGGACCTGGCACCCCGAGACGCAGAACCTCTTCGCCGCGATCGACCCGGCGCTCTTCGATGCGTTGGATCGCAGCCCGCTGAAGCTCATCAAGCAGGTCTCGGCGTTCCGGCTCGACCAACTCGCGGCCGACCGGGCGTTCATCGCCCAACTCGCCGCGGTTGAGAAGTCGCTGGCGGCATACCTGCGGGCCCAGGGCAAGGCGTGGTTCAAGCGCGACACCTCGGGCCGTGACTGCCGGCTGCGGGTCGCGTACTTCTGCGCCGAATTCGCGCTACACGAATCTTTCCAAATCTACTCCGGCGGGCTTGGTGTACTGGCGGGCGACCACCTCAAGTCGGCGTCCGACCTGGGCCTGCCGCTGACCGCGGTCGGGCTGCTGTACCGCTACGGTTACTACAAGCAGGTAATCCGCGAAGACGGCACAACGCACCCGACCTACCCGCCGTACGATTTCAGCGAGCTGCCGATCACCGACACGGGCAAGACGGTGCGCGTGCCGATGGGCGGCGCGAAGAAGACCGTAATGGCCAAGGTGTGGAAGGCGCAGGTCGGCCGGGTAGAGCTGTACCTGCTCGACACCGACCACGCCGGCAATAAGAAGGCCGACGACCGCGCGATCACGCACCACCTCTATGGCGGCGACCACAACACCCGCATCCAGCAGGAAACCCTGCTGGGCATCGGCGGCGCGATGGCGCTCGAGAAGCTCGACGTCAAGCCGACGGTCTACCACCTCAACGAGGGCCACGCCGCGTTTGCGGGGGTCTACCGCCTGGCGAACCTGTTGAAGGCCGGCCACTCCCACGACGACGCGGTCGCCGCGATCCGAGCCTCGACCGTGTTCACGACCCACACCCCCGTGCCCGCGGGCCACGACCGCTTCGGTCAAAACGACGCGATGAAGTACCTCAACCCCGTGATCAAGGGCTCGGGCCTGACGCGGCGAACGGTGCTGGACCTGGCCAGCGAAGACCTGACCAAGAAAGACATGCCTTTCTGCATGACGGCGTTGGCGCTGCGGTTGGCGGCTCATTGCAACGGCGTCGCCGAACTTCACGGCGAGGTCTCCCGACAGATGTGGCAGGGCCTGTACGACGCCAAGAAAACCAGCGACGTGCCTATCGGCCACGTCACCAACGGTGTGCACTCGCAGACCTGGCTCGCCCCGGAGATGTACGGCATTTACGACAAATACCTTAAGCCCAAGTGGGACACGTTCGGTGCGTTCGACGACCCTTGGGCGAAAGCCGGCAAGGTCCCGGCCGAGGAGCTCTGGGAGGCCCGCAATGTGTTGCGCCGCCGGCTGGTGCGTTTCGTCCGCAACCGTCTCGAGCAGCAGGCCCTGCGCCGCGGCGGCGACCCCGCCGAGTTGCTGGCGGCGCATAACGCACTGCGAGAAGACGCATTGACCATCGGCTTCGCCCGGCGGTTCGCCACCTACAAACGAGCCACGCTGCTGTTCAAGGACCTCAAGCGGCTAGACAGCATCATCAACAATCCCAAGCGGCCCGTGCAGTTCGTCTTCGCCGGCAAGGCCCACCCAGCCGACATCCCGGGCCAGGCGTTCCTCCAGCGCATCGTCGAAGTTTCTAACATGCCGAAGTTCTGCGGCAAGATCGTCGTGGTCGAGAACTACGACATGGCGATCGGCCGGGCGATGACCGCGGGCTGCGACGTGTGGCTCAACAACCCGCTGCGCCCGAACGAAGCGTCGGGCACCAGCGGCATGAAACCCCCTCTGCACGGCGGGATCAACTGCTCGATCCTCGACGGCTGGTGGCCCGAGGGCTACAACAAGAAGAACGGCTTCGTCATCGGCGGCAAGCAGTTCGCCTCGCAGAAGAAGCAGGACGCGTACGACGCCGGCAGCCTCTACGAGATCCTCGAAGACGACATGGGCCCGATGTTCTACACCCGCGGCCGGGGCGGCGTGCCCAAGCGCTGGGCGAAGATGATGGTCGAGTCGATGCGCAGCGTGTGCGCCCAGTTCAGCACCCACCGTATGGTCGGCGACTACACCCGGCAGTACTACCTGCCAGCGCACCGGGGTTGATCGCCCGCACAAAGATTGACCAAACCAAGCCGAGGGTTCACGCGCCCTCGGCTTGTTCTTGCGCCCGCGCCCTCCGCCGCGCACGCCAGCCCACCACCTCCCACGGAAGCCACGCGTTGGCCAGCATGAACGCCCCCAGAACCTCGATCCCCAAAATACTCCACGGCCATGCCGGCAGCAGCGCCAACGGCGTCGCGGCGTCGAGTTCGACGTCGCCCATGTAGCCGTAGTTCCAACCCATCCCGATATTGATCGGCACGATCACCGCGACGTAGCCCAAGGTAACCAGGCACGACATGCCCCAGTCCGCCGCGGTCGGCCGGTACCCGCGGACCGCGCAGTCGTAGATCGCGTACAGCATCACGCTGCCGTGGTTGATCCAGAAGAACCAGAACACGATGTCGGCGGGCCCGCGCGTCAGCACCGGCGTCAGCAAACCCCAGATCGACAGTCCCAGGGCCCAGAAATACACCGTCGTCCGCAGCAGACGGTTTTGTCCGAGCAGCGCTAATGGGCCGAGCAGTCCGGCGAGGTCACAGATGTGCAGCGGTAAGCCGTCGATCCAGTCGCCCTTGATGAAGGCGTAGTGGCCCTGGTGCACCAACCAGAACGCCAGCCCCAGCCACGCGATCATTCGTGTCACTCGTCGTTCGCGCCCCGTCCGCCGCGCGGCTAACCCAATTCTCACAACCGCGTAGATCGCCGCGGCGCACACCAGCAGCGTCACCCCGTGCAGCGGTGAAAACGCTTTGAAACTTCCGGCAAGGGTGAAAAACAAGATGCGCGGTCCAGCGGTAGAGAATCGTTCGGCCCGGTGGCCTTCACAGTCTAGGGATAAATCCCGCCGTCATGCCCATAAATGTGCAATACGGCGGCCACGCCTCGCGGTAGCATATTCGTCGTAACCGGCGGAGAGTGCTGCGCCGCGCAAGGACCGACCACATGCCCTCGACCCAAACCCGCCCGTTCCGCATCGCCGCGTCACGTACCGGCTCGCCCGTGCGGCGGTCGCTGAGTGTCGTGGCCCGGCCGGCCGTGGAGGCGGCGCTCGGCCTGCCGTCGCTCAACCGGCTGTACCGCGACATCTCGGCCGCAGCCGCTCGCGACGGCAAACACTTTTCCGACGCGTCGCTGGACGTGATGAATATAGACCTGCGTTACGACCACGACGCACTCACGGCCGCGCCCACCGAAGGCCCGCTCGTCGCCGTGGCCAACCACCCGTTCGGCGGAATCGAGGGCATCATCCTCGCGTCGCTGCTCCGCCGCGTCCGGCCGGACGTCAAGCTGCTGGCCAACGAGATGCTCGGCTGCATCCCCGAGCTGCGCGACAGCTTTTTCTTCATCGACGTGTTCGGCACCGGCCCCGAGGCCCGCCGCAAGAACGCCGCGGCCATCCGCCAAGCCATGGCGTGGGTTGCCGACGGCCACGCGCTGGGCGTGTTCCCCTCCGGCGCCGTCTCGCACCTCACGGTCAAGCACCGCAACGTCGCCGATCCGCCGTGGAACCCCGCCACCGCGCGGATTATCCAGCGAACCGGCGCGACCGCCCTGCCGATCTTCTTCGATGGCCGCAACTCCTCGCTCTTCCAGGTCGCCGGGTTCGTCCACCCGATGCTGCGTTCGGCGATGCTGCCCCGCGAACTGCTGCGTCGAAAGCGCTCGTGCGTCTCGCTGGTTGTGGGGCAACCCATTGAGTCGCAGCGCACGGCCAAGCTCGAGAGCAACCAGGCGTTGATCAACTACCTGCGCGTGCGCACGTACCTGCTCCGCCCGCGTCACCGCCGGGTCGACCCCAACGCGGTGCCCGACGAGGCGGGCTACGTCGCCGTCGCGGCGCCCGAATCCCCGGCCGCCCTGGCCGAAGAGATCGCCGCCCTACCCGGGGATCAGACGCTGCTGTCCAGCGGCGACTACGATGTGGTCGTTGCTCGCCGCCCGCAGATGGACACGCTGCTCCGCGAGATCGGCCGGCTCCGCGAGCTGAGCTTCCGTATGGTCGGCGAGGGCACGGGCAAACCGCGCGACCTCGACCGCTTCGATGAGCATTACCTGCACCTGCTCGTGTGGAACCGAGCGACCGCCGAGATCGTGGGCTGCTACCGCATGGGCCAGACCGACCGGATCATGGCCGACCACGGCGTCCGCGGGCTCTACACCAGCACGCTTTTCGACTTCCGCAAGAGATTGATTAAGCAGGTCACGCCCGCGCTCGAGCTCGGCCGCTCTTTCGTCCACCCCGACTACCAGCGCGGTTTCCAGCCGCTGCAGCTGCTGTGGAAGGGCATCGCGGCCTACACCGCACAGAACCCGCGGTACCGCTACCTGTTCGGTCCGGTGAGCGTCAGCGCGCAGTACACATCGATGTCCAAGCAGCTGCTCATAGCGTTCCTGCAGATGCATCGGTTCCTGCCGAACCTTGCCCAACAGATCAAGCCCAAGAACCCGCCGCGTAAACGCCGCGATCGCGACTGGGATCCGGCCGCATTCTCGACCGTCGCCGGCGATCTCGAAGAGGTCAACCGAGTGGTTAGCGAACTCGAAGCCGATGGCAAGCCGATGCCCGTGCTGCTCAGGCAATACCTCAAGCTCAACGCTCAGTTCCTGGGTTTCAACATCGACCCCGAGTTCGGGAACGTGCTCGACGGGCTCATGCTGATCGACATCCCCAATATGCCCGCCCCCGTGGGATCGCGTTACTACGGCAAAGCGGCGTGGGCTGAATTCCGCCGGCACCACGGCGTGGATTGATCGGGAGAATACCTCCGCCGTAGCGGGGCGCGGCGGGCCGCGTCACACGCTCAGCCAGTACGCCGTTATTCCCCCGAATCCTCGACGATCTGCTCCCATTCCGCATCCGCCCGCGGCAACAGCGTGTCGCGGTTCTTCTGCCACGGCTTGAGCGTGTCGGTAAACCAGTCGCGGTAAAACAGGAACAGCCGGCCGTCGTGGACCTCGAACCGCTTGGGATCGATCTCGACTTTTTTGCCGTCGGCCATGGCGTACGCGCACCAGCCGCCGAAGGCGGGCGTGAATTGTTCGGGGTTTTCTAAGAATCGCGTGCGGTTTGCTTCGCTCGCAAAGCGGTACGTCACACCGGCGTGCTCGGCGGTGATCGACTTATCGCCTTTGGTCGGCTTGCTGCCGCCGACCTCGAAGTAGGCGACCGGGTCGTAGCCCTCGAGCGCGAGCCCGTGCTTGTCGATGTTCACCGGGGCGGCCTCAGCGAAAACCCAGGGGGCAGCGGTACAGGCGAAGCAGCCGACCAACGCCGCGATCGTGTATGCAGATACATTCATGCAACAGATCTCCTTCGTCGGGGCAATAACAGACAACTACCCGTCATTATTCCCACCCAGTGCCAGAGACCCGCGAAAAACTTCCTCCCCCACACGACCGTCGGGTAAGCTATCCGGGGTATGTCTCCGATTGATTTACTGGTATTGGGCATGGTGTTGTACGCGGGCCTGGGCGTGGGGTTTGCGATCGGGTTTGTTTTTTTCGGGGTCGGGGTGGTGGACCCGGCGGCGCGAGGCGGGCCGTGGGGGTTCCGGCTGATGATCTTCCCGGGGGCAGCGGCGTTGTGGCCGGTGCTATGGTGGAAGTGGGCCGGCCGGGTGCTGCGGAAAGGCGGCCGACGATGAATCGCTCCGCCCGCCGACGACACGCGCTGCTATGGGTGATCCTCGGCCCGGCGATCTTGGCCGCGCTGTTTTTCAGCATCAAGGCCCGGCCGCCGGCGGCGGTGTCCGACGGGCCGGTGCCGGTGGGTGACAGCGCGTCTACCCCCTACCCCTCCGGGATCGGGGGCCGGCCATGAGTCACGCCTACCGCGCCGTGCAGTGGAATAAGCACAAAAAAGTCTACGACCTGATCCTGGTCGGCGCAGTAGCGCTGTACCTCGCCGCGTTCGTCGGCGTCACGTCGGCGCTCTACTCCGGTGAGCACGCGCTCGCGCCGCTGCAACTGATCATCCGCGCCACCGGCACGTGCGCGATCCTGCTCCTGCACCTGATCTTGTGTATCGGCCCGCTGCACCGGCTCTGGCCCGAGCGGTTCGCGGCACTGCTCTACAACCGGCGGCACCTGGGCGTGACGATGTTCTTGTTGGCGCTCGTGCACGCGGCGTTGTCGACGCTGTGGTACCACGGCTTCGGTGTCGTCAACCCGCTCACCTCGATCTTCACCAGCAACGGAAACTACGGCGACCTGGGCGCGTTCCCCTTCCAGCCGCTAGGCTTCGTCGCGCTGGTGATCCTGTTCCTCATGGCCGCGACGAGCCACGATTTCTGGCTGGCCAACCTCTCGCCGCGGTGGTGGAAGACCCTGCATACGCTGGTGTATTTCGCCTACGGCCTGCTCGTGCTGCACGTCGCGCTCGGGGCGCTGCACAGCAACACGAGCATGGTCTACATCGCACTGTTGGGCGCGGGCGCGTTGACGATCGCGTCGCTGCACGTCGCTACGGGCCTGCGGGAGTGGGCCGGTGACCGCCAGGCCGAGCCCGTGGCCGGCGAGTGGATCGAGGCCGGCGACGTCGGCGACATCGACGACGGCTTTGGCAAGGTCGTGCGCCTCCGCGGCCACGAGCGCATCGCCGTGCTCAAGTACGACGGCCGGGTGTCGGCGGTCAGCAACGTCTGCGCCCACCAGCACGGGCCGCTGGGAGAGGGCAAGGTCGTCGACGGCTGCCTCACCTGCCCGTGGCACGGCTACCAGTACCACCCGGAAAACGGCCAGTCACCGCCGCCGTACACCGAAAAGATCCCGACTTATCAAGTCAAGATCGAGGGTACCCGCATCTTCGTGAACCCCACGCCGCTGCCGCCGGGCACGCCCGTCGAGCCGGCGAAAATCGTGACCGGCGACGTGTCGCCCCCGGACGAGAACCAGACGGAGTCTACCGATGAAGCGTGAGTTCTACGTGGGCTACCTGCCGCTACCGGCCCGGATGAAACGAGGGTTATTGATCCTCGTGCCCATGTTGCTGATCGCTGTGGTGGTGGTCGGCGCGGTTTTGCCGACGAAGCAGAACGACCCGGGCACGGGGGCGTGGGACCTCGACGGCGTCACCGAATACACCGGCATCGTCCGCACCGAGCCGTACCCAGCGGTGCTGGTCCCCGCCGACAGCGGGGGCTACGACACGGTGCTCTTGGCCTCGCAGATCAAGACCGGCGTGCAGGAACGCGCGGCCGATTTCGAAGGCGCCTGGGTCACGGTCCGCGGCAACCTTGCCGAACGCGACGGCCGACGGCTGCTGACCCTCCTCGACGGAGATACAGCTGTGCAACCCGTTGAAGCCGCCGGAAGCTTCGCGCCGGCCGAGCCCGAGTCGCAGGGCCGGTTCCAACTCACCGGCCAGATCATCGACCCCAAGTGCTACCTCGGCGCGATGAAGCCCGGCGAGGGCAAAATCCACAAGGCCTGCGCGACGCTGTGCATCAAGGGCGGTATCCCCCCGATGTTTATGACCGAAAATCGCGGCGGCGAACGTGCCCTGTACCTGCTCACCGACGCTTCCGGGGACGCGGTGTTTAATCCGATCGAACAATATATCGCCGACCCGATCACGGCAGAAGGCGAAATCGAGACCCACGGCGATCTTAGCTGGTTCAAGATCGATCCGTTGACCATTCAAAGGTTGCGTTAATGCAATCGCGTTTTTGCCGGCGCTTCCCGGGACAGCAACTTCAGCTGTAAACCCGCGGTAAATCGCTGCTCAACCGACAGAGCATCTCGTAACAGTGCGTCCCCGCCTTGTCCGCGAGCAAGTGCAACGCGTTGGGCGCTTGGGGTTCGTTGCTGTACACCTCGACCTCGGCTTCGCGCAACACGTCCGGCTCGACCTCGTGCTGCTTGACCACGTCGGTAAGATCGACACTGAGTTGATCCATATTGACCCGACCGAGCACGGGACAGTCTTGCCATGCCCCGTTACATCGCACGCGGACTACGGCGTCGGTGTTGGATAGCGCCAGCGGGTAGCCGTCGCCGTATCCGACCGGCACGATGCCGAGCACGGACTTACGTTTGAGTTTGACCGTCGCGCCGTAGCCGACCGCGGCGTGGCGCGGGTAGGTGCCGACCTGCACAACCCGGCTCAGCCACCGCACACACGGCGACCAGCGCAGGGTTTTGTCGATCGTGGGTTGGCCGACGAGATCGCACTCACCGTAGCCGTAGAGCCCCAGGCCCGGACGAACCAGGGCTCGGTGATACGTCGGCGAACGCAAGACGCCGTAGCTGTTGGCGATGTGGATGAGCGCGTCGGCCGGGACGGTATCCTGGTGCTCGACGAGCAAAGCGTCGAAGCGGTCAAGCTGTTTCTGCGCCCGGGCGGGGTCGCCGCTGGCGGTGGCGAAGTGGGACATGACGCCGGCGATGCGGGTGTAGTGGCGGTCTTTCTGCGTCGTGAGCACGTGGGCAAACTGCTCGGCACTCAAACCCGAGCGCGACATGCCCGTGTCGACAAAGAGATGCACGGGCAGCTTGATGCCGAACGTGCGGCCGACCTGGTCGAGTTGTTCCAACTGGTCCACATCGTGGATCGTCAGGTGCAACCGCTCGGCCACCGCCGGCCGGTACAGCCCCTCGGTCCGGGCGAGGTGGCGCAGCGGATAGAACAGCAGGATCGGCGCAGTGATCGCTCCAGCGTTGAGCTGGTCGGCCTCGTACGGGGAAAACACCGCCAACATCCCGCAGCCGGCCTTGACCATCCGGTGAGCGAGGGGAACCGCGCCGAGGCCGTAGGCGTTTTTCTTTACCACCCCGCAGATCGCTACGTCGGGCCCGACCAGACGGCGGACTTGCGCGACGTTCGCCGATACCGCCCCCAGATCGATCTCGATCCGGCTCAACGGCGGCGTGGATTCTTCCTGGTTGAGCGTGCTCACAACACCATCGTAGCGGAGGAACAGGCGTGATTTGAATCACCAACTTTCAACGGGGCTAGGCAACAAGAGGCCGAGAAGCGCACTCACCTTGAATTAGGCCTGAATCTGGCCCCTCGGCGATCCAAATCCCCGGCGGTTTGTGATTCGATCTCGGCGGCTCTAGAATCTTGCGAATCAAGACGCGGAGTCGCCGTGTCTGTCGCCCCCCTGCCGCTCGACCCGGAAAATATGTCGGACGGCTTACCCGAAAGCCGCCCCACCTCGCCCCCGGAAGAAATCTCTTGGGCGACGTGGGTCTGACAACCTCCGATATGAGCGAAACCACCGAAGCCCTCGAAAAACACAGCAAGCACGAACTCTTCGACACCAGCGTCACCTTCGCGGATCTTGGGTTGTCTGAGAAAGTCGTCAAGGGATTGACCGCCACGGGGTTCGAACACCCCACCGGTATTCAGGCCGCGCTGATACCTCCGATCATGGCGGGCAAAGACGTCATCGGTCAGGCCAAGACCGGTACCGGCAAGACGGCCGCGTTTGGCCTACCCATCCTCTCGCTCTGCGACCCTGACATCCGCGGCCAGGCGCTGGTCTTGGCGCCGACGCGTGAGCTCGCCGCCCAGGTCGCTGGCGAGCTCGACGACCTGGGCCGGGCGACCAACATCCGCACTTCGGTGATCATCGGCGGCGAGTCGATGCGCGACCAGCAGAAGTCTATGGAAAAAGGCGGCCACCTCATCGTCGGCACGCCGGGGCGGGTCATGGACCTGCACGCCCGCCGACAGCTCTCGTTCGACCGCATCCGCTTCATGGTGCTCGACGAGGTCGACCGCATGCTCGACATCGGCTTCCTCGATGACATCCGTAAGATCCTCAAGAATATCCCCGCGGCGATCGACAAGCCCGTCGCCGAAGGCGGCCGGCAGACCATCTTTGTGTCCGCGACGATGGATGTGCAGATCGAACGCCTCGCCAGGTCGTTCATGAAACCGGACTCGGAAAAGATCACCACGGTGTCGGGCTCGCTCACCGTCGCGATGGTGGATCAGAAGTACCTGTCGGTTGAACCCTGGGACAAGCGTTCGCTATTGCTGAAACTTCTGATCAACGAGAAACCCGAGACGACGGTCGTGTTCTGCAAGACCAAGGCCACCTGCCGCAAGGTCGCCGAGTACCTCAAAAAGAAGGAACTCAACGTCCGCGAGCTCCACGGCGACCTGCACCAGTCCAAGCGCAACAAAGTCATGGACGCGTTCCGCAGAGAAAGGGTGGATGTGCTGATCGCCAGCGACCTGGCCGCCCGCGGGCTCGACGTGGACCATATCACGCACGTAATCAATTACGACCTCCCCGAGGACCCCGAGGTGTACATCCACCGCATCGGCCGAACCGCGCGGGCCGGGCGGCGCGGCCACGCCTGGACATTCGTCACCCCCGAACAGGGCCAGATGCTCACCGAGGTCGAGAAGATGGCCGGGGCCGAGATCACCAAGATGGACTACCCCGCCTTCAAGCCCGGCCCGATCCCCAAGGGCGTGCTCGAAGAACGCGCCACCGGGATTAAGCGGCGCGACAAGCCGCGCGACATTTCCGACCGCACCGTCGCCGGCCACGTCGACCCGACCGCCGGCTACACCGAAGCCGAACTCAAAGCCATGTTCCCCGACGGCAAGATCCCCAAAACCCTGCCGCCCAAGAACCTGGGCGCCAAGTTCAAGCGCCGCGGGCGATAAGCCCCAGCCCCTACAACCGGCACCGTTTCACGTCCGCGAATCAAGCCTCCGATAGTTAAGTTGCTCCTCACGCTGGCCGATGGGTCGGGTGAGGTTATCTGACTCATGCTCGCACTCGACCGCGCGTTAAACCAACTCGAGAAGCAGACCGGCTTCGCCAGAGACTTCGACCGGCTGGTTGTGGAGCGGGGCGGGTTCCCCTGTGGCTGGATGACCGCCGAGAAGATCAACGAAGAACTCGCTGCCCGCGGGTTCTGGGGGGGCTCGCGGCGGGCGGTGCACCCCGACGGGCGGGTGCGGCTGATCGAGCGTTTCCTGGACCAACGCGTCGAAGAATTTCTGCCCGCGGCCCAAAACGGGTGGAAGCGTTTCGACGGGCAGTACAAGCGTAACCCGCGGACACGGCTGGTGGATTACCGCGGCCAACAGATGGGACAATCGTTTAGCCGCCGGGGGCACACCCGGGTCGAAGTCGACGGGGTGACTTGTCAGTACGGCCCGGTGATCAATCTCGCACCCGCCGGGTTGATGTTCTGCACCGTCGAGCCACCGAAGATGAAAGCGGGCGACCGTGGCTACCTGCGCATCGAATACGGCAGCATCTCGCTGCGCGTCCGGGTCAAGGTCGTTTGGGTCAATCCTGACGAGCACGGCACGCAGGTTGGCTGCGACTTCCGCGGGCTGACTTTCGAAGACCAGCAGAACCTCTCACGCATCATGATCGGTGCATCAACAGGCGATGATTGAGGCGACAAGACATAAGTGAGTCACAGAGAAATGCTGTCACCCGCCAAACACCGTGCGTGATCGGGGAGGCAAAGACGCTAGCGGACGCAAACGAGTTGTCGGCGCAGCTCGGGGAACACCGACGTGACTAATTCGCGGGCGGCGGCGACGAGCCGGTCGCTGTTGTCGTAGCGGATCAGGCCTTCGAGGCGGTCGAGTGCTTTATCGGCGCCGAGGTGCTGGACGTAGTCGCGGGCCGGGGCCTGATCACCGGTGAGGTGGGCGACGGTGACGTGGCGGATCATCTCGGTGGTGAGCGTCAGTGTAAAGCCGCTGTCGCGCTGGAGCATCGCGTCGTGGGTGTCGCAGGCGAACTGCAGATAGTTCCGCGGCGGTTTGCCGGCGTCGGCGAGCGCGGTGTCGTGGGCCTTGAGGTCGCCGACGAATAAACGATCGAACATGCGTGTCGCGGCGTTGGCCCGGCAGTAGCTGGCGACGCGGATGGCCGAGGGCAGTCGGCGGTCTTCGGGCAACCGTCGATTCCAGTTGAGGTACGTCCTCGTGCCCGCGTCGTCGTGCAGCGACTCGGCGAGGTTCGCGAGGCGGATCATCTCGGCGACGTACAGGTCGGTGTCGATCAGCCCTCGGCCCGAAACCAGCACGTTGAGCTGGGCCATCACCCCCGGAAGGGAGTCCACGCCGAGAAGGCTGCTCACCACGGCGCTGCCGTGCATCACGAGTTTCATGTCCGACTCGGCGGTCGCGTCGTGGTCCGTGAGGGTGATCAGCAGGTGGCGCAGATCGTGCTCGAGCCCGGGGGCCCGCGAACCGAACGTCTGGCGGCGGAGGGTGTCACGGACGAAACCGAGGAACCGGCCCTCGAGCGCTTCGAGGTTGACCGTGTCGGGGATGCCCTCGCCGAAGTCGCGGTCGATGACTCGGCCGGCGGCTGAACGCACAGCGGTCAGCACCTCGGTGCCGATCGCGCGGCGGACCGCCGCGTGGCCGGCCGTCTCGTCGGCGGCGAGCGTGGCGAAATTCTCGCGGACCTTGGCGTCGAGTTCGTCGAGGTGTCGCCTCAGCGTGTCGGAAGCGGGAACTTGCTTTCTGCCGGCCTCGGTGTGTTTACGGGCGTGGGACGCACGCAGGTGAGACACGGCGGTCTGCACCCGCTTGGCGGTGAGCTCGACGCCGGTGACGCGGAAGATGTCTTGAGCCATCGCGGCGTAGTTGACGCGCTCAACATCGGGGCCCGGCCGGAGGCAGCGGTCGAGGACATCGTCCAGATCGGTCTTGCCCTCATGCTCGACAACGGCGGCGAGCCAAGCCAGGACCGCACGGGCCGAGTCCTGCACATTCTTACGGACGCCGGCCACCTCGTCTTCGCGGCGAGCAACGATGCGGAGGTCGGGTTGTTCGACGGGTTGATCATCGCCGAGTCCGGGCGATGGAGTGGTGGCTTCGAGGACCGCGCCATCGACAAACACCGTGCGCCAACGCACCCGCTCGGCCGCGACAGACGCCTCGGCGGGTGAACCCGAGCGTGGGGCGGCAAACTCATTCGCGGGGCGGGTGGTGGAACGGGTCATGATCGAAGACCTGGAACGGATCACGGTACAACACAGGCGCAAAAGCACCCAAGGCTCGGGAACAATTCGAGCGACGCCGGGGCGTCAGTCGAGTTCGTCGAGCACAATCGGTGTGTCGACGGGTGGTGGCGGCGGCTGACGGTGGGCACCCGACTCGGCCGAGGCCGAAGTCGACACACCGAGCGGCAGACAAAACGCCGCGGCCAACGCCAAGATGCCAATTAGGGAACGAAATCGCATCACGAAACTCCTTGGAGGGTTCGACCCGGCCCGAACGCGGTCATCACCGGCTCGCGGAGGGGGTTGAAGAATGCCTCCAGCCTAACGCCCCGACCCATCGGGTTATTGACCGATAGAGCGGAAAAACGCCGCGGGAAGCACCAGATAATTTCTATAATTCTAGTTCCAGATGGACTTTAAGTCCAAGCAAATTTTTGCGGGCCTTCCGTCACCCCCCTTTCACGCCCCGACGGGAACACCATCGAGAAAAAAATTTTTTTATTTGTTTTTTATCAATATTTTAAAAACAATCAGGCCATCGCAGCCTAGCTCTTTAACCCGGCGGCGTCGGTCCGACCCATGGAGCGGCCGACACGATCGGCGGCCCTCCCACATGTCTGACCCGATCGACGAAAGGAGCCCGTCATGCCCAGTCTCCATCGCCCCCGCAAGCAAAAACGCCCCCGACTCGCCGGCCGACTGCCATTACTCGCAGCTGCCGCCCTCGCCCTGCCGATGCTCGCCGCCGCCCCCGCCCCGTCCGCGTCGGCGGGCGACGTGAACTGGCGTGTCACCGTCGGCAGCAGCCATGATCGGGGCCACTACAACGGCCATCGCCGCGGCCACTACCGTGGCGGTGGGGGGTACTACAAATCCGTTTGGCATCCGCCGGTGTACAAGACACGTTACGACGATTGCGGCCGGGCGATCCGGGTCTGCGTCCGCCGCGGGTACTACGACCGCGTCTGGGTCTCGGCCCCGCGCCACCGCGTCAGATACCACTCGGGTTATCACCAGCCCCGCCACCAGCGTTACGACCGCTATTCCCGCTACTCCCGCCGCGGCTGTTCGTGGTAATTCGGCGCGGATAGCCCGCCGCCCGGCGACGTCTACATCGTGAAACACCGGCCCGGGGGCGTCGCGAACGGTTCGCGACGCCCTCTTTTTTGTGCGCGTGCCCCACGGCCCGAACCCGGCACTCGTCGTCCGCGGTCGCGGGACGAGTGAACAAGATCCCGGGCGGCTCTGGAGCCATAAACCCACATATCCTGCCCGATTGCCGCGTGGGTTAAACCCGCTATGATGCGTGGCCCATGCCAGCCAATATCCGTGAAATCAAGGGCCGAATGAAGGCCGTGGGCAACATCGAGCGCATCACCAAGACGATGCAATTGATCGCCTCGGCACGCTTCCAGGCGATGCAAAAGAAAGCCACGCAGTCGCAGGCCTACACCGAGAAGATCGGCGAGATGGTCGGCGAACTCGCCGCGGCCCTCGCCGCCGGTGGCGACATCAGCCACCCGCTCATTGCCCCGCCCGACAAGCCCGCCGGCAAAGAACTCGTGCTCGTGCTCACCTCCGAGCGCGGCTTGTGCGGGGCTTACAACGGTAACGTGATGCGTAAAGCGCTCGGCTATATCCGCGAAAAACAGGGCCTGGACAAGACCCAACTCGAAGTCGTCGGAAAGAAGGGCCAAGCGTTCTGTAAATTCAACGGCTTAGATGTGGCCCAGAACTACAGCTTCGGTGATTCCCCGGCCTATGAAGACGTGGTGAAGCTCGCCGAAACCTACATGGATGACTTCACCGCCGGTCGGTACGACGCCGTCAAGCTCGTCTATATGAAATTCGTCTCGATGAGCCGGCAGACCCCGACGGTGCAGACCCTGCTGCCGCTCGAGCCACCGAAGGCCGATGCCGGAGATGCCACTTCTTCCGGGGGCGAGGGCACGCAGGCCGTATACGAATTTTCGCCCGACGCCGAGACTCTGCTTGGCGAGCTGCTGCCTGTAACGGTCAAGACAAGTCTGTACCAGGCGTTCATGGACGCGGTGGTCAGCGAGCAGCTCGCCCGGATGGTGGCGATGAAGGCCGCGACGGACGCGGCCGGCAAACAGGGCAAGTCGCTCAAGCGACAGTTCAACCGGGCGCGCCAGACGGCGATCACCACCGAACTGTCGGAGATCATCGGCGGCGCCGCGGCGCTGGAATAGGCGCGCGTCGATGGGGCCGCCTCGGAGGGATGAGGGAGAGGGGTGAGGACCCGGCCGATGCTGATCCCCAAACCCAAGCCCGGCCACACTGGCCCGCCGACGCCTTGGCGACTCATGGGGATGGGGCTGGAACTGGGCCTGATCATCGGCGGCCTAACGTTCCTAGGCTACCTCGGCGACAAGCGCTGGGGCACCGACCCCTGGCTCGCCCTCACCGGCGCCCTCGTCTCGACCCTCGGCGGGTGCTACAACCTTATTAAAGAAGCCGCGAAACTCCCGACACCCCACGCGACCCCAAAGAATAAAAACCAAACCCCCGATCGATGACCGCCGACGCCCCACACCAACCCGCAACCCCGCTAACCCCGGACACGCCCGTGCCCTTCCCGGTGCTGAGATCGGCCGGCAAGCTGCTGGGCGCGGCGATGTTCCCGGCGGGGCTGATCTCGGTGGGGCTTCACTTGCTAGGTCAGCCGGTTCACGCCCAGGTCAACCTGATCGCGGCGGCCATCTGTGGCGTCAGCGCGGCGCTCGCTCTGTTGCCGGTGTGGGTGCTATCCAAGCACCACCGCCACGGCGCGGCCCAGGGTTTCATGGCCGGCATCATGTTGCGGATCCTGCTCTGCGCTGCGGCGGTGCTGGGCCTGCAGTGGGTGGGCTACCCCCACGACCGCCTTCTGATTTATTACGCCGCGGCGTGGTACCTCGTGACGCTCGTCGTCGAGGTGAAACTGGTATCTTCCTTCCTCTTGGCCCACGCCGTTGCCCCCGCCGTGCCGGGCAACCCCGCGGCCAACCCTACCGCGGGGTATGAGCCGAATAGCGCAAACGCGTCGCCGCCCCGCACCGGCTTGCAAGGAGACGTCTGAATGTTGGTCCCTACCCTCGCTGCCGAAGCCTCCGCCGAAGGTGCCGAGTACAAACTCAACGCGATGAGCCACGTGGTGCCGTACCCGATCTTCGACAGCACCTGGTTCACGAACCACCACTTCGTGGCGCTGGTGGCGATGGCGCTGGGCATCGGGTTGCTCAAGCTCACCGCCAACGCGATGCCCACCCCCGGGGGCAGCCGGGCCGAAGACTTCGTCACCCGCGGGCGTCTGCCCCAACTCATCGAGACCATCTGCGTGTTCCTCCGCGACGAGATGACCCGACCGCTGTTGGGCAAACTCACCGACAAGTACATCAAGCTCATCTGGTCGTTGTTCTTCTTAATCCTCCTGGGCAACCTGCTGGGGCTGGTCCCCCTTGGGTCGGTGCTCGGGCTATCGCTGAACTCACAGGCGGCCGGCCACCTCTGGGGTACCTTCACCGGCAACGTGAACTTCACCGCCGGCTTGGCGATCTTGGCCCTTATTATGATGGTGGTCGTGGGCCTGAAAGAAAACGGCTTCGGGTTTGTCAAGCACATGTGGCCCGTGCCGGTCTCGGCCCCCGAGGGCACACCGGGCTATATGATCCTACCCATCACGCTGATCCTCTGGGTCGTTGGCGTGATCGTCTTCTTACTTGAACTGTTAGGTTACTTCATCAAGAGCTTTGCGCTGTGCATTCGCCTGTTCGCGAACATGGTCGCAGGGCACCTCGTGCTCGGCTCGCTGATCATCCTCGCGGTCTACGCCGGGCTGGTCGGCAAGGGCATCAGCATCCTCGGCGCGGCGGTGTTCACCTTCCTTGAACTGTTCGTTGCGTTTTTGCAGGCCTACATCTTCGCGTTCCTGCTGGTGATCTTCACTTCGCTGGGCGCGGTCCACCACGACGAAGAAGACCACCACGAAGCCGGCCTCGACGAAGGCGAGATGCCCGGCGACGCGGTCGAGGAGGGCCTGACCGGCACGGTCACCCCGGCCCACTAAATCGAAACACCCCGGCCCGTCGGCGTCCGGTCCCCCAAGTCGCCGACAAGTGATCTATCCCCCCCTATACCCCCGTTTGGAGTCAGCAATATGGAAATCCTCGCTTCGGTCATTCTCCCACTCCTCGCCGCCGTGGAAGGCAACACGGCGATCGGCGCCGGCCTCGCCGCCATCGGCGGCGGCCTGGGCATCGGCATCCTCGGCCTGGGTGCCGGCAAGGGCATCGGCAACATCGGTGGCAACGCCACCGCCGCCGTCGCCCGCCAGCCCGAAGCCGCCGGTCAGATCCTCGTCCAGATGATCATTTCCGCCGCGCTCATCGAAGGCTTTACCTTCTTCGGCCTCGTGCTCGCCGGCGGTTTCATCGGCAACTTCTTCGAGTAGTCCCGAACCCCACGCCGGTTGGCCGTCGACCCGGCCGACCGGCTTTTCCCTCCGCCCTCCTCCCCGGATCAAACTATGACCCGCCACCTGACCGCCCTGTCCGCCGTACTGGCCGCCCCGAGTCTCGCCCTCGCCGCCGAGAGCGAACGCGGGCTGATGGACATTGTCTTCTGGGAGATGCTCTTCACGGTCATTGTGTTCGGCATCTTCTTCGCCATCCTCAGTACCGCCGTCTGGCCGAAGATCCTCGGCGGCCTGCAGGCCCGCGAAGACAAGCAGCGTGAAGACCTCGCGTCCGCCGAAAAGGCCAAAGCCGAAGCCGAGAAGACCCTCGCCGAGTACAGTGAGAAGCTCGCCGAGGCCCGCAAGGAGGCCCAGTCGATCGTCGCCGAAGCCCGTACCGCCGCCCAGCAAGCCGCCAACGCCGACAAGGCCAAGATCGAGGCCGAGATCGCCCAGATGAAGGCCGCCGCCAAGGCCGACATCGACGCCGCCCGGGAGTCGGCGTTGTCCGACCTCTACGCTCAGGCCGCCACGCTGTCGACCACCATCGCCGGCAAGATCCTGAAACGCGAGATCAACGAGAGCGACCAGCAATCGCTCGTCAACGAATCTGTCGAGCAGTTCAAGGCCAACGCCGCGAGCAACTGAGACACCGAGCTGCGTATCGTTTTCCTGCTTTCCCGAGCCCCCCATTTTCCTGACTTTGGCTGAACCATGCCTTCCACCGCCAACACCACCGATGCCGTCGGCCGCGTCTACGCCCAGGCCCTGGTCGAACTCGCAGAGACCGAGGGACAACTCGACGCCGTGGCCGAGGAAGTCGCCGATCTCGCCGCGCTGCTCGAGTCCGACACCGATCTCCAACGGCTGATCGATAACCCGATCATCGACCGCGGAGCCCGCGCCGGCATGGTCGAGCGTCTGTTCGAGGGCAAGGTCTCCGGTCTGCTCTACAAGTTCCTGCGGGTAGTCAACCAGAAAGACCGCCTCGCCGCGTTGCCCGGCATCTGCGCCGCGTTCAACACGATGATGGCCAAACGCCGCAACCAACTCGACGTCGACGCCTACGTCGCCCAGCCGATGGACGGCGCCACCGCCAGCCGCGTGGCCGACGGCCTCGGCTCGTCGCTGGGCAAACAAGTCAACCTCGTCCAGCACGTCGACGAATCGCTCATCGGCGGGCTCAAGCTCCGTATCGGCGACCGCATGATCGACGCCAGCGTCCAAAGCCAACTCCAACGCCTCGAACAACAACTCATCGCCGCCGGCCGTGAAAAGGCCCGCGCTACCGCCTCCAGTACCAACGACTAAACCCCGCCCGCCCGAGACCGCCATGAAGATCAAGACCGACGAAATCACCAGTGTCATCAAGCAGGAAGTCGCCAACTTCGCGACCGAACTCGAAGTCTCCGAGGTCGGCACCGTCGTCGAGGTCGGCGACGGGATCGCCCGGGTCTACGGCTTGTCCAAGGCCATGTCCGGCGAGATGCTCGAGTTCGAATCCGAAGAAGGCACCGTCATCGGCCAGGTCATGAACCTCGAAGCCGACATCGTCGGTGCGGTCATCTTCGGCAACTCCCTGGGCATCCGCGAGGGCGATACCGTCAAGGCCACCGGCCAGCTGCTCTCGGTGCCCGTCGGCGAGGGGGTGCTCGGCCGAGTGCTCAACGCGCTGGGCCAGCCTATCGACGGCAAGGGGCCCGTCACGACGACCGAATCTTCGAAGGTCGACATTATCGCCCCCGGCATCGCCGCCCGGCAGCCCGTGACCCAGCCCATGCAGTTCGGCGTCAAGGCCGTGGACTCGATGATCCCCGTCGGGCGCGGCCAGCGTGAACTCATCATCGGCGACCGCAAGACCGGCAAGACCGCCGTCGCCGTCGACGCCATCATCAACCAAAAGGCCACCCACTCAACCGACGAACCCGTCTACTGCTTCTACGTCGCCGTCGGCCAGAAAGAATCGACCGTCGCCGGCGTCGTCAAGGCGCTCGAGGACAACGGCGCGATGGAGTACACCACCGTCATCAGCGCCGCCTCGTCCGAGTCGGCCCCGATGCAGTACATCGCCCCGTACGCCGGCACCACCATGGCTGAGTACTTCATGAACAAGGGCAAGCACGCTCTGGTGGTCTACGACGACCTCTCGAAGCAGGCCGTGGCGTACCGCCAGCTTTCGCTGCTGCTCCGTCGCCCGCCGGGCCGTGAGGCCTACCCCGGCGACGTGTTCTACCTCCACTCGCGCCTGCTCGAACGCGCCACCAAGCTCTCCGACGAAAACGGCGGTGGCAGCCTTACCGCCCTGCCCATCATCGAGACGCAGGAGGGCGACGTCTCGGCGTACATCCCCACCAACGTGATCTCTATCACCGATGGTCAGATCTACCTCGAGCCCGACCTGTTCTTCGCCGGCGTCCGCCCCGCGATCAACGTCGGCATCTCCGTCTCCCGCGTCGGCGGCAACGCCCAGATCAAGGCCATGAAAGAAGTCGCCGGCTCGCTCCGCCTCGACCTCGCGGCCTTCCGTGAGCTCGAGGCCTTCGCCCAGCTCGGCACCGACCTCGACGCCGCGACCCAGGCCCAGCTCACCCGCGGCGAGCGCATGGTCGAGCTGCTCAAGCAGGGTCAGTACGTGCCCATGGACGTCATCGATCAGGTCATCCAGATCTTCGCCGGCGGCAAGGGCGCGCTCGATAGCCTCACGACCGAGCAGGTCCAGCCCTTCGCCGCGGCCCTTGTGGACCACTTCAACGGCCCGGCCAAGGCCCTCCGCGACGAACTGACCGAGAAGAAGACGCTCAAGAAAGACGACCTCGCCGACCGCCTCGAAGCCGAAATCAAGAACTTCAAGTCCGGCTGGTCGGCGTAACCGGTCGGCCGACTTCAAACGGGCCGCGGCGCGGCGTTGCCCGAGGCAACAGACCAAGGCCCGCGTTCTTGACAGGCCCGAGGTCCAATCTACAATCGTTCTTCCGCTCCGTTTTCGCGACGCGCACGCCGCCTCCTTAGCTCAGTCGGTTAGAGCATCGGATTCTTAATCCGCAGGTCCTAGGTTCGAGTCCTAGAGGGGGCACTTTCACCGCACTACCGCGCCCTGTCCTGGCGCCAGCGTGCGGTTTTTCTTTGGGTAGCGGAATTGGTTCGGAACCGTTTAGCTCGGTCACCGGGCGACAATATTGCATGCGATCAGGCCGATTCAGCCTTGATGTGATCCAAATGAGGAATCCACGGCGGCTTGCAAGTACGCCGACGCGGATTATCTATTGGTCGAACGATCTCGTGGCTTATACTTGTGTTTAAATACATCAGATCGCCCCGTGCGGAGAGAGACGCTATGCCATGGTCCGGGATTTTTCGAGGTAATTATCAATACATCTTGGGCGGGATGCTCGGGGCATCGGCGTTTGTCGGTGCGCTGGCGCAGCCCATCGAATGGGGAGACTCGGTCTCGGGGGATTGGTCCGTGGGCCCGCTATGGGACGGCGGCGTGGCCCCGGGTACGGGGGACACGGCGGTGATCGGGGCGGAAGGTTCGCCGTACACGGTCAGCAATACCGGTGACCTTGACCTCGGCCGACTCGAGGTGGGTTCGCCCGATGCGCTGCTGCGTCTGGAAGACGGGGTCGTCACGGTCGGCGGCGGGATCGACGTCGCCGACGGGGCCGAGTTGGAGATACGCAGCGCGACGATCGCCAACACCACGCTGTCGGGCGGCGGCACGATCCGGGCGGTGGCCGCGCCGGGCAACAGCAACTCGAACGTCTTCGACAACGTCACGCTGGCCCGCGGGACGTCGGTCGTGGCGGAGAATTGGCCGTTGCGGGTCCGCAACCAACTCGCGCTCGATTCGTCCCAGATCACCGTTACTACGCCGCTGGTCAACAGCTTCAACCCCGGGATCGTGTTCGAGCAGGGCGCCAGCCTGGCGGGCGACGGCGGCCTCACGCTCAACGGCGCTCGCAACACCACTTTCACGCATCTCTCGGACCTGGTCCTACCCACGGGATTTACGCTGACAACCACAGGGGTCGATGGAGAGTTCTCTCGGTCGTCCATCGGGTCGTCGGGCCGCACCTTGACCAACCAAGGCCATATAACAATTGGTGAACACTCCGACGTAACGATCAGTAGCCGGCTGATGAATCCCGGCAGCCTTGTTGTCCTCCCCGACGCCACACTTTTCCTCTCCGGGAATAACGTGGCCACCGATCTGGTCAACATCTTCAACCTCGGCGGAGAGATCGCCGTCGGGGGCCAACTCGACAACACCGGCAACACCATCGACCTTAGCGAGTGGCGGCTGGACGGCGACGTGACCGGCGGGATGATTGAGGTCTCCGACCCCGCTACCGCCAAGCTCGCCCGTGGGTCGTGGACCGATGTCGTGCTGGCCAGCGATATCCGCGGCGGCCTCTCGTTGTTCTCCAACGACCTCGCGGTCAACGGCACGCTCGATCTCAACGGCTTTGATCTCGTTACCGGCCCGATCGACCGCCTGCTGGGTCACGCCGACCTGGTTGGCCCCGGCCGGCTTATCAACGGCACCTACTTCAATGGTATCCCGACCACCCTGGCAATCAACGGAACGATCGGCCCCGACGTGGTCTGGACACACGGCGAACCGACGTCGCCCGACGATCTTGTCCGTGTCTTGGCCAGCGGATTCGATCTGCGGGGCTTGCTCCGCATCGATCTGCCCACCGCCGTGTACGAATTCGACAACGGTTGGCAGAACAACGGCGTTATCGAACTCACCCGCGGCACGCTCGTGTTGGGTGGTGAATACGCGGCCGAAGACCTAAACACTATCCAAAGAGGTGCCCCTGCCGATTCCACGCTACTGCTCCGGGGCCGGATGAGTCTGGCCAATCAGGACTTCATCCTTACCCCGGAAATCGGCCCGGTCATCAGCGACAGTGTGTCTTTTGCGAACGGTCGGCTGGTTATCGCCGAGGGCGGGCAATTGGACATCCGAGAGACGGGGCTTAACCTCGACGCGGTCACGCTGGCCGGCGACCTTGTCGTTCCGGAAAAGGTCAACATCCAAGTCACCAACGGGCTAACCCTCGACGGCGCGACCATCCGCCTACAAAACGGGACCGGCCCGTTCTTCAACGAAGTCACATCACTCGAGATAATCGGCCCGCAGACGATCGACGGCAACGGTGAGATCGTCTTTGTCGGCGGTGAATTCGGCAACGCGATCCGGGTCTTCAACGAAGGTGGGCTCACGATCGGCAGCGGCGTGACCGTGACCTCCGACTCGGCCGGGGCCCAGGGTACGATCGGGCTGTCCGACATCGTGCAGATGCGGATCGACGGCCAGATCCTCGCCGACCACGCCGGCGACCACTTCCGCGTCTTCGGCCAGATCGACAACACCGGGTTGATCCGCGCGGGGGCCGGGGCACGGGTCGAACTCGACCAGGTCGTCGCCAACTCCGGACAGATCGTCGTCGATGACGGCGGGCAACTGCAGGGCTTCTTTACCGGCTCGGTGGGCAACCTGCTGGTCGCACCCGGCGGCAGCGTTGCGCTGCTGGGGGCTTCGCAGGTTGATCAACCGCTGTCGGTCACCGACGCCACCCTCACCGTGGGCCCCGACGTGGTGATTACCGCCCCGCTCTCGGTCAACCAGGGCCTGCTGCGTATCCAGTCCGGCGAACTGACCCCGGGTCAGATCGTCAACACCATCGGCCGGGTCGATCAAGCCGACAGTGACGTTCACGTCGCGGGGCAGGTGATATCTGCCAGCGGCTTATGGATGTTGCCGGCCGATGTGTCGCTGGGCATCGAAGGGAGCTCACGTTTCGAGAACGGCACGATCCGTTCCGCCGGCGCCGAACTGGTGGTGACGCCGTGGCGTGGTGTCGGCGTCGTCGCCCCAAACGAAGACTCCGTGCTCTTTAACGCGGTCAATCTCGACGCGCCGATCCGCGTGACCGACGGGGGCACGTTGTTATTGAACGGCAACTGGTCAAACCAAGGAAGTATCACGCTCGACCCCGGCGGACGGTTGCGACTCAGCGGCGACTACACGGCCGCCGACCTCGCCACGCTGAATGGCGGCGACGGCGTGATCGAATTGGGGAGCCGTCTCGACAACACCGACGCCGTGTTGGAAACCCATGGCCTCGGCGGGAACTGGATATTGCGCTTCGTCGATGTCACCGGCGGCACGTTCGACGCCGCGGCGGAATCTAATGTGCGCGTGGAATGGGACGTGCGCTTCGACGGCACCACGCTCCGTGGCGTGATGACTAGTGGGAACAGCAACGCCGCGGTCCGGCTGACCAACGGGGCCCGGCTCGACGGCCTGAATCTGATCGCCGAGGCCCCGGCCGGGCCCCCTTCAAACCTCTCCGGACGCATCGATGTAGTGCTCGACGGACAAGACCTCATCGGTGCCGGCCGTTTGAGCACCTCCGGACCCGACGCCGAGCTCTCGATCTCTTCTTTCTCTACCACCGCGCCGCTACGTATCGATTCCGGCATCGAGATCGTTGCCGACACCGGGCGGCTTGGTATCAACGCCTTTAGCGGATTGGTTGAAAATGCAGGCTCGATCCGCGCGGGCAAAACCACGACCCCGGCTGTGATTTCCTCGCGAAACCTCCACAACACCGGTCTGATCCAACTCACCAACTCGGCGGTCCTGAACCTAGATTTCCCCCGCCAGCGGGGCAATCTGGGGGTGATCATTAACGAAGGAGATTTGGACCTCAACCGTGCCAGCCTGCGTTACGAATCCATCGGCGATCTCGATAATCGGACAACCGGCACGATCACGGGATCGGGCATCATCGATCTGATGCAGGGCCGATTCATCAACAACGGGACCGTGCGCCCAGGCCGCGACCTCTCTGCTCTCGGCAGCGGACCCACTAACGGCGATCAGGGGTTCTTTTTCTTTGGCGACGTGTTCCTCGCCGGCGGGGTCCTGGACCTCAGCGAATTCGATCGCGACGCGCTCATCGCCGAGGGCGTGGCCCGAGTGATTACCGCCGACAGCGTCAGCGGGACCTTCGATACGATCACGGGCCAGGCCAACCCAGACGGTACCTCGCTCTACGTCGTCTACCAGAACAACGCGGTGCTGATCCGCCAGGCGCTGCAGGGCGACACCAACTTCGACGGCTTCGTCAGTCAAGCCGACCTCAACACCGTGCTCTTGAACTGGGGCAGTATCGGCGTGGGCTGGGCCGAGGGAGATTTCGACGGCAACGGCGCGGTCACCCAAGCCGACCTCAATACGCTTTTGCTGAACTGGGGCGACAGCGCTCCCCCCGCCGTAACGGCGATCCCCGAACCGACCACGCTCTTAGCGTTGGGGGTGCTCGGCCTAACATCGCTCAGTCGCCGACGCTGCGCACTCAAAAAAACTGGGGTTCTACCTGAAAAACCTCGGTCGCAATGATGCCGTGCAACACCAAACTTGATGAAAGGTCCCGCTGGCGGCAAGCCTCCTAAACCCTTCTCGCTCAACCCGCCATCGCGAAATAAATATTCAGGGACTTGCTGGTGCCATGCGCCGCCGCGCGAAAATCAAGCAGGCGCCGCCCGCCAGCCATAGCCCGCTCGGCTCGGGCACCGTGACCAGCTGGGCCAACGCCGACGACCCACTGTCGGGCAAGAGCGCTGCGAACAGCTCGACGTCCGCCAGATTGAGCAGGCCGTCCTGATTCACGTCCCCGGTCAACCGTGGGTCGAGGCCGTAGGCGGTGTCGTAGAGCAGCGGGCTGGTCAACGCCATCACGAAGGCCAGCGCGTCATTGTCGTCGAGCACGCCGTTGAAATCCATATCACCCATCTGCCCACCGGGCAAGACGACGTCGACGATCTCGCCGTCGTCGTCGAGCGTGACCGTGACAACACGCGTCATCTGGCCGAGCGTAACCGTGACTTCGTACTCGCCCTTGAATCCGCGTAGCGCCGCCTCACCGAGCTGGTCGGCGTCGAGCAGTTCTTCGGTCCACCATTCGTTGTAGATCAGGTCGAACATCGCCTCGCCGTGCGGGCGCAGGTTCCAGCTTTCGTCGAACAACGCGGCTTCGGGGCGCCAGTGGGCCCCGGCCCAGAACCCCCAGTTGAGGAACTCGCTCACCGATTCGTGGGCGAACGCGGCGGTAAGGAAGTCGGCCGCGTACGCCGCTTGGAGCTCGCGGTCGGTGGTCTCGAAGTCGAATTCGGTGATCGCGATCGGCAAGCCGTAAACCCCGAACTCGTCGAAGATGTCCCAGACCTGTTCGATACCGGTGAGGTCGTCGGGCCGGAAGTGGCTCTGGATGCCCAAGCCCTCGAGCGGACCGCCGTTGGCGAGGATGCTCTGGATGTAACCGTGATGCTCGGCGCGGTTGCCGGCGGTGCTGTCGCCACCCGTCACGAGCCCGAACTCGTTGAGAAACAACCGGGCATCGGTTGCCTGATCGGCGGCCTTGAACCACTCGGCCATCTCTTCGTAACCGAGAATCTGCATGAAGTCGTTGTTGGACCGCGGCTCGTTGAGCACGTCCCACTCGAAGACACGGTCCCCCACCACCGCGCCGATCTCGGCGATATGGTCCAACACGGCTTGCCGCAGCGCGGCCGGATTGTTTTGCAGGCCCGCGATGTTGTTCGGCGAGTTGGCAAACGACGGCCATACCATCACGTGGCCGCGGGCATCGATATCGTTGGCCTCGAGCCAATTGAGCGCCGCGATGGTGATTGCGGGAGAGAAGTTCGGTCCGAAATCGCCCTCCCACGCCGGCCACTTCAACGAGTTCTCGGTCACGGCAAGGTTGAAGTGCTGGCGCAGCTTGCTTTGGTAAAAGGAGTTGGCCTGAGACCCCGCGAGCAGCCGGGTCGCCACGGCTGTGCCGAAGCCGAAGGCGTGTTCTTGCTGCGCCACGTTGACCTGAGCCCCCGGCGCGGCGCGGCCGTCGGCAAGCTTCACGTTGATCTGCAGATCGGCCTTGCGGTGTTGATCGATACGCACGTCGGCCTCGGCACGCCACGGTGCGTCGGCCGCGGCCCCTGCATATAGCTCCGGGGCCTCGGGCGTGATGCTGACCTGATCAAACGACACGTCAAACGATTGCGTGTTCCCGAACTGGCCTAGGACTTGCCAATTGCGGACCTGGGTGTAGTCGAAGTTCTGAAAATCACCGATGCCATCGACCGGACTGCCCAAGGACGTATTCGAAATCCATCGGTTGTAGTCGGGGCCCGCCGGGCCGCCGGTCTGGGCGTTGAACTTGATCGAGCGGTCGGAGGTATCGTACAGCTCGATGACAAATTGATTCGTGGCGTGGTTCGGCTCGACGCGGAAGTCGGCCTGCACGTATTGGTCGAGCAAGCCCGAAAAATCAACCGGCGAAGAGAAACTGATCCCCGCACCACCCCAGCCGTTGATCGAGTCGGACAAGCGAACCGTGCCGTCCGTGGCGTTGTAAGATTCAGAAAAGTCATCGAAAAAATAATCGAAACCGCCGCTGCTGAAGTCCGAGAGCACTACGGCGTTGCCCGGAACCGGGGCCAGCGCGTACGCTCCCACAATTGTCGCCAATCCTCGCCTCAGCCCCCGCCCCCTCCGACGACACACTTGTTGAATCGCTTGCTTCACAGATGAATCCGATCACGAAATAGGTGGGAGTGACAAAATCTAGGTTAGAGCGACGAGCTCGGCATGCGGCGAAGACGTCGGGCGGCCGGAGGCTTGACGGCCTCGGTCTGGAGCGGGCGGTACTCGAAGTAATCGAAATCCGCGGACTTGCTTGCCCCCGCCATATCTTGCACGCTCAGGCCAACGAACGCGCCGGTGAAGCCGAGTTCTTTTGGATGCTCGTCCGACAGGATGCTCGCGTCGAGTTTTGGCCCGACGGGGTACCACGACATCGCGTCGGGGCTGGCAATAAACTGCAGATCACTGCCGTTCAGATCCAGACCTAAGTGTACCACACCAGAATGGTTTATCGACACTGGGATATCGGGAAACTCGCAGTGCTCGCCGCGATCCATCCCGAACAGCGTCAGGCATCGGCCGTGATTCTCGCAGTAGGTGACGCCCAGGAAGTAGAACGACTCGGTGTCGTAATACGCGGTAAGCCCGGCGAAGTGCTGGAAATGTTCGGGCTCGAAGTCCACACATGTCCGCACCGCGCAGCGGTGGTGCTGCACGCGCCGAGCGACATGCGATTGGTAGTACGGCGACGCCAGCGACTCACCCCCGAATAGCCGCAACCAGCCGCGGCGTGCAGTCAGGCTGCACGTCTGGGTGTCGAGCGGGACGCGCGGCGTCTGGTAATCGATCCGCAGCGTCGGTTCGTCGAAATCGTCACGGGCCGGCGGAACAGAGAACGGGTGCAGCGGCAGGTCCGGTGCCGGCACGCGGACCCGCGGCGTGTTGCCACCCGCGGTCAGACGCAACCAACCGTCGTCGTCCCACCGCACCTCCTGCAACGCCGTCTCGCGTCCGAGGATGCATCGCCCCGACGGGGGCACCGGCCGGCCGCAAAGGTGCGCCATGTACCACCGCCCGTCCTGCGTCTCGACCAACGACGCGTGTCCGGCCTTGCGCAGCTCAAGCTCGTCGTGCCCGTCGGCGGTCAACACCGGGTTCTGCGGATGTACCTCGTACGGCCCATCGATCGATCGGCTACGCGCTAGCGTTACTGCGTGCTCGTGCATCGTCCCGCCCTCGGCCGTGAGTAGGTAGTACCATCCGCTTCGTTTGTACAAGTGAGGGCCCTCGACAAGTTGGAGGGCCGTGCCCTGGAAGATATTCTTCACCGGCCCCACCAGTCGTCCCGCCGCGGCGTTGTACTCCTGCAACAGGATGCCAGCAAAAGGGTGGACCCCGCCGCGCGGATCCCACACCATGTTTACGAGCCACTTGCGGCCGTCATCATCGTGGAACAGCGACGGGTCAAACCCCGATGCATTCAGGTAGGTCGGCTCAGACCAGGGCCCGTGGATTGATTCGGCCGTCACCAGGAAATTCGGCGTATCTTTGAAGTGCCCTCGGCTACGGACAATCGTGTAGATCAAGTAAAACCGCTGCGCGTCTTCGTCGTAGCTCAGGCACGGCGCCCAGACGCCGCACGAATTCCCGATGCCGCGCATGTCGAGTTGCGACACGCGGTCGAGCGGGCGGGTGAGCAAGCGCCAGTTCACGAGATCGCGCGAGTGGTGAACCTGTACACCGGGGAACCACTCGAACGTTGACGTGGCGATGTAAAAATCGTCCCCGACGCGCAGGATCGATGGGTCGGGGTTGAACCCCGACAGGATAGGGTTATCGATGGTTTTCGACATGGGCAACAAGCTCAACAGAGGGCAGAAAAAACAACTACCCTCGGCATCATTCGGGCTCGTCTAGCACCAGCTTGAGGGTGAGTCCTTCGCGTGTCAGGCTCGGCTTGGCGGTGACGGTTTGGCCGTTGTGCGTCACGGTTACACAGTAGTTCCCGGCAAAGCCGCGGAGATGTGCTTGGCCCTGGGCACCGGTTGTAGTGGTTTCCTGGGTCCACCACTCGCCGAGCACGAGGTCTTTCCACGCCTGGCCGTGCGGCTTGAGGGTCCAGTCGTGATCGAACGGCGCAGCCTCGGGCTTCCAGTGGTGGCCGGCCCAGAAGCCCCACATCAGCACGCCGTCGACCGCTTCGTGGCTGAACATCACGGTCATGAAGTCACGCATATAGTCGGCCCGCAAAGCCTCGTCGCTCATCACGATGTCCAGCTCGGTGATCTTGATCCGCTTGCCGAAACCCGCGAAGCGGTCGAGGATCTCGAGTAGCCGATCCGGCGGGGTCAGCGCCGAACCGAAGTGGCCCTGCAGGCCGATGCCGTCGATCGGAGCGCCGTTCTCGACAAGGAAATCGATCCAGTCGTGGTAGTTGTCTTGGTGATTGGTGTCGTTACCGCCGCCGGTCAGGATGCCCCAGTCGTTGATGTAACGCTTAGCTTCCGGGTCGGCCTGCTGAGCCAGCTTGAACCAATCGATCATCACCTCCTTGCCGAGGATGTCCATCAGGTCGTGGTTGTTGTAGGGCTCGTTGATCACGTCCCAATCTTTGATCTGCCCGCGGTACTTGCCTGCCGCGTCGAACACCCGCTGCTCGACCCGCCGCCTGAGTTCCTCGGGATTTGACGCGAGGGCCGGGAGGTCCTCGGGCAGCCACTCCCATCCGGGCCATACCAGCACGTGCCCGCGCACGCCGATATCCCGGGCGGCCAGCCACGACAGCGACGCGGCGATGTCGTCCGGGTCACCCGTGCCGTGATTAACCCATTTCAAATCGTTTTCGAACACCACCTCGTTAAACCACGTCGCCACCGTCTCACGATAACGCGGGTCAAAAGACGGGTCGGCCAGCGTCTTGGCCACCACCGCGCTGCCGAAGGAAAACGCGTGGCGGGTCATCTCGATCCGCACCTCGGCACCGGGCACGGGCCGGCCTTGGGCGTCCACGACCGTGATATGCAGGTCGCCCTTGCGGAGTTCATCGATGCGCTGAGCCGCCGCCGCCCGCCACGGCGCATCCGCCGCATGGCCGGGGTACACCAGCTTCGTCTGCGGCAATGCGGCCATGTCGGCGTCCGGGCCGTAATTCATGACCGATACACCGCCAATCTCCACGGTCTGCCCGTCGTAGCCGAACTGAAAACTCATCTTCGCCTCACCGACCGCGAAATCCTGTCCGGCCCGGAACGGGAAATCGAAACGCGTCCACCGATTGGTGTAGCTGATCTGGTGGTGTAGCGACTGCGTCCACGGCTCACGGCCCAACTCAAACTTCACGTCCGCAAAACCCTCGCCGGTCATCGACTCGACGCACCGCGCCCAGAACCGCACGTGAAGTACATCGCCTTCTTTGACCGCCTGTCGGTTGTCGTGGTTGATCTGCACGTCCCACGTCTTGGCGGGCCGCTTGTCGACCACCACCCGCACGGCCCGATCAAACGACATCCCGGACGCGGCGACCCTCGAAAACTCGGTGTGCACCTGCACCCCGTCACCGACTTGGGGCGTCGCGTTCTTCGCCCAGCCGCCGCCGATGAGCTCCTGCCCGCCGGCCGGGCGTTCCAAGGGCTCGGCTTGGATGAAACATGCGACACAAGATACGACTAAGCCAATCGCGCCCGTGGCGCGTATTCGGGGACTCGTTTTAAGGCGCATTGATCTATTTCTCGAAAGTGTTAAACGGGATGATTGGAAGGCTTAAACAACGACCGGCTGATCGACATCAGAACTGTACATAAGCGTTGCGGACTTCCAAGTCATGATCGTCCGGGGCCCGCCAGCCGAAGGCGCCTACGTGCCCGTCCACAAAGATAAAATTAGCGGTATCCCCGGGGTGGCGGAAGCGCGGCATCTGCAGATTACCCGCTTCGTCGGTGTTTTTTCCGACATTGAAATTATCGGTGTAGGTAAAGGTACTGTTGCCGGTCAGCAGGTACGGCGCAGCCAGTAAACCATTCTTGGCAAACTCACTCCTGCTCAAAACCGCCCCGCCGTTGAAGCCATCGTTTGGATCTTGGGTCACATCCGTGGCGGCAAAAAGCTCGGTTTGATTTTTAACCGCGTCGATCTTGACCGGCTTGAGGGTGATGCCGGGCACACCACCCGCAAGATCGTTAATACCGGGCTCCGGCATCAGGCGGGGGTGGGCCGCGTACTGACGGATCCGATTATCACCTTCTTGAGGAATGGCCGCGGGACACGCGTAGAGGTTGGCGATGCCTTTATCCTGGTTTTGGGCCATCGCCTCTTCTTCCCATGTCTTCTCGGCACGGCCCATCGCGTTGAGCGACAAGAGCGCCCAATCCGAGTTGCCCCCGTTGGTAAAACTGAACGGCACCCCTTCCGCCGCCTTGATCCCCCACGGGAAGCTGCCCTTGTTGCTGTCCATGTACACATACAGTGCGACCCCCGCTTGCTTGAGGTTCGACTTGCAAGCCACGGAACGCGCGGAGGCTCGGGCAGCCCCGAGAGCGGGCAGGAGGATCCCGATGAGCAGCGCGATGATGGAAATAACCACGAGCAGTTCGATGAGTGTAAAAGCGTGTTGACGACGCATGTGAGTTCCCTTTTCACGAGAATGGTTGACGGTCTGTAGAGCCCGCCGGGTCAGCGGGAAAAATCCGCGGGTCGGCGGCAAAGCCGACCCGCGGCTGGAGAATCGTTTATCGAGCCGCCCGGCGTCGGGTGGCGAGCAGGCCACCAAGTCCCAGTAACGCGAGACTCGCGGGCTCGGGAACCGCGTTGACCGCGGGCGTGGCACTGTTGCCAAAGTTCAGCAGCACGTCATTGAGCTCGTTCTGTCCGATGATGCCGTCGAAGCCGCTGGGGCTGGTCTCGGGGTCGAGCCCGGCGATGTCGAACCCGTCGGGTAATACGGTCGCGCCGAAGTTAAGGAGGATGAGGTTCAGGTCGTCCTGACCGACGAAGCCGTCACCGCTGAAGTCCCCGATCAACCCGCCGTCGGCCACGATCTCAACGATCGAGACGCGGGCCACCTCAAGGGCGAGGAAGCCCAGGTCTTCGGAATCCGACTGGAGTTGGAGTTGGCTGAGATCGAAGTTCTGCAGCCCGTCGCCACCATTGGTGAACGCGAACGTGGTCTCGATGCTCGTCTCCGTCCCCGAGCCCAGCGGGATCACGACGGTGGTGAAATCGGCTTCGTTGAGGTCGGCGGTATCGACGGCAAAGAGATAGTCTTCGCTGCCCAGCCCGGGACCGCTGTCATCGCCGTCGAGATCCCCCAGGAGCACATTGAAGGTCTCGGCGGTGTTGCCGGACAAGAGTTTCGCCTCGACTTCGATTTGGTACTCGGCGGTATCGAAATCGACGTCGATCCCGTTGAACCCGAGACCACCACCCATCATCGGGCCGGCGCTGGAGTCGGCGTTGATCACAATGTTCTCACCCGAGACGTCGAGCGCTCCGGGGTCCTGGAACGTACCGAAGTCGAACGACGAGGGCTGGCTGGCAAACGTCGCGGTGGTCAACTCGATAAGAGTCGGATCGGGAACTCCGCCCGGATCCACAATCTTGACGCTGTCGATATTGATCTTCAACCGATCGGTCCCGCCAAATGCACTCTGAACTTGGATCTGCTGCAAGCCGGCGACCCCTCCATCGTAATTCTGGATCTCGTCCCCGGGAAAATTGCCGAACTGCGGTTGCACAAAAACCGGGCCCGGTGAGAGCAAAGGCTGGCTCAACGTGACAAACCCGCTGCCCGGTGTGATCGAGGTTAGGTCAAAGAAGAATTGGAATTCGTCCCCCGTAAATTCGTCGTCGCTGTCGGCCAGTACCACCCGGAAATCGCTCGCCACATTCAACGGATCAACCTCCAGCGTCACCTCCAACACCGCGTCGGCCGCACTAAAAGCCGCGGCGGTGATGTCCGAACCTGCACCACCAAACAGGTCGCCGGTGTCGCCGGTATCGATCCCCAGAAAGCCGCCCGACGTATCAACCGGGTCCAACGCGCCGAACGCAAACCCGTTGGCATTGAATTGGGTGGCGTCAAACACCGCTAAGTCGACTTGAGCGCGGGCGGGGCCGGCCACAAGTACCGCGCACGATGCTCCGAGACATAGAGTTTGATTCAATTTTGGAAACATGCTGATCCTCCGAATCAAGGGGTTTTAGAAAAACGGATGAAATGACGGTAGAGAGTGCATAGAACAGAAAAAGATCGACGACCTACCTACGCCAACCTACGGCGCTGGCCCGCCACCAATGCCAGGCCAGCGACCGCGAAGCCGAGCGTGGTGGGCTCGGGAACAATCTCCACCGAACGCACCTCGATGTTCAGGCGGGTCGCTGAGCCAAACGCGCTCTGGATCTGCCACTGGTCCAGACCAAGGTTCAGGACGCCGTCGCCGTCGTTGGCAAAGCCGAACGACTGGGCGCGGAAGACCGGGTTGAGCGGGACGAACTGCTCGCTGAATCCCGAGCCGTCGTTCAGCGGGCTCGCGAAACTCATGTCGACGAACAATTGGTGGTCTTCGGTACCGAGCCCGGGGGCCGAGTCGTCGCCGTCGTTGTCGCGGAGGATGACGCGGAAGTCGGCGGCTTCGTTGTTGTCGAGGACGCGGTACTCGAGGCGGACGGACGCGGTGGTTTCGTCCACCGTCACAGGGGCGGTAAGGTCGCGGCCCAGCCCGCCGAACGCCGAGACGTCAACCGTAAGCGAAGTGGGAGATTCGGTTACCCCTGTTGCAAACGAATCGAAGGTGAAACCCCCAGGCACACTTGTAAAGAACGCACCGTCGCCCTCGTAGAGCGACACGTTCTGGGCAGACGCCGAGGCGGCGATGCCCAAGCACAAAACGCAACCGGTGGCAATTCTCTTGTTCATATAATTTATCACGACTCTTCCTCCAAAGACACGGGCCTGAATGACAGGAACTCAAAGATCGGCGTCAAACCGACCCGAACAAAAAACTACGATTTGATCGACGCGGTAGAACCGCGCACCGTGAGGTGGTGCTTGAGCGTGACGCTGTGGGGGTCGGCCGACTGATCCCGATCAATCAGACGCAACAACAACTGAGCCGCCACCTTGCCCATACGGTGCCCGTTGTACGAGACGGTGGTAAGCGGCGGCGATGTCACATCGCTCTGGTCATCGTTGAAGCCGATCACGCTCAGCGTGTCGGGCACACGCAGCCCAAGCTGATACATGAACGACAGGATAGGCTTGGCTTCGAGATGCGAGTAACAGATCATCGCTGTCGGTCGACGCGCCGGGTCCGCCAGCACCGCCTTGATCTCGTTGTGATCGACATGAAACACCTCCGGCCCGCCATCCAACCCGAACTCGCGCATGCAGGACTTGATACCTTTGAGACGCTCGTCGATGCTATAGTGCGCCCGCGCCTCGGAATCCAGGTAGAAACCCACCTTGCGGTGGCCGAGTTCCAGCATGTGCCGTGCCGCCGAGTACCCCCCACGGAAGTCGTCCACCACGACGCCCGAGGCGCCGTCGTTGGGGGCGTTGTTCAGCGCAACCTCGGGCAGGCCGCTGGCCCGCAGCAGTTTGCTCGCGGCTGCCGGGAGGGTCTCGGCCATTGTCGCATACCCGTCGAGGCGCGAACCCTGGACAGTGCGTTCAAAATTTTCGCTCTCCACCGGCATCAACATGAGGCTGTAGCCGCGTGATTGCAGCATGTCGTTGAGGCCTTCGACGATCTCGGCGTGGATGCCGTCCAGAATCTTCAGGGTGTTGGTATAGAAAAGCGCGACCGTCCAGGTCCGCTTCTCCGAAAAAGCCTTGGCACGCCAATTGGCGCGGTAACCCAGTTCCTCGGCCAGCCGACGGATCCGGGCCGCCCGCCGAGCGGTACTCGGCCAAGTCTCTTTCACGTCCCCACGCAATACCCGCGCCACGGTCGAACTCGATACCCCCGCCTGCTTGGCGATCTCGTAGATCGTGGCCGGTTTGTCGGGGGAAGAAGACGCAGGCATGAAGAATACTCAGCAAAACGGAAAAATAGAGACTCAAAACAAGGCGAAATGAAACGGAATTTCTATGAGACCGGTGGCATTTTAACACCGATCTCAATTTAAGCAAGAATAATTGCTCGGCACGAAAATAACGCCATAAATTCATTCTAAAAATGAATTTAATCGTATTTATCTCCAGATTTCACTAATATCAACTCACGCAATATATGCTTATCGAACGAATCTACGCGCGATCCCCCCGACTCATCCGGAGCCCATGACGAAAGCCCGCCTTTATGAGCTTGGTGACGATCTTCCTCGATGTGCCCCAGTTGGAACTGCCCAGCCAGAGCGAGGCGTTGATCGCGGACGCGGGGGACCGCATCGCCGACTTTGTGGCCGCCGCCCGAGGCGAGGGGCCCGCTGCGTTTGTGCCGGCCGACTTCCCCCGGGTCTACGCTGCGCTGTCGGCCATCTACGGCACCGGGCTCGCCGCGGGCGATCGGTGCTGCGAATGGGGCAGCGGCTTCGGCGTCGTCGCGGCCCTCGCGACGCACATAGGCTTTGAGGCCTGCGGCATCGAGATCGAACGTGATCTGGTCGGTCAGGCCGAGTCGCTGGCGGCTGACCACGACCTGAGCATTGAGTTCGCCCACGGCAGCTTTATCCCCGAATCCGCCGAACACCTGGCCGACGTGCGCGACGACCTAGCTACGCTCGGCCGAGGCGTGGCCGACGGCTACGACGAGCTCGGCCTGGATCCCGAAGACTTCGCCCTGATCTACGCCTACCCCTGGCCCGGCGAGGAAGAAGTCGTCGAACGCATCTTCGACGCCGTCGCCGCCCGCGGGGCGCTGCTGCTCACCTACCGCAGCACCGAAGATCTGGTATTGCAACGCAAGGAATGAGCAAAAAACCCAACAAGACGGAATCAACGCGGATTAAGACGTAGCGAAGAATGAAAATACAATCCGAACCGAGACTTGGGCAGGAGATCAAATCTACAGCTTGCTCCGCTGATCGCGGTGCGGATAAGCCACGATCTGCCAACCGTCTTCGTAAATGACTGTTCCCGGCCGATCGGTCGTGAGCATCCGCACGTAGTAGCCGTGCTCGTTAAGCAAACGCGCGACCGATCGAACACGGGTGATGGGTTTTTTTGCACGGGGATGGAACCAGCAGATCGCCCGCTCCGTACCCGTATAGACCAGCACCGATGGCGTTTTGAGATGCATCCCCAGCCAACTCAAGTCATCGTGCAGTTGATCGTCTTCGTATTGAGTGAGCTGGTTGGACTCGCGCAGCGTGATCGCTGCCTGAAATACCCCTTGGGAAACATGGGAATGTTCGTCGCGCTGGCCGATGACGAAACGGACGTAGGTGACCCGGGATTCCATCGTTTTCGGTCGGCAAGAGCTCTATTTCCGCTCGGCCATCGGCGTAACGCCGCGTTCGGTCGGGCCGGTGTAGACCTGACGGGGGCGGTAGATGCGGCTCTTGGTGTCGCGGACCTCTTTCCAATTAGCGATCCAACCCGGCATCCGGCCCATCGCGAACATCACCGTGAACATCTCGCTGGGGATGCCCATCGCCCGCATGATGATGCCCGAGTAAAAATCAACGTTCGGATATAGCTTGCGGCTGACAAAGTAATCGTCACTAAGCGCCGTCTCTTCGAGCTTCCGCGCGATATTAAGCAAGGGATCGTCGACCCCGAGCTTATCGAGGACCTTGTCGGCCGAGGCCTTAAGCACCTTGGCTCGCGGGTCGTAGTTCTTATAGACCCCGTGACCGAAGCCGTAGAGCTTGCCCTTGGTCCGCTTGATGTCGTCGATGTACTGCTGGATATCGACGCCCGATTGATGGATCTCGTTGAGTTGGTTGATGACCGCGACGTTGGCCCCGCCGTGCAGCGGGCCCCAGAGCGCACATACCCCGGCCGAGCACGCGGCGAACAGATTTGCGCCCGAGCTGCCGACCATGCGTACGGTCGATGTCGAGCAGTTCTGCTCGTGGTCGGCATGGAGAATCAGGATCAGGTTTAACGCCTGCACCACGTCTTCGTCCATCTCGAAGTGGCTGTGCGGGTTGCTGAACATCATGTGCAGGAAGTTCTCGCAGTACGAGTTACTCGGTTTGGGGTACATGATCGGCAGGCCCGCCGATGTGCGGTACGCACCCGCCGCGAGGGTGCGGACCTTGGAGATCAGCTTCGCGGCCGAGGCCTCGAAGGTGGATTCGTCCTCCATATTCATAACCTCGGGCTGGTAGCACGAGACCGCGTTGATGGTGGCCGAGAGGATCGCCATGGGATGCCCATGGGCCGGGAAGGCGTGGAACGCCTTGATGACGCCCTCGTGGATCATCTGGTGCTCGGTGAGCAGAGCGCGGAAGCTGTCGAGATGGCTCTTCGTCGGCAACTCACCGTAGATCAGCAGCAGGGCCGTCTCGATGAACGAGCAGTTGGCGCAGACGTCCTCGATAGGGATGCCGCGGTAACGGAGTATGCCTTTTTCACCGTCGATAAAGGTGATGTCGCTGCGGACACTGCCGGTGTTGCGGTAACCCTCGTCGAGGGTAATGAAACCGGTTTGGCCGCGGAGCTTGGAGATGTCGATCGAGTGTTCGTTTTCCGAGCCGACCACGATGGGGAGTTCGAGGGTGTGGCCGGGGATTTCCAGGCGGGCCGTTTCGGTCATCACCGCATCGTCGGTAGTCATTCCGGAGCATCCAAAATTAAAAAAAAGAGCGGAAAAACGAGAAGAACCGTAGTTTAGGCGCTGTCGCGGCCCGACGCCAGCGTCCCGGCGGTGAGCCAGCAAGGTGGGGGGAGCCCCGAAACGACAAAATACCCCGCCTGAAGGCGGGGTTTAGGAGATTTTGAATAGTTCGGCCGCACGTCCGAGCCGGCCGCTTGTCCGGTCAGGCCGAGCGACGGCGCAACATCGCCAAGGCGCCAAGACCCAACAGCGCCAGCGAGGTGGGCTCGGGGACAACGTTGAGGTTGTCGAAGACCACGAAATGCGGGCCCACCGAACTGAACACGTCACCGTATCCCAGTCCGATCTGGCCCCGGCTGTCCACCGTCGCCGTCTCGATGATGGTGGTGCCGTCGAGCGAGTAGGTCGTGAGCAGCGGATTGACGTCGATGGTCAGCGTCGTCCAGCGATTGCCCGGCGAACCGGGGAAGTCGCCGCCGGCGAAGATGGCTTGGTACAGGTCACCGGCCGCGTTGGTCGTGTTCGGATCGCCATCGGCACTGGCCAAGTAGCTGGAGTCGCCGCTGTTGACGGGGGTGCCTTCTACAAAGTGACGGAAGTCCGAAGAACTGCCGCCATCGCCGGTCATCGAGATAAAGTGCCCGTCGCCGGCGATCGGGGTGAAGATCGAGTTGAAGTCGGTGCCGTCGGAGCCGAAGCCCACGTTGGCAAACTCGGTGGTCCCGCCCGCGTTTTCGACACCCATGTAGATGTCGACGGTCACGGTGAAGGAGTTGGCGATAATCGTCGTATTGTGGAAGGCGGTAATGTGGTCGGCCGCCCCGGCATCGGCGCTGGTCTCATTGGCAGCAAAACGCAGGCCGCCGACATCACCCGGCGAGGAGTTCGGGGCCAGCGGGATGCCCGCGGCGATGTAGTCGAACGCAAAGGCGCTCGTGCTGTCGGGCGTGCCGTCGCCGCTCGGAGCGTTGCCGTCATCGAGGACGGTGTACGACGACGACGAATCAACCTCGAAGTCATCCATAATGATCTGCCCGTGGGCGGACGCGCCTACCGACAGTGCACAGACTGCGCTAAAAAGAACCACACGTTTCATTTCTCTCTACTCCTCCAAAAGATGTGAACCACCACTCAATGAACGGCCTGCGATCGTGTCAAAATCGCGAAGAAAAGATGGGCAAGAAATTAATACCCTCACTGTTAGTATAAGCCAAACCTGTTGGCCCACCCAATCCTTTATCAGTTTTTTTGTTACTTTTTGCTGTTAATCTAGGCAAATCTCCGGCCTCGCCGCATCCCTTCCGCAGGCTATCGTGTCTTGATGTGGAAGATGATTTCTACTCAGACGGATGTGTTGTCGGGGTCCACAGCCGGCTTTACGATGGCGGTCCCCGATACCAATCCCACCCGCTAAGGATGCCACCTCCATGACCTCCGCCGAATCCACCGAGTCGAATCTACAGGAAACCCGTCGTTTCGCTCCGCCCGCGGGTTTCGCCGCCCAGGCCCATATCGGCTCGATGGCGGAGTACGAGAAGCAGCACGCGCGCTCGATCGCCGAGCCCGAGGCGTTCTGGGCGGAGGTCGCCGAGGGGTTGCACTGGTTCAAGCCGTGGGACAAAGTGCTGGAATGGCAAGCGCCCGACGCCAAATGGTTTGTTGGGGCCAAAACCAACCTCTGCTACAACTGCATCGACCGCCAGATCGACGCGGGGCTGGGCGACAAGGTTGCGATCGTTTGGGAGGCCGAGCCGTTCGGCAGTGACGACCAGCCTCACGTCGAGCGTTGGACGTATCACGACCTGCTGCGTGAAGTCTCTAAGTTCGCCAACGTCCTCAAAGCCAAAGGCGTGAAGAAAGGCGACGTCGTCACGATCTATATGGGTATGGTCCCACAACTCGCGGTCGCCATGCTCGCCTGCGCCCGGATCGGCGCGGTCCACTCGATCATCTTCGGCGGCTTCAGCGCCACCGCGATCCGCGACCGCGTCGAGGACGGCAAGTCCAGGCTCCTGATCACCTGCGACGGTTCGTGGCGGCGCGCCAAGAACGTGCCGCTCAAGGCCAACGTCGACGAGGCGCTCACGATGACCGATCTGATCGATGACGTCATCGTGTTCAAGCGCACGGATTGCGACGTCGACATGGCCGCCGGCCGGGACCACTGGTGGCACGAGCTCATGGAAGCCGCCTCGGAAGACTGCCCCGCCGAGCACATGGACAGCGAAGACCTCCTGTTCATCCTCTACACCTCCGGTAGCACGGGCAAGCCCAAGGGCATCATGCACACCACGGGCGGGTATATGGTTCACGCCACCATGACGTCGAAGCTCACGTTCGACCTCAAGGCCGACGACCCCGACGAGCTCTACTGGTGCACGGCCGACATCGGCTGGATCACCGGGCACAGCTACATCATCTACGGCCTGCTGCCCAACCGCGTGCCCACGCTCATGTACGAAGGCGCGCCCAACGAGCCCGGCCCCGACCGCTTCTGGGACATGATCGAACGCCACCAGGTCACCAAGTTCTACACCGCGCCCACCGCCATCCGTGCCTTCATGAAGTGGGGCGACGAACACATCGACAAGCACGACATCTCGTCGCTCAAGGTCCTGGGCACCGTCGGCGAGCCGATCAACCCCGAAGCCTGGGTGTGGTACCACGAGAAGATCGGCGGCGGCCGGTGCCCCATCGTCGATACCTGGTGGCAGACCGAGACCGGCGGCCACATGCTCACCCCCCTGCCCGGCGCGACCACAACCACGCCGGGATCGTGCTGCCGGCCGATGCTCGGCATCGACGCGGCGGTCGTGAACTCCGACGGCGAAGAGGTACCCAACAACACCGGCGGCATCCTCGTGGTCCGCAAGCCCTGGCCCTCGATGCTCCGCGGGATCTACGGCGACCGGCAGCGTTTCGTCGAGACCTACTGGGAAAAAGTTCCGGGCATGTACTGCCCCGCCGACGGCGCCCGCGTCGATCCCGACGGCAACTTCTGGATCACCGGACGCATCGACGACGTCATCGTCGTCGCCGGGCACAACCTGGGCACGATGGAGATCGAGTCGGCCCTGGTCAGCCACCCCGACGTCGCCGAAGCGGCCGTGGTCGGCTTCCCCCACGACGTCAAGGGCACGGGCATCTCGGCCTTCGTCATCACCAAGGGTGCGGTCCCCGCGCCGGGCAGCGATGAAGCCGCCGCGATGAAAAAATCCATGTCCGCGCACGTCGCCCACGAGCTCGGCCCGATCTCCAAGCCCGACCAGATCCGGCTCACCGAAGCGCTCCCGAAAACGCGCAGCGGCAAGATCATGCGTCGCCTGCTGCGCGATATCGCCGCCGGCAACGAGATCACCCAGGACACCACCACCCTCGAAGACCGCACCATCGTCGAGAAGCTCCAGGCCAGCGGGTGAATCGCCCGGCGTGACTGCCTTAAGGTCAATCCCGACGGCGGGCAACTCCGCATTGAACCGTTGTTTCTGCGCGCCACAAAGGACGGCGTTTCATCGGGCCTCGGGGCCGGGTGATTCGAGGCGACACGACTGGACCGCGGCGTAGGCCAAGGACCATCCGGGAGCGAAGTCCCGGGGCGTCGGGGAGGTACGCCCAACCCCTTCCACGAGCGCAACTCGTTTTCGAGCCGTCTTCGTAATCGAACCGGTACTTTGGTGCAGATCACATCTGCCAGTTTTACGCGGCGATTTTTCCGAGCCCCACCGGCCTAGTTCCCGATCTGTTCCTTTCTATTGCGGGTCGGCTCTTCTTAACGCTTTGGACACACCGCCAACCAAAACTCGGGCTTGGGCCTGCCACGGCTGTGAGCGTCGGCACGTGGAACATCGACAGCCGGTCATCCATCATGCTCGTCGCGATGGCCGGGAATGAATCAAGCGCCACAGGCCGAAGACGGCACGCCGCCCGCCGAGGGGCGTCTGCTGCGCATGTGCCTGTGCGGCGACGACCTTGAAGAGGGCTTTGGAGCGGGTCCGTGCCGCGGAGATTACGATGACAACAGAGCCTTATAACATGCCGATTGAAAACCGGGTCCCGGGCCAGCCGCCTAACATCATGTTTTGGCTGGCGCTCTTCACCGGGCCGGACGGTGAGATCCTCGAACTCATCCAATGCAAGGACCTGTAGACCATGTCTGACCACCTCGCCAAGATCGAATGGGCCCGCGGCGACGCGGAATTCACCTACCAGACCTATCCGCGGGCCCACACCGTCCGCTTCGCCAACGGCCACACCGTCATGGCCTCGGCCGCCCCGGGTTACGAGGGCGACACCGACTCGGGCGGCAGCAAAGTCGACCCCGAGGCCATGCTCGTCGGCGCGGTGGCGAGTTGCCACATGCTGACGTTCCTTGCCCTGGCGGCAAAGAAGCGACTGGTCGTCGAGAGCTACACCGACGACGCTTCGGGCGTACTCGGTCGGGTCGGCAACGAGTCCGGGGGCACCCGGATGGCCGTCACCGCCATCACGCTGCGGCCCAAGATCGTCTTCGGCGGCGAGAACCGCCCTGATGAAGACACCGTTACCGCGATGCACGAGAAATCCCACCACCATTGCTTTATCGCCAATACCGTCAACTGCGCCATCACGGTCGAGCCGGCCTAGCGCGGGGTTAATTCTGATTCACGTAAACCCTCATTGGCCCACGCCCTGATTTAGCGATAATTGAATTACGTAGGCCATGGAAATGGGCCCCTTTCTTCGGCGCGCCGCGGGGGCGGCACGACATCACGGAAGACATCAAGACGCCGGTTCGTTTCGTGTTTTTGGTGTGAGAGGTGTCAAATGGTGGTTGCAAGGGCTGGGTCACGCGGGGCGTGGGCGTGCGCTTTCGTGCTGGGATTTGTCGGGGCGGCATGGGGGCAGGGCGATCAACTCGAGATCGAAGTGCTGTTTTACGACTTCAACGGCACGAACAATATCGGCGATAAAACCAGCGGCGTAGGCCTCGCCCCCGACCCGCCCAACACCCACCCCGACTTCGAGTATGACGACGGCCACTGCTGGGACGTCAACAACCAGAAGCCCACCTTCCTCGGCGGGCTAGGCCACTCGATCCTGGACCCCGGCATCGTGCAGAGCACGCTCGGGGTCGACGGCGTGCCCGTGCACTCAGGATCCTCCAACTCCACCAACAACAACGCCACGCTGTTCGACAAGTGGTTCAAGTCCGACCCGGCGTATAACGTGCCGGTGAGCGGCACCCTCACGCTCGACCGCATCGGCACCAGCAACGTCTTCGGTATCGACTCGAACGCCTTCTTCCCGCTCGACGGGAAGGGGCTGGGCAATACCATCAGCCTCGACGCCGACGGGCTCACGCCCGATTGCGGCGTGCCGTTCTTCAACGGCGTGCCGATCGAGTCCGGTCACAACTGGCACTGGACCATGCAGGTCAGCACCGAGTTCATGTACGAAGGTGGCGAAACCTTCTCATTCCGCGGCGACGACGACCTGTGGGTCTTCATCGACGGCGAACTCGCGCTGGACCTGGGCGGGCTCCACGCCGCCGACGCCGCGTCCGCGCCGTTCATCGAAGGCGAGATCAGTCTCGACGACATCATCGGCCTATCTGAGGTCGGCACGGTGCACCAGTTCGACCTGTTCTTCGCCGAGCGCTACCACAACGACTCGAACTTCAAGATGGAAACGTCGATCCCGATCGGTGACATCGTGCCCGAGCCGGGCGCGGCGATCATCCTTTTGGGCTCATCGGTGCTCGCGGGGCTCCGCTCTCGACGCCGGATTCCCTAACGCGGGCCGTTGACCGGGGCGCGGCTATGATGCGGCCGTGACCAAACCAACGCCCGCTTCCACAACCAACCCCGGGGCTATCGAGACGTCCCCCCCGCCGTGGCGGGCGGGGGTGGCGGCGGCGAGGGCGAACCTCGTGCCCGGGGCGGTGCTCAGCGCGTTCGCGGTCGGGCTGTTGTTGGCGTACTGGTACGTGCCGGCGGTCAACGCGGCGTTGACGCGGCTGGGAGAATTCAAGCTCGCGGCGGGTTGGGCGTTCGTCGTAGTCAGCACCGCGGTTTTCGGCGGTCTGATCCCGGGGCTGGTGCAGCGGGCCCGGCCGCGCTTGCGGCACACGATGCCGTGGAAATTCCTGTGGTTCACCGTGGTGTTCTGGGCGTACAAGGGGTTGGAGGTCGACCTGCTATACCGGCTGCAGGCCGTGTGGTTCGGCCACGGCACGGACCCGACGACGATCGCCAAAAAGATCTTCATCGACATGGGTGTCTACTGCCCGGTCTGGGCGGTGCCATCGACGGTGCTCGCGTACGCCTGGGGCGAGACGGTCTTTTCCAAAAACGGCTCCGCCGCCCAAGCCCTCGCCCCGATCCGGCAGCTGGGCTTCCGAGGGTGGTTTGGCCGGGACATCGTGCCGGTGATGATCAGCAACTGGGCGGTGTGGGTGCCGGCGGTGTGCGTGATCTATTGCCTGCCTTTGGCGTTGCAGTTGCCGGTGCAGAACCTAGTGCTGTGCTTCTGGTCGCTGCTGCTGGTCTTGCAGGTGGGCCGGGACGATGAGGCCGTTAAAAATTAGCCTTTGGTTTTTGATTATTGCCGGCGGCTTGGACACATTCGCGGCGAGCATTTTGCCAACGATCGACGGCTAATGGACGACGACCGGCGGCTCGTCTTCACTCCCCTTCCGTTACGATGTCATTATGTTTGCAAGCCTCGTCATCCAGGCGCTCGGAGCAACGGGGTTATTCGCGTCGCGCGCGTTTGTACCCGCGTTCGCTGCCGCGCTGATCCTGCGCTTCGGCCCCGAGTTCCCGATCATTCGGGACCTGGGACTCCTCGACGCACTGGGTTTCGCAGCCGACGCGGCGCCGTCATGGTTCACCAGCGACGCGTCGCTGCTGATCCTGGGCCTCCTCGCGGCACTGGAGATCGCGGCGACGAAGAACCCCGACGCGCGAGCGTTGCTGAATTCGATCGACCAGTACTTCAAGCCGTTGATGGCGGCGCTGACCACGCTGGGCGTGGCCACGGCGGCGGATACCGAGTTTATCCAAGAGAACCTGGACCCCGTGGTGCCGGAGGCGGGTGCCGCGACCGCGGTCATGGTGCCGGTGGCGGCGGGGATCACGATGGGCAGCATCCCGGCGATCCTCGCGCTCGTCGGCACGTTTATCACCAGCACGACCCGCTCGTTCGTCATGGGCTTTTTTCGGAGCGCCGACGAAGACGACGACGTGGGCCTGCAGAAGCTGCTGAGTTGGGGCGAAGACCTTTGGTCGTTTTTCGGCCTGTTCTTCCTGATCCTGTTCCCGATCGTGATGCTGATCCTGATCGGGATCGCGATCGGCTTCGTGTTCCTCGTGCGTTGGTGGGCCCACCGTAAGGAAGAAGCGTCGCGTGTGTCGTGCGAGAACTGCGGCGAACTCATGTACCGCTGCGCGATGCGGTGCGGCAAATGCGACGCCGAGAACCCCAAAGTCTGCGACGTAGGCTGGCTGGGTCAGTCCGACACCGACGACCCGGCGGACATGGCGACGCAGCCGTATCAACTCGCCGAAGCCCGACGGTGCCCGGTGTGCGCGGACAAGTTGGAAGAACGCCTGCCCCGCCAGACCTGCGAAAACTGCAAGCACGAGTTGTTCGCCGATCCCGCGTTTGTCCGGGCCTACGCCGACCGGATCGCGACGCGGCTGCCGCTGGTGCTGCTCGTGGGCGCGGGGCTGAGCTTTATCCCGGTGATCGGACTGATCCCGGGCGTGCTGTACTACCGGCTGGCGTTGGTCGCCCCGTTCCGTCGGTATGTGCCGTGGACACGCAATCTGTTGGCGAAGTGGGGGATCGGGCTGCTGTTCTTCGTGTTGATCGCGGTACAGTGGGTGCCGGTGGTCGGGGCGGTGACGGTGCCGGCGATGGCGTTGGTGGGCTTCCTGACCTACCGCAAGATGTTTCTGTGCCTGGCCGACAACGAGCCGGAGGACTCGGGTAAGCCCGAGGCGGCGTGACGATGAGCGATGAATCGGTGACGACGAAGCTGTCGGTGAACGTGAACAAGATCGCGCTCCTGCGTAACGCGCGCGACGGAGGGGTGCCGTCGGTTGTGGAGTTGTCACGCCTCGCGCTCGACGCCGGAGCCCACGGCATCACGGTCCACCCCCGCCCCGACCAGCGCCACATCCGCGTCACCGACGTCGACGCGCTGGCAGAGTTGCTGGCCAGTCCCGAGTACGCCGACCGCGAGTTCAACATCGAGGGCAATCCGCTGGACTCGGGCGGCAACCCGGGGTCGGCTCATCTGATGCCGATCCTCGAACGCGTGAAGCCGACGCAGGCGACGTTTGTCCCCGACAACCCGAACCAGAACACGTCCGACCACGGCTTTGCGCTTACACAGCCGGCCGTGGTCGATCAGCTACGCCCCGTCGTGGCCCAATTGAAGGACTGGGGCTGCCGGGTGAGCTTGTTCGTCGACCCCGAGCCCGACGACGCGGCGGCCGCGGCGCAGACCGGCACAGACCGGATCGAGCTCTACACCGAGAGCTACGCCAAGGCCTTCGGCACCCCGTCCCGAGACGTGACCCTCGCTCGCTTCGTCGCCACCGCCGAGCGGGCCCGTACCGCGGGGCTGGGCGTCAACGCCGGGCATGATCTGGACCTGCATAACCTGCCCACGTTCGCCACGGGGGTGTCCGGGCTGGAAGAGGTGAGCATCGGTCACGCCTTGGTCGCCGATGCGTTGACCTACGGAATGCGCCAAGTGGTCAATTTTTACATGTCTGTTTTAAACAATGATTAGACAATTGATTATCGTATGAATCGACGGGATCCAAGAGCGTTTTGACCGTTTTTTCCCGCGCCTAGGGATTTTCCCATTATAGTATCAGCCCTATGAGGCAGGACGCCTCTACTCCCCACGCCAAGGATTGGCTCGCCATCACGCCTCCCCCTAGGTGTGCGTGTTGTCCTCCGCTGTTCCTCCCGCCTGCCCGTTGCCTCCCCGACCGACTTTTGTTTGCTCAGATGAAAACCTCAAGGGGGTTTTCCGTAACCACCGATAACCACTTGCGATGCAATACCGTCCCCACGATCGTGACCTGACTTTTTATCTCCAGGTCTACCGGGATCAGCGCGAAGCGCAGTGGTGCCTACGCCACCTTCGGAAGCACTACCCCCAGGCCCAAGTGCTGATGGTTTCCGACGGCGACGACCACCCACGGTGGAACCCCATCGCCCAACGCTTCGGTGCCCGCTACGTCGCCGGCCAACGGTTGTACGGTACCGAGCACGGCGGCCGCATGATTCAACGCATGCTCGACCTCTACAACGAGCACCCCACGCCCTATCTCATCAAGATCGATACCGATACGTGGACCCATCGCCGGCTCACCCACCTGCCCACCGGCTGCAAAGTATTCGGCACCCTCGAGTGGACCACCTGCGCGGGGCAGGAGCCGTTGGGCTTTCCCAACGTCCAAGGCGGCTTTGTCGGCTACACCCGTGAGGCCATCCAACTGATCCGCACCTCCAAGTTGTTGATCTCCAACCGTCTGCAGGACTACGGCAACACCTACGCCGACGTCCAGGAAATCCGCCGCCGTGCCGAAGAAGGCATGGTGTCTTTCGACTTCCTGACCCGCTATGCCTGCCGCAGCCTGGGTATCGAGTGCGTCGAATTTGAGGATGTGAAGTCGCTGTACCGTGGATGGGTACCCGAGATCAACGGCCAGTTTGCGTTCACCCACCCGCACAAGGAAGTCGCCTCACGACACCCGCTCGAAGCGATGGCACGCGAGTACCTACCCCGCCCGGTCCGGGTGAAGGTGAGGGAAGCAATGCGCTTTGCCCGGCAGGCCCTCGACCAACGCAAACCCGCCACAAGCACCGGCAAACCCGCGGTCAAGGCCCCGGTTAAACCCGCTGTCGCCAAGAGCGACGCAGCATAAACAACGCTCCGCCGCCTGATTCACATCCGCTGTCTCCCGAGTTCAGCGGGTGACGCGCGGAGCCCCGGTGTTTTACCTTTGCCAGAAAAGGCCTACGCCTCGCCGCCGCCGACCGTCGCGTTTTCCCACGCCCGTTCCGCGTCGCCGATCAACTCGTCCAACTCGGCGGGCAACGCCTGGCCGGCCCACAGCCGGCGTACCACCCCGGCGTGCCGATCGATCAGCACTCGGGCCCGGTCCAGCCCCAATGCCCGTTCATCACCCGGCAACTCGTCGAGTTGTTCCAGCGCAAACCACACCGCTTGCAGCCCGATGATCTCCGGCACCGCATCGCGCATCCGCCCGCCCTCGCCGTCCGTCGGCAACGCTACCGCCGACCGGGCAAACGACACCCACCGCCCTAGCAACAATGCCCACGTCAGCCGCTCGGGGCGCAACGGCTCGAATGCTTCATTGGCTGATACATTACGCGTCGCGTCGGGTTCTTCGGGGGTATCCTGAGTCATAGAAGAAATTCTTGTCCACAACGGTACGGCGCAATTCCACCCCGGGCCAATGCTCTGGGGTTCCCCCCAGGAAGTTCCCCGATGTCCCCGGAAGCCCGCGGATATACCCCGAAATCAGCCAAACTTAGCATGCCTCAACTCACCCGATCACTCACCGCCGTCCTGTGTTGCGGTCTAGCGCTCACTGCGTGTGCTCCCACCAACCCGTACCCCGACACCACGCCCGATGCGCCGTCGGCGACCGCCCCGCCCACCGATCCGATCGCACGGCCACGCCCATCCGCGGATCCCACCCCACCGCCGGCCGCCGCATCCCACACGATCTACCCCGGCGTCGTCATCGATCGCCAGCGCGGCCACCTCGACCTCCGCGGCCGGGTCGTGGGGCGGGCGGTGGACTGGCTCGAGTTGCTCGCCTGCCGCCCCGGGACCCGTGAGCACGAAGCCATCGTTACCCTCGACGCCGAGGCGACCCACATCCAACTCGCCCTCATCCTGCTGGGCCTCGAGCCCGGCACCCCCGCCCGGGCCGAGATCGTCGATAGCCAGGTCACCGTCCACCCGCCGCAGGGGCCGGCCGTCGAACTGTTCTTCGTCCTCGACGACCAGCCCGCAGTCGAAGTGCCCGCTAACCGGTGGGTCATCGATCAAGATGCCGGCAAGCTCATGCCGGGCAATCGCTGGCTGTTCGTGGGCTCGCGCTCCGTCGAGCACGCCGGGCAGACCTGGTTCCTGGCCGAACAGAACGGCACGCTCGTCTCGCTCGTGAACTTCGGCGACGAACTTATCGGCCGTCCCACTCTCCAGTCCGAAGACGGCGGCAACGTGTTCTGGACCGCTAATACCCCCCAGATCCCCGCCGAGGGCACCCGGATCACCCTCCGCATCCGCCCCGCCGCCGCGGTCGAGCCTGGAGGCTACGGCCCGTAAAATCACGATCTATCTCCGATTCGTGTTGACAGCCGGGCCCCAATCCCGACAATAGTTAAGCTTAAGCTGATCAGTGTTCCCCTTAAGGAAGTACCCATGTTTCACGTGATCCAAAAATCTTTCTCGGCTTGCCTCCTGGCTGGAGCCGTGGTGCTTCTGATCGGCGGCTGCACCAACAAGTACGCCAGCGATCTGACCCCGGAGCTAGACCTCTACTCCGAGTCCGGAGAACAAGCCAGCCTGCGTCAGTCCCGGATCGTCGACAACAACGGCCGACTCATCTCGGAGGATCTTGCCAAGGTCTTTTTGTTCAAAGAGGGCTCGCAGCTTACCCGCTTCCCCGTGCCTTGATCGACCGGCCTCATTTGTTTTAAGCCTGTAAAACCGGCTGCGTCACCGCAGCCGGTTTTTTCGTGGGTTGGCCGTGCTCAGCGCCGCGTCGCAGGGAAGTATTCCTGCAGCGGCTTCACGGTCCAGTCGTCCCGCCGCAGCGCCTCGATCGCCTGGACCGCGACCTTCGCCGCGGTCATCGTCGTAATCATCGTTACACCGTTGCGGACCGCGGTCGCGCGGAGCTTGCCCTCGTCGGTGCCCGCCCCCTTGCGGGTGGGCGTGTTGATAATCAGGTCGAGCTCACCGTTCTTCATCAGGTCCAACGCGTTGGGGCGGCCACCCTCCTGAATTTTTTTGATCCGGGTGGTCTCGATGCCGTGCTCGATCAGGTAGGCGTGGGTGCCGCGCGTCGTGACGACCTCGAAGCCCTGGGCGACCAGCCCGCGGGCGACCTCGACGACCGCGGGCTTGTCGCTTTCGCGCACCGAGAGGAAAACCTTGCCTTCGAGCGGCAGCTTCGATCCCGCCGCCATCTGCGCCTTGGCGAACGCCACAGGAAAGTCGGCGTCGGCGCCCATGCACTCGCCGGTGGATCGCATCTCCGGGCCAAGGATGACATCCACCCCCGGGAACTTGCCAAAGGGGAAGACCGATTCCTTGATCGACGTGTGCGTCGGCGTGACTTCCTCGGTCACGCCCAGCTCGGTGAGTTGCCGGCCCGCCATCACTTTGGCCGCGATCCGCGCCCAGCTCACGCCCGTCGCCTTGCCGACAAACGGCACGGTCCGCGACGCCCGCGGATTGACCTCGATCACGTAGACCTCGCCGTCTTTCACCGCCCACTGCACGTTCATCAGCCCGCGGACGCCCAACGCCTCGGCCATCTTCCGTGATTGGTCCTTGAGCTCAGCGATGATCTCGGGGGTCAGGGAATACGGCGGGATCGTGCACGCCGAGTCGCCCGAATGGATGCCCGCCTCTTCGATGTGTTCGAGTACGCCGCAGACCAGCGCCCGCGGATCGTCGCCGCCGAAGTCGGCGATCACATCGATATCGCATTCGGTCGCCTCGGCCAGGAACTTGTCGACCAGGATCGGTTGGCCCGCGAGGTCGGACGCGCCGATCGCGATCGCCATGTAGTGGCGGAGTTGGTCATCGTCAAAAACGGTTTCCATCGCCCGGCCGCCGAGCACGAACGACGGCCGCACCAGCACGGGGTACGTGATCCGGTTGGCGATCTCGATCGCCTGCTCGACGTCGTAAGCGATGCCGTTGGGAGGCTGCTTCACGCCGAGCCGATCGCACAACGCCGCGAACTTGTCACGGTCCTCGGCCAGATCGATCGAGTCGACGCTCGTCCCGATGATCGGGACGCCCGCGGTACGCAAACCGTCGGCCAGGTTCAGCGGCGTCTGCCCGCCGAACTGCACGATCACGCCATGCAGGAGGCCTTCCCCAGAGGCATCTTCGCCGAAGGGATGTCCGTTGAGTCGCTCACAGATATTTAACACATCTTCCAACGTCAACGGCTCGAAGAACAGCAGGTCCGAAGTGTCGTAGTCGGTCGACACCGTCTCGGGATTCGAGTTCACCATCACCGCTTCGAACCCGAGTTCCTGCGCCGCGAAAGCGGCCTGCACGCAACAGTAGTCGAACTCGATGCCCTGGCCGATGCGGTTGGGTCCGCCGCCGAGGATGACGATCTTCTTCTTGTTTGTGACGCGGATCTCGTCGTCGACCGCGGCGTTCAACGATCCATCCGCCGCGACGGTCGAGACCGGCGTCTCGTACGTCGAATAGTAATACGGTGTCACGGCCTCGAACTCCGCGGCGCACGTGTCCACCAGCTTGTACACCGGCTCGACGCCGAGCGACTGGCGGTGTTTGCGCACGGTCATGATGCTCGCCGTGTTCACCGCGCCGAGGTACAGGTTCGCGAGCTGCGCGTCGCTGTAGCCGAGCTGTTTGGCCTCGAAAAGCACCTCCCGCGACACGTCTTCAATCTTGCCGAAACAAGCCAGCCTGTCCTCGAAGTCGACCAGCTGCTTGAGTTGGTCGAGGAACCACGGGTCGATCTTCGTCGCGTCGTAGACCTGCTCGACGCTCCAGCCCATCTTGAAGGCGTAGCGGACGTAGAACCATCGGCCCTGCGACGGCACCTCGAGCTTCCGCACGAGCTTGCCTTGATCGATCGGGAACTCGACCTTGCTGCCGTCGGCGTTCTCGACGCCGCGCTGGTGGTTGAGCCACTTGTCGTTGGCGTCGAGCCCGTAGCCGAACCGCTTGACCTCCATCGAGCGGATGCCCTTCTGCATCGACTCCTTGAACGTCCGGCCGATGCTCATCGCTTCGCCCACCGACTTCATCTGCGTGGTCAGCGTCTCGTCGGCCTCGGGGAACTTCTCGAACGTCCACCGCGGGATCTTCGTCACCACGTAGTCGATCGAAGGCTCGAAACACGCCACCGTCTGCCCGGTGATATCGTTAGGCAGTTCCCACAGCGTATAGCCCACGGCTAACTTCGCGGCGATCTTGGCGATCGGGAAGCCCGTGGCCTTGGACGCCAGCGCCGAGGAACGCGAGACGCGCGGGTTCATCTCGACGACGACCATGTCGCCGTTGGCGGGGTTGATCGCGAATTGGCAGTTGGACCCGCCGGTCTCGACGCCGACCGCCCGCAGGATCGCCAACGACGCGTCACGCATCCGCTGGTACTCCTTGTCGGTCAGCGTCTGGGCTGGGGCGACGGTGATCGAGTCGCCGGTGTGCACGCCCATGGCGTCGAAGTTCTCGATAGCGCAGATGATGACTGCGTTGTCGTCGCGGTCGCGCATCACCTCCATCTCATACTCTTTCCAGCCCAAGAGCGACTGATCGATGAGCACCTGCGACGTCATGGAGGCGTCGAGGCCACGCCGGACGATGTCCTCGAACTCTTCGCGGTTGTAGGCGACGCCGCCGCCGGTGCCGCCAAGGGTGAACGCCGGGCGGATGATCGAGGGTAGGCCCGTTTCTTCGAGCACGCCCCACGCCTCGTCCATCGTGTTCGCCACGCCGGACTTGGGGCTCTGCAGCCCGATGGATTCCATGATCTCTTTGAACTGCAGGCGGTCCTCGGCCCGGTAGATCACCTCCCGATTGGCCCCGATCATCTCGACGTCGTGCTTGGCGAAGACGCCTTGTTCATCCAGCGTGCAGGCGCAGTTGAGCGCGGTCTGGCCTCCCAGCGTGGGCAACACGGCGTCGATGTGCAGGTCGGTTCCCTTGTGTTTGACGATGATCTTCTCGACCGCCTCTGGTGTGATCGGCTCGATGTAGGTCGAGTCGGCGAACTCGGGGTCGGTCATGATCGTCGCCGGGTTGGAGTTGATCAGGACGACTCTGTAGCCCTCTTCGCGTAGGGCTTTGCACGCCTGGGTGCCGGAGTAGTCGAACTCGCAGCCCTGGCCGATGACGATGGGCCCGGAGCCGATGATGAGGATGGTCGAGAGGTCGGTGCGTTTGGGCATGGGCTTGCGGGGGTGGGCTTCCGGGACGGGACGACAAGCGTTATTTCGCACCGCGATCCGTCGGATCGGGGCAAAATTCTCAGCAGTGTAGCGACTCGCCAAGGCCCCGCAATCGGCCGCGCAGGGGCGCCATTTCAACCCCGGCACCGCCCGTCCCCCCTACGCGCTCGACCGAATGCGGGTATGGGGCAATATCTGATCCGGATTATCGGCATTGCGGGCTGATCAGACCGTTCACGCCGGGCAGCCGATAACCCAGATATGGTTTGCCAAGAGCACCCCGAGGTCCATAGGGTCGGCCGACCACGGCGTACGCCGCGTCACGTCGGGTTCTCGCTGATCGAGATCCTGATCGTCGTAACGGTCCTCGGCGTCCTCGCGTCGATCGTGATCCCTATATACCAGAACCACCGACACAAGTCCGAGGTTGCGGCTCTGCAGGGCACCGTCAACTCGGTCACCAAATTGATCGCCTTCCAGGCCTCCAAGACCGGGACGACCCCGGCAACCATCGAGGCCGATTGGTTCCCCGACGACGTCCTGCCCAGCCACCCGCACAACGATATCGCCCTGCCCACGGTCCAGCTCTACAACGCCACCTACGCCACCCACCCGGGCAACAAGGTGCTCAAGGCCGGCGTCACGGGAGCCTACTGGTACAACCCGCTTACCGGCGATTTCCGCGCACGGGTCGAACAGCGAGGCACTTCCACGGAAACGCTCGAACTCTACAACCTCGTCAACAACTCCAACGAAACTTCGCTGGGAAACTTCGGCGGCGGGGGCGGCGGGTCTTGATGCGGAGCCCGGCTCCGCCGAGAGGTTCCGGAGTAAACAGCCCGGTCGGAGGACGCTGGGGGCCGTGGATCGGCGGGCTGATGCTGGGTCACTTCGCCCTGCAGGCCGGCTTAAAGGTGCAGTCGGGTACGGGGGCGGAGGTCGTCTGGGTGTCCCACACGGGCCTGCGGGTGGCGGGGCTGGGGCTGATCCTGCGCAGCCAGACGCTTATCGCCGCGACGTTCATCGCCATGTGGGCGTTTCAGACCGTATGGCTAGCCGACCTGGCCGGTCTGATCGCCACGGGCACCGCACCGCTGGGCATGGTCGGCTACCTCCAGGACGCGGACGCGTGGACCCGCATCGGCACGTCGTACCACGGCTACCTGTTGCCGGTGCTCGGCGTGGTGGTGTGGCGGTGGCGGGTGTACGACCGCGCGGCGTGGCCGATGGCGATCGCTTTCTTTATCACCTTGACGCTGCTCAGCCGGCTGCTGCTTGATCCCGTGGCCAACGTGAACTCGGCGTTCCACCTGCACTTCGGCGAAACCCCGCTGCAGGGCTTCGGCTGGGTCAACGACCTCCCCCCACCGCTCTACCTACCGACGCTCAACGCGCTGGTCGCCGTGTTCTTGCAGTGGCCTGCGGCGATCGTGCTTCGCGGGTGGGCCGAGATGGGACCCGGAGCGCAAACGGACCGATGTGAGTTGGGTCGGGCCGGAGTAAAACCGTTGCCCCATATCGGCTGAGCCGCGACAATACACGTAGCCGACGGCGATCCCGCCGGGTGGCTGGGTGTACCGCTATTCGGTGGCCGTCGATGACTGATCTGATCGTGGCATTGGTAATCTTGGGCGTGGTCGCGGCGGCGGCGTTCTGTGCTGGGCGGTGGGCCGGGCCGAAGATGAGCAAGGCGTGGCGCGGTGCCCTGGTCGGAGGGCTGGTGGCGGCGACGGTGGCTTACCTGCTGTGGGGCCGGGAAGCGGTCGCGTGGACGAAGTTGTTGCCGGTATCGGGCGTCATTGTGCTGAGCAATCCGACGCCGTGGCTGGCGTCGGCGGTCGCGGGCCTGGCCGCGGCCCAAGCGGGCGTGCCGCGGTGGCGACGCGGTGTGTTGGCGGTCGCGTTGGTTGTCGCGGGTTTCTACACCCCGCTTCAGTTGCTGCGCACGCAGCCGCCGCCCACGGTGCCGACCTGGGCAGACGGCGTCGCCCTACAAACCACCGCCGCGACCTGCAGCCCCGCCGCGGCGGCCACGCTCTTGGCCGAACACGGTATCGAGACCACCGAACGCGAGATGTCCTTCCTCTGCCTGACCAATCCGCAAGGCACCCCTCTGCTCGGGCTCTACCGCGGAGTGTGGCGGGCCACGGCCGACCACGAACTGCGCCCGGTCATGAATCACCTCACGCTCGACGAACTCCGTCAACGCCCGGACCTTCTGCCCGCCGTGGTCAGCGTCCAACTCACCACCGAGGCCAACGCCCGGGAGCCGCGCTACCGCGAACGCTGGGGGTGGATCCCCGGCGTCCGCCACTCGGTCACGTTCCTGTCGTTCGACGGCTCCGACCACGTTTGGGTCGCCGACCCCGGCGTGGGCCGCGAGCGATGGCGTTTCGAACACCTCCGCGACCTGTGGGTGGGTGACGTCATGAGCCTGCAAGCCAACCCGTAGCGCAGGGAATTCCGCTGTGTGGCTTCGGGTCGATACGCGACATATCACGCGTCGGACGATTAATCCAAATGGGTATGCCGAAACCGATCGGGGTATTTCAAGCCAAACCCGAGCGCGCGGTCGAAGGCGATATGCGCCGTCCAGATCAGACCGATCTCTGTGATGTAGGGCCCGGCCGTGTACCACCCGACGCCGATCAGAACCACCGGCCACACGTAAACGTGCCCAAGGTTATAGAGCGCCGCCCCGACCCGTAGATTCCGCAGGTAGCCGACCATGGACACGTCGGGTACGAAGAACAAGGCCGTGAATAACCACCAACCCGCCCCGATCGATGCATAAGCCCAACACGAGGCGATGAGCACCGCCGCGCCTTCGATCCGCAGCCACAACCAAGGGCCGGACAACGGCCGACCACTCACCCGTGCACCTCGACCAACTCCGCCGTCGGCGTGGGGGCCGATAGATCCAGCACCGCAACGGTGCAGCGGTCGCCGACCCAGCCGCAGCACTCGCCGGGGTTGACGAAAAGAATTTCGCGTTCGCCGGCCCGGCGGGCTTCGATCTTGGCGGTGTGATCGTGGCCGGAAATCACCACGTCCGCCCCGGCCAGATCGGTGGGCTTGAACCACTCGATAAAGTGGGCCATGACGAAAACCGTTGGACCACTCGGGGTGTCGAGCTCAACCCGCAGCGGGCCGTCGACGATCTGCGGCAGGATTTTCTTGAGGCCATCGCGTTCGCCGTCGTTGTTGCCGTAGATCACGTGGATCGGCACCGCGTCGAGCAACACACCTCCTTGCCCGGCGGACACCGGCGTGAGCAGCTTCGCAGCGAACGGTGCGATCAGGTCACCGGCGTGGAATACCGCGTCCACCTTCAGCCGGCGGAACAACTCCATCGCGCGGCGGAACGTAGGCAGACGGTCGTGCGTATCGCTGAGGATGCCGATTTTCATGGGCTGCGATTGTAACGCACCGCGCCCACCGGCCGGGCCTCACCGCTCGTCCGTAGCCACTTTCACCGTTCCGACGATTTTCATCTCGATATCCATCGCTCCGCCGTCAGGAGTGTGGACCGTGATGCCGCCGTCGATGTCCTGGGTCATATCGATCGACTTCGGCCAGCCGGTGGCGAGGTTCACCATGATGGTACCGGCCTGTGTGCCTTTCATCTCGGCGTCGAACTCCGCGCCGTTCATATTGAACGGAGGGGCATCGAGATGCGGACTGATTTTGCCGTCAAGCTTGAGCGTCGCCTGAGCTTCGTCGTAGTCTTCGAGCGTGTAGCGGTAATCAAACTTCATCGGCGTCATCCCGCCGATCTGCTGCTGGTCGTCCCATTGATCGCCACGATCGACCAGCCGCCCCGGATACATGCCCAGGTTGATGGCCACCATCTGCTTGACAATGTCTTCGTTGAACTGACTCTTGATCATCGCCACCGCTCCATCGCGGGCCGGGCCCGCGGGCAGGTCCATCGACTCGATCATCGCGTCGAGCGCTTTATCCACGCCCTCGATCTGCACGACGTCGCCAACGGCGTCGTACTCGATCGAGAGCGTACGGCCGATCAACGCCGAGAAGCCGCGGGCCGCCAAAGGCACGTCCGCCGGCGGGTTGGCCGAGTCGTAGTCCACCGCGCCCATCGGCCCGCCGTCCTGTTTGAACCGCACGTGGTCGTAAGTCACGTCCAGCCAGACGCCACCGGCGTCCGATGCGCGATCGCCCACGACACCCGTCGTGGTCATACCGATGAGCTGCTGCATATTGATGTCCATGCCCATCATCTGCTGGGCGATGGTCTGGTTGATCTCCATGGTCTGCGTCACGCGGTGGCCGGGGCGGAGGTTGAATTTCAGATCGAGCTGCGCCACAGCGGGCACGGCCCAGCCGGTTGCGCATACCAGCACGAAAACCATCACGGGGCGGAGCGACAGAGGCATGGGGGTTCTCCGGGAAAGAAAGCGGGATTAGACACACGGATGTTTCCGATGCAGACCTAGTGTAACGGCTGTCCCGTCGCGGCCCTGCGAAGAATCACCCCCCGGGCCCCAGCCCCGGTATGATTTCTGCCATGGCCGACCGCCTCGAACAACTTCTCAAGCTCCACGCCGCCGACCCCGACGACGCCGATGTGCCATACATGATCGCCCTGGAACACGCCAAGGCCGACGACCCGGCCGAGGCGATCGCCTGGCTTGATCGCGCCTTGGCGCTGGACCCGGGCTACCACTACGCTTATTTCCAGAAGGCCAAGATGCTCAGCGAACTCGGTGAAGACGAAGACGCTCGGGCCGTGCTGGATCAGGGCATCGCGCGGGCCTCGGCCGACGGCCACGCCAAGGCGGTGGGCGAACTCGAGGAGCTCAAGCTGTCGATGGGGTAAGCCCTATCACACCGTTCGGCGGTGCTCCCGCTCACTGTCGGCAGCGGACCATCACTCGGGGCCGGTTGGCCGTCGCGCCCGCCAAACACCGTGCAGAAGGCCGGGCCTGCGGTTAGGCTTAACCCACATGAGCGACGCGGGTTCGTACAACCTGACCGCCGAGGTGGAGAACGACAAGCCGGTGCCGCGCGGCCGGGGCGACGGGTGGACGCTCGACCAACACCTCGCCGAGCACCGCCGTCTCAAGACCGCGGTCAAGCTGATCGACGAGACCGAGCAGCTTACCATCCTGCATCGCTCGCCGGGGCGCCTCAAGTATTGGGGCGTGCTTGGCGTCGTGATCGGCGCGCTGGCCGGTGCATTCGCGATGGAGATACTGCCGGGACCGGGTGACTGGTCGGCGACGCACTACGGCCTCGTCGGGGCAGCGCTCCTCTTACTGATCGGCCTGTGGATAGCCGCGGTCGCCAAGACGCAGATCCGGCTCAACGACACCGGGTTGTTCGTCCGCCGGCGGCCGTTTTGGCCCGGCTCGCGCGTTTCGGTCCCACTCAGCAGTGTCCGCCGCTTCAAGGTCGAAAAACCCGAAAAGCGGAAAGGCTCAACTTACAAGCTGCTTTTGCTAACCAAAGAAGAGGATCGCTACGCAATCGTGCCCAACATCATTCTCAAGCGTGACGCCTACCTGCTGGCCATGCTCCTGATCGAGCGTGTCAAGCAACGCCGGCAACACGGATGAGTCACAGCCCGCACGAGTAAATCGTCAAAGATAGGAGTCGAAGGTTCCCGCTCACGCCCCACCGTGGCCGGCATTGTGCGATCAGATCAGAACACCCAGGACTCAGGCGGCGGCGGGACGGGGAGTATCTCGATCCGGCCGCGCACGGCCTCCAGACCGGGGGGCATCGCCGCGCTAAACTCTGTATTTCTCGACGATCTTGTCCCACTTATCCTGAGCCTTGAGGATGTGCTCAACCGCCTCGCGGGCCGCACCCCGGCCGCCACGACGCTTGGTGACGTGGGCGGCCATCGCCTTGAGTTCATCGGCCGCGTCCGACACCGCCATCGGATAACCCACCCGCCGCATCGCCGGCAGGTCCACCAGATCGTCGCCGAGGTACGCCATCTTCTCGAGCGGCACGCCCAGCGCCCGCGACAGGCCCTCGACCTCCTTGGCTTTGTCGTTGCAGTTCTGCACCAGGTCGCGGACACCAAGCTCATCCATCCGCCGCTTGACGATATCGCTCGACCGCGCGGTGATGACGGCGACTTCGAGCCCCGCCTGCATCGCGGCCCGCAGGCCCAGGCCGTCCTTGGTGTGGAAGTTCTTCGACTCACCCCCACCGGCGTGGTAGACAAGCGAACCGTCGGTGAGCACGCCGTCGACGTCGAAAACGATGAGTCGGATATCTTGAGGTACAGCCATTTATGAATCAGCCTTCGATGACTTTGAGCGCGGCGAGGTCTTGGACGTCGATGAGGCCGACGGGCTTGCCCTCGGACGAAATCACGGGGATCTCGTCGAAGCGTTTTTCGCGGACGATGTGCACCGCGTCGCGGACCAGCGCGGTGTCGGGGAGGGTGGTGGGTGAGGTGGTGGTGATGCGGTCGATAGGCCCGCCCCAGACCTCGGGACCGATGTTGATCAGGGCGCTGCGGAGGTCGCCGTCGGTCACGATGCCCGCGAGGGCGCCGTCGGGTTTGACGATCAGCAGCGCGCCCGGGCGACGCAGGCCGCTCTGTTGGGCGTGGCGTTCGGCGGCGGCGTAGGCGTCGCTAATGGTCGTGCCCAATTCGACGAGCGGCATGTTGTGCCCGGCGGTGAACCGCATGGCCTCGACGACGGGGGTAAGCTGCCGGCCCAGGCCGCCGCCGGGGTGGAACTTCTGGAAGTCGTCGGGCGTGAAGCGGCGGGCGCGGCTGACGGTGAGGGCCAGGGCGTCGCCGAGCGCGAGCGTGGCGGTGGTGCTGCTGCTGGGGGCGAGCTCCAGGGCACACGCCTCGGTGATGTCGCCGATGGCCAGGGTCACGTCGGCGAGGCGGGACAGTCCGTTGCCCGGGCCGGCCTTGCCCGTGAGCGCGATCATGGGGACACCGTCCTGACGGAGCAGTTCGGCGAGGGTAAGCAGTTCCTCGGTGTTGCCGCCGTAGGAGATCAGCAGGACGGCGTCCCCGCGACGGACCCGGCCGAGATCGCCGTGGAGGGCTTCGACGGGGTGCAGGAAGTGTGACGGCGTGCCGGTGGACGAGAAGGTGGCCGAGAGCTTCTGGCCCACGAGCCCGGACTTGCCGACACCGGCGACCACGAGCGTGCCGTTGCGTTCGACCATGTCGAGAACCAACTGCACCGCGGCGTCGAGCGAACTGTCGATCACAATGCGGCCCACGGCCTCGGCCTCGGCGGCCAGCACACAGCGAGCGAACGCCCGGTGGTCGGCGGCGTCGACGATTTGCGGATTCCGGGTTTCTGAGGTCGGAGCCATAGATGATTAGGGTACCATGTACCCGAACGCGACCTGTAGCCGAGCCAGTCATGAGCGAGCCCCCGGCCGGGGTTTCGGAAGCCCCGAAGCCCGCCGCCCCCAACCCGTCCCCCCCCGCTTACCGCGTACAACTTGACGCCTACGCCGGGCCGTTGGATCTCTTGCTGTATCTGGTCAAGCGACACGAGATCGATCTGAACGACATCCCGATGGCCGAGCTCACCGAGCAGTACCTGAATCACCTGAAGGTGATCGACAGCCTCGGCGACGGGAGCGACCCGTCGTCTGGGGGGCCGATGGACGTCGAGAGGGCCGGCGAGTTTCTGGTCATGGCGGCGACGCTGGTGGAGATCAAGAGCGCGATGCTCATGCCCCACGTCCGGCAAGAGGAAGACGAAGACGGGGTCGACCCGACGCAGGACGCCGCGGTCGATCCACGGTTTGAGTTGGTTCAGCAGCTCCTGGCTTACAAGCGTTACAAGGACGCATCGCTGGCACTCGACGAGCGGCGGGCCGAGTGGGACCACCGCTTCCCCGCCGGGGCCCGGCCGGGCACGAAGACCGCCGAGCCGACGCCGGGCGATTCGGAAGACGAAGCGGCGGCGTCGAGCGCTCCCGTGGAGCTCGACCTCGAGGACGTGAACGTGATGGACCTGTGTTCGGCGTTCGGGCGGATGCTCGACGCGATCGGGTTCACCGGCGACCACGAGGTCACCTACGACGACACGCCGATCTCGCTTCACGCCGAGGACATCGCCGACCGTTTGGAACGCGACGGCGGGCCCGAGGGCATGACACTCGCCACGCTGTTTATCGGCCGCAAGTCGCGCAGCGAGATGATCGGCCTGTTCCTTGCGACGCTCGAATTGGTGCGCCAGCGGCGCATCCTCGCGATCCAGCCGCCGGCGGGCGGCGACATCCGCCTACAGCTGCGGCCCGAGGGCGACCGCACCGACCTTGACGATTCTGACGATCAGGCAAGCCGAGACTGGAAGAACCCCGAGACCGGCGAGATCGAGTACGACTGGCCGGACGAAGAATCGCGCCGGCGGGCAGAAAAACGTGCGCGAATCCGCGCCGTCCATGCCGCCAAGGATCAGTCGGCCTCCGAGGATGCCGATGACAACGGGGATGAGTCGGGAGAGCAACAACCCTGAACGTCCGGAAACCGTGGGGAGTCCGGCGGGCCCTGAATCCACGCACACCGCGGACGACGGCGCATCGTTCCTTTTCCCCGGGGTCGAACGCACCGCCGACGTTACCTCCAACGATCCGTCAATACCTCCCAAACCAGCCCCCGGCTTGTTCGATGCCCACACCCACACGCCGCTGTGCAAGCACGCCCGCGGCGATATCGAGAAGTACGCCACCGTCGCGCTGCGGCGCGGCCTGGCCGGGCTGACCGTAACGTGTCACAACCCGATGCCCGACGGCTTTGCGCCGGAGATGCGCATGGACGCGTGCCAACTCGACGAGTACGTCATGTACGTCGAGCGCGCCCGCCACGTGTTCGAAGGTCGGCTGGACATCCGGCTCGGGCTCGAGGCCGACTTCTTTCCGGGCACTGAAGACTACGTCGCCGAGCAACTCGCCCGGCACGAGTTCGATTTCGTGCTCGGATCGGTCCACCCGCAGATCCCCGACTACAAAGAACGCTACTTCACCGGCGACCTACTCGCCTACCAACAGCAGTATTTTTACAGCCTCGCCGAGTCGGCCGAGAGCGGCCTGTTCGATTCACTGTCGCACCCCGACATGGTCAAGCACCTTATGCCCCGGCACTGGAGCGTGAGCAAGATCCTCGGCGACGCCTGCCGGGCCCTCGACCGCATTGCCGCGACGGGTGTGGCGATGGAGTTCAACACCTCGGGCTGGCGCAAGCCCATGAACGAGGCCAGCCCCGGGCCGCGGCTGCTGTACGAAATGGCCCGCCGCCGTATCCCGATCACGCTCGGCTCGGATGCGCACCAGCCCCAACGCGTCGGCGGCGGCTTCCGCAAGGCGCTGCGCTTGCTCGAGGCCGCAGGCTACCGGCACGTCACGGTCTTCAAACAGCGTCGGCCCGTCGCGGTGCCCATCGCTGCCGCCTATACCGCGCTGACCAAGGACGGGCAACCCGAGCCCGCCGCGTGATATCCCCACGCGGCGCATGACCCTTGGGGTACAGGGGCCACGCCCCTGCCGCCCGCCGCTCGAGTGCGGGGAACTCGGCCGAATCAATCCACAACCGTGATCGCGTCCATCACCGCCGCGACCACCCGTTCGTGAAATTTGCCGTTGGTCGCGATGATCCCGCGGTTGTTCTCCAGCTGCCGGCCGAGCGAAAAGTCCAACGCTTGCCCGCGCACGTCGGTCACCGTCCCGCCCGCCTCCCCGACGACCAGCATCCCCGCGGCGTGGTCCCAGATCTTTTCCCGGTAGCCGGGCCGGGTTGGCAGCCGCAAATAAATCGCCGCGTCGCCCCGCGCCACCGCCGCGTACTTGCACTGGCTATCGATCCGGTACGGCTCGGATGTGATGCCCAGCGCCGAGGCGATCTTCACCGACGCGTCTTGGTCGCTGTGGCCCGACTCAACCGACTCGCAGAAGTTGGCCTGCGCCGCCTCGGCCACGGGGCTGACGCTCACCGCTTCGCCTTCGATGCCTTCACCGTCGAGGGGCAGCTTCTTCGCCCCCCCGCCGCGCACGGCCGACATCAACAATCCGCCGTCGAGGTTCGGGCACCCCAACACGCCAAGCACTACCTGACCGTCCTCGATCAGCCCGAGCGCCACGGCGTACTGCTCGCCGCGCAGAAACCCCTTGGTGCCGTCGATCGGGTCGAGCGTCCAGTAGGTCATCGCCGAGGGATCGGCCCGCGGATCGAACCCGCCGTGGTCGATCGCGTCGAGCGCGTCGGCCTCGGTCATGCCGGCGTGGGCCGCGACCTTGCCCCGCAGTTCCGCCGCCGCGTCTTCCCGCAACTCCTTGGAGTCTTCCTCGCCCACCACGGGAACGCCCGGGAACGCCGCCTTGAGCGCCGCGCACACCACCGCCTGGGCCGCGAAATCCGCCACCGTCACCGGGGATTTGTCTTTCTTCTCCAGCGTCGCGGCCGTGACCAGGTTGGCCTGCACCTGCCGGCAGACCCGCGACGCCGCCCGCACCGCCGCCACCACGACCTCCAGTTCAGATTCGTATTTCATGGCGGGAGTGTAACGGATAAACGCGAACCGCCATGCAGCCGCCCGAAAGCAAAACCGATCGCCTGACCGACTGGGGCCACAGCCTGATGGGGAAGCTGCCCGCACGATCTCGCAAACGTGGAGCGAGCAAGAAACGCCGCGCGTGGTTGCGGGCCGATCAAGTGTTCCGTCACGCCGTAGAGAACCGAAAGACTCAGTAACCGCCGCTGCCCATCTGCGAAGTCGTCGCGGGATTCATGAAGCGGGTAGTGGGGCCGTGGAAGTGGAGCTTCACGACGCCGGTCGGGCCGTTACGCTGCTTAGAGATGATGACCTCGGCCTCGTTGTTGTCGACGTACTCCTCGTCGCCGCGGTGGTAGTAGTCCTCGCGGTGTAACATCATGATAACGTCGGCGTCCTGCTCGATCGAGCCGGACTCGCGCAGGTCGCTCATCCGCGGGCGGTGGCCCTCGCGTTGCTCGGCAGCGCGGTTGAGCTGACTCAGACACACCACTGGCACCCCGAGTTCGCGGGCCAGCGCCTTGACGCCCCGGCTCATCGCCGAGACCTCGTTCTGTCGGCCGTCGCGGGCGGCGCTGGGCGCGGTCATGAGTTGGAGGTAGTCGATGAAAATCGCCTGGATGTCGTGGCGCTGCTTGAGGCGGCGGGCCTTGGCGCGCAGCCCCATCAGCGTGAGCCCTGCGGTGTCGTCGATGTACAGCGGCGCTTCGGAGAGCTGGCCCACGGTCATCGCCAGCTTGCCGAAGTCGTCGCGGCTCAGCATGTTCCGACGCACCTTGTTCGAGTCCACACCCGAGCGTGAGCAGAGCATCCGCTGGGCGAGCTGCTGCTTTGACATTTCGAGGCTGAAGATCGCCACGGGGATGTTGTTGGTCGTCGCGAGGTGCTCGGCGATGTTCACCGCGAAGGCGGTCTTGCCCATCGACGGCCGCGCCGCGATGATCACCATCTCGCCGGGCTGCAACCCGTTGGTCATCTCGTCGAGCTCAAAAAAGCCGCTCTCGAACCCCGTGACCATCCGGCCCTCGTCGCGTTCGAGGCGGTCGTAGGTCTCCTTCAGCAACACGCCGATGTCCGACGGCGCGTCGTCGCCCTTCTTCTCGGCGATCTCGAAGATCTGCGTCTCGGCGCGGTCGAGCAGGTCGTACACCGGCTCGTCAGAGTGATAGCACTCGTGCAGCACCTGCCCGGTGGCCTCGATCAGGCGGCGTAGAATCGCTTTGTCGCGGACGATCCGGGCGTAACGCGGCGCTTCGGCGGCCGAGGGCACGCCGTCGACCAGCGCGACGAGGTACTCCAGCCCGCCGACCTGCTCGAGAATCTGTTTGTCAACCAGCCGTTGGTTGAGCTGGACCATGTCGATCGACTGGGCCTGGTCGTAGAGCTCGGTGAGGGTTTCGTAGATCGCGGCGTGGGCCGGCTTGTAGAAATCGTCGGACCCCTTGAGCACCTGCAACACGTCGCCGACGACCTGCCAGTCGAGGATCAGCGAGCCGAGCAGCGCCATCTCGGCCTCGAGCGCGTGCGGCGGCTGTTTGTCGAACAGCGGCCCGATCTCGATCACGGCCTTGCGCTTGCTGTCCCGGTCAGCGAATCCGAAGCTGCTGGCGGTGCTCATGAACGTCTCTCCATCGCGACATCGTACCCGACCCAGGAGGGATTTGATCGAGCCCAAGTGCGTGGATAAAGGTGTCGGAGAACCCGTGGAAAAGCTTGGCATTACTCTGCCGGCGGCGGCAGGTGGTCGCAGAACTCGGCGAGCTCGTTGAGGGCGGGGCTGTGGGCGTTGCGGACGTAGTAGCCGCTCGTACCGACGCCGGTGCACAGGCACTCTTCGAGCGGCAGCCCCGCGAGCAGGCCGAGGCAGAACCCGGCGTTGAAGTTGTCGCCGGCGCCGGTGGAGAGCTTGGGCTTGGCGACGAACGGGCCGGCGAACTCGGCGGTCTGGACCGCGTCGTCGACCATCATCGCGGCGGCGGCGCCCTTGCGTGGGTGAACGACGCAGCCGTGGATGTTCAGGGCGGCGCGGATCGCCGTGGCGGTCGCCTCGATCGCGGCCTCGGCGTCGGCGGGGACCGGCAGGCCCAGGACCTCAAGAGCCTGAGTCGCTTCGCTGAGGTTCAAGCCCAGCACGACGTCGGCGGCGTCCTGTAGCTTCGTGAGCAGCGCAAGGACGCCGCGGATGTCGTCGGGCGTGCGTTTCGCGGGGTCGGCGAGATCGACGAAGATATACTTGCGGGGGGCACTGTTCTCGGTGGCGATGATCTCGCCGATCTTGGACCAGACGGTCTCGATGCGGTTGAGCATCGTCCAATTGGTCATGCCGATGAGCCGGCTGCGGTGAACGATCTGGGCGAACATGTCGGCACCCACACCGGCCTCGACCGTGGGCCAGTCGAGGTGGCTGACGGTTTCGTACTTGCCCATCATGAGCTTGCCGTCGTCGAACTCAAGCGCGTCGGTGAAACCGGGCTCGGCGACGCTGAACACCTCGGCGGTCTTGGCGAAGTCCTCGAAGACCGGGTGCAGGTTCGGGTAGCCGAGGCAGCCGACGTAGCTGATCGCGACGCCGCCGGCGGCCAGGGCGTTGGCCATGATCGGGCCGTTGCCGCCCAGCTTCTCGAGGTTGACCACCATCTCGTAGTTGCTTGACTGCCCGGCCTTGGCCGAGACGCGGGCCCCAAAGTCGGCGATGGTGGGGATCGGGTCGAAGCTCTCGACGCTGTGGCGCTTGTCGACAACGGAGATGATCGAGTCGACAAAGCCGTCGAAGCCGATCAGGGCGGGAGACGGCTCGGCACGGTCGGCGAAGGCCCGCAGGCCCGCGGCGGCGGATTTGGCGATGGTGGCACGGTCTTTCATAGGGCCGAAGCGTAACAAAACCGGTGCGTCCCCGCTGCACCGAAGTCGCTCCCCACGGGGTCGCGCCACCACGAAAAAGCGGCCGTCCCAATAGGGACGGCCGCTGAGAGAAATCAAGATGTAACCGCCGTTCCGGCGTGAGTTACGCGCCGCGGCGACGGCCGCTCAACAGCGCCAGGCCGCCGAGACCGAGCAAAACCATCGAGGCGGGCTCGGGGATGGGGGTGTAGACGATGTTGTCGAAGACGATGGTGGTGCCGACTTCGGTGCTGCCGCCGATACCCAGGCCGATGCCGTAAAAGCCGCCGGGGTCGTCGAGGTTACTCGTTGCGGGATCATCGCCGATAGTCGGGATGTCGAACGAGAAGTTAAACACGGCTCCTTCAGCCTGGAACCCGGAGAAGTTGAATCCGCCTTCGCCGTCGGTCAGGTCGAAGCCGGTGGTGGACCCTTGCCGGACGAGGAAGATCTGCGATTCGCCATCCGCGTCGGTGATGTTAGTGAACACGGCCTGTCCGGTCACAGTGCCGCCTTGTTCGAGCAACTCGTTGAAAGGCGTGGTGGAACCGGCTTCGGGTGCGCCGTTGAAGTTGGCGATCAAGACGCCGAAGCCATCGGTTTCGGTGAATTCGGCGGCGACGGCGTTGGTGCCATCCACCGCGGTAGAGACCGACAATTGCGTGGGGACACCCGACTCTCCGGTGGCCGGCCCCCAGCCGCCGATGTTGCTGACCGTGCCGTCGAGGTTGTCTACCGCACCGTCAAAGTTAAAAGTTATCGGCGAGGCCGACACCAAGACAGGAGCCGCGGCGGCCGCGACGGATGCCGCCAGCAAAGAAACGCGTTTCATATGAAAAATCCTCCAATACAGACAAGAAAGGCAACGAGCATCACCAGACCTGGCAAACGTTCCTCGTCGCCAAAAGTATATCGATGAACATTTGGATCGCAAGCCAAAAATATCCCGCTCTGACGCCGTGTTTTCCCTAAAACCAGAATAATGAGTTGTTACGAAACCTTATTGTTATATAATATAAGACGCGGCATCCACTTCGTTTCTCGGGAGCGTGAGTTTTGCGGTCAAAATGTATTTATGCGGGCTTGGCCCTATGCCTTCCAGCCACCCTGGGACCCGAGGGGGCACTGGCGGCGGATTTCGACTTTTTTGGACGCAGCGGCGACGGGATCTTGTTGGATTTCAGTCGGCAGCCGGGAGTGGATCCCGGGGCTAGTTTTTCCGGCCTGCAGATCTCCGGGCTCACCACCCACGCGGCCCTGACCAGCGACAACTTGCTCGGCACGCCGTTTTCCCAAACCGGCCAGCTCTACTTCTTCGCCGACAACAACCGCGACGCCACCCGCAGCACCGGCCGTCCCACGGGCGACACCGACCCGCTCTCGCCCGGGTTCCAAGGCACGCTGAACGGCCAAGTCACCATCGACGGCGTGGTTCGCACTTTTCAGATCACTGTCCGGCCCGGCCACTCCGGCACCGGCCGGGGCGCGGTCACTCAGGCTTTCGAAGACATCGGCGACCCGCGCAACGTGCCGCTCAACGTCGCCCGCCAACAGCAGCGTTTGGCCTACCTCGGCTTCGAGGCGCAGGGCGGTGGGCTGCCGCGTACCACCGGTACGTTCGACGCCGGCACCGACGAGGCGCTGCGCACTTTCCAGGCCGTGTTCGTCGGCGGGGTCAACACCACCCAGGTCGGCGTCGACGGGATTATCGGGCCCAACACCGCCGGCTGGCTCAACGCCGCCAACGCCCCGCGCTGGGAAGAACTCGTGGACCCCGACCCGCAGACGCCCGGCACGTTCTCGGTCGGCTCGATGATTGGCGACTTCGATATCCTGCCCGCCCGTGACCCGGGCACCGGCGTCCGCTCCGGCCTGACCCCACAGACCGAGCGTTTCGCCAATTCGTGGACCGTTGACCTCGTCGAGGCGGGCAGCGCCGCGGCCCGCGACGCGACCGGCCGTACGCAACTGGTCAACGCCCTGTCGACCTTCGACGGCTACGGCTCGTCGTGCTGCCACTCGACCCACCGCGTGGGCACCGACCTCGACCTGCACGTCGATGTGTCGGCCTGGAACTTCGGTAACGGGTTTATCGATAGCGAAGAGCAGAAGGTCATCGACCACGCCCGCGCGTTCCTCAACCTCACCGGCCTCGATGGCCGGGTGGCGCGCATCCTAGTCTCCAACCAGGATATCCTCAACGGGATCAACGCCACCCATCCGGGAGTCGCGGTGTTCGATTCGTCGGGTGTCCACCTCAACCACCTGCACCTCGACATCGTTCCGACCGGCCGCGTCGCCGACACGCCCGACGCCCCGGGTGATTTCAATCTCGACGACGACGTGAACGCCGACGACATCGATCTGCTATTCAAGAACCTCGACGGCGACACGAGCGTGTACAACCTCGCCGGCAGCGCAGGGGTGGTGAACGGCGACGACGTCGACCACTTGGTGAACAACATCCTCGGCACGAACTACGGCGACGCGGACCTCAGCGGCTTCGTGTTCCAATCGGACCTCAACGCTGTGCTGCTGAATTGGGGCGACACCAACGCCGGCTGGGCGACGGGCAGCTTCGACGGCGACGGCGCCGTGGGCCAGGCGGACCTCAATGCCGTGCTCTTGAACTGGGGCGCTGCGGGCTTGGCTAACGCCGCGGTCCCCGAGCCCGTGGGTCCCGCCACCGTCTTAACGCTTACGGCAGCGATGGGACTACGCCGACGCGCGCATGACTCCTGAAAAGCACATCAGTGGTGCCCCGAGGTTCTTCTATGTCGCCTCGACAGATGGGGTGGATGGAGTCCACCAGTAGATGCCGAACACGCCCATCCGCAGATCAGCGCATATCCCTGCCTCAGAGGGCCGTCACCTCTCGATTTTGATCCCGAATCGCGGCGAATAAGCCAAAGAAACGGGCATGAACTGCTTGGAATTAGGCCGGAAGAAGCTATAGCTTAAACGGTTTACGTACCCACCTTCGCCAACGGCAATCTCACCGCCCGATCAGATCAATCACTTCGATCCGGCCGAGCGCCACCCCCTTTAAATATTTGTAAATAATAAATTAACACAAATTGCGTCACGCCAAGGCCACCGCGTCACGTTGCTTTGGCCCGGACCGATCTCACCACAGGGGATTGGAGATAGAGATTCGATGAAAGCTTGGAGTGAGCAGCTAACGGACCGGTCCACAGTGCACGTCGAGGACTTGATTCGGCGAAGCTTGGTGGCGGCGGGGCTATTGGTTGGATTCGCGCTGCCGGCGTCGGGCCAGGATACGTCGCCGCCCGTGATCTTCCAGCATTTCGAAACAACTTACGACAACCAGGTCTCCCGGGCCGCCGACATCTTCCTCGCCGGCTACGGCAGCGTCTGGGTTCCCCCCGCCGGGCGGGCTTCGACCGGCAGTGGGTCGGTCGGCTACGACCCCTACGACCGCTTCGACCTCGGGCAATGGGACGACCGCACACTCCACGGCACGGAACAAGGGCTTCGGGCCTTCGCCGACAAGTTCGAGCGGGCCGGCGGCGCGGTGATCGTCGACTTGGTGTGGAACCACAACGGCTTCCAGTACGACGACACTCCCGGCTTCCTCGAGTCCGGCGGCTACCCGGGCCTCGTGACGCGCGACCCCAGTGGCGACGGCAACCCACAGGGCGTACCGGGGACCAACGGCGACTTCCACAGCCCGTTCGACGGCGGCTTCGACGCACGCTTCATCGGGCTGATCGACATCGCTCACGAGAACAACGTCCAGCTCATCCGCAACCCGGTCGAGCCGAACAACCCGCTCAACATCGCGCCCGGGTCTCAGCCGTTCAACGGCCGGGTCGCCAACCTCCCCACGCCCAACAACGCCCGCTTCTACCCCGACCGCGACCTCGACCCGATCTTCGTCTACAACCCCGCGACCGGGCAGCAGGACATCGCGATCTACCCGTTCAACACCGAGGACCCGACCGCCGGCGACTGGCCGGCACAACGTCCAGCGGTTCACCGGCCAAACCATCGGCCCGGGCGAGGGCCGCGGTGCCGGCCTCGGTGACCTCGACCACGACGGCGTACTCCGGCCCGACGACGTCGCCTTCAGCACCCACGGCTTCGAACGCGTCTACTACTCGCAGAACACCGAGTTCAAACCCGCCGCTGACCTCAACGGCGACGGCCTGGTGGGTTACCTCGACCTCGCCGGCTACCGCGACGAACTGCTCGCGTCCGGCGCCTCGGAAGCCGTGCTGTCGGAGTTCGACGGCGTGCTGCAGCGGCGCGGAGACTTCGACGGAAACCAGATCCTCGATAGCGCCGACATCGACGAACTGCTCACCCGCTTCGGCGACGACGACTGGTTCTCCGACCTCGACGGCAGCGGGATCGTCGACCTCGCGGACGTGGAGGCGTTGGTGGCCACTATCTTCCTGACGCGGATGGGCGACGCCGACCTGGATGGCTCCGTGTCTCAGTCTGACCTCGACGCCGTGCTCCTGAACTGGGGAAGCACCGGTCTCGGATGGGCGGCCGGCAGCCTCGACGGCGACGGCACCGTCGGCCAAGCCGACCTCAACGCGGTTCTCCTGAACTGGGGCGCAGGGGAGCCCCCCGTCGTCGACTTCGCGAACATCCCCGAGCCCGCGACCGCGGTGTTACTGGTGGTCGGCATTTTCGCAAGAGCTCGCCGACATCGTGATGGTGCATAGCTCGCTTGAAGGATTCAATCCGACATCAAATTGGTACAAAACCAATCGCCGGCAGCGAACGAAGCCCTTCTTCTAGCTTCATGCTCCTTCCCAAAACACTCAAATCTCCGCGCCATCGGGACCGGGGACGAGTTCGGCAGGCTGTTCACGCCTCGATTCGAGAAATTTCTTGGCCGGGGCGGCGAACAATAGAACGAGCAAGAGATCACGGTGTGATTTCACTAGATCACCGCACTCCCTGAAAACCGCGGCAAGGTCGGCGTCTGGCACACGATCGGCGGGTCGGCCATGGAATGCATCTTGGCCGCTGGACACCGCCGAGAGAACTTCGGGGTCGACCGGCCCGGGTAATCGGCCGTAGTTGCCCATCATCACGTCGCGGAATTGCTGGCTGACGATGCTGTAGGGCTTGCCCTGGATCACGTTGAACGCGGCCTGGGTGCCGATGATCTGGCTGGTCGGCGTGACCAGCGGCAGGTAACCCGCGGCCTTGCGGACCCGGGGCACCTCGTCGAGGATATCGGGCAGCAGTTCGAGCTTGCCCTGCTCTTTGAGTTGGTTATGGAGATTCGAGATCATCCCACCGGGGATCTGCGACTCGAGTTGCGACTTGTCGATTTTCGGGTAGCCCTGCGGGACCATGATGCCGTCTTCGATCAGATCAATGGCTTGGTCGCAGGATTCCTTGTCGCGTTGCTTGAGAAGGTCGATGACCCTCTTGATCAGCCCGACCATCGCGGGCGTGGGCTTGGCGGGCCAGGGCCGGCCCGGGTGCTCGGGGTCTTTGTCGACGTCTTTGAGCTCGATTCTGATCTCGCGGAGCTTGGCGTCGATCTCCGGGGCGCTGCCGAAGTCGACGTTGGTCTGGATGCCGAGCTCGTCGGCGAAGTAGCCGATGAGTTCGGCGGGGGGCTGGGCGGTGCCGTGGGCCATGGGTCCGTAGCAGGTGTCGAGATAGTCGACGCCGGCGATCATGCCGACGATGTAGGTCGCGGTGGCCAGGCCGTTGGTGCAGTGGCTGTGGAGCGTGAGCTCCACGCCGGGGAACTCGTCTTTGAGCGCTTCGATCAGCGTCCACGCGTCGGCGGGGTGCAGCAGCCCGGCCATATCCTTGATGGCTAGCGAGTCGGCCCCGGCTTCGATGGTCTTGCGGGCGAAGTTGAGGAAGTGCTCGTTGTTGTGGACCGGGCTGACGGTGTAGGACAGCGCGGCCTCGGCGTGGCCGTTGAACGTCTTGGTCGCCATGATCGCGGTGATCAGGTTCCGCTCGTCGTTGAGGGCATCGAAGATGCGCATGCGGTGGGTGTGGGCGGCGAGCTGGTCACGGCTGAAGACCTCCGGGGCCGTGGCGGGGTTGAACCTGCCCGGAGTGCCAATGCAGATGGCTTCCTTGAGGAATGCACAGACGACGTTGTCGGGGTACGGCGTGTAGCCGAAGAGGTTCTGGCCCCGACAAAGCGAACGCAGCTGGATCGGCCGTGACGCCTCGTCGAGACAGGCCCGCAATTTCTCGAGCCGCTCGAACGGATCGTCGCCGGTGAACCGCAGCGACGAGTCGAGGACCGCCCCGCCCCACAACTCGAGGATCGAGTACCCGCTGTCACGGATCAGCGGCAGCACCCGCAGCGATTGCTCGCAGCTCATGCGGGTGGCGAGTAACGACTGGTGGCCGTCGCGGAGGGAACAATCGATGAGGGCGGTCCTGGCCATACGGCCATGATACCGATCATCGTAACGAGCCGGGGCGGCCATACCGTCCGGTATCCAGGCAAAACCACACCTATTCGCGCGACCGACACGGCCCCTTTCGGTGTCAGTTGGACCGGGATGCCGCTCATCGCCAAAACGCGACATCCGTGGCGTTCACCGCTTGGCTCGGAGCACCGAATCCAGCAACCCCGGGAAACGCTTGTCGAACTCTTTGCGGCGCAGGCGGTTGAGTTTTTGTGTGCCTTCGGGCTCTTGACGGATCAAGCCGGCCTCGCGAAGGACGCGCCAGTGGTGGGACGCGGTGCTCTTGGGGATCGCCTGCAGGAAGGCGTTGCAGGGCAGGTCGTCCTTCTTCGCCGCCATGCGGACGATGTCCAAACGCACGGGATCGGCAAGGGCCGCGAGGGCCTGAGCCAGCGTGACGTGCCTGAGATCGGGGTGTCGGAGCGGCGGAGCCATGCAAGAATTTTATCAACCGGGGCTTGCCTTCGCTCGATTGTTCGTATAAATTCGAACAATCGAATATTATATCCACCGCCACAACCCTGCCGTGTTCTAGAGGAACCTTTATGAAAGCCTTCCGCATTACCACCCCCGACAAAGACATCGCCGCCGCCCTGCAGCTGGTCGAACTCGACACCCCCGCGCCCGGCCCCGGGCAGGTGCAGGTCCGTGTCCGCGCCGCGTCGCTGAACTTCCGTGACCTGATCGTCGCCAAGGGCGGCTATCCGCGAAACGATGCCTACCCGACGGTCCCGTTGTCGGACGCGGCCGGCGAGGTATCGGGCGTGGGCGAGGGCGTGACCCAGTGGGAGGTCGGAGACCGCGTGAGCCCGAACTTTTTGCCGGGCTGGACCAGCGGCGCGGTGAGCGAAGACAACCTCGGCGGGGCGCTCGGAGGCGGGATCGACGGCGTATTGGCCGAGCGTATTGTGGTCCCGGCCAGCGGCCTCGTGTCGATCCCCGGACACCTGAGTTTCGAGCAGGCCGCCACGCTGCCGTGTGCCGCATTGACCGCGTGGAACGCGCTGACCTGCTCCCCGAGTTCACCCGGGCAGACCGTCCTCTTGCTCGGCACCGGCGGGGTGTCCGTGTTCGGCCTGCAACTCGCCCAACTCTTCGGCCTGCGCACCATTGTCACCTCAAGCTCCGACGAAAAACTCGCGCAAGCCAAATCCCTCGGGGCCGATCACACCATCAACTACGCCACGCACCCCGAGTGGCAGGACGAGGTTAAAAAACTCACCGACGGCCGGGGCGCCGACCGCGTGCTCGAGGTCGGCGGCGACGGCACGCTCGAGCGCTCGCTCGCCAGCACCGCCGTGGGCGGCACGATCGCCCTCATCGGCCTGCTCTCCGGGGGCGAGCCGCCGAGCATCCTGCCCGTGCTGCTCAACGCCCAGCGCATCCAGGGCATCTACGTCGGCAGCGCCGCCCTCTTCGCCGACATGAACCGCGCAATCGAGCACGCCCGGCTCGAGCCGGTCATCGACAAGATCTTCGACTTCGCCGACGCGCCTGCGGCGTACAACCACCTCAAGAGCCAGAAACACCTGGGCAAGGTCGTGATCCGCATCTGAATCACCGGCCCGCACAACCTCAAGTATCTCCAGAAGCTCACGCCGCCGCGGCGTGGGCTTCTTGGCCGTGGGGACGATCGATTACAATCCCCGGTCCTATGAGATACGACTTCCAACAGATCGAAGCCAAGTGGCAAGCGCGCTGGGCGGACGCGAAGACCTTCCACGTCGGCAACCCCGGTGATAAAGACTTCGACACGTCCAAGCCCAAGTTCTTCTGCATGGACATGTTCCCGTATCCGTCGGGCGTCGGGCTGCACGTCGGCCACCCGCTGGGCTTCATCGCCACCGACATCGTCGCCCGCTACAAACGCGCCCTGGGCTTCAACGTCCTGCACCCCATGGGCTTCGACGCCTTCGGCCTCCCCGCCGAGCAGTACGCCATCGAGACCAACGTCCACCCCCGGATCACCACCGAGAAGAATATCGAGAACATGGTCAAGCAGCTCAAGCGGCTGGGCATGGCCTACGACTGGGACCGCAGCTTCGCCACCACCGACCCGGGCTACGTCAAGTGGACGCAGTGGATCTTTCTGCAGATGTTCCACTCGTACTACGACCCGGTGGAAAACAAGGCTTTGCCGATCGCTAATCTCGTGGCCAAGCTCGAGGGCGAGGACTATCTGCTGGGCATCGACGGCGAGCTGCTGTGGTCCGGCGACGACGAAAACCTCGAGGCGATCTCCGGCACACGGATCGGCGCCCGCAAGTGGTACGAACTCGAGCCCGACCAGCAACGCCGGCTTATCGACGAGTACCGGCTGGCGTACCTAGCCGACGTCGAGGTCAACTGGTGCCCGCAGCTCGGCACGGTGCTGGCCAACGAGGAAGTCACCAACGAGGGCAAGAGCGAACGCGGCAACTTCCCGGTGTTCAAGCGGCCGCTCAAGCAGTGGATGCTGCGCATCACGGCGTACGCCGATCGGCTGATCGACGACCTGGACCACGTCGCGTGGCCCGAGCCGATCAAGCTGCTGCAGCGCAACTGGATCGGCAAATCGCTGGGGGCAGAAGTTGATTTCAACGTCGACGGACACGACGAAAACATCCGCGTGTTCACCACCCGCCCCGATACACTGTTCGGCGCGACTTATATGGTGCTCGCCCCCGAGCACGAATTGGTCGATGCGGTCATCACGCCCGAACAGGCCGACGCCGTGAAGGCCTACCAAACCGAGGCCTCGGCGAAGACCAGCGTGGACCGCCAGGCCGACAAGGAGAAGACCGGTGTCTTCACCGGGGCCTACGCCACCAACCCTGTCAACGGCGAAGCGATCCCGATATGGATCGCCGATTACGTCATGTTGGGCTACGGCACCGGCGCGATCATGGCCGTGCCGGCCCACGACGAACGCGACCACGCCTTCGCCACCAAGTTCGGTCTGCCGATCGTTGAAGTCGTGCAGTCGCCCGCCGACCACGACATCCAAGCCGACGCGTGGACCGGCGACGGCGGGCTCGTAAACTCGGCGAACGACGACGTATCGCTCGACGGCAAACCGGTCGGCGAGGCGAAGAAGCTGATCACCGATTGGCTCGCCTCGAAGGGTCAAGGCCAAGCCAAGGTTCAGTACCGCCTGCGTGACTGGCTGTTCAGTCGGCAGCGCTACTGGGGTGAGCCGTTCCCGATCCTGCACGGGCCGGACGGCGAGCTGCGGGCTGTGGACGAGGCCGACCTGCCGGTGAATCTGCCGGAGATGGACGACTTCAAGCCCCACGGCACCGACGACCCGGATGCGCCCCCGCGCCCGCCGCTCGGCCGTGCGGGCGACGATTGGACCCGCGTCGAGCTCGACGGGGTGACCTACACCCGCGAGCTCAACACTATGCCCAACTGGGCGGGTTCGTGTTGGTATTACCTGCGGTACCTCGACCCCCACAACGACGAGGCGTTGGTCGGCGACGGGGCCGAGAAGTACTGGATGCTAAGCGAAAAAGCTGGAGGTGGAACGCACGCCGGCGGCGTCGACCTCTACATCGGCGGCGTCGAACACGCCGTGCTGCACCTACTCTACGCCCGGTTCTGGCACAAGGTGCTCTACGACCTAGGCCACGTCTCGACGCCCGAGCCGTTCGGCCGGCTCTTCAGCCAGGGGTACATCCAAGCGTACTGCTACCGCGACACCCGCGGTATCCCCGTGCCCGCGGCTGAGGTCGTCAACCAGGACGGCAAGCCCGCCGCGGACGTGCAGGGCACCAAGAACCAGAAGTTCTTCTGCAACGGCGAGCCCGTCACCGAAGAGTTCGGAAAGATGGGCAAGTCCCTTAAAAACGCCGTCGCCCCCGACGACGTCTGCGAGCAGTACGGCTGCGACACACTGCGGCTCTACGAGATGTATTTGGGTCCGCTCGACCAATCCAAGATCTGGAACACCAACGACATCGTCGGCGTCCACCGCTTTCTCAACCGCCTGTGGCGTAATTTCGTCGACGAAGAGACCGGCGAGCTGCTCGTAACCCACGACAACCCCGCCGAAGAACTCGACCGGCTCACGCACAAGACAATCAAGCGCGTCACCGAGGCGATGGACTTGATGAGCTTCAACGTTGCGATCGCCGCGCTGATCGAGCTCAACAATGCGCTCGTCCCCCTCCCGGGGGTTCCCAAGTGGGTAGCCGAGGAGATGGTCAAGATGCTGGCCCCGCTCGCGCCGCACGTCGCCGAGGAGCTATGGGAACGGATGGGCCACTACGTGCCGGACACGAGCGTGGCCGACGCCCCCTGGCCCGAGTACGACCCGGCGAGGCTCGTCGAGGACACCGTCGAGTACCCCGTGCAGGTCAACGGCAAGATGCGCGGCAAGGTCACCGTGCCCGCGGACGCCGATGATGACGCCTGCATGGAAGCGGCGAAGCAAGACGAAAACGTTGCCACCCACCTCGACGGCAAGACCGTTCGTAAAGCCATCGTCGTCAAGGGCCGGATGATCAACCTGATCGCGAATTAAGCACTGTTTTGCTCGGGTTGAATCCGCCTAGACGAAATCCACATCGCTGTTTCGCAACGCCGCTACGTCCGCTCCGTCTAGGCTTTTAGACGGATGCCCCCTGAAGACGAAGACCTCTACGAACTCAGCGAAGACGACGCGGTAGAACCCGCGGCGTCGACCGGCGAGGTGCGTCCCTCCTCCGAAAAGATCGAACAGCTCGACGACGACGGCCAGACCTACGCGCTCGGCGACGAGGTCGTTCCTCCACCCCGACGCGACACGGCGATCCTCGAACGACCGCCCCGCTACTGCCTGGCGTGCAACGCCGACCTGACGCTGGTCGACGACGGCGTTTGCCCGGATTGCGAGAGGGCTTTCGATCCGGCCGATCCGAAGACGCTCCGCGACGAGCCGTTAACCGACGAAAAAAACTGGTGGCTCCAGCCGCCCCGGGTCGCGGGCTACGGGCTCATCGCGATGTTTCTGGTAGGCCGGCTGATCATCGACGCGGCCTCGGGCGCGGTCGCCGAGGGGCTCGCCGGCGGCACCGGCGACACCCGGTCGAGCGCCATGATCGGGGCCGTGGTCTCGGCGCTCGGCGTCCTACTGGTGACACCCTGGGTCTTCTTCGGGACGTTGCTGGGACTCACCGGCGTCTGCGAGCACTTCAACCCACGGTTGATTATTGCGGTGCCGATCGGTGCGGGCTTCGGTTTATTGCTCACACTGGGGCTGCACCCCGCCGTGATTTTCGTCGGCTTCATGATCGGCAGCCTCGCGGGTTTCTTCTACGCCTGGCGTCAGGTTTGACGAATTTTTCGTGAATCTATCTTGAGGTAGAAGACTCGAAGACACTGGTCTATCGTTCGCGGTTAGCACCCCTTCCCCAACGGAGTTCACCGTGCCCGAAACCACCGACGCCGCCCTGCTCTTTTCACCCCACAAGATGGGCCCGCTCACGCTGCCGAACCGCGTGCTGATGGCCCCGATGACGCGCTGCCGCGCATCGCTGCCCGGCGAGGTCCCGACCGAACTCAACGCCACCTACTACCGCCAACGCGCCTCGGCCGGGCTGATCTTCACCGAAGCGACCCACGTCAGCCCCGGCGGGATCGGCTATGTCGCTATGCCGGGCATCTACTCCGACGCCCAGCGCGACGGCTGGAAGCTCGTCACCGACGCCGTGCACGACGCCGGCGGCCGGATCTTCGCCCAGCTCTACCACGCCGGCCGCGTCACCCACCCCGAGCTGTTGCCCGACGGCCTGGGCCCCGTCGCTCCGTCCGCGGTCGAGATGAAAGAAACCCAGTCCCACACGCCCAGCGGCAAGCACCCCATCCCCACGCCCCACGCGCTGACCGCCGACGAGATCGCCGCGGTTGTCGAGGAGTACCGCCACGCCGCGCAGATCGCCAAGGACGCGGGCTTCGACGGCGTCCAGCTCCACGGGGCCAACGGCTACCTCATCGATGAGTTCCTCCGCGATGGCACCAACCAACGCACCGACGACTTCGGCGGCAGCGTCAACAACCGACTGCGTTTCCCACTTCAAGTCATCCACGCCCTGATCGACGTCTGGGGTGCCGAGCGTGTCGGCGTCCGCGTCTCGCCCACCGGCACTTTCAACGAGATGTCGGATTCTGATCCCCTCAATAACTTTACCGCGATCTTCGAGGCCATCGACGGCACCGGGGTCGGCCACCTCGAAGTCGTCGGCCAGCTGTTCGACCAGCCCGAGCCACACCCCCACCAGGCCGCGATCAACGCCGCAGCCCGCGAGAAATTCTCCCGGACGCTGATCTTCAACGGCGACTACAACGCCGAGAAAGCTACCGCCGCGCTGGCCGACGGGATGTGCGACCTGATCACCTTTGGCCGGCCGTTTCTGTCCAACCCCGACCTGCCCGCCCGCCTGCAGACTGGCGCCGACCTCGCCGAGTTCACCGACCCGACGTTGTTGTACAACCCGATGGCCGGCGAAAAGGGCTACACCGACTTCCCGGCGCTGGCCGCGGCGGAGGCGTGAGGCTTGGCGAAGAAAACCGCCGTGACCGACGAACCGCTTGCGGCGTGGGCGAAGATGCCCGCCGGAGCGTTCCGTTTCCTCGACGGGCTGGCCGAGAACAACGAGCGCGCGTGGTTCCAGGCGAACCAGGATGCGTATAAAAACCAGACGCGGCTTCCGTTCATCGCCTTCCTCGACGCGCTATCCGACAGCCCTGAGGCGCAGGCGCTGCCGGTTTTCGGGGGGTCGCACACGATGTTCCGCATCAACCGCGACGTCCGCTTCGCCAAAGACAAGACGCCGTACAACACCCACCTCTCGGCGATCCTCACGCCTACGGGCGAGAAGGACGAGTCCGGCGGGATTGTGTACGTCCAGATGGGGCTCGACGGCGGGCTCGCCGCGGCCGGGTTCTACATGCTGCCCACGCCGCGGCTCAACGAGTTGCGGAGGCGCATCGTCGATCGGCCCGGCGACTTCACCAAAGCGTTGCAGAAACTTAAGCGGGCCAAGCTCGAACTCGACCCCGGCGAACCACTCAAGCGGATGCCACGCGGCTTCGAGGAACACGCCGACCACGCCCACGCCGATTGGCTACGGGCTAAGAGCCTGGTGACCTCTGTCCGCCTGACCCGGCGCGACTAGACGACAGGTCGAGTCATGGACAAGACACGACAACTTATCGCCGCGGCCACGCCGCTGCTGCGCTTCGGGCAGACCGCCTTGCCCCGCGGCGATACCTAGCCACCCCGGCTACACTGTCGGCATGATCCTGCTGATCGACAACTACGACAGCTTCACGTACAACCTCGTCCAACGCCTCGGCGAGCTCGACGCGTCGCTGGACCTGCGGGTCGTGCGGAACGACAAGATCACGCCCGAGGAGGCGCTGGCGCTGGAACCGGACCACGTGATCATCTCCCCGGGTCCGTGCACGCCGCGGGAGGCGGGGGTGAGCTGCGACATCATCGACGCGTTTGCCGGGCGGGTGCCGCTCCTGGGCGTGTGCCTCGGCCACCAGTCCATCGGCCACAAGTTCGGCATGACCGTCGACCGCCACGTCAAGCTCATGCACGGCAAGACCAGCCCCATCCACCACGACGGCCGGGGCCTCTTCGCCGGCTTGCCCGACCCCTTCACCGCCACCCGCTACCACAGCCTCGTCATCCTCAAGGACACGTTCGACTCCGACCGCTTCGAGATCAGCGCTTGGTGCGACGACGACGGCCAGGACGTCATCATGGGCCTGCGCGCCATCTCCGGCAGCATGCCCCACGGCGACGCCCCGCTCGAGGGTGTGCAGTTCCACCCCGAAAGCTTCCTGACCAAAGAGGGGCCGCGATTGTTGGCAAACTTCTTGGGGATGAAGTCCCCTGAACTTGCCTGACCCAGTCTTCACCGACCAAAGTCACCGGTGATTTTTCGTGTCAATCAATCTCGCATCCCTACGCCGGTAGATGGCCATATGCGGTTCCAAACTTATGCTCGCGTCGTGGGTATCTGGCTGATCCTCGTTGGCCAAATTGGCTGGACACCTCTATTGGGTGGCTCTTGGGGGCGTCCAGGAGCAAGCGGATGGCAGGCTATCGTGGTCTTCACAGCGATTGGCCTTGCAGCATATTTCAAATCGGATTCTTATTGGCTGCGAAGAAAATGCGCGACCATCAGGCGTGCAACACGCTAGGACCACGATGCCGTTTCGGTTTCACCCGACCATGAGTTAATTATTCGAAGTGTCGAGTATAGAATTTATCTCGCAACGCAATGGAAAGCGGTCGATTCCGCAATACAGCGGTATCCATCTGATCGAAGAAGGTAACACCGTGGGTATATTGAATCGATGAGTCGCCCCGTCGCCCTGCGATACGCCCTAGGCCACGCCACGCTGCGGCTGCCGGAGTCGGCGGCGGTGTTGCGGCCGCCGGAGGCGCCGGCCCTGGCCGACCCCACGGCGGCGGTGCGGGAGGCGCTGCGATCGCCCATCGCGTCCGCCTCGCTGCGTGAGATGGCCGCCGCAAAACGGCCCCACACCGTGGCGATTTCGATCAGCGACATCACCCGGCCGGTGCCCAACGAGCTCCTGCTCACCGCCATCCTGGAGGAGCTCAACGCCGCGGGCGTGCCGGACGCGGCGTGCTTCGTCGTCATCGCCACGGGCATGCACCGCCCCTCCACGCCCAAGGAGCGCGACCTCATGCTCGGCCATGACCTGCAGCGGCGCGTCGAGGTGATCGACCACGAGGCCAAGCGGCCCGAAACCGTGACGCGCGTCAGCGACGACCCGCCGGTGTCGGTGCATACCCGTTTTCTCGAAGCGGACTTGAAGATCGTGACCGGGCTGATCGAGTCGCACTTCATGGCCGGGTTCTCCGGCGGGCGTAAGGGCGTCTGCCCCGGGCTGGTTGACCTCGAGACTATTCAGCGCTTCCACGGCTACGCCTTCATGGGCGACCCCAACACCGTCGAGGGCCGACTCGAACACAACCCCTGCCACGACGAGGCGCTCCGCGTCGCGCGGCTGGTGCGGCCCGACTTCCTGGTCAACGTCGCGATCACCCACGACCGCAAACCCGCCGGGGTGTACGCCGGGGATCTGGAGGAGGCGTTTCTCGTCGGCTGCCGGGACGTCGCGGAGTGGACCGGTGCGGGCGTCGACGAGCCGTTTGACCTGGTCGTGACATGTGCCGGCGGGTTCCCGTTGGACCAGAGCTTCTACCAGACGAGCAAGGGGCTGGTCGGCGCGCTGCCGGCGCTGCGGGAGGACTCGACGCTGCTGATGCTCGCGGCGTGCACCGAGATCGGCGAGCCGGAGTACGTGAGCTTCTTCGACCGCTTCGGCCCCGACTGGCGGGCGTTCCTCGACCACATCGCGACCTCGGGTATCACAGAAAAGGACCAATGGGCCTTGCATATGCAAACCCGGCTGTTGCGACACATCGGCGTCGAGAAACTCATGTTCGCCAACGACGGTTTATCTTTAGAGGATCAGATCCGTATCGGCACCACGCCCTGCCCCGGGCAAGGTTCGGCGGTCCAGCGGGCGCAGCGGTTCATCGATCGGTACCTCGACGAGCACCCCGACGCGCGGGTGGCCGTAATTCCCGAGGGGCCGTACACGATGCTCAAGCGCCGCGGGGCCGTGGGTGTGGCTTGAATCGGCGGGCGGGTTCTCGTGACTTTCGTCGCCGGCAGGCGGGAACTAAGCGGCGGAGCGCAGCTCCTGCGTGATCACCGCGAGCAGCATCCCGGCCTCTTCGTGGTCGGGGTCAAGGCGTAAGACCTGGGCTAGCGCCCCGCTCGCGTCGTGGAGCATGCCCATCTCGTGGAGCGAACGGCCCAGCAGCAATAACGACGGGACGTGGTACGGCTGGAGCCGCAGCGCGGCGCGGAAGCACTCGGCCGCGTCGGCTTGTCGGTCGCCCGCCCGGTACGACACGCCGAGGTTGAACCACCACAGCGGCTGGTCGGCGTCGAGATCGACCGAACGACGCAGCAACGACAGCGCGTCGTACACGTGCCCGCCCCGGTGCGCGGCGAGGCCCAGCAGGTGAACGCCCAGCGGGTGGTTCGGGTCGATGCTGAGCACCTGTCGGCATAGCCGCTCTGCCTTGCGCCACTTGCGGACCCGCAGCGCCGCGGCCGCCCCGGCCAACACCGTGTCGCCCGCGCCGCGGACAGCGGCGGGCACGGCGGTCGGGACGGTGAAGGCTTCGGACATGGGGTTGGACCGACGTTGTGTGCTTTAGCTTTAGCCCCCGGCGAATCGCCGGGGGACGACAGTTAAAGATCTTGGGCCCCGGGTCGCTTGACCTCGGGCTAAATTTATCCGAGCAGCGCCAGCACGTTCTGGGCGTTGCTGTTGGCGATGCCCAGGGTGGAGGTGCCGGCCTGTTGCAGGATCTGGGTCCGCGTGAGTTCGGCGGTCTCGGCGGCGAAGTCGGTGTCGCGGATCGAACTCTCCGAAGCCGTGAGGTTCTCAAGCGTGATCGACGTGGCCCTCACGGCGGTGTCGAGCGTATTCCGCTCGAACGCCCCGAGCCGGCCGCGGAGTTGGGAGACCTGGTCGATGGCGACGTCGATGATCTCCGACGCCTCGCGGGACTTGCCGGCCACGAGCGAGTTGTCGCCACCCGTGGTAATCGAATTGAGGAAACCGGAAGTGGTACTGCCGAGGTTGCTGGCGGCGACGGACTGGATGCCAAAGCCGACCTGCTGGAGGCTGTTGACCTGCGGACCGATCTGGAAGTTGGCCCCGCCGCCGGTGATGGTGAAGCTGTAGGGCGTGTTGGAGACCTGGGCGGCGCCGGAGGTCAGGGTCAAGCCGAGATTGATCGTGTTGGTGTTGAGACTGATGTCCAGCCCGTCGCCCAGCGCGAGGTTGCCGTTGACCAAGGCGAGGGTGTCTTCGCCGGCGTCGCGGTTGATGTTGTTGCCGCCCTGTGCGTCGAAGGTGTCGAAGAAGGCGCCGTCGTCGAGCTTGCGGACGCTGACGAAGTCGTTGGAGCCGAAACCTTCGGACTCGAAGACCAGGCCGGAGGTCTGGTCGGTGGCCGAGACGAGCCGGGCGGTGACGCCGGTGGCGTCGCGGACGTTGTTGACCGCGGCGACCACGGCCGAGAGCGCCGTGCCCGAGGCGAAGTCGAACGTCTGCACGCCGCGGTTACCCTGGAGCTCGAAGCTGACGCTGGACAGGAACGCGCCCGGGGCTCCGGCCGTGTTGCCGGAGATGAAGAGCGAACCTTTCTCGGCCGAGTTAATGACTTCGACGTTGACCGCGATCGTGTCGTCGAGCCCGAAGTTGGCTCCGAAGACGTTGACGTCGCTGATCTGGCTGACGGTGACGCCCGAGTCGAGGTAGTCGAGGCTGCCGTTCAAGAGGTTGAGCCCGGCAAAGCTCGTGGTATTGCTGATCCGGGTGATAGACTCCACGGCCGAGTCGATCTCGAGTTGGTTGGCCTCGATCTCTTCGGGGCTGAACGCACCGGTGTTGGCCGCCTCGATGGTCAGGGCCTTGATCGAGGTAAGCAGGGTGCTGATCTCTTGGAGGGCGCCTTCGGTGGTGGCGATGACGTTGGCGGCCCGTTCGGCGTTATCGATCGCCTGGGTGGCGCCCTGGATCTCGCTGCGGAGCCGTTCGGAGACGATCAGGCCGGCGGGGTCGTCCGCTCCCCGATTGATCTGCAGCCCGGTGCTCAGCCGCTGGAGGCTGGTCTCGAGGCTGCGGTTGGTGCGGCCCAGGTTGTTCTGGGCGATCAGCGAAGAAACGTTGGTGTTGATCCGTGACATTGACAATCCTCCTTGATTGTCGACCGGGACGGGGCGCCGCCCAATGGGGCGTTACTTCCTAGAACCGCCGTGGGTCCCGTGTGGTGGGGTTGACTGATCCGTTTGTGTAAGACTCCAGGCCGGTCGTCGCCGTGGCCCGCACCGTGCGGGGGCTGTGCGGGAAAAATCCCGGGACGTGGGCGGCCGAGTGGTTGATCAGGCGGGGCGCTGCTTGCGCCGGGCTTGTTGCTCGAGGCTGGGCAGGTCGTCGATCTGCACGTTCGCGGCCTCGGCGTTCTCGCGTTGGATCGCTTCGTAAACCTCTTTGCGGTGGACCTGAATCGTGCGCGGCGCGTTGATGCCCAAACGCACCTTGTCGCCGCGGATGTCGACGACGGTGATCTCCACGTCGTCGCCGATCATGATCGTTTCGTCTCGTTGCCGGGATAGCACCAGCATGGGGGGTGGCTCCTTCCGTGGGCCGGGGCGCAACACGTCCGTGTGTCGCGGGGGAGAGTGAAGTTGGAACAAACAATGAAATCATGGCGTTGGCGAGAATCGAGTGTGCGATCAGGCCGGGATCGCTTGCGGCACCGGGGTCCGCACGTCCATGAGCGGGACGCGGGTCGTGAACCGGCGGTCGCTGAGCACGAGTTGTTCGCCGCACCGACTGCCAACGTTAACCACCAGCGGGCCCTGCAGGTTGCCGGTGAGGACCTGATCGCGCTTGTTGACGATGACGAAGACCTGGGCGTCGTCGATCGAGTTGAGGCCCAAGGCCTGCATCTGCTCGGCGTGGATCGGCACCTTGTAGGTCGAAACAAACAGCGTCGGGTCGGTGACGACAAACGCCAACTCGGGCAGGTCCACCGACTGCAGCCACCAGAAGGTGCTGTCTTCGTGGGGCCGGGTGCTGTCGCCCGACTCGATCAAGACGTACCGCCGGTACTTGGAAAAGCCCAGCAGGCCCTTGGGGAAGTCGATCACCCGGGTGTCTTCAACTTCGACTTCACCGAATCGCGTGGTCTGAATCTTCATGCTTCGAGTCCTTTACGGCCGGCGTCCTGCGGGGGTCGGCTTCGCCCCAATCGTCCGGGACCGAGAGGTCCCGTTTCCGGGGGGCGGGGGTGGCGTCCTGCCACACGTTTCTGGCGGGTTGGGCGGGCCGTGGTGAGCCCAACCGCCGCGTCGTTTTTGCGCTGTTTAGCGCAGGAAATCCAAGAGGCTGAGTTGCTGAATTTGCGCACTGGTCTGCAGCGCGGCCTGGAGCTGCAATTGCAGCTGTTGGTACCGGGAAATCACCTCGGTTAAGTCGGCGTCTTTGAGGTTGGAAAGCAAGCTCTGTTCCTGTAGCTGTTGGTCTTCGTTGCGGAGGCTGGTTTCTTCGAGCCTCTGGGCCTGGACGCCAACGACGGCTCGGGCACTCACGACCGCGTTGATGTCTTCTTCCAGACTGCTACCAGCAAGCGTGATGCCAGACTCGTCGTTGGTGGCCAAAGAATCTCGCAAAAGAATCAGATCGGTAAATGCGTTGTCGATCTCGCGCTGGGCGGTGTCTTCGCCGGTGATGGTCGCGCCCGCGCCGGCGTTCGCGACCAAGCCCAGGTGGCGGGCCGCCTGCGACTCGTTGGCGTTGCTGATGGTGAAGTCGCCCGCCCCGGCCGTGTTGTCGGTCACCACAAGGCCCGTGCCTGTCGCGGCCACGGCGACCGTGAAGTCGCCGGGCGTCACACCCGCCGCACCCGCCGCCGCGTCGATCAGCGTGATCGCCTCGCCGACGGTGGTGGCGGTGTCGAGGTTGACACTGAAACTGGTGCCGTCGTGGAGCGCGACCGCGAGGTCGTCTTCGCCTTCCTGCGTGATCAGGCCGATGCCCTGGCGCAGGTCGGTGAGGTTGGTGTCGCCGTTGAAGCTGTGGATGCCCAGGTCGGTCGCGGTGGTCCCGCCGTTCTCGCCCACCGAGTACCGCAGGCCCGCAACGGTACTGACGATCTCCAGGGTCTCTCCGTCGTCGGCGATATCCAACCGCAGACCGAGGTCGAGGTCGGCCACGGCGTTCTGCAAGTCCTGCACGGTCGTCGCGGTCGAAAAGTCCACGGTGGCGATCTGCTCGCCTTGACTCACGGTCAACCCCGAAGCGAAGTCCACAGCCGTGCCGAGGTCCACGAGGTTGGTCAACGGCGTGAGCTTCACCCCCAGGTCCGCGCCGACCTGGCCCACGCCGCCGGTGCTGGACAGCCCGTTGATACCGAGCGAAGCCGCGGTCCGCGTGCCGGGCAGGTCGTTGACCGCCACGGTGTTGCCGCCGTTGCCGGTCACCACGAAGCCCGCGGCGCCGACGGTCACCGACCCCGCCCCGACGGCGATGGTGTCGATCGCGTCGGTCAGGATCGTGGTCACATCGTCGAACGAGTCGGCCGCGGACAGGTCGACCGTGGCCTGAGTGCCGTTGACCGTAAGGTTCAGGGTACCCGGGACAAAACCGTTGTTCGTGCCGCCGACAATGGCAAACAAGCTGGTCGCGCCCGTGGCCTGGGGGTCGAGGTCGCGGCCGTTGTTGACCGTCGCCTCGAACTTGCCGAACGCGGTCAGGCCCTGGCTGGTGAAGTCCTGGCTCGTGAACGAGCCGACGTCCGTCTGAAGGTTCTGGCCCGACCCGGTGTAGCGGACGCCGCCGAGGAACTTGTCGAAGACCTGGCCGTTAAGCCCCGCGCCGTCGTTGCCGCCGAACACAGACACGCCGTTAAATTGCGTATTGGCGATGTCGACCAGCCCAGTGAGCTGGGCGTCGACCACCAGTGACTGCGCCTCGCGGGTCCCGGCATCCGAGCCCACGCCGATTTGGCTCTGGGCGATCGTGCGGGCTTCGATCAGCGTGTTGGTCGCTTCGCCCAGCGCCGCGTCGGCGGTGTTGAGTGTCTGCGTGGCGAGGTCGAGGTTCCGGGCTTCCTGCTCGCGCTCGATCAGCCGGCGCTCGATCAACAGCACCGACGCTACCTGCGCCGGATCGTCTGACACGCGGTTGATCGCTTGCCCCGTGGCGATCTGCTCCTGCAGGTCGTTGAGCTGGTTCTGCGTCGTCGACAGACGGTTCAGCGACTGCTGACTGCTCAGCAGCGTCGACGTGCGGTTGGTGACGGAGGAGATGGAGCTCATGGCTTACACGAGGCTGAGGAGGGTTTGGGTCAGCTCGTCCACCACCGTGATGAACCGTGCGCTGGCCTGATAGGCCCGTTGGAAAGCGAGAAGGTTGATGGTTTCTTCGTCGGCGTTAACGCCGGAGATCGCGGCCTGGGTGCCCTGCAGGTTGTCGCGGACCACGGAGAAGGCCTCCTGGTCGTCGCGGGCCTGGGCGATGCGAGTGCCGACGGTCTCGACCTCGTTGGACCAGGCGCGGGTGATCGACAGGCCGTTGAGACTCACCAAAGACTTGTCCCGCAGCGCCGCGAGTTCCAGCGCGTTGCGGTTGTCGCCCGCTAACCGCTCCTGGGCCGCGGCGAGCTGCGCGGGGTTGGTGACCACCGCCTGGTTGACGCCGATGTCGAACGCGTCGCGGCCGGTGAAGAAGCTGTTGACGCCCAGCGCCGCCAGCACGCCAGAGGTGTCGTTGCTGAAAGCCAGACGGTTGTTCGCCGAGTCACTCTCGATCTGCAGCCGGCCGGTCGCGTCCACTGACGCCCGGACGCCCACCACCGCGTTAAGCGCCGCGGTCAGGCTGTCAAGCGTGGTGTCGGTCGCGGGGTTGATGCCGTCGAGGTCGACCTCGATCACGGTCGTCGTGGCCTGCCCAGTGGCCTCGGAGACGACGCTGATCTCGAACGACCCGTTGGTCGCGGCGAAGGGAAGGTCGGTCGTGACCAGGTCACTCAGCGCAACCGTGGTGTCGAGTACCGCGTTGGTCGCCGCGGTGCTGCGCAACAACTCGGTGCCCTGGCCCTGGCTGTGGATGCGGTTGGTCTCGAAGATCAGCTGGCCGGTGATGTTGTCCAGCGCGTCGATCGAATCCTGGAGAGTTCCGTTGATGAAGCCGATACGTGCGCCCAGCTCGCCGCTGGAGACATCGATCGCGCTGCCGTCGTCCTTGATGATCACGTCGGTCTCGACGACGCCGTCGACCGTGCGGGTTCGGAGTTCCAGACCGCGGGAGTCGCCGTTGAGCACGATGGGCAGCGAGCCGACGTACACGTCGACGCTGCCGTTGTTCTGCTCGACCGTCGAGACGTCGATGAACTGGGCCAGCTCCGCGAGCAGCGCGTCGCGCTTATCGCGCAGCGAGGTGGCCTCCGCCCCGCTGCCGCCCTCCTGGGCCGCGATCGAGTTATTGATCGCTTCGATGCTATCGAGCAGGCTGTCGGCCGTGCTCACCGCTTCGCCCAGCGCCGCGGTCGTCTCGCTGCGTACGTCGTTGTAGCCGCTGCGCAGGTCGTTGATGAACGACGACAGCGACGTCGCCTCCGACGTGACCAGGGTCCGCAACGAGGGGTCCTGCGGATTCGTTGTGAGCTGCGACCAGGCGTTGAAGTACTCGGCCAGACGCGTCGTCAGATCACGGCCCGTGAGCTCATTCTGCACCGCTTCGATCCGAGCGATCTGGTCGGCCGTGGCACCCGCGGCGGCCTGATCGGCGATCGACGAACGCAGCCGGGCCTCGACCGCCTCGCTGACCTGCCGGGTGACCGACTCGATCTGCACGCCCTGGCCGACGTAGTTGTTCCCCGCGACCCGGCGGTCACCGATCGGCGCCAACTCGACGCGCTGCACCTTGTAGCCCGGTGTCGCGAGGTTGGCCAGGTTGTTACCCGTGACCTCGATCGCGGTCTGGCTGGCGAGCAGCCCGGTGCGTCCGATCTGGAGGGAAGAGGAGATGCCCATGGGTCTACGTCGGTCTGCGGTCTACGCGGTGAGGTTCAGGGAAGCCATCGGGGCGGGTTTGGTGCTGACGCGGCCGGTCTGGCCGTAGGCGGCACCGCCCTGCGAGACGACGCCGATGGTGCGGATCAGGCCGTTCATGTGCTTGAGCAGCGACTCGCTAGCGCGACGGGTCACGGTGGTCTGCTGCTGCACACGCTGCATCGCGTCGACGAGTTTCTGTCGGGTCAGCAGCAGCCGACCGCGGTGCGGCTCGGGCAGGCGCTCGGCCAGGTCGCGCATCTTCAGCGGCTCGGCCGCGCCCGGCTCCACGGCCAACGTCAGGTCGGCGACCAGCTGCAGGCGACGCTTCTCGAGCTCGCTGATCGTCTGCACCGCGGCGTTCTCCAGCCGACACAACGAGGTCATCTCGTCCACCGCGCCACGCCGCAACGCGGTGCGCTTGCGCTCGAGCAGTGTCGCGAGTTGGCCCTGACGCTCGACGGATTGGTTGAGCGTGTCTTCCAGGCGCATCAGGTTCTGGACGGCGTTTCTATCCACGCAGGTCTACCTTCGGTTCTTGGCTGCCGGGGGCGGGCGACTGATCGAACTGCCGGATCAGGGCTTCGCTGAGGCCGAAACCGGCGGACTGGGTGATGCGTTCGGCGAAAATGACGTCGAGCTGCTGGCCGAAGACTTCCTCGGCCCGGCCCCCGCTGAACATCTCGGTCTTGAACGGGCTGTTGCGGACCTCTTCGAGCACCGGCAGGATGAACGCCGAGGCGATGAGTTGTTCGGCCGACTCGCGGGCCTGTTTCTGTTTGCGTGCCGCCTCGTCGAGCTCGTCACTGAACGGGGATTCGATCGGCGATAGGCGGCCGCGGTCGAGCGTCGGCGTTGCGGCGTCGGCGAGAACGCCGGGTACGTCGGCGAGCAGGTTGGTAGGCGACAACGAAATCATTGGATGATCAGTTCCGCGTGGAGTTGCCCGGCATCATGCATCTGCTTAACGATCGTGATGCGATCCTCGGCCGGGACCTTGAGTTGGTTGAACGCCGTGAGCAGGTCGGCCAGACGGGCCCCGCCGCGGCCGGCGGGATCGACCGCCAAGAACTCTTCGGTTACCAGCGTCGGCGGGAGTTCTTCACCGGGCTCGGGCTGGGGCTCGGGCTTGAGCATCGTGATGGTCAGGCCGTTGTGGCTGATGATGGTCGGGCTGATCTCGACGTCGCCGGACATGACGATGGTGCCGGTGCGTTGATTGATGACCACGCGGGCGGCGCCGGTGACCTGCGAGCCGTCGATATAGGCCTCGAGGATGTTGGCGATGAACGACGCGGGATTGGCCCGCTCGTACTCGGGGACCCGGATGAACACGTTCTTGGCGTCCACGGCCCGGGCGACCTCCGGGCCGTCGGGAGAGACGAGGCCGTTGATCAACGCGGACAAGTTGTTGGTCGTGGTCCACGAGGCGTTGGCGTCGTTAACAACGAGTTGGATATAGCCGCGTTGGTCCATGAAGCGGGCCCGCACCGAGCGGGTCATCTTCGCGCCGCTCTCGATCTTGCCGGTGCGTGGCAAGTCTTCGTTTTCGATCTCCACGGGCCCGCGGGCCAGGGCGAGCACGTCCGAGTCTTTGTGTTCGCCCACCATCGGGATCAGGAAAAGCCGGCCGCCCTCGAGCGACGACGCGGGGCCGATGCAGGAGACGTAGACGTCGAGCAGGTCGCCCTCGCGGACGCCCTGAGCCGGGACGGTTGCTTCGATCGCCACCAGTGCCACCGAATCGCTGTCGGTGAGGTGTTCGAGTTGGGTGTTGTCGTTGATCAGCTTGCGGACGACCTGGGCCAGCGGTTCGTGGGCCGGGGCGAAGTCGCCGCCGTCCCCCGTGCCGTCGAGCCCGACGACCAAGCCCATGCCGACGAGCGTCGAGGTTTCCGAGCCCTTGATGCGGACCACGCTGCCGACCTCGAGGGCCGTGGCGGGGCCGCCGATCAGCAGCGCGACCAGGGCGGCAATGATCCAGTACGGAGTCGGATTGAATTCAGATTCGTGCATGTCGGGGCGTGGGGATGGAGGGTTGGGGAGATCAACGGATCCGCGATCGGCTTTACCACGGGAAGAGGAAGTCGAGCACCTCGGTAAAGAAGCCCTTATCGACCGCTTTCTTGAGGTGGCCTTCGTGTTGCTTGTCGATGTACAGGTCAGCAAGGTGCGTGGACAAAATGGTGTTGGCTGCGGTGATGTCGTCGACGCGGCAGGTGCCGGTGGCGACGAGGGTGTAGTGTTCGTCGTCGGAGCGGACGGACTTCCGCGCCTCGAGCACGATGTTGCCGTTGGGTTTGATGTCGATGATGGTGGCCTGCAGGCGGCCAGTCATCGTTTGCTGGTTGCTGTAGTCGCCTTCGCCCGTATATTCGCTCTCGCCGGTGACGTCGAGCTGGACGGTGCCCTCGGGGAAGGTGTTGGGGCGGAGCTGGGCCTCAAGTAGGTCGGCGAGCTGGAAGCGGGGGAACTCGGCGATCTCGCCGGTGAACTCACTTTCCTTCTCGGTTTCGAGCGAGGCGGTGAAGTCGGTCTGGGTGTCGTCGCGGATGATGATGGTGACCAGGTCGTAGAGGCCGAAGGTGCGCGGCTCGGGTGCGCCGACGGCGGTGAAGCTCGTCGCGGCGATAGCCGGCGAAAGCTGGCGGTCGTCGGTCTGCTGGCCCGGCGTGGCGACGGCAGGCAACGCCGCGTCGGCGAACGGATCGGCAAACAGTTCGTCGCCGGTGCGGTACAGCGATGAGCTGATCTCCTGCGCTTTAGCGGTTACCGAAAGCCCGAACAACAGAAGCAGCGACAGGATGACGAGCAGGGCGATACGCATCAGCGGGCGATCTCCGTAGAGGCGAGTGCGTCCCCGGAACCGTTCCCGGGATCACCACCGGGGAACTGGGCGGTGGTGATCGTGGCGGTCTGCTTGCCGGTCACGGTGGCGAAAAAGACGTCGCGGGTCTCGGGGTTGCGTAGCGCGATCACATCGCCGGCGACGCCGTCCTTCGACGCCGTCGCCACGGTGCGGACGACCAGCGATCCGCTGACGCACGACACCGTGACCAACTGCCCCCGGCGGACCAACACGTCGGGCGCGACGTCGGCCACCCGGACGACCGCGCCTTCCCGCAGCGCCTTGCCGCTGGATTGACCGATCACCAGGTCGAGTCGGTCGAGCGTCGGGCCGTGGTTGGAGGTGAGCAGCACGCTGCGCACACCGACGTTTTCTCGTGTGAACGCTTCGCCGCGCCGAAGCTGCCGCAGCACGACCACCGCTTCGGCCCGCCGTGCCACCTCGGCGCTCAGTGTCACCGTTTCGATCGTGCCCGCCGGGTCGTACCGCCACACCTTCACCGGCACCACACCCAGCCCGCTGCGGCTGAGCACGTCGACCTCGTACCTCCCCACCGCGATACTTCGATTCAGCCACGCAGCGTCCGAAGCTTCGACGCCGCCCCGAAACTTAATCTCTAACTCGTCCCGGGCCGCGTCGTTGAAACGCATCAACTCGTCGATGATCAGGTCGCTCACCGTGAGGCCGGCGTTCGCCTGGTCGATCGCCAAGGCTTCGCGGGTCGTGACCGCGCGGTCGTTGTCGATCGCCACGGCCTGTACCGCCGAGCCCGTCGGCAGCACGCTCACCGTGCAGACCGACCGGCCCCGTAACGACAGGTCGGCCCAGTTGACCTGAGCTTCCGTCAATACCCGCCGCACCGTCGCGAGCTGTACCGACAACTCGATCCCTCCGTCGCCAAGCTTGCCGACGACCAGATCCCCAAGTGATTCGGCGTAGTCGCCCTCGAGCTCCGCGACGTCGGCGAGCGTGATATTGACGGGTGTGCCCCCGGCGTTCGCCGGCACGCCCGCCTGATCCAGCAAGCGGATCGAATCGGCGGCTAGGCCATTGTTCATCATCAGCACGAAACCGCTGATAAACGCAAGTGACCGCATATTTTGAAGAGCAAAGGTTTTCATGATTGAGGAGGCGTATCGTTTCGGGTTGGGTTCAATGCATCAGAGCCTGACCGCGTTCATCTGCCCTTTACCGGCGGAGGTTCCCGACGACCTGCAGCACCTCGTCGGCGGCCTGGATCGTCTGGCTGTTCATCTCGAAGGCGCGCTGCGTCTTGATCAGGGCGACCAGTTCGCTCACCGGGTCGACGTTGGAGTTCTCGAGGTGGCCCTGCAGGATCGTGCCGAGGCTGCCCTCGCCGGGGTTGCCCTGAATCGGGGCGCCCGAGGCCTCGGTCTCGACGTAGATGTTGCCGCCGATGGACTTGAGGCCTTCCTTGTTGACGAAGGTAGTCAGCGTGATCTGGCCGACGTCGCTGTTGCTGCCGTCGGAGAGGGTTTCGGTCACCGTGCCGTCGGCGGAGATGGTGACGTTGAGTGCGTCGTCGCTGATCGTGATGCCATCGGTGAGGCGAGGCCCATCGGAGTTGCCGAGCACGAGTTCGCCGTCGCGGTTGGTGAACAGGTTGCCGGCCCGGGTGTAGCCGATGCCGCCGCCCTGCTCGCTGAGGATGCTGACCTCGATGAAGCCGTCGCCCTCGATGAAGACGTCAAGCGGCTTGCCGGTGGGGACCGCCGAGCCGAGCTCGAAGTCGAACTGGGTGTTGCTGATCTGTACGCCGAGGCCGACCTGCAGGCCCGCGGGGGTCTGGTCACCGTTGGCGTTCTCGACGCCGGGCTGCTTTTTCTGTTGGTAGATAAGGTCTTCGAAGTTGACGCGCTGGGTCTTGAAGGCCGTGGTGTTGACGTTGGCCAGGTTGTTGGCGATCACGTCGAGCTCGGTCGACAGCGCGTTGAGGCCGGTGGAAGCGGAGTGGAGGGCGAGGACGGCCATGAGTAAAAATCCTGAGACTGAAGGGGCGAGGCATGGGGCGGAAGCGGTTTAGGCAACCCGGCCGAGCGTGTTGATCGCGCGGTCCATAAGCGTGTCGTGGTACTCGATCAACCGGGCGTTTCCGGTCGCGGCTTTGGTGGTGGCCATGATCTGCATCATGGTCGCGATCGCGTTGGTTCCTGAAGACTCCAGCGCCCCGGGGCGGAGGTTCGGGGTGAGGTTGGGGGTCCGCGGGTCGTCGCCGGTGAAGGCGAAGAGGTTGGCCCCGGTTTTTTTCAGGGATTGTGGGTTGTTGACGGTGGCGACCTGCAACGCCCCGACATCCGCGCCGTTTTGCTGGATGCGGCCATCGGGGAGGATCGTGGTATTGGCATTAGGCGACAACGCGATCGGCTGGTCGCCGGGGCCCAGCACGCGGTGACCGGCCGTGTTCACCAGGAAGCCTTGGGCGCTGATCGCCAGCCGGCCGTCACGCGTCAGCTTCACCGACGCCTCACCGGTCTGCGGGTCGGTTTGCTGGACGGCGAAGAAGCTAGTCGAGTCGGTCAGCGCTACGTCGAGCGATCGGCCGGTCTGCTCGACGGGTCCGGCGGCGAAGCTCGTGCGTTGCTGCCCCGCCAGAACGCCGCCGCCCAAACGGTCGAGCAGCTCATTCGCGGTGCCGAACGGCGTCATGTCTTCGACGGCCTCGGCGGGGCGTTGCGCGACCGTGGGCAGGTCGGGCTTGAAGCCGACGGTGTTCACGTTCGCGAGGTTGTTGGCAAAGACGTCTTGACGATACGTGTTCGTCAAGACGCCCGATGCGGATAGGTACAGGCCGTAGTTCATCGCCGGGCCTCCGTGCCGGGCTGACGGTCCTGTTGGATTTCTCCCCGGGTCCATCCGTGGACCCGTCCAGGGTGTTGGTCGGAGTCGCCGCCACCACTCACCGTCTCGGCCGCGAGCGTCGCGACGCGTTGTCGGTGTACCGCCGCGGCGAGCGTCGCCAGCCGACGGATCCCCCGGCCCAGTTCGTCATGGCCCTCGCCTTGAGCGGCGAGGCGAGCCAACTCGAGCCAGTTGATCTGGGTGTCGGCGAGGGAAGGGAGCGCAGCGTCATTCATACCCGGCAAAACGCAACGCCCATACCAGCCGTGCCAAACCCGCCGAACCGTGGTCATCCCGCCCGTGAACAGTGGCGAATGTCCTTATTTTTAAGGAGATTCTCGGTATTGATATTTTTTGACGCTTTCGCCGGGTGTCTGGGGCTCGCTCTACGGCGCCCGCTTGCCGCCGCGCAATCCCTGCAGACGGGCGCACGCTGTGCGCGATCGTTCGCCGGACCCGACCGCGCCGCCGCCGACAACCCATGTTCATTTCTTAGGCGCCAAAAGCGAACGCCGATCATCGAACAGCCGATCCAGCACGGCCTTAAACGGCACCGTCGTCGCCGGGTCGTCAAGGGATTTGCCGACCTCCACCAGCAGTCGCACCAGCCCGTGGTAATCCGAAAGCGCGATCACTTCAGGTTCGATCCGGCCGTGATCCTCGTTCATGTTGTGGTAATTGCCCAAGGGTAAACATACACACGTCGCCGTGTACCCCAGGGCTTGAAACGCCGAGGCCTCACACGTCCCGCCGGTCATGAGTTTTCGCTGCCAACGAAAGTCCGCGTCACGCCCGGCCAGCGCCTGCGCCACCTGACCGACTTGGTAAGTCAACGCCGGGTCGAATGTGCTCGTCCGGTCGCCCACCCGCACGATCGGCCCGCCTCCGATCGGCGACTCCGCGAAGCTCTTGCTGTTCTCTAGCGCGATCAGCCGGGCACCCTTCGGGATCAGCCCCGACTTGCACGCGCCGATCGCGCCGATGAACCCCACTTCTTCAGCACGGGTGCAAAGCAAGCGCACGTCGGGCACGTCGCGTTTCGAAGTCCTACGGAGTTTCAGCAACTCGCCGAACGCGGCAAACATCGCCGCCGCCGCCGCGAGGTCGTCGCACGCCGGGGCGTGGAGCCGATCGCCTTTGATCTTCGCGGCTCCCAAGTCCCACGTCAGGATATCACCCGGCTGCGCATCCACCGCCGAAACGAAGCGCACGCCAACGGTCTTGAAACTCCTGCCTTCCGCCGGCCGCAAAGTTTCGACCACGCCGCGGGGCCCCGGCCGATCTATGCCGTCGCGATGCAGACGGACCGCCGTGCCCACGAAGTATTTGTCCCGCACCCCCCCGCGGAACTCCGCGGTAACACGGTCGCCGTCACACGCCGTAACCACAAACGCCGGGTGGTCCAGGTGGGCCGTGAACACGATCGGGCGCCGCGACGACACGCCGACCCGCTTGAGCATCAGGTTCCCGTAGCGGTCGCGTTTGATCGTCACGCTACGCCGCCGCTTCGCCCAGCGCTCGACCCACGCGACGACCCGGTCTTCGTGTCCGGTTGCCGTGGGCAGGCTGGTTAACTCGGCGAGGCCGCGTTCGGCACGTTGGTGGGCGGAAGGTTTCATGGCCGTGGATGGTAACTTAAGCCGGTGGACACACCCGCCCCGCCGCCCAATACAGACGCCGCCGCGCACCTGCAGGGCGTCACGCTTATCCGTGGCAGCACCCGCATTCTCGACGGCGTCGATCTCTCTCGCTGCCCCGTGGAGCCTGCACCGCGCTGCTCGGCGCCAACGGCTGCGGCAAAACCACGCTTTCGAGGCTGCTGCTGGGCCAGCTCTACCCCACATCGGGCCGGGTCACCGTCCTGGGCGAGACGCTCGGCCGCACCGACGTCCGTCGACTCCGTCGCCGTATCGGCATCGTGAACCCCACGACCGACGCCGGCGTGGGGCCCGGGAGTTACCACGTCACGGGCGCCGTCGTCGACGCCAACCTCTCGGCGACTGACGCCGTGTGCACCGGCTTCTTCGCCACCGTCGGGCTCTACGATCGCGCGACCGACGACCAACGCGGCCGCGCCCGCACGCTGCTCCAGAGCGTCGGCCTGGGCCATCGCGTCGATCACCGCTTCGGCGTGTTATCCACCGGCGAGCAACGCCGCGCCCTGATCGCACGCGCCCTGGTCTACCGCCCCGAGTTGCTCATCCTGGATGAGCCCACCGCCGGCCTCGACATCGCTGGCCGCGAACAGGTACTCGCCACCGTCGAACGCGTGCTCGACGCGCACGACCCCCCGGCCGTACTCATGATCACGCACCACGTCGAAGAACTTTCGCCGCGTTGCGGCCGTGTGTTGATCATGCGACACGGCCGCATCACCCACGCCGGCCCGCCCGACGAAGTCATCACCCCTGCAACCCTCACCGACGCGTTCGGCTGCAAAGTCTTCGTCCGCAAAACCCACGGCCGGTTCTGGCTCGAAGTCTTGCCCGAGGCCTGGGGAGAACTGACGGCACCACCTGGCCACGGCTAGACCGACACTCACGTCCCAACCGATCCGGAGAATTCCCATGCGACTCGGCGGCCCCATCCTTGAGAAACACACCTCGCCCGAGGCATGGATTCATCAACACCGCAACGCGGGTTACCGCGCCGCCTACTGCCCCGTCAACGCGGAAGCCGACGACGCCACCGTCCGGGCGTACGCCGACGCGGCGGCCGACGCCGACCTGCTCATCGCCGAGGTCGGCGCGTGGTCCAATCCGATCGATCCAAGCGCCGAGCGCGCCGCGGGGAAACTGGATTACTGCATCGGGCAGCTTGCGCTGGCCGAGCGGATCGGCGCGCGGTGCTGCGTGAACATCGCCGGCTCGCGTCACCCCGACAACTGGGCCGGGCCGCATCCCGACAATTTTTCCGACGCCACGTTCGCGCTGATCGTCGAAACCACACGCAAGATCATCGACGCGGTCAGGCCGACCCGCACCGTCTTCGCCCTCGAGATGATGCAGTGGGTCTTCCCGTCCACCGCCGACGAGTACCTGCGTCTGATCGACGCGATCGACCGGCCAACGTTTGCCGTACACCTCGACCCGGTCAACGTCATCGTCTCGCCTGCCCACGCCTTCGACACCGGCCGGGTGATCCACGAGTGCTTCGAAAAGCTCGGGCCGCACATCGTCAGCGCCCACGCCAAGGACTTGGTTCTCGGCGAAGGTTTCACGGTCCACCTCGACGAAGCGCTGCCCGGCCGGGGCACACTGGACTACGCCGCGTATCTGCGGGGCCTCGCCCGACTCGATCCGGATACCCCGCTGATGCTCGAACACCTGGAGACCGCCGAGGAATACCGCGAGGCCGCCGAGTACATCCGCGGGGTCGCCTGGGCCGAGGGTCTGGACCTATGATCTCTTTGGTATGGCGTACGTTCTAGAAATCGTGGCCGCGTTCTGGGGGACGCTCGCGGAGATGGCGCCGTGGCTGTTGTTCGGCTTCTTCGCCGCGGGCGTGCTGTCGGTGTTCTTCCCGCCATCGCTGATTGAGCGTCACCTAGGCCGCGGCAGGGTCGGGCCCGTGGTTAAGGCCTCGATCCTCGGCGCACCGTTACCGATCTGTTCCTGCGGGGTCATCCCGGTGGGCGCGGGCTTGTTTCGTCACGGGGCGAGCCGAGGAGCGACGTCGTCGTTTCTGCTGTCGACGCCGCAGACAGGCGTGGATTCGATCTTCGCGACCTACGCGCTGATGGGGCCGGTGTTCGCGGTGGTGCGGCCGGTGGTGGCGCTGACCACCGGTATCGTCGGCGGCTTGGTCATTGATAGCGCGACGCGGCGTGACGAACCAAGCGGCGTCACCGAACCCGCCGCCAAGCCCGTCTCGGGCTGCGGCGGCGAGTCTTCGGGGTGTTGCAGCTCTACAGAGGCGAATGACCCCAAGTGGTGGGGCGTCTTGCGCTACGCGTTCATCACGCTGCCGGCCGACCTCGTGGGATCTCTGGTGGTCGGCCTCATGATCGCCGCGCTGCTCACGGCCCTAGTCCCCGCAGATACGCTAAGCCCGTACCTCGGCGGCGGGCTGGTGGCGATGCTCGCGGCGATCGCGGTGAGCACGCCGCTGTACGTCTGCGCGACCGCGTCGATCCCGATCGGGTTGGGGCTGCTGGCCGTCGGCGCTTCGCCCGGCGCGGTGCTGGCGTTCCTCATCGCCGGCCCGGCGACCAACGCGGCGACGGTATCGGTGACGTGGCGTGTGATGGGCCGGACGACGGGGCTGCTGTATGTGGGCGTCGTGGTGGCGGCGGCGGTCGCCGCGGGGCTCGGGCTCGACGCGCTGTTCACGGTGGATTCGCTGCGGCTCCCCGCCGCGGCGCTCGATGGCCACGAGCACGGGATGACGTGGGTCGACCACCTCTGGGCCGTGGCGTTGATGGCCTTGCTGCTGCCCGCTCTGCTCGGACGGATCGCGTCAGGCTCCGAAGCCAAAAGCGGCGACGAACCCGCCACGCCACCCACGCCCGAAACCCAGCATCTGACGATCACCGGCATGACCTGCTCGCACTGCTCGGCCAGCGTCGAACGAAGCCTCCGCGAGGTGCCCGGCGTGCGTGACGTGATCGTCGATCTGCGCGGCGGTGCGGCCGAGGTCCGTGGCGCGGGCGTGGAGCCCGCCGCGCTCGTGGCGGCGGTCGAAGGTCTGGGCTTCGGCGTCGGCCCGATCGACGCCCCACCGCGCGCGGCTCTACAATCGGACGTATGAACCCCGATGAACCCCTGACGTTCCGCGACTTTCAGCAACACATCCACGACAAGTACCACACCACCGACAGCGCCCGCGGCACGGCCGGGACGTTCATGTGGCTAGTCGAAGAGGTCGGCGAACTCGCCACCGCGTTGCACAAAGCCGCGGGCGAGGGCGGTGATACCTCCGGCGACGACGACCCCGCCGGCGAGTTCGCCGACGTGTTGGCGTGGCTGTGCACACTGGCCAACATCAACGACGTCGACCTCGAGCAGGCCATCCGCGACAAATACTTCAAGGACGGCGGGCCATCGGGGACGAAATAAAGTATTTCGTAAAGCCGCAACCGGCGTTCTACTTCATATACGGCCAACGGTACGGTACGCGTGTGAGGCGAAGCTACTGGAGCAAGACGGTATCCGGGTGCGCCGCGTGCCAACCGAACCAGAAGGCGCGGTGTGCGGGTAAGCGAGGAAGCATTGTGCCGTCGTCGGCGGTCAGGGCGTCTTCCGTCAGAGACCAGGCACGTCCGTCTTCGGTGGTGGCACGGGCGCCGCCGTCATACTTGACGAAACGCAAGCCGCTTCCGGGGCCAGGCGTAGCATAAACACGGTTTGCGCCGTCAGGGGTGGTCAATACGACGTAGGCCACGCCGCCGAGTTCGCCTTGGTACACCGGGTTTTTCGCCAGCAACGAGGTATCGATCACGGTCGGCGTCGCTTCGGGCTTGCCGAAACGCAGGGCCAGGACCTCGGCCTTGTTCTTCAGGCGCTTGTCGGTCTTCGGCACGGTGAACATCAGCCGGTCGGTGGCGAAGTAGCTCTGGTAGGCGACGCCCTCGTCGTAGTTGCGCTGGTGACCGGTGTCGAGGCTGAGCACGGTGGTGTCGGGGTGCTGGCGTTTCCATTCGCCCCACGTGGTGGTCACGACGGAGCGGGCTTTGAGCTGGATACCTTTCCCAACCAGCGGGCCGATGACGGGTTTGCCTTCGAGGGTGGACCACATCGATTCGGTCGCGTGGTCGTACATGAGCTTGTTGGAGCGGTAGAGAAAACCCGAGGTGCCGAGCTCGTGGTGATTGCCTTCGGCGTCGAGGGTTTCGTAGAGGATCATCGAGCCGCAGAGCGTGCAGTACACGCCGTTGACCGACAGGCCACCTACCGTGTCCTTGAACATCTCGTGCCAGGCGAGGATGCGTTTGGGATACGCACGGGCGTCACCGTTGACCTCGAGGCCGAAGACGACGTCGGTGTCGGCGAGGTAGCGGGCTTCGCTCGAAGATCCGGCGATCATCTTGGGGTTCTTCAGCGGCGGGATGCCGTCGCGGCGGACGCCGCCCCAGCGCACCTCGTCGAGGCGGATCAACACGTCGTCGGTGTGGTCGTCGAAGTACGTGGCGAAGCGTGGGTCGATGCGCTGATACAACTCGGCCTTGAAAAGTCCGTACTGCGGGTGCGGCTGGGGATCCTGGTTCCAGACCCATCGCCAGGCGTTATCGATGTTGCCGCCAAAAGACTGTCCGGCGAGTTCTTCGAGCAGTGAGAACATCCACCGCCGGTGACTCTGCGAAGGGCTGAAGCGGGCGATCTCGATCAGCATCGGGGCGTAGCCAACCCGCCACCCGTCGCGAAGGTCGTCGGCCACGGCCGCGAAGTCGCGCGAGTCGTACGTTGTGTGCAGCCGATAGAACAACGACAGCGGCAGCTCGCCGGCCGGGGGCGCGGGGGCTTGGGCGACGCTATTCTTAGCCTGCTGGCGGGTGCGCTCGATGCGAAACTCGGCCCGTTCCTCGGGTGTGGCATGTCCAGCCGCGTCGATGGACGGTGACGTGGCTTTGTTCCACTGCCGACCTATGGAAAACGCCGTCGCCCCCACGAGTAGGGTGACCAGCAACCAATCCAGACGGAACGTTCGCGCGGAGGATTCAGCCATGAGTGCTGAACACGTGGCCGGCCGCAATTATTTCCGCACGGCATGGGCAGGCGGCCCCAGGAGCCTAAACTTCGGCTCTCTAGGGGCTTCGCAATCGGATTTAATCGATTCGGACGTCGCTCGCGGCATGCTGCCGCAGGACGCCCAGGGCCCGGGCGGCGATGCCGGCGGGGTCGAGTTCGGCGGCGGCAAGCTGACTCGAACGGCTGTCGGGGCCGACCCACGAAAGCGGCATGCCGTGGCGGTGGATCAGCCGGGTGTCGAGCCGCAGCGCGTTGGCGGCGTCGAGCACGGCACTGCCGAAGCCGCCGTCGGCGAGATGGTCTTCGACCGTGAGGATCGGCACGCCGGCCTCAAGAAGACTCGTGATCAATGCGATATCGACGGGCTTGGCGAAGCGGGCGTCGTAGAGCGCCGCGTCGTGGCCGTGCTCGCGCAGGACCGCGAGGGCGTCGCGCGCCGCGACCACGGGCGTGCCGTAGGCCAGGATCGCCAAGTCGGGCGTCTCCCCGGCCCCCGAAACCTGCGCCTTGGCCGGGTGAACGCAAACGGCTTTGCCCAACTCAAATGCTGGGCACGGCTCGAGCAGCGGCCGCTCGGCGACGTTGTCGCGTGGGTATCGCAGGAACGTTGCCGCGTCGTCGTAGTCCTTCATGAACCGCAGCGCCGCGTTCAGCGACGCCTCGTCGCCCGCCGCCATGAGCACAACGTCGGGGAACGCGCGGAACATCGTGATATCCATGAACCCGTGGTGCACCGCGCCGTCGCCGCCGACGTAGCCCGCGCGGTCCATGCACACCCGGACCGGCAGGCCTTGCAGCGCCACCTCCTGGAACACCTGGTCCAGTGCCCGCTGGGCGAACGTCGAGTACACCGCGAAGAATGGCCTGAGGCCCGCCTTAGCCATGCCGGCACACATGTCCATCGCATGGGACTCGCAAATCCCCGTGTCCAGCGTCCGGCCCGGGTACTTCTCGATCAGCTTGTCGATGCCCGTGCCCGGGCCCATCGCCGCGGTAACGGCAAAGACTTTCTCGTCGTCTTCCATCACGCCTAGCATCGCGTCGGCAAACGCCGCGGTGAACGAGCGGCCGCTCGACGGCATCTCGACCCGGCAGCCCTCCCGCACAAACGGCTTGGGTGAGTGAAACGTCGTCGCGTCGCCCTCGGCAAACTCGTAACCCTTGCCCTTGATCGTCTTGACGTGCAGCAACACGGGGCGTTTGATGTCGCGGACCTCGGCGAACGTGGCGATCAGCGTGGGCAGGTCGTGGCCGTCCACGGGCCCGACACAGATGTGGCCGAACTGCTCGAAGAGGTGGCCGTGGGAGATCATGGCCTTGAGCATCTCGCTGCCGCGGTGGTAGACCTCTTCGAGGATCGAGCCGCCCGGGAGCCGGTCGAGGATCTCTTTGCCGCGGCGTTTGATGTCCTGGTAGGTCGGGCTCACGCGCACCCGGTCGAAGTAGGACGCCATCGCGCCCTGGGGCTGGCTGATGGACATGCCGTTGTCGTTGAGGACGGTGAGGAACTGGCGGTGGAGCGTGCCGGCGTTGTTGAGGCCCTCGAGGGCCACGCCGTTGACGATCGACGCGTCGCCGACCACAGCCACCACGGACCGATCGGAAGCGCCGCTGGGATCGCCGCTTTCCCCACCGGAGGCTGCCGCCGCCACGACGTCGTCGCCGCGGGCCAGGCCCACGGCCGTGCTGATCGCGGTCCCGGCGTGGCCGACGCTGAACAGGTCGAAGTCGGACTCCCTGGGCTCGGGAAAGCCGGACATGCCGTCGCGCTGGCGGAGCTTACCGAGCAGGCCGAGCCGGCCGGTGAGGAGTTTGTGGGGGTAGCACTGGTGACCGACGTCGAACAGCAACCGGTCGTGGCCGAAGTCAAAGACGTAGTGCAGGGCGATGGTGAGTTCGACGACACCGAGGTTGGGCGCGAGGTGGCCGCCGGTTTTGGAGACCTGTTCACAAATCGCGTGGCGGATCTCGCCGGCCAGCCGGGGCAGGTCGTCGGGCGACAGCTTCTTGAGGTCGCGGGGGCCTTGAATGGTGGGCAGCAGCGCGTCGGGCATAAGTTGGCGGTTCTCTCTTGTCCCCGTCGGACGGCACCCCACGGGCCCGCCCAAATCTAATCCATGGTTAATCTTACGCCGCCCGGGGCCAGCGGGTCGGGATGGCCGGGCCAAATCTTGCCGCCAGTCGCCCCGGGTTTATCGACCAATATTCTACTTGTGCCGTACCGCGAGGTCATCCGCGAGCCGACGGAGCGGTTGAGCACCGTCCCCCAGTGGTTCGAGGGCCGCGTGGGCCGAGTCGCGGAGACGCTCAACCTCGGCTTTCGCACCCCCGACGCCCATTAGACCCGGGTAGGTCAGCTTGCCTGCCGCGGCGTCTTTCTGGGTCGCCTTGCCCATGACCACGGCGTCGGAGGTCACGTCGAGCAGGTCGTCAACAACCTGAAACATCAAGCCGATGGCATCGGCGTAATCCGTAAGGGCGCCGAGTTGCTCGGCCGACGCCTCGGCGCAGTAGCCTCCCATCCGTGCCGCGGCGCGAAGCAACGCCCCGGTTTTGTGCCGGTGAACGCGGACGAGCTGGTCGATATCGGGCAGGTGGTCGCTCCCGGCCTCCTCGCCGGGGTAGGTATCGTAGACCTGCCCGGCGATCATGTCGTTGGTGGCGACCGACAGTTCGCGCACCAGCTTGCCCGACAGCGCCGGATCCGTGATGCCCGTCGCCAGCATCTCGACGCTCAAACCCAGCAGCGCGTCGCCGGCGAGGATGGCGGTCGCCTCGTCCGCGTGTTTGTGCAGGGTTGGTCGGCCGCGGCGCAGGTCGTCGTCGTCCATCGCCGGCAGGTCGTCGTGCACCAGGCTGAACGCGTGGACCATCTCGATCGCCGTGGCCGCCGGAAGCAACCCCTCGATCGTCGACGCCGAAGCGACCGATCCGGCCACCGCCTCGCACGCTCGCACCACCAGCGTCGGCCGCACGCGCTTGCCCGGCCCCAGCCCCGCGTACAACACCGCGTCCGCCAGCCTCCGCGGCAGATCCCGCTGCGTCACGAAGTCACGCAGGCACGCCTCGACCTCAGCGACGAGCTGGTCGGCGGGCAGGCCAGGCTGGGATCGGGTCTGAGTCGACATATCTCCATAGTTTAGCGGGGGGTGGCCCAAACCCGGGGGGGGACCGGGGGAGGAGGAGTGCGGCGGTAGTCCATAGCCCCC
>JBCCCG010000006.1:0-199031 GCA_039033595.1 Planctomycetota bacterium | reverse complement strand
GGACCCAGGTGTCGGGCCGATAGGGCGGCAGCATGTGCCGGTTCAACGAGTCGAACATCACAACGACGGCTTTCATGGTGGGCTCCGGGATGAGGAGTGAGACACGGCACAGTCTACTTCTGCCGCCGGGCTCTGCTGATCGGTGGGATCGGGTTTTTAGTAACCGTGGTGTATCGCTACGCCCGCTGATCTTCCCGCAGGGTCCGGGCGATGTTGAGCTCGGCGAGGCGTAGCGTGGCGTGGTCCAGGTCGTGCAAGGCCTGCTGAAACGCGTCCGCGTCGTTCTCGGGGTCAGGGGTATCGATGAAGGTCTGGACCTTCTGCATGTGGGCCTCGATCTCGGCGCGGTAGGCGGGGTCGAGGGCCAAGGCATCCGGGCCTTCACTGTGCTCCGGGTCAGACCCGAAGCGATCGAGTTGGCGACGGATGTTGCGCAGGTCAAGCCGGGCGTTAAGGCGCAGATCGATCAGGCGGTGGGCCGTCATGTCCGCGCGGGCGTGGGTGAATGAGTCTTGCTCGATCCGGTCGATCTCGTCGCGGGTCAGGCCGTGGTTGGGCACGACCTGGACCTGCGCACGTCGGCCGCTGCGCTCTTCGGTGGCCTGTACCGACAGGATGCCGTTGGCGTCGACGAGGAACGTCACGTCGATCTTCGGCAGGCCCGCGGGCATCGGCGGGATTCCCGTAAGGTCGAACGTGGCGAGCGAACGGCAATCTTTGACCAGTTCGCGCTCGCCCTGCAGCACGTGGATCTTCACCTTGGTCTGCCCGTCGGCGAACGTCGAGAAACGGTCGGACGCGCGGGCGGGGATCGTCGAGTTGGCGACGATGAGTTTCGCCACCGCTCCGCCCATCGTCTCGATGCCCAGCGACAGCGGGATCACGTCCAGGAGCAGCGTGTCGCGGTGGATGCCCGCGAGCACCGCCGCCTGCACCGAAGCGCCCAGCGCCACGACCTCGTCGGGGTTGAGCGCGGTGTACGGCTCGGTGTCGAACAGTTCGGCGACCTTCGCGCGCACCAGCGGCACGCGGGTGCTCCCGCCGACCAAGATCACGCGGTCGACCCCCGCCCCCGAAACGTCCACCCCGGCGTTGCGTAGCACCCGACGGCAGGCGTCGAGCGTGCGGTCGACCAGCGGCGAGACGAGCCTCTCGAACTCTTCGCGGGTCACGGTACGGATGTAGGTCTGCCCGGCCACGACTTCGCCGAGGTCGATCTCGATCTGTGCTTCATCGTCCGCGCTGAGCTTGATCTTGGTCTGTTCGACGAGGGTGCGGAAGGCCTGTTGCGTGGCGGGCGGGAAATCGATGTCGGGGTGCCGGTGTCGGATCTCGGTCTGGAATAGACTGATGAGCGCCTGATCGAAGTCGTCGCCGCCGAGGTGGGTGTCGCCGTCGGTCGCCAGGACCTGGTCGATCGTGCCGCCGGTCTCGGTGGATTGCAGCCGGAGGACGGAGATGTCGAACGTGCCGCCGCCCAGGTCGTAGATGGCAACGGTCTGGGAGTGGGGAGTGGGGTCTTGGGGGACGGTGACTTCGGCGTCGGCCGCGCAGGCTTCGGGGTTGATCTTGGTGTTGAGCGAGATGGTGCCGCCGGGCCCACGCGTGACGGACGCGGGTTTTTCGGTGGGGGCTTGGTTTGCGACGCCCAGCCCGTACGCCAGCGCCGCGGCGGTGGGCTCGTTAACAATGCGCAGGACGTTGAACCCGGCGAGGCGGCCGGCGTCACGGGTGGCCTGTCGCTGCGCGTCGTCGAAGTAGGCGGGCACCGTGACCACGGCCTTGATCACGTCGCGCCCCAGCGCCGCGTCCGCCCAGCGCTTGAGCTCGCGCAGGATGATGGCGCTGATTTCCTGCGGCGTCACGGTGGCGGAGGGATCCGCCTCGGGCTCCGGAGCGCCTGGGTCCCCGAGCGGATGTTCCCGGGGGGGCAACGCGACGCGGGCCGTGGCGTGCGGGCCTTCAACCACGGCGTAGGGCAGGTACGCCAAGTCGTCGCCCAGGTCCGCCACCCCCCGGCCCATCAGCCGCTTGACCGAGTGCAGCGTCGTCGTGGGAAACTCCCGGGCGTGAGCACGGGCGTCGCGGCCCAACGCCGCGACCTCGTACCCCCCGCCCGCCGCCGCCAAGAGCCGCACCACCGACGGCAGCGACCGCTCGCCCTCGGGCGATTCGAGGATCACCGGCCCCGCCTCGGTGCAGTGAGCCACCAGCGAGTTGGTCGTCCCCAGATCGATGCCCACGATGGGCTCGACGGTTGTATCTGACGGCTTCTCTTGCGTCTTCGCGTCCATAGAACGACAGTGTAGGCACCATGCACGAAGCCACCATCCAGCTCGTCTTCAGCGCCGCCCACGCCCTCTGCCTGCCCGACGGCAACCTCGAGCCACTCCACGGCCACGACTGGTCGGTCCAGGTCACCGTCGCCAGCGGCGAACTCGACGAGATGGACACCGTGATGGATTTTCACAAGCTCGAAGAGCTTGTCGAGGCCGTGGTCGCCCCGTGGCGCAACGGCAACCTCAACGCGTTGCCGCCGTTTTCACCCGACGGCGGCACGACGCTGGAGGTCAATCCCAGCGCCGAACGCGTGGCCGAGCGGATCGCCTGGGTGGTCGGCGGCGGCCTGCCCGAGCGGGTGTGGCTGCACGACGTGGCGGTGGGCGAGGCCCCGGGGTGTGTCGCCCGCTACCGGCCGTGAACCCGATCGAAAAATCACGGGATGCCCTAGGCGTTGGCGCTGTCCGGCGCTTATAGTCTGTCGTTCATTTACCTTGATCGGGAGCTCATCGATGCGGATGCGAATAAGGTTGGGTGCGGCGTGTGTCGCCGCCGCGGGTGCCGTCGGCTGCGGCGACACCGAACCGCAGGGCCCGCCGCCCCCGCCGGCCGTCGAGGTGGCCACGCCGGCGCGGCGCGACGTGACGTCGTATTACCACTACACCGGGAACCTTGAGGCCGTCGCCAGTGTCGAGGTCCGCGCCCGGGTGTCGGGGATCCTCGAGGCGATGCACTTCGAGGTCAGCTCGCCGGTCGAGGCCGGGGACAAGCTGTTCACGATCGAGCCGGCGGCTTATGACATCGGCATCCAGGCCGCCGAGGCCGCCGTCCAGACCGCCGAAGCCGCCGTCGAGCTCGCGACGATCGAAAAGAACCAACTCCAAGAAGCGTTCGACCGCAACGCCGCCAACGAACGCGAGCTGCAGAAGTACATCACCGCGCTCAAGACCGCCGAAGCCGAAAAACTCGCCGCCGAGGCCCAGCTCCGCGACGCGAAGCTGCAGCGTCAATACGCCGACGTCATCGCCCCGATCGCCGGCCGGGTCAACCGGGAGATGGTGGACGTCGGCACGCTCGTGGGCGTCGGCGAGCCGACATTGCTCACCACCGTCGTCCAGATGGACCCGATCCACGTCTACGTTGACGTCAGCGAACGCATTGTGCAGGAGTACCTCAACCAGGACAAAAACGGCGAGGTGAATGGCGACGCCGCCCCACCCCCGCCGCCCATCGAGATCGCCCGCTCCAGCGACCCGCCCGGCACCTACCCGTTCGTCGGTGTCATCGACTACGTCGACAACGTCGTCGACGAGTCCACCGGCACGCTCCGCGTCCGCGGCAGCATCCCCAACACCGAGGGCCGGCTGTTCCCAGGGTTATTTGTCCGAGCCCGCGTGCCGTACGACACGATCGAAAACGCGGTGCTCGTCCGCGAAGACGCCCTGGGCACCGACCTTACGGGGAAGTTCGTGCTCGTCGTCGGCGAGGACAATGTCGTCGAGCAGCGGGCGGTGACCCTCGGCGAGAAGACCGCCGACGGCCACATCGCGGTCACCGCGGGCCTCGACGGCGGCGAACGCTACGTCACCGTCGGCATCCAAAAAGCTCGTCCCGGCAACCCGGTCACCATCCGTGCGGCTCAGCCCAAGCCGGACACCCAGCGGAGCGAAGTCCCGGATACCAACACCCCGGAAGCGGGGGAGTGAGCCGATGATCTCTCGCTTCTTCATCGACCGCCCGGTCTTTGCCGCCGTGCTGGCCATCCTCATGATGCTCGTCGGCGGGATCAGCGTGCTCGTGCTGCCCATCGAGCAGTACCCCGAGATCGCCCCGCCCGTGGTGCAGGTCAGCGCGTCCTACCCCGGGGCCGACGCCCAGACCCTCGTCGACACCGTCACCGCCCCGCTCGAGCAAGAGATCAACGGCGTCGAGGGCATGATCTACATGCGGTCGACCTCAACCGCCGAAGGCACGGTCACCATCGACGTGACTTTCGAGTTGGGGACCGACCCCGACCTCGCGTCGGTATTCACCCAGAACCGCGTCGCCATCGCCGAACCCCGCCTGCCCGCCGAGGTCACCCGCCAGGGCGTACAGACCAAGAAACGCTCGACCAGCCTGCTGCAGGTCATCTCCGTCTTCGCCAGCACCGACGAAGACGGCAACCCGCTCAACGCCACCTACGACGAGTTGTACCTGTCCAACTACGCCGAAATCTACATCAAGGACCGCCTCGCCCGCGTGCCCGGCGTCGGTGAGGTGTTCGTCTTCGGCGGCAAGCCGTTCGCCATGCGTGTCTGGATCGACCCCGAAGAACTGGCCGCACGCGACCTGACCACCGTCGACCTCCTCGACGCGCTGCGGGCCCAGAACGTTCAGGTCTCCGGCGGCCAGATCGGCCAGGAGCCGGCCACCTCCGAAGAGGGCTTCCAGTACACCGTCACCACCCAGGGCCGGCTCAGCTCGCCCGAGCAGTTCGAAGACATCATCCTCAAGGTCGGCGAGGACCAACGCGTCGTCCGCGTTAGCGACGTGGCCCGCGTCGAGCTCACCAGCCAGTCCTACTCGTCGTCGGCCGAAGTCAACGGCCGGCCCGCCGCGACGCTGGGCATCTACCAACTGCCCGGCTCGAACGCCGTCGCCGTCGCCGAGGGCGTGACCGCGGCGATGGCTGAGCTCGAGGCCGACTTCCCCGAAGGCATCGAACAGCAGGTCACCTTCGACTTCACCAACTTCGTCACCGCGTCGATCAAAGAAGTCGTGACCACGCTCTTTATCGCCGCGTTCCTCGTGTTCCTGGTGACGTATCTGTTCCTGCAGGACTGGCGGGCGACGCTCGTGCCGACGGTGACGATCCCCGTGTCGCTGCTCGCGACGTTCGGCGTGCTGCTGGTGTTCGGCTTCTCGCTGAACATGCTCACGCTGTTCGGGCTGATCCTGGCCATCGGCATCGTGGTCGACGACGCGATCGTCGTCGTCGAGAACACCGCCCGCAACATCGACGAGAAAAAGCTTGACGCCAGGGAGGCCGCCCGGCAGGCCATGGACGAGGTTAGCGGCGCCCTGGTCGCCACCACGCTGGTCGTCCTGGCCGTGTTCATCCCCGCGGCGCTGCTCGGCGGGCTCACGGGCGTGCTGTACCGCCAGTTCGCGATCACCATCGCCGTGGCGACGTGCTTCTCGACCGTCAACGCGCTGACGCTCAGCCCGGCGCTGTGCGGGCTGCTCCTGCGGCCGTCGAAGAAGGCCCGCTTCCCGCTGTTCGTGGGATTCAATGCGCTGCTGAGCCGCACCACCGGCGGCTACCTCTGGCTGGTGACCAAGGGCGTGCGCCTCGCGGCCGTGGTCGTGCTGGTCTTCGCGGGGTTCATCGTCGTCACCGGCCTGCTCTACACCAAGACGCCCACCGGCTTCATCCCGCCCGACGACCAGGGCTACTTCTTCGTCAACGTCCAGCTCCCCGACGCCGCCAAGCTCGCGCGCACCACCGACGTGGTCGACGAAGTCGAGCGGCTTGTCCTGGACACCGAAGGCGTCACCGACATCGTCAGCGTCAACGGCTTCTCCCTGCTCAGCGGTACACAGGCGAGCAACAACGGCTTCGCGGTCGTGATCCTCGAAGACTGGGCCGATCGCCGCCACGTCGACGAGATCATCGGCGAACTCGCGCCCAAGCTCGGCAGCCTCGCCGAGGGCGTGGTGTTCTCGTTCCCGCCCCCGCCGATCCAAGGCCTCGGCTCGTCCGGCGGCTTTGAGTACCAGCTCCAGGACCGCAGCGACGCGGGCGTCGAAGCCCTGCAGGACACCGCCGACGCGATGGTGGTCGCCGGCGAACAACACCCCGACCTCACGCGGATGTTCAGCAGCTTCCGCGCCCGCGTGCCACAGCTCTACGTCGACGTCGACCGCGTCAAGGCCCAGAAGCTCGGCGTGCCGCTGGGCGTGGTCTTCGATACGCTGGGCACGAACCTCGGCGGATCGTACGTCAACGACTTCAACTACTTCGGCCGGGTCTTCCGCGTCTACGCCCAGGCCGAGGCCGAGTTCCGCGCCACCGCCGACGACATCACCCTGCTCAAGGTCCGCAACCAGAACGGCGACACCCTGCCACTCGACTCGGTCGCCACCGTCGAAGACAAGCTCGGCCCGTCGGCCATCGTGCGGTTCAACCTCTTCCCCGCCGCCACGGTCACGGGCGAGGCCGCGCCCGGCATGTCGTCGGGCGCCGCGATCACCGCGATGCGTGACCTGTCTGACCGGGTCCTGCCCGCGGGGTTCAGCTACGCCTGGTCCGGTCAGACCTACCAGGAGCTCGAAGCGGGTAATCAGGCGGCGCTCGCGTTCGGGCTGGGCTTCCTGGTCGTGTTCCTCGTGCTCGCGGCCCAGTACGAAAGCTGGACCACGCCGATCGCGATCCTGCTCACCGTGCCCCTGGGCGTGTTCGGCGCGCTCGCCGGGGTCAACGCGTTGGGCTTGGACAACAACATCTACACGCAGGTCGGCTTCGTGCTGCTGATCTCGATGGTCGCCAAGAACGCGATCCTCATCGTCGAGTTTGCCCGCGACCTGCGGCTGAACCAGGGCCGCAGCATCCGCGACGCGGCGATCGAGGCGGCGAAGCTGCGCTTCCGCCCGATCCTCATGACCGCGTTCTCTTTTGTGCTCGGCACCGCGCCCCTGGTCATCGCCACCGGCGCGGGTGCCGCCAGCCGGCGGTCGCTGGGCACCGCGGTGTTCTTCGGGATGCTGCTCGCCACGATCGTCGGCGTCGTGTTCGTGCCGGTGTTCTTCTATATCGTCCAGAGCATCGCCGAGAAGTTCAAGGCCCCGAAGCTCAAGCCCGTCGAGTCCCCCGCACCGGCCGGGGCGTGAGGAGCACCACCCCGTGACCCGTCGGACCACGTTGATGACCGCCGCCGTGCTCGGCTTCTCGGCCGTAGCGATCGGAGCGTTCGGGGCCCACGGCCTCGAGGGCAGCGTCACCGCCGACCGCCTCGACACCTTCGAAGTCGGGGCGCGCTACCACATGTTTCACGCGCTCGCGCTTCTCGCCCTCGCGGGTTTCGTCGAACGGCTCGGCACCGCGGGGAAGGTCGCGGCGGTCGCGTTCGTCGTCGGCACTGTGATCTTCGCCGGCTCGCTGTACCTGTTGGTCTTGCTGGACCAAGGCTGGCTGGGCGCGGTCACGCCGTTCGGCGGGGTCACGCTCATGGCCGGCTGGATCGCGGTGTTCGTCGGGGCGTGGCGGCGTGAAACTATTTAGGCCCTGACGATGCGCCGGCAGCCGGCCCCGGGTCGGTGACCCGGGGCTAAATGTTCTGCCACGGATCGTGAGAAACATCGGGTCAGCGTTGCCGGGCCGCGACGCGGAGCTGGGCCATCGGCACCAACCGCACGTCGAGCGCCGCGGTGTGGCTGGCCGGCCCGTCGATCTCCAAAACACACCACACGTGGTCGGCGATGCGGATCGCCTTGTCGACCACGACGATCCGCTCGCCGCCTCCGAGGGTGCCCAGACCCGTCGGCGCGTAGGCGTACTCCGGCAGCCCGTCGTAGCCGGCCTTCGGCATGATGTCGACCTCGCGCAAGGCCGCCAGCGTCGGTGGGTACGCGCCGTACTCGACCCGGTACCGCAAGAGAAACCCCGAGAGGTCGTGCAGGTCGGCGGGGGCTTCGACCACGGCCCGCACCGGGCTGCCCGAGCCCGCCGCCGTATCGCTCGGCGACACCTCGACCGTGCGCACCCGGGTCGTCTGCGTCTCGCAGCCGATCAGGCACAACACGCCGAGCGCCGCCAGCACCGGCGTGTACCACCGTCCGATCCACGGGTTGTATTTCCGGGCTCGCGGGTTCATGCGGATCAATCCAGCGTCTCGCCGAGGTGTTGCAGCGAGCGTTCGGTATCGGTCTGTGGCTCGGTGACCGGCTCGTCGAGTTGGCCGGACTCGTACTTCAGGTCATCGAGGTGCTTCTGCAGCATGCCATCTTCGACCGCGTTTTCCAGCGACTCGGCGCGGTCCTTGATGCGCTGCGAGGTGGCTTCGAGTTCGCCGGGCTCGCTGATGACCTCGGGGGTAAGGAAAACGAGCAGCTCGGTCTTGACCTTGGTCGACTCGGTGCGGCGGAAGAGGTTGCCGATGATCGGCAGATCTCCCACCAGCGGCACCTTGGTGACGACCTCGTTGAGCGAGTCCTGGATCAGCCCGCCGATCACCACGGTCTGGCCGTCGGCGACGGCGACCTGGGTCTCGAGGCTGCGGGTGTTGACGACCACGGCGTCGAAGTCGTCGGAGATGGGGATGGTCGTGTCGGTCAGCGCCGAGAGTTCCTGGGCGAGGTTGAGCACCACCAGGCCTTCGCTGTTGATCTGCGGGGTGACGGTGAGGATGATGCCGACGTCGCGGTAGTCGACGTCGCTGATGGTGTCGCCGTCGTCGAGGGTGCGGGTGTTGACAGGGAACGGGACCTCCTGGCCGACGGTGATATTGGCCTCCTGGTTGTCGTTGGTCAGGATATAAGGCCGGCTGAGCACGTCGAAGCGGCCGGTGGCCTGCAGGGCCCGCACGGCGAGGCGGAAATCGTTGTTGTCGAAGAACAAGTAGTTGAGCCCGAGCGTCGACTCGAAGAGGTTGAAGTTGGATAGCAGGTTGTCGTCGGTGGTGGTGCCGACGTTGAGGGTCTCGAATTCGACGCCGACGTCGATGGTGTCGTCGTAGGTGATCTCGGAGATCAGCACGCGGACGAGCACCTGGGGCACCTCGCGGTCGAGCTCGGCGAGGATCTCTTTGACCTTGGCGAAGTTCTTCTCTTGGGTCAGCACGAGCAGCGTGTTGGTGGATTCGTCGGCGACGGACGAGACCTGACCCACGAGGTCGGCGGCCTCGGCGTCGCCGGTGGCCAACAGGGCCGCGGTCGCCGCGCCGCGGTTGAGCCCGGCGTTGGGCGCGCGATTCGCGCGGTTGCGGTCGGACCCGGCGGTGGCGGTACGGACGCCGGTGACGTTGGGCAGGTCGCCTCCGGAAGCGCCCCCGCCGGTCCGCGTGTTGCCGATGCCCTCGTCGTCGCCACTGCTCACGCCGAGGAACAGGCTATTGAACGTCTCGGCCAGGTCCGCCGCCTGCATGTTCTTCGGGGCGTAGATCAGCACCGATTCCTTCGCGGTCGTGTCGACGTCGAGTTCCTCGATGATCGCGGCGATGCTGAGCATGATGTCGGGTCCCGCGGCGACCACCACGCTGTTGGTGCGCTCGTCGGCGGCGGCGTTGACGTCGCGGCTCTGTGGAGTGCCGCTACCCTCGGGCTCTTCCCCGCCCCGGCCCCGGCCGCCGAAGCGACGCGACATCGCCTGGGCCACGATCTCGTCTTCCGTCGGACCGGTGGCGAACGTCGTCTCCAGCAGCTCGGCCACCGACTCGGCGTCGGCAAACGCCAAGCGGAACACACGTACCTCGCTGACCTGCGAGATCGATTGGTCCAGAGCGCTGACGATCTCGACGATCCGCCGCACATTCGCTTCGGTGTCGGTGAGGATGAGTGAGTTGCTGCTCTCGTTGGCCGAGAGCTCGGCGTACTCGCCGCTGATCAGCGGCTTCAGGTTATCCGTCATACCGACCGCCTCGGCGTAGCGGATAGGGATGACCTGCGTGATGAGGCTGTCGGTTTCGCCGATCTTGCTCGGATCGTTGCCGAAACGCACGGGGATGCTCTGGGTTTTGGCGTCGCTGAGTATGACGATTTTCAGCAGCCGTTCGCGTCGTACCGCGGTGAATCCTTTCTCGAACAGCACGGTATTGAGCATCGCGATCGCCTCGTCGAGCGTAACCGGCTTGAGGTTGAACACGGTGATGCGGTCGCCGTTGAGATCGATCTCGCTGACCACGATCAGCCCGGCCTCATCGCTGAGATAATTGAGGACGCTCTGGAGCGGCACATCGCGGAAGTGCATCACCAACGAGCCGCCACCTCCCGCCGAGGTCGGCCCGGCCTGGGCGGCCGTGGGCTCACTTGTGCCCGTCGGCGCTCCGCCCGTCTCGGGTGCCGACTGAGCCGCAGCTTTCGGTGACACGCCCATCGGCATCGCCAAGATCAGCGAAAAAAAGGCCCCCATAACAAAACTGCGGATCGATGATTTGGGCATGAGTCTCTCACTTAGTTGCGTTGCCGCCGCCGGAAGCGCTCGATATCTTCGGGGCTCGGTCGGTCACCGAACCGCGGGTCGGCGTATTCGTCTTCGGGCCCGTTACGCGGTGCCCGGCGGGCCTGGGGTCGGGGGCGCTCGGCCGTCGGCGTCATCGCGACGACCACCCCCACAAAATTCGACCCCACGTGGATCTGACGGTCCTCGCCATTGACGCGGTACACGACGCCTGAGGTGTCGATCGCTTCGAGTCGTCCCGCCGAGAAATCCCCGGGCACCACCACCCGCACCACTTCGCGGCGCCGACGGTCTTCGATAAACGCTTCCCGCTGCGGACCGCGCAACACGACACCGACCAATATGTAGTCTTCATCCGGATCTTTCGGGGTCTCGGCGAGCGGCACGGCCACGTCCACGACCGGCGGGCTGCGCTGAACCTCGGCGCGCCGAGCTAAGGCGGCGCGGTCGGACCGGAAAATGTTGTAGTCGATCACGTCCTGGTAGCGTGACGCATCCAGGGATTTCGACTGCCAGGGCTCGGCTCTCGGCGTAGCCGAATCCATCGGCGGCTGCACGCGGTCGCTCGCCCCGTCGTCGGGTGCGGCCGGCCACCAAAGCGCCGCACCAATTGCCACGCCCCCCAACGCCAGAACAATCCAGGTGCTTCGTGTCATCGTGCCACCTCCCCGGACGGGGCGTCCGTGTCGGCCGTGTCCGGCCGCACGATCGTGCTGAGCTTGAGCGACAGCGTGAGTGCGTCACGCTCGTCGCCGCGCGCGGTCAGCGTGCAATCGCCGATGCGTAGCGGGAAATCGGCCTGGCTCACGCGGAGCAGGAACTGTCCGGTCGACTCCAGCGTGCCCACGCCTGTGAGCGCGAAACCCAGTTCGTCGTAAGTCTCGCCTTCCTCGACCCGCCCGGTCGAGAGCGTGTTGAGGTTCAGACCCGATTCCTGCGCCCACGCCGAGGTGCGCACCTGCACCCGGAGGCGGGCCGTGTCGGCGGCGTCACCCAGCCCCGCCAAGCGGATCGCCGACCAGCGCCGCTCGATCTTCCGCCGGCTCTTGACCATCGCTCTCGCCTCGGCAAGCCGCGACTCCAGCCGACGTGTCTCGTCACGCACGTCGGCGAAGGCCGTGGTTACCGGCGCGACGATCAATCGGTCGGCCGCGAACAACACGGCGAGGCCGGCGATGATCAGCGCGAGGATTTTTTCGCGTGGCTTCATCCCGCCGCCCCCTCTCCGGGGCGTAGAGTCTCGTCAACGATCTGCTGGCCCGCTTCGGCTGCCCCGGCCGAATGCGCGCCGTCGCCGACGTAGCGAAACGTGATCTCAAACGCGATCACGCGCTGATCCCGGCCACTCTCGCTGAAGTCGCGCAGCTCGGTGTCTTTCAACACGGCCGAGCGCTGAATCGCCTTAAGATAGGCCAGCATCGATTCTTTGTCGTGCGCCTTGCCGCGCACCACACCCCACCGGTCTTCGTTGAATGAGAACTGGGTAACCCATACCTCGCCCTGCTTCGGGAAGGTCCGGGTAAGTTCGAGCAGGCAGTCGAGCACCGGCGAACGCTCATCAAACCAACCCGCCGCGGCGCGCGTCCGCTCGTGCATCGCGCCCAGCCGCTCGGCGTCGGCCGCGATCGTCTGCAACTCGGCACGCAACCCGTCGCGTTGGCCCGTCGCCCGCGTCCAGAAAAACCCGGTCACTAGACCCAAGAGCAGTAAGACCGCCGCCACGCGGATCATCCACATCGCCGTCCGGCCGACGCGGCGCGGCCTGGGCGGCGTCATGCGATCGGTCAACCAATCGATCGTGTCGCCGCGGTCCTCCAGCGCCGCCCGCCCCACCGCCTCGGCCGGGTCCACCCGGCGAGTCACCGCTTCGGGCCAGCGCATCGTGCCGGCCTCGATCAACGGATCAGGCTGCGGCGACAAGTCAACCAGATACAACGGCCCCGGCTCACCCGGCACCGGCGTCGTCGCCAGCAGCCGCGACACGTCCGCGGTCCAACGCGTGGCGTCCGCGGCCGTCGACGTCGATACCAACGCCGCGGCGCGCCCAGATAATCGCTGCACCAGCGTCGTGGTCGGCCCTTCCAGCATCACACAGCGTGCCGTGGTTTGCTCGGTCTGCCCCGCCGCGGCCAACGCGGTCACGCCGATCGCCGCTGGCTCCAGGCCCGCCGCGGCCAGCATCGCCCGCACCGCGGCCAAGCGGTCTTCTCTCATACCGACCAAAAGCACACCCCGCTCGGCGCCGCCCGGCGCGTCGATGAAATCGAATGTCAGGCGGGCCGGGCCGGACGAAAACTCTTTCTCCGTGCGTAGCCGCACGATGCCCGCCACCGCCGTGTCTTCCACCGGCGGCACGTCCCACCGCCGCGCCAACACCCACACCCCCGGCAGCCCGACCGCCACGCGTCGGCCGGCGTAACCTTGGTCGGTGAGGTGCGCCCGCAGCGCCTCACCCAACGCCGCGTCCGGCAGGTCCGACAGCAGGTCGCCGTCCGCACCCTCGGGGGTGTTCCACGCCATCACCGACCGCTTCACCACGGCCGACGACGCGCCCTCACCGGCAAACTCGGCGAGGTGCAGAGCTGTACGCGTCAGCGCCAACGCGATCAGGTTGGAGGAGTACTTGGCCATCAGAGTCTCGTGCGTCCGTACCTCGCCGCCACTTGTTCGACACCCACGCCGCGGCGCAGATCGGCCAGGATCGCTGGGTCGAGCGGCCAACCCAGCGATGTGAGATCCTGAACATAAACCACCGCCGGCAACTCCGCATCACCGGCCACCACCGGCTCACAGTCCAGCACGTACCGCAACCGGCAGAACCCCTTGCCGTCGGCACTCACCGCGACGACGTCGGCGGAGAACTGGAGCGAGCGGTGCGTGAAGGCATTGCCCACCGCCTCGATCTTCTCCCGGCTCAGCACATCCGCCAGCCAGGCGAAGTCGCCGGGCTCTTCGCCGGGGGCGAGCACCGGGCGAGCCGCGACGATCGTCGCGCCGTCCCCGGGCTCCAGGCCGGGCAGGGCGTCGAGCACCGCGGCCGAGACTTGGTTCACGTCGATCATCCCGATAACGCGTAGGAACTGGTTGGGCTCGACCGTCAACTGGTCGTGGATCTGGGTGTACTCTTCGGCGGTGATCTGCGAACGCACGAAGAAGTCGGGCAGGTTGCTGAACGGCCGGGCGGGCGGGATCGTGTTGGTCAATTCCTCGAGGCGATCGGGGCTGACGACCGCCTCGAGGATCGGTCCGAGGCCTTGGCCGCTCTGATTGATGTTGACCCGCGGCTCACCGTTGTCGGCCGTGACGCTTTCGGCGCTGTACACGGTCAGGTATTCACGCAGGCCGAAGTCGAGCCGACCGTCGGCGTTGTCCAGGGGCGGCGAGGCGGCGCCGTCGTCTTCGTTGGGGTCGAGCACGCCGTTGCGGTTGAGGTCTTCGCCGTCGAGCACCTCGGCGGTGATGTCGGTCAGCCAGGCGAGCTGGTCAACCGTGTGCAGCGTGAGCCGGGCGATCATCGTGTCCTCGCTCTCGGCCGAAGGGGCCGCCTCCACGTCGTCGGGGGTGTTGCGCGCGGTCTCGGCGGCGGAGAACGTCTCGGCGAGTTGCGCGGTAAACGCGTCGGCGGCGGTCGAGCTCACCCCGGGCAGCTCGCGGAATACGAGGTTGAGCGTGCCGATGCCCCACTGGCTCTTGGAGCGGTCGTCGAACTCGCCCACCAAGGAATTGACGTTCAGCTTTCCCGCCTCACCGACGAGGCCGAAGGCGACCTCCTCGGGGCCGACGCCGGGCTCGCCGGTGGTGAAGTCGCGGCCGACGACCCAGTACAGGCCCTCGCCCATCGGCTCGGCCTGCACGCCGACGACGTCGAGCCGGGGCACCTCTTCGAGTTCGATCTTCTCGGCCAGCTCACCGCGGATCGCCTCGAGCGCGCCGCGGGCGATCCAGCGGGCTTGCGTTTGTGACACATCCGCACGGGCCGCGCCGGCCGAGCTGTTCATGCCGCGAGCAAAGATGAGTACCAGCCCGGCGAGCAGCGTGACCACGAGCAACGCGACGATGAAGGCCGCGCCGCGGTGGCGGGGTTCACGCTCGGAAAGCACGGGCTTCTTCACACGCGAGGGGCAACAACGGGGCATCTTCAAAACCCCCTCGCTTCGAGCGTACTCATCGGCAATTGGATCATCCGCACGAACCGGCGGCGACGGTCGGAGCCGTCGACACGGTCACGCTGCGCCTCGTCTTCGGTTGGCGACAACACGAGGATGACCTCCACGGCCCGCGGCAGATTATTTTCGAGTTGAGCCGCGTCCCACGACCCGCGCCAGTTCGCGCCGTCGTAGTAACGCAGGCTCAGAGAATCCACGCGGCGCATCAAGACCTGCACCACCGACTCGTCCTCCGGGAGCCCGATCCCACCGGACGTACCCAAGTCGGGCCGGATGTCGTCGGTGACGCGCTGCGCGAGCAGGTACGTGCCCGCGTCGGGGCCGTCGTCCTCGGCTTCGATGAGCGCAAGCTCGACGCGGTGCCGATCGCCGCGCAAGTTGCCGGTCGGCAACGCCAGCGATGACGTGGTGAAGGTAAGTGTGTCGGCGGGCTCACCTCTACGTGTGTCGCCGTCCTCGCCTAAAAAATCCTCAACCCACGAGCCGTCGGGTATGGCCGCGCCAATGAGTTGGTCTCGGATCATGTTGAGCGCGATACGGGCCTCGGCCTGCCCGGAGAGCTGCCCCTCGGCCGCAGCACGGGCGTCGAACACCACGCCCAAACCCGCGAACAACCCCGCCGCGAGGATACCCGTGACCGCCACGGCCAGGAGCAGCTCCAGCAGCGTGAAACCCGCCACGCAATGTCGAGTGGGCCTCGTTCTCAAAACGCCCCCCCGCTACCGATGATGATGTCGGGGCTGTTAATCACGGTGGTCAGTGTCACGCTCCGCTCGCCCCGGCCGTCCTCCCACGACACGGTGAGCGACAGCTCGGTGAAGTCGGTGGCGTTCCAGTCTTCGGTGGTCAGCGCCCAATAGAACGGCTCGACACCGGGGCCGTAGGCTTCGATATCAAAAGTGCCATCCGCGTCGCCGTTGGCCCAATCGTCGGTGATGATGAGTTCATTGAGCTTGGCGTCGGCGAGCGCCGCCGCGGTGGCCGAGCGTTGCGACCACACCCCGAGTTGGGCCGAAGAGCCGGTGGCCCGCACGATCACGGGCAACACAACCCCGACGAGTAGCAGCGTGGCGAGCACCTCGACAAGCGTGAAGCCGCGGCGGTCGGCGTGGGGCGGGCGGGATATGCGGGGCGATTTAAAGCTCAAGCTCACCTCCCCACGCCGGCGGCGTGTCGTCCCCGACCTCGCCGACGACCATCCCCTCGGACGCCGACGGGCAGTAGAGCAGCACCTCCCGGTCGCCAGCGCCGGTGAGGACGATACCGGTGGGCTGGGTCATGCCGTCGGGGCGGCAGACGAGAAAGTAGAGGCCGTTGTCTTCGGGGGCGTCATCAAATTCCAGGGTGATGGTTTTATCGAGCACCACCTCGCGGCCCGCGGCATCGGCGGTCGCCGTGAATCCACCCGCGGCCTGCCCCTCGATCCACGCGCGGTGTTCGGCGGGCTCGATCACGACGCGGTACGCCCGGCCGTCGCGCAACGCCCGGCTGCGCGCCTCGGCGTGCAGCGCGACAATCGTCCGCGCCGCGGCGTCGAGTTTCGACTTGCGGTGCAGTCGGCCGAGCGTGGGCGACGCGACGGCGACCAGCGTGGCGATGATCACGAGCACGAGGATCAACTCGATGAGCGTGAAGGCTTGGCGAGATGGAAAGGCAGGGTGGAACATCGGGGAACGCGTCGTCAGCGAAGCACAGAATTGGCGGAGTTAATTCCTGGAGTCAGACCAATTGACGATATCGTCGTCGCCGCCTTCATTGCCATCCGGCCCGAAGCTATAGAGATCGAAATCGTTTTCGTTGTGCGTGCCAGGGCTGCGGTACTGCCACGGATTGCCCCACGGGTCGACGTCGACGCGTTTGTCCATGTACGGCCCGTCCCAGTCGTCGAGGCTGCCGGGTTCTTCGTACAACGCGTCGAGGCCCTGCTGGGTCGTCGGGAAGCTGCCGATCTCGATCTCGTAGCTCTTGAGCGCCGTCTCGAGGTTGGTCAGCTGGACGTTGGCGGCTTTCACTTTCGCCTTGCCCGATTGCCCGGCGAAACGGACGCCGACGATCCCCGCGAGGATCGAGAGGATCACAAGCACCAGCAGCAGCTCGAGGATGCTGAAGCCACGCCGCGGGGCGCGACGCCGGGGAGAGCGGTGGTTCATCGTTGTACTTTTCATCGCTGAATAAAACCCTTTGTGACAAAAAACCCTGTAGGGGCTTGGTGGTTATTGGATCGCGTCCCACAGATCGAACACCGGCAGCAGCATGCCCACCACGATCGTCCCGACCAGCGCGGCCATCACCATCAGGAGCAGCGGCTCGGCGAGCGAGACGAGCACGCGCAGTCGACGGTCTAAATCACTCTCGAACTCCCCGGCCATGCGTATAAGTTCTTCCGACAACCGGCCGCTTTCCTCTGCCACCGCGATCATCTCCACCACCGAGGCGGGGAACAACTGTGGGCAACGCGCCAAGCTCTGAGACAGCGACGTGCCTTCGCGCAGCTGCTCGGCCGCGTCGTCGAGTGCATCACTGAGCGTCTGGTTACCGACTGCTTCCTTGGCGACCTTGAGCGCGCTGATGAGAGGAACCCCCGCGCCGATTAGCGTGCCGAGCATCCGGCTGAACCGCACGAGCGCAAACCGCGCCGCCGCCGCGCCGACGCCCGGCGTCTTCAGGATCAGATCATCCCACGCCCTTCTCCCGGCGGGACTGCCGAGCCACTGCTTGACGGCGACGACGATGATGGTGATCGCCAGCAGCACGAACAGGCCGTAGTCGCGCACGGCGAAGCTCGCGCCCTGGACGAGTTTGGTGAGCAGCGGAAGTGACTGGCCGAACTCGTCGAAGATCGCCGAGAACCGCGGGATGAACCACGCCAGCAGGAACGTGACGACGCCCGCGGCGATCAACGCCAGCACCAGCGGGTAGATCAACGCGGTGCTAAGCTTGCTCCGCAATTCGCGGTCGCGGACCAGGAAGTCGGCGATCTGGCGGAGCACGACGTCGAGGAACCCCCCTGCCTCACCGGCGCGGACCATGGCGAGGTACACCGGCGGGAACGTGCGCGGCGCCGAGGCCATCGCGTCGGCGAGCGACGTGCCCCCGACGACCTCCTTGCGCACAGCCTTCCACTGCGCGGCCGAGGGTGCGTGGCTTGTCTCGCGGCAGATGATGTCGAGCGCCCGGCTCAGCGGCACGCCCGCGGCGAGCAGGTTGCCGAGCTGGCGGGTGAACTCCAGGAGCCGGCCGCGCGAGACACGCGGCGGCACCTCGGCCGGGGCGTCGTCGCCGAGGATCCCGGCGCCTTGGAAGGCTGATTTACCGCGTTTGCCGTGGGCCGGCGCGACGTCGACGGGCACCAAACCCATCTGCTCGATCTGCGCGATCGCGACGCCGCGGTCGTCGGCCTCGACGTTGCCGGTGCGGCTCTGCCCGGCGGGGGTCACGGCGGTGTAGGCGAAGGCGGGCACCGGTTACGCCTCCTCACCCAGGACATTCGTGCTGCGCTCGTCCTTCGTGACGCGCAGGACTTCTTCCAGTGTGGTCCGCCCGTCGCGGATCAGACGCCAGCCGTCTTCGCGCAGGCTCTTCATGCCCTGCTCGACCGCGATCCGGCGGATGTCCTGCGACGAGGTGCGCTCGGTGACCCGGGCGCGTAGCTCGTCGGTCAGGGGCATGATCTCGAAGATGCCCTTGCGGCCGCGGTAGCCGGTGTGGTTGCACGCCGGGCAGCCCATGCCGTGGTAGAGCGCATCGGGCAGGTCGCTGCCCAACTCGTCGCGGAGGCGGTGCGCGTCTTCGATGGCGATCGGGGCTTTGCAGTCTTCGCAGATCAGCCGCACCAGCCGCTGGGCGACGACCATCTCCAGCGACGAGGCGACGAGGAACGGCTCGACGCCCATGTCGATCAGGCGCGTGATCGCGCCGGGCGCGTCGTTGGTGTGCAGCGTCGAGAACACCAAGTGCCCGGTGAGCGAGGCCTGCACGGCGATGTCGGCGGTCTCCCGGTCGCGGATCTCGCCGATGAGCACGACGTCGGGGTCGTGACGTAGGATGGCCCGCAGCCCGGTGGAGAACGTCAGGCCGGTCTTGGTGTCGACCTGGATCTGGTTGACGCCCTGGAGGTGGTATTCGATGGGGTCTTCGATCGTGATGATCTTGCGGACGATATCGTTGATCTGGGCGAGCGAGGCGTAGAGCGTGGTGGTCTTGCCGCTGCCGGTGGGCCCGGTGACGAGCACGATGCCGTGGGGCTGGTCGAGCACCTTGCGATAGGTCTTGAGATCGCCGCCGTCCATCCCCAGGGCCTCGAGGCCCACGAGGGTCGACCCGCGGTCGAGCAAGCGCAGCACGATGGCTTCGCCGTAGAGCATCGGGATGACCGACACGCGGACGTCTACCTCGCGTCCGGCGACGCGGAGCTTGATCCGTCCGTCCTGGGGCAGGCGTTTCTCGGCGATGTCGAGGTGGCTGAGGATCTTGAGCCGGCTGACGATCGCGGCTTGGAAGCGGCGGACCTCGGCGGGCAGCGTGGCCTCCTGCAACACGCCGTCGACGCGGTAGCGCACGCTGAGCTTGCCCTCGAAGGGCTCGAAGTGCACGTCCGTGGCGCGGCGCTCGATCGCCTCGACCAGCACCTGGTTGACGAACTGCACGATCGACGCGTCGCCCGCGGCCTCGGCCAGATCGACGTCCTCGCCGCCCCGGCCGGTGTCGACGGCCTGCACGCCCTCGGCCGTGTCGCCGACCAGCGATTGCACCGTGTCGGCCCCCACGCCCAAGTGCTTGCTCAGTGCCCGGGCGATCTGCTCGCGGCCCGCCAGCGCCGGTTCGACGTCCAGCCCGGTCGCCAACCGCACCTCGTCCAAGCCGGCCGTCTCGAACAGCGACGCGGTGGCGACGATGAGTCGGCCGTCGCGTTCGGCGACGGGCCTGAGGTGGTGCCGAACGAGCAGCCGAGCCGAGACTTTTTCGAGCAGCGTTGGCTCGGGCGTGAGGTTGTCCAGGTCCACCACCTCGACGCCGAACGTCTCGGCCAGCACCGGCAGCAACCGGTCCTCGGTCAACCCGTCCACGGCCAGAACCGCGCGGTCGGGCGCCTCGCCGCCGCGGATCAGGTCCCGCGCCGCGTCCGCCGCCGCGTCATCAAGCAGCCCCCGCTGGGCCAAGCTGTCTACTAATTCGTGCATGAAGACTCAGACTGTGACGAGAAACAAAGCCGCCAACCGCCCTGACCCCTCCGGAACGCCCCGTGATACCGGGGCTCGCCTGCAACTCGAACCAAAAAGTCGATATGACTGTCACCACAGGATAATGGCATCGGCCGAAAATTGCCCGCACGAATAACGTCCCGGCCGGGGCAAGATTGCGTCTTCAGAAAAGTTAAGTACGTCACGACGGCCCACCACGTTCACGACGACCCGGGCCTGCGGGGGTCCGCAAAGGGTTGGGGGCTTCTCAAGCCATTCCAGGGCATCCGGGGCCGGCTTGGTGGCGGGAGAATCCGGCGTAGGCTTCACGTGACTTGAAGACCCCCGCCGAATTACAAGGCCTCGCCATCGGCCGAAAATACAGCCTCCGGCTCGGGACTTCCCCCGTTGGTGACCGCCCTGATGCCGCTTACCATACGATCGGAGCACAACTCCCTCCGACCTTCCCGATGTGGTTCATTTCACGGAGGATCATCATGGCTTTTCGGGCTTGGGTACGTACCGCTTCGTTGCTGTGCATGGTGATCGGCGGGGTGGTGCCGATAGGGGCCGGGGCTCAGGTCACGGCCATCGACTTAGTCCCGGTCGACAACAGCCTCGGTGGACCTGCCTTTGACAACCTGGTCACCACTGACATTGTGCAAGACTTCAGCGGCCAGTGGACCGGCTCACAGTTAATGCTGGAGATGTCCAGCGGCGTGCTGTACCGCGACCCGCCGCCGGCCACGCCGTTCGACACCATGCTTTACCTCGGCTCACTTAACGACCCTGCGCCTGAGGCACCCGTCTCTATCGGCCTTCCTCTCGATCTACTGCCACCCACCGACCCGCTGCCACCGATCACGACCCACATCACCGAGCTCAACTTGGCGTGGTTCCCGCCCAGCAGCGACGGCCCCATTCTCGACCGATCCGACTTCCTCACCGCACGCTTCACGTTCTCCCAAGACGCCACGGGCACGTTCACCTACCTCACCTCGGCCAACGGCGAGATCACGGTTCTTTCGGGTTTCATTGTCAATGGGGCCCTCGTCCCCGAGCCGAGGGGGCTTGCGGTGGTGGCCTTGGCGGGTTGCGCCACCCTCTCGCGTCGGCAAGGCGCCCGGGCGCATCGGGTCGCGGTGTGACCCGCGGGCCCTACTCTGGCTCGACCGCAAGACCGGTGGGGGGAGAAGGTGCCGCAGGGGCCGGCGTCTCGGGGGTTTCCGAGGTTTCCGGGGAGGCTTCGGCCGCGGCGTAGCGGATGTCATCCAAGTAGAACGTCACGGGCGAACCCGCCGAAGCGAGCACCCAGTAGAAACCTGTCTTGATCTGGCTCAAGTCCTTGCCCGCAAGGTCAAAGGCGTGGCGCTGCCATTGGGGATTGAGGACGATCTCGCGTTCGGCGCCGGACGAGTCGGGGTGCGGGGCCTCGGCCTTGTCTTTAAGGATGCCGAAGCCGAACTTCACCTTCTCGCCGCCGTTGGCCCCGCGGGCCCAGAAGCTCAGTTCGGCGGCCCCGGTCAGGTCGTGCCCGCCGGGCTGGTCGCCCCAGTCTTCGGCGGGGTGTTGCCAGACCACGCCGCCCCAGCCGTTGGTGGCGGTGAAGCGGGCCTCGATACAGGCCGTGCCCGAGTGGGGGTCGACGGGCGAACTCTCGTTAATCTGGATCGCGTCGGTCGAGCCCATATAACCCGAGGGGAAGTACGGCGGCGTGTCGGCCTCGACGGGGTATACCGACAGCGGCAGCACATCGTTGCGATTCATCACGTCCCAGCGGCCGACCGAAGGCGCGCCCCCTGCTTCGCCCACCTGCAGGGGCACGTTTGCCGTGGCGGCCCCTCCGTGACCATCGCGTACATACACGAACACGCGGTACAGGCCCTCGTCCCCGGGCAGCTGGATCAGCGCCCCACGGTCGCTCCCGGCGATCACCGCGTCAGGAAACGAATCGGGCACTTCCTCGGCGTCGCCGCCGGTCTTAAATTCCTTGCCCTCGGCGACCAGCAACCACTCGACTTCGAGCGGGTCGCCCTCGGGGTCCAACAGTTCGACCACGGCCTGAACGGTTCCGCCGGGCTCGACACGCTGGGTCTGCAACGCGATGCTCTCGATGCGGGGGCACCGGTTCGCCGGCGGCTCGCCAGTCCACATCTCCGTCATAACATCCACGGACGCGAGCCGGCTGCCGTCGGGCAGAAACATGCCGAACCACGTCGCGGTGACTTCCTGCTTATCTCCCCAGGCGAAAGCGAAAGAACCCAGGCAGAGTTCTTGGTCGGCCAAGAGGTTGGCATAGACCTCGCGGTAGATGGCGGCTTTGTCGGTGCTCGTCTTTTCATCGTAGGTGCCCAGATCGTTCTTGCCGATCTCCCAGATCCCCAGCGGCCCGAATTCGGCGACCATGTACGGCTTGGTCCCGCCCGCGGCGGCGTAGCGTTGGGGGATGCTCGCGGCTCCGCCGTAACTATTAATTCCGTGGATATCGATGCCCGGGCAACGGTCGCGGATCGCCTCGACGCTGTCGCCGCCCAGATCGGCGGTCACCGTCATGGTCGGGTGGTGGGGGTCGATCCGCTTGATCATCATCCCGATGTCATTCACCGCCTCCCACATCTTCTCGCGGGCCGCGCCTTCCAGGCCGACCTCCATCTCGTTACCCACGCACCAGACGAGGATCGCCGGGTGGTCCTTGAATTCACGCACCGCCTTCTCGGCCGCCTCAAACTGAGCGCGGACCTGCTCGGGATCGTTGTAGTCGAAGCCGTGTCGGCCGTGGCCCAGCCAGATCCCCACCGAGACCTTGAGGCCCAGCCGGTGGGCCTCGTCGAGCTGCGTTTTGGTCTGGGGGCCGATTCCCCAGGTCCGGAACGCGTTGCCCCCCGCTTCGACCAGCGCGGTTTTGGACGCGTCTCCTCCCGCACCCTTAACGTAGAACGGCTGGCCATCGACGAGCAGACGATATCCGTCACCGCGCTTCTCGAGCCGGGTCTCCCCGGACCACGCGGTGGCCGCGAACAAACCCAAGCAAACCGACACAATAATCAGGGGATTGAAGCTCATGGGATAGGACTTTCGAGAAATGAAACAGTTGCGTGAACAGTGGCATTATAGGCTAGGATTTACCGAAAGGAATAGGCCGTTTTCGATACTTTTCTCATTTTAGATTTTAGCGCCCGGGCTACGCCGTCGCCCGCGCGACCGGCGACGGACGCGATCTGGCTTGGCCGCAAGACTCCGGGCCGACGGGCCGAGGCGACCTACCACCGCACCCGGCAGGCAGTATTCGAGCATCTGGTGGAGTTGCTCGGTGATGAAGTGGCGCGGGGGCGGCGGGTGCTGTTGGGCGTAGATTTCGCGTTGGGCTACCCGGCCGGGCTGGTGCGGGCGGCCGACCTGGGCGACGGCCGATCGATGCCGCTTTGGGCTTCGCTGTGGTCGTTTGTGTCGTCCGCGATCGACGACACGTCCTCCAACGCCAACAACCGGTTCGACGTGGCGCGCAGCCTCAACCGCCGCGTCGCGCCCGCCGGGCCCGGTCCGTTCTGGGGGTGTCCCGCCCACGAGCAAGACGCTCACCTGACCGCGAAACGCCCGGCCGGCTTCCCCTACGACCGCCCCGCCGGCCTGCGCCGGCGCCGGCTCGTCGAACAGCGCATCCCCCGGGCCCACGAGGTCTGGAAGCTCTACACCACCGGCAGCGTCGGCTCGCAAACCCTGTTGGGCATCGCCCGCCTCGCTGACCTGTGGCTCGACCCCGCACTGAAGCCGCACCTCAAACGCTGGCCCTTCGACACCGGCTTCACCCCCGCCCCCCTGCCTAACCAAGCACCAGGCGTGGTGATCGCCGAGGTGTACCCGAGCTTGGTCAACGCTCGGGCCGACCAACTGCTCGCATCCCATGACGACGTCACGATCCGCGACCAAGCCCAGGTTCTCGCCCTCGCCGACCACTTCGCCCGCCTCGACCGCGCCGGGCGCCTCGCCGCCCTATTCGATAGGCCGCAGGGCTTAGCCCCCGCCGACACCGAACGATGCAAACAAGAAGAAGGATGGGTGCTTGGCGTTTAGGGCTGGTTTTTAAACCGAAGTGCCACGCCGAAGCCCGCGCCGCACTATTTATTGCGCTGTAAACCCGCCGTCCACCGCGAAGTTGGCCCCGAGCACAAACGAGGATTCATCCGACAACAGATACACCACCGCCGAGGCGACCTCTTCGGGACGACCAATGCGGCCGATGGGGTGGGCGGCTTTGAACATCGCCTCGACCTGCTCACGTTGTGCAGCGTCTTCCCCGCGGAAACGCTCGACCATCGGCGTCTCGATCGCTCCGGGGCTCACCGCATTCACCCTGACCCCTTGTGCCCCCCATTCCAGGGCCGCGGATTGCGTCAATCCGAGTACGGCATGCTTTGAAGCGATGTAGACGGGGATCGTCGCCATGCCGATCATGCCCGCGACCGAGGCGTTATTGACGATCGAACCGCCGCCCGAAGCGAGTATCGCCGCTCCCTCGTGCTTCATGCTCAGCAGCACGCCCAGCACATTGATATCCATGACGAAACGGTAGTCCTCGGTCGTGGTCTGGCCCAACGGGGTGAAATCCTGCTCGACTCCTGCGTTATTGAACGCCCCGTGCAGCCCGCCGAACGTCTCCGTCGCGTGCCTCACCAACGACTCCACGTCGGCCTCGTTGGTCACATCTGTTTTAAGAAAACGGGCCTCGCCGCCGCCGGCACGGATCTCCGCGGCCACCGCCTCGCCGCGTTCGGCGTTGCGATTGCCAATAACGACTTTGGCCCCCTCAGCGGCCGCCATGACCGCAGTCGCCTTGCCGATGCCGGTCCCGCCGCCGGTAATGAGAATCACTTTGTCTTGCAGCCTGCCCATGCGTATCTCCAGAATCACCTAAGTTCACAGCAACGCCGGCAGCCGGCATGATGATGATGGTCTAAGTGTAGCGCGGGGGAATCCCGTTCAGCCGCCGGCGTTGTGATATACTTTTGTACTGACAGGTGCGGCCGGAAGGGCCTATTTGCCCTTCGTGATCTGCGTCGTTGTGCGGCCCCCCTTCCGCCTCACCGCCGAATTTTGGGAACCCGTCCCCGGAAACCACCCCATGGCGACCAGCTTCGGTGCCCTGTGTACCGACTTCTACATCAACCAGAAACTCGCGCTCAAGATGGATCTGCCTTCGGAGCGGGAGACCGTGCTGCACTTCTTTGACCGCATGCGCAAGAGCCTGCCCGCCATGAGCCGGTTCAAGCGCTACGACGGCGAGCTCGCGCTCGAATCGGCCCGGAAGGACGCCCGGTACACCTGGCTGGCCCTCCGACGCAACTCCATCCGCACCGGCCACGTCAACCCCGAGTCCATGACCGAGGCCCTCGAATACCACAAGCTGGTGCTCGAGCTGGCCCCCTACCACCTGACCATCAGCCCGCTCGATGTCGACTACATCGAGCTCATGTACGGCTTCGACCTCGAGTGCAAACAGAACCACGACGCGGTCATCTACGACGCGCTGTACCGCGACACGCCCCTCGGCGGCCTGCTGCCCAACGACGACCAGCGCGTCCTCGACGTCCAGCCCGTCTTCGGCCAATCGCTCAACGAGTCCGGCGACCTGCAAGCCTACTTCGAGGTCAAGACCCGGCCCAAGTCCCGTCGGGGCTCGAGCAAGCGCTACTCCGGCGAACCCATCAGCCTGTTCCTGACTCTGCGCCAATACGGCCCGGTCGAAGACTTGGCCGACCTCGCCGCGTCCGTCGGCAAACTTAACGAACACGCCGAACGCTTGGCCACCGAAAAACTCATCCCCGACCTGCTCATGCCGATCACCCAGCACATCGGCAGCAGCGCGTGACGCGGCGGCAGGGAATCGAAGGGTTAAGCGTTAAAGCACGACCGACTCCGCCGTGTGTGGCAGGGATTAGCCGGGCCGCTATGCGGCGCAGGTGCCGGGATCGCATAGCGATCCGGCTGAGGCCTCCGCTACGTAACTCATCAATACATCCAAGTACCTGAAACGCGACGCAGATGCACCGATGCTCGCAAGAGCGGCACGTGTCTACAGAAATCTCGCGTTTCCAGGAAAACATCGCAATTAATCCTCATCGTCGCCGGTCGGGCCAGCCGTAAAATAGCGGACCATGAACCCGGGTTTCGAATCTGACGCCTCGTGGCTGCCCGCACCGCCGGCCGAGTGCGACGGCCGGCTTGTGCCAAATGAGGGCGGCTTCACGGCGGACTTCCGGGTACGCAACACACCGCGGTGGCTGGGGTTTGGCTGGTTGGGGATGCTGGGCCTCATCATCGCGCCGGGGCTCGCTCCGCTTGTCGCACATCTCATCGACGAGGCTCGGATCGGCGTGGCGATAGCGCTCGGGGTAGCGATGTTTGCGCTCGCGATCGGGGGGGTGACCGTGCTTGTCTGGACGGTGACAGTCAAATCGATGTCCACGGAGTTGACCGCGGACGGCGAAACCCTGGAGGTCCGCGGCTATGGCAAGCCGCGCTTCCGGATCCCCGAGACCGAGATCGCCGCGGTCCGCTTGTTACGGTCGACAACGTCGACCTACGAACACAGCTTCGATGCGCAGAAGAAACTGCACATCCGGCATGCACCGAAGACCTGCCTGGAGATCGTGTTGCGTGACGGCGTAATGCAACTGATGCACGAATGGGGGCCGCAGGAGACCGAGTGGGCGGTGGACGTGTTGGCGGTGGGGTTGGGCGTGCCGAGGCTGGACGACCGCGAAGAGAGGCGGGGCGATCCGCCGCCGGCGCTGGCGGTGTCAGAGAGGACCTGGCGGGAGCAGGACCACCGGTTTGTGATCAGGGTGGTCGTGGTGGCCATCGTGCTGCTGACCGCGTTCTCGGCGTGGACCGCGTGGCGGATTTACGACACACGGAACTGGACGACCGTAGCGGGCGAGATCGTCAAGGCTAAGCCCTCCGCCGGCGAAGATGATCCGGCCCAGATCGTCTACCGTTATCACGTCGAGGAGCAGGCCTACCGCAACGACGACGCGGCGCCTTGGCCCGACGGCATCGCCACGGAGTGGTGGGTCAAGCACGCTGAGCCCGGCGACACCGTAAAGGTATACGTCGATCCTAACGACCCGGAGCACGCGGCGCTTTCGATCAAGATGGGGAACGGGCGCATCGGCTGCCACGTCCTCCTGCATGCCCTCGCCTGGTGGGGCTATTTCGCGCTGCGGCGGACACGGCCAAGCGAAGCGCAGATCGCGTTGCACGATCGCTACGCCGCCCCAGACCTCAAGCAAAGACCCCCGCCGGAGTAACGCACAGTTCCTCTGCCTGTGCAGACCGTGATAAAATAACTCGGGAAATAGCGGGCAAGGAAACACAGCAATGAAAGTCATGGTGCTCGCCGGCGGGCCGGATCGGGAGCGGGAGGTGTCGCTGCAGTCCGGCAAGCAGGTCGCCGCGGCGCTGCGCGAGGCGGGGCACGAAGTGATCCAGCGGGACATGGGACCGGACGACCTGGCAGCGCTCGACGAGTTCGCGTTGTGGTCCGCCGAGGCCCCGGAGGGCGGGGCTGTCTTCCCGATCTTTCACGGGCGCTGGGGCGAGGGCGGGCCGGCGCAGATGATCCTCGACGAACGCGGGGTGCGCTACGTCGGCTGCCGGGAGGCGGCGGCGCGGCTGTGCTTCGACAAGACGAAGACGAAGCAGGTACTCAAGGACGCGGGGCTGCCGACGCCCGACTTCGAACTGGTGAATGCGGTTGAAAAACCGACGCTGACCCCGCCGGTGGTGGTCAAGCCCAACGACGAAGGGTCGAGCATCGATCTGGAGATCTGCCACACGGCCGACCAACTCGACAAGGCGTGGGCCGGGCTGTCGCCGCGTCACGACGCCTTGCTGGTCGAGCGCTTCGTGGCCGGGCGTGAGCTGACCGTCGGCGTGATCGAGGACCCGGACAACCGCGGCTGCGTCCGCGCCCTGCCGCCGATCCAGATCGTCCCCGCCACGGATTTCTACGACTACGAGGCCAAGTACGTCCGCGACGACACGCAGTACCGCTTCGATTTCGCGCCGCACGACCTGGACCAGACGCTGCGCGATCTGGCCTGCGACACGTTCACGGCACTGGGCTGTCGGCACCTGGCGCGGGTGGACTTGTTTCTGGACGAGAGCGACCGGCCGTGGATCATCGAGGTCAACACCCTGCCCGGGTTTACGTCCCACTCGCTGCTGCCGATGGCGGCACGCAAGTCGGGGCTCTCGATGCCGGCGTTGGTCGACCGGCTGGTGCGGCTGGCAAAGGGCGACGGGGGCTAGCGTGTCGGGGGAGGGAACCTGGGCGCGTGACAACCCGCGGCGATCTGCGATCGTCGGCTAAACGGGGTGAAGGACAGTATTTCGAGAGGGATACGGATCGACGATCAGCGCGATCACGCCCGCTCAGCGTGGCGCTGGGTGCGGTCGAGCTGGCGGACCACCAGCAGCAGCATTAACAATAAGCCGCCCACGGCCGCGCCCGGCGTCGGTACCGCGGCAGGATCGCCAACGCCGGGTGTTCCGCCCTCCCCATCGCCATTATTGCCGGTGACCGGTTCCTGGCCGTCGGTGCCCCCGTCTTCGATCAGCACGGGCTCGTCGAGCTCGGCCACAACCAGCGACGCGTTCACCACCGGGACCCGCAGGCCCGAGCCGAGGTCGAGCACCGACCCGCCCACAAACGCGGTGTCGTCCGGCACGCCGGTGAGGTCGTTGGTAAAGAACGCGGACACCAATTCGTCGGCAAAGAATTCAAGGTCGATCAGCGTGTCGTCGAGCGAGACCCGGCCGGGCGCGGGGTTGGTATCAACCCCCAGGTCGATAAACGTTTCGCCATCCTCGGGGCTGGTGATCTGCCCAGTGAAGACGGAAAAGCCCAGCGCATCGGGGTCGGTATCCTGGTCGAAACGGTCGAGCAGGCCGGTGGGACCGAATAGGTCGAGGGACCAGCGGTCGGCGGCGAACGGCTGGCTGTCGGCCGTGAAGCCCAGCAGATCGAAGTCCGGTTCGGCGGGCTCGTCAAAGTTCAGGCGGAAGGCGAACGTGGCACCGCCCAGGTCGTCGGCGACGCCGGGAACCGGGAGATTACTGGATGCCAGTTCACCGGTGACGAGATACTGGGTACTCGCGGCGTCGGCCAGCGGCAGCGGCGAGCCCAACACGACAGCGAAGATCAGGGCCGGGAATAGGGCGCGGGTAAGTCGGGGCATGGCGGGCTCCCGTGAACGGGTGGTGCTCAAAGTTTCGGATACGGCGTCTTGTCTATCGACGGACAGGCGTCCGGCGGAACACATCGAAAAATCTGCGCGGCGATCCCAACGTTTTTGCAGGACTTACGGCCGACCGCCGGACGCGGGCCGTGCATGATCGGACCTGAACGTTTTTCATTGGCCCGAGAACACGCCGCCGGTCGATGTACTTCATCACCAACGGAGGATCGTGCATCACATGGGCTGGTTTCTAAGCAACAACTCGGGCGGCAAGGCCAAGAAGAAAAAAACCAGCCGGGGGTCCAAAGCGTCGGGCTGGGACCCCGAGCGCACGCTGCTGGGGCTCAAGGTCCTGGGCGGCGCCGCGCTGGCGGTGGGGTTAGTGCTGGGCTGGACCGCGAGCGAACGGGTGCTGGGGCGATACGCCTCCGAACACCGGGCGGTACCGATTACCGCCGAGTCGGTCGAGCTGCTCGACGCGCCGACGTGGGTGGACGAGCCGCTGAAACAACACCTGCAGCGCCGCGTCGCGCACAGCGTGACGGACAACCCGCTGGACCGCCGGGGGCTTCACGACGCCGTGACGATCCTGGACGAAGAGCCTTGGGTCGCCGCGGTCACGCAGGTCCGCCGCGGGCCGAACGGCCGGGTGAAAGTCTTGGCCGAGTACCGCCGCCCCGCGGCCCTGGTCGCCTCGGACCACGGGTACCACCTGGTCGATCATCAAGGCGTCTGGCTCGACGGACCGGTGGACCGCGCCGCGTCGCGTTGGAACAAGCTACCGCTGATCACCGGCGTGAGCGCCGCGCCGCCGATGGCGGGCTACGGCCACGTCTGGGAAGGCGCCGACATCCCCGCGGCCCTCGCTCTCGAAGAACTGCTGCACCGCGAAGTCTACGCCGACCAGATCACCGCCTACGACGTGTCGCACCGAGACCTCAAGGGCCGGCTGTGGCTGGTGCTGTACACCGACGGCCCGGCGATCATCTGGGGCCTGCCCCCCGGCGACGAACGCGCGGTCGAACCCGAAGCGCCCGTAAAGCTCGCGGCCCTGCGCGATTGGGCCTACAAGCACGGCGGCCGCATCAACGTCCGGGGCGAAGCCGACACCGTCTGGGTCTACACCGGCACCGCTCAGATCGACGCCCGCCCGGGGACCTACAGCGCCTCACGGCGTTGACGTCTAATCATCTCATAAGTCTTCTCGCGGATTTAGCGTCCGAGGCGAGACGAAAATTCTCTGATCGATGTGCATCAACGTCGACCGACCGCCGTCTATCACCCGGACGGGGCCGTTCCCCGTCGGTGTTGTGTTGTCACTCGAAGGCCGAACGGAAACGTGAGCTGCTAATGAGATGTGGCGTTACGGGCACGATAAGGCGGTAACTCACAACCTGATGGCCAGCTTCCGGCAATGCCCCTCGCCGTCACCGGTGCCCGCAAAGGAGAGATGTCATGTGCTATCGCTTGATGGCTATCGGTTTGATGGTGTTATTGAGCGGAACAGGAAAAAGCTCCCGAGCGGCCGCGCAGATTAGTTTGCCGGACATCGTGACCAATTTTCAGGTGCGCGCGGATTTGAGCGCCGATGGCGCGTTACGCGGTGTGTATTGGCAGCTTGATACCCAACTGGCCGGAACGCCTTTCAATACGCCACCGTATCAAATCACCGTCACCGGCCCGCGTGGCCAGGCATTCGAGTTGGAGCACTATTTTCGTTTGGACCGCCGGAGAGTCTTTCCCGCCATACCCGTGGACATCGGCCCCGGGGCTTTCATCGAGTCGCCACAGATCGCGAGCCTCGCCGATCTAGAACGAGATGTTGTCGGCGACTGGGAGGTGCGGGTCGAACGGGAGTCGGAGGATGTTGTCCTCATCCCGTTTTCGATCGCACCGGGCTTGGCCGATCGCTTGCCGGTCCCGGTGTTTGAACCCCAATCGGTGCCGCCGCCGGGCTCATTGATTACCGAGGATTTAGTTATTGAGATAGGCGATGTCGCGTCCGTTGGCGAAGCGATGCCGGGTGTCGGATACCAAGTTTTCCGCGATGGACTGCATGTTGTTCAGTTCAGCAATCCCGAATTCCTTGACTCCGGAGAGATCCGTATTCCTTTGGATAAGTTGTTCCTGGATAGCCATACCTTCCGAGATATAGCTTTGATTTCAGGCGCGAGTGATCTGACCTTGGGATTCGGCCCGGATCGGGAATCCGTGCTGGGTATTACGAGCGGAATCGACCCGAGCCTGGACGTTGAGATTGGATCGGTTTACGTGACATCGCGCGACATCGGCGGGTTTTTCTTCGGTTCTATCCCCGAACCTAGCGCTCTGGTCATCTTGCTCACAGCAACCGCGGCTAGTGGTTGCCGCCGCCACCGGCCGTAGCGCACATCCCCGGATGAATGGTCCGCGATACCTGGGGAGGTGGGGCAGACAGCCGTGGCGCGGAGCGCTGCCGGGTACAGCACAAGCGTCTGGCCATCGAAAAACCGGGAGCGTCGGCTCTCGGCTTGGTCTACCCCTCGGCACAGGGCGGGCGTGTGGGGCCTGGGGTTTAGAAAGGCATCTGCAACACCAGCGCGAACTGGTGGTCGGTCAACCCCTACAGCGACATCCTCGCCCGGCGACGCGCGTAAAAAAACCGAGGGATTAAATCCCTCGGTTTTTGGTAAGGAAGACAGTGATGTGTCTCGTCGGACGGCTTACGCGCGGCGGCGTTTGAGCATCGCCAGACCGCCCAGACCCAAAAGGACCAGCGACGTGGGTTCGGGGACGACGAGCTTGAGATCGTCGATGGTGACGAACGATCCGTTCCAGAACGTGGTGTTGGCGTCGAAGTCCGGGCCGGTGAGGTTCGTCGAGAACGCGACGAGCAGGTTGTCGCCCGCGCTGGCGGTGAACGCGCTGGTGAGCGTGGTGATCGGGCCCAGCGACACGCCGGGGTCGGTGTCGATCACGGCGATGCCCGTGCCGGGGTCGGCGGGGTTGAGCACGGCCAGGTCCGACGGGTTGGCCCCGCGGTGCACGCCGTTGACCACGGCCCCGATCTCGTACTGATCGATCACACCGTCGTTGGTCTGTTCGAGGTTGAAGACCGCTTCGAGTTGGTAGGTCCCGTCGGCGGGGATAACCGCTTCGTAGATCGCATAGACACCGTTGGTGAACCCGCCGTCGTCGATCCGCAGGAAGCCGCCGCCGTCGGACGCGCTGCCGAACGCATCGTTGGTGATGTCGTAGTAAGTGGCGAACGCTTCGGTCCCGCCGTCGGCGGGGTTGGGGTGGTTCACGGCGGTGACGCCCCCCGAGAAATCGTCGATCAACTGGCCCGACGCGCCCATCGACAGCGTCGCCACCGCGACCGCCGTGATTGATGTTGCCCACTTCATCCTCAATACCTCCATAAACGTATAGCGATTAAAAACAGAATTGTTAATAACGTCTTCCGATAAGAATACCGCTGACTCGGTCCCCACGCAAGAAAAAAATGGCCCCCAAACCGGATAAACTGCCCGCTTGAGCGAACCCGCCTCCGCCCTCGATCCCCCCGTTTCCCCTGCTTCACGCCCGCCACAACGAGCAGGGCGCGGCGGTCGGCTGGGTGTGCGTGTTTTGGTGGTGGGTTGGTGCTTGTGGCTGCTCGGGGCGTGGATCGTGTTGTGGTTGATCGGCGGGTGGACGGTGCCGGCGCTTCGATCCATGGTGTTTGCGTCGGTCGTGGGGCTGCTGGGGATGTGGCCGGCGGTGCGGCTGAGCCAGATGACCCAGCGCTACCCGGCGCTCGAAAAGAACGGGCTCCCCGAAACCGGCGATGTCCCGGCCCGGGAGTGGGCGCGGGCCTGCGGCGGCACGCTGCTGGATTGGGTGTGCCTGAACGCGGTGTTTCAGATCGTGCTGTGGCCGCTGCAGTTGGCGGCGAAATGGGAGCTGATCCAGACGATCTGGCTGGCGGTCACGGTGGCGGCATGGTCGCTGTTGACCGCATTGTTGATCGCGTGGGGCCGGGGGACCGACCGCGGCGGTGGGCGTCTGGTGGCGATGTTGTTGTGCGTCGGCATCGTGGTCGTGGAGCCGGCGTTGTGGTGCCTAGGGTGGATGAGCGGCGCGGTGGGCATGCCGATGATGCGGCTGAGTCCGATTCAGGCGCTATGGGCGTTCTCGGCCTCGGACATGCTGCCGGAACAAGCGTCGGCCGTCGTCATGTCTCAAGCCCCGCAGGTGCTCAGCGCGGCGCTGGCGGGGATTGTGGGGTGGAGCGTGCTAGGCGGGTTGTTGGCCCAGAAGGTCGACCGGCGGTTGTGAGCGCGGCGGCTTAGTGTGCGCACAGATCGATCCGCAGATTCGGGCGGGGCTTGACGGGCGCAGCCCCGGGTGTGCTAAGATTGCGTGTTGGTTCGGACCGACTACGGTTTCACCCCGCATCAGGAGTTAACCCTTGGAATTCGTCACCCGCGAAGAAAAAGAGCGCCTCGAGGCGAAACTGCAGGAACTTATCGAACGCCGACCGGCGGTCACCGCCCGCATCGCCGAGGCCCGCGCCCACGGCGACCTCAAAGAAAACGCCGAGTACCACGCCGCTCGCGACGACCAGGGCATGGACGAAGCGGAAATCCGCCGACTGACCAAGCGCCTCGAAAACGCTCAGGTTGCCGATGACGTCGAGCTGCCCGACAACATGGTTTTCCTTGGCAGCGTCGTGAAGCTCAAAGACGTCGATACGGGCGACGAAGACCTCTACAAGCTCGTCGGCGAGGCGTCGGGCAACTTCGACGCCGACGAGATCGAAGTTACCGTCAGCAGCCCGCTGGGCGACGCGTTGATGAAGGCCAGCGTCGGGGACACGGTCAAGGCTGAGCTGCCCCGCGGCACTAAGCGGTTCGAGATTCTGGAACTACTCTGAGCTTCCGGATTGCCCAAACCCCCGTGGTGGGGGTTATCGCCCCCGCGCGGCGTAATCCAGGCCCCACCGACCCCCGGATTTCTTGCCCCGCCGGGAATAGGGCCGATAGAATAAAGATTGAACTAATCGTCAAGCCACGTCCGCGGAGGATTTGTCATGCCCCATCGTTCTGCCCACGCCCGCCCTGTTGTGTTGGTCTTGTCGGGCCTGGTGGTGGCCGCCGGGCCGGTGTGGGGCTCGGCTCAGATCCGAGCCGGCGGCGACGGCCGGGCCCTCGACGCCAACCCCGGCGTCGGCTCGGGCGGGACCAACCGCATCGAGAACGCCATCGACTTTCAGGCCCGCAACGACCTGGTGACTAACAATGTCGCCGGCGGCTTCGGGTTCCAGGACGACGTTAGCTTCCTGGCCCCTGGCGAATTCCAGGACCAACTCGGCAGCGACGACCTTCAGACCTTCCGTCAAGAAAGCCTGCTCTCGGCTCCGAACGTCGCCAACCTCAACACCCGCGGCCAGATCCTCCGGGCCGGGGACATCGTCGTGTTCGACAGCGTCACCACCGTTCCGTCGAACCGAGTGAATAACGTGCCGACCCGCTTCGCGCCCGACGGCGGCAGCTTCCGCGTGGGGCCCGACACCTTCGACCCCAACCCGTTTCAGATCACCATCAACCGCCGGCCCGACGCCTTCATCAACACCCGCTTCGACCAGACCCCGATCAACACCGTCGGCTTCACCCGCCAGGCCGACGGCTCGGCGCTCGCGGTCACTGTCGATCCGCTCACCGGCGTCAGCCGACGCACGTTCCGCGCCGCCGAAACCCGCACCACCGATCCGCGTGACCTGCAGCGCGACCTCTACGGCCTGACCCGCCCCACTGACCCCATCAACGCCCTGCCCCGCCAGGCCGACCGCATCGACCTCTCGGGCGCGACCCCCACGACGTTCATCACGCCGCAGGCCTACGGCGGCCTCGGCCAACAGAACCTCGACGGCACCAACCCATTCGATCGCGCGGGGTTTGCCGACGCCACCGGCCGGATCAAGCCCACGCTTCAGCTCGGCCAACTCGCGACCAACCCGCGCTCCGCGGGCGTCGTCACGCTCGAACAGCGCGTCCAACAGATCCAGGAATCGATCTTCGGTCCCACCCAAGCCCCCGGCACCCAGGCCCAGCCCGGAACGACGCCCGACAACGCCACGCCCGGCTCGAGCGCCCCGGGCGCCGCGCCCGCCGAGAACGCCTACACCAAACTGCTCGACGAGATCCGCGCCCAGGCCGAGCAGACCGCCGAGGAACGCGCCGCGCTGCGTCCCGCGGGGCTCGACACCCGACCCGCGTGGATGAAGGTTCTGGATATCCCCACCGACGAACAGGTCGACGACGTCGAGGACGGCCTCGCCGAAACCCTCGCCCGGATCCGCAACCGCGCCGCCGGTGACTCCGAATCCACCGACGCCACTCAGGGCCAGGGCGAAGACGACGAACGCCGCGCCGAGGCCAACGCCAAGCTCAACGATTTGATGGACGACCTCTCTTACAACGTCCGGCTCGAAACCCTCGTCGCCGAGCGCGAAGGCCGACTCAGCGAGCTGTTCCGGCAGGGCGAGGAACAGCTGGCCGAAGGCAAGTTCCTCAACGCCGAGCGGACCTACCGGCAGATCCGCCTCGAAACCGGCGAAAATCCGCTCGGCCAAGCCGGGCTGATCCACGCCCAGCTCGGCGGCGGCATGGTGCGCTCCGCGGCGTTCAACCTCCGCAGCCTCTTCGAGGCCCACCCCGAGCTCATCGCCACCCGCTACGGCCAGAACCTCCTGCCCCCCGCCGAACGCCTCGAGTGGCTGCAGAAAGAACTGCAGCGCATGATCGACTCGGAAACCTCCAGCGTCGAACCCGGCCTGATGCTCGCCTATCTCGGCTACCAGGTCGAGTCGCGGCAGCTCGTGCGTTACGGGCTGGCCATCGCCGAGGAAGCCTCGCCGCTCGATCCGCTGCTCCCGGTGCTCCGCCGCATCTGGCTCGACCAGAAGCCCGCCGCTCCGGTCCCCGAAGGCAAGTAAAGCCGCTCGCCCACTCCCCAAGCCCACGAAGCCCACGGATTCGATCCGTGGGCTTTTTTTACTCCACGCTACCCCCATCTTCTCCCCGCCGCGTGCTTGCCGCGCCCTGCCGCTACAATCCCGCTTCTCCCGGCACGAGGCCGACGCGATTCGTTATGGATAAGGATTCCACCCCAACCCCACCCGTTCCGTCGGAATCTCCGCCGTCGGCTGCCGCGACGCCGCCCGCCCAACCGGGGCCGAGCATCACGCCCTCGGCCCCCCGGCTGTCGCTCACCGACTTCGTCGACCTCGGCACGCTCCAAGAAATCCAGGACGCCTTCGCCTCGGTCACCCGGCTAACCACCACCATCCTCGACGCCGATGGCCAACCCGTCACGGTCCCCACTGACGCGATCAAACGCCGGCAGTCCGACCTGATCTTCGAACAGCTCATCGACCTGCCCCCGGATCACCACCACGGGTCGTCCGCTGCGACCGGCCCGGGCGTCGCGGGGAGCGACCCCACGCCCGCCGAAGGCGACGGCCAATTCCTCGCGCCCATCACCGTCGAGGGCCAGACGCTCGGCTCGATCGTCATCGAACCCGCCGGCCCGCCGCCCGAAGACGCCGAGGAGCGCCGCCGCGAACTCGACGGCCTCGCCACGGCGCTCAAGCTCGGCGACGCCCAGCGGGCCGAGCTGATCGACGCCGCCGAGCTCGCCTTCGGCACCAACCGCGGCGCGGCGATCCAATTCCTCTACCTCATGGCCAACGCCATCGCACGCCTCTGCTTCGAGCAATACCACGCCCAGCAGCGCCTCGAAGAGCTCAGTGTGCTGTACCGCGTCTCCACCGTCCTCGCCGGGCGCGAGGACCTGCAGCAGACCCTCGACACCGCCGCGCGTTCCGTGGCCGACCTGATCAAAGTCCGGGCCGTCGTCATCCGCTTCCTCGAAGACACCGACGACGGCCCCGTCCTCGCCCGCCGAGCCAACACCGGGCTCTCGGAAGACTACATCAACAAGGGTCATCTCCTGGTCAACCGCTCGGAGATGCTCGCCGCGGCGTTGCGCGGCGAGACGATCTACATCAAAGACATGACCACCGACCCGCGGGTGTACTACCCCGAGCAGGCCCGCGAAGAGAACCTCGCGTCCATGCTGTGCGTCGGCATCATCTACCAGGGCCAACCCATCGGCACCCTGCAGCTGTTCACCGAGGAGGTCCGCCAGTTCACGCAGTTCGAGGTCGACCTGATCCGCGCGATCGCGCAGCTGTTGGCGACGGCGATCGAGAACACGCGCCTCGACCACGCCCGCGGCGAGAACCAGAAGATGCTCCGGCAGCTCCACCTCGCCGCCGACGTGCAGCGCCGCATGCTGCCGCGCAAGATGCCGAGCCTGACGGGCTACGACATCGCCGCGCGGTACGTGCCGTCGTTCGAGCTGTCGGGGGACTTTTACGACTTCATCAACCTGGATACGGCCCTAGGCATCGGGGTGGGCGACGTGGTGGGCAAGGGCATCGCCGCGTCGTTGCTCATGGCCGGCGTCCGCGCGTCGCTGCGCGCATTTGCCCAGGACCTCTACGACCTCGACGAGGTGATCGCCCGGGTCAACCGCAACATGTGCCGCGACACGCTCGAGTCCGAGTTCGTCACGCTGTGGTACGGCACGCTCGACCACGACACCGGCCGGCTGACCTACTGCAACGCCGGGCACGAGGCCCCGCTGCTCGTCCGCGACGGCGAGCTCATCCCGCTCGACATCGGCGGCATGATCGTCGGCGTCGACCGCGACCAGGCTTACGAGAAAGGCGTCTGGGACTTCGAGCCCGGCGATATGTTGCTGCTCTACACCGACGGCCTGCCCGACGCGATGAACCCGGACAACGAGCGTTTCGGCCGCGAGCGCGTCGAGCAGCTGCTCCTCGACGTCGCCGAACGCAGCGCTAACGACGCGCTCAACCACATCCTCTGGACCGTCCGCCAACACACCGGCCCCCGCCGCGCCACCGACGACACGACGCTCGTGCTCATCAAGGCCGAGTAGATCGCCGCAGCCGTCACGCGATCGCCGTGCGTTTGCCGGGGCGCGCGAAACGCCCCGTCGACTTGGAGGATCACAAGCACGCGCACCACTAAACGTGATCGCGTTGCCCGATCAATGCACGATCCGAAACGCCTCGGCTTGCGTGGGGTCTCCGAACCCGCCTGTCGCCGCCGACCGTCGCGATTCCGCGCCCGTGACGTTTCCACCCATCGCCTCACCGACCGCGTCCAAGAACGCGGCGACTTCATCCGCTTCCCCCTCCGCCACCAACTCCACCCGGCCGTCGGACAGGTTACGCACTGTTCCCGCGACGGCGAACCTCCGGGCAAGGTTCGCGGTGGTCCAGCGGAACCCCACGCCCTGCACCCGGCCGGTGAAGTAAACCGTTTCCTGGATCACGGCTGGTCCGACGGGGTTAGGGGTGGGGTGTAACCCCGCCGCCGCCCCGCGGCGGTGAGCAGCACCGCGACCCACGCGGCGACGGCGGGTTCGGGAACCAACACGGCGGTCGGCGGCTGCCCCGAGCCCCAGTTCAGCAGGACGCGGTCGAGCTCCGCCTGGCCGATCAGGGTCCCGTCGAATTGGTGCCCGGCCCGCCACGCCGTCGGCAGCACCGCCGCGCCCCAGTTCAGGAGCACCAGATCCAGGTCGGCCTGGCTGACGTGGCCGTCGCCGTCGTAGTCGCCGTCGAGAAAGTACGGCGAAGCGTCGGTGTGCAGGATGCCGTCGAACTCGGCCAGGCTCGCCCAGGGAGCAACACCGGTTTCGGAGTCGCCACCACCGGGCAACCCCGAGAGGCGGATCGCCTCCACCCCGTCCACCACGCGGCCGAAGTCGTAGTCGATCCACTGGAACGCGCGTTCGGCGTCGAGCGCCTCGGACGGGGTGGTGTCCGCGGACAGGTCGATCCACTGCCCGTCCCGAAGGACCTGGAACGCCAAGCCCTCGAACCAGCCGCCGTCGTCGGGATGATCGCCTTCCATGAAGCGGAGGCCCACCAAGTCGACCGCGTCGGGGTATTCGACCGTCAGCGTGAACTCGGCCTGGCCGTCCGCGGCGCGGAGCTGGTGTCCGCGGGCTTGGTCGCTGCCCGGATCGAGGCCGCGGAAGTCCAATTCCAGGCCGTCGGCCACGAACCGAGGCTCGAGGAACCAGGCGTCGGCCGTCGCCACGCCGTCGGTCGTAACCTGCGGGGCCTCGCCGGCGATCACGGCGGCAAGGTTGGCCGAGGTGGATTGCAGCCGGTGGGTCGCCGAGTCCTTCAGCGGGTCAGAAAAATCCACCGCGGGGATGACCCAGCGGTTGTTGGCCGGGTCGACCTGCCCGCCGCCGGCGGCCACGGTGCGGTCGATCACACCCAGCATGCGTTGGGCCATCAGCGTAAAGGTGTCTTCCGCGTCGCCGGGTTCGGCGTCGTCGCCCGGCACGTAATCGGGCAGCCGATCGCGGGTCCGGGAGATGTCGTAGAGCAGGGACAGGTCCTGCTCAGGAAACGCATCGCGCACGCCCTGTTCCCCCAGGACCTGGCCGATCAGCGCCGCGATCGTCGCGGTGGGGTTGTCCGAGTCCCAGCCCGAGAGCGTGCCGATCTGGATCGAGCGTTGCAGGTCGCCGCCGCCGTAGAGCAGCGTCATCACCCCGGTGGCAAGGTTGACCGAGCTCTCGGTGGGGCCGCGGTAGCGGAAGCCGTTGGCCGCGGCATCGACCTGGTAGCGCTGATAGATGGCGTCGCGGGTCGTTTCCCAGTCGTCGAGGTTGACGGTGCCCCCGGCGGTGTGCTGCTCGTAGTGGTCGGTGACGAAGTCGACGATGTCTGCGGCCTTGGAGGTATCGGGCAGGTAGGCACGGGCGTGGTCGCTGGCCCACCGCAGACGCTCGCCCACGTCGGTCAGCGTTTCGGGCGCCGCGGGCTCGAGGCTGTGCAGCAGCGCAAAGTACTGGGCGGCGTGGGTGGCGTGGGTCCGGGACGTGGCCATCATCGGCGTCAGGCCGTTCTCGAGCGCCGCCGCCGGCATCCCGGGCGCCAGCGCACCGAAGACCTCGGTCGTGAGCTGGGCGTCGATCCGCGGCCCGAACGGATTGGCCTGCTGCATCCCGCTGACCCGCGGCGAAACCCCCTGGCCCATCCGGTTGCGGGCCTCCTGGTTGGAAACCCAGATGAACCGATTGATGTGGCTGCGCCACCCCGCGCGGATCTGTTCGGGTGACAAACGGTGGGTCGCGTGCTGGTCGAGCAGGTGCAGGTAGACGTATTCAATGTCCGTGTCGTCGTCGGCCTTCCACACCGGGGAGTTGAACACGAAGTCGGCCCGGAGCGTGTCGAAAGGCGGGTCGTCGTCCGGGGCCGGGTCGGCCCAGTTGCCGTCGGTGTAGAACGGCGCGGTCGCCCGTCGGTTCTCGGTCTGTAACCCGGTCCAGTTGGCGATCGACTGCGCTAACCAGAAGCCCACCATGCGGTCGGCGTATTCGGTCCGGTCGATGACCAACTCGGCCCGCGCGGCCCCCGCCCATGCCACCACGCCGACCAAACCGATCGCCACCGCCGTCGCGCTGCGCCGCAGGGCCCCTCCATCATCGTGTCGCTGCGGCCGCATGCTCAACGCCTCACCGAGAAGGACAAATGAATTAAATCAGTATAAGCGCGCGGCCCCAGGCCCCGGCACAGGTTTCTGTATATTCGATTTGTTTGACGGGCCTGCCCCGCGCCCAACACCCCGGCCAGATTCGACTAAATTGATGTGCCGGGTTGCTATTCACGCCCGGCGGACACGCGGCGGGGTTCTCAACGCTGCTGCATCTCAACCCTGTCCCTTCGCCGATCGTGTTCATGCTGACCAAAACCCTGACACGACTTAGAACCCACCGGTTCATCCTGATCCTCGCCGGCTCGGCGCTGCTGTCCGCGTGCGGCACGCCTCGGGGCGGTATTCAAGAGGTTTCTCCGCAAGCCGCATCCCGTGGCGCCTTCGCTCCAGCAGTTGATCCGTCGACCACCACAGAACCGCCCGCCATCGCCAGCCCCGCCGTCTCGATCGAGGCGCTCGAAGCGTTTCTCGATGCCGAGATGGCCGCGGCGAACATCCCCGGCCTCTCGCTCGCTGTGATTAACGATGGCCGCGTCGTCTACGCCACCGGCCGCGGCGACGCCGGGCCCGATCAACCGGTCGATGACGACACCGTGTTCGAGGCCGCGTCGTTGTCGAAGCCGATGTTTGCTTATCTGACGCTGACCGCGGTCGACCGGGGGCTGCTTGATCTCGATCGGCCCCTGCTCGACTACCTGGACTACGCCTACCCCGGCATCGACTACGACAACCCACACCACAAACTGATCACCGCCCGCCGGGTCCTGTCTCACACCACCGGCCTGCCCAATTGGCGGCCCGACTTCGCTCTCGAAATCGCCTTCGAACCCGGCACCGATTTCAGCTACTCCGGCGAAGGCTATCAGCTGCTGGCCAAGGCGTTGCAGTCGATCCTGCAGACCGACCACCGCGGGCTCGAAGACGATTTCCAGCAGAACGTGGCGGGACCGCTCGGGCTGGACCGCACGAGATTCGTCCAGGACGAATCCAACCTGAAACACAAGGCTACGCCGCACCGCAACGGCCAGCCGCTGCCGGTCAACCGCTCGCCGGCCGAGGAATTCGGTGCCGCCTACGCGGTCCACTCCAACGCGACGGAATATGCCCGCTGGCTCGTCGCCGTGATGCGGGGTGAGGGCCTGAGCGAAGCCAACCACGCCGCCATGTTCACGGACCAGTTCGTGCTGCCCGAGGGCTCGCCGTTCGAGGCGTACTACGTTGAGGCGTGGACCCTCGGCCTCGGCCGGCACCGCTTCGGCGACCAGGCCGTCTACGGCCACATGGGCGATAACGAGGGGTATACCGCGTTGTTCCTGATCGATCCGCAGCGGCAATGGGGCATGGTCGTCCTCACCAACGCCGACGATGTCGATGACTTTACGTTCGAGCTATTCCGGTTCCTCGCCCAGCTGTCGTAGAGCCCACGGGGCCGAAGCATCGGGGTGAGGTCGCACACGAGCCAGTCTGAATTCTCGAGAAAAACAAGTTTTTTACCGTCACGTGCCAGGGCCAACTCCGGCGATGTTGGACGGTGCGGCGGGCGTCCAAAATACGGCCGCTTCTCGTGTATGACCACTTCCTGTTGCCCGGTGGCCAAGTCCCACCTGACCACGTAAAACCAGTCGTGGTGCACGAGGTCGCTGACGCTCGACGTGGCGCGGAAACATTCGCCGACCAGCGAGTCGCCCTCGATCGTGAGCCAAAAGTGGCGGACGCGGTCGTGGTTCCGGCGCGGTGTAGAGCCGGCGGGTCACCGCGCCAGTTAAAGCATCGAGAACCCAGATGTGATTGAAACGGGTCCGACGCACACGTGGCTCCCCGTCGGCCTGCTCCACAGCCCGTATCCACCGCGCCGTTTTCTGATCGCAACTCAACACAGCATCCAATACTCTCTCGACGGTCATTGGTAGAAAAACACGACGTCGCGGCCCAGACCAATCGTGGCTTCCAACATGCCGATGAATTCTTCCAACAGTTCCGTGATCTCCTCGTCGTCGACCTGATCCAGGCGATCACGCGCCGCGCCGAGGGCGCTTTCGATTGCGGCGCCGCGCCGCAGGTGGCCGATGCGGGGGAAATCGTCGCTGGGCGGCAACTCCACCGGCGGGCCGGTCTTGGTCATCAGCGGCTCGAGCCCGCACGCCTCCACGGCATCCCACCTCACCCCGCCCCAGAGATCGGGCAGCAGCGCCTCGCCGTAGCAGTCGCAGAGCTCCTGGAGCGCGTAGCCGTACTGATAAGCTTCGTCGGGGTCTTTCTCTTGCCCCATCACCAGCTGCCAGACAGCGTCCCGTAGCGTCAGCTCGTCGTCTTCCTCGTACTCGTCGTCTTCGAACTCCTCCGGGTTGTTCGCGATCACGGCGCTCACCGCCATCGCGTCGCCCGAGCCGACGAGCGACTCCAATTTGTCGATCTCCACGGCATACCCGGTCAGGACGTAACTCATCTCGAAATACTCCCAGATAACGGGGCGTTGAAGTCCAAGCGAACCACGCCGGGTCGAGAATTCAGTCTTGTACGTTCGCCAGCTCCTCGTCCGAAATCTCGTAGTTCGCGTGCAATTTCTGGACGTCGTCGTGGTCTTCGATGGCCTCGGTGAAGTTCAAGATCTTCTGCACGTCGTCGCCGGTCACCGCGACGGTGTTGTCGGGGATCATCGACAGCGAGGCCGAGTCGGGTTCGAGGCCCGCGGCTTCGAGGGCTTCGCGCACCGGGCGGTAGTCCGCCGGGGCGGTGACGATCCGCCAGGCCTCGTCCTGATCCTCGATATCCTCGGCCCCCGCTTCGAGGGCGAGCTCCATGAGCTGTTCTTCGGTGGCCTTTGATTTTTCGAGGTAGATCTCGCCCTTCTGCTCGAACATGTAGGCGACGCAGCCGGTCGCGCCGAGGTTGCCGTTGTATTTCTCGAAGAGGTGGCGGATCTCGCTGGCGGTGCGGTTGCGGTTGTCGGTGAGCAGGTCGAGCATCACCGCGACGCCGCCGGGGCCGTAGCCCTCGTAGCGGATCTCCTCGTAGGCCGCGCCGTCGCCGCCGCCGGCACCCTTGTCGATCGCTTTCTGGATCGTGTCCTTGGGCATGTTGGCGGCTTTGGCCTCGTCGATGGCGTAGCGCAGCGTCAGGTTCATCGCGGGGTCGCCGCCGCCGTTCTTGGCCGCGACGATGATCGCGCGGCTGCACTTGCTCCAGATCTTCGAACGCTTGGCGTCCTGGCGGCCCTTGCGGTGGCGGATGTTGGCCCATTTGCTGTGACCGGCCATAAATGGATTCCTCGAAGAACAAAAACAGAAAACACGGGACCGTGCCCGGCGGACTCGGCATTCTAACCCATGCCCGCCACGATTTGGCCCGCCGCGGCCATCGGCAGGCGGGACACCTAAACCCGCCCGGCCGTGGGGTATCGTTACGCCATCGGATAAAATCACGACTCCGTGACGCACGACGCCAACCCCGATTCCGAACCTCCGCCCCGCCGCGGCGCCCGCTGGTGGGCGGCCGTGGCGCTGGCGCTGATCGCGCTGGCGCTGGCGGGTTATCTCACGGCGGTGTCGCTGTCGGAAAAAGGGCCGGCGGGCTGCGGCGGCGCTTCCGGCGAAGACGCCGCCGGGTGCGCGGCGGTGTTCGGCACCAAGTGGTCGGGCGTGGCCGGCGTCCCGGTGGCGGCACTGGCGGCGGGGATGTACGTCGCTGTGCTCGCCATCCTGTTACGACGACAACGTGTCGGCGGGGCGTGGCTGGCCGGGGCGGCCGGGGCGATCCTCGGGGCGGGGTTGTGGTTTGTGTATGTGCAGCGGTTCGAGTTGGGTGCGTGGTGCGTGTGGTGCACGACGACCCACGGCGTGGGCGCGGCGCTTTCGCTCGTGCTGCTGAGCGCTACGGCGTGGCGGCGGGCGTGGCCGGGCGTGGTGGCGGGGATACTCGCGACGACGGGCATGGCCACCACGCAGCTGCTCGCCGACGATCCGGTCCACGCCCAGAGCGACGGCGGCGGCGCCCGAAAAGGCCGCGTGGTCTCGCTGTTCGACGGCCAACTCACTCTCGAACTCGACGATGAGCTCGTGCTCGGCGACCCGCGGGCCAACACCCTGCTCGTCGAGATGTTCGATTACCAATGCCCGCACTGCCGCGACGCGCACCGCACGCTCAAGGGGCGGGCCGAGCGCGGCGAGCTCGACGGGGTGGCCACCGTGCTGCTGCCCGTGCCGCTCAACCCCGCGTGCAACCGTGCGCTGCGGGAGCTGCCCCACCCCGTGATGCGCGAAAGCTGCGACCTCGCCCGGATCGCGATGGCGGTCCACCAGCTCGAGCCCGACCAACTCGGCGCGTATCACGACTGGGCCTTCGCCGGCGCCACCCCGCGCACGGCCGACGAGGCCCGCTCTTTTGCCGGCACGCTCGTCGACGGCCTGCTGCTGGACCTCAAGCTGCAGGATCCGGCGCTCGGCCGGTCTCTGCAACGCAACGCCGCGGCGTGGAGCGCGGCGCGCGACGCGGAGTTGGTCGGCGGGCTGCCGGTGTTCCTCGTGCCCGGCGGCGGGTTGACCACCGGCGGTATCGGCGACGGCCGGGCGCTGATGAGCTTGCTGGGCGCGGTCGAAGAGCAGGCAGACCCGGCCACGCCCCCCGCCGCCGCGACGACGCATGCTCCGGCCCCCGCGGAGCCCGCCGCCCCGGGCCAGCACCGCGCGGCCAAGCTCGTCTACGGCGGAGGCGTTTCACTCCGCTGCTTCGCCGACCAGTTCGTCGCCGACGCGGCGCCGGCCGCGGCTCGGCGGGAGATCGACCTGGCGCCCGGGCTCGCGGCCGTGGACGCGCACGCCGAGGCGCTGCACGGTTACGCCTTCGCGGTCATGAGCGGCGAAGGCTCGTTTACCCTGACCGACGCCGAGGCCACAAACCTGCGCCGCTACCTCGAAGGCGGCGGCTTCGTCCTCGCCTCGGCCGGCTGCTCGTCGAGCGCGTGGAACGACTCGTTCCGCCAAGCCCTGCAACAGATTCTCCCCGACACCCGCCCCGCCCTCGCGACCCTCGCCGCCGATCACCCCGTGTTCCACCTGGTTCACGATGTCACCACCAGCGCGTACAAGACCGGCGACCCGAAACTGCCCGAGCTCCGGGCGCTGACGCTCGACGGCCGGGTCGCGCTGATCTGGTCGCCCGACGGGCTCAACGACACCGCCACCGCCAGCGGCGACCCGCGCTTCGAGCCCGAGAAGTTCTGCTGCTGCTGCGGCGGCAACGAAGTAAAGTCCGCCCGGCAACTCAACGTCAACATCCTCGCGTTCGCGCTGACGCGGTGAACCGACCGGCGTCGGTGCCCGGCAGGCGGTTGGCTTATCATGTCGGCGCACCACGGGGCGAGCCATGACGCAGAAACTCAGCACCCTCGTCGAATCTAGCGCGTTTGCCAACGCGATCCTCGGGCTGATCGTCCTCGCCGCGCTCTTGGTCGGCCTGGAGACCTACCCGTCGGTGATGGACCGCTACGGCCACGCGATCCACGTGCTCGACCGGGTCGTGATCTGGCTCTTCGCCCTCGAGGCGGCGCTGAAGATCGCCGCGGGCGGCAAGCAGTGGTACCGCTACTTCACCGACCCGTGGAACCTCTTCGACTTCACGATCGTGGTCGTCTGCTTCCTGCCGGTGGACGCGCAGTACGCCCAGGTCTTGCGGCTGGCGCGGGTGCTGCGGGCGCTGCGGCTGATCTCGGCGATCCCCAAGCTGCAGCTGCTCGTCGGCTCGCTGCTCAAGAGCCTGCCGTCGATGTGCTACGTCGGGCTGCTACTCTTGGTGATGTTCTACGTCTACGCGGTCACCGGCGTGTTCCTGTTCCGCGACAACGACCCGGTCCACTTCCGCAACCTCGAGCTGTCGATGCTCAGCCTGTTCCGCGTCGTAACCCTCGAAGACTGGACCGACGTGATGTACATCCAGATGTACGGCTCGGACAACTACCCGTTCAGCGACCAGGACCGGGCGCGCTACGAGTTCCAGCACCAGCCCCGGCCGTTCGTCGGCGCGATGTACTTCGTCTCGTTCGTGATGCTAGGCACGATGATCATGCTCAACCTGTTCATCGGCGTGATCATCCAGTCGATGGACGAAGCCCAGACCGAGGCGGAGCAGGCCAAGCGCGAGGAACACATCAAGGAGACGGGCCGCATCAGCGTCGGAGACGAGATGGCGCTGATCCAGAAGCAGCTCAAGGCGCTGGCGGATGATCTGGAACGGCTACAGAAACGGGCAGACGGGTAGCGACAACGAGGATAGGCCTACGGGATCGCCCGCAACACCAGCGACGCGCAACCGCTGATATCCACAATCAAAAACAGCACCATCAACACTCCATAGATGCGAGAGTTGAGGGACATCGCTCGCGGCGGGACGCGCTGGCGGGTCTGATCTCGCCACGACGCAACGAACACCATCACGATTCCCACTGGCAATACGATCAAAAAGCCCAGTAGAGCCAAGCCAGCCACCAACTGCAAAATCGATACGACCACTTCCACGGAACGACCTCGCTTCGCAAGAAACTACGTTGCGATTCGTCCGGTCGTTTCAGTCCAACTCCATCGCCTCCGCCGCGGCGGACTGGTCAACACGGAAGGCGTGCAGCTTCACGCGTAGTTCGGGCCGGGAGTTGGCGAGGATCGATACGGCCAGCAGCGCCGCGTTCTTGGCGCCGCTGTCGCCGATGGCGAGCGTGCCCACCGGGACGCCGCCGGGCATCTGCACGATCGACAGCAGGCTGTCCATCCCGCTGAGCGCCTTGGACTTGATCGGCACGCCCAGCACGGGCAGCACCGTCCGGCTCGCCACCATCCCCGGCAAATGCGCCGCTCCGCCGGCCCCCGCGATGATCACCTCGAGCCCGCGCTCTTCCGCCGTCGCGGCGTAGCCGAACATGAGCTCCGGCGTGCGGTGGGCCGAGGTCACTTTCGCCTCGTACGCCACGCCGAAGCGGTCCAGCATCTCGGCCGCGAGCTTCATCGTCGGCCAGTCCGAGTTGCTGCCCATCACGATCCCGACCAGGGGCTTGGTGTCGCTCATCGAAACAGTTTGCCACAGATCGTGACGGTCCGCGTGATCTGTGGCAAAATACCCCGTTACGATTTTTCAAAGCTCTCCGAAAGAATTGTCATGCTCGATATCCCCGCCCGCGTCCTCCACGGCCCCGGCCCCTCGCCGGTCGCCCCGTCCGTCCTCGAAGCCCTCGCCAAACCGTGCATCGGCCACATGGACCCCGTGTTCATGCGGGTCATGAACGAGGTGCGGGAGATGCTGCAGCAGGTCTTCCAGACCGAGAACGAGATGACCCTGGCCTGCTCGGGCACGGGCAGCGCCGGGGCGCAGATGCTGATGGACAACCTCGTCGAGCCGGGCGACACCTGCCTCATCGGGATCAACGGCGTGTTCGGCGGCCGGCTGACCGACAAGGCCGAGCGCGCCGGCGGAGTCGTCACCAACCTGCACGCCGACTGGGGCCAGGTCTTCGACCAGGACGCGATCATCGAGAAGGTCAACGAGCTTAAACCCAAGCTCGTCGCCTTCGTCCACGCCGAGACCTCGACCGGGGCGCACCAGCCGTTCGACCGGCTCGCCGACGCGGTCCACGCCCACGGCGGGCTGCTGGCGATGGACTGCGTCACCTCGTTCTCAGGCCTGCCGGTGAAGATCGACGAGTGGGGCGTCGACGCCGCGTACACCGGCACGCAGAAGTGCCTGTCCTGCCCGCCCGGGCTAGCGCCGGTCACGCTGTCCGAGCGTGCGATGCATAAAGTCAAGAACCGCGCGACCAAGCCGAACTCGTGGTATCTCGACCTCAACCTCGTGGGCAACTACTGGTCGGGCAGCCGAGCGTACCACCACACCGCGCCGGTGAACATGAACTACGCGTTGCACGAGTCGCTGCGGCTGGTGCTGGAGGAAGGACTTGAGGCCCGCTTCGCGCGGCATCAAGCGATGCACGAGAAGCTCAAGGCCGGGCTGCTCGAGCGCGGGTTCACCTACGCGTCGGACCCGGACCACTCGCTGCCGATGCTCAACCTCGTGAACATCCCCGCCTCGGTGGCCGACGAGGCCGCGGTGCGCAAACGCCTGCTCGACGAGTTCAACCTCGAGATCGGCGGCGGTTTGGGCGCGCTGGCGGGCAAGTGCTGGCGCATCGGACTGATGGGCCACGGGGCGCGGGACGAGAACGTCGAGCTGATCCTCGGCGCATTGGACAAGGTGATGGGGTAAGCGCGTGATCCTCGCCGGCCGACTGCTGCTGAACGACGAGACCCGGCCCGGCCACGTGCGGCTGGCCCCGGGTTACGTCCGGCTCGACGGCGAGCGGATCGCCGAAGTCGTCGAAGGCGAGATCCCGGGGGGCGAGACCGCCGACGCGGGCGGGCCGGATGCGCTGATCTGTCCGGGCTTCATCGACACCCACCTGCACCTGCCGCAGTTCGACACGATCGGGGCCCACGGCCTGCCGCTGCTTGAGTGGCTCGACGGCGTCACCTTTCCCGCCGAACGCAAGTGGGAAGACGCCGCGTACGCCCGCGGCATGACGCGGCGCGTCGTCGACCAACTCGTCGCCCACGGCACGACGGCGATCTGCGCCTACGCCACCGTCCACCACGCCGGCACGTTGGCGGCGCTCGAGACGGTGCGCGACGCGGGGCTGCGTGGCGTGGTCGGGCAGACGCTGATCAACCGCAATGCCCCGGACTTCCTGACCCGCCCCGCGGCGCAGCTACTCGACGAGACCGCCGACCTGCTGGACAAGTTTTCGCCCGCCGGAAGACTTGCGGCCGCGGTCACGCCGCGCTTCGCGATCACCTGCACCGCCGAGTTCATGGCCGATACGGGCCGGCTCGCCGCGGAACGCCACGCGATCATCCAGTCGCACCTCGCCGAGACCAAGCCCGAGTGCGCGTTCACCGCCGAGCTCTTTGACGGCGTGTCGTACGTCGACGTGTACAAGAACGCGGGCCTGCTCACGCCGCGCAGCCTCTACGGCCACGGCATCTACCTCGACGGGACCGAACGACAAACAATGGCCGACACGGGCGCGGTCGTGGCCCACTGCCCCACGGCCAACTCGTTTCTGCGGTCGGGCACGATGGACCGGCGGGCCCACATGGCCGCGGGCGTGAACATCTCGTTGGGCAGCGACATCGGCGGCGGGTACGAGCGCTCGATGGTGCGGGTGGCGCGCGAGATGGTCGAAGCCGCCGCGTCGTTCGCCGACCTGCCGGCGGGCCAGCTGCCCGCGGCCGCGCAGGCGTGGTGGCAGATCACCGCGGGCAACGCCGGGGCGCTGGGCTGGGGCGACGCGGGGCGGCTGGCGGCCGGGGCGGCGGCGGACGTGCTGGTGATCGAGCCCGACATCCCTTGGTTGTCTGCCGAGAGGATCCCGGGGGTCGACCCGCTGGCGGTGTTGCTGTTCGCCTGGGACGACCGATGGATCAAGCGAACGCTGATCCAGGGACGTGTGGCGTATGCGCAGGACTGAACGAGCGACGGAGTTGAGGGGGACGCGTGGGCTCTCGCGGCGGAGGCTGCTGCGCCTCGCCGCGCGGTCGGCGGCGGGCGGTTTAGGATTGACGCTCTGGGGGTGCGGCACGGGGGCCGGCCGGTCGATGCCGCGGGTGGCCGACGCGCCCGGCGGGCCCCATGCTCTGTTTTCGACGGCGCCGCCTCCCCAGAGCCCGATGCCACGGTGGGATCTCGACCACCTGCCCGCGCGGTTGCCGACGCCCGACCTGTCGGACGGCCGTATCCTCCGCCGCGTCGCGGGCATCCGGCCGTACCGCCGGGGCAGCTACCGGCTCGAATACGAACGCGTCGGTACCAAACACGTCGTGCACAACTACGGCCACGGCGGCGCGGGGTTCACCCTGTCGTGGGGCGCCGCAGAGTTGGCCGTGGATCGACTCGAAGCCGCGGTCGGCCCGGCGGGAGCGGGCAACACGGGGCGGGCCGCCGTGCTGGGCGGCGGCGTGATCGGGCTCAGTACCGCGCGGGTGCTGCAGGAGCGTGGCTGGCGCGTCGCCGTCTACGCCGAACACTTCGCTACGCAAACCACGTCGAACCGGGCGGGCGCCCAGTTCGCTCCGTCGGCGGTGGCGGCAACCGACAAGACCGAGTTGGCAGATATGTTGCGCCGCGCAGCGGTTCGTTTCGGCCTGCTCGCCATGCAGAACGTCGGCGTCGGCGCGCGGCTGAACTATACCACCCCGCGCGGCGGCGGCGCGCTCAGCGCGCTGCCCAGCGACTTTCTGCCGTCACGCACGCTGGCGCGTCTGCCGTTTGCCGGCGTCGAGCAGCCGGGCCGGGTCCACGCGACGTACCTCATCGAGCCGCCGCGCTACCTGCCGTGGCTGATCGGCGAGGTGCGCCGTGCCGGCGGGCGGACGGCGACACGACGGTTCGCCGACGCCGCCGAGGCGATGCGCGTCCCGGAGCGATCGGTCATCAACTGCCTAGGCCTGGGGGCGGGCGCGGTGTTCAACGACCCGCGGATGCAGCCGATCCGCGGACAGTTGATCCACCTCGAGCCGCAGGACCTGCCGTACATGCTCAGCCACCGCGGCTACCTGTTCCCGCGGTCCGACGGTGTGGTGCTCGGCGGGAGTTACGAGCGCGGGCAAACCGAAGCGGTGACCACCGACCGGGTGTGTAGCCGAATCCTGCGTCGGCACCGGGCGTTCTTCGGGGTGGGGTAACCCGAAACGCGGCCATCGCGGCATGCAGCGCAGCCTCCTATCGAGCCTGGGCCGAGGCGTGTTCGTCGCGGACCTGCAGCAACTGGGCCGCGATGCTCACCGCGATCTCCGCGGGGTGGTTGCTGCCGATCGGCAGGCCGACGGGGCACTCGAAATCGATCGCGTCCGCGGCGATACCAGCGTCCTTGAGTTCGCGTCGCAGCACCGCGGCCTTCGCATCGCTGCCGATGACGCCGAGGAACGGGAACTTCCGCCCGGCCGCGAAGATCGCTTGCAGCACGGGAAAATCGCTGCGGTGACCTTGCGTCATGCACAGCACGAACGCGCCGACCGGCAGTCTCTCCACCTCGGCCGGCGGGTCGTCGGTGCGTACAGTGGCAACGCCGTCGGGAAGCCGCGACAGCCACTCGGCCCGGGGGTCGATGCACGTCACGGTACACGGCAACCCCGCCAACAACTTCGCCAACGCCTGCGTCACGTGCCCGGCCCCGAAGATCACGATCGGCCACACATTCACGTTCACCGACTCGAAATACAAACGCACCCGCCCGCCGCAGGTCATGCCCACATCCGCCTTGAGGCTCCAGTCCACGAATTTTGTGCGCCCGCCGGACTTCATCAGCGCCAGCGCTTCGTCGATCGCTTTGGCTTCGATCTTTCCGCCGCCGACGGTGCCGTGATCCAAGCTTCCGGGGGCGTCCGGCGTCACGATCATCTTGCTGCCGGCGTCCTGTGGCGTCGAGCCGTGCGCATCGACCATCGTCACCGCCACAAACGGCCGGCCCGCGGCGGCGAGCTCGGCGTAGCGCTGGATGTGTGTCGGTGAAAACATGTTCAACTCGGATGAATCGGATGCACACGGATACGAATCCAGATCAAATCCGTGCGCATCAGATTCATCCGAGTTCTACTTCTGCCTTTTCACGGTTCAGTAGCGCCGTCATGCACATCAGATTCTGTTCGTTGGTCGCCGGTAGTTCGAGTTTGGCGATAGCGTCAGGATTGATAAACGACATCGCGTGCTTGACCGCCAACCACGGCGCGACGCCGAGCATCAGCGGCGGCTCGCCCACGGCTTTGCTCTGCCGCACATTGATCTGGTGTTTCGGGTTCACGATCGTGTCGGCGTTGAAGACGCGCGGCAGGTCGGTGATGTTGGGGATCTTGTACGTCGTCGGGCTGACCGAGAGCAGTCGGCCGGACGCGTCAACCTTGAGCTCCTCGGTCGTGACCCACCCCATCCCCTGGATGAAGCCGCCGACGATCTGGCCGCGGTCGATGCCGGGATTGATCATCTTGCCCACGTCCATGAGCAGGTCGACACGGTCGACCACGAGGTCGCCGGTGAAACGATCGATCGTGACTTCGGCCGCGGCCGCGCCGGTGGTGTAGTAGAAGAACGGGTTGCCGCGGCCGGTCTCGCGGTTGAAGTCGACGCCCGGCGTAGCGTAGAACCCGCGGGCGCCGAGATCGATGCGGTCGCGACGGGCCAAGTCGCAGAGCTGGCCGAACGGGAAACGGCTCTCCGGGTGGCGGTCGTCGTAGACCGTGCCGTCTTCGAACACCACGTTCTCGGGCGAATACACCAGCCCGCGTTCGGGGCTCTCGAATTGCTTGGCCGCGAAAGCGGCCATGCGGGCCTTGATCTCGCGGCAGGCGTTCACGGCCGCGGTGCCGTTAAGGTCGGTCCCCGCGCTCGCCGCGGTCGGCGAGGTGTTGTGGTTTTTCTCCGTCGAGGTGGTCATAAGGACCACATCTTGGGGGAGCAGGCCGAACTCGTCGGCGACGAGTTGGCGGATTTTGGTGTTGAGGCCCTGGCCCATCTCGGTGCCACCGGTGGAGACCTGCACGGTGCCGTCGGTGTAGACGTTGACCAGGGCGTTGCCCTGATTGAGGAACTTGGTCGTGAAAGAGATGCCGAATTTGATCGCGGTGAGGGCGAGGCCTTTGACGTGGGTTCTCGACTCGGCGTTGAACGCTTCGGTCCGTTTCATCCTCGCACGGTAGTCGCTGGTCTGTTCCAGCTGATCGAACGTTTCGTGCAACACGTGGTCGCGGACGATCTGGCCGTAGGGCGTGACGGATTTCTCGGGGTCGCCGTCGACGTAGAGGTTGCGGCGGCGGACGTCCAGCGCGTCGAGCCCGAGGGTCTGGGCGATCTCCTGCAGGATGTTCTCGATCACCACGACGCCCTGCGGCCCGCCGAAGCCGCGGAACGCCGTGTTGGGCGGGAGATTGGTCTTGCAGATGCGACCGGTGATCGATACGGCCGGCAGGTGGTAGGCGTTGTCGGCGTGGAGCAGGGTGCGCTCCATGATCGACGTGGACAGGTCGGCGAACGCGCCGCCGTCGCTGACGAAGTCGAGCTCGACGCCGCGGAGCCGACCGTCGCCGTCGAACGCGGCGCGGTAGGTGCTGCGGTAAGGGTGGCGTTTGCCCGTGATGAGCATGTCGTCGTCTTTGCGGTAGACGACGCGCGAAGGACGGCCGGTCTTCTGCGACACCAGCCCCACCATCAGCGCGGGGATGGCCGACTGGGTTTCCTTGCCGCCGAAACCGCCGCCCATGCGCTTGCACTCGCACACCACCTGGTGCATCGTCAGCCCCAGCACCTCGGCGGCCACGGCCTGGGTCTCGGTGGGGTTCTGTGTGCTGCTGATGAACTTGAGTTCGCGGCCTTCGCCCGGGATGCACTGGCAGGCCTGCGATTCGAGGTAGAACTGTTCCTGGCCGTTGTTAATGAACACGCCATCGAGGGTGTGGGGCGCTTCGGCAAACGCGGCGTCGAGGTCGCCCCGGGCGACGCAGCGCTCGGGGCCGAGGAACGACTCGGCGGTGAGCGCCTGCTCGATCGTGAGGATCGGTTCGGCTTCTTCGATCTCGAACTGCACCAGACCCCGCGCCCGCCGCGCCGCATCTCGGGTCTCGGCGGCGATCAACGCGATCGGCTGACCGACGTACGAGACTTCGTCTTCGACCAGGAACGGTTCGTCGTGGAAGATCGGCCCGAACTTGTTGACCCCGCCGGGCGGCAGGTCGTGGTGGGTGTACACCGCGACGACGCCCGGGTACGCCAGGGCCTCTCCGGCATCCACGCTCCGCAGCCGCCCCGCGGCGACGGGGGCCCCGGCGAAGTCCACCCACAGCTCGCCGTGCAGCGGCGGCAGGTCCTCGACGTACGGCGCGCCGCCGGTAACGTGACCGGGGGCCGAGTCGTGCGGGATGGATTGGCCGAAGGCGGGCATGGTGGTGGAGATCGGTAAAACCTGGAGTTCAACAAAAGCAAAAACCGGAAGCTAAGCCGGGACTGGTTCGGGGCGCAGGTCGTGGTAACACTTCACGAGGATGTTCTCGGCGAGCTGCAGGCGGTAGTCGGCACCTCCGCGGACGTCGGAGATCGGCGTGATCTCGGTGCGGGCGTGTTGACCGGCCGCGCGCATCGTGTCTTTGGTAAACGGTTGACCTGCGAGCAGCGATTCGGTTTCCGGCAGCCGCAGCACCACGGGCGCCACACCACCGAAGGCGAGACGCGCGGCCGTGATGGTTTCGCCGGCGTCGTCGAGCGTAAGCAAGACGGCGGCGGTGAACGTGCTGATATCCATGTCGCGGCGTTTGGAGACTTTGTAGAGCTTGAGGTGTTGGCCGGCGGTGGGCAAGGGTGTGCGCACCGCGGCGATCAACTCGTCCTCCGCGAGGTCGAGTTGCTTGTAGCCGAGGTAGAAGTCGTTGAGCTTGACGACGCGCGCCCCACGCGGGTTGATCAAATCGAGCTCGGCGTCCATCACCATGTGGAACGGGATCGAATCGGCGATGGGCGAGGCGTTGGCGAGGTTCCCCGCGATCGTCCCGGCGTTGCGGATCTGCGGGCTGCCGAAGCGGGTGAGCACGGCGTGGTACTCGGGCACGACGCGCTCGACCGCGCGTTCGATCCGCGTCCACGACGCGGTCGCGCCGGTAACGAGCACGCCGTCTTCGATCGCCACACGGTCCAGGCCGGAGACCGACGTAAGGCTCAGCACGGCCGACGGGTCGTGGCGACCGTGGGTGTGCTGGACGCCCAGGTCGGTCGTGCCCGACGCGACGGCGCTCTGCTTGCCAGGGAACTCGGCGCGGAACGCCGCGGCCTGATCGAGCGTCTGGGGCAGGAACACCGTCCGCGGCACGCCGCGCAGCTCGGTCTCGATCCGCACCGGCTCGTCACCCAGGGCCGCGAAATCGTCGAGCACCGGGCGCGCGGGAAACCGTTGATTCATCGTGACGACGGCCGCGGAGTCGATCGCGGCCCCGGCGTCGAGGATCTGCTGGTAGCCGGTGCAGCGGCAGAGGTTGCCCGATAGGCCGAGGCGGAGCTTGTCCTCGGTGAGTTGGGGCAACGGTTGAACGGGCGAGCCGTTGGCCCGGCCGTTGCCGGACACAGCCGACGTCACGTGATCGGCACGGCCCGGGTCTTCGAGCAGCCCGTGCATGGTGACGACGAACCCCGGCGTGCAGAAACCGCACTGGCTGCCGTGGCACTTGACCATCGCGTCCTGCACCGCCGAGAGCCGGCTATCTTCCGCGAGGCCCTCGATGGTTACGACGTGGGCCCGGTCGAGTTGGTACATGAACGCGATGCAGGCGTCGATCGTGTGGTAAGCGAGCGTCGCGCTTCCGTCGTCGGCCGGCCGGCCGACGAGCACCGAACAGGCCCCGCAGTCGCCCTCGGCGCAGACGACTTTCGTGCCGACCAAACGGCGCCGCTCACGCAAATAATCGGTGAGCGTCGCCAGCGCTTCGGGGCCGGCGGCGGTGCGGCGTTGTCCGTTGAGGTAGAAGACCAGGTGGTCGCGCATCGGCAGAAAAAAGTTTGCGAATCGTTGCGGGCAGCGATACACTCGCAAGATTGGGGCCAATCCAAAACCTTAGACCCGGAGGGCCGGGGTGTCAAAGGTTTTTCGGGGTCACGGGGCGGATTGGATGAAAGTTTTTCTAGAGGCGCACGGGCGATACCGTGCGGGTTGCTTCCCCGCGAAGCGGGATCGCTTGGACCACGGATGAGCACGAAGATGGATAAGCCGGCGTCGATGAGTGCAGACGCTTTGGCCGACCGCGTGATGTCGCGCAGCGCGGCGCTCGCCGGCCACACGGAAGAGCCGGGGCGGGTCACGCGTCGCTACCTCACCCCGCCGATCAAGGCGGTGCACCTGGAACTCACGCGGTGGATGGCCGAACTCGGGCTGCACGTCCGCACGGACGCGGCGGGCAACCTCGTCGGCCGGCTGGGCGACCCGGCCCCCGACACGCCGGTGCTGCTCATCGGCTCGCACATCGACACGGTGCCCAACGGCGGGAAGTACGACGGCGTGCTGGGCGTGCTCGTGGGCCTGGCCGTGGCCGACGTGCTGCAAGACCGCGCTCTGCCGTTCGCGGTCGACGTGGTAGCGTTCAGCGAGGAAGAGGGGGTACGCTACGCCAAGCCGTACCTGGGCAGCGCCGCGATCGCCGGCACGTTCGACCCCGACTGGCTCGAACGCCGCGACGACCGCGGCGTCACCATGCGCGCCGCGATCGAAGCCTTCGGCCTCGAGCCCGACAAGATCGCCGACGCCGCCTACGACCCCCGGCGCGTCGTGGGCTACCTCGAAACCCACGTCGAGCAGGGGCCGGTACTCGAACGCGAGGGCCGACCCGTCGGCGTCGTCACCGCGATCGCCGGGCAGAGTCGGCTGATGCTCCGCTTCACCGGCGAGCCCGGCCACGCCGGCACCACGCCCATGTTCCCCCGCAAGGACGCCCTGGTCAGCGCCGCCCACCTCATCAGCGAGGTCCAGGACTACGGCCGATCGATCCAGGGCCTGCGCGCAACCGTCGGCTACGTCCGCGCTCACCCCAACGTCCGTAACGTCATCCCGGGGGAGGTCGACATCTCGCTCGACATCCGCCACGCGATGGACGACGTCCGCGAGGCCGCCGTGGCGGCGTTGATCGACACCGCCGAGCGCGTGGCCAAAGAAGACGGCATGACGGTCGAGGTGCTGGAGAACCAGCCCCAACCCGCGACCGCGATGAGCGGGCTGCTCAGCCGGATGCTGCACGAGGCGATGGACGAGGCGGAGCTGACACCGTTCGAGCTGCTCAGCGGCGCCGGCCACGACGCCGTGGCGATGGCGGCGTCGTTCCCCGTGGCGATGTTGTTTGTCCGTCACCCCGACGGCGTGAGCCACCACCCCGACGAGCGCGTCAGTGTCGCCGACGTGGCGGTGGCGATCGACGTATTGGCCCGCGCCGTGGGGCGGTTGGCCGATGAATTGGAGGTCAATTGAACCCGAACCACGACGAACACGAAACGTTGCGGCCGCTGGGCCAGACCCGCACCCGGGTGCTGACCGACCACGCGGTCATCGGGCCCGACTCGCACGTGCCGGCACCGCTGGCGGGCTGGGAGAACACGCAGGGCGTGGTGCTGATCAGCCCGGCGATGGGGGCCTCGCCACGGAACCCCGGGTTTGTGCAGACGCTGGTCCACGCCGAGGCGGACTCGACGTGCGCGGGCGCGCCGAAGAACACCCAGCGTTTCGTCTACGTCTTGAGCGGGCAGATCCGCGTCGACAACCGGGTGCTCTCGGCCGACGGGTACGCCTGGCTCCCGCCGGGCTCGGCGATGCGGCTGGTGGTGGTCGAGCCCGGGCGGTTGCTGGTGTTCGACAAGCCTTACGCCGCGCTCCCGGGTGTGCCGACGCCCGACCCGGTGTTCGGCCACGCCGATGACGCGGTCGCCGAGCCGTTCATGGGAGACCCGCACGCCCGGCTCGCGGCGCTGTTGCCCGACAACCCGGCGTTCGACCTCGCCATCAACCGCTTCACCTTCGACCCCGGCACCCCCCTACCGCTCGTCGAGACCCACGTCAACGAGCACGGCCTGTACCTCCAGCACGGCGCCGGCGTCTACCGCCTAGGCAGCGGCTCGACCGAGACCTGGACCCCGATCGCCGCGGGCGATTCGATCTGGATGGCGGCGTACTGCCCGCAGTGGTTCGTCGCGATGGGCACCGAGCCGGCGACTTACATTTATTACAAGAACGTGAACCGCCCCGTGATCGGGTCCGCCGTTTAGCGGTACGTCTATGAACCTCACCGTCCAGACCGACCAGCTGCTCGAAGAGCTCCACGCCCTCGCCGCGATCAGCGACTGCCCCGAGCCGCCGCCGGCCGTGACGCGCGTGGTGTTCACCGAGACCGACCTCCGGGCCCGGGCGTACCTGCGGTCGCTCTACGAAGCGGCCGGCCTCGAAGTGCGCGTGGATCCCATCGGCAACACGTTCGCAAGCTGGTCCCCGTCGAGCGTTGACCCGGAGCTCCCGGGCGTCGGCACGGGCTCGCACTGCGACGCGATCCCCCACGCCGGCATGTACGACGGCACCGTCGGCGTCCTCGGCGGGCTCGAAGCCGTCCGCGCGCTGCAGCGTGTCGGCTTCGAGCCCCGGCGCCCGATCGAAGTGGTCATGTTCACCAGCGAAGAGCCTACCCGCTTCGGCATCGGCTGTACCGGCAGCCGCGCGATGGCGGGCACGCTGGCCCCGAACTTCTTTCACGAGTTGACCGACGAACGGGGCGACAGCTACGACACCGTCCGCCGACGCGCCGGGTTCGCGGGTGAACTCTCGGCGGTCGAGCTCTCGAAGGGCCACTACGCGTCGTGGGTCGAGCTGCACATCGAACAGGGCCCGAGGCTCGAAACCAAAGACATCCCCATCGGCATCGTCATGGGCATCGCCGCGCCGGCGACCTACGCCTTCACCGTCCACGGCGAAGGCGGTCACGCCGGCGGTGTGCTCATGCCGAACCGCAAGGACGCGCTCTGCGCCGCCGCCGAGATGGTGCACGCCATCGAGCAGCTCGCCCGCAGCAGCCCCAGCCCCGACCTCGTCGCGACCGTGGGCGAGCTGGAGGTTTTCCCCGGGGCGGTCAACTCGATCCCGTCACGCGCCACGTTCACGCTCGACCTGCGCGACACCGATCTGGACAACCGCAACCAGATCATCGATTCCATCCGGCAAGACTTCGCCGAGATCGCGTCACGTCGAGGCGTACGTTGGGAGATGATCGAGCGCAACGCCGACCCCCCCGCTGCGTGTGACAAGGCGATCATCGACGCCGCCGAGCGTGCGGCCGACGCGGTGGGCCTGAAGTGGTGGAAGATGATCAGCCGGGCGTACCACGACTCGTTGTTCATGGCCCGCGTTGCGCCCACGGGCATGATCTTCATCCCCTGCCGCGACGGCGTGTCGCACCGGCCCGACGAATACACGGCACCCGAACACCTCGAGGCGGGCGTCGAGGTATTGGCGCGCACCCTGGCCGAGTTGGCGTCATAAAGCCGATCACCCCCGCGACACCGTCCCCGTGATGTACCCGTAGGGCTCGTCCGTCACGTGAAACACCTCGTTGTCGTTCTCGCGTCCCAGCGGCTCGAGGTTGAACTTGAGGTGGTGCTTGTTGGGCATCGTCAGCGTGATACTCGCGGCGGTGGGGCACGCGTCCAGCGCCGCGTTGCCCATTAGGTACAGCGTCTCCTGCACCGACTTGCTGTAGTGATCGGTGAACTTGGCCAGCAAGGCGTTGCGTACGGCCGTGCGCGTCGCGGCGAAGTCGATGTCCTTCGTGGCGTACGCCCACTCGGCCGTCAAAACCGTGGCGAAGATGCGGTCGTCGGTATCGGGCAGTGTGCGGTACTCGTCGCGGTGGAAATTCTCGAAACCGGTCTGCGTGGTCTTGGCGATCATCAGGTTGTCGAGGCCCGCGACCACGGTCGTGGCGTGGCCGCGCGGGGCGACCACCCGCGCGGTCGGCGTCTCGCCGTCGCTGCCGGTGAAGCAGTGGGCGTGGCCGTCGATCCGGTGCCAGCGGTGCTCGGCGAGTTCGATTGTGGCCTGGGTGATGTGCTCGTACTGCTTCAGAAAGTGCTCGGCCAGCGTGACGCCGAAGCTCTCGATCGTTTCGAACGGGTCGTCCTTGGCGATGGCGTACACGGTGTTGCGGCAGGTGTCGGTGGCCACGACATTGGCGTTGTCGCCAACGGTATAGCTCGCGGCGAGGTCGCCCTCGAGCATCACGTTGACCGTCGCCTCGATGAACTCGTGGCGGTCCGTGTGCTCGGTATCTAACCCCCGGGGGCGGGGGCGCTTGATCTTGCTGACGCGCACGCGGTGCTTGCCGTAGGCATTGTGGGAGAGCGGATGGCGGGCGGGTTCGGGCATGGAGACACTTCTTCTTTCGTGATAGCGGTTGCTTGAAAAACGGCAGACCCCGTAGCATAGTCGAAGATGATGGCACCACAAGACTTCTCGATCCGTAGTAAAAAAGTGCTATTACCGGCGGGTGAAACCGCGGCGACGGTAAAGATCGAAACGGGCGTCATCACCGCCATCGAAGACCACGACGCGTGGCCCGGCGGCGAACACGACCGCGACATCGGCAACCTCGTGCTGATGCCCGGCCTGGTCGATACCCACGTCCACCTCAACGAGCCCGGGCGCACCGACTGGGAGGGCTTCGCCACCGGCACCGCCGCGGCCGCCGCGGGCGGGGTCGCTACGGTTATCGATATGCCGTTGAATTCCTCGCCGGTCACCACGACGGCCGAGGCGCTGAGCCTCAAGCGGCAAGCAACCGCGGGCAAGCTCTGCGTGGACGTCGGTTTCCACGGCGGCATCGTCCCCGGCAACGCTCACCGCATGAACGAGCTCGTCGACGCCGGGGTCCGCGGCGTCAAGGCGTTCCTGTGCCACAGCGGGATCGACGAGTTTCCCAACGCGACCGAGAAGGATTTGCGCAAGGCGATGCCCGTGCTCGCCGAGCGCGGCGTCCCGCTGCTGGTGCATGCCGAGCTCGCGCACGACATGCCCCCGCCCCCGGGATACGACCCGCGGCGCTACGCCGATTACCTCGCGTCGCGTCCGCCGTCGTTCGAACAAGACGCGGTGGCGATGATGATCGACCTGTGCGCCGCCACGGGCTGCCGGACGCACATCGTGCATCTCGCCGACGCGGGGTGCCTGTCGATGCTGCTCGCCGCGCGCGAGCGCGGGCTGCCGATCACGGTCGAGACGTGCCCGCAGTACCTGGCGTTCGCCGCCGAGGACATCATCGACGGACAGACCGAGTTCAAGTGCGCCCCGCCGATCCGCGAAGCGGTGCACCGCGAGAAGCTCTGGGACGCGCTGGCGGCCGGGCTGATCGACATGGTGGTGTCGGACCACTCGCCGTGCCCCCCGGAGATGAAAGCGCTCGAGACCGGGCGCTTCGATCAGGCCTGGGGCGGCATCAGCTCGCTGCAGCTGGGCCTGTCGGTCGTCTGGACCGAGGCGCAACGACGCGGCCACCCGCTCGCGGACGTCGTGCGGTGGATGGGCGCGAACCCCGCGACACTCGTGGGCCTGACCCACGGCCTCGTCGTCGGCCACCCGGCCCACCTGGCCGTGTTCGACCCGGACGCCGAGTGGGTCGTGGACGGGTCAACCCTGAAACATCGCCACCCGGTCACGCCGTATCATAGACGCACGCTCCGCGGCGTCGTGCGGCATACCTTCGTCCACGGCCGCCCCGCCGCGCCGGGCGTCGGACGACCGCTATGAACCTGACCCTCGACCAACTCAACGCGCTGCCGCCGGACGACGCGGAAGACGCTTTCCGCGGGTGCTGCGGCACGGCGTGGTGGGCCCGGGAAATGAAGATGTGTCGCCCGTTCGAGAGCATCACGCAGATCCACGAGACCGCCGACGCGATCTTCGACGAGATGGCCGAGGGGCACTGGCTCGAGGCGTTCGCGGCGCACCCCAGGCTCGGCGACGTCGAGTCGCTGCGCATGAAGTTCGTCGGCAACAAGGACTGGTCGGCCGGGGAACAGGCGGGCGTGACGACGGCCGACGACGCGGTGCTGCAGGACCTCGCGGTGGGCAACGAGAAGTACGAGACCCGCTTCGGCTACATCTTCATCCTCTGCGCCTCGGGGCTCTCGGCCGAAGAGATGTTGGCGGCGCTCGAGAAGCGGCTGCGCAACGACCCGGCCGTGGAAGCCCCCATCGCCGCCGGCGAGCAGCGCAAGATCACCCACCTCCGCCTGGAGAAACTCCTGTCATGAGCACCCCCGCCCCCGCGAAATCCAGCCCCCTGACCACGCACGTGCTCGACACCGCCCTGGGCAAGCCGGCCGCGGGCGTCTCCGTCGTGCTCGAACGCGCCGGCGAAGAGGGTTACACCCAGGTCGGCGCGGGCATCACCAACGCCGACGGCCGGGTCACCGACCTTATCGAAGACGACGACTTCACCTCAGGCGTGTACCTGCTTCACTTCGACACCGGCAGCTACTTCGAGATCACCAAACGCGAATGCTTCTACCCCGAAGTCGCGGTCCTGTTCCAGATCAAAGACCCCGACGCCCACCACCACGTCCCGCTCTTGATTTCGCCGTTCGGGTACTCGACGTACCGGGGGAGCTGAAGGCCTGCCGCGAAGGCGCGGAGAAAATCAAATCTAAACCAAAATCGATCAGCCAGACGCCGCGCCCGCCGTGCCTTCGGGGTCAAACCCACAGGTCCGCGAAGGCGAAGGCGTCGCCGTCGAACAGCCCTTGGTCGCTGAGTTTGAGACTCGGGATGACGAGCAACGCCATGAAGCTCAGCGTCATGTACGGCGCCCGCAGGCCCGAGCCCATCGCCTTGACCAGGCGGTCGAGCGTTTCGTATTCACGGGCAACCGCCTCGCAAGGCTCGAGCGACATCAGGCCCGCGACGGGCAGACCCAGGCGACGGACCTTGGTGCCGTCCACGGCCGCGAGGCCGCCCCGGGTCTCGATCACCGCGTTGACCGCGGCGCACAGCTCGGCGTCGGTCGCCCCGACGGCGACGATGTTGTGCGAGTCGTGACCGACCGAGCCCGCGAACGCGCCCCGCCGCAGCCCGAACCCGGTGACGAACGCCACGGCCGGGGGCGCCTCTTCGTAGCGGTTGACCACCGCGATCTTCAGGATGTCCCGCAACGGATCGGCCGCGGCGTGGCCTTCGACAACAAGCGGTTCGGCGAGTTGAGCGTGGGTGACGAGCTGGCCGTCGATCGCCTCGATGACACGGAGCTTCTTGTCGGTCACGGCGGGCACAGCGAAATCGGCCGGCGACTTGGGCGAACAGTCGAACCGGTTGATCGGCGTCGCGGCGGCGACCTCGATGTTCGACCGCCCCGCCTCGGCGACGCAGGCGCCGTTGATAAACGTGCGGCGGACGTGGAAGCCGGTGAGAGAGTCGACTTCGATGAAGTCGGCCGGGTCGCCGACGCGGAGTTGGCCGACGGGGAGCCGGTAGTGCTCGACGGGCGTGACGCAGGCGGCGCGCAGCACGTTGAAGACGTCGGCGCCCTGAGCGACGGCGCGGCGGACGAGCGCGTCGATGTGGCCGTGGACCAGCTCGTCGGGGTGCTTGTCGTCGGAGCAGAGCATGACCCGGCCGGGGAACTCGTCGATGAGCGGGAACAGCGCCGCGAAGTTCCGCGCGGCCGACCCCTCGCGGATCTGGATCGTCGCGTCGGCGGCGAGCTTGTCGAGCGCCTCGTTTTTGGTGAAGCACTCGTGGTCGGTGCCGATGCCCGCGGCGTGGTAGCGGGCCGCGTCGTCGCCGCGGAGGCCCGGCGCGTGGCCGTCGACGGGTTTGCCGCGCTGACGGGTCGCGTTGATCATCGCGTGCAGGGCGGGGTCGCCGGCGAGCACGCCCGGGAAATTCATGACCTCGCTGAGGTAGAAGATGCGGTCGTCGTCGAGCAGGGCGACGACGTCAGCGACCGAGAGGCTCGCCCCGGCGGTCTCGAACCCCGTGGCGGGCACGCAGGACGGGGCGCCGAAAGCGAACTTGAACGGCACGCCCGCCGCGTTGTCGAGCATGAACTCCACGCCGGACACCCCGAGCACGTTGGCGATCTCGTGCGGGTCGCTGACGGTGGCAACGGTGCCGTGGACGACCGCGGCGCGGGCGAAGTGAGCCGGGGTAAGCATCGAGCTCTCGACGTGGACGTGGGCGTCGACGAAGCCCGGCAGCAGGAACGTTTCACCGCCGCCGGAGGCCGGATCGGCGTCGACGATCTCGGCGATCCGCCCATCGCGCACCGTCACCGCCGCGGGCCGCACAGAGCGGGCGGGGATATCGACGAGGTTGGCGTGGAGCGTCAAGGTCTGCATCGGACACCGCAAGGTAGCAGACCGCCGGGGCGTTGGGGAGAGCCGGCCGGTTATGATAAAGACCTTGACCAGGCGGGGCGTGTGACCCGACGGGGTTTTCGGAGTCGACTCTTTCGAGGAACAGGCATGCGGGCGACGCGAGCAACGGTGTGGGGACTGGTGGTGTTGACGGCGGTGCTGGCGGGGGCCGGGCAAGCGCAGGAAGCCGAGACGACGGGGCACACCGCGGCCGCGTGGCTGGATCGGGCCGCGGCGGCATTGGCCGACGTGCCGCTGGAAGAGGACCCTTACGCCAAGGCGGACCTGACGTTCTGGATCATGAAGGCCGAGACGATGGCGGGCCGGGACGAGCGGTCGGCGGCGCTCTTCGGCGAGCTGCAGAAGGCGTCCATGATGATCACGCTGCAAGAAGCAGACGCGTGGTCGTCGGCGTTCCTGCCGGGCGGACACTTGCTGGCCGGCCGGGCCGACGAGGCGCAACGCGCCGCGGAAAACCTGGCCTTCGACGCGGCGATCCATCTCGACGCGTGGCAGATCCTCGCCGAGGCGGCGGACGCCGCCGGTGACGACGCGGTGTACGACGACGCCACGGCCAAGATGATGGCGCTGATCCCCAAGGTCACCGCCGAAGGCGTCGAGGCCGCGAAGCAAGAGGAGATGGCCTACGCGGGGATCGGCTCGGCGTGGTACGCGGGGAACACGATGCGGCAGCGCGGCGACGTCGAGAACCTGCGGCGGCTGGCGACCGCCGGCCTGACCGACCCGATGGAACAGGCGGGGGTGTCGGCGATGCTGGCGCAGGTGGAGCTGATCGGCGGAGATGCCGACGCGGCGCGGGCGGCGCTCGATAAAGCTTTCGAGCTCACGGACCTCGCCGCGAAACGGAACCATGAGGACGCCGAGCAGGACACCTACTGGCCCGAAGCGGCCAACATGCTGCCCGAGATCGTCGCCGCGGCGTGGGTGCTCGACGGGCCGGAGGCGGCCGCGGCGCGGGGCGAAGCGTGGGGCGAGTTGTTTGCCGACGAAGGGCCGCAGTGGGAATGCGCCGCGGCGCTCCACGCGGCAGAAGTGCTGCGGCAAACGAGACAGGCCGAGGCGGGCCGGGCGGCGTTGACGGCCGCGGTGGCGGCGCTAGACCGTGAGACCGAGGGCTTGATGTTCGAGACGGTGTGGACCGCGCGCGAGCTGGTGCTGCAGGGCCGGGCGGACGAGGCCGAGGCGTTGGCCGCGATATCGGGGCCGGCGGCTTTCCGGTCTTCGATCGCGTTAGGGGTGGCCGAGGGTTTGATCGTCTTGGACGCGGCCCCATAGGAATAGCACGCGTCGCGAGCGGCGATCTACGCTCGTCGGCTAAACGGCCCCGGGGTGGCGGGGCGCTCAGTCGTCCTTGACGTGCCACGTCAGTCGGCAGACGTCGCCGACGTAGTGGATGCGGATCTTGTTGGTGACGCCGGGGATGCCCAGCGGTTCGCCCTTAACGATGACCACGGCGTCGCCGGGCTCGACCCAGCGGCGCGACAGGAGGAAATCGTCGACGCGGCTCAGGAACTCGGCGGTGTCTTTGGGCCGATCCATATGCACCGGGTGGACGCCGTAGAGCATCGCCATCTGCCGCAGCGCCGGCCGGCTGGAACTCACGGCCACGATCGGGCAACTCAGGCGGTTCTGCGAGAGGTAGCGCGCCCCGCCGCCGAGTTCGGACCACATCACGACGAACGCGGGGTGCAGGTCGTTGACGATCGTGGACACGCCGTGGGCCAGCGCCGCGGTGCGGTATTTGGATTCGCGTAGGTTGGCCGGGGGCTTGGTGGTGCCGGCGCGCTGGTCGATGTCGTAGCGCTCGGTGAGGTTGGCGGTGCGGCCATGGTGTGGACGACCTGGATCGGGTGGTCGCCCACGGCGGTCTCGCCCGAGAGCATGATCGCGTCGGTGCCGTCGAGGATCGCGTTGGCCACGTCGGAGACCTCGGCCCGGGTCGGCGTGAAACTGCTGATCATGCTCTCGAGCATCTGCGTGGCGACGATGACGGGCTTGCCGTGGTCGTGGGCGCGTTGGATGATCGTCTTCTGGATGATCGGCACCTGGGCGAGGTCCATCTCGACGCCCAGGTCGCCGCGGGCAACCATCACCGCGTCGGTCTCGTCGAGGATGGCGTCGAGCTCGTCCATGGCCTGGGGCTTCTCAAGCTTCGAGACGATGGGCATGCGGGTGCCGCTGCGGATGCTGCGGTTGTCACGCCCGAGCTTGAGCAAGAGATCGTTGAGCTGACGGACGTCGTCGGCCTTACGCACGAACGACAGCGCCAGGAAGTCCAACTCCGCCTCGACCGCCCACGCGGCGCACTCCTCGTCCCAGTCGGTCAGGGCCGGGGCGCTGACGTGGCTGTCGGGCAGGTTCACGCCTTTCTTATTCGACAGCGTGCCGCCCTCGGTGACGCGGCAGATCAGGCGCGGGTCGTCGGGACGGCGGCCGTCCACGGGCTCGTCGGTGGGCAGCACCCGGTCGGTGACGAGCATCCGGATCGCCCCGTCGTTAACCAGCAGGCGTTGCCCGGGCTCGACGTCGTCGACCATCGCGGGGTACGTCGTGCCGACGGTAACGACGCCGTTGTCCGGGTCGCGGGAAGCCTCGACGTCGCGTTGGGTGAACTCGACGTGGTCGCCGACGGCGAGCTCGAGCCGGCCCCCGACCACCGTGGTGACGCGGATCTTGGGGCCCGACAGGTCGCCGAGGATGCCGACGGAGATGCCCGTCCGGGCGGCGGCGGCGCGGATGGCGTCGATCGATTGCTGGAAGTCGGGGAAGTCGCCGTGCGAGAAGTTGACCCGGAACAGGCGGGCGCCCTCTTCGATCATGCGGCTCAGCACGGGCAGGTCGCGGGACGACGGGCCGACCGTGGCAAGGATTTTGGTCATCAAGGTCGGCGGTGCGGATGTCGGCATCGCGGTTCAATGTAACCCACGACCGATCAACCCGCAGGGAACGCGGAGTGATCGGTCGCCTCGGCTCCGCCAAACCCATCCGCCGGGTCACGTCGAAGATAGGCAGAGCCGACCCCGGCGCCAGCCCTACAGAGGGGTCCGGTCACAACAGGGCCCCGCCCCGGGGTGTCACACCGCGGGGCGGCCGGGGCCGGCTCAAGCTATCGATCGCCCGCAATACAGCTTCGTCACGGGGTGACCGGGCTGGTCCTCCAGGCCCGGGAGCGCCGGCCCCGACTCGCCGCATCCCGCGGGGGGTCAGGTACGGGAAGCGGCGCGGCAGAGCCGAATAACACAGGCTCGCCGGTCGAGGCCGGCACGCTCGGGCCCGGAGGTTAGGCTTTCTTCCCTTCCGCCGTGCAGAAGTATCGGCGGATTCAAACCCGCCGGGGTTGGGGTGAGTACCCCAATAATCGTATCCCGTCGTAGGTGATTCCCCCCCAGCGACGCGGCGCGACACCGGCCGCTGGTCCCGCCGCGGAACTACGTCGGGTCAGGCTTCGGCCAAGCCTTCACGGATCGCATAACGCGCCAAGCCCACGCGGTCGTGGATGTCGAGCTTGTTCATGAGTTTTTCGATGTGCTTGTCCACCGTGCCGTAGCTGCGGTGAATGGTCGCGGCGATCTCTTTTTTCGACATGCCGCGCGCCAGGTAACGCAGCATCTCGAGCTCCCGCCGGGTGAGCGTCGACGCTTTGGTCTTCGGGCGGTCGTCCCGGCCGAGGGTGATCTTGTTGTTCTTGCCGATGGTCAGGCGGTCGCGCACCGAAGGCGAGAACGTGCTGAGCCCCTGGGCCGCCTGGCGGATCGCCTGGATCACCACCTCGGGCGGCTGATCTTTGGTCAGGTACGACAGCGCGTGCGCCTCGAGCGCGTCCTCGATGAACCGGTCGCTCGAAAAAGCGCTGAGGTAGATCATCCGCGTCCGGGGGCTGAACGCCACGATGTCGTGCGCCGCGGCAAAACACATCCGCCCGGGCATGTCGATATCCATCACAACGACGCACGGCTCGAGACGCCGGGCGGCTTCCACCGCCTCGTCGGCGGTGCCGGCGGTGCCCACCACCTCGATATCGATCTCGCGCTCCAACCGGCTACGCAACGCGTCGCGTAGCATCGCGTGGTCGTCGACCAGCAGCACCGTGACGGGCTGGGCCTGGGCTTGGGATTGGGCTTGATTCATTTCACGCTCCCGGAAACACGGAAGCTTCATCGCCCCGAACGGCGAGCTGAGATTCGACGATGTCGCAAAGCTGGCTGAGACCAAAAGGTTTGTTCATGAGCACGGTGGGGCCGTCACGCTCCGGGTCGAGCTCGGCCGTCGCGAGGCCGCTGACTACCACGGCCGGGGTGTTGTCCCCCGCCGCGCGCATCTGTCTCAATACCTCGAGGCCCGACCGGCCGGGCATCTCGATGTCGGTGATCACCAACGCGATAGACTCACCCCGACCCATGCATTGATCGTACACCCGTTGCAACTCGTTCGCATCGGGGACCGGGAAAACCCGATGGCCCCGCGCCTCGAGCGCCGAAGCCATCACCGCCCGGACCTGTGCGTCGTCCTCGGCGAGCAGGACCGCCGGGCCGGGCGAAACCTCGGCCCCTTTTGCCGGAGCGCTTTCTGCGTTGCGCGCCGGTGTCGGCGGCGCTTCGGTCGCGGCGGGCAGCTCGATCGTGACCGTTGTCCCCCGCCCCGGACGGCTGGACACCGCGATCTGCCCGCCGTGGTCGCGCACGATCCCGTGGGCTACCGCGAGGCCCAGGCCCGTGCCGCCGTCGTCGCTCTTGGTCGTGAAGAACGGGTCGAACACCCGCCGGCGGACGTCTTCGTCCATGCCCCGCCCGTCGTCCTGCACCGCCAGCCGCACGCCGGCGGCCGACGTGGGGCCCGCCGCCTCGGCCGCGATCACCACCCGCCCGCCGGACATGGGCATGGCGTCGCGCGCGTTGAGCACCAGATTCAGCAGCACCTGCTGCAGCTGGGTTTCGTCGCCGGTGACCGTCGGCAGGCTCTCCTCGGGGAGTTCCAGGTCCATGGCAATCCGGGCCGGCAACGAGCGCGCCACCATCCGCCGCGTCTGCCGGATCACCGCGGTCAGGTCGACCGGTGCACGCCGGGCCGGCAACTGCTGGCTGAACGTCATCAGCGAACGCGAGACCCCCGCGGCGTGGCCGATCGTTTCGCGCACCACGCTCAACGAGTCGATGACCTGCGGGTCGGACCCGGCCTGGTGCTCGACCAGATCGGTGTGGGCCGAGATCACCGCGAGCAGGTTGTTGAAGTCGTGCGCGACGCCCGCAGCGAGTTGCCCCACGGCTTCGAGCTTGTGGGCCTCGCGGACCTGTTCTTCCAGCCGACGCTGCGCGGTGATGTCCGTGATCGTGCCCCACAGCCGCAGCAACCGACCGTCTTCGACCACCCCCGAGAACGTGGCGAGGACCCAGCGCACCTCGCCGTCGGGCATGGGCCGGCGCGACTCGGTGCTCAACGACCTGCATCCCTGGGCGTAAAAACGCTTGAGGTAGTCCTGGTTGAATCCGTTTTCGAGCTTGAAGTTATCCAGCAGCCCCGTGCCCACCGCGTCCTCGGGGCGGGCGTAGCCGTACATCTGGGCAAACGCGTCGTTGCACTCAGCGATCCAACCGTGCGCCAAGCACTGCCCGAGGAACTCCTCGTACGGCAGCGTCAACGGCACCGGCTCGCCCAGCTCGGCCCGCCACACCGCCTCGCCGCTGGCCCGCATGAAGTCCTGGAAACGCTGGTTGGCGTCGCGTAGCTCGGCCTCGAGGATGTCGCGCTGCTCGGCGGCGCGGCGGCGGTGTGTCACGTCTTCCACACTCCCGGCCAGCCGGCGGATCACGCCGTCGTCGGACGGCACCGCCGTCGTGAGCTCGCGCACCCAACGCACCGTGCCGTCGGTCCGCAGGATGCGGTACTCCGTGTCGTCGTGGCCGTGCTCGATCATGTGGGCCAGCGACGCGTCGGCCCGCGCCCGGTCGTCGGGGTGGACGACCTCCCGCCACGCCCCGGGCCGGCCGAGCATCGTCGCCGGGTCGCGCCCCGTCAGCTCGGCGAACGACTCGCTCACGTAGGTCAGCGTCGCGTCGGGCAGTTCCATCACCCACAGCGTCGGCCGCAACGTCCGGGCCAACACGTCGAACTGCCCGACGTTCGCCCGCAGCGTCTCCGCCGCCGCCCGCGCGCGTCGGTTGCACCACCACAACCAGACCAGGCCCGGCACCGCCGCCACCAAAAGCCCGCGCGCCGCCCACCCCGGCAGCCATAGCGCCCCCGCCACACCCAACGCCACGCCGACCAACACGCTCAGCCACACCGCCACGCCCCGCCGCGGCGCGCCCGATCCTTCCACGCCGGGCCTGCGCACGGCGGAAACGGGGTCGGCAACCGTCGGTTCGTCGGCCATGATTCGGCACGCCCCGGCCGGAGGGCCCGGGCAACTCGATCTAGTTTATCGCTGTGTCTCCCTACCGGTGCACACAATCCATGTCGAGCCCACACCGGCCCACTACACTAATCCCGATGCCTTTCAACGCCATCCCCGGCTCGTCGTCTCTGCTCGCGGCCAAACGCGGCGGCGAACTCGTCGCCCTGCTCGTGAAATTCGGCTTCGGCGAGGTGGTCAACCAGACCGGGCTACGCGATTTCTTGCCCTCCGGGCTCAAGCCCGGCGGAGCCGGCGACGCCGAGCCCGCGCCCGTCCGGCTGCGCCTCCTGGTCGAGAACCTGGGCCCGACGTTCATCAAGGCCGGCCAGATCCTCTCGACCCGCCCCGACCTGATCCCCGCGCCGATCATCGCCGAGTTCAAGAAACTCCAGGCCGACGTCCCGCCCGCGCCGTGGGAGGGCGACGACCCCGACCGCCACGTCGCCGCCGCGCTGCGGGCCGAGCTCGGCGATCGGCTCGACACCGAGTTCGACCACATCGACCCCGAGCCGTTCGCCGCCGCGTCGATGGCCCAGGTCCACGCCGCCCGGCTCAAGGACGGCCGGGAGATCGTGCTCAAGGTCTTGCGCCCCGGCATCGACCAGGTCATCACCGCCGACCTGCAGCTCATGGGCTGGCTCGCGGGCTTGGCCGAGGGCTACTTCAAGAACCTGGGCTTCGACGCCGAGGCGGTGGTCGAAGAATTTTCCCGGCAGCTCGAACGCGAGACCGATCTGCGCATCGAGTGCGACTCGACCAAACGCATGGCCGAGGACTTCGCCGACAACGACAAGGTGAACTTCCCCGAGGTGTTCCCGTTGGTGTCGAGCCGCGGGGTGCTGGCGCTCGAGCGCATCCGCGGCACACTGCTGGCCGACCTCGACCCCACCGGTGTCAGCACCGAGCAGCGCACCGAGCTGGTCGCCAACACCGCCGACGCCGTGTTCCGCCAGTGCCTGGCGCTGGGCTTCTTCCACGCCGACCCGCACCCGGGCAACATCTTCGTCGACCCCGAGACCCACGCGGTCACCTTCATCGACTGCGGCATGACCGGCAGCATCGACCCGCGCTCGGCCGAGCAGCTCGCTCAGATCACCCACGGCGCGATCGAGGGCGAGCTCGACCGCGTCGTCCGTGTCGCCGTACAGTTGGCCGACGCCGACCCGGCCATGATCGACAACCGCTCGTTCCGCGCCGACACCTGGCTGTTCATCGACCACTTCAAGGGCGGCAGCCTCGCGTCGCTGCGTATGGGCCAGCTGCTCGACGAGTTCTTCGAGGTCATGCGCAAGCACGACATGCGCTGCCCCGCCGACATCGTCTACCTGATCAAGGCGATCACCACCATCGAGGGGGTGGCGCAGGACCTGGCGCCCGAGTTCGACGTGGTCGGCCACGTCCGCCCGTACGTCACCAAGCTCGTCAAGCAGCGCTTCGGGTTCAAGGCCCTGCGCCGCCGGCTGCGCAACAACGCCGTGGCCTACGCCGACCTGCTCGAGTTCCTGCCCCACCGCCTCGACGACCTGATGCGGATGGTCCGGCAGAACCGCACGACGCTGCACCTCAAGCACGACAACCTCGACCACCTCACCCGGGAGCTCGAACAGGCCAGCCGCAACATCTCCTGGGCGCTGGTGATCGCCGCGATCATCCTCGGCGCGTCGATCCTCGTGCTCGCCGACCAGCGCGGCGGCGCATCGTACCTGAGCATCATCGCCGCGCTCGGTTTCGTCGCCGCGACATCCGTCGGCCTTATCCGGCTCATGCGTATCCGCAAGCCTTAACCCCCGTGACGTCCCCCCCGCCGCTGGTGCCCCGTACGCGAAGCCGCTTCCGCAGGGAAGCCGTCCCGACACCCACACGCAAAAAAAAAAAGCGGCCCGCGGCGTCTTAGGCTCACTCGCACCCATGATGGGCGAGGATCACGTCGCGGGTCGTCTTGCCCGGGCCGCGTTGTTTGACCCCTTTTGGGTGTGCCTCTTTTAGTGTGGGCACCGCGGCTCTTCCGGGTTCATTTTCAATCATACGATCTATCGGCGGATCACCAAGCGAAATCCGCTAATCGTTTTTCCTGCGAGCAGGATGCGAACAGAACGACGACGCCCGCCCCTGCCGACGCCGACAGGCCAAGCCCGATAAAGCCAGCAACACCCCGGTCGCCGGCTCGGGGACCGCCGTCACGCCGGGGAGCGTGCCGTCGCCCCAGTTCAGGAGGATGCCGTCGAGTTCGTTCTGCCCGATCAGGCCGTCGAACGAGCCGCCGCCCGGGACCGCGCCCTCGGCGAACCCGTCCGGCAGCACGGTGTCGCCCCAGTTCAACAGCACCAGGTCCAGGTCGGGCTGGCTGACGAAGCCGTCGCCGCTGTAGTCGCCCTCGACCAGCGTGGTGCCCCCGGTGCCGGGCGTCGGGATGAGGTTGATCGTGGCGTCCGGCGAGAAGAAGTCCTCCACGACTTGGCTGTCGAAGACGCTGTTGAGGACGAAGCTGAACTCCGATTCGTCCTCCAAGATCCCGGACAGGATGACGTCACGCATGGTGAAGGGGGTGGTGAAATCGGTGATCGGCGTGGGGTTGCTGCCGTCGAGTTCGCTGAAGACGAACTCCGAACCAAATAGGTTAATCGTGGTGAATGCTTCGGCCCTAAAACCGTCGCCGAAGCGGCCGCCGGTAATATTGACGGTGTTTTCGCCGAAAGCGCGGAAATCCTCGCCAACCGTTCCGCCGGAAATATCCAAGGTGTCTCCACGGGAAAGAGTAAAACGATCGCCGATCGTTCCGCCCGCCATGTAAACGTCACCGCCCGCCGAAAAATCGTCGCCGATCGACCCGCCGGTGATATTGAGCTCGCCCAGCAAGACCCGGAGGTTATCGCCGATCGATCCGCCGAAAACGTTCAATTCCAGGGTGACACCGATAACGGAGTTGACGTTGGTCGACAGCACGGCGTTGTCGCCAACCGATCCGCCGAAGATGTTGAACTCGGCGTTGAGGCCGTCGAAGCTGAAATCCGCGGGCAGGCTGCCGCCTTCGTACAGGTTCAGTTGCGTGTCCGAGCCGATGCTGGTCAGGGCGCTGACGTCCGTGATCGGGCTGTAGATCGCCTTATCGAAGCCGGCGGCGCTGGGGGCACCGATGACACGCACGGTCGCCGTGGCGGCAAAATTACTGTTGAGCTCGAAATCGATCGGCGAGCCGTCCAACAAGGTTCCGCCGAGCGTCTCGCCCCCGCGGTTGGGGATCACCGCCGTCTCCCCTATTTCAACCACCGGGGCTCCGTCCAGGTCGAAGCTCGAACCGATCAGGTTCACCGTGCTCGTGTTACCGGCCTGGAAGCCGCCGCCGAGGTCTCCGCCCGAGACATTGACCGTGCCCGCAGAAAATGCGTTCTCTCCCACCGACCCGCCGGAGACGTTGACGGTTGTGCCGCTCGGAACCACGAGGTTGGTGCCGACCGATCCGCCGAAGACGTTTAACTCGGTGTTGCCCCCGTTGTCACCGCCTTCGCCGGCGAAGAAACCCGGGATCAGGGTGTCGCCCTCGAAGAGGTTGAGTTGGGTGTGGGAGCCGATGTTGACCAGAGCGCTGAGGTCGGTGACCGGGCCGTTGATGACGGTCGTGAACCCGGTGGCGTCCGGAACCCCGATGACCCGCAGGGTCGCGTTGGGGTCGAACGCGCCCCGACCGGCCTGGGGTTCGGCGTTGATGTCGAAAACAATAGCGCTGCCGTCAGCCAGGGTCCCGGCCAGTGTCTCGAAGGCGCCGCGGTCCTCGACCAGCGTCACCTGGCCCACGCCGCCGATGCTCGCGGGGGGGACGAAGCGCCCCGGCGAGACGCCGAATTTTCGTCCCACCAGGTTCACGACACTGCCGGCTTCGGCGGTGAAGCGGTCGCCGAAATCTCCGCCCGAGATGTTGATCACACTTCCGGGACGCGCCAGGAAGTCGTCGCCCACGGCCCCGCCGTAGACGTTGACCTGGGTATTGCTCCCGCCGAAAACCTCGCCGGCCGCGAAGTTCGCTGGCAGGCTGTCGCCCTCATACAAGTTCAGCTGCGTGTCCGAGCCGACGCCCGCCAAGCCGCTCACGTCGGTGACCGGGCTGTAGATCGCCTCGTCGAAGCCCGCGGCGCTGGGGGCGCCGATCACCCGCACCGTCGCCGTGTCCGCGAAGGCCGACTCGCCGGCCGGCACCGGCAGGGCGCTGTCGTTGAGCTCGAAGGCGATCGACCTCAGGTCCACTAGCGTCCCGCCGAGCGTCTCGCCCCCGCGGTTGGGCACCACCGCCACCTGCCCGATCCCGACCAGCGGGCTGCCGTCCAGATCGAAGTCGCGACCGATCAGGTTTAACGTGCTCGTGTCCTCCGCCCGGAAATCCCTCCCACCAAATAACCACTCCCCGCCGGAGATATTGACGGTGCCGTTCTCCGTGGCCCGGAAGTCGTTGCCGACGGAGCCGACGGAGACGTTCACGGTGCTGCTCTGGGTGGCGCGGAAGCCGTTGCCGACGAGGCCGCCGGAGATGTTCACGGTGCTGCTCCCGGTAGCGCGGGCGTCGTCCCCGAGCAACCCGTCGGAGACGTTGAGCGTGCCGGAGCGATCGATCGTGAAGTCCGGCATCACAAACCCGCCATCGACGTTGACGGTGCCGAAGGACGTCGAGTTAAAGCCGACCCATCCGAAGGGGAGCACATTGATGGTGGTGCCGGACTCGGCGTAGACGTTGCTGCCGAGGCTGGCGAGGATGCCGGGAGAGGGGTCCCCCACGAGGTTCACGGTGGTGCCGGAGCGGGCTTGGAAGCCGTCGCCCACGGCGGTCCCGTGGTAGATGTTGACCTGTGTGTTGCTCCCGCCAAAGGTTTCGCCGGCGGCGAAGTTCGCGGGCAGGGAGTCGCCCGGGTACAGGTTCAGCTGCGTGTCCGAGCCGATACCCGCCAGCCCGCTCACGTCGGTGATCGGGCTGTAGATCAGGTTCGAGAAGCCGGCGGGGTCCGGGGCGCCGATCACGCGCAGCGTCGCGTTGGGATTGATGATGTCTTGCGCAGCGGAAACAAACGTATCGTTGAGTTGAAAATCGATCGCCGATCCGTCGTTCAGGGTGCCAGAAAGTATCGCCCCGCCGCGCTGCGTGACCACCGCGGTCTCACCCACCCCGACGCCGGGGCCGCCGCCGCTGACGGAGAAACTCGGCCCCACGAGGTTGACGACACTGGTAGGACTGGTTCTAAACGCATCACCGATTGTGCCGCCGAAGATGTTGGCGGTTCCGGACGGCGAGAAGCGGGAGCCGATCGACCCGCCGTAAACGTTCACGGTGCTGCCCGGGAAGGCGTCGAAGAAATCGCCGACGATCCCGCTGTCGAAGACATTGATCTCGGTGTTGACGGCGGGAAATTGCGTGGTCACGTCGAACCCGATGCTGCCACCGGCGCGGACGTTGACCTGCGTGTCGTTGTCGATGATGTCGTTGTCGGGGATGGACGAGCCGGAGGGGCCGGGCAGGTCGATCACCGTGGTGAACTGCGACGCGGCGGGCGGCGCGGCGAGTAGCGCGGCCGCGGCGGCCCAGCCGTGTAAAACACGGCGGGCGGGGTGCAGACCGGCGGGGCGTGGATCCGCCACGGTCGGCCACAACCGGATTCCGTGTTGACGCATCGACCTCACTCCTCCACCGTGGTGGCGCAGACAAGACGTGGGTGAGGTGACGGAAGAAAGGGAACGGGCCGGACGCACACCACCTCGGAAGACGGCCCGACTGTAACACGCGGCGGCGGGATTTCATACCGAAATCCTGTGTTCTGAGCAGGCTGCGCCAACCGCGTTTCGCCGAGTTCTAACAGCGTCGGCGGGCGGCAAGGCCGAGCAGCGCGACGAAGGCCGCGCCGACGCCCGGCTCAGGGATGACGTTGAAGCTCGGGGCGGTCCCGTCGCCCCAGCTCAGTAGCACACCGTCGAGTTCGTTCTGCGAGACGAGGCCGTCGAACGGGCCGCCGCCCGGGATCGCGCCCTCCCCAAAGCCCGCGGGCAGCACGCCGTCACCCCAGCTCAGCAGCACTAGGTCCAGGTCCGCCTGCGAGACGAAACCGTCGCCGCTGTAGTCGCCCGTCAGGGTCTCGAACAGCGACGCGATGAATACGCCGACCTCGCCGTCGGTGAACCGCACCGCCACGGCCAACTCGCCGTCGTCGGAGATCAGCCGATACTTGCCGTCGCCGCCGCCGCCGATCGTCTCTGACAAACCCAAGTCGCCGGCGAAGTCGTACTGCGCGACCGTCCGCAGAGTCTGATTATCCGGATCGGGGTCGATGTCGACGACGTCGCCCTCCTGGATCACTTTGACCAACGCATCGCCGTCCCACGCCCACACGCCCGGCCGGTTACCGGCCGAGCCGTTGAACACCAAGTGCCCTTGCTGGTTCAGCGCGGGGTAGACGCTGTTGAACGCGTTGAAGGTCAAGCCGTCCGTCCCCGGGGCCGGATCGCCCTCGCGCGCCAACAGGCCGGGTGCCTGCCCGGCCTCGGCGAGGTAGATCGCGGTGTCGCGGCCCGAGGTGGTGTTGTTAAGACCCGTGAAAAACGCGAGATCGCCGCGGTCGTTCAGGACCGCGCTGTCCTCGCCGTTGATCCCCAAGCGGTAAGTCACACCCGGCTCGGTCCCGGGAGCCTGGGTGTTGTTGAGGACCCGCAGGGACAAGCCGCCGGCCGGGCCGACCCAGATGCCGTCGATGTCCTCGGTATCGCTCACCGCCCGGCCCTGGAAGGCGACGTGGGCCAGCCCGTTGATCGCGGGGTTGGTCTCCAGCGAAAGCCACCGCTGGTTGAGGCCGATCAGCCCCGGCACCGGCACGCCGGGGCCCGCGGCGTAGGCGAGGTTGCCCGGGGTACCGACGACGATGCTGTCGCGATTATCGACGCGGGCCTTGAACGCCGCCTGGCCGCTATCGTTCAGCGTCGGGGAGAAAAGCGTCTGGAGGACCGGGTCCCCGGGCAGCGACCCCGCCGCCTGGCCGGTCGCGGCGATCAGTTCCAACTGCCCGTCCGTCCAACGCCACACCCCGTCGCGTCGGCCGAAAGGGCCCTGGGTCTGTCCGAGGAACGCCACCTGGTCGGCGTCGTTAAGCCGGGTCGATTCGGCGGTGGATTCCAGCGAATTGAACGTGTACCCCGCCGGGAGCCCCGGGGCCGACTCGCCCCGCCGCGCGACCACCTGGTGGGCCCCGCCGTCGCCGGGGGCGAAAGAGATCCCCTGGGCGTTGGCCGACGTGGTCCCCGTGCCGCCGCTGATCCGGTGATAGAACGCGAAGCTGCCCGCGTCGTTGAACTTCGGGTAGTCGATGCTGGTGTAGATCCCACCGTTGAGCGAAGCCTGCGGCAGCCCTCGGACCGGCACCCGCAACGACCCCGGCACCCCGGCCCAGAGACTCCCGGCGCCCGTGCCGCCGATGTCCGGGGGGTCGGCGATCGTGGCGAAAAAGCCCACCTCGCCCGCGGTGGTGATCTGCGGCGCGAACGAGTCGCCCGAGATGAACGGGTAGGTGAGAAACTCGAACCCCCCCGGCGACGACCCGGGCAACGGGTCGCCCTCGAACGCCACCGGTGTGAGCGTCACCGCCACGGCCCCGCACGACACCGCCGCGATGCACGCGACGCAGACGTACCACCTCAACCCATACCCAGCCATCGCCATCGCCTCCGCAGTACGTGTATTTCGGCTCCCGGTACGGAGAGTAATGCTCCCCCACACGGAAGTAAACCCCTTCGCCGCGGGTTGGTTGACGGCATTAGCCGCGGCAGCCGCGACGGACGAATAACGCCCCGAGGCCGACAGCCACGCACGCCGCGGTGCCCGGCTCGAGGATCACGTTGAAATCAGGGGCTGCCGTTGCCCCAGTTCAGCAGCACGCCGTTGAGCTCGTTCTGACCGATCCGTCCGTCGAACGAGCCGTTCCCGAGCGCGGATTCGTTGAAGCCCGTCGGCAGCTGGGTGGCGCCCCAATTCAGCAGCACGAGATTGAGATCGCCCTGACCGACGAAGCCGTCGCCGTCGTAATCGCCCGGCACGCCGCCGGTGAGTTCGGCGTCGGGGGCGATCAACACGCCGAGTTGCGAGGGGCTAGTGCTGCTGTTCTGCAGCGACGTGAGCAACACGCCGCCGGGCGCGTACCCCAGCAGCTCCGAAACGTCGATGACGCCCGAAGGCTCGGAAGCCGCGTCGGCGATCTCGAGCAGGCCGCTGCCGTCGGGGTTCATCTCGAAGATCTGATCGCCCGAGCCGTCTTCCTGCACGTAGATCATGTTGTTGCCGGCCCAGACCACGTTGTCGGGCGCCGAGAGCGGCCCGACGTCGTCGTCGTCGATCTGGTCGATGACCACGGCCGACGCCGACGGGTCGAACGCGTCGCCGTTGAACACCAGGTCGAGCGACATGCGGTACACCCCGTCGTTCTGGTCGGCGAAGACCAGCTCGGTGCCGTCGAACGGGCTGGTGTGGATGTCTTCGAGCTTGCCCTCGAACAGCGCCCCGGCCGTCGAGGGGGACCACCGGCCGGTGACTTGGCCGTCGGGCAGGTCGGTGGTGCTGAAGCCCGGGTCGGGGTCGAAGTAGTAAACCGTCCCGCCGCGCAGGCCGTTGCGCTCGAGGAAGTCGATCTCCCCGTCGTTGTTGGCGTCGACGTTCTTCTCGCCGACATACAGCCGGATCGGGGCGCTCGACGAGTCGTCGCTGAGCACCAGGCCGACGTGGGTGTCGAGCCCGGTGTCGACGAGCGCCGCGTTCTCCCACGACCCGAGCCCGACGTCGGACACCTCCCAGAACGTGTCGGTTTTCGTGTCCAGCGCGTACAGCCGGCCGTCGTCGATCTCCTCGCCGGTGATGTAGATCTCGTCGGCGAAGCCGCGCCCGCCGCCGAAGCTCAGCGGGTCGTAGATCGTGCCCGAGCAGAAGCGGGCGAAGTTGTCGTTGGCGTAGGCGTCCACCGCGGCGGCGTCCTGCGCCGCGGGGTTGGGCCGGGTCTGGGCGTGGTACGCGCCGTCGAAGACCGTGTCGTACGCAAACCCGACCGCGGTCACCGTGGTGGCGGGGAACGCGCCGGCGTCGCCGGCGAGCGTGGCGGCGACGGCCTGCTTGAGCGCGGCGAGGTCGAGGTCGACCGCGCTGATCGAGGCGGGCGTGGTCTCGTGGTTGAGGATCACGCGGAACGTGTCGCCGGCCACGCGGGCGCCCAGGCCGTCGAACTTGGCGCGGGTCATCGTGGTGCCGTAGACCGCGTCGGCCAAACCGGTCAGGTCGTCGCCCTGCGTGAGCAACTCGAAGGCCGACCAGCCGTTATTCGTCGCCAGGCCCAACGGCTTATCGCCGTCGAGCGCACAAGCCGAGCCCGACCCGATCACCGCCGACAACGCCGCGGGGCCGAACCACCCACGCAACGAAATCAATGAACGCATCATGAATGACCTCCGGCCACATTTTAACCGGGCCGAGCCCTCCCGCATTCACCGCCGACGGCACATCGCCAGCGCGATGCCACCGAGCCCCATCAGGGAGATCGCCCACGGCTCGGGGATCGCGTTGAAGCCCGGGGCCTGGCCGCCGCCCCAGTTCAACAGCACCTCGTTCAACTCGTTCTGCGAGATCGCGCCGTCGAAGCCCGCCGCGTCCACCCAGCCGTCGGGCGCCGTGTCGGCGCCCCAGTTCAAAAGCACCAGGTTCAGATCGGCCTGCGAAACGAAGCCGTCGCCGTCGTGGTCGCCTTCGAGCAGGTCCTGCCCCAACGACTGGGCGAGCAGCCAGTCGTACAGCGCCGGGTCGGCGTAGGTCCGGCCCCAGATCGAGTGGCCGCCCAGCCTCGACTCGGAATACCGCAGCGAGCCGTCGCCGTCCTCGAAGAAGAAGTCGGGGTCGTCTTCGCGCGGGTACGCCGGCAGGTCCTCGCCCTGGGCGGTCAGGATGCGGTCGATCACGCGGCGGGTGTTGCCCTCGCCCACGGTCGTGTCGTTGCGGGCGTGGAAAGCCCAGATCGGCTTGTCGACCAACAGGCTCTCGTCGAAGTCGCTCGACGGCTTGATCCCGGCGATCGGGACGGCGGCCGCGAAGCGCTCGGCCTCGCGGCTCGCAAAGTTCCACGCCCCCCCGCCGCCGGCCGAGAGGCCCGTGACGTAGACCCGGTCGGTGTCGACGTCGAACGCGGCGATCGCGTTGTCGAGCATCGTCATCACGTTCTGGGTCAGGCCCGTGTTGCCCCAGAACCCGCCGAAGGACTGCGGCGCCAGCAGGCTGAACTCGTGCTGCTGTGCCGCGGCGAACAGGTTGTCGATGTTGCCGTTGACTTGGCTGGTGTTGTCCGAGCCGCCCTCGCCCAAGCCGTGCAGGAACACGACCAACGGCCGCCTCGTCAAAGGCTCGTCGTCCGCGTCGCGGGGGACAAACAGCCGCCCGGGCTGAAGCACGTCGTTGTTGTTACGCAGCAAGCTCCAGTCGAGAAACTCGTCGACGTTCGCGGCCGACGCAGGCCGGGCCCCGAGCATCGTCAAGCCCCAAGCCAGACAGACCGTCGGCACCCAGAATCGACTCATGACGTGGTATCCTTGCGTGAAGTGTTGCTGACGCCGAGCGTACCGATGCTCGGCTCATCCAAGTATCGGCGCACCACGCGCATTTCCGCAAAATACCGGGGTCGTCTGGCCGCAAGCAGCAAGATTGATCAACGGGTCCGGGCCGTGCGGCGGGTGAAGACGGCCCCGCCCAGCAGCCCGAGCAACGCCGCCGACGTCGGCTCGGGGATCGCGTTGAAGTCGGGGGCTTCGCCGTCGCCCCAGTTCAAAAGCACCTCGTTCAACTCGTTCTGCGAGATCGCGCCGTCGAAGCCCGCCGCGTCGAGCCAGCCGTCGGGCACTTCATCGAGGCCCCAATTCAGCAGCACCAGGTTCAGGTCCGCCTGCGAGACGAAGCCGTCGCCGTTGTGGTCGCCTTCGATTTGCGTCGCGGCGAGGAACTGGGTGAGGTCGAGCAGGATGTACTCGACACCGTCGATGTTGCCGTCGCCGTCGTTGCCCTCGAGCACCGACGAGCCCGCGACCAGCGCGCCGCCGTCGCCGGTCTCGAACAGCCCCACGGCGAGGTAGATCTCGTCGGGCACGTTCTCGCCGAACAAGGCCGCCAGGTCGAGCACGCCTTCGAGATAACCCGAGCCGTTGCCGGTGGCGGTGAGCCCGTCGAGGGTCTGGCCCTGGGTCGCGTCGAACCAACCCGACCAGCCGTTGTCGTTCTCGTTGGCCAGGAACGCGTCCCAGCCCGCGACCTGCCCGGCCTTGCCCCACTGCGCGGCGCCCGCGCCGCCGGGCTGTTCGGCGATGAAGATGAACACGTCGTTGCCCTCGCCGCCGTCTTCGGTGGCGACGTAGAGCTGGCCGTCCTGCACGTCGACGTACAGGTGTTGCCCGGCCGTGGACGCGACGAGCAGCGCCGCGTCGTCGACCGAGCCGTCCATCACGAAGCCGCCGCCCGATGTGGGCGGGCTGACCGCGTCGCCGACGTAGACGTGTTGGATGTCGGACCTCGTCACGTTGCCCAACAGGTCCACCGCCTCGACGTAGTAGTCGACCAGCACGTCGTCGAGGCCGGTGATCATCGCGCCGAAGCGCTCGGCGCGCACGATCGGCGACTCGATGTTGCCGGGCGGGTTCAGGTCCGAAGCGCTCATGACGAGGCTGATCCAGTCGCCGACCTCGACGCCGCCGGCGTAGGTCTCGTTCTGGATCGAGTCGAGCGGGTTGAAGCCGTCTTCGTCGAGGCGGTACTTGAGCGTGACGCTCTCGAGGCCCGAGAGGTCGTAGGCGTAGGTCCAGACCTCGAAGTCGCTGGGCTCGGGGTTGTCCAGGTCCCACTCGAAGCCGCCGGGGTTGTACGACTCGCGTTGCGGGTGGAAGACGGTCGGGCCGGTGGTCTCGCCCGCGCCGCTGCCGATGACGGTGTTCGCCTGCGTCACCGCCAGGTTGCTGCCGATGGTGACGTTGCTGTCCCAGGTCTCGGTGCCGTCCCAGTACCAGTGGTCCGACGCCTCGGCCTGGAGCAGGTAGTGCCACGCGCGCTCGGTGCCGTTGCCGGTGTTGTCGATCACGTTCTGCAGGTCGTTGACGCCCTGGAGGTCGTCGGCGGTGAACACGTGGTTCTTGGCGGCGGTGAGCACGGCCCACGAGTTGCGGTCGGGGCTCCAGCCGGTGTTGGGGTCGGGGTCACCCAGCCACCGCTTGAACTCGGGGTCGCCGTTGTCGGCCCCGGCCCACGAGCCGGGCTCGATGTGCACCACATCATTGGGGTCGACCGGGAAGCGGTCGAGGTAGTCCTGCACGGTCGTCGCGTTGTAGTCGGGCGTGTTGGACACCCAGTTGACCAGGTTGTTGAAGTTGCCGTGGTAGTACGCGTCGCTGCCGCCGCCGAAGTTGTCGCCGTCGTGGTGGAGCACGACGAACATCGGGTGGTCCGGGTCGGTGTTGAGGTGGCGGTACTGGCTGAAGACCGACTCGTACTGCAGGGCGCCGAAGCCGCCGCGGCCGTCTTCGTTGCCCTCGTAGCGCGCGGCGGGCACGGCGATGATCTTCTCGATCTCGCCGGTGTTCGGGTCGACGTACTGGGCCATGTGCGGGCGGTAGGCGAACGGCGCCGCGACCTGGCTGGGCGCCCAGAGGTTGTTGAGCTGAACCCACTGGTCTTCGGGGATCGCGGGGTTGATCTGGTCGGCGCGGTTGGGCGCGAAGAGGTTCGAGCCGTTGGTGTGCGGGTAGTTGGCGACGGCGCGCTCGAGGTGGATGCTGTCGAAGAGCGTCCAGTCGATGCCCTCGGCCTTGAGGGCGGGGATCATGCGCGCCGAGAACGCGGTCTCGGCGGGGAAGTAGCCGCGGGACTGGTCGGCCGGGGCGCCGCCGAACTGCTGGTCGACGATGTGCTTGTGCAGCTTGATCTGCATCCGCAGGTCGCGGGTGTCCAGAAGCGGCGATAGCGCGTGGTGGTAGTTGAAGTTGACCAGGTCGAGGCGCGGGTTGCCCTCGGCGGTGTTCCACCCCCGGGCCTGCTGGTAAGCCCCCTCCCAGTTGTTGAAGCCGATGCCCGCGTTCTCCAGCGTGTTGAGGTTCTCGATCAACGAGCCGGAGAACGAGACCTGAGCCCCGAGGTTGGGCTGGCCCAGGCCCGACTGGACCGCGTCGCGGGGCCAGGTGGTGTAGGGCCCGGTGCGGGAGGTGTGCACGTCGACGAGGCTGAAGGAGAACCGACCGGAGTTGTTGGTCTGCAGCACGTTCTGCCCGGGGGTGTAGATGGGCTGGTGCATGTGCCAGAGGAACCCGAACTCGACCGGCGCGGGCGTTTGGGCCGCTGCCGGGCCGGAGAAGCCGCACACCATTGCAAGGCCGACCCCTCCCAGGCCCCGACAGGTCCACCGACGACCAAACGTGCCGTTCTGACGCCGGCCAAAAGACAACTTCATCATGGAAACCAACTCGAAAAACGGGAAGTGACACCAAACCAATACACGACACGGTCCCGGATCCCAGAATCTATAAGGTTAACCGGTTAAACAGATCTTGACAAGCCTAATCTAAGCAATTTTACACCGTATACCGGTCAAAAACGGGGGTACATACCGTAGCCCAAACTACCCAAGTTGACATAAAATGTGTTCAGTCGAAAGCGACTTAAAGCCTGCCCCACCCACCCCCGGAAGCCCGGTAGCCGACTCGCAAGAGCGCTGCCGGGTTTTTCGGTGGTTGTCCGCCCGCCCGAGGCGATCCGGACACCGCGAAGGCGGAAACGGCCGCGAAACGACCCCCAACCACCGGTCCGGGGCGAACCGAACGCGGCGATCGGCGACTCTATAGGTAATGGACCGAACCGCCCGAGTCGCCGACGAATGGCTGGTCCTCGCCGCCCAGGACCGCAACCCCGCCGCGATCGACCGGCTGGTGGAGGTCTGGCACGGCCGGCTGTGGCGCCACGCCCGCAACGTGACCGGCAGCAACGAGGGTGCCGACGACGTCAGCCAGGACGCCTGGGTGGGCATCCTCAAGAAGCTCCCCACCCTCGACGACCCCGCCGCCTTCCCGAGTTGGGCCTACCGGATCGTCACCCGACGCTCCACCGACTGGGTCCGTCGCGAGGTCCGACACCGCCGACGCCGGGGGCCGATGCCCGACGACGTCTCCGCCCCGTCCCCCGGGCCGACCGAGCGCGAGACCCGGGAGCGGGCGCAGCGCGTGCTCGACGCGCTGCAGCACCTCTCGGTCGATCAGCGCGCGCTGATCTCGATGCACTACCTCAACGACCTGTCCACCACCCAGATCGCCGACGCACTGCGGATCCCACGCGGGACCGTCAAGAGCCGGCTGCACCGCGCCCGCCAAAACCTCAAGCCCCACCTCCAAGGAGTCGAATCATGAACGACCTCGATGACCTGCTCAAGCAATCGCTCGACCCCAAAACCGCCGCGGCGCTCACCCAGGAAGACACCGTGCGGCAGCACTTTCAGGAGATCGCCGACGTGTTCAAGGGCAGATCCCGCGCCTGGGGGGCGCTGCTCGTGCTCGACATGATCCTGGCCGGCACGCTCTTTGTCGTCTCGATCGTCGGCATGTTCCGCGCCGACGACCTGCGCTGGACGGTGATCTGGGCCGCGTCGGCCGTGTTCTTCGGCGTCGCCGCGGGGATCATCAAGCTCTGGCTCTACATGCGGATCAATCGCAACCGCGTGCTGCGCGAGGTTAAGCGCCTGGAGCTCGCCGTCGCGGTGCTCAGCGCCAAGCTGCATTGATTGGCCGACGCCGACACGTCGCCACCAGCAACAGACCCATCGCCAGCGCCCCGGCCGGCTCGGGCACCGCTACCACGCCGCCGCCCGGGGCGGCCAGACCGTCGACGCGGTCGCCCAGGTTCAGCAGCACGACGTTGAGCTGGTCCTGGCCGATCACGCCCGACGCCGGCAGGCCCGAGAGCCAATCGACCGGGGCGTCTTCGACCGACTTGCCCCAGTTCAGCAGTACGAGGTCGAGGTCGCCCTGAGCGACGATGCCGTCGCCGTCGTAGTCGCCCAGCAGGCTGGCGTAGACGCGGACGTTGTCGAACAGCGCGTTGCCGCCGTTGGGCCCGCGCAGCAGTTGGAGGGTGAGTTGTTCGCCGACGAGCGAAGGATCGATGTCCACGGCGTCAATCAAGAACTGGTTGTCGAACACGCGGTTGCGGATGCCGTTGAACACCTCGAACTCGCCGATCACCTCGTCGCCGGCCAGCAGCCGCACCGTGCCTTCAAGCGGCACGGCCTGCTCGAAGCCCAGGCCCGAGGCGACGCGGATGGTGTAGCTGGTGTCTTCGGTGATCGTGGTGCCGAGGGTCTGCTGGACCCCCACGGCCTGGCCCGAGACGTCGTTGCCGTCGACATCGGTGTCCGAACCGAAGTACAGCAGCTGCCCGCCCTGCATCGCGCCGGTGCCGTTGTCGCCGCCGGTGAACTGCAGGATCGGCGTGGCGGTGATGAGCTCGCCGGGGTTCGCCACGCCGCCGTCTTCGAGCACGACGCCGTCGATCCACGACCACCCCGTGGGCGTCCGCGCGGCGGGGAGGGCGTCGCCGCCCGACAGGCCGTCGCCGACCGGCTGGTCTTCGAAGCTCGCGTTGGTGATCGCCAGCGCCGCGCCGGCGTAGCGCGTGTCGAGGTTGAACACGTCGCCGACCGTGTCGGGCAGGTCGGCGTCGGCCCGCGCCAGGAAGCGGTGCAGCCGCGTCCTCAGCGCCTCGGTCCGCGTGGGGTCGTCGGCCGAGAGCTCCTGCGTCTCGCCGATATCGTTGGCCAGATCGAACAGCTCGATCCCGCCGCTCTCGTAGCTCTGGATCAGCTTCCAGTCTTCGTCGTAGATCGACCCGGAGGGGCGGCCGCCCTGGTTGCTGGTATGCGGGTAGTGCACAACGATCTCGTCCCGTCCGCGGTCGATCGTCGCGTTCGGGTCGGTGAGCAACGCCGAGAGATCGACGCCTTCGGTCTTGGTTGGCGTGGGGATGTCCGCGACCGACAGCAGCGTGTCGTAGAGGTCGTGGGCGATCACGGCGGTGTCGCTGACCGCGCCGGCGTTGATGCCGGGCCCGGCGATCACCAGCGGCGTCCGCACCCCGCCCTCGTACAGCGTGCCCTTGCCGTTGCGCAGCGGTGCGTTCATGTCGTCGGTCGCGAAGTTGCCGAAGTCCGGCGTCGCCAGCCCGCCGTTGTCCGAGATGAACGCGATCACCGTGTCGTCCGCCACGCCCTGGTCCTGCAGCGCCTGCCGCACCGCGCCCAGCGACTGGTCGACCGACTCGGTCATCGCCGCGTAGACCGCGACCTCGCTGCGCTGCGTCGCGGTCAGGTCATTGAACTGCGCGTAGTCTCCCGAATCGATCTTGGCCTGGTACTTGTCGATCAGCTCCTGGGGCGCGGCGAACGGCACGTGCACGCCGTAGTGCGACAGGTCCAGGAAAAACGGCCGATCCGCCGCCGCCTCGCGCTCGATGAAACCCACCGCCTCGCGCGTCAGCCGGTCCGTGAGGTATTCGCCGGCGAACTGCGGACCGTCACCCGGCAGCCCGTTGGCCCAACCAAACCCGCCGTTGCTGTCGGCGAACCACGTCGAGGGCAGCCCCTGGCCGCCGCCGCCGTAGTTTTCCTCGAAGCCGTGGTCCATCGGGTTCGACCCGAACCCGAGGTGCCACTTGCCGGCGTACGCGGTGCGGTAGCCGTTGAAGTCGAAGACCTCGGCGATCGTCGACGGGCCGTTCGGCAGGCTGCCGCGGTAGGTGAAGCCCGGCGACTGCGGGCCGCCGATGAACTGGCTGACCTTGTGCGTCGCCACGGATTGGCCCAGCATCAGGCTCGCCCGCGTCGGCGAGCACACCGGGCTCGACGTGTACGCCTGGGTGAACAATGTGCCGTCGCCCGCCAGCGCGTTGAGGTGCGGCGTCTCGAAAAACGCATCGGTGTCGCCGCGCTGCTGCGCGAACGCGTTGGCGTAGGGCAGGTCGTTGTCCGCCCAGCCCAAGTCGTCCACGACAATCAACACCACGTTCGGCTTCGTCTGGGCAACAGTCGAACTGCCGAGCAAGAGGATTAAACTGGCGAAGAAAAAAACCGCCCCACCCAGGGCTTCTTTCTGCCTCCGAAATACAAAATTACGCATCCGGCTACTGTACCTCACGCCGCCGGCCCTTCCAACCGTTACTCGCTGTTACATTTTCCCATGTATGCACTTACCCGCCGCCGGCCAACTCGCCCGCCGACTCATGCAACAGCACGGCCTAGCCGACTGGGCCTTCCGGTTCAACCAACGCAAACGCGCCCTGGGCATTTGTAATTACACCCACCGCCGCATCGAGCTCTCCGCCCCGTTCGTCGTCCGCAACGACGAGTCTCAGGTCCGCGACGTCATCCTCCACGAGATCGCCCACGCCCTGACCCCGCCCCCCGAGCCCAACGAAAACCCCGACGGCATGACAACCTCGGTTCCGCCCCCCGCCGGCCACCGACCCCACGGCCCGGCGTGGCGCGCCATGTGCCTCAAGATCGGCGCCAACCCCGACCGCCTCAACGCCACCGCCGTCGCGCCGCCCGGCGAGTGGCGGGCCGTCTGCCCCGGCTGCCAGACCACGCACCACCGCCACCGCCGGCCCGCCCCCGACCGGACCTACGTCTGCAAGGCCTGCGGGCCGCCCTCGGGCAGCCTTGTTTTTGGCCGTAAACCTTGACGCCCGTTGCGATGATGACCCGCCCGGGGTCAAATCAAACACCGCAGACCTGGAACGGCGACGCGGTACGAGAAGAACGTCAGCGAGACACACCGCGACGCTCCGCCGGCCGGTCACGGGGCGCCGCCTCGCCATTCAGACTCCTTGCCGTAGAACACCGCGTCGCGTCGGCCGGGGTCGATGCCGCGCTCGTTCAACGGGACGTCGCCAATTGAAACCGCGGCGTCGGCCATCTCCTCATCGATCCACGCGAACCCCTGGAGAGTATGCAGGGTGCGCCCGGGAAGCCGTGCACCGTCTTGTGGGTAAGTCGAGGGGGCCGTCCAGGCGGCGGGCACCGCGTAAGGAACCCCGTCCACCCACTGCCAAGACGTGATTTGGTAGAGCACCATCGCGTGCTCGGGCGCGGCGTCGCTGCCCCTTTCTTCACTCACTACACGGAAGTCGTGCTCGGGCGAAAAGACCAGCCGCTGGTAATCATCAGGGAATTGCGTCAGCCGAATGATCAACTCGATCCCCTGCTCGCCCAGCGTCGCCTCGGCGTTCACCTGCTCGGAGTCGATCAGACCACGCAGATGCAAGAGGATCGGGTAATTGTCGTTGACCAACAGCCGGTTCAGTACCGCGTGCCGGGTGTAGTTTGAAGAAAAGCGCTCGGGCAACGATGTGTCTTCCCAGCTGATGCGGGCACCGTACTGCTCCTCCGCGGGGGAGTAGATGTAGTCGACCTTGGCAAACCGCTCGCCGTCCCAGGAGTACGTGGAGCGGGTTTCGTTCAGGGGTGCCGCACCGTTGAACCACTCGGCAATCTGCGGCAGGAAGTCCATCCGGAAGCGGCGGGCTTTCGCGTCCGACGCCCAGGCGTTCAGGCGCGTCCGCGGGCCCCACGGCTCCCAGGCCTGTTCTTCCCCGGGGCGCTGCTCTTCCCAATACGCCACGAAGTGGAAATCCGTCAGCGACGCGGTCGCGGCGAGGTTCCGTTCGTAGGCCTCGAGGACCAACGCGATCAACTCGTCCGACGAAAGCTCGGCGAGGTCGGGCTCGGCGGCCCCGCGGACGCCCGAGGCCGCGACGAGCACGGTCGTTGCCGCGACGACGGACACCAGAAGCAGACGTGCCGGACGCCCGACACGGCGGCGGTTGACGCCGGGGTCAAGGATCGAGCGCAGGCGCACCTCGAGGGTGGAAGGCCGGGCCATCGCGATGCCGACGATATTCAGCGTCGGCGCGACGCGGACGCCCGAGGCGAGGTCCAGCAGGTGACGGGCGTACCCCGCGGGGTCCCGGCCACCCGCCAACACCAAGTCGTCGCAGGCCTGTTCACGCAGCCGCATCATCTGACGATGAGCGATCCAGACCAACGGGTGGAACCAGAAGACCGCCCGCGCCACGCAAGCCAGCCACTGCGTGCGCAGATCCTGTCGCCGGAGGTGCGCCAACTCGTGCCGCACGACGCTCTCCAGGCGATCCCGGTCCCAACCCGGAGCCTCGGCCGGCAACATCACGACCGGCCGCCAGAACCCGACACACATCGGCATATCGATACAGGAGCCGACCAAAACCTTTGGCAACCGGCCTACCCCCAACTCTCGAGCGCTAACCCTCAACACATCAGACAGCCCGGGATCTTCCGAGACCGGACAACGGCGACGAAGACGCGCCAACGCCAACGCCCCCCGCACCAACGGAACGAGCATCACCACGAACCCGACCGACCACGCCGCCAGCCCGGCCCAGGGCGTGGCCCGGACGACCCATCCCCCACCCCCTCCGCGCGCCGGAACCGACGGCGAAGTCGCGGACTCGCGCGGCGGAATCGCCTCCGGCGGCGCGCTGTCCGCGACCACCGCTGAGGCCGCGGGCGCGTCGATCAACGCCTCGGACGCGGACGACTCCGACGGCGCCACGGCGGCGGCCACCAAATCGGCGGAGCCCGGGGGAATCCAGTTCAACCCCGGGCAGCACACGGCCACGACCGGAACCGCCAACGCCGCCGCCAACCCCAGCGCCCAGCAATCGTGACGCATAGACGCCGGGGACCGGCGGAGCAAGGCGACCAGCGCCCCGGCAAACGCCAGCACCACGGTGGCGCGGAGGGCCCAAACCAGCAACGTCAGGTTAAGATCGCTCACGACGTATCTCCACGGGACCGCCGACGCGCCGCCTTGATCATGGCTTCCAACCGAGCCATCTCGTCTGCGTCCAGCCGGGCCGCGGGGTCGGCGAGGTGGGCCGCGACCGCCTGCTCCAGCGAGCCGCCAAAAAAGGTGTTTAGTACCCTGTGCATCGCCGACTGACCCTCCCGCCGCTTCTGCTTCACCGGGCGGTAGACGAACTCACGCCCGACTTTCTTGTGGCGGAGGTGGCCCTTGTCTTCGAGGATCCGCAAGATGGTGCGCACCGTGGTGCGCGTGGGCGGCTCGGTCATCCGCGCCACGACGTCGGAGACCGACGCCTGCCCGGCCGCAAAAACCACCTCCATAACCTGCCGCTCGCGACGCGAAAGACGATCGCTTAGAGACTTTGAGGGCTTCTTCATATGTTAATTTTTTAACTGATACCGACGGCGTGTCAAGACAAATGTTAAAAAAATAACCCACAAGGTCGGGCACCATTTCGCGCCCCACCCCCTCGACAACGCGCAACCAACGGCGGGCGTGACCCGACCGGATGTTCCGCCATCCCGAGTCGGGAGAGGCCGGCCCCACCCCTGCAACAGAAGAGACCCAACCGGAGGACCGTCCATGTTCCTCTGGGTCGGCCAATGCCCCTAAATCACAACCGCCCATCCAGCGCCGCGATCGACACCCGCTCGTCGAGCAGACGCTGGTCGCGCACAAAGTCTTCGTTCGCCGCGACCCTCCAGCCCGCGCCCGTCTTCGCGCTCAGCCGACGCACGATCTCGTCGAACGGCAAAGCGGACACCGCGTTGCTGTCGGCGTGGTACACGCCCGGCTCGCCGCGTTCGGCCAACTCCATCAACGCCGCGGCGGTGTCGGCCATGAACGAACAGGCCGGCGTCCACCGCGCGCTCGCCCCGATCTGCCCGTCGGCCTCGTGCTGCTTCGAGAGGTGCTCGAACATGTGGTTGCCGCCGCGCTCGTCGCCGATCTGCCAACCGATGCGCACGACGACCGCCGAGGGCGACGCCGCGGCGATCGCGTCTTCGCAGCGGATCTTGTACTTGCCGTAATCCTCGTCGGCTGTGCGCTCGTCGCCCACGCGGTGCGGGCCGTCGGGCTCGTTGGCGAACACCATCGCCGTGCTCGTGAACACGAAACGCTTGCCGTGTTCGTGGCAAAACCCCGCCAGCCGCGCCGCCCAGCCTTCGCCGCCCATGCCCAGATGAAACACCGCGTCCGGCGACACCTCCTCGAGGTGCGCCGCGCACGCCGCTTCATCCTCCGGGGCCACCGCCGCCCGCTCCCACCCCACCACCGCGTGCCCGCCGCGCTCCAGCGCCGCCTTCACGTGCGGCGCCAGCGTCCCGTTGAGCCCGGTGATCAGTGCCCTCATGGCGAAACTCCCAAACACCCCCGCCTCATCTCGGCACCGCGCCCAGCCCCGCGTCGCGGCAGAGCTCGCCCGGGGCGACCAACCCGTCGACGGCCACGCGTTCTTCCGGCGTCAACTCGATCTCGGCGGCGCCCATGTTGTCGACAAGCTGGTCCACCGTCCGCGGGCCGATGATCGGGCACGTCACGCCGGGGACCGACAGCGTCCAGGCGATCGCGAACTGGCTGCTCGTGCAGCCGCGCGTGTCGGCCAACTGGTCCACGCCCTCCAGCACCGGCCACTGGCTGGGTGGGAAATCCTCCTTGCCTTGGGCCCGGTAGTACGAGCCGTCGGGCATCTGCCGCCCGCCACGCGTGTACTTGCCCGCCAGCCGGCCGCGCGCCAGCGGCGCCCAGCAGATCGTCGCCACGTCGTACCGCCGGCAGAACGGCAGCACCTCTTTCTCGCTCCTCCGATCGATGATGTTCAACGGCGGCTGCTCCACGTCGAAACGCGCGGTGCCGAGTTCTTTGGCGACGAAGTGCGCCTCGGCCAGCTCCCACGCGGGGAACGTCGAGCTCGCCAGGTACAGCACCTTGCCCTGGCGTACCAGGTCGTCGAGCGCCCGCAGCGTCTGGTCGATCGGCGTGTCGGGGTCGGGCCGGTGGATGTGATACAGATCGATGCGGTCGGTCTTGAGCCGCCGCAACGAGTTCTCGACCTCGCGCACGATGTGCCAGCGGTGGTTGCCCGCGTCGTTGACGTGGCCCGAGCGTCGTCCGTGGACCTTGGTCGACAGCACGAGTTCATCGCGCCTGCCGGACGCCCGCATCCAATCTCCGATGATCGACTCACTCCGTCCGTCGTTGTACACGTTGGCGGTGTCGACAAAGTTCCCGCCGAGCTCGATGTACCGATCGAGCATCGCCGCCGATTCTTCGGCCGAGCTCCTGCCGCCGAAGTTCATCGTCCCCAAGCAGATCGGGTGGACCTTAACTCCGGTACGGCCGAGGACGCGGTAAGACATGAGGCGGTCTCCGAGAGCAAAATCAGTCCGGGTAATCAAAGCGGTGGCATCCTAGCCTAACCGCTCTCTCCGCGTCCCCGCCTCATTCCGGGCTGTCCGGAGTCCATCAGAACCGCTACGCGATACCCACACAACTCGATGAGTTGCTGCCGTTTCGCCATTCAGCCTGAGGCCACCAACGAACCCCGCACGATTTTTGATTGATCACCAGATTCTCGGACGCCTCATGAAGCCGAATCACCCCCAACCCCTCCCACCTTTGCTGGATCTACAGCCACGAATGCCGAAAGCAACAAAACACAAAATGTTCTCTCAAAAATCTCGAATCAAAGTGTTGCATTTCGATTCACGGTCTGTATGCTCGAACACATTAATGTTTGTGGTTTTGCGTCATTTCCTTCTTGATCGATCTGTTATTTTGCATTATTAGCTTTTTCTAAAATATTTTAATTTATTTCTCGAAATCACTCCGCCGCGACGATATCTGTCGGTGCCGCATCGCTTGCATTTGAGGCTCAAAGGACAATCAAGAATTTTATCAGAAAGGGGGTGGTGTCTCGGGCTGAACCCGAAGTCTATCCGTCTCGCAAAATCATATCTGTAATCGATTTCTCTTGTTCCCCTTGTGTGGGTGGATCAAGGATGCTTTCTTCATGTCTTGCTTGGAGACACCTCTACGGAAAGGACATCTCTGATGATCAGAAGTTTCAATCTCGTCGCCGTGCTTTTGTTTTCGGCCTTCTGGGCGGCCGCAGCGCTCGCTGCCGAACAACTCAACCAGTACTACCCGTTCGGTACGAGCGGCGACGGCTACGTCAACAACTCGTCCGGGGACGATCACTCGACCTGGAAAGTACGCAAGGTGAACGGGAGCAACAATGAATACAACGTGATTTGGGGCAAAGACCGGGAACGCTTCAAAATCCGCAACTACCAGGGAACGCAGTATATTTTTGTCAACGCATTCGGCGATGACCTGGGGAACTGGTGGGGCATCCGCTCCGAGACCGTGCAGATCCGCCACGGCAACGGCGCCTGGCAGACCATCGTCGACGGAGACATGTACGGCAAACCGGTCGGGCTGTACCACATCCCGAATCAGCACTACACCATCCGCGTTTGGGGCTATATCAAGAAGACCGACGGCTCCCGCGGCCGCGACTTCTTCTGGCAACAGAAATGGTTCCCGCCCGCCAACGTGACCAACACGCAGTGGCAAGGCAGTAGCGCCAACACCCGCCTGGCCGTCAAGAAACGCCAGTGCTGGTGGGACAGCCGCAACGGCTGGAACTCCGGCAGCGGCCAGATGAGCAACAATAAGCCCAACGGCAACGGCATCACGTACGGCCGCCAGTCCACCCTCGGCAAGAACGTGGGCTACCAGTGGACCTTCTGGAACATGGAGAGCGGCGTGACCGGCGGCCTGTCCCGCGTCGAACCTTGGCCCGGCGGCAGCGGCTCGATGTAGCAACACGCCGACAGCAGCCCTTACCCCTAAGCCCGCCCTGCCGGCGGGTTTTTTAATTGGGTCTTCGGCCCCAAGTCCCCGGCAAAGTTCACGGCTTTCGAGCAGATTGGGCGGGTTTTCAAACGCCGTTCATGCCGAGAGCGGAGTGGCTATCGCGAACAGGCGGACAAATGGATCGATTCATACGCCGTCGAAGGCCCACCGACCAGATCACAAAAGTCGGCCGTCCCGGGGCACAGGCGGGACGTTGTGTTACGGCCGCGCTATTTATTGAGATTTATTCTCAAAATACTTGACGACCCCCCGGCAATCGGTATCCTGTGTGCCATTGCGACTCATTCTCAACAAGAGAATGTGACGCAAAAGAGGCGGCCGGGACACCTGGCAAGACGAACCGACCGCCCGAGTTGACGACCGTGAGGTCGCCGTTCGCATTCTCCGGCATCCGGTGCGGCACGGCTATCACGGCGCGGTCTTTCTGTCTCTCGCGTGAGCGGGGACGTTTTTCCTTTTTGGATGCCCGAGATTTGCAGATTACGGCGGGCTTATGGCCACCGGATGAACCAAACCCACGCAAGGAGATTGAACGATGAAGCCCATCCACCACACACTGCTCAGCGTCGGGGCCGTCGGCCTGCTGGCGGCCTCGGCCCAAGCCACCACGTTCGGCTACGACGCCCCCGAGGGCTTCTGGGACCGCGGCGAGGCCAACACGGCGTTCGCCCTCTTCGACACCTTCGACGCGACCACGGGCTCGGTGGGCGCGGCGACCGACGCCGGCGGCTTCTCGGCCACCGACCTCACGCAGGACTCGACGTTCGTTTCGGGTTTCGTCCCGCCCGACGGCTTCAACCCCGCCGGCATCTTCGGCGACGGCGACCGGATCTACCTTCACGACAACTCGATCGACTTCAACCTGACCGCGTCGGCCGGCTTCGACGCCAAGACCGTGATCGCGCAGGTCAAGCAGTTCCAACTCGACGACTTCAGTTTCAACCCGCCGACGCTCAACGGGTTCGCGGCCGACTTCTCGCAGACCGTCGGCCTCGACGAAGGCGGCACCGACGTGAGCATCACGACGTTTGCCTGGTTCGACGCGCTCGACGGCACGTTGATCTCGGACCTGTCGCTGAACCTGACCGCCAACCCGTTCACCTTCGCGTCGATCGACGGCATTCAGATCGACGCGTCCGACACGTTCTTCGTGGTGCCGGAGCCCGCGGGCGCGGCGCTGCTGGCGGGTCTGGTTCCGATGACGCTACGCCGCCGCCGGGCTTCCTGATGCCCGGCTCACGGGTGGGGGTGACGGGGGATGGAGGGGAGAAAACGCCTCGCCGCGCCGAGAGGCGCGGCCGGGTTTTGAGTCTTCGCCGGGTTGATTTTGGGCACGTTTGTTTACACCACGATCAGAGACACACCATGCGATTTTCATTCGACCGACCTGCCATCACGAACGCGTCCGTCACGGGCCTTCTTCTCGTGGCGCTGGCGCACAGCGTCGGGGCCCAAGGCCTGGGGTTTGTCGCCCCCACGGCCTGGACCCGCGGCGATGCGCTGACTACGTTCCAGGAATGGGACAACTTCACGACGACCCAAGGCGCCACACCCGATGCGTCGGACAACAACCCTGACGGGCCGGCGCTGCTGACCGAGAACACAACCGGCTTCGTCACCTCGACCGGCAACATCTACTCATTCAACGCCGCCACGGACTTCGACGTCACCGTGCCCGTCGCGGACGTGTCTTCGCCGGAGGAACACGACCTGACGGTCATCGTGCAGACCCAGACGCTCGGCAGCGCTCTGGACACCACATCGGTCGTGATCCAGGGCGCGATCTCGGGGGACATCGCCCCGGTCGCCAGCGCGCTGCTCGGCGAAGAGGTGTTGGGTGATCCCGGCCAAGTCGGCGGCGGGGTCGGCGAGTTCCGCTGGTTCCTGTTCAACGTGCCCTACGCCGAGTTCGCCGACGGCTCGGGGAGCGCGGCCGACTTCAACCTTTCGTTCAACGCCTCGGAAAGCTCCATGAGCCTGGACCGTCTGCTGATCGACACGGCCCTGCGGCCGGCGTCGGAGGGGTTCTTCTCCGAGCCCAATCCCGTCAGCGAGTCTCTCGACGGCGACTACGACGGCGACGGGTTTGTCTCCCAGGCCGACCTGAACCTCGTGCTGCTGAACTGGGGCGAATCGACGCTGCCCGACGGGTGGGCCGCGGCCGATCAGTTCGACGGGGGATTGATCGGCCAGAACGAACTCAACGGCGTGTTGCTGAACTGGGGGAGCGGGGAAGCGCCGAGCTTCGCCGCGGTGCCCGAACCCGGCGGGTTGGCCCTGGCCGGCGCGGCGGCGCTGCCGCTGCTGCGACGCCGTCTGCGTCGCTGAATCTTTGATCGCTTACGGGCTCACGTTGGGATTGACGTCGCATCGTGGGCTTTATTCCAACCGGACTTTCTGCCGCCAAGATGAATCAACCCCCACGCCCATCACCCGCATCACGGCTCACCGCCCCCGGCTTCACGCTCATCGAGCTGCTGGTCGTGATCGGCATCGTCGCGCTGCTGATCGGCCTGCTGCTGCCGGTGTTGGGGATGGCGCGGGACACCGCCCAGCAGACCCGCGACCTCAGCAACCTGCGGCAGATAATGACGGCGTACACGCTGTACCAGAACGACCACGACGGGCACGTGATGTGGGGCTTCCCGCCGACGACGCTGGGCGGCACGGCGGTGGAGATCCGGCTGCCCGACGGCACGGCCGAGAGCGGCCTCGTCGCGCAGCGCTACCCGTGGCGGTTGGCAGGCTATCTGCAGGACGTCTGGGCGATCCTCCACAGCCACTACCCCACGCCCGAGGACACGACCGCGGCGCGGTACGAGTTGAGCCTGAGCCCGAGCTTCGGGCTCAACACGACCTACGTCGGCGGGCACCAGGGCTTCCCCCGCGAGGGCTACACGTCGGTGGCCGGCGTGAACCAGCCACGCCGTGGCGAACACGTGGTTTACCGAAACGGCGAGGTCCGGCGGGCCGCGGAGTTGATCGTGTTCGCCGAGACGCAGGGCGTGGTGGGCGAGATGCCGGCGTTTCCGAACGCGATCAACGGCGGGCTGTACTTCGCGGACGCGCCGCGCATCGGCAAACAAGAGGTCTGGCGGGCCGAGGCGGGCGAGGTCATCAACGAGCGCCCCTCCGCCATCGCGGGGCTGCCCGTCGGCCGCTACGGCGGCGGCGCGAGCACCGCGTTCTTCGACGGCCACGCCGCGGCGGCCACCCCCGAGACCCTCGACGACATGCGCCTGTGGGCCAACTGGGCCGACGGGCCGGACTACGACTTCACCGCACCCTAGACCTTGAGCCAAACCATGACACGCCTCATCCTGACATCCCTGGTCGTCGCGGCGACTCTTGCGTTTACCGCCTGGGCCGCGATCCATCCTCCGCCGCGCCAAGACCTCTCGGCGTCAACAACCCCCAACCCGTATGTGTCCGAGCCGTCCGAATTGCAGGACGTCAATCTCGATCTCTAACCAGAACTTTTCTCTCACCATCAGGAGCTAATGCCATGACTTCTCGTGCCTCTCTGGCCATTCTTTGGATCCGGCGGCTGACCGGCCTGACCGCAGCCCTCACGCTCGCCTTCACCGCCACCGCCGCGTTCGGCTGCCCCGAATGCAGCTGCGACGCATCGACGAAAACCAGTTGCGAGGCTTCGGCCGCCAGCGCGGCCGCGCCCGAGGCCGACCGCCAGGCCATCCTGAAGATGGCGGGCGAGTACCACGTCACCTTCCAGTTCCAGGAAACCGTGGCCGTACAGCCGGGCTACGCGCTGCGCGACCCGTACCACAGCGAAGCCACCGAGTTTGTCGAGGTCATCGAAGACCGCGGCGACTTCATCAGCCTCCAGCACGTGCTGGTCCTGCAGGGTGACGAGGGCGAAGAACCGCGCGTCGTCAAGCACTGGCGGCAGGATTGGAAGTACGAAGACACCGACCTGCTGGTGTTCCGCGGCAACCGGACGTGGGAACATGTCGAGGTCGACGCCGACGACGCCCGCGGCACGTGGAGCCAAGCCGTCTATCAGGTCGACGACTCGCCGCGCTACGAGTCCTACGGCAAGTGGACCCACACCGGCGACCGCTCGGCGTGGGAGTCCGAAGAAACCTGGCGGCCGCTGCCCCGCCGCGAGTACACCAAGCGCAGCGACTACCAGGTGCTGGTCGCCCGCAACCGCCACACCATCACGCCCCAGGGCTGGGTCCACGAGCAGGACAACCGCAAGCTCGTCTTGAACGCCGAGGGCCAACCCGAGACGGTCATCGCCCACGAGTCGGGGCTCAACGTCTACGACCACACCGACGAAATCGATTTCACGGCCGGCCGCCTCTACTGGGAGCAGACCGCGGCCTACTGGCAAGACGTCCGCGACATCTGGGCCCAGACCTTCGACGAAAACTCCACCGTGGCGCTGCGGGGCAAAGTCGATGGGGAGCGCCTGCACACCGCGCTCTTCGGCCTGGCCAATGACGTCCGGAACTCCGGCCACTCGGACGAGACCCGGCTCGCCGCCCACCAAACCGTGAGCGCGTTCCTGATCGCCTCCGAATAAAGACAGTCCACCGACCAAGCGCTCCGACAAGCACCTCTGCACAGGAGGTGCTTTTTTGTGCCAGCCGAGGACGCGGGGGCTCATCGAAGCGGGTTCCGAAGGAAGCGGATGCCGCAATTCGCTACGGCCAAATGCGTACAATGTCTCAATGTCCGGGAGCCCACAAGACACGCCGCTCACCTTTCGGCTGCCCAACGACGAGCCGGTCCTCCAGGACTACCTCGGCCGCGACATCGAGATGCTCAGCGTGGTCGACCTCGTCGTCAACGGCGAGCCCCCGCTGGTCATCGGCATCCAGGGCGACTGGGGCACCGGCAAGTCGAGCCTCATGCGCTCGGTCCAGTCGCTGCTCGACCGGAAAAAACGGAAAGAGTACGGCGAAACCGAGGCCCGGCTGTACCCCGAAGAGGTGGCCGAGGGTCTGGGCGTCGCCAACCGCGTGGACAAGCTCTTCAGAGAATCCAAAACCCCGAGCGCTTCGAAGATCGACACGCTGCCCACGGTCTGGTTCAACCCGTGGCAGCACCAGTTCGAGAAGGAACCGATCTTCCCGCTGCTCGACGCGATCCGGCACCAGCAGTCCTCGCGTTGGAGCAAGCTCAAGGGTCGGCTGAAAAACATCGTCGAAGACCCCAAGTTCCGCATCATGGGCAAGGCCGCGCTCGGCGTCGCTTCCATGACCGGGGCCGATTGGTTCAGCGCCATCGCCCAACAGGTCGGCGACACCGCCCAGGAGGTCGCCGACAGCTTCAGCGACTTCAGCCGGGAGTTCGACCAGTGCATGGACGAGCTGACCCGGAATCGCGGCGGGAAGCTGGTCATCTTCATCGACGACCTGGACCGCTGCGAGGCCGACTACATCGTCAAGACCCTCGAGGCGCTCAAGCTGCACCTGCTTAACCGGCACTGCGTCTACGTCCTGGGCTGCGCGACCGAGCGCGTGACCCACGCCCTCGAGTCCAAGCTCGGCCACACCCCGCAGCAGGCCCGCGAGTACCTGGACAAGATCATCCAGTTCCCCCAGGACCTGCCCACTATCCTCCCCCACCAGATGAAGTCGCTGCTCCACGCGCTGGGCTACGGCGTCTACGCCGACAGCGAGACCTGCCTCAACCTGCTCCAGGCCTACGCCGACGACAACCCCCGCCGGCTCAAACGCTTTTTGCTCTGGCACGCGATGGAGAGCCGGCGGATCGATCTCGTGCCTGGCCTCCGTGAGCAGACCCAGGCCTTCCTCCAAGACCCGGCCGTGCTCCTGAAGATCCACCTGATGCGTTTCCGCAACCCCTACCGGTACGTCTCGATCGAAGAACTCAACGCCGACCGCCCCCGGGATATCGAGCGGGGCAAGGAGGCGGGCGATGGCCGATAAACCCCCGACCCCCGCCCCGGCGGACCCGCCGCCGGAACGCCGACCGCTCCCCGCCAAGCCCGCTCGGCACTACGGGCGGCGCTACGAGTTGGCCGAGCTGCCCCCCTACCTCGGGCCGATCATCGACGAGACCGGCCGCGACGCCCTGATCGCGCTGCTCACCCTCAACACCAGCGCCACCCGCTCCGCCGAGATCCTCGACCGCCGCACGAAAGAAATCGGCGAGGACCAGACGGCGCTCATCGACAACGCGATCCGTAGTTCCCTGGGCTTGGACGAAGACGAGAAAATCACGGACGAATACCGCAGCGAAGTCAGGGAAATCGATCTAGATTTCCAGCTCATCACCGACGCTGGCGCCGAACAACTCTCACGCTTGGAAGCCCTGCAAAACCTCAACCTCGGCGGCACGCAGGTGGGGGACGCAGGTGCCAAACACCTCGCACGCATGAACTCGCTGCAAAACCTCGATCTCCGTGGCACGCAGATAGGGGACGCAGGTACCCAGCACCTCGCACGCATGGACTCGTTGCAATACCTCGACCTCGGCGGCACACAGGTGGGGGACGCAGGTGCCCAGCACCTCGCACACATGGACTCGCTGCAAACCCTCTCCCTCAGCGGCACGCAGGTGGGGGACGCGGGTGCCCAGCACCTCGCACACATGGACTTGCTGCAATTCCTTTATCTCAACAACACGCAGGTGGGGGACGCAGGTGCCCAGCACCTCGCACGTATGGACTCGCTGCAAACCCTCTCCCTCGGCAACACGCAGGTGGGAGACGTGGGTGCCCAGCACCTCGCACGCATGGATTCACTGCAAGCCCTTTCCCTTGGCGGCACGCAGGTGGGGGACGCAGGTGCCCAGCACCTCGCACGTATAGACTCGCTGAAAATCCTCTATCTCAGCAACACACAAGTAGGGGACGCAGGTGCCCAGCACCTCGCACACATGGACTCGCTGAAAACCCTCTACCTCAGCGACACGCAAGTGGGGGACGCCGGTGCCAAACACCTCGCACGCATGAACTCGCTGAAAACCCTCTACCTCAGCGACACGCAAGTGGGGGACGTCGGTGCCAAACACCTCGCACGCATGAACTCGCTGAAAAACCTGCACTTTAGACACACGCAAGCAACTTACCCGGCCATCAAAAAATTGAAAGCCGCGATCCCGAATTGTTCTTTTTTCACTTAGAGACCAAAACGCTCAAGCCAAGAGAAGCGCGCGCACAATCCAACCGACCGGATCAACAAAGCCGACCAGGTTGAGCGAAAATCTTTAATGCCTTGCCGAGACAAGGGTTGGGCCAAAAACGATGTGATTTCCCGCGAAAAGCGCGCACGAAACGTGCGCTTGGTCTCAGGGTACGAGGGAAGCGTTGTTGCGTGCGCGGCGGCGGTGTTCTTTGGCAAGTGAAGCATGGTGCGTCGGCGTTGCGGCGTCCCGGGCGCGGAAGGCGCGAAGTTGCCGGGATCGGGGCGGTGGTCCGGTTACGGTCTGAAAGTGGTCTGAAAGTGGCCGGGGAGTGGTGGGTGGGACGCGATGGGCGGGCAGACCAGTCCACCGGAAACAGACCGGAAACCAACCGGTGGGTGAAAACACAGAAGCCACGTCGAGACCGCGGGGGGTTGTGGGAAGACAAAGATGCGGCGGCGAGCTTGGGGTCAGCGGGCGGGGGCGGCGATGGAGGCGTCGATGGCCTGGAGGATCTGGTCCTGGACCTGCTTGATGCGGTCGTGGGACACGGGGGGGCGGAACTGGTTGAAGACGAGGCTGAAGGCGTAGGTGCGGCCGTCGGGGCGGACGAGGTAGCCCGAGAGGGCCGAGGCGTAGTCGGCCGAGGCGCCGAGGTAGCCGGACTTGCCGTAGACCTCGCTGGACAGGTCGCGGAGACGGAGGCGGAGCGTGCCGGTGTGGCCGGCGTGGCTGAGCGAGGCGGCGTAGATCGGCCCGAGGGTGGCGTCGGCGTGCATGCGCCGCAAGAGCGACACGATCACCGCGGCGCTCAGCCGGTTATCGGGCGAGAGGCCCGAGCCGTCGGTCACCCGCACGGCCGAGAGCCCGACGTGGTCGGCCAACCGGTCGCGCAGGAACAGGCGGATCGCCGACGCGCCGTTCTGGAAGCTGCCGGGGGCGCCGGTGAGGTCGTGGCCCATGCGTTTGAACAGCGCCTCGGCGAAGAGGTTCTGCGAATCGGCGTTGGTGCGGTCGAGCACGCCGGCGAGGGTGGTGTTGATCTCGTGCAGCACCGCCGCCCCGTCGGGCAGGCCCCGCGCCTGCGGGTCGACCCGGGCGACGCGGCCGACGCGGATGCCGGCCTGCTTGAGCTTGTACTGGAAGAACGCGGCGAAGAACATCGGCGGGTCGTGGACGGTGGCGCGGAAGGGCTGGGACCGCCGGTTGCGGACGCTGCCGGTGAAGATGAAGCGGTTGCCGCCGGGGTTGCGTTGGATGTCGAAGAGGTCGGCGTCGCCGGTGGTGGCGCGGTTGGTGGTGCGGAGATTGGAGAAGTAGGGCTCAACCTGGACGGTGGGCGCCTGGCCGAAGTTCTCCGCGGGGACCGGGAGCACGGCCAGGAGGTTCTCGTAAAAGTTGACCCCGGCGACCTGGGCGTAGGAGTAGCGGTGGAGCTGGCCCTTGGGCCAAGAGGGGTGGACGAAGACGCGATCGAAGACGCGGTCGTCGATGAAGAGGGTTTCGAAGCGGGTTTGGCCGGTGTCTTTGACGGCGGTGACCCAGAGGTCGATGAGGTCGTCGAGGTAGAGCCCGGCCGAGGCGAGCAGGCCCGGGTCGCCGAAGGCGGGGTCGCCGGTGCCGCGGACCAGCAGCGACGGCGGCCGGCCGCCGCCCCCGGAAGTTGCCCGGGAATCAGCCCCGGACTTGCCCCCGGGCGGTGGGCCCGACGCGGTTTCCGCGGTCGGTTTGGGCAGCAGCAGCAGGCGGGTGCTGAACTTGAAGTCGGGTCCGAGGCGGGTGAGCGCCGCGGCGGTGGTGAGCAGCTTCATGTTCGACGCCGGGACCATCGGGGCGTCGGCCTCGACGTCGACCAGCGTCCGGCCGGTGCGGAGGTCCACCACCAGCACCGACGCCCGGGTGTCGCCGATGGAGGCGCCGGTGAGGATCTGCTGGACGTCGTTCTGCAGGCCCGCCGTCGCCGACCCGGCCACGGCCCAGAGGCAGACCCATACCGCCGCGGCGGACGCGAGACAACGGGGGCGGAACCGGCGGCAATCAGTCATGGGGCGGTAGGCGTGGCGGCGCAGACTAATGTTCACAGCCCGCGGGCAGACCGACCGCCCGTGGCGTAGACCCACTATCCTATCGGCACAGAGCGTCCGTGGCGGCCCGCCGCGCCGCCACGCCCGGTAAGAAGAGTCGGCGGCCCGCCCACCGCGCCGCGTCGCGTCGCCGGCCGCCGCGGTTCCGGGAGAGCTTATTCCGGGGTCGCGCCCGAGACTTTTTCCGTCGCCGTTTCCGGGGCGGCCTCGGTGGTGGCTTCCGGGCGTGCTGCCGGGGACGGGGGCAGATCGGTGATCGCGTCGGCCACGGCGCGGATGAACCGCGGGTGGTACTCCTCGAAGTTCTCGCCGGCGTTGTTGCGAGTCATGCTGATCACCAGGTCCAGGTCCAGGTCGATGCGCAGCGTGGCCGAAGACGCGGCGCCGTGCCCGAAGCAGCGGCCGCTGAGCCCGTCTTCGTCGTACCAGTCGCAGCCGATGCCGTACTGCGTGTCGGCGTCGGGGCCGAGGGTGATCGTCAGCGGCCGGGGCAGCATCTGTTCGAAGGTCTGCTCGCTCATGAAACGCAGGTCGCCGTAGGCCCCGCGGTTGAGCAGCATCTGGCCGATGGCGGCCATGTCGCGAGCCGTGGAAGCGGTGTTCCACGAGGCGTTGAGCGCGTCGGTGTCGGCGCAGCCGAGCGGCTCGAGCAGGTGACGCTGGGCGAAGCGGGGGTAGGCCAGGCCGGTGACCTGTTCGAGGATCTTGAGGCCCAGCTCGAGGCTCATGCCGTTGTAGCTGTACTTCTCGCCGACCGCGAAGTGCGGCGCGTACTCGGCAACCAGGTGCTCGAGGTCGTGATCCACCTCGCCGCGGTGGGTGGACATGCCGGCGGTGTGGGTGTAGAGGTGCCGTAGCGTCGGCACCCGGGTGAAGCCGGCGTCGCGCAGCTCGGGGAGGTATGTGTCGATCGGCTCGTCGAGGTCGAGCAGCCCGGCGTCGACGGCCATCATGACCTGCGCGCCGCTGACCAGCTTGCTGAGCGAGGCCATGCGGCTCTTGGTGTCGGTGGTCATGGGCTCGCCGTCGCGGGTGCCGTAGGCCTTGTGGAGCACGACGACGCCGCGGCGGGCGATGCAGGCGATGAACGCCTCGTCGCTGTTCTCGGCCCACTCGGTGAGCAGCGCGTCGATCGCCGCGACGCCCGCAGCGGACATGCCCGCGTCTTCGGGCGGGGCTTCGTGCAGTACCGGCGCGGGCGGGCCGGAGACCGGGCGCGGGCCGGGGAACGGCGTGGCGAAGCGTTCGGCGTTGCCGTTGAGTTGGCGTTTCTGGTCGACCCACCACTGCCGGTCGCGGGCCCAGGCCGCGTTGTAGGCGGTGGCGGGGGCGGTGTCGTCGGCGTCTATCTCGGCGAGCCCGGCGAGCAGCATCGCGGGGTAAGGCACCGACGCCGCGCGCTCGGTGAAGGCCCATTGGTAGAACTGGACGATCTCGTCTTGCCGGCGTTCGTTCACGACGGGGTCCACGCCGAAGTGTTCGGGCAGCGTGATGGTCGCGTCGAGTTCGTAGTCCCACGGGTCGACGTGGCTCGGCGGGCGGTAGAGGGTGCGGTAGCGCGTGATCGTCCGGCCGTGGTCGGTCGTGAAGCGCACGACCGCGCCGTAGCGCCCGGGCTCCTCGGCAGACTCGACGGGCTGGTGCTCGGCGTTGTAGAACATGGTGACCACGTTATAGAGCCCCAGCGCGTCTTCCATCAGCGACGGCTGGGCGAAGTCGATCGCGGGAAACGCCGGGCCGGAGAGGATGTAGCTCTCGCAGACCACGGGCTGTTCGAGCAGCGTGTCCGCGGCTTGCTTGTCACGATCGGGCACGTCGATGGGCAGCGGGGCCAGGCCGTCGATCCGGACCTTGAGCCGCGTCGGCGTGTCGGCGACGGACACCGGGCGACGCAGCGTCGCGGTCGCGGCGCCCTGGTCTTCGGCCAGGACCAACTCGCCCAGGGTGCGTCCGCCGTCGAGCACCACGGCCGCGCGGCCGGCCAGGTCCGGCACGGCGGCGAGATCGATCTTCATGCGGCGGAACCGCTCGAGCCCGGCCGTGGCCAAGACACGCACCGGCGGGCTGGGCGCGGCGGCGAGCCGAACGCGGTGGGTCAGGCCGCTGTCGGCCCAGGTGTCGAACGACGGGTACCAGACACGCACGGCCCGGTGCCCGGGCGCGTCCGAGTCGTTGAGGATCACCTGTACGCCGGGCTCGAGGCCGACGGCCGGGGTCACGCCGAGCTGCGCCCACGGCACCCGGGCTTCGAGGGTGTAGCCCGTGTCGTGAGCCGAGGCCCGGAAGTCGACGGCGATGGGGTCGGCTTTAAGTGTTTCGGAGCTGCGCTTGTCGAACGGCAGGACGCGCCGCTCGCCGTGCTCGGGGTCGAGGCCGGGTGCCATGATGAACTGCACCATGTCGCCCGAGCCGGGCTCGGCGGCGGCGAAGATCTCGACGCTGTCGCCTTCCCACATCGCCGCGGTCGGGGCCTCGACCCGGGCGTCATCGATGATCTCGGCGAGCAGCAACAGCCCCGCGTCGTCCCACGCCAACCGGAACCCGCCGCCCTCGAGCGCGGCGGAGAGGCGGTCGGTGTTGGGCGTCATGGCATGGACGCTAAACCCGGCTTCCGCCCAATCGGCGGGCTCGCCGTCGATCTCGACGCCGTCAAGACGCGGTATATCAAAGACCACCTGCTCCGCATCTGCTGCAGGGAGCACCCCATAACACGAAACCGCCAAAACCAAGCATGAAAAGCGAAAACACGACATACCAAACCCCTTTCGAGTATGAACCGTTTTCACCTTACCCCAATCAAACCGCCGCGCCCCGCCCGTACGCTCAGGACTATCCCATAAACAAGCGGAGCTGGCGACCGACCTCGGCATTAGCTATACTGATGGGCCGATCTGGCTGTATTAGTTGGTTTAATACTATAATTCTGGATTGCGTTTCCGCCGACGAGCCTTCTCGTCGAGCCCAGGTGTTGCCCCCGGATACCCCCCGATGCAGAACCTCCGCCTGTTTTCCGACATCGCCCGCTGCCACAGCGTGTCTGCGGCCGCGTCGCTGCACGGCATCACACAGTCCGCGGCGAGCCAACGGATCGGCCAGCTCGAGAAACACTTGGGCGTGACGCTGCTGGACCGCTCGGTCCGACCGCTGGAGTTGACCGAGGCCGGCCGGGTCTTCCTCGCCGGAGTGGGCGATGTGCTGCGACGCTACGACGAACTCGAACGCCGGGTCGCGACGCTCGGCGAAGACGCCTCCGGCGAGGTGCGGGTCTCGGCGATCTATTCCTCGGGGATCGACCTGCTGCAGCAGGCGCACGAGGCGTTCGAGCAAGAGCGCCCGAACATCGCGGTGCACATCAACTACGAAAAGCCCGACGCGGTCCACGACTCGGTCGTGCACGGCCGGGCCGACGTGGGCATCCTCAGCTACCCCGACCGTTTTAAGAAAGTCGGCGTGATCGCGCTGCGGGACGAAGAGATGTGCGTCGTCTGCCCGCCGAACCACGCCCTGGCCAAGCGGCAGCGCGTGTCCGCCGATGACCTGACCGGGCACGAGATGGTGGGCTTCGACGCCGACCTGCCCGTGGGCCGACGCATCATCCAATACCTCAGGCAGCAGCACGCCGCGCCCATCACGGCCCACTCGTTCGACAACCTCGACACGCTCAAGTCGGCGGTGGCCGCGACCGACCGTTTCGCGATCCTGCCCCGCCGCACCGTGCAGAGCGAGGTCGCCGCGGGCACGTTGGCCGTGGTCGAGCTTTCGCCCCGGCTCGTGCGGCCGATGGGCCTGATCTACCGCCGCTCCACCCGCCAACAACCCGCCCTGCCGCGCCCCGCGGCGGTCTTCGTCGACTTCCTGCTCCACCACGCCGGTCAGCAGGAAAACGCATCCCCGTCTTCTACCGCTTCCCCGAAGCCCCAGCCCGAGCCCGCCGTGTCCGTGGTGCCCACACCCGCCACCGGCCGCCTCGTGGGAGTCAAGCCATGAATCAAGTTTCCACCCCCCCACAGACCATGCCCCCCCGCCCCACCGGGACCGCGCTGCCCGCCAAGCAGGGCCTGTACGACCCGGTGAACGAGAAGGACGCCTGCGGCATCGGCTTCATCGCCCACCTCAAAGGCGAGCCGTCGCACGCCATCGTCAGAGATGCGCTCGAGATGCTGCACCGCATGGACCACCGCGGCGCCTGCGGCTGCGAGAAGAACACCGGCGACGGCGCGGGGCTGCTCACCGCCCTGCCCCACGACCTGCTGGCCAAGTGCGCCCGGCGCGACGCGGGGCTCGAGCTCCCGGGGGCCGGCGGCTACGCGGCGGGCAACCTGTTCCTGCCCGTGGACGACGAGGCCCGGGCGTTCTGCGTCGACGTGTACGAGCAGGTGCTGGCCAAGGCCGATCTGCCGCTGATCGGCTGGCGCGACCTGCCCGTCGAGCCCGACGGCGCCGACATCGGCCCGTCCGCCCGCGCCTCGATGCCCGTCATCAAGCAGCTCTTCGTCGCCCGCCCCGACGCCCTGGACGCCGACGCGTTCGAGCGGGCCCTGTACGTCGTCCGCAACCGCGCGATCAACCTGATCGCCGCCCGCGCCGACCTCGTGACCCCCGGCAGCTTCTACGTCTGCTCGATGTCGTCCCGCGTCATCGTCTACAAGGGCCAGCTCACCTCCGGCCAAGTGCCGTTGTTCTACCCCGACCTGCGCGACCCCGACTACGTCTCGCACCTGGCGATGGTCCACTCGCGGTTCTCCACCAACACGTTCCCGAGCTGGGACCGCGCCCAGCCCTGCCGGATGATGAGCCACAACGGCGAGATCAACACCGTCCAGGGCAACAAGAACTGGGTCCGCGCCCGCCAGGGCCTGATGAAGAGCGACGCCTTCGGCCGGGACCTGGCCGACCTGTTCCCCATCGTGAACAGCGAGGCGTCGGACTCGGGCAGCATGGACAACGTGCTGGAGATGCTCTACATGTCCGGCCGCACACTGCCCGAGGTCATCATGATGATGATCCCCGAGGCCTGGGAGAACCACGAGAGCATGCCGCCGACGAAGCGGGCGTTCTACGAGTACCACGCCAACCTCATGGAGCCGTGGGACGGCCCGGCCAGCGTCGGCTTCACCGACGGCAAGGTCATCGGCGCCACGCTCGACCGCAACGGCCTGCGTCCGTCGCGCTACTACGTCACCAAGGACGACCGCGTGATCATGGCCTCGGAGGTCGGCGTGGTCGACGTGCCCCCGGATCAGGTCGTCAAGAAAGGACGCCTGCAGCCCGGGCGGATGTTCCTCGTGAACTTCGAGGAGGGCCGCATCGTCGCCGACGAAGAGGTGAAGGAATCCATCGCGTCCGCCCGGCCCTACGGCAACTGGTTGTCGGAGAACCGGCTGGCCCTCGCCGACTTGCCGGACGTGCTCGACGCCGACACGCCGGACCTCGACCCCGACACGCGTCTGTCGCTGCTCCAGTCGTTCGGCTACACCGTCGAACACCTGAACATGGTGCTGCTGCCCATGGTCAATGCCGGGAGCAAGTCCAAGGAAGCGCTGGGCTCGATGGGCAACGACGCGGCGCTCGCGGTTTTGTCCGACAAGCCGCGGCTGCTCTACGACTATTTCAAGCAGCTGTTCGCCCAAGTGACCAACCCGCCGATCGACCCGCTGCGCGAGACGATCATCTTGTCGCTGGAGACGCGCATCGGCCCCGAGGGCAACCTACTCGACACGACCGAAGGCCAGTGCCGCCGGCTGTTCATCGAGCAGCCCGTGCTCACCGACGCGCAGCTCGCGGCGGTCAAGGCGCTCGACGGCTCGGCGAACTCGCACGGCTGGCGCACGCTGACCATCGACATCACCTACGACCGCCCCGACACCGCCGGGCTCAACGGCGAGGCGAAAGCCGTCGAGGGCCGGGCGCTGCGCGACGCGATCGACCGCATCTGCGCCCAGGCGACCGACGCGATCGACGCGGGCTACCAGCTGGTTGTGCTCAGCGACCGCGCCGCGGGGCCGGGACGCGTAGCGCTCCCGTCGCTGCTGGCGGTCGGCACGGTGCACCACCACCTGATCCGCAACGAGTCGCGCACCAAGCTCGGGATCGTGCTCGAGTCGGGCGAGGCCCGCGAGGTGCACCACTTCTGCACGCTCGCGGGCTACGGCGCCGACGCCGTGAACCCGTACCTGGCCTACCAGGCGCTCTACTCGCTGCGCGACAACGCCGTGCTCGACCCCGAGCTGTCTAACGGCGTCATCGTCGACACCTACATCAAGTCCGTCGGTGCGGGCATCAAAAAAGTCATGTCCAAGATGGGCATCTCCACGCTCGCCTCATACAAGGGCGCCCAGATCTTCGAGTGCGTGGGCCTGCGGGACGAGGTCATCGAACGCAGCTTCACGGGCACCGCGTCGCGGCTGCAGGGCGTGAGCTTCGACGTGTTGGCCCAGGAAGGCCGCCGCCGCCACGAGATCGGCTTCCCCAATCGGCCGCGGCCCCAGAACTCGCCGGCCGCGAAGCAGCTGCCCAACCCCGGCGAGTACCACTGGCGCCCCGAGGGCGAGGCCCACGCGTTCTCCCCGCAGTCCATCGCCAACCTCCAGATCGCCGCCCGCACCAACTCGAGCGCCGCGTACGACCAGTACGCCGCCATGTGCAACGACGACGCCCGGCAACGCTGCACCCTCCGCGGCCTGCTCGGGTTCCAGGAAGACGCGCCGTCGATCCCGCTCGAAGACGTCGAGCCGGCCAAGGAGATCGTCAAGCGCTTCCGCACCGGCGCGATGTCGCTGGGCGCGCTCTCCAAAGAAGCGCACGAAACCCTCGCGCTGGCGATGAACCGCATCGGCGGCTACTCCAACTCCGGCGAGGGCGGCGAAGACCCGTCCCGCTTCAGCCTCGCCCAGTACGACGACGGCAGCACCAAGTCCAAGCGCTCGGCGATCAAGCAGATCGCGTCGGGCCGGTTCGGCGTCACGTCGTATTACCTGGCCAACGCCGACATGCTGCAGATCAAGATCGCCCAGGGCGCCAAGCCCGGCGAGGGCGGCCAGCTCCCGGGCTTCAAGGTCGACCCGTACATCGCGTCGATCCGCCACTCGACGCCGGGTGTCGGCCTGATCTCGCCGCCGCCGCACCACGACATCTATTCGATCGAAGACCTCAGCCAACTGATCTACGACCTCAAGCGCTCCAACCCCAGCGCCAACGTGTCGGTCAAGCTCGTCGCCGAGGTCGGCGTGGGCACGGTCGCCGCGGGCGTGTCCAAAGCCAAGGCCGATCACATCCTGATCTCCGGCCACGACGGCGGCACGGGCGCCTCGCCGCTGACGTCGATCAAGCACGCGGGCCTGCCGTGGGAGCTCGGCATCGCCGAGACGCACCAGACCCTCGTGCTCAACGACCTGCGCAGCCGCGTCCGCCTCGAGACCGACGGCGGGTTCAAGACCGGCCGCGACGTCGTCATCGCCGCGGCGCTCGGGGCCGAGGAGTACGGCTTCTCCACCGCGCCGCTCGTGACCATCGGCTGCATCATGATGCGCAAGTGCCACCTCAACACCTGCCCCGTGGGCATCTGCACCCAGGACAAAGACCTGCGGCGCAAGTTCAGCGGCACGCCCGAACACGTCATCAACTTCCTCTTCCTCGTCGCCGAGGAGGCCCGGCGGTACATGGCCCAGATCGGCGTCCGCAGCATCGACGAGCTCATCGGCCGGGTCGACCTCTTGAAAACCCGCGACGCGATCGACCACTGGAAGGCCGACGGCCTCGACCTCACCCCGATCCTCACCCCCGCCACCCGGCCGCACGAGGGCGTGGGCGTCCGCAAGCTCATCGAGCAGGAACACGATGTCCACCTGCACCTCGACAACCGCCTGATCGAGATGGCCCGGCCCGCGCTCGACAACCGTGAACCCCTGTCGATCGACCACCCGATCGTCAACCTCGACCGCACCGTCGGCGTGATGCTGTCGCACGAGGTCTCGAAGAAGTACGGCGGCGAGGGCCTGCCCGACGACACCATCACGCTCAATCTCACCGGCTCGGCCGGGCAGTCGCTGGGCGCGTGGCTCGCTCCGGGCATCACGATCAAGCTCACCGGCGACGCCAACGACTACGTCGGCAAGGGCTTGTCCGGCGGCAAGCTCGTCATCCGCCCGCCCGCCGACTCGCCCTTCGTGGCCGAGGAAAACGTGATCCTGGGCAACGTAGCGCTCTACGGCGCCACGTCCGGGGAAGCGTACTTCCGCGGCACCGCGGCCGAGCGCTTCTGCGTCCGCAACTCCGGCGCCCGGGCCGTGGTCGAGGGCGTAGGCGACCACGGCTGCGAGTACATGACCGGCGGCCGCGCCGTGATCCTCGGGCCCACGGGCCGCAACTTCGCCGCGGGCATGTCCGGCGGGATTGCCTACGTCCACGACCCCGACGACGTGTTCAGCCTGCACTGCAACCTGGGCATGGTCGAGCTCGAAAAGCTCGAGGACGACGTCGACATCGCCGAGCTGGTCGAGATGATCACCAGCCACATGGAACTCACCGGCAGCCCCGTCGCCGAACGCATCCTCCACGACTGGGACAACCAGGTCGGCAAGTTTGTCAAGGTCATGCCGATCGACTACCGCCGCGTGCTCATGCAGCAGAAGGCCAAGGCCCTCGAGGCCGAGCCGGAGGTCGGTCACGGCTAATGGTTTCCGCTCGGTATGGGCTGGGATAGATCGGATCAAGACAAGGCGATGAACCCGATCCGCCGAACGGCCCAAGGATAGATTCGAAACACAAACCAATATCGACAGCTCGGATTTATTTGGATTGATCCGACTAAATCCGATCCATTCGAGTAAGTATTTAGGCTCGCAATCATGGGTAAACCCACCGGCTTCCAAGAGTACGAACGCAACCCGATGCCCGCGCGCGACCCGCTCGTGCGGCTCAACGATTTCTTCGAGATCTACGACCGCCACGACGACCACGTGCTCAAGGAGCAGGGTGCGCGCTGCATGGACTGCGGCGTGGCGTTCTGCCAGTCCGAGTCGGGCTGCCCGATCGACAACCTGATCCCCGAGTGGAACGACCTGGTCTACCACGGCCGGTGGAAGGACGCCTACGAACGCTTGGCCAAGACCAACAACTTCCCCGAGTGGACCGGACGCATCTGCCCCGCGCCGTGCGAGAGCGCCTGCGTGCTGGGGATCACCGACCCGTCGGTCACGATCAAGAGCATTGAGTGCGCCATCATCGACCGGGCGTTCGAAGAGGGCTGGGTCGTGCCGACGCCCCCGCCCGACGAGATGCGCAGCGGCAAGAAGGTCGCGATCGTCGGCAGCGGACCGGCCGGGCTCGCGGCGGCGGACCAGCTCAACAAGGCCGGGCACTCGGTCACCGTGTTCGAGCGCGACGACCGCGTCGGCGGGTTGCTGATGTACGGCGTGCCGAACATGAAGCTCGACAAGGGCCTCGTGCAGCGGCGCGTCGACCTGCTCGAGGCCGAGGGCGTCGAGTTCCGGGTCAACTGCAACGTCGGCGGTGGGGCCTCGGCCCACGGCACGGCGACCGACGCCGAGGTGATCGACCCCGCCGACCTGCGGCGCGACTTCGACGCGGTGCTGCTGGCGTGCGGCGCGCTCAAGCCCCGCGACCTGCAGAAGCTGCCCGGCCGAGAACTCGACGGCGTGCACGTCGCGATGGAGTACCTCCATCCGGCGACCAAGAGCCTGCTCGACTCGAGGTTCACCGACGGCCGGTTTATCGACGCCAAGGACAAGCACGTCGTGGTCATCGGCGGCGGCGACACCGGCACCGACTGCATCGGCACGGCGCTGCGCCAGAACTGCAAGAGCATCACCAACATCACCCGCCGCGAGCGTGAGCCCGACGAGCGCGACGATGACCACCCTTGGCCCGGGCCGTCGGGCACGTTCTACGTCGACTACGGCCACGCCGAGGGCGCCGCCCGCTTCGACCGCGACCCGCGCGAGTACGGCATCTTGCCCAAGGCCTTCATCGAGAACCCCGACCGGCCCGGCACCGTCGGCGCGATCGAGATCGAACGACTCGACTGGGAGAAGAAAGACGGCAAGTGGGCCTCGACGCCGACCGGCAAGGTCGAACGCTTCCCCGCCGACCTGGTGCTGATGGCCGTGGGCTTCACCGGCCACGACACGCCGACGCTGGTCGAGAAGTTCGGCGTCGCCACCGACGAGTGGAACAGCACGGTCGCGGCGGAGTACGGTGAGTTCGCCACCAACGTGCCGGGCGTCTACGTGGCCGGCGACATGCGCCGCGGCGCGTCGCTCATCGTCTGGGCCATCGCCGAAGGACGTGGAGCCGCCCGCAAGATCGACGAATACCTCATGGGCCAATCCGCGTTGCCCGCCCCGGGCATGGCGACTCAGTTCGCGTCCAGCGCGGGCTAAATCTCTCAGCCTTGATCGCGTCGTCACGGGCTATGATGGGTTGGACGTTTGCCCGACCTCTCACCACGCGATTACTGAGGACGCATCCATGAAGACGTTTCGATTCGGCCTGTTTTTCAGTCAATCCTTCCGGTGCGCCTCGGCCCTTTTGCTGGTGCTCACGGTGTCACACCACGTTTCGGCCGAGGTCGTCGGGGAGAACATTGTCTACGGTCACGACGGCGCCACGCTCCAGGCCTACGTCGCGTCCAACACCGCCGTCGAGGGCCCGCGGCCCGGCGTGCTGGTCTGCCACGCGTGGTGGGGCCAGGGCGAGTACTCACGCAACCGCGCCCGCATGCTCGCCGAGCTCGGCTACACCGCGGTCGTGCTCGATATGTACGGCCAGGGCGTCTACACCGCCGACCCCGCTGAGGCGGGCCAACTCGCCGGCGCCTTCTATCAGGATCGCGACCTCTTCCGTGCCCGCGCCGCGGCGGGCCTGAAAGTCCTCAAGGGCCAGCCGGACGTCGACCCCGACAAGCTCGCGGCGATCGGCTACTGCTTCGGCGGCACCAACGTCCTCGAGCTCGCCTACAGCGGGGCCGACCTCGCCGGCGTCGTGAGCTTCCACGGCAGCCTGCTCCCCCCGCGCGAGGGCAGTGACGACGCGGAGAACATCAAGGGCAAGGTGCTGATCGCCCACGGCCAGGCCGACCCGTTCTACGGCAACGACCAGTTGCTGGAAGTCATCAACGCGCTGCAGGCCGCCGGAGTCGACACCACCACGCTGATCTACAGCGGCGCCGTCCACGCCTTCACCGACCCCACCGCCACGGGCGAACTCGAAGGCGCCAAGTACGACCGCGCCGCGGACCTGCGCTCTTGGGAACACATGAAGACGTTCTTCGACGAGTTGTTCGCCGACTGAGGCTCCGCGGGTGAACCGGGCCCACGACGGCGTTAACCTATGGGGATGGACGACCTCCGGGTTGCGTATCTTGCCGAGGGGAAACTGTATCTGCACCACACGGGCGGCGCCGAGCCGACCGAGGTGATCAGCCGTTTCGCGCAGGACATGATCGAGCGCGACCTGCGCCGGCGGCAGAAGGATGAGTGGAAACGCGGCTCGGCCGGCTGGGCGGCGACGGGCCTGCCCGCCGAGGCGATGGGCCTGGGCGCGGCGTTCGGCGAAGACCTCGACAACCCCGAAACGCGACGCGTCAACATCGTCTCGGTGGCGGCCCACCCGGACGGCGAATGGGTCTACGCCCTGGAGACCGACGCGGTCGGCGGCCTGTTTGCGTACGACCCGGACCAGCGCGAAGAACGTCGGCTCGTCCACCGCTCGGAGTTTCGTGTGGCCGATCTGGACGTCCACCCCGCCGACGGACGACTGGCCTGCTGCCTCGCGTACCCCGACGGCAGCGCGAATCTGGCGGTCATGGACCCCAACGGCGGGAAGCTCCGCGAGATCACCGAAGGGGATTCGCTGGATCAGGCCCCGTCCTGGGTGGCGGGGGCGCCCGCCAAGATCGTCTACCAGTCGGCCGGCATCGCCCGGAACGAACACGGGCACTTCATGGAGGTGTCGCCGTACCGCGTCGAGCAACTCGACCTGGAATCGGGCGAGCACGAGGTGCTGTTTGGGGACGACGCGTACGACTGCATGATGCCGCGTGCCCTGGCAGACGGGTCGATCTTCTACGTACGTCGGCCGTACCAACCGCGGCGCGAGCAGCGTGTCGGGGCGTGGCCGATCGTCAAAGACATCTTGTTGTTCCCGGTGCGGCTGGCGGTGGCGGTCGTCGCGTTCCTGAACTTCTTCTCGATGATCTTCGCCAAGAAGCCGCTGATCACCGCGGGCGGCCCCCGGCGGCGCGGGGCGAACGCCCGGCAGTTGTTCCTCTACGGCCGCCTCGTCGAGACCGAGAAGGCGCGCAAGAACGCCAAACGCGACGCCGACCGCGTGGTCGTGCCGGACGACTGGGAGCTGGTCCGATCGTTGCCGAACGGCAAGGAGTTGATCTACGCCACGGGGGTGGGCGACTACGCGCTGCTGCCCGGCGACGCGGGGGTCGTGTATACCGACGGCTCGCACGTGGTTCACCTCGACGCCGACGATCGAAAGACCCGGCTGGCCAAGTCGCGGATCATCGAACGCGTGGCAGTGCTGACCGGGATCAACGCCAAAGCATAGAGCCCGGGGGCTACTCGGCGTGGTGCCGGACCACCGCGTCGCGCATAGCCTCGGCGGTGACGAGCTCTTCGACCACCACGTGGTCGGCGCCGTTCTGCATCGCCAGCATTCCCTTGCTGACGAAGTTGGTCCGCGCGCTGATGAACACCTCGGGGCGGATCGCGTGGGCGGTTTGGCAGGCCACCAGCGCGTCGTCCTCGTTAGGCATCGTGAGCACCAGCGTGTCGGCGGTCTCCAGGCCCGCGGCGATGAGGTCGTCGGCGACGCAGGCGTTGCCCAGGATCATCTTTCGGCCCAGGAGCTTCTGCTCTTCGACGGTCTTGAGGTTGGCTTCGAGGATCGTGACCTCGAAGCCCGCGTCGGCCAAACCCTCGGCGACGAGCCGGCCGACCGGGCCGAAGCCCACGACGATCGCGGAACGGGTGTCTCGGGATGGGGGCGGGGGGTCGGCGGACATCGTGCGCCAGTCTACGGCGGGGCCGGGTCGCGGGGAAACCCCGCCGGCCGCGTCGCAACACCGGCGCGGTTGCCACGATGACCCGACACCCCGCTGTTTTCTCCCGGTACCCAAACCCAACCCGACCAGGAAATCCACGATGTCATTTTCTATCAACCCGCAAAACCGCCGTACGCTGCAAAACCAACCGTTTACCCCGCACACAACCCGGCAAGGCCGCCCCGCCGCGATCCGTCGGGAAGCACACCGCCGGCCCGAGCTGATCCGCGACCCCGCGTCGCTGTTCAAGCGGCAGTTCGGTGATTTGGCGCAGAGCAAGACCAAGTTTCACGCGACGCTGAAGCAGGTCTTCGGCGATGCGTACAACCGAGTCGCGGCGGAAGCGTTCCGCGGCGCGGCGCTCCACGGCCGATTCGGCTGGTTGCCGCCGGTCAAACTCGTCGACGCCGCGACGCTCGGCGGGGCCAACGGCGCGTACGACACCGCCAACAACGTGATCTACCTCAACCGCGCCGTCGCAACGGGCAACCCGTCGCGGGCGGCCCAGACGTTCGTCGAAGAGGCCGGGCACTTCCTGGACGCCAAGCTCAATCGCGCCGACTCCGCCGGCGACGAGGGCGAGCTCTTCCGCCGCGTCGTGGCCGGCGAAGTGCTCACGTCGGCGCAGGTGAAGGCGATCCGCGCCGAGAACGACCACGGCACGATCCGCGTCGACGGCCGGAACGTCGACGTCGAGTTCTGGGGCTGGAGCAGCGTAAAGAAAGCCGCCAAGAAAGTCGGCCGCAAAGTCAAGAAGACCGCGAAGAAGGTCGGCCACAAGGTGAAGTCGGCGGCCAAGAAGGTCGGTAGCAAGATCAACTACGCCGCCAAAAAGACGTGGGGCGGGATCAAGACCGGCGCCCGCTACACGTGGCGGGGCGCGAAGTGGGCCGGCCGGTCCGTCTACAACTCGACCCGACAGCTCGGCTACGGCGTGTGGAACACGACCAAGTCGGTCGCCCACGGCGTGGTCGAGGGCGCCAAGACCGGATGGAAAGGCGTCAAGCAGATCGCTCGCGGCGACATCAAGGCCGGCCTGAAAAACATCGGCCGCGGCCTGGGCAAGGCAACGCTGCAGAACGCCGTGGACGGGCTCATCATCGGCGGCGGCCACGCCATCGGCGCGGTGCAGACGCTCGTCGGGCTCGAGAAGCACGGCCGCAAGCTCAGCGCCCAAGAAACCGCGATGCTCCGCCCGATCTTCGGCAACTCGATCGACCTCGGCCGGGTCCGCATCAAGGAAGGCTTCGCCGGCATCTACTCGCTCAACGACCGGCCGTTCGTCATGGGCGACACGATCTACATGAAGGACTGGGCCGGCAAGACCGGCCACGCGCGCAGCGTCCTGCTTGTCCACGAGATGATGCACGTCTGGCAACACCAGAACGGCGGCGGCGACTACGCCACCGAGGCGATCTACACCGAGCAGCGCTACGGCCAAGACAAGGCCTACGGCTTCGAGGCCCCGGTCGACGCCGGCGTCCCGTTCGAACGACTCAAGGTCGAGCAGCAGGCCACCCTTATCGAGAAGGCCTTCGAAGCCGGCTACTTCACCAGCGGCACCTTCATGCACAACGGCAAGGACTACACCGCCTACGTGGACCGCGCCGTGGCCATGGTCCGCGACGGCAAGGGTGCGCCGTAAACCCGGAGCAGATACGCAGACGCAAACGGGCCGACCACTGAAGGTCGGCCCGTTTGCGGTTGATTCAAACCGATAGTTTCAGCGGCTACACCACTGAGAGCGCTTCGTAATCCGCCACGCTCGCGCCGTCGAGGCAGGCCTGGATGATCTCTTGGCCCTTGGCGTCGAGATCGGAGCTCTGGAACTTGCGGATCTGTTCGTGGAAGAACTTGGTGAGCATCTCCGCGCCTTTGTCGTAGCCCTCTTCACCGACCTCGGGCTGGGTCTCGACCTGCAGGAACCAGTGGCCGACGGTCTGGCCTTCGACCTGGATGGTGCGGGGCGTTTTGCCCAAGAGGGGGCAGCGAGAGTCGAGGACTTTTTCGGGGGCGAACGGGTTGGCCCCGCGGCGGGAGAGGTATTCCCGGGCGATCCACTGGGGCGCAAAGCCGGTCTCCCAGCAGCCGATGTGCTGGTTGGGGCAGAGCACGAACATGGTGTCGGGCGTGCCCAGGACCTGGTGGAGCAGGATGTTGGCCTGGTCGACCCGGCGGCCGGTAGCGAAGGGCCAGTAGCTGCCGACACCCTCCGAGGTCATGCCGCCCTCGTCGACGATCGACGGGTTGCCGTGACCGCGCGGCGCGACGAGGCGCCAGAGCCAGGCGAGGCTAGGCGGCAGCAGGTGGAAGATGCCAAAAATGCCGTAGGTCGGGTGGTCTTTGGTACAGGGAGGGCACCTCACGCCGAAGCTGCGGATGTCGACGGTGACCGGCTCGTTGACGATGCCGGGGTAATCTTCACGGGGGAAGACCACGCGGGGGTTGGGGCAGGGCACGCCAGGCTCGTCTTCGATGTGGTTCCAGATCAGCGCGGTGCTGCCGGGCGTGGCGTCGATGTTGAGGAACAGCAGCGGACGCTTGGGCTGGATGGTGATCCGCTCGAGGTGCGGGTCGGTGCCGTACTGGGTGATGTGGTTGACGCGGAGGAACCAGGCGGCCTCGGCGTCGGTGAGGGTGAGCTTCTTCTTGTTGCCGTTGGCGGCCTGGAGGTCGGGGTGGCACAGGGCCATGTCGTCGGTCACCGGGCGCAGCTCGCAGCCGCGGGGCAGGGCGACGTAGCGGTTCTCGCCGCTGACGGTGTTGGTGCCCAGGCGGAGCCGGCCGTCGACCTCGCGGTGCATCTGCTCGAGCATCTCGCTCTTGCCGCCGCCCGAGGCGCCTTCGTGCATGATGGTGACGGTGTTGTCGTAGGGCGTGATGACCTGGACGGTCGAGCAGTGGGCGGTGGTCCAGTCCTGCTTCTCGCCGAGGGTGAGCAGCATGCCGTAGACGCCCTTCTTCGCCGACGGGCCGGGGTAGAGGTTGTAGGAGTAGAGCTCGTGCAGGCCGTCGCGGCGGTTGTGGACGACGACCTGCTTGCCGTCGAAATGGGTGTGGCGGAACGGCGGGGCGATGTAGATGATCGCGGTGTGGTGGTAGTCTTCGCCCTGTTTCTCGATCTCTTCGATCGGGATGATGCCTTGGAGCATGGCGAGGCCGAGGCCGAAGAACCCGGCGTTGGCCGGGCAGATGACCAGCGCGGGCAGGCCCTTGCCGGTGCGGCCGGCGTTGAAGAAGAAGCAGGCGAGGTCCTGGGTCTTGAGCCAGGCGAACGTCTCTTGCCGAGTTTCTTCAAAGTCTTTGCCGAAGCGGGCCTTGAAGGTAGGTTTGTCGGTGGCGCGGTCGTCGGCGATGACCATGCACTGCGCGTCGCGGCGGCGCATGTAAGGGGTCATGTAGTTCGCCGCCACGCCGTTCTTGACCCGGCAGATCTTCAGTTCCTCGACGAACTCGCCGTCGACGTCGTAGCCCACGGTGAAGTAGCCCTGGGCGTCGGTCTGGTCCTCGGGAACCGCGGCGGCGACGAGTTCCTCGGCGCTGCTGAAGAACGTGACGGATTTGGCTTCTTCCAGCACACTCTCGGCCGAGCGGGACAGGGAAACGTTGGGCATCTGCGCGATTGACATGCGTGGCAACTCCTGCCTAAAAAGGCGGTTATCGTCAAAATTCGTCTCGGCTCCGTCCGATGGATCGGGGGGCAGGCCTGCCCCGCGGGCTCCACCCGCGCCAAATCCGCCGGATTATAGCGGACCGTTACGACAAGGGTACCGGCGCGACGCGGCCCAGGTCGCCGGTTATAACTGCCACGACCGCCTTGACTCATCTTCCCGGTCTTTGGAGGACAACCTTTGCCGCTGCCGCTCTACATCGTCGATGCGTTCACCGACCGCGCGTTTGCGGGCAACCCGGCGGCGGTTTGCGTCTTGGAGACGAATCGCTGGCCCGATAGCGGGTGGATGCAGGCGGTCGCCGCGGAGATGAACCTGTCCGAGACCGCGTTCGTCCGTCCGCCGGCCGGGGGGACGAACCGCGGCAACGGGAGCGCGGGCCCCGTCCACCCGATCCGTTACTTCACGCCCACCATCGAGGTCGCGCTCTGCGGCCACGCCACGCTCGCGAGCGCCCATGTCTGGTTCGCCCACCGCGGCGTGGCCCCCGATCGGCCCATCGCGTTCCGCACGACCGCCGACCAAACCCTCACCTGTAGTCGCGCCGACAACGGGGCGATCTCGATGGAATTCCCCGCGCACCCGGTGTTGTCGACCGATCCCGCCGAGGCACCCGTCGGGCTGCACGCAGCATTGGGGGTTGAACCCGAAGAACTCTTGCGGGTCGGGCCGTTCTGGCTGGCCCGGTTAGGTGACGCCGCGGCGGTGCGTGACCTGCGGCCCGACCACACCGCGTTAGCGCAGCTCGCGTGGGGCGAAGCTCACGGCGTTGTCGTCACGGCTCGGGGCGGTGCGACCCCCGACGGGCGTGCCGCCGATTTTTCCAGCCGCTTTTTCGCGCCCGCTGCCGGTATCCCTGAAGACCCCGTCACCGGCTCGGCCCACTGCGCCCTGGGCCCCTACTGGGCCGAGCGTCTCGGCCGTCACGAGTTGCTCGCTTTCCAAGCCTCGGCCCGCGGCGGCGTATTGGACCTGCGTATTGACGGGCCACGCGTTTCGCTGGGCGGCCGGGCCGTGACGACCGTCCTGGGCCAGTGGGTCGGCCCCGATCCCGCCGAGTAACGCCACGCTCATGACCCCGGCCGAACATGTAAACCCGCCCGGCCCATCGCCCCGCCACGGCCCGCCCGAGCCAACCCCGTCAGCCCCAACACGACACTCAGGCCCAGCAGCGCCAACACCACCGCCTGCATGCTCGGCTGCTCGTAATACCGCGACACCAGATCACTCGCCCACACGGGGATACGGTTGCTCGCGATCACGCAGGGCCAAAACACCAACCCCCCCGCCAACGCAAGCAAGACCCACGCCCCGATGCCCCAAGCCGGCCCCGCGAGCCAACGCAGCGGCAGAACGGCCATCGGCACCGCCCACCACGGAGAATCCGACCCGGCCGCGTCGCCCGCGACAGGCTCGGCGTAACAAAGATCGATCGTGGCCGCGGCACTGGGTTGGGGCATCGTCATGATCAACCTTCTCGGTACGGGCTTTGGGCCGGTTTCGGACACTCACGGATAAGTCGTCGCTCGTACGGAGAAATTAAGGACAAAGACAATAATTTTCTTAATCTTCGCGGCCCCGAGCCCCCTGGACGCAAAAAACCGACGCTTCGCGAGAAGCGTCGACGTATTTCACCAGAAAACGACTGATCCAATCCATGCCCGCACTACGGCGGACCACCCCCGAGCGTTACCGACCGCTCATTGAACGCCTACGCCGCCGCAAGATCGTGCCAAACGAAGGGCGGCCAGCCGTGTCGCGGGCTCGGCCCTACATCGCCCGCGAAACCAACATTGCGCCCAACAGCGAAAAGCTCAGCACCACACACACCACCCGCGACGAAGGCCACGGCCCGGCATGGTCTTCTCGGACGTACCGCCACCCCGCCACCGACGCCGACACGATCAACACCGGCAACGCCCATGCTTGGGCGCCTTGAACCCGCAGGAAGACCTCCACCCACTCAGCTCGTTCGTTGACACCCAACCATTCCAGCGCGCCGGGCAGCCACTGCAACACCACCACGGCCGTCAAGCCCACCCACGCCATCGCGCCCATCCATCGGGAACGACTCAAGCCGCGGCGTGGAGGCGGGACGGCTTCACGGGTCGAAGCGTGATCCAAGGCCGGCGGGGGCTGGGTCTCGGCGGGGTAAGGCAACGTCGGGGAAGAGGGGGACATAGTCATGGCATAACTCTTTGGTCATCGAGCCCGGGCACAACGAGTGGGGCTCTGGGACACCACCAGATAGACGCCCGAGGCGTGGGTTTTTTTCCGTGTTACGCAATATTTTTCGCGACCGGCCGAAAATCCCGTTTCCGCGACGTCTTTATTCATGTCATAGTTCGTGCCGAGAGTAGCCTTCACCCCGCAGGCGCCGCGACCGTTCCCCGAGCCCGCCACGCCCGATGCTCCAGTCCGATGACAACTTCTCACGGCTGCAAACCGACCACGACGCCGCGGCGCTCGAACGGGTGATCCAGGAGTACTGGCCGCTGGTGTTGTCGGTCTGCCGTGCGCAGCTCCACGACGAACACGAGGCCGAGGACGCGACGCAGGAAACCTTCCTCAAACTCGCTCGGCAACACCACACCATCACCGGCAACCTCGCCGCCTGGCTCACCACCGTCGCCCGCACCACGGCCATCGACCGGCTACGCCGCATCATCCGGCAACGCCAACGACACGAACGCCTCGCCGAATCAAGAACCGATCCACAGGCTGAGTCACGCGCGCGTCTGCTCCAGCAGGCTGTTCTGTCCGGTCTTCCCGAAGCCTTGTCGGCCATGGATACAACCGCGAGCGAGCTCCTGCGTCGGCGGTTCCTTGTCGGCACGCCCCTGCGTCTGCTCGCCGCCGACGCCGAGGTGAGCGTCGCCACGATGAGCCGGCGTGTCGCCACAGCCGTCGAGCAGGCGTCGCTGATCCTCGAAGACATGGGGCTGCTGGGGGCCGGCGACCTCGATCTGTCGGAGTTGTTGCAGCGCCTGGGTGGGATGGGAGCCGAATACTTCCGCGACGGGCACGATTGGTTGACCCCCGAGGTTTGTCCGTCGGACGATGCCGGGACGGGGCCGTTGCCGGCCACACGCCGGCGGCGCGTCGGGGTGGTGCTCAGCCACGAAGCGATCGTTACGCCCAACAAAAACAAGGTATACATCCAAGAAGAGGAGCCTGGGTTCATGCTGCGGGTGCTGAAAGACGCCGACGTCGATCTGGTTGCGCTCATCGACCCGGGTACCGCCGACCTGGGCATCATCGAGCGGCTTCGCCGTGACTACGAGATCCACGCCGGGCTCGCCCACGCCACCGACCTGGCGGCCCTCGAGACGCTGGACGTGATCATCATGGGGCTGTGCTTCAGCCTGCCCTACCGCGTCCTGCGCGCCGTCCACGCCGCGGTGCGTGCGGGGGTCGGTCTGATCAACGACGGGTGGACCGCCGAACACCGCTTCGGCGCAAACGACCCGCTTGCGCTGGACCTTAACCTCTGCCGGGCCCGTCGGCCGCACATCTGCCGATCCGACCACCAACATTTTCACAACCCCGGCTGCGTCGTCGCCCATCATCCCGCCACCGTCGGCCTGCCCATCGGCTGGGCCTTCGAGACCTGGGGCTGCGGCGGCTTCGGGGTCGTCAAACCCGACGCCCAAGTCATCGCCACCACCGCCTCGACCCATCCCGACGAACCGCCCGAACGTCCCTGCCTCATCGCCGGCTCTCTCGGCCACGGCCGCGTGCTTTCCTTCGACACCGTCCACGGCTATCGCATCATTCAAAACAGCCCCCGTCCCGCTCAACTCTTCGGCAACATCCTCGACTGGCTCGCCCGGCCGAGCCGCGGAATCGGCGTATAACTTCTCTACAACCCGGGGCGCGGCGGGTAAGATTAGGCCATGACACGGCGACAACTCATTCCGGCGTTCTTCGGCGTCTTGGTGATCCTGACCGCCTCGCTTGGCGTGCGGGGCCAATCGTTTGACGTCGACCTCGAGACCCCACGCCGCGTGATGTACAAAACCCTCAACGGCGAGCGAGGGCAGGCCGACGTCGTCGGCTACAGCCGGGAGGCCTTCCGGGTTCAGGCAGCCGAGGGCGAAACCGATGCGGTCGCCTGGGACACGCTCGACCCCGCGACGGCCGAGCGGGTGTGGAAGAAACTCTTGCGCAAAAACGACGCTCTGGGCTGGGCCCACGCGGGCGTGGTGTACCGGGATCTGGAGATCGCCCAAGGCCTGACGGACGCGCGGGTCCGCCGCTCGGACATGGCGTTCGACCGGGCCCTGCGGCTCGACCCGTCGCTGGCCGACCGGGTTGATGAGTGGCGCCGCGGCTCCGGGGCGGCCGAGTCGCCCGCCCCGGAGCCCGCCGCGACCGAGAACCTCGACGACCCCGGAGTCTCGGCCAACCAAGCCGCCCCGCCGTCGCGACCAAGGCACGCCCAGTTTTGGAAGCAGCTAAGCCCCGAGGAACACGCCCGGCGCACCAACGCCGCGCGGGAGTGGACTCAGGGCCACCTCGACGCCATCGGCGTCGAATACACCGTCACCGAGACCGCACACTTCGTGTTGTTCAGCGACACCTCGCTGGGGCGGCGCGACCGCGAGTTCACGCTAAACCTGCTCGAAGAGATGTACCAGCAGTGCCTCGACATGTTCGCGCTGGGCCCCGACGACCAGGTCTACGCCGGCAAGTGCACGCTGGTGGTCATCCGCCGGCCCGAAGACTTCTTCGCCTACGAGAAACAGGCGTACAACCGCGTCACCAACGCGCTCGGCGGCGTGTGCCACTACCTGCCCAACGGCGACGTGCAGATCGTCGCCCACCGCTCCGACGACGAGTGGTTCTTCCGCAAGATGCTCGTGCACGAAAACGTCCACGGCTTCGTCCACCGCTACCGCTCGCAGGCGAGCATCCCCATCTGGATGAACGAGGGCTTGGCCGAGTACATCGCCCACCGGATCGTGCCCCAGTCCACGGTCGTCGAATCCCGCCGCCGCGAGGCCCACGGCGAGTTCCACCGCAACCGCGACATGTACGAGATCTTCCGCAGGTGGCCCGGCGGCCAGTGGCCCTACGGCATCTCGTACGGGCTGACCGAACTCATGATCGACGGCGACCGCCTCGCCTACCGCCAACTCTTCCACGACATCAAAGACGGCGTCGATTGGGTCGAGGCGCTGCAAAACAATTTCCGCGTCGACCCGCCCGGCCTCATCTCACTCTACTGCCAGGTCCATAACCTCCCCGACCCGGCGGAACGCTAACCGCCGCGTGCAAGGTCTGTACGAGATGGCCTCAATGCCGCCGCCCCGCCAAGCCGATATACTGTCAGCGATGGCTGGCCTAACGATTACCACCACGGCGACTACCACCCCCGCCCGCCCCCCGGCGTTCGGCTGAAGCTCATCGTCCATCCACGAGACTCCACCGGCCGCCGACCCAGGCGGCTTTTTTCGTATCCTGACCCGCTCGCCCTCAACCCGAATCTCCCCCGCGAAAGCCCCACCATGCCGATCCAAGTCACCCTGCCCGACGGCACGCAGAAACCCTACGACGACGGAGCCACGCCCCACGACGTCGCTGCCTCTATCGGCGTGGGCCTCGCCAAGGCCGCGATCGGTGCCCGCGTCAACGACGAGCTGTACGACGTCAACCGCCCGCTCCCGGGCGACTGCGAACTCGCCCTCGTCACCGCCCCGCGGCTGGACAAGAAGGGACGAAGCAAGTGGCGCAACGAACAGCACGAAAAAGATGCGCTGTATCTACTCCGCCACTCGACCGCCCACGTCATGGCTGAAGCCATCGAAAGAATGTTTCCGGGGGTCCAACTCGCCTACGGCCCGCCACTCGACCACGGCTTCTACTACGACATGAAACTCGACACGCCGATCCGCGAAGCGGACTTCGAGCGGATCGAGGCAGAGATGAAAAAGATCGTGAAAGAGAATCTACCATTCAGCCGGTACGAACTCGACGTCGACACCGGCATGTCGAAACTCTACGACGAGGACAACAAATACAAGCTAGAAAACGCCGCCAAGGCCACGCAGAACGGGGCTCACGCCCTGTCGTGGTACGTCACGGGCGACCTGCCCGACGACGCGACGCCCGGCGAGGGCGATTTTCCGGGCGCGCTCATGACGGCACCGAAAGTCGATGCCTGGGAAGACCTCTGCCAAGGCCCCCACGTCGACCGCACCTCGCGCATCGGCGCGTTCAAGGTGATGTCCGTCGCCGCGTCGAACTGGAAGGGCGACGTGTCGCTCGATCGGTTCCAACGCGTCTACGGCACGGCGTTCTTCAGCGAGGCCGACCTCGACGCGCACCTCGAAAACCTCGAGCAGGCCAAGGCCCGCGACCACCGCGTCATCGGCCGGCAACTCGGGCTGTTCGAGATCGACGAGATGGTCGGTCAGGGCCTGGTGCTCTGGAAGCCCAAGGGTGCGGTCGTCCGCGACCAGCTCCAGAAATTCATCAGCGAACACCTTGAACGCCAAGGCTATCACCAGGTGTTCACGCCGCACATCGGCAAGCTGGACCTGTACCGCACGTCCGGCCACTTCCCGTACTACGCCGACTCGCAGTACCCGCCGCTGGTCGAGCGCGACCTGCTGAAAAAGCTGGCGGACGAAGGGTGTTCGTGCGCCGAGCTCTCGGCGTCGATGGCCGAGGGCAACATCGAGGGCTACATGCTCAAGCCGATGAACTGCCCGCACCACATCCGCATCTACGCCAGCGACAAGCACAGCTACCGGGACCTACCGATCCGCCTTGCCGAGTTCGGCACGGTTTACCGGTGGGAGCAGTCCGGCGAACTCGGCGGCATGACCCGCGTCCGCGGCTTCACGCAGGACGATGCCCACCTGTTCGTGACCCCCGACCAGCTCGCCGGCGAGGTGCTGGGCTGCATCGAACTCGTGAAAATCGTCTTCTCGACGCTGGGCATGGACGACTACCGGGTGCGCGTGGGCCTGCGCGACCCCGACAGCTCGAAGTTCGTCGGCAACGAGAGCGACTGGGACCAGGCCGAGGCCGCGTGCGTCGCCGCGGCGGAATCCCTCGGCGTGCCGTTCTCGAAAGAGCCGGGCGAAGCCGCGTTCTACGGCCCGAAGATCGACTTCGTCGTCAAAGACGTCATCGGCCGCGAGTGGCAGCTCGGCACGGTGCAGGTCGACTACCAACTGCCGCAGCGGTTCGGGCTGTCGTACATCGGGGCCGACAACGCCGAGCACCGCCCGATCATGATCCACCGGGCGCCCTTCGGCAGCATGGAGCGGTTTATCGGCTGCCTCATCGAGCACTTCAACGGCGCTTTCCCGCTCTGGCTCGCCCCCGAGCAGGTGCGTGTGCTGCCGATCAGCGACAAGTTCAACGACTACGGCCAAGAAGTCCTGGCCGCGCTGAAAGCCCGCGGCTTCCGTGCCGAGATCGACACGACCAGCAACCGCGTCAACGGCAAGATCAAGTCGGCTCAGGAAGCCAAGGTGCCCTACATGCTCGTCGTCGGCGGCAAGGACAAGGACGCCGGCACCGTCAGCGTCCGCCACCGCGCCGAAGGCGACCGCGGCGCGGTGGCGTTAGACACATTTATTTCGGCCCTGATCGAGGAACGGGATGAGCGTCGGATCTGAACCACCGGGGGCGTCTATCCGCCGATTGACGGCCGACGATCTTGAGCTGTATCGCAGCGTGAGACTCCGTGCGTTGCGTGACGCCCCCGACGCGTTCGGCTCAGTTTATGAAGACGAAGCGGCGCTCGACAACGCGGGCTGGCGAACAAAATGGGAAAGCTGGACCGGCCCGCCGGGCGGTGCGGTTTGGGCCGCGACGCTGGGCAATTCGGGCATGGGCTTGGTGGGATGTGTCCGAGAGCGGGAAACGGCCAACCGGGCTTGGCTGATCTCGATGTGGGTCGATCCCGTGGTTCGAAGACGTGGCGTGGCCCGGTCGTTGATTGCGTCGGCCGTCGGCTGGGGTCGTGGCGAAGGCTTGGATCGCATTGACTTGGAAGTGACGTCGAACAACCACGCGGCACGACGGCTCTACGATCGCATGGGCTTTGAAATGACAAATCGCTCCCGGCCGCACCCGCGAAAGTCTGGTCTGCGCGAACACGAAATGGTGCTTCTGCTCTAAAGCTGAAAATCACCCCGCCACAGCCAGCGGTTGGCCGGCGGCATCGACGAGCTGGGTGGGGTCGATGTGTTCGTTGAACTGGATGCCGATGTCCCAGACACCTTCTTCGATCAGGTCGGCGCGGGCCGAGACACCGGCGAGGGCGATGGCGTGGCCGTGCTTGTCGAAGGCGGTGAACAGGGCCTTGGTGCCGACGGCGACCTCGGTGTGGTGGATGAAGCCGAGGCCCGAGGCGCTGACGTTGCGGGTGCGGACGAGGTAGCGCTGGAAAACGGGTCCGGCGTCTTCTCCGGCGGCCTGACCTAATTCGTCGGGCGCCGCGTTCTCGCCCGCCTCGTCGGCACAGGCGGCGGCGAGCTCCTCGGCGACGCGCTGTTCTTCGGTGAGTTGCGGGTCCGGCTCGTCGAACTCGGCGTACAGCGTGACCTGGGCGTCGAAGTCGAAACGGTCGTATTGACGCCGCTCACGGCCGGGGATCATCTGCTCGGCCAGGTCGATGTTTTCGAACAGCTCGGCCCATTGCCCGTCGTCGAGCCGGACGCTGGTGGGTTGGAGTGGCGGATTATCTGACATCAGTTCGAACCCCTGTCTCGCAGTCAATGGTCTGTGTTAACGCATCGTCGCGACGGCGGAACGACTTTACGGGCCGGATAATCCGAACCCATCACCGCAAGATGTAAACCGTATGACCGCGCAGGTCGGCTCGGGTGGTTCCCCACTTCGGTTTCTCGGACGCACCGCGGCGCTGCCCGACGCGGCGCAGAGAACCAAAAAAATTTGCGCCGCGCCATGCCCTACGCATCGGACGGGTTGCTATGCTCTGCGCGTTCTTGCGCCTGCGTGCCCGACCAAGAACGGAGTAATGTCGGAAATGAGTTCCCCCCTATTCATCGTCCGCCCCAGCGGTATCCACGGCCTGGGCCTGTTCGCCAATCAATTCATCCCCGCCGGCACGGAACTGGGCACGCTCAAGGGCGAGCCGACGACCGACGACGGCCCGTACGTGCTGTGGCTCGACGAGACGCGCGGCTTCCGCGTCGAGAACGACCTGCGGTACATTAACCACGATAGCGAGCCCAACGCGGCGTACTACGACGACCTGACCGTCGCGGCGATCGCCGACATCCGTCCCGGCCAGGAGATCACCCACCACTACGACGGCGACGACATGGAGCACGACGGCGAAGCGCCGTTCGACGAATTCGCGGAACTGATCGACACAGACGACGAGGCCGTGGACGCCGCGGCGCTAGACACCGACGCGACACCCGACGCCGCCGACCTGATCGCCTAAACTACGCTCATGCAGCAGAATTTCCTCGGAAAAACCGAACTCTCCGTCAGCCGTCTGGGCTACGGGGCTGCGCCGATCGGGTTCCTCGACATCGGGGTCGAACAGATCGGCGAGGTGCTCAACCACCTGCTCGACCACGGGGTCAACCTCATCGACACCGCCGCGGCCTACAAGGGCTCGGAACAGGCCATCGGCCAAACCGTCGGCCACCGGCGTGACGACTTTGTCCTCGTCTCCAAGTGCGGCATGGGCGGGCTCCCGGAATTTCAAGACAACCCCTGGTCGGCCGACGCCATCACCGCCTGCGTCGACCGCTCGCTCAAACGCCTCGGCACCGATCACCTCGACGTCTGCCTGCTGCACTCGTGCCCCCGGGACGTCCTCGAGAAAGGCGAAGCACTCGGCGCGCTGGCCGCGACGCGCGACGCGGGCAAGATCCGGTTTGCCGGGTACTCCGGCGACAACGACGCGGCGGTTTACGCCGCGGGCCTCGCCGACGTCGCGGTGATCGAGACCTCGGTCAACCTCTGCGACCAAGCGAACCTCGACACCGTGATCCCCGCCTGCCTCGCCAACGACGTGGGCGTGATCGCCAAGCGCCCGATCGCCAACGCCGCGTGGAAAGACCCCGCCAGCCAGCACGGGATGTATCAGAAGTACGCCTCGGAGTACCACCGCCGGTTCAACTTGATGGATGTCACGCCCACCGACCTGGGCTACCACGGCCACCCCGAGATCGAGTGGCCCGAGATCGCGCTGAAGTTCGCCCTCGCCCACGAGGGCGTCCACACCGCGATCTGCGGCACCACCAGCACCATCAACGCCGAGCACAACCTCGAAGCGGTCAACAAGAACCCGCTGCGCGAAGAAGTCGTCGAAAAAATCCAGGCTGCCTTCAACGCCGCCCGCGACGCCGACCCCGATGGCGACTGGTCCGGGCAGACGTAAGTGCGTGGGTGTCACGCGTTCGCCGTATTGACGTGAGGTCGTTCGCTGGGCGGCGCTATACTCGGCCATGCCGATAGCACTCCCGCTGGTCTATCACCCCGACTACGTCACCCCGCTGCCCGACGGGCACCGGTTCCCGATGCCGAAGTTCGGGATCTTGCGTGACCTGTTGATCGATGAAGGCTTAGCCGACCCCGGTCAATTCCACGAGCCGAGTAAGGCTACACGGGAGCAGTTGGAGCGTGCACACGACCCGGCATACATCGACGCGTTTATTTCCGGTTGTTTGGGCCGTGACGCGGAGCGTCGGATCGGCCTGCCGTGGTCCGAAGGATTGGTCAATCGCACGATCACGGCGGTCGGCGGGACGATCCGCACCGTGGAACTCGCGCTCGAGCCTTCCGGGGCCGGTCTGGCGTGCAACACCGCCGGCGGCACCCACCACGCCCACCGTGACTTCGGGTCGGGCTTCTGCATCTTCAACGATTTGGCCGTGGCCGCGGCGGACGCGCTGGCGCGTGGACGCGTGCAGCAGGTATTGATTCTTGACCTCGACGTGCATCAGGGCGACGGCACTGCGGCGATCTTTGCCGACGAACCCCGGGTGTTCACGTGCTCGGTCCATTGCGAGAAGAACTTCCCGTCCCGCAAGGTGCCCTCGGACCGCGACGTGCCGCTGCCCCCGGACGTCGGGGACGGAGACTACCTGCGCGTGCTGGGGCAGTTGCTGCCTGAGTTGTTGGAAGAGACCGAGCCGGACCTGGTGCTGTACGACGCGGGGGTGGATCCGCACGTCGACGACAAGCTCGGCCGGTTGTCGCTGACCGACGCGGGGTTGTACGAACGCGACCGTTACGTGTTGGAAAGCTGCCGCGCCCACGGCATCCCCACGGCGTGCGTCATCGGCGGCGGCTACCACGCCGACCACCGCGTGCTGGCGTCACGCCACGCCACGCTGCACCGGGCCGCGGCGGCGGTGGGGGCCCGCGCGTACGGCCCGGCTGCGCCTTAGTCGCGGCGGCGGATTAGTCTCCGATCGACGAGTCGTCCAGCCCCAGCAAACTGGTGGAGTCGCCGCAGCTCGTGAGGACCGAAAAAATCATGCCCGGCGAGCCGCCTCGCTTGCGCTGGTACATCAATTCGTCGGCCGCGGCGAGCAGCTGGTCGAGCTTCACTTCCGGGCCAACGGTTTCGTGATACACGACGCCCATGCTGAAGCTGACCTCGACGGTATGCTCGGGCGACACGCGGATGCGCTTGCCCAGGCAGGTGTCGCGCAGGCGCGACGCTGCGATGCGGGCGTCGTGCTCGTCGATATCGGTGAGCAATACCACGAACTCGTCGCCGCCCAGCCGGCCGATGATGTCGTGGCGGGCGACCGAGCGGCGCAAGAGCTTGGCGATGCCGCGGAGCATGAGGTCGCCCGCGTCGTGGCCGTACTTGTCGTTGACGGGCTTGAACCGGTTGAGGTCGAGCATCATGCAGCACGCACCGACGCCCGCGGAGTCTTTGCTGAGGCGCTGCTCGGCGAGGCCGAAGAAGCCCCGGCGGTTGAGCACCTTGGTCAACGGATCGGTGAACGCCTCGAAGCGCAGGGTGCTGATGTCTTCCTTGTGCTTGTCCTTGGCGTGTTTGAGTTCGCAGAGCTGGCTGACCAGGTGGATGGTGTTGGACGAGATCGCGTCGAGGAACGGCTGGAGCTCGATGTCGCTGCCGTCGTCATTCGATACATCGCGGCCCATGCGGCGTTGAGCCTCCACGTAGACGTGTCCGAGAAAGGCGTCGGGGCTGGCGTAAGCGCCGGCGAGGACCTTGCCGTGCACCGCCATGAGCCGGTCGAGATCAGACGGGTCGATCTCGCCTTCGTCGTGCGGCAGGAGGCCGGCGATAAACAGCGCGAGGGTCAGCCCGGCGTCGGCGTCGTCGCCGGGCAGTTGGTGGTGGGTACGCACGCGGCGGCAGGTCTCGGAGGAGACCTTCCATTCCTGAAGCACGTGCGCGCCGGCCTGGGCGTGGTCGATGCCGAAGTGGGCTCGTTCGACGTCGGTCCAGGTCTGGTCGGCGGGCCGCAGGGGCAGACGGTTCTCGTAGAAGTCCGGGTCAAGCGCCATCAGCAGCGGCAGGCCCAGGTCGGCGATCAGACCGGCGCTGTATGCCGAGCGCTGGCGGTCGGGGTCGATCACCATCGCCGCGAGGTGCGCCGCCTCGGCCTTACGCATCGACGCGTTCCAGAACCCACGGACCATCTCCGCTGGCAGGTCGAGCTGCTCGGCGAGCACCTGCAGGCCCATCGCCAGCCCCAGCGTGCGTACCGGGCCCGCGCCGAGTTGGAGCACGGCCCGCGAGACGCTGGTGATCTCGTTCAGCCGGCGGTTGCCCGCGGAATTGACTACGCCCAGCACGCGGGCGGACATAGCGGGATCGCGTTCGATGATGGCGGTGACTTGTTGGGGCTGCGAGCCGTCGTCGGCGAGCAGGTCGAGAAGCGGACCGGGTCGAACGGGCAGCTGCTTACCCAGCCGCGCGAGCGTAGCGCGGGCCCGGTCATTTTGATCCTGAATCGTTGTCGGCTTCGACATCGCAGCAAGTCCAATACACGCCGCGATGCCTCGTGGGATCGCGGTCATACACAAAGAGCGCCGTGAACGCAGCGCTCCGGTTATTCATCGACCAAACCCGGAAGGGTGTTGATGTCGCGGGGCCTGAGGCTTATCCCTGAGTCAGGCCAGGACGAGCCCGCCGGCAAATGCGCTGAACTCGGCCATGGTTTCACAGACGCGCACGTTCTCGGACTGTCCCCCACCGTGGGGCGAGGCCTGACCGCCGACGACCAGACGGGTGCCCAACTCGGCGAGTTCTTCGCCCAAGGCGTCGATCTGCTTGGGGCTCGGCATCGCGTCGTGGGACGAGCACGACAGCCACGCGAGCCGCGCGTCGTGTTCCTGCGCCGCCTTGACCAACGAGTCCAACGGGAGATTCGCGCCAAGGTTGATGTCGTGATACCCCGCCTCGGCCGCGACGCAGGAAGACGCCAGTGAGCCGAGCACATAAGGGTCGTGGGCCGGCCCCCCGCCGATGGCGACCGGCCGCGGCTCGTCGTCGGGCGACGGTGGGTTGGACAGCAACACGCGCAGGTAGCTGAGTGCCTGGACACAAACGTCCAGGGCTCGGTGCTCCTGATGGATCCCGTTGGGGTCGTTGTGCCACAGCTCGCCGATCTGATACATCGCGTGCTTCAGAGGCCCGTCGCACAGCCACGCCACGCTCTTGCCCTTGAGATACAGATCGACCAACAAACCGCGGGCGTGGTCGGCCTCGCCTTTTTCCAGAAACTCGCGCAGCAGTTCGGGGGCGTTGTCCGCCGTGACTTTGCGGGGGGCTCCGGGCAGGCTGTCGATCCGGGTAATCCCCAGCAGCTCGGGCTTCACGAGTGGCAAGCGGGCCTCACGCACAAACCGTACCGCTTCCTGCAACGCGATCCGGCGGTGGCCGCCCATCGTTCGGGTGACCCGCAGACGCCCCCCGTCGGCCCAACGCTTGAGCGACGATTCGCTGACCCCAATGACTTGGGCCATCTCTTTAGGCGAAAGACTCTGTTTCACAGATAAACTCTAGGCTTCCCAGGCTTTCCCGACCGTGCTTATCGGCAATTTTTATAATATCCGTCCCCCGAAGACCTTATCGGCCGACCGATAACCCGGTATATATCCTCAGAATTGGGCCAAAGAACCCGCACGATCACGCCCGAAACGGTCGCGGCGGATCGCCGCCGTTATGCTACCGCGATGAGTGATTCGCGGTCCGCTTCCCGCCAGCTGGACGTCACCGGCTACGGCTTCTCACAGGACGACCTGCCCGATCTCGATCACGGGCCCTTGGACCTGCGGGAATGGTTCAGATTCGGCGAAACCATCGCCAAAGGCGCGTCAGACACCCACGGCGAGGAACATCCCGCGGCCAATCCCGGGGGCGAGGGCAAGGTCCGTCCGCTGGACCTGGAGATCGGTTCGGGCAAGGGCACGTTCCTGACCCAACAGGCCGGGCTTGAGCCCGGAGTGGACTTCCTCGGGATCGAGTGGGCCAAGACGTTCTGGCGTCACGCCGCCGATCGCGCCCGCCGGCACGCGTTTCCGAATGTCCGCCTGCTCTGGGCCGACGCCACCGTGTTTGTCCGCAACTACGTCGGCGACGCGTCCCTGCGGCGGGTACACATCTATTTCCCTGACCCCTGGCCGAAAAAGCGCCACCAAAAACGCCGATCGGTGCAGGCCCCATTCCTGCGGGAGCTGCACCGCGTGTTGGAGCCGGGCGGCGAAATCCGCTTGGCGACCGACCATGCCGAGTACTTCGCCTGGATGCAAGAACACGCGGCACAGGTCGACGGCCTCTTCGAGCGTCGGCCGTTCGAACGCCCCGCGTCGGCGGGTGAGGGTGAACTCGTAGGTACGAATTTCGAGCGCAAATACATCCGCGAGGGTCGGCCGTTCAACGCCATGGTGCTGGCGAAGCGCTGATCCGATAAGCACGAAAACCGCATAAAACGTTCGCTTTCGCCCCTCTACCCGGCGCGTTGCCATATGATGCAACTTCCTGTACTCCGGAGAACCGCCATGCGCCTCACCAACACGCTGCTGCTCACAGCCCTGCTCGCCGTCGCCATGCTCACCGGCTGCTCGGGCTCCAAAGCCTCGTCCGACAACACCACCAGCGCACCCGCTCCCGTCGTGTGGCAGGCCGAGAGCGTGCCCATCCTTGGCAAGATCGGCGGGATCAATCTGGACCTGACCGACTACTCCCTCGACGTACTCGAAGCCGCGGCGATCGACGAGCTCCAACTCGCCCCCCGCTTCGCCGAGCAGGGCGTGGTCCTCGATCTCGATCAACATTCGGTGATCCTGTTCAGCCTCGGCGAACAGCCCACCGCGGGCTACGCCGCCGATATCCTCGCGCTGCAACTCAAGGGCAGCGAGCTCTACGTTCAAGGGACCGCCGCCGCCCCGAAGCCCGACACGGCCGTCGCCCAGCAACTCACGACGCCGTTCTGTGCCGTGGCCGTCCCCAAGCTGCCGGGCAATCTCACCGTGCGGAGCGACATCACTTCCCTGGTCGAGTAACCCCGGGCCTGCCGTAGAACGCCGAAGTCCGGCGGCACCTACGGCGGAATCCCGGACGCGCCGGAGCGCTCCTGAACGTCTCCGGACACCCGCGACGGCACCCCGGATTATCCCCCGAAACGTCCATCGGCCGCTGCAAACGACTCAAAATATGGCATGATGGCGTGAAAGCAGCGTCTCGCGGCTCCGAATCCGCGTTCCGCGACCCGCCCCGACTCCTGATTCGTAACAAAGACCGGCCGCTTCTCAACCGATATCACTCGTAACCGTCCGCCCCCGCGGACCCGAATCACGGCGTAGATCCAAGCAGGCGCACGCAACACCCCGCCTCGCGGCCGACTCGAAGTCTCCTCAAGGTTGTGTCTGGTGCTCAGTATTGTTTGCCCAAGTTGTTCGAGTTCGCTCGAGGTAGACGCGGGATTCGCCGGCGGGATCTGCCGGTGTTCCACCTGCGGCGCGGTGCTGTCCGTGCCCCGCGACCCGGAGAAAGGCAAGCCCAAGATGATCCGCAAACCCAGTTCCACCTCGTCGGGCGTCTCGCGCCCCGATTCACCGATGTCCGCCGGCAACGCCGGCAGCGGCACGGGCGGCAGCCGCGCGGGCAGCTCCGTGGGCGGCAGCCGGGCCGGCACGTCCGCGGGCAGCCGCGCCGGGGTCGTCGTCGCGGCCGGCAACGGCGGGCAGTCGATCGACGCGCCCGTCGCCCAAGCCGTGCCCGCCCGTCAACCCGCCAGCCCGCTGCTGATCGGCGCGGCCTGCGCCGGCTGGGGCGCGTTTGTCATCCTCTGGGTCCTCGTCATCACGATCATGATCAACCGTGGCGACACCGCCAACACCGCGCTCGCCCAGGCCCCGACCACTCCGGCCACCCCCCTGCCCCAGACACCCACCGTCAACACCACCGTCACCCCCACACCCACCACGCCGCAGGCCAACACCCCGGTCCAGGTGCCCACCCCCGCCCCGACCAACACCCCAGCGCCAACCCCCGCCCCGCGACCGAATACGCCCGCCCCGGCCCCCACGCCCGCGCCGCCGGCGCTCAGCGAGAACAACCCCTTCGGCATGAACCGGGCCAACGTGCTGGGCTTCGAGCTCAACCGCGGCCACACCGCGGTGCTCTTCGACGCGATCGCCAAATCCGAAGGCTGGCTCGACGACGGCAAAGCCGCGCTGATGTCCGGCCTCACCCGCCCCGCCTCGGCCCGACGCGTCAGCCTCGTCACCACCTCCGACGGCCAGGCCCAGACCATGCTCGCCAGCCCCTTCGCCCCCGGGGCCGGCCGCTTCACCCCGCTCAACCAGTTCCTGCGCCCCATCGAGGCCAAGGGCAAGGGCGGTCTGGGCAAAGCCCTCGACGAGGCGATCAATACCGACGCCGACGAAGTCGTCTTCATCACCTCGCGTGCCACCGGCTGGGGCGGCTACATCAACACCCTGCGCAGCAAGCTCAAGACCAACTCCAACGCCCCGGTCAAGCTCCACGTTATCCAGATCGGCGAGCCCAACGCCGACCTGCGCACCTTCGTCGAAGGCTCCGACAACGACGGCACCTATCTCCTGCTCACCGAAGACCAGCTCCGCACCTGGCGCCGCGAGTCGCGCTAAAACCAATACAAAATATTGATGCCGCGAAACTTACGATCCCAAATCATGGGCTTTTGTCTGCCCCTCCAGCCGATCGCTTTGAGATAACCATCCGACTCTTTTCCTGATTAGCCCATCGGTTAACTCGATTTGTCTATCTTCATCAAAAGAAACCTGCCGTTTCCGGCAGGCTTCTTCAAATTAATATTATTGGTATTCGGGCCAGATCGGGAAAACAGTATTTTAGATCTGCCATCCCGATCGAGAGGCTCCGCAACCGCACGGCGCATTAATCGTCTACCTTGGGCAAATCCAGATTGTAGAAATCAACCTGAGCGTGGATCGTGCTGCTGGTTTCAACATTGATCTTCCAGCCCAAGTTGTAGAACACCGGCGGCGGAGTGGTTGACCCAGAAACCGGCTTACCGGGGACTATCCGGCGGTTATACCACTCATCCTGGATCTGATGCACGAAGGTGCTTGCTCCCTGGCCGCCCGGGCTACGCCAGCCGGGAACGAATGTCTCGGTGCCGTTGGCGTTGGTGATGTATTCTCCCATACGCAGGGTCCAAACCTGGTTGATCACATCGCCATTGGCAAAAAAAGTATTGGTGTAGTGGTTGTACTTCTCATTGCCAATCCGCATGGTCCCGCGGTATCGGCCGTCGTTGCCGTTCTGGCCGACAATGAATTTTTGCACGAAGTCCGTAGCCGGGATTGACGCGGCGTCAACAATGTAACACTCGTATTGACCGTCTAACGTCGTGAAAGACGGGGTATCGGCGATAATCGTTTTCGGCCCGATCCACCAATTCACGGGCAACCCTTGAATATTTTCCAGCCCGTCGCCCGGGACCGCCAGGTTTTGGAGATTGAAGCGTGAGAACGGGAACTCGTCGTTCGAGGCCAACATCGCCGGGTTCTGACGGAACAGCGTCACACGGTACGCATATGCGAGGCTTTGCTGAAGCCTGTTGGGGCTCCGCAATTGCCGGATATCGGTGCCAGCCGGGGTGTTCTGCGCGGCCCCGGCGTCATAGCCTCCGCCGCCGGTCTCGAACACCGAGGTCGTGAAATACTTGACAATGCCCGCATTGGTCGCCACCTGCCAAGTGCGATAGTCGCGACCCGAAAAACCTTGTGACCAACCGGGGAAGAAGTACGAACCGTCGTCGTAATTCGTCACCTTGTTATCCAGATCGTCCAAAAACTCCTCGGTTACCAGCGCGGCCTGAACGCTGGAAGAAATCAAGGAAACCAAAAGAACAACCGAGACGTATCTAAACATGCGCAAAATCACTGATAATCCCTTTCTTCAGGAAAACGAAACGAAGTGTCCACAGAAACGCTCTGCAGGCCGCAAAGCCATAGCAAAGCGAGCTAGAGTCGAGGCTCTAGTTCATCTGCAGGCCTTCCGAAAACTGGTTGTTGCGATAGCCGAGGCGGGGTCTAGTGTGTTGGGGGTTCTGGCGGGGACGTCCGTACGCCGAGCGAACTTCGCTTCGCCCGGAGTCACTCATGGACGCGGGGTGCCGGAGTATATTAATCGATGAACATTTAGCTACCCCGATTGGCAAACATTTTTTACCTGCAGCGCATGAACTGGATTCGAGAGGCCCCAAAGAATCGACACGTTGGCACGGTTTTCGAAGGTACGTTTTGTTTCTTAAGTCCCAAATCGAAAAGCGGATCAAATTAAAATTTGATTTTCAGGCAACGACCAGGCGCCGGGCTTGGCCGCGGTTTACTGTTTCATATCGCTGTTACATGTACGGCGTTTTATGTCGGTCACGATCCCGGTCTGTCGGACCTGACGCCCATACAAATTAATTATTTTCTAACCTTGCGCGGCGCATCGGGAGCTGCGAATTGATGTGGATAACCTTAGAGGTGGCCGCCACGCCTATGCGCATCAACCGCGGAAGAAGAGCGGGTGCGTCTCGATTTAAACCTGATCTCTGGGATGAACGCCAGTGGCTCATCCATCCGCGAGTTCGAGGCGGGTCAGGTCCATGAGGTGTTGGTGGGTGCCGACGACGGCGGGGCTCGCGGCGAGTTCGGGGGCTTTCTTCTTCACCTTGGGCGGGCTGCGCTGAACGTAGGAACCGTCGCTCTGCATGTCCCAGGCCTGGCGTTGGTCGGCGAGCATGGTGTCGAGGATCGTCTTGAGCTTGCTCTGCAACGCCGGGTCGTAGATCGGGGTGATGCACTCGACCCGGTTATTGAGGTTGCGGTACATCCAGTCGGCGCTGCCGATGTAGTACTCGGGGTTGCCGGCGTTGGAGAAGTGGAAGATGCGGGAGTGCTCGAGGAAGCGGCCGATGACCGAGGTCACGGTGATGTTTTCCGATAGGCCCGGCACGCCGGGGCGGAGGGTGCAGAAGCCGCGGATCATGAGCTGGACCTTGACGCCGGCGTTGGACGCTTCGTAGAGCTTGCGGCAGATCCGGCGGTCCTCCAGGCTGTTCATCTTGGCGATGATGGTGGGCCGCGGCGGCGTGTCGCCCCCGGAAGTGCCCCCGGAAGCACCTTTGGACTTGCCGCCGGACTTGCCTTTGGTGGCTTTCTTCCACGCCTCGGCGTGGGCGATCTCGCGGTCGATCATCTCCATGAACCGGCGACGCATGTTGGTGGGAGCGATCAGGAGGTGATCGAAATCGTCTTTGAGCGATCGGCCCGTAAGGAAGTGGAAGAGCTCGACGAGGTCGCCGGTGATGCGCGGGTCGCAGGTGAAAAGCCCCAGGTCGGTGTAGAGGTTGGCGGTCTTGGAGTTGTAGTTGCCCGTGCCGATGTGGGCGTAGGTGCGCAGGCCGTCTTTTTCCCGGCGGACGACGAGCGAGGTCTTGGTGTGGGTTTTGTAGCCGACGACGCCGTAGACCACGTGGATGCCGGCTTTCTCCAGACGCTGGGCGAGTTGGACGTTGCGTTCTTCGTCGAAGCGAGCCTTGAGTTCGACGAGCACCACGACCTGCTTGCCCGCCTCGGCGGCCTTGATGAGGTCGGGGATGAACGGGCTGTCTTTGGCGGTGCGGTAGAGCGTGAGCTTGATCGCGATGACGTCCGGGTCGGTCGCGGCGCGGCGGATGAAGCGTTCGACGCTGGCGCTGAATGACTCGTAGGGGTGGTGCACCAGGATGTCGCCCTGGCGGATGATGCTGAAGATGTTGTTTTCGGGGTCGGCGAGGCGGGAGGGGACGGTCGGGGTCCACGGCTCGTACTTGAGGTCGGGACGGCTCACGCCGCCGTGTACGGTCCATAGCCCGGTGTAGTCCAGCTGGCCGGGCATCTGGTAGACATCGTCTTCGCCCAGGCCCAGCTCCTGCATGAGGAACAGGTTGAGCGGGTGGAACGGCACGTCGTCGGTCTCCAGGCGTACCGCGCTGGCGAACCGCCGATCCCGCAGCTCCTGTTCGATCAGTTCCAGCAGGTCCTCGGCGTCTTCCTCGTCGCGTTCGACGTCGGCGTTGCGCGTGATGCGGAACGGCTCGACGTGTTTGATGATCATGCCCTGGAAGAGTTGATCGAGGTTGTAGCGGATGATCTGTTCGACGCTGACGAAACGGTCGCCGCGGCGGGGCGCGTCCTTGCGTTTGCCCCCGGAACCGGAACTTTCCGCGGCGGCGTCCTGATCGGTGCTGGGCAGCTTGATCCAGCTCGGCAGAACCTGGGGGACTTTGACGCGGGCAAACTGGAGCCGGCCGGCGGCGTCGTCGGCCTCGCCGTCGCCGTTGTTCACGGCTTTCGGATCACGGATCGGGGAGTGGGCCGCGGAGAGCGGCTTCTCGCCGGGGTGTTGGAGCATCACGCCAAGCGACGTCGAGAGGTTGGAGATAAACGGGAACGGGTGGCCCGGATCGACCGACAACGGCGTGACCACCGGGAACAGGTTCGTGCGGAAGTAGTCGTTGGCCAATCCGCGCTCGGCCTCGGTGAGTTCGTCCCACGACAAGAGGTGGATGCCACGCTCGGCCAGCGCGGGCTTGAGCGTCTGGGTAAAACACTCGGCCTGCAGCTTGAGCATCGGGATCACCGCGTCGCGGATCGAGCAGAGCTGTTGCTCGGGGGTCTGCCCGTCCGGCGAGCGTGTCATCAGACCCGCGGCGATCTGGCGTTTGAGCCCGCCGACGCGCTTCTGGTAATACTCGTCGAGGTTGGAGTTAAAGATCGCCAGGAAGCCGAGACGCTCGAGCAGCGGCGTGCGGTCGTCGAGGGCTTCGTGGAGCACCCGGCGGTTGAACTCCAGCCAACTCAGTTCACGGCTGAGAAACTCGCCTTCCACGGGCGGAGCGTCGAGTTGGGCGGGCACGGCGGGATTCTCGGCCATGGTGAAATTCGATTCCGGAGCAGGGAAGACGGGTACGGCGACCGGACGTCGCCGACCACAGGGTCGTGCAACAAGTGTAACGCCGCGGCGCGACCGGAGGACAACTCAAATTCAGCTCCGGATCAACGACCCGGAGTAAGGGGGATCACGCGCCATCGCGTGGCGTGGCGTGTCGGTGGTTGGCTTGGCACGCCTTCCCGGACCGGGCCGCTCTCACCGGTCCGGATCGTCCGTCCCCGGCTGCACTTCGGGCTGATCGACCAGCAGCACCGCGTCGGTCAGCCGCAGCCGATCGAGGACGGGGCCGTGGGCCGCGGGGTCGATTTCCAGGGTGAGGCGCCGGCCGGGATCTCCGTCCGAGGCCGGCGGCAGCGGCAGGTTGATCGTCACGCCGGGTTGACCGGGTCGCAACACCCAGCGGCGTGGCGCGACCGGCGTGGTGGTGTCGAAACCCACACTCAACCCCACGTTGGCCCACCGCGCGCGGTCGGTCGGCAGGCCGTCGGGCAAGTCGAGCGTGGCCTTCGCGGCAAACCGGCGGACACCTTCGGGCAACACGTAACGCACGGTCATCGGTGCGCGAAGGTGCAGCGTGTCGCCACGCACCGCCGGCGTGACCGACAGGCCGAATGCCGTGCCGGAGTCGATCAACTCCATCGGCTGATCCATCAAGTCCACCAGCCGGACGCGTGACGCGGCGAAGTCCACGCTGCGCAACTCAGCCAAGGGCCGATCGACCGGTCGCATGGCATCGGCCAGGGTCGGGGTAAACGTCACGGTGTCGCCGACGATCGCCACGCCCGTACCGCGCACCCGGGTGCCATCGGCCAGCGTAATCAGATCGCCCGCCACCGTCGCCGACGACACGGGGTTCGCCAAACCCAGGTACGCCACATTATCGATCGGCAGCCGCACGCTGTCGTCGGCCCCGTCGGGCTGAATCGTAACCGCGCCTTCGTCGACCGCGATCACGAAACCCACGAGGCGGTCGCCGTTGTTGAGGACCACGGTGTCGCCTTGAGCGGTGGCGGGATCGCCGACCGCGTTCGCGGCGCGAGGCGCTTGGTCCGAGCGCCGCGTCACGCGCTGCACTTCATCGAGACCGAGCGTGAACCGGCCCAGCGTCGGGTGGGTCCACTCGATCGCCTCGCCGTCGCGGGCCGCGCCCGACCAGCGTCCGGCGATCTGCTGGCCGTCGATCAATTCGATGACCAACGGAGCCGACTTCGCGCTCGGTGAGTCGAGTCGGGCTTGCGCATCGTCCTCGCCGCTCAGTGAGAGCCGCACGAAGTCGCCCGCCGGGCCGGCGGTCAGCCGACGCTGCGCGTCGAAGTAGTTGAGCTGCCCCCCGTCGAGCCGCGACAGGCTGATCTCTCTGCGTTCCAGCTCAGGCGTCAGCAACTCGGCCGGCACGATCGCGGTGGCCGGGGCGGCAACGGCGATCGTAAGCATGAAGCCCCACCCCGTCGCACACCGGCGTTGGCGGCCCATTGAGTCAAGATACAAACGCAAACTTCTCACCTCTGGTAGATCGGCAATAACCGGTTGGGGATTTGCAAAATCAGCAGGCTCATCGCGGTGCCGTAGGTGTTGCCGTGATTCGAGGACCACGAGCCGTCGTCCTGCTGGCGTTCGAGCAGGATGCCGCGGATGCGGGGGAAATACCCGGCCCAGTACTCCCCACCGGCCAGGAACATCGCCTGAGCCGCGTAGTAGTGTCCGTAATAAAAATGCCCGCCGCCGCGTCCGCCCAAGCCGCGGGTCGCGTGGTTGAGGTAGTTCAGACCGTCGGTTACCGCGTCGTCGTCGTAGACCCCGGCGTACTGCAGACTCGCCACGCCCGCCGCCGAGCGCGGGTACGCCGAGCCACCGGCGCTGAGCATGTAGCGGAAGCCCCCGTCGGCGGGATTCTGGCATTGGCGGACGTAGGTGATGGCGCGTTCGATGGTCTCCTTGGGCACGCTGAGCCCGGCGTTACGGGCCGAGCGCAACGCCATCACTTGTGTGATCGTGACCGACAGGTCGGCGTCAAACGGCTGGGGGTGGTAGCGCCAGCCGCCCTCGTGGTTCTGGGTGTCGACGATCAAGCGCACGGCTTTGAGCAGGACTTCGCGGACGCGCGGATCATTGGTCTGGCCGTAGACTTCGCCAAGGAAGAGCGTGGCGTAGCCGTGGCCGTACATCGGGCCGTGCGACGTGTCGGCCGCGAGCAGGCCCGACTCGGTGGCGTGGGCAAGCACAAAGTTAAGGGCGCGTTCGACCTGCGGGCCGTACTTGCCGCGGCCGGGCACGTGGCCGTCGGCCATGAACGCGAGCCCGGCGATCGCGGTGATGCCCACGTGCTTGCCGTAACGGTCAGCCCCGAAGCTGCCGTCTTCGGCCTGCTGTGTGGTTAGGAATTCCAGCCCGCGCTCGATGCCTTCGCGTGCCGCCGGCGTGATCTCAACGAAATCCACCTGCTCGGTGCCGCGGCCAACTTCGGCGTGTGCGGGAACAACAATAACACACAGAAGCGCGAATGCGCAAGTGAATATCGAGCATCCACGAAAGCGGGCGATGCGTGGGCAACGAACGATTGGCGTCTTCACAATATTGCGTTTTACGGCTCCAAGCATGGTTATTCCGCTTCCTCCGCCAACCGGCGATAGTACGCCTCGGTCAGCTCGCGGTACACGGGGCTGTAGGGCTCGTCCAGGCCGTTGGACAACTCGTCGCGCAGGCGCGGCGGCAACGCGCCCCACTCTTGGCGAAGCTCGTCGATGGCACCCTGTCCGGGGTTAATGGGGCCCACGCTGCCGGGGGAGAACGCGCCGTCGCTGGCGGTGCTGCCTCCGGGATTGGCGGCCCCGTTTTGCTGGCCCGGTTGCAAGCCGGTCTGCTGACCCTCGCCTTGGCCGGCGTTTTGTGCGCTGCTGTCCTGGTTGCCCGACGGCTGGCCCGAGCCGCTGCCCGAAGACGAACTCGATGATGAGGACTGCTCGGTCGCTTCGATCAACTGGTCAAGCCGGGCGAGGATGCTCTCCTGCAGCCGCTGGGTGTCGAGGCCCGGGTCGTCGTTCTCGTCGAGACGAACGGCGACCTTCCGCATATCGGCCACGGTCTGGGCGAAGGCGTCGGCGAGTTCTTCGCCGCTGAGCCGCTCCTGCACCCCGTCGACCGTGGGCGCCTCGTCGATCATCGGCGGGGTCTTCACGTCGGGGTTGGTTTCGTCGGTCGTGTCGTCCTGCGTGGGGGATCGGTCGGGCACCAGGTCCAATAGCTCGTCGAGCGTCGGCTGGTCTTGAGCCGCCGCGGGCAACGTGATCACACATAAAGTCCCGGCGGCGAGACCGAGTCGGACGTGGTCTGCGATGTTGGAGAGGTTAAACATAGAAGATTGGCCCAATATTCTTTCTTTATCTTCGCCCGCGGATTCAGGGCCCCGCAGATTCTTCCGCATCCGCCGAAGTCTCTGAACCACCGGGGGTTCCGGAGTCTCCGGTGGGCGTGATCGGCGCGGGCCGGATGCTTTCGGCCCCCGGGGCAGCCGGGGTCATGCTCTCAATCAGACGACGGCCGATGTCCGAAAGTTCCCGTTGCTCGGCCGCGAGGTCGTCCAGACGGCTTGCTTGCCCGGCGGTGGGCCGGCCACGGGCCTCGTCGTTGAGACGCCTTGTCTCATCATAGACCGCCTGCTGCACGCCCCGCAGGAGCTTCAGTTCCGAGGACGTGGGCACCAATGGTGGGGCTTGTCCCGCCCCGCCGCCGCCCGCGCCACCGCCCGGGCTGTTTTCGGCAAACTCCGGGGGCGTGCCGATCTCGTCGAGCGCCGCGGCCATCGACTCCAGCAGCGCGACGACCTTCCTTTGGCTCGGCAGCACCCGGCCGTCGTCCTCGCCGCGGCTCAGCGGCGCCCGCGCCCGTTCGGCGGTCCGTTCGATCAGGTCGTGCGTCCGGCGGAACACGACCGTGTCGGACACGTCGTCGCCCAGTTCCGCCGCCGCGTCCTTGATCTCGCCCTGCTGTTGGCTCAACCCACGCAGCGCCGCTCGCGTCCGTCGGGTCAAGGTCGGCGCGTCCAATAGCGGGGCGACCTCGTCGATCAGGCCCGCCTGCCGCTCGGCCAGTTCCAGGTATTTCTTTCGCAGTTCCGCCCGCTGTTTCTTCGTCTGGTCCTGCTGGGCTTCCTGCTGCTTCTCCTGGACCTTAGCGAGTGCTTCTTCCAGCCGTTCGAGCGCCACGGCTTCGACCGCCAACGCTTCGGCCCGGTCGCCGCCGCGCAATGCCGATAGCGCTTGGGCCTGGGCATCGATCGCCTGGTCAATAATCGGCGCAACGTCGGCCGTATTCTCGTCGGCCTCCGCTTCGGTCTGTACCGCGATCGTGCGCACCCACAGCGCCGACTGTGCTTCGGCCAACACGGGCACACGGTCGTCGGCCGCGTCTTCCAACGACGCGATCTCAATCGCTTGGCTTTCGATCAAGCGCCTCAGCTTCTCCGCCAACGCCAGCAGCCGACGCCGCAGCAGTTCCTGCCGCAGCTCGTCTTGATCCCCGAGCTGCTTCATCATCTGCTCGAGCGTGTCCAGGGTATCGAGTTGCGCCTCGCCGGCCTGCGACAAACGGTTCTCCTCCAAGCCCTGTTCGGACTGCTCCATCTGCTGACTCAGGCCCTGCCGCTGCGCTACGGCCGCCGCCTCGGCGAGCGCCCGAGCCGTGGCGCGGTCGCGGTCGGACTGTTCGGCCGAGGGTTCGCCGTCTTGAGGGCTCGCACTCTGACGAGCGAGCGCCTCGGCGATGTCCAACATGCGCTCGACGGTCTCGCGGGCCTGCTCGGCGAGGTCTTCTTGCCGTTGACGCAACTCCTCCAAGCGTTCGCGGAGCTCACGGGGCAGGTCCTCGGTCGCGCGGCCGGCGGTGCGCGGCAGCAACTCTCGGGTGTCCTGGGCCAACGCCGCTTGCTCGGTTTGCAGCCGGGCGAGTTCGAGCTTCAGGCCCAGCGCGTCCTGTCCCTGATCCAGCAGCTTCGTGAGTTCTTCGAGTCGCTGACGCACCGCCTCCTGATCCTGCGCGGCCCGGGCTTGCGCGGCGTCGGCGCGGGCACGGGCTTCGGCGGATTGTTGCGCCGCGGCCGGGTCGGCCGCTTCCGCCGCCCGAGCCGCCTGGGCCTCAGCCGCCGCGGCCTCCCTGAGCTTCGCCTGAGCCGCGTCGCTGGTCCGTTGCGCCCGGTCCACCAGCCTCCCGGCCTGGTCGATCAACTCGTCCAATGCCGGCTCTTCGAGGCGGTTGAGTTCAAGCCGGTCGCGGACCTTCTGCAGCTGACGGGCCTGGGTCTCCGTGCCCCGCGTGATGCGTTGCTGCTCGGCGGCACGGGTCGCGGGCGCGTCCGGTTGGCGGCGGTTCAATTCGTCCTGCTGCCGTTCGAGCCGCACGGCCTGCTGGCGGACGCCGGCGAGGTCGGCGCGGACCTGATCAATCAGCGTCGCGGCGTCGATAATCCTCAGCCGGCGCGGCGTGGCGTCTACGGTGTCGTGCCGCATGCCCAGGAGGTCGTACACGTCCTGCGCGTGAGCCCCGAGCGTGACCACGTCGCCGGGCCGCAGCGTCATCGTGTTCAGGTCGAGGGTGGCCGATGTGGTGAGCTCGGCCTGACGGGCTTCGCGCGAGGCCAGGAGCGTCGTCGTGAGGGTCGCTTCGGACAACGACGCGTCGCGGGCCGGGTGCTGGGCGTCGATCGTCAGCCGCCGCACCCCCACGTCGTCGCCCGCGGGCCTCGACCGGCAGCACGGCCGTGGCCAGCACCGAAGCGTCGGCCGGGGGCTGCAGGATCGTCACCATGGGCTGGCGGTCTTCGACCCACTCGAAACGGTAGGTCCGCTCGGCGTTGTCCGAGAGGCCGTGCTCATCGGTCAACACGATCGGCGTCTCAACGCTCTGCTCCAGGGCAAACTCGATCACGACCCGGTCGGCCGCGACCCGCGACAGGCTCACACCGTCCCCGACATCACCCACGGAACCGCTTCCGATCAGCCCCGGCACCAGCGCCGCCGGCTCCAGCGACGCATCCGGCAGCGGCTTGTTGAGCCCCAGCGTCAGCCGCACCCGCGAGCCCTCGACCGCCGGCAGCGACACGACGCGGTCGGTTCGCTCGTGCAGCGCCAGCGCCTGCTCAGCCACCAGGCCCACGGCGTAGTCCGGCGGACTCAACTCGGCGATCAACTCGGTGAGCTGCGGGCGGGCCACGAGTTCGACGCGCTGCGCCGCGGTGCGGTCGTCCCCGGCCTCGAACCAGACTTCCAACGTTCGGCCGTCGGTTTCGCCGTCCGTGATCTGACGCACGACGTCAGCCGGGGCGCGCCACTGGAGCTTGAATACACCACCGATATCGCTGCCCCCCCCCGACGCATCCGCGGCGGCGACGACGGAGTTGATGGTGAGTTGTTCGGTCATCAGCACCGCCCGCGACGACGCGTCGCTTGCGCTGCCGCGCTCATCGACCCAGCGTGTGTTGAGCCAGACGCGCATCCCCGGGCGGAAGCCGCGGGTGACCTGTGTGGTGAATTCGATCGGGCTGTCGACGGGCCGTACCGCGGGGACGGGCGCGGGGTCGAGTTGCGTGCGTTTGGGCCAGGCCGTGTCGCCCCACGGCATGAACCACCGCGACGCGGCGATCGCGCTGTAGGTCGGCATCATCCCGACCACGAGCCCGAGCAGCACCGCCGCGCCCAGCAGCCAACCGGCTCGCCGACGTGTCGGCCGCAGGTTGATCAGCCGCGCCACCTCCACGCCGGCCAACCCTTTTTCCGCCGCCACCACGCTCTGGCGCACCATCGCCGCGGTGGACACGGGCTGCTCGTACTTCTGCGGGTGCAGCGCGAAGTCGAGCGCACTGGTCAGCACACCCGCCAGCCGGGGGTACATCCGCTCGACGCGGAGGGCCAACTCACTCAGCGTCGGCCAGAACCGCCACGCCGCCGCTAGACGTCTGCCCAACCACACCAGCCCGGCGACCAACAACCCCAGCCCCACGGCCGCCCGCAGCCAGCCCGGCAGCCGCAGCCCGAAATCGATCACCCCGAGTACAAGTAACACCACCGTCGCCCACGCTGCGGCCTGCGCGAGCCGCTGCATCACCAACAGCGCCCGGCCACGCCGACGGACCTGTTCGAGTTGTTGGGCGACGTGCTGCATGGCTGAAGTTAAAGAAGCGGGCTGTGAGATAGCAAGTGGGCACAAGACCGCGTCTCGTCTATCGACTACACCTAGCTACCGGGCTGCTTGCGGCTCCTTTCACACCAATCGGATCAACTTCCGCACCACCCATTCTAGGGTGATCAACCCCACCACCAAGGCCAACGCCAACGCCGAGTTCCAGATCGGCTCGGCGACGTCGTTCGCCGTTTTCCGCGCCAAGTTCCGCACCACACCCGGCTCGGTGAGCTGCGTTAAATCGTCCAGCGGCACGACCCGCCCGCCGGTGTCCTCGGCGAGTTTGACCAGCCGCGGCACGTCCGCCTCGGCCCGCCGACGCTCGTCGTCGGGGGCGACCACCTCGATCGGCAGCCGCAGATCAAACCCCGACAACGCGGGCTCGGTCACGACCAAGTCCAACGCGCCCGACACGCCCGCCAGCCACGGGCTGCTGTAACGCCGGCCCGCCCCGGAAAGATCATCGCCGCTGCCTTGGTTGACCGGCCGCAGATCAAACTCGGCGACCGCGACGCCGTCTCCGTCGTCTTGCTTGCGCACCGCGACGCGCAGGCTCGGCAGGTCCCGCGCGAGCAATGCCGCGTCGTCGATGTCCACGTCGACCACCACCGTGCCCCCTCGCGGCGTCTGCCGGGCCGAGACGCTCATCCGCACCGCGTCGTCCGAACGCGTCGCGGCACCGCGACCCAGCAAGCGCACGAGCTGCACCCAGAACTGCTCGAAGTACACCTCGCCCCGGGCGTAACGCCACCGCCACGTCTCATCGGTGCCGACGTACAGGCTCTGCCCGGCCCCGAAACGCAGCCGCGTGACCAGCGGGTCGCCCGATACGTCGCCCGTGACGGAGCTGGCGGTAGCCAACACCTCGGCCGAGGGCTTGAGGTTGCCCAGGTCCTGCACCCAACGCAGCGTCGGCAACCCCTCGGGCCACTGCGGGCCACGCTCGGCCACACCCGCGTCCACCGAACGCAGCTGCAACACGCTCAACGTCTCGGCCAGATCAGTAGGCGTGACGCGCAGCGCCGCCGACGGCAGGACCGCCGAGGTTTCGGGTTCACGCATCGGAAGCAGATCGGACAACAGCGTCGCGCCGTATGCCGTCGGCGTGGCCCGCGAACCGCCGACCCACAGCAGCCCCGCGCCGCGCTGCGCAACCAAATCAAACAGTTGCTTACGCTGTTCGATACTGAAAGCTTCGGGCGATACGTCGCCGAGGATCACCACGTCGTACCGCCGCCACTCTTCCGAACCCGATGGCAGGCGCGTGATCGGCGTGTCGCCCTCCTGCGCAAAAGCGCGGTCGGCGCTCAGCAAAAAAATGCTCGAGTCGATCGACTGTTCGCGGATCAACATGTTCTTGAGGTAGCGGTACTCCCACCGCGGATAGCCCTCGATGTAGAGCACGCGTATCGGCCGGTCGATCATCTCGACCGTAAACGATTCCACGTTGTTGGTGAGGTTGAGTTCGCGTTCGTCCGCGGCGGATCCGTCGTAAATCACCTCCACCGCCCACGGCAACGCGCCCACCTCGCTCGACCGTCCCTCGAGCCGCAGGGGCCGCCCAAAACCGGTGTCGCCGAGGGTTTTTTCGTCAACGATATCTTGCGTGTTGGTGTCGATCAGCCGCACCGTCACCCGAGCCGGGTCGACTTGGTTCTCGGCTGGCACGCCGGGCTGTTCGACGACGACGGTGACCGGCACGGGGTCGTTCACGAACGCGGCCGTGGGCGGGTCGACCCGGGCGATCATCAGATCCAGCGGCAGACGCTCGGCGCCGAGCGGCACGGCGAAGACCCGCACCGACTGCTGCTCGAGGCGGTTGAGCAGCGCCCCGCCGGTCGCCTCGGGGCTGCGGCCGTCGGTCATGAGCACGATCCCGCTGATCGGCCGGCCCGCGGCGCGGCGGAGGGCTTCTTCGAGTGCGGTGCGCAGCGCAGTGGTGTCGGCCGTGGGTTCGGGCAACCGATCGACGGACTCGTCGCCGATCGGCGGGGCGAGATCGAACGCGCTCTCGCCAAAACCCAGCCACGTCACCTGCCGGTCGCGCCCGAGCTTATCGGGGCCGAAGACGTCGCCCTGGGTCTTCAACGCCGAGCGCATAGCCTCGTCACGGCTGACCAACGACGCGGCCGATTCGGTGGCGCCTTCCGAGGACGGGGACGGCACGTCCGCGACGTTCATCGAGGCGCTGCGGTCGACCAGCACCAGCAACACGTCCTGTTCCACCGTCTCATCGGTCCGCACCACCTCCGGCCCGGCGAGCAACACCGCGATCAACAGGATCAGCAAGCCGCGCAGCCCCGCCAACCCGACGCGCGCCCACGTCGGACCCAGCAACCTGCGGTAGCTCCACCAAGCCGCCCCGAGCGCGCCGATGCCGATCAACACCCAAGCCCAGGCCGGCAACGCGTAGCGGAAGCCCACGGCCGTGGCCTCAGACCAACTCACCTCGTTGAGCCCCAACCACCCATCGAGCCACGGCTGCGCAACCGCCGCTTGCGGTTGAGCCACCAGACAGCACCCCAAACCCGACCACAGCGCCGCCCGCGACGACCACCAACCACGTTTTACATTTCTCCCGGCGTTAGCCGACGCCTCGGTCGCCTGCCCCGCGTCACCTCGTTGCCCCGACGATGCGTAGCTGAACCAGCGCGCCAACACGGTTTCCAAGAGCACCAAGCCCAACAGCAACCACAGCAGCACCCAGCCAAAGTTCGACGTGCGCTGGGCCGTGGCCAGCACCGCCGCGGGTCGGTCGGCCTCGAGCGTGGCCCACGGCCCAAGCCCGTCGAGCCAAGCCTTGACCAGCGCCGCGTCCGCGGTGCGAACGTCGCCCGCCTCGGCCGGCACGTTCACCGCCAGCCGCTGCCCCAACTCGCCCTGTCGCGGCGCGTACACGCCCGGCGCGGCCAACGGCTCGAGCGTGGTGACACCGCCTCCGTCGGCGTTGGTGTCGAGCGGCACCAGCGCCTCGCCCGACACCAATACCGAAGCCGATGACCACCGCCGACCGAGTTCGGGGCGTTCTCCGACCGTTGCCCCTTCGCCGCCGGCCGCGACGACCTGACCCAGCACCCCACGAAGCGCATCGTGCAGCAGCGCCGGGAACAACGGCTTGGTCGGCAGGTTGGTCCACGCCGGGTCGATCGCGGTGGCGAGCAGGAGCAACCGCCCCTCGCCCACGGGGGCCGCGGCGAGGAAGGCTTCGCCCTGCGCGTCGCCCGCCCAATCGATCCACGACTCGTCGGCGCGAGGCGTGGTCACGGCCAGCCATCGCGTCGCCCGCACCGGGCCAAGCAACGCCGACCAGTCGGCCGAGAGCAGCAGCAACGCCTCGGGCGGGCGCGGGTCACTGTCGAGCCGACGCGCCCCCGCCCCGGCCGGCTCCGCCGCTTCGCCCAGCTCCCACGCGACGCCGGTCGCCGAACGCATCAGGCCGAACCAATCGTTGCCTGCGACAGAACTCGCCGAGGGGAACACCCAGACCAAACCGCCCCGCTGCGCGAACCCGCCGAGCGCCGTCCACGCCGAGGCCCCGAGCGTTTCGGGCCGCAGCACGAGCGCCGCGTCCAGGTCGGCCAGTCGGACATCGTTGACCGAGGTCGGCAGAACGTCCTGTGTCGCGACGGAAAACGCCGCACCCGTTTGTTGCGGCGACAACGCCGCCCGTACGAAAGCGCCGGGAGAAAAGCCGTCGGACGCAAAACCGCTCGACGCATCCAATTCGTCGATCACGCCGACCCGCAACCGGGGGCGAACCTCGACCACCGCGAGCCGCACGTTGTCTTCACGCAGCGCATCGGCCACGCCCGCCGCGCCTTCCAGCGTCGCCGTCACCGTCCACACCCCGCCGCCTTCGACACCCGGCGCGGTGAGTGTTGAAAAGCTATCGATTTCGCCCGCTGATCGGAGCGGCAGGTCGGCGCTGAGCGTCGTGGTCGCTTGGCCGGCCGACCAACGCACGTCGCGGGTGACCCGTGATGCTTCCGTGCCGTCAGGCCGTGTCAACGTGAGTTGGATCGGCAAGACAGCTTCGTCCGCGTTGTCGTCGAAGCGTCGCACGGCCACTTCAACCGACGCCGTAGTCACCCCTCGGTCTGAGGTGAGCACCAATGCCCTCCGGGGACGCAGGTCGCTGACCTGTACGTTGCCCGTGCCGACCTCTGGCCGACTGACGACAACCGCTGCTTTATCGCCGAGGTTTTCCAACTCCGCGGGGACCGGCTGGTCGAGGTAGCTTGCGCCCCGCGGAAAATCGCTGAGCACCGCGACCACAGCAGGCACGCCGCCCCCACCGCCGGCCGAGGCTTCCGCGTCCACCTCCGCCGCGACCCGTGTGAGCGTTGCCGCCAGATCTGATCGGCCGTAACCCGGCGTTAGATCCCGAACGACTTCCCGCACGGCCGCGATGTCGTACGTCGGCTCAGACCCCAACTCCGCCACCCCGTCACCCGGCGACACCGTCCACAACTGCACCCGGTCTTCGCCGCCCAACCCGTCGAGCAGCCCGTCGGCCAGTTCGCGTAGCCGATCAAAACGCACCCCCTCGCCAACCAATGCCCGGCTGCTCAACCCGTCGTCCAGCACCAGGTGCACCGTCCGCCCCCCGCCCCCCGAGGTGATCCCCCCCAAAGCGCCCGACAACAGCGGACCGGCCAAGGCCAATCCGGCGATCAGCATGATCGCGCACCGCGTCAACAACAACAGCCACTTCTCGAGGCGCAGCTTCCTCCGCTGCTTCTTGTACGCCAGCCGCAGAAACCGCATCGCTCCCCAGTCGGCCCGCCGCCGCCGCGAACGCGACAACAGGTGGATGACGATCGGGATCGCCACGCACGCGGCACCAGCCACCGCGAGCGCGGGAGCGGTAAACAGGCCGGCGAGTTGGGCAAGGGTTGAGGTCATCGACGAGTCGACTCACGGGGTCGCAAGGAGCACGAAACAAGACACCATAACGGCCGTCACTCCGGTTTTAATTCGCGCCTCCGTGGTTCGGTTTTATCCTTTAGAGATTAATGAGGTCCGCCGGGCCAGGAAGTGGCTCAGCGGCGGGCCCAGCGCGTCTTTAGTGTTTAGCAGCAGGTAGTCGTAGTTGAACTTGCGGGCGACGGATTCGACGCCGCGTAGGTGCTCGTCGACGACCTCGAGGTAGGCGTCGCGCAGCGCCGCGGGATCGAGCGGCAGGCGACCCTCGCCTTCCAACCCGTAGAACTCGCTGGCGTCGCGGAACTCGAAACCGAGCTCGGCCGGGTCCATAACCTGCAGGATGATGACGTCGTGGTGGCGGTGGTGCAGGCGGGCCAGGCCTTTCTCCAGGTGAGCGGGGTCGTCGAATAGATCGCTGATCAGTACAACCAGCGACCGCCGGGTCAGCCGGGACACCGTGCGGTCAACAATCAACTCGAGGTCGGTGTGCGTGTGGGTGTTGTCCATCGGCACCAGCGTTTCGCTCTCTTCCTTGACGAGTTCGGCGCGGTGCAGGAGTTGGGCGATCGTCTTCCAGTGATTCTGCGCATTGCTCAGACGCGATCCAGTCACGACGTCGTCGGCAAACAACGTAAGGCCCACACGGTCCTGTTGCCGCAGCGCGAGGTTGGTCATCGCTGCGGCGACGCAGCTCGCGTGGTTCCACTTGGTCCAGTTGTTGGTCCAGCCTTCTCTCTGTTTTGTCAGTGAGGTGTAGCCCATCGAACCGGAGCAATCGAGCAAGACGACGAGGTCGAGGTTGGTTTCCTGCTGATACTGTTTGAGGTAGAGCTTGTCGGTCTTGCCGTAGATCTTCCAGTCGAGAAAGCGGGTGTCGTCGCCGGGCGTGTACTGACGGTGCTGGGCGAACTCGACGGAGATGCCCTGCTGAGGTGAGCGGTGTTGTCCACTCATCAACCCCTCAACAATAATCCGCGCTTGCAGGTCGATCGTTTTGATCGCCGCGAGGGTCTGGGGGTCGAGGAAGTTGGGGACGGTTTGCTGGGACATGGGATCAGTCGGCCGTAGAGTCGGCCGGGGGCGGGTTAAACGGCGAGGCGTCGACGAACGACCAGCCGAGGGCGGCGGGCAGCTGCCAATCACGGGCGGTGACCACGTCGAGCGTCCACCACCGGCCGGTGCCGCCGGTGGGATCGACGGCTTCGGTGGGCGCGGGTCCAAAATCCAACGCGGCTTCGCCGGTGAGTTGCAACACCCGGCCGGTATCGAAGTCGACGAAAGTCAGCCCGGCCCGCGGCGTGCGGTGGATGTTGCCCAGCGTATTGAACATGCTGTTGCCGGGATAGTCGGCGATCCGCAGACGGTTCCCGGCGTCGCAACGCACGAAACCCGGCGCACCGCCGCGGTGCGACGCGTCGGCCCCGGCGTCGCGGTTGACGCTGGCGACCAGGCAAGTGTCCGCAAGCCGGATCAACGCGCGCTGGTCGTCGCTAAGCCCGTCCGTCACCGACGCGGAGTCGGAGACTGACGACGCATCAACGGCGCCCGCCGGCGAGGTGTTGCGGCGCTGGATGTACTTCGGGCAGTTGGGGAAGGCTTGCTCGACGGCCATCTCCAGGTGACTTTCGCGCAGTGCGGTCACCCGGCCGTTGACGCGCATCCGCCGGCGCGACTCGAGTTCCAAGGCCAGGATCGCCAGACGCGGGTCACGCCTGAGGTTGGCGTCCAAGACGTCGGCGGGGTGGATCGGGGCGACACGCAGGTCGAAACGGACCGTGTCACCGACGGGGGAAACGACGGCCCAGCCCGCCGACGAGCCGAGCCACACCGACGCCCAGGGCCGACCGTCGGCATCGATCGAGGCCGCGGTCAGCCAATGCTGCTGCTCCAGGAAGCCCTGCAACCGATCGGGGACGACCGGGCTGAGCATCCGGCCGATCTGTCGGCCGCGCTCCGCTTCGCCGGCGAGTTCCTGCACCGCCCGCTCGCCGGGGTGAAGCATGTCGGAGACTTCCATAGGGATACACCGAGAAAAAGGGCGACCGAAAGGGGATACGGGCTACCGCAAAACCGCCGCGGCCTGCGGGTCGCTCACGCCGTCGACTTTAATCTCGCTCACAAGACGTTCGACCAGGTCGTCGGCCGTCACGCCGTCGGCCTCGGCGTTGAAGTTGGTCAGGATGCGGTGCCGCAAGACGGGCAGGGCGACGCTCGACACGTCGTCGGGGTGCACGTGTGTCCGGCCTCCGAGCACAGCCTTGGCCTTGGCGGCGAGGATCAGGTACTGACTCGCCCGTGGGCCGGCGCCCCACCGCAGGTAGTTCTGCATGAACGCGGGGCGTTCGTCCGGAAGCCCTTTGTCGGGCTTACGCGTCGCGCGCACCAGCCGCAGGGCGTACTCGATCACGTGGTCGGCGACGGGCACGTCCCGCACCATCTCCTGGATCTTTTGCACCCGCTCGGCGGTCAATACCGGCTGCACGTCCGGCTTCTTGCGTGTCGTGGTGCGCCGGATGATCTCCAACTCATCCGCCTGGGTCGGATACCCCACGCGGATCATGAACATGAACCGGTCGAGCTGGGCCTCGGGCAGCGGGTAGGTGCCTTCCTGTTCGATGGGGTTCTGCGTGGCGAGGACGAAGAAGGGCTCGGGCAGGGGGTGGCGGACGCCGTTGGCGGTGACGTGGTGCTCTTGCATCGCCTCGAGCAACGCCGCCTGGGTCTTGGGTGGGGTGCGGTTGATCTCGTCGGCGAGGATGAGGTTGGCGAACACCGGGCCGTGGACAAACCGCATCTCGCGGTGGCCGGTGGTGCGGTTTTCCTCGATGACTTCGGTACCGGTGATATCCGAGGGCATCAGGTCGGGGGTGAACTGGATGCGGTTGAACTCAAGGCTCAACGACTTGGCGATGGTCGAGACCAGCAAGGTCTTGGCCAGCCCCGGCACGCCGACAAGCAGGGCGTGGCCGCGGGTGAACAGCGCCAGGAAGACCTGTTCGACGACGTCCTGCTGGCCGACGATCGCCTTGCCGATCTGCTCGGAGAGGGCGTCGGACGCCGTGCGGATGTCGCTGATGAGTTGCTGGGGATCAGCGGCGTTTGGGGTTTCGCTCATGAGATCACTATAGCTCTACGCGAAGCGGGACAGGACAAAGCGGGGCAACAATCGGTACTTCGCTGCCGAAAACAGGGATGGAAGTTCCGTCTTGGTCCCAGGTTTATGCTTTTTACTTCTGTCCAGCCCGCGAGGTTCGTCTTTATCGTTGTCAACGCACGCACACGCACCCGGTGGCACGCGGGCCGCTTCGACTCAACCGGAGATCTCGGGAGACATTGCTTTGGGTTCCGATTCCCCGACATATAGTGACCCAGGCTCGGGCAGCAGCCCCGAGGCTGGTGGCACACGGGGCATTCCCCGCGGTTCCCCAACCGCGAACCGGGACAACGCGACGCACTGTAACCGTGTTTCTGCCAAAGTTTCCGGCTTTTAGCCTCTCGTGACACATGCTCAGGACGACCTGTTGAGTCTGCCGTTTTACGGCAACGGCAATACCGCAAGGAGTTCTCTATTCGATATCGCGGCCGGGCGTCTCGAGCGCCGGCGGATCCGGCTCTGAAGCCGCGTCGATCCGCCCCGCAGAGCGGCGACGCGCTACCATGCGGCCATGCCCGAGCTCCCAGAAGTCGAGACCGTCTGTCGCACGCTCGCCCGGCACATGATCGGTCAACGCATCACGCGGGTTCGCCTCCGCCGACGCGACGTCGTCCGGCCCGTCTCCGCCGGTCACACGGACCTGCTCCTCGATCAAACCGTCACCCGCATCGAACGCCACGGCAAGCAGTTGGCACTCGTCGGCGATCGCGGGGCATGCGTGTGCGTGCACCTGGGCATGAGCGGTTCGCTCTGCGTGGTGGACTCCACCGCCAAAGATCACAAGCCGCACGCCGATCGCGACGGCCCGGCCACCAAAACCGATCATATCCACGTCGTATGGACCCTCGGCGACGGCGCTGAAGTGTGGTTCCGCGACCCGAGACGCTTTGGCGGGATATGGACATTCGCCAGCGAGCAGGAACTGCGTCAGACGCGTTGGGCGAAGCTGGGCCCCGACGCCCTGGTCATCACGCCCGGACAGCTCCACGCGGGCCTCAGCCAGACGCGACGGGCGTTGAAGGCGGCGTTGCTCGATCAGCACCTGGTCGCGGGCCTGGGCAACATCTACGTGGACGAGCTGTTGTTTGCGACTAGCCTGCACCCGCTACGGCCCGCGGCGACCCTGGCACCCGTCGACAGCCAACGCCTGGTCCGGGCGATGCGGCGGATTTTGGGCCGGGCGATCGAAGCGGGCGGCTCGACACTGCGGGACTACGTGGACGCGGCCGGGCAGGTCGGGGGATATCAGACCGCGTTCAAGGCCTACGGCCGTGGAGGCGAGGCGTGTGGGCGGTGTGGTGAAGTGATGGACACGCTGGTGGTGGCGGGTCGAACGACCAGCGCCTGCTCGGTGTGTCAGGTCGACGCGGAACTGACGGGTGAATAGAGAAAGTAATCCTTCTTCCACCGTAATACCCGCGCCGTAAAGTGGAAAATCAGTGTTGATCGAGCATAAGTGCTGAATTCGCGGGAGTTACAACGGTCTTTTGTGAAGCATAACCTGTCGACAGGCTGTTTTTGTCTGCTGCACTGCGCCTCATAGAGGATCGGTGATAGGTCGAGTGGTTCCGGCTGTCGTGGTTCGTCCGACAAGGGGCCCGAGCAGTGTGTTCCGGCCCGGCGCGATGCGCCGGGTTATCCACGAGTTATCGACGTATTTGAAGACAAACGCCCTGGGCGTCAAAAGAGGCGGATCATTGAGCACAAAGCAGGCGGGTTGAGCCTGTACGTGGGGCGGCTAAACGTATCTGTCCGGGATACAGCGCGGCTCCCGTTGAGCGGTGCCGGCGTTTTGATAAGAATCGCCCGGGTCAGGCGGGGCTGGTCGTTTGGTCGATGAGCTGTAGTAAGTGCTCGATCTGTCCGGCAAAGCCTTCCTCGTCCTCGATCCGCCCCTTTACCACCTCGATGGAGTGCATCACCGTCGTGTGGTCGCGGCCCCCAAAATAGCCGCCGATCTCTTCGAGGCTGAATCGGGTGCGTTTGCGGGCCAGATACATGCAGATCTGCCGGGGCTCGGTGATGGACTTGTAGCGCCGACGGGACTGGAGGTCTTGGAGCTTGACGTTGAAATAGTCGGTGACGGCCTCGACGATGTGTTGCAGCGTTGCGCGGTTCGCCTGGGCGGGTACGGCGGGGTCGCCCATGGCCTCACGGGCGAGCGTCAGATCAACGGGCCGTTTCATGAGTTGGGCGTGGCCCTGCAGGTTGACGATGGCGCCCTCGAGTTCCCGGGCGTTGGAGTCGACCTTGCGGGCGATGAGTTCGATGACTTCCTGCGGCACGTCGAATCCGCGGAGCTGGGCCTTGGCTTTGAGGATGGCCACGCGGGTTTCGTAGCTGGGCTTGCTAACTGTCGCGACCAGCCCCCAGCTGAATCGTGACACCAGGCGTTCTTCGAGGTTCGGGATCTCGTGCGGTGGCGCATCCGAGCTCAGCACGATCTGGCGGTTGGATTGGTACAGCTCGTTAAACGTGTGGAAAAATTCTTCCTGCGAGCGTTCGCGGTTGGCCAGGAAATGGATGTCGTCGATCACCAGCAGGTCGACGTGGCGGTAATGGTGCCGGAAATCGTTCATCTTGCCAGCCTGCACGCAGGCGATGAATTGGTTCATGAAGGCGTCACAGGAGACGTAGAGGATGCGGGTGCGCGGATTTTGACTGAGGATCGACTGGCAGATGGATTGCAGCAGGTGGGTCTTGCCCAGGCCGACGCCTCCGTGGATGAACAGGGGGTTGTACGCCACGCCGGGCTGGTTGGCGACGGCGACGGCGGCGGCGTAGGCGAGTTGGTTATTGGGGCCGGAGACGAAATTATCGAATGAGTAGTCGGGGGTGAGCACCATCGACTCGGACTCGAAGTCGACGTCGGTGTCGGTGTCGAGACCCGGCGCGACGGGCGGGCTGGCGGCATGACCTACCGCGGGGGTGTTAGTGGCCGGGTGGAGCGCTGCGCGTTCGGGTTGCGTTGTGGGGGTGAGGGCGGGTTGTGGCTGGCCGTTGTGGCTCGCCGCGGCGGTGGGGGGTCTGGGGACATGGGCGTCGAGGTCCGCGACATTCGGCTCGTCAACAGCCGTAGCCAACTCACACACAAAACGCACTGCCACGAGCTGCCCCGTAACTTCCTGGACCGCCTCGGTGAACGGCTCGAGGCAACGCTTCTGCAGGTAGTTCTGCTGCACGGGCGTCGCGGTGTTGATCTCCAATAGCCCGCCGTCGAGCTTGCCCGCCTCCAGGTCTTCGACGAACCACTGCCGACAGATCGTGGCGTGGCGTTCTTTGAGCACCTCCAACGTCTTTTGCCACAACGTTGAGTCGAATCTAGCCATGGTGCAACCGTGGTCCGTGCAGAGCGTCGCGGGTCCGTGTCGGGCACGGCCGGAGCGGGTTGGTTTAAGTCAATCGATCGAAAAAGAACTCTCGGGCAATCGGAACGTGGCCCACCAAGACACAGCCGCTCCGAAATGATTTGCCGTTGAGGCGCGCGTTTTTGGACGCGTCGGCGAAACGTACCGCGCCCCGAGTCGTTGTGTCAACGCACTTTTTTTCTCAACCGCGTTGGCGCTTCGTTACGCGCGATTCCTAACGGAATTTTTTTTCACGCGCGGTGCGGTGCGCATCGGAGCGCTGAAAAGTAGCGGGCTCACCACTTGGGCCGCGTTGGGCCATGGGTTAAAGTAAGGCGTTGAGTCTACGTAAAGGGGTGTCGGCCATGGCTACCACGCATACCTCGGGCTGGGCGTTCCGTGTCACCGGGCCCGACGGGTCGCGCCCGTGGCGCATGCTCGACCGTGACGAGCCCGTCACGCTGGGGAGGTCGTCGCAAGCGTCCGTTCGGCTCGACGATCCGGGCGTGTCCCGCCGACATGCTCTGCTCGAGCCAAGTCCCGACGGAGGCTGGACGCTGCGCGACCTGGGCAGCCGTAACGGCGTCTTCGTCAATGCCCAGCCGGCGTCGGTTCACCCGCTCCAACTCGGCGACGTGATCGAGATCGGGCCGTTTCAAGTGCTTTTCGGAACTCAAGATAACGGGGACGACGCGGGCTCTTCGCTCGACGGATCGACGTCCAATTTCACGGTGCTCGAAGACGCCGAGGCCAGCATCAGCCGCCTCACCCAGGTCGGTCGGCCGAAGGTCGATGTGCAGCAGCTACGAGCCGTGCAGACGCTAGGCCGTGACCTGTTGCAGTTGGCCGACGAACAACAGCGTCGCGAACGGCTGTGCGCATTCATGATCGAGCCGGGTCTCCAAGGTAGACACGCCGCGGTATTGCGCGTGGCCTTCGACGAAAATCCACCGGGTTGGAAACCCCCGCGAATCATCGCCGGCCCCATATATGCCGATCCTGCCGACCAGGACTTCTACATATCGCGTAGTCTGCTCGAGTCGGTAGTCCAAACCCACGAGGCTGTGTTAGCGACCCGTAGCGGGATCGAGGTCGGTGGGGCGTCCGGGCGCGACGCGGCTCCGGTGATTGAGTTGTCGATGGCACCCGAGACGCAGGCCTCGTCGGTGATCGGCTGTCCGCTGCCTGCTCGGCTTGAGAGTGACGACGCGCCGGGGGGGCCGCCTTCTGAACTGTCGGACGGGTTGGACGTGCTGTACGCGGTGCTGCCGGACCGTTGCGGAACCGGCGAATGGCTCGCCTTGGCCGCGTTGGCGGTGGAGCAGTACGACTTGGTTGAGCGGGCCTGGAGCGCCCGGCAGGCCGCCGAGCGGCAGGCCAAGACCGAGGCCGAGTTGGCCCGGGCGCGGAAGGTGCAGCTCTCGTTGGTCCCGTCCGATCCACGGGTAGAGGGTTTGGAATTGGCTTTGCATTACGAGCCGTGCCTGAGCGTGGGCGGGGATTACGTCGACGCGGTCACCCTGGCCGACGGCCGGGCGCTGCTGGTGGTCATGGACGTCTGCGGCAAGGGCATGGCCGCGGCGCTGATCAGCTCGAGCCTGCACACGTTCATCCGCGCCGGGTTGAACACGACCTCGGACCCGGTCGAGCTGATCAACGCGCTGAACCGCTACTTGTGCGACACGATGGACGGCAGTTCGTTCGTGACGGGCATCGCGGTGGCGGTGGATCCGGCGACCGGCGAGTGCGAATGCGTCAACGCCGGGCACCCCCCCGCCATCTTGCAGTCGGCCGCTCCCGGAGCCCGCCCCCCTGGAAATCCTTCTCCCCAGGACGGTCAGCCGCCGAATACCGCCGAACCTCGTTACTCTGATCAAGGCGACAACGTCCCGCTGGGTCTGATCTCCGATCCGCTCGTCGGCCACCGCTTTACGCTCGCCCCGGGCGAGGTGCTGGCGCTCTACAGCGACGGCCTGACCGAGATCATCGCCGATGACGGGAAGTGGATCGGCCCCGAGGGTTTGGCCGGGCACCTGGGCGCAGCGTTGCGGGAAGACCCCGACCTTGATCTCACCGCGGTTCGAGCCGGCCTGACCCGACGGCTGTCGGACATCCAGGGTGATCGCGCCCCCGACGATGACGCCACTTTTTTGCTGGTCCGCCGCGCATGAAACAGCCCCGGATTGCGAACCCCACTCCGGCGGCTCGCTCCCGTCGGTCGTTCTGAGGAATTTTCTCCATGATCCGCACCCGTTCGCACCCGACCGAATCCAAACGCCGCGGCGCGTTCACGCTGATCGAGCTGCTGGTGGTCATCAGCATCATCGCCTTACTCATCGGCATCCTGCTGCCGGCGTTGGGCAACGCCCGGCGGTCGGCGCGGGATGCGGTCTGCAACATGAATGTGAAGCAGATCATGACGGCGACGACCGCCTACATCGTGGACAACGAAGAATTGCCGCGCGGTCGGCTGGATAATGATCTCAATGCGACAGCGCGTGATGCGGATTCGGCGGATTATGCGGGCCAGAATAATCCATTCAACGGCGGGCTCTCGACATTCAATGATGTAGGCGTGGCCATCTACCTGCTTTTGTACAACGATTACATCACATCGCCCGAGATCTTTGTGAGTCCCGGGATAGGGTTGCACGAGCCCGACCGGTTTGTGGGTAACGGGACGGCCCGCGGTCAGATCACCTTCTCAAAGATCGGCAACGACATCGACGACGAAAGCAACCTCAGCTACGGCATGTCCAATCCTTATTTCGGCAACGGTGCAGACGGTAGCGGGTACGGGCCCTACCGGATGTCAATGGATTCACCGGTCTACGGCGCAGACTTCGCGGTGATCTCGGATCGCGGACCCGCTTGTTGTGGTGGGGTCGATACCGATAACTTCGCGTTTTCTTCGGGGACCGATCCGTGGGGACAAAGCAACATCCACCTCGACGGCGACGATGAACGTGGGCAGCACGTAGGGTTCGCTGATGGCCACGCCATATTTAGCGATGACGTTCAGATCGGCCCGGATAACGACGACATTCTCTTCGAGGACTCGGCGGTGAACACGTATGTTCCGCGCCGGCTCAAGGACGTTGCCATCTACCCGCTCCTGGCAGAATGATGACAGATTGAGCGAACCGCAAATGCAGGGTTGGGTGTGTGCCTTTGATCCGGGAGGAATAAATACCCCGTGGCTGACCCGCGACGCTTTTATTGTTGTCGCAGCACGATTTCGTACGGCTTGATCCCCGCACCGATGACCAGCAAGGCGTCGTTGGGATCGACGATGAATCCGGGGTTGTTCACGGGTTCTACGCGGTATTGTCCCGTGTTGACGGTTAACGTCTTGGGGGTTGTGAATGAATAAGAGACCTTATCGGTGTCGTGATTGACCAGGCGAAAGGCTTGCGGACCCGATTCGGTGCGAAATGTGATCGTGCGGAATTCGGGAGGCAGGAGGATTTTCTCGTAGGCGTCCCCCCGTACCACGCCCCAGGATACTCTCACGTCACGCGTCACACTGCGGTACGGCCCGTCGTGAACCAGTTCGATACGGTGGGTGCCGGGACCCAGCGGGACTTTGCACGGGGTCACGCCACACCCGGGTCGCGGTACGCCGTTAACGACTAGATGAGCTCCCACGGGGTTGGAGTCGACCGGAAGGATGACAGGTCGTTGATAAAGCCAACCCAAAAATCCTGTAAACAGCAGAGCCATCACCGCCACGCCACACGCCGCGAAACGGTGCTTGGCGATCCGCTTACGGACGAGATACCGCACCGACGCGGGACGCGCGTTCAGCGGGTTACCTTTCAGGTAGTTGTCCAGGTCCGCGGCCAGCGCCCCGGCGTTGTCGTAACGGCGATCGGGGTCTCTCTCGAGGGCTTTGAGTAACAGTGTTTCGAGTTCGCGGTCGATGATTTTTGACGCGTCGTCCGTGGCTTGGCGTGGGCGGACGACATCGTTTTCGCTGATGCGGCGCAGCAGGGTGTTGATCGGCACGGAGGTGTCGTGAGGGTACCTGCCGGTGAGCAGGCGGTAGAGGACCACGCCCAAGGCGTAGACGTCGCTGCGGGTGTCGATTCGGTCGGTCTGGCCGGCGGCCTGTTCGGGCGACATGTACGCGGGGGTGCCGGCGACCTGGCCGGTCTGACTGAGCAGGGGTTGGCCCTCCTCGGCGAGCAGGGTTTTGGCAAGGCCGAAGTCGACGATCTTGGGCGTTGCGCCGCCACCGATCCCCGAAGCGTGGCTCGACCCCGAGGCGTCCCTGGTGCCGCCGGTTTTTGTGTCTCTTTCCTTCGCGTTCTTCGTGCCTTCGGGGTCTGCTGTCGTCACCAGGATGTTCGACGGCTTGAGGTCGCGGTGGATGACGCCGCGTTGGTGGGCGTGTTGTACGCCGAGGCAGACATCGCGCATCAGGTGGAGGGTGTTGCGGGTATCGATCGGATGGGCGCGGACGTGGGTTTCCAGGTCTATGCCTTCGACGAGTTCCATCGCGTAGTAGTGGATGCCTTGGGCTTGGCCGGAGGTCGAGCCCGAGTCGTAGACCCGGGCGATGAAGGGGTGCTCGAGGCGGGCGGCGAGTTCGACTTCGCGCTCGAAGCGCAGGCGAGCCGCGTTGCTACCGAAGGCCGCGGCTCCCAGCAACTTGAGTGCGACCGGGCGACGCGTGGCGAGCTGTACGGCCTTCCACACGACCCCCATGCCGCCTTCGCCGAGTTTGTGCAGCAGGCGGTAGCCGGGGATTTGCGGCGCTCCCGGCGGCGGCATCGGACCCGGGGGCTCGGGATCCGCGACGTGACTGCTCGGTGGCTGGGTCTCGGCATCGTTGTCGGATGACGCGACGGCCGACACCGGCGGGGCATCACGGGAGACTTTCGGGTCGGCTTCCGGCGGCGACGGGGTATCGATCGTCGGTTGGTCGTCGGGGTGCGGGTCGTTCACGGCTCACTGCCCTGCGCCGGGAGCGCTTCGGTAAACAGTTCGCGCAACGCCGGGTGCACCCAAGGCAACTCCAGCGCCCAATTCAACCCGATGCGGAACGCCTTGTCGTCGAGTTGGCTAATCGTGGTCCCGGCGTGGTGGCGGGCGGCGGCGAGCGCGGCGTAGTACAGCGCGATGCACACGTCACGGGGCAGATCGGCCGGGTCGTGTGCCGCGGGGTTGATTTTGAAGCGGTCTTTCGCGGCCCGCAGCAGCCCGACCGGCGGCAATGGTTCGGTGAATAACACGAGATAGGTCCGTGCTGTACCCGCGGGGTCGCCGGGGGAAGGATCTTCCGCAGGCTGCGCCAATTGATGCGTCAAGATCGCGCCTAGATCGTCGTCGCTCCACCCGACCTCGGTGTCCCGCCGACCCAGCGCGAACAGGTCCGCGAGCACGGTGGGCGGGGTGGCGTCGAGTGGGTCGGGGGCGTCGTAGGGCATGGTAGAGAGGGGTTGGGGATCGGCCCGCGGCTCGGAGCCGCGGGTTTGGGGCGACACGTCACGCCGGTGGGAGTCGGCCGAGCGTCTGCATCAAGTCGTCCATCTCGCGTTGGATGAGTTCGTCGTCTTCCCCGGCGTAGTCGGCGATGACGCGACGGAGCGTGCGGGCGAACATGCGCTTGCCGGTGATCAGCAGGTTCGACGCCTGGGTGGGCGAGGCGATGCCGTGGCGCTCGACCAACTCGTCGTAGCCCGGCGGTTCGGCCTGGTCGAGTAGCGGCCCGAGCAGGCGGTCGTGGAAGACGCCCCAGAGATCGGGCCGATCGGAATCTTGGCATTCCTGTTTCATGGCGTCCAGCGTCTGATCCAGCACGCGGCGGGCCCATTCGATATCGAACGTGTCCGCTTCCCTGTTCCCGGAAGTACCACCCGAAAAATCCCCTCCGCTCCCCACCGCCCCGCCCCCGGAACCTCCCCCTGGACCCGAACGGGGGTCGGCCACGGGCGCGCCCAGACCTTCCAGTGAGGTTACGCGGCCGCCGCCGCGTTTCTGCGCCGACCGCGCACGGAAATCGCTGACGATGTATCGGTCGAGTGCCGTGAGCAGCAGCGTGCGGAACTTCCCGCGGGCCTCGTCGGCCTTGCCGACCAAACCCTTCTCCAGCACCTTTTCGGTGATGAACCCCTGCACCAAATCCTCGGCTCGGTCGGCGGGCAGGCGTTTGCGCCGCACCAGATGCCGCACCATCGCCGGGGTGTATCGCCGCAGGAGTTCATCGAGCGCCGCAGTGCGCACGCCCGTGCGCTCGTGGTCGGCGTCGCGGACCATCGACCAGATCGTGGTCGGGAAGCTGCCGTCGGACATCCCTCCCAAGCCTGCGGAGTGGCCGGTGCTTCGATAGCCTGCGCTGTCGTGGGTGGTCATCGTGGGCCCCGCGTGGAGGAAACCGCCCCATTCTACCGGCTGGTCCGAGGTTTCCGCGCCCCGCAGGGACAGCACTAACCGCGTTCTTCGCGCCGCCGTTCGAGCAGCTGGCGGGCGGCCTCGCGCATGTCTTCGGCCGAGTCGGTCTCGTCGACGATCTCGACGCCCAGCAGGGTCTCGATGCAGTCCTCTAGGGTGACCAGCCCCGCGGTGCCGCCGAACTCGTCCTGGACGACGAGCATGTGTTGTTGCTCGCTGATGAGCCGGTCGAGGGTGTCCGCGACGGTGTCGGATTCGGCGGCGGTGGCCAGCGGCTGGGCGATGCGTTCCAGCGGCTCGCTGCCCCGGTCCTCGTTAAGGGCCTGGTAGATGGCGTGGCGGGTGACGTGGCCGACGATGTCGTCGACGCTCTCGCCGCGGATCGGGATGCGGGTGAAGCGGATCCGGCCGTGCTCATCGACGACGCCGTCGGCCGTCGCGTCGCGGGGCAACGCAAACACCACTGGGCGTGGCGTCATGATGTCCTTGACCGTGATTTGCCCCAGGCGGAACAGGTTGCGGATGATGCGGGTCTCACGCGGGTCGATCACGCCCGCCGAGTGGCCGAGCTCGGCGGTGATGGCGACCTCGTCGCGCGTGACCTGTGCCGCGTGCCCGCCGCCGAGCCGGCTGGAAATCCATTGGAGCCCAATCAGCAACGGCCATAGCGGGACGATCATGGCCTGAATTGTGTAAGCGGTAAACGGAGCCAGTGGTTTGGCTTGGGCGGCCCCGATGGACTTGGGGATGATCTCGCTGAACACCAGGATCAGCAGAGTGACGACGGCGCTGCCGATGGCCACCGCCCCACTGCCCCAGATGATCAGCACCTGTGCCCCGACCCCGGCCGCGCCGATCGTATGGGCGATGGTGTTGAGGGTGAGGATCGCCGCGAGCGGGCGGTCGACGTGGGTCTTCATGTGCTTGAGCAGTGCCCCGCCCCGTCGGTTCTCGTGGGCCATGACCTCGACGTGCGACATGGGTACCGAGAGCAGGCCGGCCTCGAGCAGCGAACACAGGAACGACACCCCGATCGCCAGCACGAGGTAGACGGCCAGCAGGGCGATGTCGCCGGCGAGGGCGGAGCCGGTGGAAGCGGGGCCCGTAGCGAGTAAATACATGTCAAGAGTGTACGGTTTTCGGCGACGGCTACTCCGCGCCGCGGTCGAGCGCCATCTCGTGGGCCTCGTGGTAGCGGCGGCCAAGGTTGTGCCAGTCGAAGTGGTCGCTGAACGCTTCGACGGTGTTGCGCAGCGTGATCCGCTCGCGGCGAGAGAGCTGGCAGAACCCGAACATGCTCTCGCTCAGCTGGTGGGCGGCCCCGTGGAAGTCGGCGTTGCGGCGGTTGATGATGGTGATGCCGTTGTCCTGGTGGTCGGGCATGACCTGATGCAGGTAGCTGCCGAAACCCGACAGGTCGCTGGTCACCGCGGGCACGCCCAACGCGATCGACTCCAGCGGCGTGTAGCCCCACGGCTCGTAGTAGCTCGGGAACACACCCAGGTGCGTGCCGCGCACGAACTGGTCGTATTCCATGCCGAACAGCGGGTTGGTGCTGTTGATGAAGTCGGGGTGGAAGACGACCTTGACCCGGTCGTGGCGGTGGTTGAACAGCCGGCAGGCGCGGAGCTGGTTGAGCACCGAATCGTTCTGGTCGTCGACGAGGTCGTGCGTGACGATCGGCGGGAGGTAGTCGTGCTTCCACGATTGGATCGACCGGCGGAGGCGCAGCCGCCAGTAGTCGTCGATCAGTGTGTTGAGGTCAGGGATGTGTCCCGCCGCGGCGTCGTAGAACAGCTGCCGGCCGATCTGGTCCTTGATCGCGTCGGCGGCGTCACGGAATTCCTGGAGCATCGCCCGGCTCTGGAGCTCGGCGACGTTGATCGAGTGCACCGGGGCCTTGGTGATGATGAAGAACACCACCGTGACGGGCGTCTCGGCCTGTTGCAGCCGGTGGTTGAGCTTGGCGAGCGCCTCGATGGTGACGTCCATGCCCTTGTTGCGGTACTCGTACCGGCCGGACGTGAACATGTAGAGGGTTTGGTCCAGATCGAACGTGTAGCTCGGAAAGAAATGCCCCATCGTGAATTCGTGGATCTGCTGCTTGTATTCCTCGTGCAGATTTTGGAACTCGTGGATCGCGCTGAAGCGCTCGATGTTCAGGCCGTTGGGCAAGAGCAGGTCGGGGTCACGGGCCAGGAGGTGTTTGCATTCCTCGGCGGTGACGTCCGAGACGGTGGTGAACACGTGGCTGCCGTGGGCGGCGGCGCGTTCGAGGCCGTGCTGGGCCTCGACGTTGAAGTGCTTGGCTTCTTCGCTGGCGTTGAAGAACGACAGGTGGTCGTAGAACACGGGGTTGTGCATCGCCAGGTACCGGCCCAGCAGCGTGGCGTGCGTCGTGAACACGATCGACCCCGGCCAATCTTCCTTGCGCAACATCGGCACGGCCGCGCCCGCCATCCACTCGTGGAAGTGCGCCACAATCCGCCGGCGGTGCGACTCTTTCGCGCCCAGCATCGACAGCAGCAGCCGGGTCGATTCACCGAACGCCAGCACGTCGTTGATCAGCGCGTCGTCGGTGGGTGTCGGGATGCCGTGGTCCGCCCACAGCCGATACTTGATGTCGTCGAGGTACTGGTGTGTATCTCCGATGTGTAGGAGCACGATGTGCGGCCGCCCCGAGACCAGCCACCGGCCGTACTCGGCCCGGTAGCCCATCTCGTTCATCTGCTTGACCGCTGCGCCCACCGGGCCGACCAGCGGCGAGGGCTCGAATTCGATCGGCGCACTCTTCTCGTTGTACGGCCCCACCAGGCAGTAGCGGTTGCCCCATCGGCTGACCATCGACGGGACTTTGCTGCGCAGCACCGTGTAGATCCCACCGACCTGGTTGCACGCCTCCCACGCGATTTCCAGGAGCATCGGGTCGGCACGTCGGCCACGCCGAGCGGGCTTGGCAATTTCGCGGCTTTCGGTCTCGTTGAAATCGGTGGGCAAAGCGTAGACTCGTGCAGGCGGGAAACGGACGGGGCCCGGCTTGATCTTATCCCCCGCCCCGCTCGGCCGCAGCGGCTACGATCCTGCCTCACCCCTACTCTGATCGGCCCGGCCCATGGCGGATACTGAAAAGTTCATCACCCAGCTCCAAACCGGCCCGCGGTCGGCACTTGAGCAAACCCTTGACGACCAGCCACGGCGGATGAACACTTTTCTGTCTCAACCCGCGCCGCACGGCGAGGAGCAGTGGATGCCCATGCATTTCGCCGCCACGGCCGGGCACGTCGCCGCGATCGATGCGCTATTGGCGCGTGGCGTCCACCCCGATTGCCGAACGCGGTTCCTCACGCCGATGCACGCCCGCCAGACCCCGCTGCACCTGGCCGCCGCGGCCGGGCACGGCGAAGCGGTGCGCCGATTGCTCGAAGCCGCCGCCGAGGTCGAGGTGCGTGACGCGCTGGGCCGGTCGCCGCTCTGGCTCGCCGCTCGGCACCGACACGCCGGCGTCGTGGTCCAACTCGTTCGCCGCGGAGCCGACCCAGACGCGAAAGACGCGCAGGGTCGGACCCCGCTACACGCGGCGTTGCTTCTTCACCAATCTTCCTCCGAGCCAGATCCCGGACGCAGCGACCACCCGGATGCCCCCCCCTTCGATCCCGCCGCCGCCCTCGCGGTGCTCGACGCCGGCGCGGACCCCGCCGCCGTGTGCCCCAAAGACCCGGACGGCTACACCCCCCTGCACCGCTGCGTCTTGCTGGGTGACGCTTCACGCCCCGTGGTCGAGCGCCTGCTCGCCGTGGGGGCCGACCCGTCGGTCGCCGACCCCCGCTTCGGCCGCACTGCCGCGGCGCTTGCCGAACACCTCGCCGCGGATTCTTGAGCAGAACCAGCTAACCACCGACCGCCTCGTCCAGCGCCTCATCCAGCGCCGCCGCGGCGCTCGGCCATGCATACCTCTCGACACCCCGCGACACGGCCGCGCGGTCCATCGGCAACCCGCGGCCGGCCAACTCGGTCAGCCGCCCCGCCAGACCGTCGGGCGTGCCGTCGTAGAAAAACTCGGCCCGATCGCCGAACACCTCGGGGTAAGCCAGCCGCTTGGGCAACACCGGGAAGCACCCGGCCGCCATGGCCTCGACCACGGCCAGCCCGAAGAACTCGTGCCGGGCCGTCGACAAGACCACGTCCGCCCCGCGCAGCACCGCCCGGTACGCCTCGCGGGTCGGTTGATACCCCCAGTGCACGATCTCGTCGGCAAACCGTTTCTTCGCCACGGTGAAACACTCGGGCACCCGCTCGAACGACTCGCCCACCACGCTCAGCCGGAACGGCACGCCGCGTTTCTTGAGCTTCTTGAGCGCGGCGAAAAACGCGTCCGGGTCCTTGTCGTGCTCCCAGCGTGCAACCCACAACACGTGCAGCGGTTTCTTTTCTTGCCCCGCGCCCCGGGGCGCGGGCACTTCGGGGCCCGTGTGCCGCGAGCGCAACGACTCAACATCCACCCCCGGATGCAATACCCGCGACGCCGACTCGATCGTATCCGGCGCGTGATCCAGTTCTCGCCCCGGCATCTTCTTCAATAGCTTCCGGGCCGCGGCCAGGAAACCGTCGCGGTGGAACGCCGAGTTCCACCAGACCCCGCCGCCCCGCTGCGCGGCCGCGAGCGCCGAGGTCAGGTGCGTGATCGCGAAATGCTGATCGCGTCCGCCGGCATCTTCCTGCCGCGTCGGGTAAGTCAGTTGGTTTTCATGGAAATACACAACCGCCGGAAGCCCGCGCACCGCCGCCGGGGCCAGCCCGTAAAAAGCCGCGAGGTCGAGCATCGACGTGCACCACACCGCGTCCAGCGCTTCCAGAGTCTCTGGCGGCTTGGCGTTCAACTCTCCGGCGAATGTCGCCGCGGCGTGCCGCATCCGCCACTTCCAGTGGTGCGCCGGCAGGGTCAGCGTCGTGAAGGTGTGGCGCGAATGCGTAGCCCACCCGTCGATAAATGCCGCGTGGCTGCCGCCGTGGTACGGATTGAGTGCGAGGACACGCATCACGCGGAGCATAAACCAACCGTGTCGGCACGTTTCGCCGGCGATCAAAGATCACCGACCGACGACGGGAATCCTCGGCCTCTCCTACCCCAGCCACGGCCCGGCGATCGACACGACGGCCATGAGCATCAATACGCCGAGCGTGATCGTCCGCAGCCGCTGACGGGACCAGCGTGAACCCAGGCGCGAGCCCCAGTCGCCCGCCACCACGATCAGCGGCGTCGCCATCAGCCCGCCCAACACGGCCCACGCCACCGTCGGCCCGAACTTCCACACCATCAACGCCAACTGGATCGGCATCAACTGCAGAAACAGCGCCCACAGGTACACCCGGCTCCGCTCGGTCGGCCAGTCGTGCGCCACGACCCACAGCACCAGCGGCGGCCCGCCCATGCCCGTCAGCCCGCTGAGCGCCCCGCTGCTCAGCCCGACCGGCGCGACCCACCGGCGCGACACCCGCTCCCGCGGCTCGGGACGCAGCAGCCCGATCAGCAAAACCACGCCCAGCAGCACCGCCCCGATCCCTTGCTTGACCGCATCTACGCCGCGCTCGGTGAGCCAGCCCATCATCACCAGCCCCGCCGGCAGCCCGAGCATCCGGCCGACCATCATCCCCGGCAGGTCACGCCACACGATCGATCGGCGAAACCGCCAACACCCCGTGAGCGTCTGCGTCAGCACTGCGGTCAACACCCACGCCACCGCCGTCGGCAGCGGCAGACCGATCCAGATCAAAAGCGGCGTCGAGATCAGCCCGTAAGCGAAACCTACCGCGCCCTGCACGAACGCGCCCAAGCCCAGCGCCCCGATCAACAACACGATCTGGGCTGCGCTCAACTCGTCGAAGATCGGCATCGGCCGAGCTTAGCCGAAATACGCCGGCTCGTTCCCGGGCTTCCACTTGATGTTGCAGCCGACCGACGGGTACTGCTTCTCCGCCACGGGCTTGCCTGACAGCATCGCGTCGAGGGCCGCCCGCAGGTCCTTGCCGTCTGCCGCACCGTTGCGGTCGTCGTAGTTCCCGCTGCTGATCCGGTACGGCCGGGTGTCGTCGAGCTGCCCGCGGTAGACCAGCTTGTGGTCCACATCGAACAGGAAAAAGTCCGGCGTGCACGCCGCGGTGTACGCCTTGGCCACCGACTGGTCGGCGTCGTAGAGGTAGGGGAACGGGTAGGCCCGCTTAACCTTCTCCTCGGCCATCTTTTCCGGCGAATCCTGCGGGTAATGTTCCACGTCGTTCGACGAGATCGCCACCATCCCGACGCGGTCGCTGTAGCTGTTCGCCAGCCGCGCGAGTTCCGGCGCCACGTGGTGCACGAACGGGCAGTGGTTGCAGATGAACATGACCAGCATCGGCCGCCCCCGGAACCGGCTGAGCGACGCGATCAAGCCGTTGGTGTCGGGCAGCGAGAAATCGGGCGCCGGCGTCCCGAGCGCGAGCATGGTGGAAGCGGTCTGGACCATGGTGAGCTCCTTCTTGGTGGGATACCACCATTATTCCCCAAACGCCTGGGCGATGTGGCGGTCAAGCCCGCGGCCGGCCGCGACTTCGCGGATACAGGCGAGCAGGCCGTCTTCGTGCTTGAAGTACGACAACGCCTGGATGGTCTGCTCGGCGTCGCCCTGCGAGCCTTCGCGGATGAGTTCGAGCAGGAACCGGCGGCTGGCGGCGTGGCGGAGCATCGCGATCGCGGTGATCAAGATCGAGCGGGACGACGTGTCGAGCGTCCGTCCCAACGTGTCGGTCAGCACGGCCAAAGCCTGTTCGTGGCCGGACTCGCCAAGGACCAGCGCCGCGGTGTCGCCGCGTTCGGTCTCGTCGAGGACCTCTCGGACCAGTGCGAACCCTTCATCGGGCTCGAGGTCGATCAGGGCCGTGAGCATCTCGTGGAGCACGTCCGGGTGGTCTTCGCCCTTCCGGACGGCCAGCCGGATCAGCGGGACCGCCGCGGTGCTCGACAGGCCGGCGGCGTGTACGGCCCCCCGCCGCGCCGCGGGCTCGGGGTCGGCGAGCAGGTCCGCGGCCAGGCTCATCGCGCGGGGGTCGCCCGCCAGCGCCAGGCCGTGGATGCACACGCCGCGCAGCTCCCCGGCGGTGTCCACCCGGCCGCCGTACACCGGCTCCATCTGGACGTGCCGCAGCCCGGGGGCGAATACGGCGTCGCGCGCCTCGAACCGGAAGCCGGGCATCGCTCCCAGGGCCCGAGCGCAGCTCGTCTTGGCGACGCAGCCGGGATCTTGCTTGGCGGGCGCGGCGATCAACCGGGTGAAGGCGGCGGCCACGGCTTTTCCCAGAGATTCGATCTCGTGTTCCCCGACCAGGTCCGCCGCCTTAGCGATCACGAGGTTGGTCTTGAGTTTCAGAGCGCCTCTCAGGTGCTCGATTGCCTCGGCGGAGGTGGGGTCGTCCTGACCGAGCCGATGCAGGCGGGCGAGGCGTTCATCCAGGGACGGGGTGGGAGCCATATGTGGTGAGCCGGGCAAGAGGGGTTCGTAAGGGGCCGATACACTCTGTCAGGGACACCCGCGCAAGGGTGACGGTCAGCGACAAGCGTAACACGCGGAGAATCGGTCTTGCCCTCGATTTGGGAACCCCTGTTCGGAATCATTGTGTTGCTGGCGTTGGCGATGACGCTGGGGTCGATCGCCGAGCGCTTGAAGCAGTCGGCGATCGTGGGGTTCATGCTGGCGGGGTTGCTGCTGGGGCCTAACGTGCTCGGGGCGTTGGTGTCGAGGGGAACCAACGTGCCGCCGGTGCTGCGGGCGATGATCGACCCGGACCAGATCACGGCCATCGCGGACCTGGGCGTGACGCTGCTGATGTTCACGATCGGGCTGGAGTTCTCTTGGTCACGTCTGCGCCGGCTGGGTTTCACGGCGATCGCGACGGGCGTGGTCCAGATCACGGCAACGATGGCGTTGGTCACGGGCGTGGCGATGTTGTTCGGGCTGAGCCTGAAGGCGGGTGTGGCGATGGGCTCGGTGGCCGCGCTGAGCTCGACGGGCGTGGTGATGCCGGCGTTGGCCCGGCGGTCGGAGGTCGACTCGGTGCACGGGCGTTTTGCCCTAGGCATCCTGCTGGTTCAAGACCTGGCGGTGATCCCGCTGGTGCTGGTGGTTGCGGCGCTGGGGGGGACCGGGACGGTGGGCCAGGTGGTGCTGCACACGGCCGGGCAGTTCGGGATCGTCGCGGCGTTCGTGGCGTTCTGCGTGCTGTTCACCAAGGTCGTGGTGCCGCGGGTCGTGGCGTTCAACGCGCCGACGGGCAACCGCGAGGTGACGGTGTTGTTTGCGATCGTGCTGTCGCTGGGCGCGGCGTGGGGGGCGTGGCGGCTGGGGCTGTCGCCGGCGTTGGGAGCGTTTATCGCGGCGATCTTCCTGGGCGAGTCGGTGATCGCGCCGAGGCTGCGGGGGGACGTGGGCCCGCTCAAGACGATCTTCGTGACGATGTTCTTCGCCTCGATCGGGATGCTGGGCGACCCGGCGTGGATCGCGAAAAACTTCTTACCCGTCTTCGTAGCGTTGACACTGCTGCTGGTGCTCAAGCCGGCGGTGATCTGGGTCGTCGGCCGGGTGTTCCGGCTGGCCCACCGCCACGCGATCGCGGCGGGCGTGTGCATGGGCCAGGTGGGCGTGTTCAGCTTCGTGCTGGCCCGGCTGGCGCAGGACGGCGGGGTGATCACGGCCGAGCAGTTCTCGCTGGTCGTGAGCATCACGATCCTGACGCTGTTCCTGACGCCGTACCTCGTGGCGTTCGCCCCGACCGCCGGGGCCAAGGGCGAGCGGCTGCTGCGCAAGTGGGGCCTGGCGAAGCTCGGCGCGTCCACCGAGACGACGATCGGGCGTGAGCTGGTCAGCCACGTCGTCGTTGTGGGCTTCGGCCCCGCGGGGCGGGCGGTGGCCAACCGCATGGTCCAGTCCGGCTCGCCGGTGGTGGTGGTGGACCTCAACCCCCGTTCGATCAAGGCCGCCCGCGAGGCGGGGATGCGCGGCGTGGTCGGCGACGCGTCGTCGCCCGAGCTGCTCAAGCAGGTCAGCATCGACTCGGCCGAGGCGCTCGTCATCACCCTGCCCGACCACTACCTGGCGATGGCGGTGATCGTCGAGGCCCGCGAGCTGGCGCCCAAGCTGACGATCATCGTCCGCAGCCGGTACCACCGCTACGTCGACCTGCTCGCGACAACGGGCGCGAGCGTCGTGGTCGACGAAGAGGCCCACGTCGGCGACCGCCTGAGCGAAACGCTCCGCCTCAAAGTCCGCACCGACAGCGAGCGGGATCACGAGGTGATTAAGGAAGACGAAGTAAAATCCGCTATGGAGTAGTGGTAATGCGGTGGGGCTAGTGATTTGGTAGCGACGACGGTTTTTGATTTAAGTTACTCAAAATCGCGGTCGGTGGAGACTTCAAAGCGACCTATTGAACGTATGTAAAGTAGGGTTTGGGATTCTGTCGACAGACAGTGCTTTGCTTTGCTGTCAGCTCCAAAGTAGCTTCCGGGTTTTAATTCTTGAGATGGCGATTCTGGGTCTAACCGATAGTTGAGTTTTCCCTGAATCACGACGGCATGGAGCCAGGAATCATTTCCCAACAAACCGCCTTCAAATCCCTCAGATAACTTTAGCATGGCCCCGCTCGGTTGATCGCCACTTGGGTCGCCCCAAAGGAAGGCGATGCTTACGGTTTCCGGATTTGAGCCGGTATCGAGCCGAGTTAGTTCCGACGCATTAAGCCATACGATATTTGCGGAACTGACGTTCATTGGCCGTTCGCCGTTGTCGAACGCCTGGTCGGTGGGGTGTACCAGATAAGGGCCCTCCTGGATTTCGATATACGCAATATTTTCCTCGCCTTTGGCTGAAGTGATGTGTGATTCGCCGGCGGGTTGTGTCCAAAACGAGCCGGGTGGCATCCACATGGTTTCGGCATCGGGATCGTCGTTGTGAACGAGGCCGCTAACCACTACACCGCGGTAGGTGACGTTGTGGATATGAGGCGGTGATGAGAAGCCGTCTCTAAATTTCACGAGGAAACCCGTGGCTTCATTCTGGGATCGATCCCCCCAAAGATCAGCTGCTTGCGGACTGGCATCGCCACGCGCCGGGTTTAGGGGCGTCCATTTGGCTTCGGATACCGGGAGCAATCTATGACTGGTTTCAGCCCACGCAGAGCAAGCGAACCCGCATAACGCCAAACATCTAATGGTTGTGCCTGCCAACAGTCTGCAGATCCTAAAGTTGGCCATTGATATAGCGCCTTTTGATGTGTTCAATTGACTTTGACGGGACTTATCTATGGCTTGAAACGATCCGTTTCACCGCGGGGTTGCGTTTAATTGGTATGGAAGAGTTTGACGTGATCTCAACTAGAAATGGATCATCCGCCCGTCGGTGCCCAGGGCCGCTTCGTGGACGGCTTCGGACATCGTCGGGTGGGCGTGGATGGTGTTGATGACTTCCTCGGCGGTGGCTTCGAGACGCCGGGCTAAGCCCATCTCGGCGATCATCTCGGTGACGCCCTCGCCGATCATGTGGGCACCGAGGATCTCGTTGTGGGGCTTGCCGGTGATGAGCTTGACGAAGCCGGTGGTCTCGCCCAGGGCCTGGGCCTTGCCCGAGGCCTGGAAGGGGAAGTTGCCGACGTTGTAGTCGAGGCCCTGTTCCTTGCAGGCCTGCTCGGTGAGGCCGATGCTGGCGACCTGGGGGTTGCAGTAGGTGCAGCCGGGGATGGAGGAGTAGTCGACGTCGGGGGCGTCGTGGCCGAACATGCGTTCGACGGCGAGGATGGCCTCTTCGGAGGCGACGTGGGCGAGCCAGGGCGGACCGATGACGTCGCCCACGGCGTAGATGCCCGGCACGGAGGTCTGGTAGTCGGTGCCGGGGGCGTGGTAGTCGACCTTGACGTGGCCCTTGAACAGTTCGATGCCGAGTTGGTCTTCGAACAGCCCGTCGAACCGGCCGCGGACGCCGATGGCGACCAGGACCTTGTCGGCCTCGATCTCCTGGGTCTTCGACTCGTTGTCCACCTTGGCGATGACGGCCTTGATGCCGGCGTCGGTGGTTTCGATCGACTTGGTGATGTGGCCGGTGAGGATGTCGATGCCCTGCTTCTTGAAGGCTTTTTCGGCGGCTTTGGAGACGTCGTGGTCTTCGACGGGCAGGACGCGGTCGAGCATCTCGACGACGGTGACCTGTGTGCCGAAGGCGTTGTAGAAGTAGGCGAACTCCATGCCGATGGCGCCCGAGCCGACAACGAGGAGTTTCTCAGGCCGGGCGGGCAGGGTCATGGCTTCTTTGGACGAGATGATCTTCTCGCCGTCGAACGGGGCCCCGGGGAGCGGCCGCGGGGAGGCGCCGGTGGCGATGAGGATCTTGTCGGCGGTGAGGACCTGCTTGGGCTTGCTCTTGAAGCGCACGGCGGCGGGCATGTCCTGATCGACCGCGGGGCGTTTGGGATCGAGCGACGCGTCGACGTCGGCGTGGTCGTAGACGGCGACCGTGCCGGCCTTGGGGATGAATGCGTGGCCGTCGTAGTGGGTGATCTTATTCTTCTTGAACAGGAAGCCGACACCCTTGTTGAGGTTACCCGCGACATTGCGGGATCGGCCGATGATCTTGTCCCAGTCGTAGGAGAGGTTGTCGAACTTGAGGCCGAAGGTGTCGCCCTCGTGCTGGAGCTTCTGGTACATCTCGGCCCCGGCGATGAGCGCCTTGGTGGGGATGCAGCCCCAGTTGAGGCAGACGCCGCCGAGGGCGTCGCGTTCGACGCAGGCGACGTTCTTGCCGAGCTGGGCGGCGCGGATGGCGGCGACGTAGCCGGCGGGCCCGCCGCCGATGACGATGAGGTCGAAGTTGGTTTTTTGAGCCATGGTGCCGAGATTGTAGCGACATGGTCTCGGCCGGGGCGTGACCGAAAGTGGGTTGATCGAGGCTTGGCCGGCGCCTGCGCGGCGAGCGACACGGGCTCTGTTCTTGCACCGCATAGAAATCCCGTGTGTTGCTAACAGGCCGCTTAGAGATGAGGCCTTTGGGGTGTCGGGGCGTAGCCCTGACCGCCCGCCGCGCAGGCGATGGCCTTCGCTCAAAGCGACAAGCAAAGATTTATGCGAACACCACGGTCTTGTTGCCGTAGCGGAGCACGCGGTCTTCAAGGTGGTAGCGGACGCCCTGGGTGAGCACGAGGCGTTCGACGTCGCGGCCGCGGCGGGCCATCTCGGCGGGGTCGTGGGCGTGGGTGACGCGGATCACGTCTTGTTCGATGATCGGCCCGGCGTCGAGGTCGGCGGTGACGTAGTGGCACGTCGCGCCGATGAGCTTTACCCCTCGATCAAAGGCCTGGTGGTAGGGCCGGGCACCGATGAAGCTGGGCAGGAAGCTGTGGTGGATGTTGATCATCCGGCCGTCGTATTTCTCACAGAGGTTCGGGGGCATGATCTGCATATAACGGGCGAGGATAATCGTCTCGGCGTCGAGTTCTTCGCAGAGCGCTTCAACGCGCTCGAAGGCGGGGGTTTTGTTGTCCTTGTGCACCGGCACGTGGTGGTACGGCACGCCGTGGTACTCGGTGAGCGCCCGCATGTCGTTGTGGTTCGAGATCACGGCCCGCAGGTCGAAGTGCAGGTCGTCGGTGGCCCAGCGGTGCAGCAGGTCGGCGACGCAGTGGTCCTGCTTGCTGCACATGATCACGACGCGGTGGGGCACGTCGGGGTCGCGGATCTTCCAGTCCATCGCGAATTTCTCGGCGATGGGCGTGAAGCGTTTGCGCAACTCATCGACGCCGAAGGGGACGGAACTGACGAGGATCTCCTGCCGCATGAAGAACAGCCCGGTGCCGGCGTCGGCGTGCTGGGCGGCCTCGACGATCCATCCATTGAACGAAGCGGTAAAGCTCGCGACGGCGGCGACGAGGCCGACTTGGTCGGGGCAGGAGAGCGTCAGGGTGTAGCGGGGCTCGGCGGGCATGGAAAACACAAATTTATCACGAAGGAAATTATTTTTTTTAACCCATGTCGCCACTACATGTAGTGGCTCAAGAAAACTACGAACTCAACCTGTAACAGATTATCCAAACATAAACCTATTTCATATTGAACTGCGGTCATCCTCGCGTCTATATGCCTCTTGTTTTATTGGACTAAACCCGTAAAACTTAGCCATATATTAGTCAAAATTTGATTGGTACCGCGGTGGCAAAATCACGTAACGACATAGACACCAAATATTTAAGAATCTCGACCACTCCACAGGTAATTGAAGCTCTTAAAGAACTTGTGAAGACAGGTTTTCATGGAAAGAATCCTGCGGAAGCAGCAGGTCGATTGCTGGAAAGACGACTAGAAGAAATCCAACAGGACAGGAGGAAATTTAAGAATTGAGCTCCAATGAGTGAGGCGCGTGGTAGCTAGGTCAGGAGGACTATTTGCGACCGGGCAGGGCTGATTGATTCGCAAGTAGATTGGAGAATAAGTTGTCAAAGAAAAAAGGCCTGGTTGAGCGTACCCTTGACCGAATTGAAGGCATCATTTCAGATCGTGACAAACTCATCGCCTTTGCCTTTGCGGTTTTCGCGTTGACAATTGCGTTGTCTCTATTGGGCCTTGTCTATAAGGAAATCATGGGTAATTACCTGCATGATTAATTCTCAGGCCGCGACGCAGCCGTGGCGGGTGCAGGTGATGCCTTTGCCGTTGCGTTTGGCTTCGTACAGGTGGGCGTCGGCCTGTTGGAGCAGTTCTTCGGCGTTTGTGCAGGGCTCGTGCTGCAGCGACGCGGCCCCGGCCGAGAGATCGGTCCGCAGGTTCGGCCCCAGGAGCGCTGCGGCGCGTTGGCGGTAGAGCTGGCGGATGTGGTGGATGAACTGCTCGGCCCGGTCGAGCGAAGCGCCGGGCAGAAAGATCACGAACTCGTCGCCGCCCAGGCGGATCGCCAGGTCGTTCTCGCGCACCGCGGCGCGGATCAGGTCGGCGAGCGTGACCAATAGGTCGTCGCCCGTGGCGTGGCCCAGTGTGTCGTTGACCTGCTTGAAGCAGTCCATATCAAGCAGGACGCAGACCAGGTCGGTGTCGGATTCGTGTGAGGCCTCGATGAGGCTCGGCAGGTGTGTATCGAGGAACCGGCGGTTGCCCAGATCGGTGAGCGGGTCGCGCATCGCCATCTTATTGAGCGTATTCACGGCCCGGTGGGTCGCGCGGGTCACGCGGTCGTCGAGCGTGCGTCGGAGCTGGCGGGCGTCGTGGTGGTCGCGGATGCGGTGGATGACCAATTGCCGAACAGAGCGGGCGATCCGCCCGAGCTCGTCTTGGCGGTCGGTGGGCAGCTCGCGGACATGGACTTGACGCTCGCTGCGCGAGACCCGGTCGATCTGCACCGCCAGCCGCATCATCGGCAACGCGATCCAGGTCCGGCTCAGCCAGATCGCCCCCCCGGCGAAAATCGCCAACCCCGCCAACGCGAGCAGCAAGCCCAGATCCGTCGACGTGTCGGCCCGGCCCACGATAAAGCCCCCGACCAGCGGGGCGAGGATAATCTGGATTAAACGGATGCGCAGATCGCCGCTGGCGCGCAGCTTAGCGTCGGCCTCGCGGTCCGGGTTGTCGTCGATCGTTTCAACCACTCCCCACCTATCGGGCGGATTCGGGGGAGGGTTTGGGAGCCCCCGCAAACCGGTAACATCAGTGAAGCATCCGAGCGTGGGCCGAGTTGGCGCCGTGTCTTCGTCGTCATTATCGGGCAGTAAACGGGGGCTGGGAGACGTCGGCGGGCAGCGCGACGCGTTCGACGTGTGTGGCGAGGCGGGAGGATTCGTCGATGTCGATGAGCACGCCCTGCACGACGGGGTTGCCCTCGGCGACGTCGAACGCCGCGGGCAGGCCGGTGGACATGTGGTGGACCACGCGGTCGACGCGGCGGCCGAGCACCGAGTCCTGCGGCCCGGTCATGCCGAGGTCGGTGACATACGCGGTGCCTCGGCCGGCGCCGACGACGGGCGTGCCGGGCAACGAATCGTCGTGGCCCGGCGAAGGGAGGATCCGCGCGTCGGCGGTGGGCACGTGGGTGTGGCTGCCGACGGCGGCGGCGACGCGCCCGTTGGCGTGCCACCCGAAAGCGATTTTCTCACTCGTCGCTTCGCAGTGGATTTCGGCGATCACGACCGCGGGCGGCTGGCTGCGCAGCGATTCGAGGAACCGGTCGAGCGCCGCGAACGGGTCGTCGGCCTGCACCGAGTTCATGAACAGCCGGCCCATGATCGTCACCACCACGAGGTCCGGTCCGCCCTCGGTCGGCGAGGCGAGCCGCATAAACCCCTTTCCCCACGCCCGGCCGGGCAGGTTGATCGGCCGGATCAGGTTGGGGGCGCTCTCGAGTGTGGCGCGGATCTGTTGTTTGCGGAAAGCGTGGTCGCCCAGCGTCATGCCGTCGACGCCGGCGTCAGCGAGCTTTCTGTACTGCTCGGGGGTGATGCCCGAGCCGTTGGCAACGTTCTCGGCGTTGGCGATGATCAGATCGACGCCGTGAGTCTCGCGTAGCGCGGGCGTCTGTTGGGTCAGGGCTTGGCGGCCGGGTGTGCCGACGACGTCTCCGAGGAAGGCGATTCGCATCGGTAAAGGGTAACCTGTTTCTATGCGCTGCCCCTTCTGCCAGGCCAACGACGACAAAGTGATCGACTCCCGTGAGGTCGAGCACGGCGGGTCGATCCGCCGGCGGCGGGAGTGCAAGCAGTGCGGCAAGCGCTTCACGACCTACGAACACGTCGAGACCAACACTCGGCTGACCGTGATCAAACGCGACGGCAACCGTGTGCCGTTCGACCGCGAGAAGCTGATGGGCGGCCTGCAGAAATCGGCGTACAAACGGCCCGTCACGGCCGACCAACTTGCCACCGTCGTCGACGAGATCGAGACGGAGCTGTTCAAGCGCGGGCAAAAAGAAGTCGAGTCCACCGACATCGGCCGCCTGTGCGTCGAGAAACTCAAGCGCCTCGACCACGTGGCCTACGTCCGCTTCGCCAGCGTGTACATGAAGATCGCCAACATCGACGACCTGCTCGAGGAGATGCTGGAGGTGAAGGAGACGCAGCCGCCGCCACCGTCGCGGGACCAGGGCATCTTGTTCAACGAGTAAGGTTAGATTGAAGGCGTATGGACTCTGTCTAAATACTTGCCCCTGCTTTCTCACCACTCACTTTGCCCCCCAACAGCCGCTGCCCACCGAGCGCCGCCGCCGCCAACGCCACGGCGACGACCGCCAGGCCCGCCGCCGTCGCGTCGCCGCCGGGGGTTTGCAGCGCCGAGTAGATTGCCAAGGGTAGCGTGCGGGTCTGGCCCTCGATGTTGCCCGCCACGATGATCGTGGCGCCGAACTCGCCGAGCGCCCGGGCGAACGCCAGCAGACACCCCGCCGCCAAACCGTGCCAGCTCAGCGGCAGCGTCACCGTCCAGAACGCCCGCCACCGCGAGGCCCCGAACGTCAGCGCCGCCCGTTCCAGGTCCCGATCCACCCCCGCAAACGCGACCCGAAGCGTGATGACCAGGAACGGAAACGCCACCACCGCCTGCGCCACCGCCGCGCCGATCCACGTAAAAACCAACCCCGCCCCCGGGAGCACGCCCCCCAGCGGCCCGGCGTTGCCCAGGAGTTTCAGCAACACGTAACCCGTGACCACCGGCGGCACGACCACCGGCAGCATCACCAACAACTCCACCACCGGCTTGCCCCGGAACCGGTGCCGGGCCAGGACCCACGCCGTCGCCACCCCCGGCGGCAGGCACAGCCCCACCGCCGCGGCTCCGCACAAGAGCGACAACCCCACGGCCGACATGATCGCGGGCACGTCCATCGGCATGACCATACTCGACCCGCTCAACCCGGGGGCCGCGCCGGCGCGGACACGCGGTAGGCCGAGGGCGAGACGCCGACGTGGCGCTTGAAGGCCGTGGCGAAGTATTGGCTGCTGCCGAAGCCCGCGTCCAAAGCGATCCGGGTGATCGGCCGGTCGGTGGTGCGCAGCCACCGCTTGGCCGCCGCGATCCGGCGGCGCTGCCGCCAGTCCCCCGGCGAGTAACCCGTCTCGGCGGCGAAACGCTCGTGGAAACGCGAGACCGCCAGCCCCGCGAGCGCGGCGAGTTCTTCGATCGGCAACTCCTCGTGGAGGTGAGCTTCGATCCAATCCGTTACCCGCCGGATCTCGCGACTCGGCTCGGGGTGGTCGGCCACCCCCGCGTCGTGGCACGCCAACGTGGAGGCGGCCAGGTCCAGCACCGCCGCCCGCACCCGCCAGGGCGCCAGGTCGCCGGCGTGTTGCATACCGCCGATCAACCGGGCGAACGCGTCTTCCAGCGAGCGGTCCGCGGGGAACACCCGGCGCGTCAGCTCGTCGAATCGGCGCGTGAGGTCCTGGGCTTCGGCCGCGGAGAGCCCCAATGCCCCGCGCGGCCCGGGCAGGGCGAGCTGGCACCAGTACAACTCGGCGGGCTGGATGACTTCACCGACCCCGCCGTGGATCTCGCCGGGGCGGACGAGGTAGACCTGGCCCGGTCCGACGACGTCGATCTCGTCGCCCGCCCACCACTCGACCTCACCGGCCGCGATCAGGCAGACCTCGTAGGCGCGGGTGTGTCGGTGGGCGCCCAGCGGGCTGGTCGTGGCGTCAGCCACCCGGCACCAGCCGGCGTGTGGCACCGCCGGGTGCAGGGTCTGGGGCGGATCGAAGGTGACGCGATCGGGCCGGGCCATGTTCGAAAATCTACGGCGGCGTCGACCGAACGACAAACCACCCGCCCCCGGGCATCATCTCGACCTTGCCTCACGACCCGACGCTTACGCTCCGAGGAATCACCGATGACCGCCACGCTCCATGACCGCAGCCTGACCCTGACCGAAGACGACCTGACCCGCTACGACACCGACGGGTACTGGATCAGCCCGAAGCTGATCGACGACGACCAGATCGCCGAACTCCGCCGCGCCCACGACCGCATCTGGGCCGGGGATTTCGACGGCTCGAACTTCCCCGAGTACCCGGCGCAGGTCAGCGACGCCTACGACCCTCACGCCGTCCGCAAGCTCAGCAACGGTTGGTGGCTCAACGACGCGGTCCGGGACGTGGTGACCAGCGAGGCCGTGGGCTCGATCGCCCGTCAGCTGATGCGCACCGAACACGCCCGGCTGTGGCACGATCAGGTGATCTATAAGCCGCCGACCCGCGCGGGCGGCCAGGCCGGCAACATCGGATGGCACCAGGACTGCGGCTACTGGCAGGCGGCCGACACCACGAACATGATCACGGCGTGGATCGCGTTGCAGGACACCGACCTGAACAACGGCGGGATGCGCTCCATCGCGGGCAGCCACCGGTGGGACCTGATCGAGGGCTCCGACACGTTCTTCGATCAGAACCTCGAATCGCTGCACGACAAGTACGCCCACCTCGGCGCGTGGCGCGACGAGCCGTGCGTCCTGCCCGCGGGCTGCGCGAGCTTCCACCACGGGCTTTGCTTCCACGGCTCGGGCCCCAACCAAACGGATCAGCCGCGGCTGAGCATCGTCGCCCACCTGATGCCCGACGGCACCGCGTATACCGGCAGGCCACACAACCACGGCAACGTGCACTTGCTCGGCCCGCGGCCCCGGGCCGGGCAGAAGTTCGAGGGCGACTACTTCCCCGTGGTGGGCCGGTGATGTGTGACCGCCACTGTCAGTCCTGCCGGTCGCGGCGCGGGATGAAGCCGGCGTCGGCGAACACGCAGACCGCGGTGTCGCCCTGCAACCAATCGGCCAACCGTCGCCCGGCCTCGGAGTTGTCCACGACCCCAACCGTGATCAAGATCGGGTCGTGCGTAGTAGGGTCGACTGCATCGAACGACAAGGTGTCGCGGGATGCATCGAGCCCGACGATGTCGCTGGCGTAGACGATCGCCGCGTCGACCTCGCCCGCCACGACGTAGGCGAGCGCTGCGCGCACATCGGCCGTGGTTACGAGCCGGGGCCGCACGGCGTCCCAGACACCCGCGTCCCGCAGCGCCTGCTCGGCGTAACGCCCCGCCGGGACCGACGCGGGGTCGCCGACCGCGATCCGATGAAAACGCGTGGCGTCGGCCAGGTCTTCCAGCGCGATCGCACCGTCCCGCCCCACGACGGCCAAGCGGTTACTCACCAAATCGGTATGGTCGGTTGGTGCGACCCGGGCTGCTTCGACCAGGGTGTCCATCCACGCCGGGTGGGCCAGGATCACGGCGTCGGCCGGGGCCCCGTCCATAATCTGTCGGGTCAGCGTGCCCGAGCCGGCGAGATTGAGTTGGAGTTGTACGCCCAGGTCGGCCTCGAGCTGCGGTCGGAGCTGCTCCAGCACCGGCCCCAAGCTCGCCGCCGCCGAGACCCTGACCCGCGGTGACTCGGCGGTCGTGGGCCCGCAGCCGACCCCCGCCGCGGCCCACCCCAAGCAAAACACCGCCCACCAAAGTCCAAATAACCCCGCGCCGCTTCGCGACCGAGTGGCCCAGACCACAGACTCCCGCCTGGCCGGCGCTGCGGACGCCCCAACTTGCCTCGGGACGAATCTAGGGAAAATATCCTTGCCGCGAGCGGGAGTGCTGTGGTATGTTATTGCTATCAACTGAGTTTCCATTTCGCTTTGTGCCGTTTCTCGGCCTGCTTTTCGGTTCTTGACTCCCTTTTTGTTTCGCTTTTTTGTACCACGTCCAAGCTGTAGCCATCTCGTAGTTGAAAGGTTTTTACATGGCCAATGTGCAGGCGATCGTGTCTCGTAAGGGGTCGCAGGTCTTTACGGTCTCGCCGCGGGTCAGCGTGCTCGACGCGGCGATGCTGATGAATGAACACAAGATCGGGGCGCTGGTCGTCCTCGAAGACGAGCGGGTGCGGGGGATTTTCACCGAGCGAGACGTGCTGCGGCGGGTGGTCGCCGAACGCCACGACCCCAAAGACGTCCACATCGAATCGGTCATGACCGACAAGGTCGTGACCTGCCACGCCGAGACCGATCTCGACGAGGCCCGCAATATTTTTATGCAGCGGCGCATCCGCCACCTGCCCGTGGTGGACCAGGACGACCGACTCGTCGGCATGATCTCTATCGGCGACCTCAACGCCTGGACGCTCAACGGCCAGGAGTGCAAGATCGCCGCGCTCGAAGAATACCTTTACGGGATGGCGTGACCACACGCCGCACAGACCACGCGCAGCCCCGGCCGATCCGGCCGAGGCCACGGGTGGGGGCTTCTGGGGGGGCTTGCGGGGGCTTCCGGAGGAGGAGGTTTTCCGGGGGCCGGGGGCTTCCGGGTGGGTGTTCCGGGGGTGGGTGCTGGGGCACCCTTTTTGGAGGAGGGGGAACCCGACGCCTTTGGGGCGTTGAGCCGAGGTGTGTCGGCGTGACCTAAACTCACGCCGTGACACCCGTGGTTTGGGGGACAAACCACAAAGGCTCCGCCCCGAGGCGTTTTTTTATGCCCAGCACACTCGCCTGGTTCCTCTTCGCCGCCAGCGCTTTGGCCTGCGCGGTGTGGGCCTGGATCAACTTCGGCGGCGGTTACGGGCGCTCGACGCGCTACCGGCTGCCGCAGCCCGTAGCGTCACGCCAAGGCTCGGACACTTCCGCCCCCGTGAACGCGGACCCCCAACCCGCGGGCACCATCGCGCCCGAGCTTCGCGATGCACAAAGGGCGCAAGGGAAGCTCCCGGGGGTCGCGATCATTTCGCCGGGACGCGACGAAGCCGAGCACCTGCCGACGGTCTTGCCGGAGCTGTGCGGGCAGGACTACCCGACCTTGGACGTCGTGTTTGTGGACGACGCGAGCAGCGACGCCACACCCACGCTCACCGCGGAGCTCCTGCGGCGGCACGACAACCTGCTCGTGGTCCGCAACGACGAGGAACCCCCGGCCGGCTGGATGGGCAAGTGCTGGGCCGTGGCGCGGGGTTACCGAGCCCTGCAAGCCCAGATCCCCAACCAACATTCCACGATCGAGTGGCTTTGTTTCACCGACGCCGATATCCACTGGCACCCGCGCCTGCTGCGCACCGCGATGGAGTACGCGGCCGAGCACGACGCGGACCTGCTGGGCGTCACGCCCACGCTCCGCTTCGGCAGCGCCGGTGAAGCGATCGTCCAGCTCCAACTCGTCCTCGCTTTGGGGTTGCTGTTCCCCTTCGAAAAAGCGATGGACCCCGATACCGATTTCGCCCTCACCGGCGGCGCGTTCATCCTCGTCCGGCGCTCGTTTTACGACCAGATCGGCGGCCACGAAGCGGTCAAGGGCGAGATGGTCGAGGACCTCAAGCTCGGCTCAGCGCTCAAGGCGGCGGGCGCCAAGCACCGGGTCGCCATGGCCGGCGATTTGCAGTGGTGCCGGATGTACGACGGCTGGGCCGATATGTGGGAGGGGCTGACGAAGAACGCCTACGCGGGCTTGGAGCACCGGTGGTGGCGGGCCTTGGCGGTGCTGATCGGGACGATCGTGCTCAACGTGTTGCCGCCGGTGTACGCCGTCGTCGGCGCGATCTGGCTCGCCGTCTCCCCGGGCTGGATGCCGGCCGCAACGCTGATGCTTTCTTTGGCGACGGTGCTCCTGCACGCCCGTTCGCTCAACACCACACGTCGGCTCATGCATCTGCCTTGGTGGTACATGTGGACCATGCTGCCGGGCAACGCGACTTATGCGGTCATCCTGCTGGTCAGCGTGCTGCATTACCACACTAAAGGCAACACGTGGAAGGGGCGGCGCTACCCGGCCGCGGCCTCCGCCTGAACATGCGTCCCGGGGGTCACCCCGCCCGCATCCGGCACACGCGCCCCAAGGATGTGAAAACGGCGGATTTGTTCTCGAAAAAAAGGTGGGGCTTTCGTAAATTCGGGGATCGGTGCCGTCTTATTCACATCCGGTCGATTCAGCCGTGATGCATGCATGGCCGGGGCCGCGATGGCCGTGAAATCAAGGAGCGTTTGCGATGCAAAATCAGAGGCTTGGTGTGTTGGGATTGTTGGTGAGCACGGCAGCCCTGTGGGCCGGTGTGGTCGACGCCGGGGCGAGCACGCCGAACGCGGCAGATGCCCAACGCTCGGCGATCGTGCTTAGCCCCCAGGTGGCGTGGGAAGAGGGCTGCGGGTCCAGCCGGATGACCGACGCGTGGTGGACCGAATCGACCTCGTCCGGGGCCACGCGGTTCCGTGTATCCGAGCCGGGTAAATCCGCGGTGTTCAACTTCCCCGCCCGACTGGGCTTCGACGCCCGCTCGCACCCGATCTTGTCAATGACCTACCGGGGCTCGGGCCTGCAGGACGGCAGTTCCAACCCGAACCTGCTCGTATTTTTCGAGGGCGAGCCAAACTTCCTTCCGGCCGTGAAGTACGCCGACCTGACCCTCGACGGCGAGCCGCGTACCGTTGATGTCGATCTGCGCACGCTGTTGCCCGCCGAGGCGAGCGGTCGGCTCGAGCGCTTCGACCTGCGGATCCATGCCCAAGACGAGTCGGGCGTGTTTGAGCTCATCGACCTGCGTTTCCGTGCGGCCGAGGATAACCGCGACCAAGCGGCGTCCTCCAAGGACATCGATACGCGTCCGGTCCGCGTCGTGGTGCATGACACGGACGGCCAACCGCTCAAAGGGGCGCGCGTCACCCTTGGGGCTCACCTCCATGAGCCCGGCCGGGTGAGCGCTACGACCGATGCCGAGGGCCGGGCCACGCTGCAGAACACCCACCCGACCGGCCGGGCGATGCTCAAAGTCGAACACGACGGCCGGGCCGCCCTGAACTTCCGCCGGCTCGGCGATGTCGGCCCCGACACATGGCTCGAAACTCAGCTGCCCCCGGCCACGACGCTCGGCGGGGTGACGGTGAACGAAGACGGCGATCCGGTGGCGGGTGCGATGGGGGTGCTGTGGATGAACAACCTGCCTTCCACCCGCGGCCCGGGTGCCCCGAGGCTCGAATCGTATCGCCTCCGCGTTTTCACCGATGCCGACGGCCGGTGGGGCGCGACCGGGGTGCCCAGCGGCCGTGACGTCACGGCGCAGGTGCGTTGGCTGCACCCCGATTATCTGGCTGACCGATGGGGCGGGCAGTTCAGCGGCAAGCTCACCCCCGCGGCGCTTGCCGACGGCAGCGCACGGAGCGTCCTGAAGCGTGGCATCGAAGTCGCCGGGCGGGTGCTGGATCGATACGGCGAGCCCCTTGCCGGCGCAAGCGTGACCCAGGGCAGTGACCGATTCCCCTCAAACGCTCCGCCGGCGACGACGACCGACGCCGACGGCCGGTTTTACTTCAAGAACACCGAGCCGGGCGAACTGGTGCTGACCGTCACCGCCCCGGGCCACGCCCCGCAGCTGGTGCAGAGCACCGCCGCGCCGGGTCTCGAGCCGATCGAGTTCCAACTCGAGGAAGCCGCGACGTTCCGCTTCCGCGTCGTCGATTCGGCGGGCGCGCCGATCGCCGGGGCGTCGATCTGCCCCGACACTTGGCGCGGCTTCCGCACGATCCCCGGCCGGGTCCACACCAACAAACAGGGCCTTGCAACCTGGCGCGGCCCGCACGACCCGGTCGAGTTCGACATCTTCGCCCGGGGCCGACTCGACGAGCGCGGCGTCGTGTTCTCGCCCAGTGAGGGCGAAGACGATGTGCACGAGGTCACCCTCGGCGAGCCGCTGCGGGTGTCGGTCACGGTCACCGACGCCACGACCGGCCAACCGATCACGTCGTACATGCCTCTCGTCGGCATCCTTTGGGACCTGAACGGCACGCGGGCACCGCACTACCGGCGCGACCAGTTCTCGCCGGTGCGCAGCGCCGAGGGTAAGTGGGAGCAGGTCTTCGGCTACCCACAGCCGAACCGCGTGATCCGCATCGAGGCCGAGGGGTACGCCCCGGCCGTGTCCGATCCGATTGCCAAAGACGCCGGGCACGTCGAGTTGGCGATGGCTCTCCATCCGGCCGAGTCGTTGACCGGCACGCTCGTCGATCCCTCCGGCCAGCCGGTACCGGGTGCGGATGTGTATCTCACGCTTGGTTCGTCGAACCTGTACATCAACTCCGGGCGGGTCGAGCGCAACCGCGGCCACGCCCGAGACTTCACCGGCGATGACGGCCGATTCGAGTTCCCGCCCCAGGATGATCAATTCATGTTGGTGGCGCTGCACGACCGCGGCTACGCCGAGGTCACCGCCGACGAGTGGCGGCAGGCGGGCGACGGCCGGATCGTCCTCCAGCCGTGGGCGGTCATTACCGGCCGGGTGTTGGTGGGCGATCAGCCCGCGGCCGACGGGCAGGTCGGGGTGTGGACCGATCACGGATTCCATCAGAACCCCCGGCCGCCCCACCACGACATCAAGGCCCCGATCGACGCGGACGGCCGCTTCACGATCGACCGCGTGCCGGCGGGCAAGGGTGGGGTCGGCCGGTACATCCAGGTCGGCGAGCGCTCCTGGGGCTACGACCAGAGCCGCCGCTTCGAACTCGCCCCGGGCGAACGCCTTGAGGTGTCGATCGGTGGGGCCGGCCGCCCCGTGATCGGCCGATTTATCTGGCCTGAAGACGCCCTAACCACGAGCTTGGCCGCGACCCATCACTCCTTGCGGACCCACGTTGACCAAGAGGCGGTGCGCGCCGCGGTCGAGGACCTGCTGCCCAAGGGGATCAACGATTGGTCGATCGAAGAGCGGCAGGCTTTTGCGGAGTCGGACAAAGGCAAGGCCTTGCAAAAGAAAATCGAAGGCCTTCAAGCGTCACAGCACGGCGAACGGAAGTACCACAACTTCCGCGTCGAGCCCGACGGCTCGTTCCGGATCGAAAACGTGGCGCCCGGCGATTACAGCTTAACGATGCAGGTCATGGAGCCGCCCGTGGGCAACGCCTGCGGCTCCGGCGAGTCGATCGGCACGCTGAGCCAACGCGTGACCGTGCCGCCGCTGCCCGAGGGCGTCGCCTACCTCGACGAGCCGCTGGACGTCGGCACGTTGGAGATCACGCCCGTGAAGCCCGCCCCCGGCATCGGCGACGCGTTGACCGCGTTCACATTACCCGTGCTCCCGGTCGAGATGCCCACCGACGCGGCGGGCGGCGTATCCGAAATCGACCTCGAAGCGCTGCCGGTGTTCGACAGCGCGGCCCTGCGCGGCAAGGTCGCACTGATCTACTTCGGCGCGTCGTGGTGCGGGCCCTGCCACGCCGAGGCCCCACACTTGGTCGAGACGTGGGACGCGTTCAGGGACGACCCACGTTTCGCCATGATCTCCGTTTCGCTCGACCAGAAACCCGGTGCCGCGGTCCGCTACGCCGACGAAAAAGGCTACGGCTGGCCACAGCTCTTCCCGGTCGGGGGGTTCCGGTCGTCGGTGGTGAGCGACTTCGGCGTCCGCAGCATCCCGAGCATCTGGATCATCGGCCCCGACGGCCGGGTCGTGGCCAAGAACCTGCGTGGCCCGGCGATCCGCCCCGCGGCAAAGGAAGCACTCAACGGCTTCCCCCAAGCCGTCGCCCGCTAAGCACGGCGGCCGACGCGTGGACGGGTTCGTGCTCGGCCCGGCTCGGGTGTGCTACGGGCGTCGCATCGGCGTGCCGCAGGCGTCGCAGAACTTGGCGTCGATGTCGTTGGGTTCGTTGCACGACGGGCACTCGAGTGCCGTCGCCTCGGGCCGAGGCATCGCGCCGCCGCACTGATCGCAGAACTTTGCGTCGGGTTCGTTCGGCGCGTCGCACGCCGGGCAATCGACCGGAGGCGGTGCGTCGGCCTTGGCGTCGGCACCCGGCTCGAATCCCTCACGCAACCCCTCGGCCACGTTCCGCGACAACGCCCTCACGCTCGGGGCCGTGCCGTCGGCCAGATAGTTCAGCGTGTCTTTGCCCACCGGCGCGATCTCGCTGGCTTGATACCGGACGATCGCACCCAGGTAGCCCGCCTTCACCATGCCGGCGCCGATCACGATTAACGGCATTCCTACAAACGCGCACCAAAAGTATCGCGGAGAACCGAACGATCCGTACGCGCTGAAGAAACTGATCAGGCCAATCGCCAAAAATATCACGCCGACACCGAGGACCAACGGCCCGGCGATGCGGAAGAAACCTCGGATCGGCTTGTGCGATTCCCGGATCAAGCCGGCTCGGAAGCATGGAGGTGTGGTCTCATACCTCTATAAGATAAACCCTAATCTTTCGCGTCAAGACGAAACCGGCCCCGCGCATTCCCGGGCCTGCGACACCGCGAAGTGGTATCCTTGACGCGTCTTAAGGGGACACTTCCCATGCTCGACTTTCTGAAGCTACTCTTCGACTGGAAAGATCTATTCAATATCGCCGGTTTGGACGCGGTGGTGTACGCGGGGATGGCGCTGGTGGGGACCGCCCTGTTCGCGATCCGTCTCGCTTTCGCACTATTGCTCGGGATCGATGGTGACCTTGATCTGGACGTCGAGGATATCGACCACGGCGCCGGTTTCGGCATGGTGTCCATTTTTTCGATCACCGCGTTTCTGATGGGGTCGGGATGGGCGGGGTTGGCCGCGCAGCTTGAATGGCAACTCGGGAATGGTTGGTCGGCAGCGGTTGCCGGCGGTTTCGGCACCTTCCTGATGGTTCTCGCGTCGACGGGTATGTTTGCCGCCAAGAAACTCACCCGCGAGGTTACCTACGACACGCAGACCGCCGCCGGGAAGATCGGCACCGCCTACCGTGCGATTCCCGCAAAGGGCGAAGGCAGCGGTGAAGTGCGGGTTTCGATCTCGGGCCGATCGATGGTTGTTTCCGCGATCTCCGCCGGACCGGCGATCGCGGCATTTGCTGACGTGAAGGTTGTTGAGGTCCGCGACGACCAAACCCTGGTGGTCGAACCGGTTTGACATACTCCGCCCGTTCCTGCGACGCGCGGGCCCTATTTAGCCGGCCCTGCGACTTCACGAAGCGTTAACCTTTCGTCGTTCACTACTATTACCTCAAGGGGGCACACCTCATGCTCGATCTCTTTCCGCTTCTGCTCGCCCAGTTAGATGGGTTGCTCGACCAGCCGTCCGACGATGAGGGTGGGGGGATACTGACTCTGATAGCGATCTCGACGATTGCTGTGGTGGTCATCGGCTTGGTACTCTTCATTGTCAAGCGTTACAAGCGATGCCCTTCAAACCGAATCCTGGTGATCTACGGCAGCGTCAGCGGTTCGCGCGCCGCGAAAGCGATGCACGGCGGCGGGCGATTTGTCTTGCCGGTATTGCAAGACTACGCCTTCCTTTCCCTCGAACCCCTAACCATCGACATCGAACTCACCAGTGCGCTATCGAAGAAGAACATCCGCGTGGCGGTGCCCTCGACGTTCACGATCGGTATCTCTACTGAACCCGACATCATGAATAATGCGGCCGAGCGCTTGCTGGGCCTGCGGGATCAGGAGATCGCGGTGCAGGCTCGCGACATCATCCTCGGGCAGATGCGTCTGGTGATCGCGACGCTGACGATCGAGGAGATCAACCAGGACCGCGAGAAGTTCCTAGACCTGGTCAACAAAAACGTGAACTACGAGCTCAACAAGATCGGGCTCTACATGATCAACGTCAATATCCGCGACATCACCGACGAGAGCGGGTACATCGAGGCGTTGGGCAAAAAGGCGGCGGCCGAGGCGATCAACCAAGCGAAGATCGACACCGCCAATGCCGACCGCGAGGGGGCAATCGGTACGGCCAACGCGGACAAGGAGCGTGAGATCAACGTTGCGGCTCAGGTTGCCGAGTCGAACATGGGTCAGAAGCAGGCCGAGCGTGATCAGCGGGTGCGTGTCGCGGCGCTCGAGGCCGAGGGCATCAGTGGTGAGGCGAACGCTCAGCGTGAGCAGGAGATAGCCATCGCCCAGCAGAACGCCATCGCGATTCAGGGCAAGAAGGAAGCCGAGGCTAACCAGCGGGTCAAGGTCGCGGAACTTGAGGCGAAATCGATCGAGGGTGAGAACACGTCCAAGGCCGACATCGCCTCGTACGAAGCGACGCTGGCCGAGGCCCGTGCCGAAGCCCGCCGTCGCGGCGACGTCGCGCTGGCCAACGCGAGCAAGGACGTGCTCGTCGCCGAGAAGGACGAAGAGCTGGCGCGGATGGAGAAAGAAGTCATCGCCAAGCAGATGATCGAGCGCAAGCAGATCGAGATCGACGCCGAGGCCGAGGCCGAGCGGCTCCGCCGGATCGCCAAGGGCGAAGCCGACGGCACGCTGGCGAAGTACAACGCCGAGGCCGAGGGTTTACGTCGCTTGCTCGACGCCAAGGCGGCGGGTTATCAGGCGCTGATCGAGAGCTGTGGCGACCGCAAAGACATCGCCCCGAGCCTGCTGATCATCGAGAAGCTGCCCGAACTCGTCGCCGAGCAGGTCAAGGCGATCCAGAACCTCAAGATCGACAAGATCACGGTGTGGGACAGCGGCAACGGCGATGGCGCTTCCGGGGGCACCGGCAGCACGGGCAATTTCCTCAAGGGCCTGATCGGCTCGCTGCCGCCGATCCACGAACTGGCTGACCAGGCCGGCATCGACTTGCCCGAGGTGTTGGGCAAGGTCCAGTCGGCCCCGCCCACGGCCCCTGCCTCACGAGGGTCTCAAAAACCCGCGGAACCTACGCCGTCGGCGGAGGGGCCTGATCGCGATGCGGCCGACTGAACTCAGACGCCTTGAGACCGGTACGCGGACTCCAGCAGCCCGTCGCTGCGCCCGCTGCTGGAGTCGCTAGAACCGAGGCGTTGCAGGTTCACCGATTTGCGATTTCAGGTGAAATTATCGCCTAATCAGTAAAATCAGGTGATTACCCTAGTCGAGAAAAGTGGTTCCACCGGGGCCGCATTTGCCTGAAACCGCAATTTTCGGAGTTTCCTGGGGTTTTCTGGCGTCTTGCGTGGCGGATGACCGCTGTTCCGGGCCTCACAAATGAGTGTTCGATGTCTCTGAGGCAGCGGCCGGGTTTCGGCTGTTCTGGGGTGACACTCTATCTCCATCCCCTACGTTTTTCCGAGTTCCACGGGGCCACGCTATCGGCCGAAACCCGGAGCAAGAGGGTACCAAAGACTGGTTTAATCTTACTAGCCGTTTCCCTCGACCGGAGGAATACTCGATGGTTATCCCTATGCCTAGATAAAGTTAGAGAGCCGCGTGTCCACCCCCCCGTCGCACAGCCAAACCAACGGATCAGAGCCGCCGCCGCCCGCACCCCTGACGCAGGAGGAGTTGGAGATGATCTATGAGTTCGTGGACGACAATTTATCGATGCCGATCAGTGTGGCCGACGTGGCCGAGTCGTGCGGATTACCGCGGAAACGTTTGAACCGCCGTTTCAAAGAAGCCCTAGGTTTTTCCCTAGCTTTGTATATTATTGAACAACGGATCAAGTGTGCCCGTCGACGGCTGGAGGGTCCGGTCGGTCAACGTCGGGCGATGGAACACGTGGCGGATACCTGCGGCTACGTCGATGTTGATCAATTCCGGCGGCACTTTAAGCGCATCGTCGGCCAAACCCCCGAAGAGTACCAGCAGGCCCACGCTGAGCCCCGTTGACCCCGAGCCTGTTGATCCCGCCCGCCCCTTTCTCCCGCTGGATCCGATCGCCTTGTCCCAAGCCCTGGGGTTTTGCCCAAATACACGGCTAGATTCCCTCGAAAGCCTAAGCCATGCCACGTTCTGCCTTCGCCCCGCAATATCGGTCGATTTCTGCGGGTAGGCTGCCCCGAGGCCCCGCCACCGCGCAACCCATGCCCAACTCCGGGGGGGCCCGAGGATGACGCGCCAAGGGGTGGCCCCAATCAACGCGAATGAAAACCGGCCCGCCGCCGTGTGGCGGCCCAATGTCGGTGTGGATGATCCTAGCCCCACCCGACCGATCGAGACGCTGTTGTGCGACGAGGCGTATTTGGATCGGATTATCGCCCCGATCGCGTTGGCGTGCGGGTTCACCGATCAATCTCACCTGACCCGGCACTTCAAGCGGATCGTGGGCGTGACCCCGGCGGCTTACCGGCGGGATTCGGGAAAAAGATTCGGGCGGGCATCCGGTGACAAGCAAGGAATGGTTTCCGATGCATTGCACGGCGGCCGCGAACGATGAGAAGACACGATCCCCGATTTTTAAGAGGCGAGTTTTCGACCGGCTGCCACTCCGGTGTCTATACCTACCGCCGACCGATTCGCCCGGCGCGGACACTGCCGCACGACATGATCGACACCCAGACTTTCGATCAGATGACCTTGCTGCGTCGTCGACACGTCGGCGAAGAGGGGGTACGGGTTGACGAGGGCATGAGCGAGCACGTGCTCGTCTACAACCCCACCCCGCCGCGATTTAGCGAGCAGCGGCGCGACGGCACGGTCTGCGACGACGCGTTTACCCGGCGGGCGGTGAATCTTTTACCGGCCCACGAGGCGTTTGCTTGGGACTGGGCGTTCGATCGGCCCGCCGAATCGACGCACGTGTGCTTGTCGCCGACGCTCTTGCGCAAGGTGGCGCAGGAGGTCGGAGACATGGACCCCGACCGGGTACAGCTCCGCCACGGGATCAATCTGGACGATGAATCGTTGTTGCGCGCGGTTCGGCTGTTGGAAATGGAGATGAGCCGGCCCAGCGTGGGCACAACGTTGTTTGCCGACTCGATGGCGCGGGTGTTGGCGATCCACCTCTTGCGGAACCACTGCGTAGAGGCGCCGCGAGAGTCGGTCCGACCGGGCCGGCTGAGCGGCCGGGAGTTCGCCGCGGCGCGGGAGTTTCTTGAAGCCAACCTTAGGCGTGACTTCGGGCTCGAGGAATGGGCGTCAGCGGCGGGTGTGGACGCGACGGGTTTTATTCGGCGGTTCCGATGGACGGCCGGGGTGAGCCCGCACCGCTACCTGGCCGAGCGCCGGGTGGCGCGGGCACGGAAGATGCTGATGGATCGGCGGTACTCGGTGTTCGGCATCATGGTGATCGCAAAGGCTTGCGGGTTTGCCAGCGAAGCGCAGATGAACCGATGCTTCCAAGGGATTGTGGGGGTGATGCCCGAGACCTACCGGGCGTCGCACGGCGGCGTGAGTTGGGAAAACGCGGGAGGGGTGGTGTTGTGAAGCCTGAAGGGGTGAACAACTCGCCGCGGGACTATCCCCAACCCGGAGCCGAGCTGGCTCCTTCGGTGGTGTACGACAAGCCGGTCCGCGGGGTCGATGTCTTGCCCGAGGGCATCGTGGCTGCGCGGTCCTGGAGCGAGACGACGTTGTTGCGTCGGCGGGTCGATCAAGTGGACGGGGTGGAAATGACACAAGGGCAAAGCGAACACCTGCTGGTATTCAACACGTTTCATTCGCCCTACACCGACCAGCGCCGAGACGGGCGGCGTGTCGAGGGCCCGTTCGAGTCCTGCATGATCAACCTGTTGCCGGCCCACGAGCCGTTCACGTGGATGTGGGACTACATGCCGGACGACCAGGATTCACTACACGTCTGCCTTTCTCCGACGCTGATCCGCCGTATCGCGGAGCAGGTGGGCGGTTTGAACCCGGACCGGGTGCAGCTGCGTCACGGGTTCAACCTGCGTGACGATCGTCTGCAGCACTGCATCCAGCTACTGCACCACGAGCTGGCGGACCCGAGCGCGGGTACCTCGTTGTACGTCGAAGGCTTGTCGCAAGTCTTGGCGATGCATCTGCTGCGGCATTACGCGACGCAAGGCCCCAAGACACAGAAACAGCCGGGACGAATGAGTGCCCGTGAGTTCGAGGCCGTGCGTGATTACGTCGAGGCCCACCTGGCCGAGGACCTGACGTTGGCGGAGTTGGCGGGGGCGGCTTGTCTGAGCGTGAGCCACTTCTCTCGTCAGTTCAAGCGTACGACGGGCCGCACGCCGCACCAGTACGTGATGGAGCGTCGTGTGGAGCGTGTCAAGGCGTTGCTGTGCGACAAGGCGT